>NZ_JANAVZ010000035.1 GCF_025195095.1 Paracoccus maritimus | reverse complement strand
CGCCGACCTCCTCCCGCGCACGGGGATGGTCAAGCATCGCTTCAAGAGCTGCAGAGCCTTCAACTTCGGTTCCATGCCGGGCACGTGCTCGAACATGTGAAATAAATGCTTGATTGAGTGAATCGCGTCTCACGGCGAACGGCGATACGCCGTCGGTCATGAGCATGACTTCTGTAGCGGAATTGGCTGCGGAGACCACGAGATGCGTTTCCCAGGCAGGGTCCGTCAAGAAGCATGGTTCGTTGGCATAGGCCTTGGGTGTTCCGTCGGAACGACCGACCACGGTTCCGTCGCCTGAGAACGCCACCGCGAGCCCATCACCGACGTGAAAGAGAAGGCCGCGCCTGCCTCGGAGTACCGCTCCGATAATAGTTGTCGAAAGATCGGGAAGGGAA
Source organism: Paracoccus maritimus (assembly GCF_025195095.1). GTDB lineage: Bacteria > Pseudomonadota > Alphaproteobacteria > Rhodobacterales > Rhodobacteraceae > Paracoccus > Paracoccus maritimus. The sequence continues at coordinate 2,216 of NZ_JANAVZ010000035.1, read as the reverse complement.
AGCTCGTCCAACTTCGCGGCGGCTGAAAGCTCGCTGTGAACCTGCACAAGCGTGGATTTCAAAAGTTCTCGTAGGGGCACGAGGGGACTTCGTCTTGATACGCGATTGATCAACAAGTCCGCTGTCAGCGTGGAAGCAAGCTTTGCACCCCGTCCGCCAGCGGCAGCGCCCCCGGCACCATCGCAAATGACGGCGACTAACCAGTCGTGCTCGATTCTGTACTGACACGCGTCATCACAGCCAGATCCTTCACGCTCGTGGTTCGGTCCCCGCACCACTGCGGAAACCACACGCCAAATGCCGGAACCATCAGCATTTGCGACCGATGAAGCAATATGTTGATCTGAGGCCGGATCCATCATCAGTGCCCCGCCGACATTGGACATACGATCCCATACGTCATCAAACATCAACTGAAAAATAAACTGGCCCTGGCTCCGTAATCTGAATGCCCTGTCCCGGTGTCGATTGCACAACTTGACCGAGCGTCGTAACCAACCACTCAAAAATTCCCGCGAAGTCGTCGTCAACAGTGAAGACCTTCATGTCGGTACGGGCAAACCTGTGAAGCTTTTCACCATCTGCACCTGGAGGAACAGCAAGAGGCCAGACGGTTGCGCGCCGCTCTTCACATGCCCGCCGCGAGTCCATTGCGGCTTCTTCCCAACCTTCATCGTTGGGTCCCCCGTCGGACATCAGGAATATCCAAGGCCTGGTGAAGGTGATACCCTCTGACCTGAGCCGGAGAGAAATATCCTCGACGCAGCTATGCGCGTAGCGCATCGCCTGACCCATTGGCGTCATTCCGCTTGAGACAAGTTTTGGCGCCGTGAAATCCTCCGCTTGTGTCCAGTCTGCCAGAAGCTCAACGGATTCTCCGAAGCCGATAACGAGGAGAAGCACCTGCTTGCGAAGCTGTTCCGTTCCCTTGATCGTCTGCTCAAAGCGTCGAAGTCCAAAGTTGAGCTTTTCAATTCTTCCATCAGAGGCCATAGAGCCAGACGTATCAAGTACGAGGACACATGGCGTGCGCTGCACATGGTCTGCCTTTAGCGCCTCGTCGAGGTCCGCTCCAACCTCATCGTCAAAGTCCTTCGTCATACTTGCAAGTCCTCTCTAATTCCGTCTTTGGCTCTTGAAGCGCTGAGTGCTTTAGGAAAAAGCGTGGTCGCGCCGCCTAACGGCTCCTCCGTGGGCCCGTCGGTTTCGGGTCGGGGGTTTTAGGTTCTATGAGCGTTTTCTTATGTTTGGGGTTTATCCAAATCTTCGGCTCAGGTTTCGCTGCCGCCTTCGAAAAATCGTGCTTCAGTGTTCCCTTCGCTGCCTTTGCAATTAAGGCATCCGAACGCTTCTCAACGACATTCCCAAGCTTCTCTACTCCTTGATCGGCCCGTTTGTTCAGTGTCTTGCGAAGGAGTGTGAACCGGGGCCCGGAAAATGCTGGTTTAACTCGATCCAATCCAGCTTTCGCGACGCGTCCAATGAAGCGCCCAACTTTGCCGCCCACGCTCAATCCTGCTCCGTTCCCGTCAGCGCTCATGGGTCACCGTCCGCTTTGCCGCGACTTTGAATTGGGATGCGACGTGGCCCTTCGCTGATGCCCGAGCGAACTGTTGCTTCAAGGCCGTTCCCTTGCCCGGTTGATTGACACTCGCCGCCTTCTTTTGAGAGGAAGCAGGCGTCTGAGATACTTTTGGAGCAGTCTTCGCCTGCGCTGCCTGGCTCGCAGCCTTTGTGGAGGTTTTCGGTGAGGCTGCAGACTGGGACCTGCCTCCCATGCCTGGACCTGGCGGCCTGGGAGCGCTGTATTGAATTTTAGGGGGCGTAGGCTTCGGAGGCACGGGCTTCTCGGGCGGCTTGCGCGGTGCCGCAGCAGCATTGAATTTTGGCGTAATAGGCTCGGGCTTCTTGCTCATCTTGAGAACTCCCTTAGCTTTCTACTAGGCAGAGTCATGTCTTCGGCGTGGACATGGCTAGGACAAGGTCTCTCGCAGACACGGACTTTGCATGAGACCCGATCCTTGAGCACGCCCCTACTTCCCAAGATGTTCGTTCCTTCTTCGCCTGTCCAGTCCAGAGAGGCGGCTGCAAGCCCCTTTATATCCGAAAATCGAATGCCAGCGCAGCCGCCGAGTGGTTCCAAAGCGCGAAGGCGTCGACTATGCTTTGCTCGTCAACTGGCTGAGGTTGGTTGCGAACGGTGTCGGCGCACGAAC
>NZ_JANAVZ010000034.1 GCF_025195095.1 Paracoccus maritimus | reverse complement strand
CCTTCGACCAGGTGTAGTACAGGCTCTGCGCTATGCCCTCTTTGCGGCATAGCTCGGCAATGCTGTCATCACCGCGCAGACCTTCAAGCACGATGCGGATCTTGTCCTCGGCCGAGAAATGGCGACGGGTCTGACGCCGGATGTCTTTGACCACTCGATCTGCAGGGGGCTTGGTCGGCGATTTTGTATTGGAGGATTTGGGCTTCATCTTCGTTCCTTCGTCACTACGACGAAGCCCAAATCCTCCTTAAATCACAACCTCAAATCTGTGCCATAGGCGCTGATGGGGGACACGGAAAGGCCTCTACAAGTTCGGTCGAGAAGGTAGGATCGAGGAGTCCACTGACATCTCAGATACCTACGAGATTCCGGAAGCACCGGTGTTGTGCATTTAGACGGAAGTTCCCGACGTCGACAACTGCGTGCATCAGGTAATCCTGAAGCTCGAGAGCCTTGAATTGATTTCCGGGTAGTGGACGAACCGGGCCGCCGCTCGCTTGGGCAAGTGGACGCACGCCCGACAGTACGAGGCATTTGCCCGGTAAGACCTTTGATCTACAACTGGCCTGGAAGGGGGAGACGATGAGGATAACAAAGGATCGGGTGCGTGCGCGACTGTGGCAGATTCTTGAGGAGCGGGCGCCCGCGTCGGGAGATCGACTACCGCCGGAACGCGAGCTGAAGAATCTTGTTGGGTGCAGTCGAGAGACGCTCCGAACCGCGCTCGCGACTCTTGAAGCGGAGGGCGAGATCTGGCGGCATGTCGGGCAAGGGACCTTCCGTGGCCGGATACCCCTGGGCCGCCCGGTCAAGGACACGCTGCTACTTGAAGCAACGACACCCGCGGACCTGATGGACGCGCGGCGTTTGCTCGAGCCGCAGGTGGCGGCGGCCGCCGCGGCGCGCCGCGTGAAAGATGACATCACCCTTCTGCGCAAGCGCGTTGCCGAAGGGCGTGAGGCGCGCGATCGCGCGGGCTGCGAACGCGCCGATGACGCCTTCCACCAGTCGATCGCGCATGTCACGCGCAACCCGCTCTTGATTGCCCTCCTGCGTCATTTTTCGAGTGCCCGATGCCGTGCGGTCTGGCAGAGGGAATGGGATCGCACCTATCGGCGAGTTGGCGTGGAAGAGTTCACACGTGTGCATGGCGATCATCACGAACAGGTCGTCGACGCGATTGCCGCCGGCGACGGGACAGCCGCTCATCATACCATGGCCCATCATCTCGAGGCTGTCAGCATCGACATGGGCGTTCTCAGCCCCATGCCGTCACGCTGATGATGACACTATCACCGAGGCCGGACTCTCCGGGTCTTGTGGGCGGTCGGCAGCATGGAAGCCGGCGCATGTGATCTCTCCCGGTAGACGACGTAAAGGCCCGAGGCGAGGATGACCGCGATCCCCAGCCAGGTCATCCGATCTGGAAAGTCTCCGAAAACCAGAAAGCCGGCGGCGGTGGCGCCGATGATCTCGAGATACTGGAATGGTGCCAAGAGACCGGCTTCAGCGTGGCGAAAGGCTTCGGCGATCAGGACATAGCTTGCAGCGGCGAGGTGGCCGCTTCCCAAAATCAGGGCCAAGGTAGAAGTCGTAAGAGTGCCAGGGTCCGGGGTGGAAAGCCCCGATGTGTGAAGCCCGAACGAAAGCGCTACCATGCCGAGGCAGGCATAAATTGTGGCGCCGCACTGAATGGTCAACCCGGAGCGCGTGCGCGTGGCACGACGGAGGACGATCATGTTGAGCGCATAGGAGGCGGCCGCGAGGAGCGGCAGTAGCGCGGCGATCCAAACTCCGGTCCTGGCCGGATCACGATAAGGGCTCCGACGGGCCCTGCGCCGACTGCTGCGAGGCGCCGCTGTCCGACTGTCTCGCCCAGGAGTGGACCTGCCAGCAACGTCAGGATCAAAGGCTCAACGAAAAAAATGGCGATCGCGGTGGCAATCGGCATGACCGCGAAGGCGCCTATAAGGCAGATGAGGGTGATCATCACCAGCAGACCGGACAGCGCGACGATCGGAGAGAGCATTGCGCCACGGAGGCGCCTGCGTAGTAGCACCGCTGCCGGCAGGAGGAAGGCCGCTTGGGCAGGAACGCGCGCGGTCGCGACTTCAATCGGATTCAGTTTCTCTGTCAGAAGCTTCGACGATGTGTCGCCCAGTGGTAGCAGGATCATCGCCGCGGCCATGCAGGACATCCCTGCGAAAGATCCCGTCCACATGGTCTGCGACCTGTCGAGCAAGGCAAGAGTCATAAGACACCTCATAACTTCAGGCTCCGCACGATATGTGCGGGAGCAAGTCCGGGCGTTCAGGACATCGGTTGACAATATAGGGGCTGGGCAGCGGACGCGCGACGCCATCGCACGCTGCCTTACAACGGGAATATAGGAATCTTCGAAGGTTTTGTCCGATCCGGGAGCAGGCAGGTCTCTGGTCCAATTGCTCAGCAAGGCCCGTGGCGTCAGGCAAGAGCGTTCAGAATGAAATCGGCGCGCGTTTCGACTTTAAGCTTGTATGCCTCCGGGGAGGGCCGCCTGAGCACGGGATTGGATTTCAGCTAAGAGCCTGAAGCTATGGCAGACCATAGCATCATGTCCCAGGTAGAGGTTCTCTCGGTCACGGATACAGGCCG
>NZ_JANAVZ010000033.1 GCF_025195095.1 Paracoccus maritimus | reverse complement strand
GCCTGTATCCGTGACCGAGAGAACCTCTACCTGGGACATGATGCTATGGTCTGCCATAGCTTCAGGCTCTTAGCTGAAATCCAATCCCGTGCTCAGGCGGCCCTCCCCGGAGGCATACACTTCCGGCCCTACTGGCGGCGGGGTCAGTGCTCTGCCCTTCCCGCATAACCCTCGAATACAACGAGAAAATCCGGCCGCAGCCGGATTGGGAGAACGCTTTCGCGAGGGCAAGTGGCGGAGAGGATGGGCCTGACGTCCAACCCTCTCCGCCACTTACGCCTTGAACTATATGCAAAATTGCTGATCACACATAGTTCTGAAATTACCTCCTTTGCATGTGCGACGTTCTCAACTGGGAGAAACAGAACAACATCGGTAGCGTTCTCCTCTCAGGAGGCTCAACTTCGGTCGTCATCATTGTAGTCACTCTTTGGGAAGAAATTGTAATAGTCCATAAGTTCCAGCTGCGCTGCTGGCTCTTGAGCAAACAGGACAATCTGCCTTCTAGAATCGCGAACAAAGTAGTTTGTAGCGAGCTCTTGCGCAGATATTAGGGGTGAGGTCGCTTCTGTTCCATCCTTTCGCTTTAAGTATCTCTGGCCAATTGTCTTCTCAAGATAGTCTAGATTCTCTGGCTTCTGGTCGCCAAAAAACTGTTGTGCATAGCAATTCCGGAGAAAGTTATCCCAGGTCTTGGGGTAGAGCGCCTGCAGTTGACCGATGTGTTGCATGATCAGCCAAAGCTTGACGCCAGACCCGGCTATGAAGCCCATTGCACGTTCGATTGGAGCCATATAGCCTAGAGAATAGAATTCATCGATTGCAAAGAGAATGCTGTGCCTCGGCTTTCTTTTGTTCCTTTCCATTTCCCCGAGCGCCAAATAGAAGAAGAGATATGCAATTGCGCGAGGCGACTCTGAAAGTGAAAGAGAAGAAAGGCAAATGTAGACGGTAGTCTGGGAGTTCTTCAAATCGCTCAGCTTGAAGTCGGACTTCGTCAGTGACCGCTCGAACATTCTATAGTCAAGAAATTTTGTTGCGTTGTCGAGTTCTTTCATGACGCCGCTCCGTTCTCCGGGATCTGCATGGAGCATGCTTTGTGCGACTCCAACAATCTTGTCAGAAATAGATTCTGTGTAGTTTGGCTGATTAAAGGTCATAAAGTGAAAAAGCTGATCATGGGGATCCGGTATAATTGTGGATGGGTCGACCTCCGGCGCAGACATTTCACTGTTGTAAAGCGACGAGAGTTCAACGTCCGCATTACGGATCAGCTTTCTTACGAAGACCAGATTATGGTTCTCAAGCGGTTCGACCTCGAAGACATGAAGGATATAGCACTCTAGCAGGCTGCGCGCCTGCTTGGTGAAGTAGTCGTGACTTCCGGAGTCGAGGCGCTCCGGCAATAGCGCGCTGCAGATGCTTCCTACCCGTTGCACCAGGTTTGGATCGTGAAGGTCAATCTCACTGAGCGGGTTCCAGGATGACCTCGAATGATTGGTAACTAGCTCCTCAGGGTCGAAGACATGCACTGCTTGTCCAAGACTGTGCTTCACTCTACCACCACCGTTCCCGCGTTTCGCGGCAGTTATCTGAGCAAGTTCTCCCTTGGGGTCGAGCACGAGAGCCGAGCCGGGATACGTCAACAGGTTCGGGATCAATGCTCCCGTACCTTTACCCGACCGGTTTGCTGCCACAGTGATCAAATGGCGATCGTCGGGAGGCCCGACGAGGCAGTTTCGCCCGAGGCCGAGAAAGCGATGTGCAGGAATGGGTCTGCCGAACCTGATCGCACCTTCTCGGTTGCGAAACTTTGTCATCAGTTCGAACAGGCTCAAGAACCGGCCAGCACCTAGGGTGCTGCGCTGGCGTAGCGTTCCTCGACCCGGAGAGAACAAGGTCAGCCCATACTCTTCATTCATGTATCGCACCTCGCCCTGAACGAGGCGCGTAGCAGATGCGACGATGATCAGGATACCGATGACTATCGATACCCTCTCTCCGATCAGCGAGTGAATGGCGGAACTCGACCAGAGGCTGTAGGCTGAGAGCAACGCCAACAGGAGAGATGCGATCTGGCGCAATCTGCGCCAAAGCAGATAGCGGTTCTTCTCTAGATCAGCTAGCAACTGATACCTCCGAGCGATCATGAAGGTGCGTGACCTTGAACAGTGCACACGTCTCAGCCAAGGCGCGCTCGTCTTGGAGTAAGGCAAAATTCAGCATCCAAGCCGTATGCTGCTGTCGTACAATCCGACAGACGAATGAGTGGTTCGCTTTCGGCGCCCGTTCCGAGTTCCTCCGAAGGACTAATCACTATTGCAACTCCATCACGCGGATGCCGTCTCGATGAGAAGCAAGAAGTCGCCGCCCTGAGGAACTCCATGGAGAGCTACGGATCTTGCTGTATTCATGTATGCTGCCATCAAACTCTGCGAGCTTTGGGTACGGAGCATGGCACCCCCAGATTATGGTTCGCCTCTTCCAGTTTTCATCCTCAGATGAACTTGCAAGACGTTGACCATCGGGGCTGAAACGCACCTCTTTGACTTTGCCTCGGTGACCGAGAAGTTGCTGACCGCTACCAGTAACTAAATCCCAAAGGATTACGGCATGATCGTTGCCGCCTATTGCGATACGGCGGCCTGTGCTGCACCAATCGAGGCAGGTAGAATAATCACTTCTTGAGACGGCTTGATCGAAAAGCTGGTTGCCCGTTGCAGCATCTAGAATTGCGAATCCGAATCGCTGAACTCCAGCCGATTGATCAGCCCAAATGTGGTAGCTGGTTGCCAGAATGTCACGGACGGGATGCCATGCGATCCCGTGGATGAACCCCTCGTTAGGCTTCATCCGCCGTCCGGAGATTGGCGACTTCTGCTTCTCATCAAGCAGGTCGAGAACAACGGGTGCGGATCCAGACAAGTCATGTAGCCCGAGGAAGCGTTCGGAGGGAGACCAAGTTATCTCGGTCGTGCCGGTCCTCAGCTCACCATATCCCCAATCAAGAACAAACGAGGACTTTGGCGTGCGTTCATGTGGGTTCTCGAACAAGAAGAACTCATGTCCCTTGTAATTAGTGTTTTCGCCGAAACCACTAAAGCCAAAGATCCAGCTCTTGCTGACTTCGTGTGTGGTCAAGCCTGTTCGAACGAGTTGGCCAGATTTTGAAACGCTCACCCGATCCCAATCCGGATTGCAGGCGAAAGGAGAATCATGGCCCTTTGCCCACTGCTGACCGTCCCTCCAGACATGCGCCCAGAATCTTTCCCCGCAGACAACGATGGCGCCGTCGTCCAGCGCAGCCATGTCAGAAATGGACCGCTCGCGCCAGGCTGGTGTTCTGAACATCTCTTCGGTCGCACCGCTCGGCACCGTCACCCGGAAGACACGGAAATTCTTGGCTATCGCAAATTGGTTCTCGTTTAGCCAAGTCACGGTCCTGTGCGATCCCTCGCTCGAGAAATCGGGTCCGAACTTCAGCTTTTCGATCCTCTGAAAACTCGCGTCGCTCAGGACATCGACCCATCGTTCATTGGCCGATGGCGCCGGGAGGATCGGCCCGCGATAGGTGCTTGGTACGATGAACTCGTCCTCGGCGCTGAAGGCCCTAACGCGGCGATTTGCGCGAGCTTCGCTGGCGCTTTCGCTCTCGCTGTGCCGCCCGTCCCCTTCCCCGAACGTCCTCTGGAGCGGCTCCTCTTCTTCCTGCGGCTGCTTTGCGCATTTCGGGCAGCCCTTGCCGTAGTCGATGCCTTGGCAGGTTGGGCATCGGCGCATAGGGAAGTCGGCGG
>NZ_JANAVZ010000032.1 GCF_025195095.1 Paracoccus maritimus | reverse complement strand
GCGCGCTGTCGAACCTGATCGACAACGCCCTCAAATATGGCCGCGAGGCCGAGGTGGCGGTGGACGGTGATGCCGACGACGCGTGGATCACCGTCACGGATCGCGGGTCGGTCCTGACCGGGGACGATCTCGACCGGCTGACCGGCGCCTTTCAGCGCGGCCGCAACAGTGCGGATGCGTCAGGCGTGGGGCTGGGACTGGCCATCGTGTCGACCGTCGCCTCTCAGCATGGCGGCGATGTGCGTTTTCAGCGCGCGGATAGTGGCCTTTCTGCGCGTCTTCAGCTTTGCCGGTTCTGGTCCTGAGGTTCTCGCCTCATTTTTTTATTGTTTGTATATTTGTTATGACTGCCGCGTTGATGATGTCTTTTGTTGTGCATCCGCGCGACAGGTCGTTTGCGGGTTTTGCGAGGCCTTGCAGGATGGGTCCGATGGCGTCGAGCCCGCCGAGGCGTTGGGCGATCTTGTAGCCGATATTGCCCGAGGCGAGGTCGGGGAAGATGAAGACATTGGGGCGTCCGGTCAGCCGGCTGCCGGGGGCCTTCCTGGCGCGGATGGCGTCGTCCAGCGCGGCGTCGAACTGGATCTCGCCATCGACTTCCAGATCGGGTTCGGCCGCCCGGATCAGCGCCAGCGCCTCGTGGATCCGGGCCAGGCTGGGATGGTCGGCCGAGCCCGCGGTCGAGAAGGACAACAGCGCCACGCGCGGCGTCTCGGCCAGCACCTGCCGGCAGGATTGCGCGGCCGAACGGGCGATGGCGGCCAGCTCGGCCGCGTCGGGCTGAATGACGAGGCCGCAATCGGCGAAGATCATGCCGCCCCGGATCGGCGCCTCGGGGCCGCAGGACAGCATCAGGAAGAAGCTGGACACGATCCCCGCCCCCTCGGCGCGGCCGATGATCTGCAACGCCGCGCGCACCGTCTCGGCGGTGGTGGCGACCGCGCCGCCCAGGGTGCCGTCGGCCTGTCCCAGCCTGACCCGCATCGCGGCCTGCCGGATCGGATCGCGCATCTCCTCCAGCGCCCGTTCGGCGGTCATGCCGCGGGCCGCCCGCATCTGGTGCCAATGCGCCGACAATTCGACCAGGTCCGGCGCCTCGGCCGGGCGCAGCGCGGTGACGCCGGGGATCTCGGGGCCGTTCATCAGCGTCACCCGCGCCAGCCCCCCTTCGGCCAGCAGCGCGGCAGCGCGCGCGACACGCGGGTCGTCGCCCTCGGGCAGGATGATGTGGCGCGGATCGGCGCGGGCCGTGTCGAAGAGACGTTCCAGCGGTTTCATCGGCGAAGCCTTTCGGTCAGGGAAGAACGGCTGCGGGGCAGGACGGGATCGGGCCCGGCCCGGGCCCGGCCTGCGACGGACGGGGGGCGAAGACCGCGTGCACCGGCTCAGCCCAGGAAATGCAGGCCGGCGACGATGAAGACGCCCAGGAACACGGTCTCGGCGACCATCAGCGCGATCGCACCCGAGCCGACGTCCAGCATCCGCGCCAGCGAGGTCTTGATGCCCACCGCCGCGATCGCGATCAGCAGCGCCCACCGGCTGAGCGCGCCGGCCCAGTCCGCCAGCACCTGCGGGATCAGCCCGATCGAGTTCAGCGCCGCCAGCACCAGAAAGCCCAGCACGAAGCCCGGCAGCAGCGGCGGGCGCCTGCCCTCGGACAGATCCGCCAGCCCCATCTGGCGAATGACCAGCGAGAAGCACAGCACCACCGGCGCCAGCATCGACACCCGGATCAGCTTGACCAGTGTCGCGGTCTCGCCGGTCTCGGGCCCGATGGAGAACCCCGCGCCGACCACCTGCGCCACGTCATGGATGGTGCCGCCCAGAAACACGCCGGAATCGCGGGCGGTAAAGCCGAACAGACCCGACAGCATCGGATAGACCACCATCGCCACCGTCGACAGCACCGTCACCGACAGCACCGTGAAGACCAGGTCGCGTTCGGATTTCTCGTGCCGCGGCAGCACCGCGGCGATGGCCATCGCCGCCGAGGCGCCGCAGATCGCCACCGAGCCCCCGGTCAGCAGCGCAAACCGCCAGCCGCGGCCCACGAACCGGCTGGCCAGCAGCGCGAAGCCGATGGTCAGCACCACCCCCGACACCACCAGCGCGATCGCCGGGCCGCCAAGCCCGGCCAGCATCTCGACGCTGATCCGCGCCCCCAGCAGCGCCACCCCCAGCCGCAGCACGGTGCGGGCGGTCACCTCGATGCCGGGCGCGGTCCGCGTGCCCGACTCGGCCAGGAAGTTCAGCGACAGACCCAGAAGCAGCGCCAGAAGCATCGCCGGCGCGCCGTAATGTTCCGACAAAAACTGCGCGGTGGCCGCGACAAGAACCGAAACGGCAAAGCCCGGAAACAGATCGTGCAGGCGGGCACGGCCCGGCAGCCGCGCGGCAAGGCCTGTCGCGGGACCGGTCAGGGGACGGGTCATGGGGAAAGCTCCTCTGGAGGGGCCCGGCGGCCGAGGCCGCCGGGCCGGGACAGGCTGCGATCAGGCCAGGATCAGGCTGCCGCGCCCTTCTGCGGACGCATGTCCGACGCGTCGATCCCGGCGACCGGCACCGGCTTCTTCATCGCGTCGCGCCGGAACGGCTCGCCCAGTTCCTGGTTCAGCAGAACCTCGATGAAGGTGGTCTCGCCTTCCTTCATCTGACGCTCGACCGCCTGGTGCAGGGCATCGGTCAGCTCCTCGGCGGATTTCACCTGCACCCCGTTCACCCCGCAGGCCTGCGCAATGCCCGCATAGGAGGTGCCGCGGTCCAGCTCGGTGCCCACGAAGTTGTTGTCATACCACAGCGTCGTGTTGCGCTTTTCCGCGCCCCACTGGTAGTTGCGGAAGATCACCATCGTGATCGCCGGCCAGTCGTCGCGGCCGCAGGCCGTCATCTCGTTCATCGAGATCCCGAAGGCGCCGTCGCCCGCAAACCCGATCACCGGCGTGTCCGGATTGCCGATCTTGGCCCCCAGGATCGCCGGGAAGCCATAGCCGCAGGGGCCGAACAGGCCCGGCGCCAGGTATTTGCGGCCCGCCTCGAAGCTGGGATAGGCATTGCCGATGGCGCAGTTGTTGCCGATGTCCGAGCTGACGATGGCCTCGGCCGGAACCGCCTGCATGATCGCGCGCCAGGCCTGACGCGGGCTCATCAGATCGGCGTCGCGGCTGCGCGCGCCCTCGTTCCATTCGGTGCCGGGATCGTCCTCCTCGTGATCCAGGCTGGACAATTCCTGCGCCCAACGCGACCTGGTCTGCGCGACAAGCGCGCGGCGTTCCGCGCGACCGGCATCGCCGGCATCCGCCGAAAGCTGGCCCAGAATGCCGCGCGCCACCTTGGCCGCGTCGCCCTGGATGCCCACCGTCACCTTCTTGGTCAGTCCGATCCGGTCGGCATTGATGTCGACCTGGATGATCCGGGCGTCCTTGGGCCAGTAATCGATCCCGTAGCCCGGCAGGGTCGAGAACGGGTTCAGCCGCGTGCCCAGGGCCAGCACCACATCGGCCTTCTGGATGATCTCCATCCCCGCCTTGGACCCGTTATACCCCAGGGGGCCCATCGCCAGAGGATGGCTGCCCGGGAAGCTGTCATTGTGCTGATAGTTCGAACAGACCGGCGCATCCAGACGCTCGGCCAGCTGGACAAGGTCGGGGATCGCCCCCGACAGGACCACGCCCGCCCCAGACAGGATCACCGGGAATTTGGCCTCGCTCAGCAGCCTCGCGGCCTCGGACACCGCCTGCTCGCCGCCCGCCGGACGCTCGAACGCCACCACCTGCGGCAGCTCCACGTCGATCACCTGGGTCCAGAAGTCGCGCGGGATGTTCATCTGCGCCGGCGCCGAGTTGCGCCAGGCCTGCATGATCACCCGGTTCAGCACCTCGGGGATGCGCGAGGCGTCGCGGACCTCCTCCTGGTAACAGACGCAGTCGGCAAACAGCCGCATCTGCTCCATCTCCTGAAAACCGCCCTGCCCGATCGTCTTGTTGGCAGCCTGCGGCGTCACCAGAAGCAGCGGCGTATGGTTCCAGTAGGCCGTCTTCACAGGCGTCACGAACCCCGTCACGCCAGGGCCGTTCTGCGCGATCGCCATCGACATCTTGCCCGTCGAACGCGTGAACCCGTCCGCCATCAGACCCGCATTCGTCTCGTGCGCACAGTCCCAGAACGTGATCCCGGCACGCGGAAAAAGATCAGACACAGGCATCATCGCTGAACCGATGATCCCAAATGCATGCTCTATCCCATGCAACTGCAAAACCTTAACAAAGGCTTCCTCGGTCGTCATTTTCAT
>NZ_JANAVZ010000031.1:0-2500 GCF_025195095.1 Paracoccus maritimus | reverse complement strand
GCGAAAGCGAGTCTTAAATGGGCGACAGAGTTAGACGGATCAGACCCGAAACCGAGTGATCTAGGCATGAGCAGGCTGAAGGTTGGGTAACACCAACTGGAGGGCCGAACCCACACCTGTTGAAAAAGGTCGGGATGACTTGTGCCTAGGGGTGAAAGGCCAATCAAACTCGGAGATAGCTGGTTCTCCGCGAAAGCTATTTAGGTAGCGCCTCGGACGTATCCCTCGGGGGGTAGAGCACTGCATGGATGATGGGGGCCCACAGCCTTACTGAGTCTAAGCAAACTCCGAATACCCGAGAGGACTATCCGGGAGACACACGGCGGGTGCTAACGTCCGTCGTGGAGAGGGAAACAACCCTGACCAACAGCTAAGGCCCCCAATTCGTGGCTAAGTGGGAAAGCATGTGAGACGGCCAAAACAACCAGGAGGTTGGCTTAGAAGCAGCCATCCTTTAAAGATAGCGTAACAGCTCACTGGTCTAATCAAGCTGTCTTGCGGCGAAGATGTAACGGGGCTCAAGCCACGAGCCGAAGCTTTGGATGCACGTTTACGTGCGTGGTAGCGGAGCGTTCTGTGATATAGAACGCTGCCTCTTTTGCGTCCTCGGATGCAACGGAGGCAATGTTCTGACTGTGAAGCCGGGCCGTGAGGCATCCGGTGGAGTGATCAGAAGTGAGAATGTTGACATGAGTAGCGACAAACAGGGTGAGAGACCCTGTCGCCGAAAGTCCAAGGGTTCCTGCTTAAAGCTAATCTGAGCAGGGTAAGCCGGCCCCTAAGGCGAGGCCGAAAGGCGTAGTCGATGGGAACCAGGTTAATATTCCTGGGCCAGGAGATGGTGACGGATCCCGAAGGTAGTTCATCCTTATCGGATTGAATGGGCTGCTGAGGGGTTCCTGGAAATAGCCCTCCATGAGACCGTACCCGAAACCGACACAGGTGGACTGGTAGAGAATACCAAGGCGCTTGAGAGAACCACATTTAAGGAACTCGGCAAAATACCTCCGTAAGTTCGCGAGAAGGAGGCCCGATTGGCAGGCAACTGTCGGTCGGGGGCACAAACCAGGGGGTGGCGACTGTTTACTAAAAACACAGGGCTCTGCGAAGCCGCAAGGCGACGTATAGGGTCTGACGCCTGCCCGGTGCCGGAAGGTTAAAAGGAGATGTGCAAGCATTGAATTGAAGCCCCGGTAAACGGCGGCCGTAACTATAACGGTCCTAAGGTAGCGAAATTCCTTGTCGGGTAAGTTCCGACCTGCACGAATGGCGTAACGACTTCCCCGCTGTCTCAAATGTGGACTCAGCGAAATTGAATTGTCTGTGAAGATGCAGACTTCCCGCGGTTAGACGGAAAGACCCCATGCACCTTTACTACAGCTTCGCACTGGCATCAGGATTGCGATGTGCAGGATAGGCGGTAGGCTTTGAAGCGGGAACGCTAGTTCTCGTGGAGCCATCCTTGAGATACCGCCCTTCGCACTCTTGATGTCTAACCGCGGTCCGTTATCCGGATCCGGGACCCTGCGTGGCGGGTAGTTTGACTGGGGCGGTCGCCTCCCAAACAGTAACGGAGGCGCGCGAAGGTTGGCTCAGAGCGGTCGGAAATCGCTCGTTGAGTGCAATGGCAGAAGCCAGCCTGACTGCAAGACTGACAAGTCGAGCAGAGTCGAAAGACGGCCATAGTGATCCGGTGGTCCCGAGTGGAAGGGCCATCGCTCAACGGATAAAAGGTACGCTGGGGATAACAGGCTGATGATGCCCAAGAGTCCATATCGACGGCATCGTTTGGCACCTCGATGTCGGCTCATCTCATCCTGGGGCTGGAGCAGGTCCCAAGGGTACGGCTGTTCGCCGTTTAAAGAGGTACGTGAGCTGGGTTTAGAACGTCGTGAGACAGTTCGGTCCCTATCTGCCGTGGGTGTTGGATACTTGAGAGGAGTTGCCCCTAGTACGAGAGGACCGGGGTGAACGTTCCACTGGTGGACCAGTTGTCGTGCCAACGGCAGTGCTGGGTAGCTATGAACGGACAGGATAACCGCTGAAGGCATCTAAGCGGGAAGCCCCCCTCAAAACAAGGTATCCCTTGAGAGCCGTGGAAGACCACCACGTCGATAGGCCGGAGATGTAAGCGCAGCAATGCGTTCAGTTGACCGGTACTAATGGCTCGATAGGCTTGATTTGATCCGGAAGAAGCAGGACTTCTTCCAAAAGCATCCTTGGACAACATCGCCCCGAAAGGGGCAGCGCCGATCCGTTTCTTTCCCGGTCTGGTGGCTTTAGCACGAGCAAAACACCCGATCCCATCCCGAACTCGGCCGTTAAGTGCCGTAGCGCCAATGGTACTGCGTCTCAAGACGTGGGAGAGTAGGTCACCGCCAGACCTGGAAAGAAACGGAAACTCTCTGAAACGATGACAAAAGCACCGCAGATCACCGCGATGCAATTGGCGCGGGGTAGAGCAGCCCGGTAGCTCGTCAGGCTCATAACCTGAAGGTCG
>NZ_JANAVZ010000030.1 GCF_025195095.1 Paracoccus maritimus | reverse complement strand
CAAGGACTGGCGCCGGATCGCCACCCGCTACGACAGATGCCCCAAGGTCTTCCTGTCGGCCATCGCTTTGGCCGCCGCCGTCATCTTCTGGCTATGACAATCAATGAGTCTGGACTCTAGGGCAGCGCTCAGCGGCCGGGCTTTGCCGGCAACAATCAGGAAAGCCGGGAAAAAGATCATCATGGCCGGGATGAAGCCGATCAGCCAGATCAGTGCGACGACCCCCGCGAACACCGCCAGGTACTTCTCGCGGCCCGAAGATTTTCCGGCCGAAGTAGCGCTCGCGTCGTCATCGTGGACTTCCGCGACACGACCAGACCTGATCCGCAGAATTACCACCAGCGATGCGATAAGTGCCAGAACGCCGATGACAAGCGGGAAGATCATGCCAAGGAAGGTCAGCTGTGCAGCTTCGAAGACGCAATAGGCGGCGACAAGGAACAGAAGTCCGGCAAAGGCGATCTGACGGCCACGGGTCTGCTGATCCGCAGCGTCGCTATCGCCTTCGCTGGAGATCTCGGCACCGAACCGAAGTCCCAGATAGACCGAGACGATGGTGATCAGCGCAATGATCATGACGCCCGGTCGCGTGATCCAACCCCAGTCATAGAACTGTACCGCCTGATAGAGATAGTTCTCGGCGCCAGGTGCCAGCACAAAGCCGATCAGCAACGCAGGACGAGGCCAGCCGAAGCGGCGCATGTAGATGCCGACTGCGCCCATCACGATCAGCGCGACCAAATCGGCCATTGACCGCGACGCCTGGAATGCGGCGAACATGGCGATCATCACCATGAAGGGTGCGAGATAGACGAAAGGCACCTGTGTGAGGCGGGCCACCTGCCGTGCCACCAGGACACAAAGCGCAGCCCCGACGACATTGGCCAAGGCCAGCGACCAGATGATCGTGTAGGTCAGGTCAAGCCGTGTCTCGACCATCGTGACGCCAGGCTGGATACCCAGCAGCACCATGCCGCCGAGGAACACCGCCATCGAACCCGAGCCGGGAACACCGAACAGCAGCGTCGGGATCAGCGCGCCGCCCTGGCAGGCATTGTTCGCCGATTCGGGCGCAATCACGCCACGCACGTCACCTTTGCCGAATTGCGACTTGTCACGGCTGGTCTGAACCACATGGCTGTAAGCGATCCAGTCCACAACGGCACCACCAAGTCCCGGAAGTGCACCGATCACGCATCCAAAGCTTGCACAACGCGCCACGAGCCATGGGTGACGCAACACGTCGCGCATTCCCTTGCCCCAGCCGCCGCCAAGCTCGGTGGTTTCCGAGATTGCCGTACCGCGCTTGAGAAGGTCAATGACCTCGGGGATGGCAAACAGGCCCATGGCAACCACGACCAGCGGCACGCCATCATAGAGGTAATCTATGCCGAAGGTCATGCGGGCTTCGCCCGTTGCAGGCGCAGTCCCGATCGCACCTATGACAAGTCCAATGCCGGCTGCGGCAATACCCTTGGTCAGACTTCGCCCAGACAGGACCGCCACCATTGAAAGACCAAAGATTGTCAACATGAACAGTTCAGCTGACGAGAAAGATAGGACTAGTGGTCGGGCGATGATGATGGCGACCGAGAGCACAAGCGCCCCGATCACGCCACCAAGAAGCGAGCTGGTAAAGGCCGCCGACAGCGCGCGCGCAGCCTCGCCTCGCTTGGCCATTGGAAAGCCATCCAGAACCGTTGCCTGACTGGCGCTGGAGCCGGGAATACCCATCATGACAGAGGTGAAGGTGTCACCCGTTGGAATGACGGCAACCATGCCGATCAGCATTCCAAGCGCCGAGGTCGGATCCATGCCATAAAGGAACGGCAGCAGGATGGACATGCCTGCGATACCACCAAGACCGGGCAGGATGCCGACAATCAGGCCGACGCAGACACCAAGGATAAGAAAAGCGATATGGCCACCGGACATGACCTGCCCAAGCGCCGCAAGCGCAGTATCTAGCATTGAGATTTCCTCCCCGAAAGCGTTGGCAGAGCCTGCTCGGCTCTGCCTCTGGCGTCACATGCGAACGTTGTAGTCTTCTGACAGCCAGTTGGTCAGAAAGTCACGAATGCCGGGATCGAGGGTCAATGCCCCTTTCAGCGCCGCATCTGCGTCAGGCCCGACAAGCTGTTCATAGACACCAATCTCGTCACCGGCCCGTTTTCGGAAATCGGGTGCCTCGACGATGTCTCGTGCGGCATCTCCATAGGCCGCGATCACTTCGTCTGGCGCATCCTTTGGCAGCACCACCATTTTCTGAAGTGAGAACCCGGCGAGCATCAGCGCCTTCCATGCCTCGAAAGCCTCTCCCTCGGGCTTGGCTCCTGTTGCCTGTTCGTAGAACTCGACAAAGGTCGGCATGTCCGGGAAAGAAGGATCGCGCTCGATATCTCCATCGGCATTGACTACGCCAAGTGAGAAAAGGGGCACGGCCTTGCCCCCATCAACCAGCGGCGAAACGCTGCTGAGATAGGCCGAACTGGTCTGAAAATCGATTCCGGCCTCGCCGCGCTCGAATGCCAAACGACCGGCGCCGCGACTTTCCATTCCGAAAACCGGCTTGATGTTCAGTCCTAGCATCTTGAAGCCCAGCAGAACCGGCATTTCCAGCGCGGTGGCGCCCTGGCTCGCAAAGCGGATCTCCTCGGCGCGCAGTTTCTCGATATCCTGCGGACCAGTGACGCCATATTTCGGATCGATATAGACCACGCCGCCAGTGGGCGAGGCCAGAACCGCTGTCCACTCGGCATAGTCATAGCGAACGCGCGGGTCGCCAAGAATGGCCGGGTATTGGGTCGAGGCCGAGGTGCCGAGGATCGACAGCCCATCATCGCTTGCGCGCATGGCGAACTGGTTCGCGCCCGAGATCGAGCCGCCTCCGGGAACGTTCAGCACCACGACCGTTGGTTTGCCGGGCAGCGCCTCAGACAGTTGCGGCGCGAAGAACCGTGCCCATACGTCCGTGCCGCCGCCCACGCCAAATGGAATAGTCCATTCGATTGTCTCGCCCGCGAAGTCCTGCGCTGTCGACGAGATAGGCATGGCGAGGACCGCAGCCGCCCCCAGAAGCAACGAAGGGATGCTGGATTTGCTCAGCAATTTCATGTGGTTTTCCTCCTCCTTGGGAATAGATTATGCGACTTTGTCGCGGATATGCACGAAGCCGTCGAAGAGCCTGCGTGCAGTTCTAATGACCGAAACGCGGCGAATTTCTCCGGTTCCCGGATCCTGTTCGATCTCAACCGGCGTGCGGCCGGACGGATGCTCGATAACCAGTAGCCTGCGTCCCTGCGCATCGGCCTCGGGCAGACTTGCCAGATCGTGCGCGACGGTGCCTTCTGTGCAGCAGGCTGCCGCGATGCAGACGGCGCCAGTGATCGCCACAGCAGTATGGCAGGCATGGGGCATGAAATAGCGCGCGCTGATGGTTGCGCCAGCGGTCGGCCGTGCCAGCAGGATGGGTTTCGGGATGACCATTTCGGCGACACTGCCGAGACCCATCAGCTGCCCCGACTCCAGCCGAAGCGCCTCAAGCCGCGCCATGAAGTCACGATCCGCATCCAACTCGGCAGGCGATTCACGGCCGGTCTTGCCAAGACTGCCCGCAGCCGCCAGTACAGCCGCCACCGCCATGTCGAAATGTGTGACCGGAATGCCCTGCACCGCGTCACGCAGCGCGCCAGTCGGTAGCAGCCTTCCAGTTTTCGATCCCGCCGCATCAAGAAAGGCCAGCCGCACAGGCGCTGCGGTGCCCGGCACGCCTGCGATGGCTGTCTCACCCTCATAGCTGACCAAACCGCCGGGCGTTTGAACCGTCGCTTCGATCCGCTTTCCGGTATTGAGGTTCAGGATCGTCATCCGGGTTTCCGGATCGCTCGCTGCGATCAGACCCTGCTCAATTGCGAAGGGGCCGACCGCCGCAAGCATATTGCCGCAATTCGGCGCGGTATCGACCAGCGCCTTTTCGACATTCACCTGCGCGAACAGGTAGTCGATATCGGTGCCCGACTGCTGGCTAGGGCCGACGATGGCGACCTTGCTGGTCAATGGATTGCCGCCGCCGATCCCGTCGATCTGCAGCGGATGCCCCGAACCCATGGCCGCGATCAGAACCGCATCGCGGGCGGATGTATCCCGGGGCAAATCCGACGACAAAAAGAATGGACCGCGTGACGTACCGCCACGCATAAGCACGCATGGAATTCTTGTCATGTTGTTGGTGTTCCTCTGGCGGGGCTTCATCTCGCCCCGGATGGAAAAACCTTGCCATGAAGTCGTGGTATGTGTGAAATGCAATGATCTGAATGATAATTGCACAGCTTGCATGAATATCGATCTGGAAGACCTCAAGGCCTTTGTCGCCACCGCTGAGATGCGGAGCTTTCGCGCCGCATCGGAAAGCATCCACTTGTCCCAGCCCGCGCTCACACGGAGGATTCAGAAGCTGGAGGCAACGCTCGGCGTTTCACTGCTGGAACGAACGACCCGCCGAGTCTCGTTGACCGCCGTCGGACGGGACTTTCTGCCCAGGGCGCGAAGGCTCCTAGACGACCTGGAAACCTCGCTGCTTTCCGTGCGCGAGATTGCCGAGCGCAGGTCAGGGCTGGTCAGCATCGCCTGCATCCCGACTGCGGCCTATTACTTCCTTCCCGATGTGATCGGCGAGTTCATCGAAGAATACCCTTCGATCCGTTTTCGCATCGTCGATGCCGGCGCGAATGACGTATTGCAAAGCGTCATCAATCGCGAAGTCGATTTCGGCATTACGCTGCTCGGCGCCGACGATCCCGAGGTTGCGTTCGAACCGCTGATCGAGGAACCTTTTTACTTGGCCTGCCGTCGTGATCATCCACTGTCTGAACGGGATCAGGTAACATGGGCCGAACTGGTGGATCACCGATTTATAACTGTGGGACGCGCAAGCGGTAACCGGTTAATCATGGATCTTGCCCTTGCAGGTGCTCAGGTCCGACCCAGACCTTACTATGAGGTGCAGCATCTTTCCACGTCGCTCGGTCTGGTGGAGGCTGGTCTGGGCGTCGCGGCATTGCCCCGCATGTCCCTTCCGGCAGACCCGCATCCGCTGATCGCAACCGTACCTCTGAAAGACCCCACAGTCACGCGGACCGTCGGCGTCGTGCGTGCACCCCAGGCCAAGGCCACACCCGCAGCGGAACAATTTTACAGGATGCTACTAACGCGATGGAAGGATATCTGATAGCGCAACGTCCGCTAATGTCTGCTTCTTGATTCTAGATGTTCAGCCCCGGCATCTGATGGATCGAGTTTGGGATGAATCTGTCAGGCTCTGATGTCCAGACTTTGCAGACGTATTCGTATGGCGTGAGGCTGCCGAGCGTCCTGAGCCTGCGCGCGAAGTTGTAAGCCACCATGAAGTCCCTCAGACGTGCTCGAAGCTGGTCGTGACTGTCGTAATGGAAGCGTTTGGCCGTGGCCTCCTTGATCGTGCGGTTCATCCGCTCGAGCTGGCCGTTGGTCCAAGGTTGGTTGGGCTTAGTCAGGCGATGTCCAATGCCGCTGGCCTCGCAGATCATGTCGCAGCGCACAGGCTTTGCGCGCGCAAGGGCTTGCGCTGATAGACCTCTACGATCCTGTGCGCGGCTATTGAAGAACGGAAGGCCATCACGTGGAAAGTATGCCTCCGGGGAGGGCCGCCTGAGCACGGGATTGGATTTCAGCTAAGAGCCTGAAGCTATGGCAGACCATAGCATCATGTCCCAGGTAGAGGTTCTCTCGGTCACGGATACAGGCCGG
>NZ_JANAVZ010000002.1 GCF_025195095.1 Paracoccus maritimus | reverse complement strand
CCCCGAGACGTCGGGCAACCGCCTCAAAGGCATGTATGAGAAGGCCGACTTCGCCTATGAGGCCGATGCGGATATCTATCGTTGTCCTGCAGGGGAAGCGCTACCGTATCGCTACACAACCCAGACCGAGTGCGCGGCAGGGCCGCTGTCACTGAAGTCGAATGCCTGGTTTCCGCGACGCGACACGTTGGCGTCCATGACGTGAAGGTCAAGCGTATCGATGCCCCGCTGGAAATCGATGATCGTCTCTATCGTCCTGCCAGCCGGGGCGTCGCGAGGAGAGTGGAAGATGAACGTGTCCGCACCAGGGCCGCCGTGCAGCACATCGACGCCCTCTCCGCCAAGAAGCAGGTCTCGACCCCATCCCCCCGTCAAACTGTCTCCGCCGGTGCCGCCTGCCAAGCGGTCGTGACCTGAGCCGCCGACCAGAAGGTCATTGTGGCTGCCGCCGCGCAGGTCGCGCATCCTGAACCCTTTTACCCAAGGTCACGGCAAGCCTCGATCCAGGGATCGTCGCGTTTTGCCGGTCCTGATGTCATCGCCCTCGATGCCAGCAAGACCGACCATTCAAGTCCGGCGACACCGATTGAAAAAGGCGACCGCCTGCGGTCGCCTTTAAAGTTATGGGGATCGCGATGCGATTACATGCCGGTTTGCGCCTCGACGCTTTCCTGTTGAACCACTTGGCCTGCGGTCTGGATATCGCGACCCGCACCCTGAACCGTCTCGCAGGCAGCAAGCGCAGTCATTGCCAGAGCCGCGCCGATCATCATGATTTTCTTGTGCATGTTCGTCTCCTGATACGCGTTTCAGGGGCGAAACGCCGGTGAACGTCTCAGGTTCCCGATCAGAATGCGACACCTGAAAACAGGCCGATATTTGCATATGGCGTGAATTCGCCGCTGCGCACTACGGCCCGCGCCTGACGGGTCAACAGCTTGAAGTCCGAATGAGACAGTTCCTCGATGTGGCCCAGGTCACGGTGCCGAAACTGTTCGCGCAGGTCCGGGCCCGTTTCGTGTGCGATGCAGGCGCGCTCGATGACCATTTCCGCACATACCGCGTCCAGCACAGCCAGCATGCCTGGCAGTCCGCGCGTCACTGCCAGGTCGATGCAGCGCACACCCGGCGGCACCGGCAGTCCGGCATCGCCGATGACCAGAAGGTCGCCGTGACCCATCGCGGCGATCAGGCCCGACAATTCGGCGTGAAGAAGGCCCGCGCGCTTCATGCCGGGTTCTCGGGCAGGGTTTCGGACAGATATCGCATCATGTTGCCTCCCATCACCTTGGCGATCTGCTGATCACCGAGGCCTGCATCCATCAGCGCTTGGGTCAGGGCAGCCAGATGCGCGGCATCGAACGGAGCGTCAACCGAGCCGTCATAGTCCGATCCCAGAGACACGTGATCTTCGCCCACCAGCGCGATCGCGGCCCTGATCGAGGCCGCGATGTCCGACGGTTCGGCGCCGCAGACGACATCCGACCAGAAACCGATGCCGATGACGCCGCCCTTGGCGGCGATGGCCTGCATCAGGTCATCGTCCAGGTTACGATGGCTGTCGCAATGACCGTGGATGCCGGTATGTGACAAAACCGGCCGGGTGCCGTCGATCGACAGCACGTCGCGGACCATCTGAGGGCTGGCGTGCGCCAGGTCGATGACCATGCCCTTTTCCATCATCCCCTGCACGACCTCGGTTCCGAAGGCGCTGAGACCGGCGCCCGATCCACCCTCGCCATGCAGGCTGCCGCCCAGTTCGTTGTCGAAGAAATGCGTCAGCCCCATCAGCCGGAAGCCGGCGTCGTAAAGCGCGTCCAGATTGGTCAGATCGCCCTCCAGCGGATGCCCCCCTTCGGATCCCAGAACGGCGCCCAGAACCTGTTGTCCATCCGCACGATCCGCCAGCAGGTCGCGCAGGTCCTCACGGCTGCGGATCAGGCGCAGGCGGTCTGGGGCGCGTGCGGCCATGTCGCGCAGCGCCTCGGCCTGCACCAGTGCGCGTTCCTTCAGTGAAAACCACGACCGGACCGGGCGCAACTGACCCATGAACAGCGGAGTGATGTTGTCAGGTGCATCGGCGCTGTTGGCGGCATAGTTCTGTCCGCGCGGGCTTTTGGTCACTGTGGTGAAGACCTGTAGGGCGACATTGCCTTCCAGCAGGCGCGGGATATCGGTGTGGCCGCGGTCGCCGCGTTTCAGCAGATCGCGATCCCACAGCAAGGGATCGGCGTGCCAGTCGCCGATCACCAGCTTGCGGTGCAATTCCTCGGCCTCGGCGGTGACGGGCCAGCCCCCTTCGGGCATCCGCAGCGGGTTCAGACTGCGTTCGACATAGGCCGGCGCGAAGGTGAAGAACGCAGCGGCCGCGACAGCCACCAGCACAAGGACCCCGATCAGAAACCGCTTCAGCATATCTGCCTCCGTGTTGTTGCGGCCAACATAGACCGCCCGGACCACATCTGCATGACGAAATCGCGCAAGTGGCGCCAGGTCACCGCGCCAGATCCAGATGCATGACATGCTGCGGCCCGGCGGACCCGCCAAGAAAGACCCGACCATCATCCGTGAATCCAGCCTTGCGATAGACGGCAATGGCTGCGGGATTGCGGAAATTCACCGTCAGGTAGACCTTTGCGGCGGTCGGATATCGGGGCGGCAGATAATCTGGCAGGCACCTCATCGCGCCGGTGCCGATCCCGCGACCCTGCACGCCCGCGTCCAGCAGGACGCCCCGCAATCCCAGGTCACCGGGATCCGCGAAATCGTGGTTCAGATGATAGGCACGGTCGATCTTGAACAGACCGACCGCGCGTTCGCCCTCGCAGATCTCGTGCAGATCGACCGTTTCCGCTTCGGCCAGCGCCGCTGCAACCGTTCCGGCAAACCGCTCCTGATCGGGGCGGGGCGCGATATTCACGACCCGGTCCGCATCGCGCCGGTCCAGCGGCCGAAGCGAAATCACTTCTCCAGCGCCTCCAGTTCGTCGATGAATCCCTCGATCATCGACAGACCCTTGTCCCAGAAGGCGGGATCGGATGCGTCCAGTCCGAACGGGGCCAGCAATTCGCTGTGATGTTTGGAACCACCCGCTGCCAGCATGTCGAAATATTTCGACTGAAAGTCGGGCAAGCCATCCTCGTAGGCGGCATAAAGCGCGTTTACCAGCCCGTCCCCGAACGCATAGGCATAGACATAGAATGGCGAATGGACGAAATGCGGCACATAGGTCCAGAACGTCTCGTAGCCGGGCATGAATTCGAAGACCGGGCCCAGGCTTTCGGCCTGCACGCTCATCCACAGCGCGTTGATATCGTCGGGGGTCAACTCGCCTTCGGCGCGGGCTGCATGCAGCTTGCATTCGAAATCGTAGAACGCGATCTGGCGGACGACCGTATTGATCATGTCCTCGACCTTGCCGGCCAGCAGCGCCTTTTTCTGCGCCGGATCGGTGGTCTTGGCCAGCAGCGCGCGGAAGGTCAGCATCTCGCCAAAGACCGACGCTGTCTCGGCCAGGGTCAGGGGCGTCGCCGCAAGCAACTCGCCCTGATCCGCCGCCAGCCGCTGATGGACGCCGTGGCCCAACTCATGCGCCAGCGTCATCACGTCGCGCGGCTTGCCCAGATAATTCAGCAGGACGTAGGGATGAACCGTCGAGACGGTCGGATGCGCGAAGGCGCCGGGCGCCTTGCCGGGCGTTGCTGCGGCATCGATCCAGCCACGGTCGAAGAATGGCTCTGCCAGTTCGGCCAGCTTCGGCGCGAACCCGGAATAGGCATCCAGCACAGTTTCCCGCGCCTCGTCCCAACCGATGATGCGTGGCGCGTCGGTCGGCAACGGCGCATTGCGATCCCATACCTGCAGCTTGTCCAGCCCCAGCCATTTCGCCTTCAGCGCATAGTACCGATGGGACAGGCGCGGATAGGCCGCCGTTACGGCGTCGCGCAGCGCCTCGACCACCTCGGGTTCGACATGGTTCGACAGGTGCCGTGCGGTCTGCGGCGTGGGCATCTTGCGCCATTTGTCCTCGATGGCCTTTTCCTTGGCCAAGGTGTTGTGGACACGGGCGAACAGCTTGACGTTGTCGCCGAATACCTTGGCCAGCGCATGGGCCGCGGCCTCGCGCTTGGCCCGGTCATGTTCGGTCAGCAGGTTCAGCGTTTCTTCAAGGCTCAATGTCGCGTCGCCGACCTGAAAGCCAAGCGAGGCGGTCGTTTCGTCGAACAGCCGGTTCCACGCAGCGGCGCCGACGACCGAATTGTCGTGCAAGAACTGTTCCAGTTCGTCCGACAACTGGTGCGGGCGCATGGCACGCATCCGGTCGAAGACCGGCTTGTAGCGTGCGGGACCGTTCGGGTCGGTAAAGACGGCCTGGTAGGTCGCGTCCGGGATCCGGTTGAATTCGAGGCTGAAGAACACCAGCGGCGTGGTGATGTCTGTGATCCTGCCTTGCAGGTCGCCCAGCATCTTGGCGCGCGCGGGATCGACGGTGTTCTGGTAATAGCGCAACCCGGCATAGGACATGATCCGACCGGCGATGATGTCGATCTGCTGATAGGTCTCGATGCAGTCCAGCATCGCGGCGGCATCCAGATCGGCCAGCTTGCCCTGATAGCGCGCGGCGAAATCGGTAGCCATGGTTTCCAGCCGCGCAATGTCATCGGCCAGTTCGGGCGCGTCGGGCGCGGGGTAAAGATCGGTCAGGTCCCAGACGGGAAGATCGCCAAACGGCGTGGCCTTCACCTGTTCGGCTGCGTCGAAGGTCGGTTGTCCTGCCATGTTCGATGTCCTTTTCCTGATTGGCCCAAGATGTGGACCGTCGCAGGCCGAACCGCAAGCCTTGGCCAGCGCAGCGGTCAGCGCTCGAAGGAACAGGCGCTACAGATCCGCGAAGGCTGCGGCATGGCGGATGGTCGCCTTGGCAGGCAGGTCGCCCACCATCTGCAGATACGGTCCCGCATAGGGTGAGGACAGATCGGCGGGCAGGAAACCGAAACGCGCGTAATAGGCGGGATCGCCAACCACCACGACAGGCAGGTCGGCGGCCTGCCTGATCGCCTCGTTGATCAGCGCGGCACCGATCCCCAGGCGTTGAGCACCCGGCGCGACCGCGACCGGTGCAAGCGCAAGGGCAGGGCGGTCGCCTGTCACGGGCGACAGCGCGACGTGACCCAGGACCGTGCCGGCGGCCACGGCGACCAGCGACAGATGCAGATCGCCGTCCGCGCGCAGCTTGCGGACAAGTCTTGCTTCGTCCTCACCATCGAACGCCGCGCGCAGCAGGGTGTCGATGGGATCGTGATCGGCACGGCGTTCCGGGCGGATCCGCGGCACCACGTCGCGCCTGTCGAAATCGCGCCGGATCGCGGTGCTGGCGCGACCCCAGTCGCTGTCGGCGGTGCGGGACTGATGTGCCGCGAAAGCGTCGGCATCCACGAACAGCTCGGACAGATTCCAGATCAACGGGTCTTCGTCCTGCCACAGATCGAATCTCAGGCAGCCCGGTTCGGCCCGGCTGAGATCGGCATGATCGGACAGCAGCGACAGGGCCGTCATCATCTGCGCGGCATCGGCGCAGATCAAACGCCCCTGCAGCGCCGACATCGGACGGGCCAGATCGATCGGGGTGCCGGTATCCTCGCAGTCATGTTCGGGGCGTGTGTGGTGATGTCCGCAAGCGCAGTTCATGATGTCAACCTTTTGATCAGGGCCATGGCGGCGGCGGGGTTACGAGGTTTTTCGCCCGAGATGACATAAAGATAAAGGTCTCGATCCCCGGCGATCCCGCGTGCCGTGTCCGCCCACCGGTCAAGATCGGCGTCGGAATAGCCGGTTGGAATATCGGTGGTCCCCATCAGCCGAAGATAGGAAAAATCCGCGGTCGTCGCGTCGATTTCGGGAAACTTGCTGTCGCCGGCGCGGATGATGGCGATATTGCGGTCTCGGCAAAGCGCGGCGGCTTCGTCGCTGGCGAAGCTTGCGTGCCGCGCCTCGATGGCGTGGCGCAGGGTCAGACCGTCATGGCTGGCGGGCAGCAGCGCCAGAAAGGCGGCGAAATCCTCGGGGTCGAATGTCTTCGACTCGGCCAGTTGCCAGTTGATCGGACCCAGCTTTGCGCGCAACTCGGTGACGCCGGAATTCAGGAACCTTGTCACACTGTCCCCGCCTTCGGCCAGTACGCGACGGTTGGTGGCAAAGCGTGGGCCCTTGACCGCGAACACGAAATCCTCGGGCGTCTGGTCATGCCATTTCCGGAACGTCGCGGGTTTCTGGCTGCCGTAATAGGTGGCGTTCACCTCGATCGAGGTCAGATGGGTGCTGGCATATTCCAGCTCGCGCCGCTGCGGCAGACCGTCGGGATAGAAGACCCCGCGCCATTCCGCGAAATTCCAGCCGCCGATGCCGATGCGGATCATGTCTGCCTCCGATTGTCAGACCCTTCTATCCCGCGCGGGATGGCGGGGCGTCAAGTCAGACCACTGCGCCGTCCGACATCTTGCGCAGGAAGGCGGCGGCGTCGCTGCGGATGGTCCTGCGTTTGTCCGCGTCCATCCGGTCCCAGTTGCCATAGATGCGTGACATGCGCGGATTGGTCTCGAACCGGTCGCGGTGGCGGACCAGAAAGTCCCAGTACAGCAGATTGAAGGGACAGGCATTCTGGCCGGTCTTCGCGGTCACCGAATAGGCGCAGTCGCCACAGTAATCCGACATCTTGTTGATGTAATTCCCGGAACTGACATAGGGCTTGCTGCCGACGATCCCGCCATCGGCGAACTGGCTCATCCCGATAGTGTTCGGGGCCTCGACCCATTCATAGGCGTCGATATAGACGGACAGGTACCATTCATGCACTTCGGCCGGGTCGATGCCGGCCAGCAAAGCGAAGTTGCCTGTCACCATCAGCCGCTGGATATGATGTGCATAGGCCAGACGCCCTGTCTGCCCGATGGCGGCGGCCATGCAGGCCATCCGCGTTTCGCCGCCCCAATACATCCATGGCAGCCTGCGCCGATGGTTCAGGGCGTTGCGCCGCGTATAGTCCGGACCTTCGCGGAAATAGATGCCGCGCATGTATTCGCGCCAGCCAAGGATCTGCCGGATGAACCCCTCGGCGGAATTCAGGCGCGCCTTGCCGTCGGCATGGGCCTTGGCCGCCGCGTCGCAGACCTCGCGCGGGGACAAAAGCCCGGCATTGAGATAGGGCGACAAGACCGAATGGTGCAGATGCGGATCGTCCCGCAGCATCGCGTCCTGATAGGGGCCGAATTCGTCCAGGGAATGGCTGATGAAATGCTGCAGCGCGATCAATGCGCCGTCGCGTTCGGTGGCGTAGTCGAACGGCCGGAGGTCGCCGAAATTGTCAGGAAATCGCGCCGCGACCAGATCCAGAACCTCGTTCGTCACCGCGTCGGGGGCGAAGCGTGGCGGCGGCTCGCGGAACATGTCCACATCGGCCGGCTTGCGGTTGTCATGATCGTAGTTCCATTTTCCGCCCGCGGGTTGGTCGCCGTCCATCAGCAACCCGGTCTTGCGGCGCATATCGCGATAGAACCATTCCATCCGCAACTCCTTGCGGTCCTTGGCCCATGTGTCGAAGTCGTCATGGCTGGCAAAGAAGCGGTCGTCGGGGCGCTGATGCACCTTGATCGGCAGATATGTCAGGATGTCGATCAGACGCCATTCGCCGGGCTCGGTCGCGATCACCTCATCCGCATCGAATTCCGCCGCGCGGCGCAGCAATTCGCCGCCGATCTTCTGGCTGTTGTCTGGGTCATCCAGCCGGGTATAGGCGACCCGAAACCCGTCATCCGCAAGCCGGGCGGCAAATTTGCGCATCGCGGCAAAGAGGAAGGCGATCTTCTTGGGGTGGTGGCGGACGTAGCTGGCTTCGTCCATCACCTCGGCCATCACGATCACGTCGTCCTTGCCGGCCTCGCGCAGGGCGGCGACGTCGCGCGACAGCTGGTCGCCAAGAACAAGGATCAATCGGGTCATGCACACCTCCTGAAACGAAAGGACGCGCGAGCTGCCCCGCGCGTTCCCGTCAGAAGGTCATTCCCATTCGATCGTGCCCGGCGGTTTGGAGGTGATGTCATAGGTGCAGCGGTTGATGCCCTTCACCTCGTTGATGATCCGCGTGGCCGTTTCGCCCAGGAACTCATGCGTGAAGGGATAATAATCCGCAGTCATGCCATCGACCGATGTCACGGCGCGCAGTGCGCAGGCGTAATCATAGGTTCGCCCGTCGCCCATCACGCCGACGGTGCGAACCGGCAGGATTGCCACGAAGGCCTGCCAGATCTCGTCATAAAGACCGTGCTTGCGGATCTGGTCAATGAAGACCGCATCGGCCTTGCGCAGGATTTCCAGCTTGTCGCGGGTGATCTCTCCGGGGCAGCGGATGGCAAGGCCCGGACCGGGGAAGGGGTGGCGTCCGATGAAGCTGGCGGGCAGGCCCAGTTCGCGGCCAAGGGCGCGAACCTCGTCCTTGAACAGTTCGCGCAGCGGCTCGACCAGCTTCAGGCCCATCTTCTCGGGCAGGCCGCCGACATTGTGGTGCGACTTGATGGTGACCGAAGGTCCGCCCGAAAAGCTGACGCTCTCAATGACATCGGGATACAGGGTGCCCTGTGCCAGAAACTCGGCACCCTCGATCTTTTCGGCTTCGCGCTGGAACACGTCGATGAACAGCTTGCCGATCGTCTTGCGCTTGATCTCGGGGTCGCTGACCCCTTCCAGCGCACCAAGAAACAGATCGGCCTCATCGGCATGGATCAGAGGGATGTTGTAGTGGTCACGGAACATCGTGACCACCTCGTCGGCCTCGTTAAGCCGCAAAAGGCCATGATCGACGAAGACGCAGGTCAGCTGATCGCCGATTGCCTCGTGGATCAGCACCGCGGCGACCGAGGAATCCACACCGCCGGAAAGCCCGCAGATCACGCGGCGGTCACCAACCTGTTCGCGGATCTTGCGGATCGCCTCGTCCTTGTAGCTGGCCATCGTCCAGTCGCCGGTGAAGCCCGCCAGCCGGACGAAGTTTTCCAGCATCTTGCGGCCGCGCGGGGTGTGGTGCACCTCGGGGTGGAACTGCACGGCATAGAAGTTGCGCGCCTCGTCGGCGATCATCGCCATCGGTGCGCCGGTCGAGGTGCCAATGACTTCGAAACCCGGCGCCATCTCGGTCACGCGGTCGCCATGGCTCATCCAGACTTCTTCGCGACCGCTTTCGAACAGACCCGAGAAGATGCCGTCCTGCTTGTGACCCGGCGCGGGGGTGATGAAGGCACGACCGTATTCGGCATGGTGGCCCGCTTCGACATTGCCGCCAAGCTGGGTCATCATGACCTGCTGGCCATAACAGATGCCGAAGACAGGCACGCCCAGTTCAAACACCGTCTGGGGTGCGCGGGGGCTGTCCTTTTCGGTCACGCTGGCCGGGCCGCCCGACAGGATGATCGCCTGTGGCGGGTCGGCCCGCAGGTCGTCGCCTGTCACGGCATTGAAGGGGCGGATCTCGCAGTAGACGTTCAGTTCGCGCAGGCGTCGCGCGATCAATTGCGTCACCTGGGATCCGAAATCGATGATCAGAAGGCGCTGGTGCTGGGTCATGGATGCGCTTTAAGGTCGGTTTCGCGATGGTGCAAGAGGTCAGCCATACGCGGAACCCCACGGCGCGCTTCGGCGTTCCAAAATATCAATATTAACAAGTCTCTGAGGCGAGGTTGCCGATGAACCTGAAAACCACTTCCACCGCGATGATTTGCCTGGTCATGCTGGCGGCGTGTGAACCGGGCAATCGGGTAAGTGCCGAAACCGACCTTCTGGGTGCGGATGACGCTGCCGTTCCCGCCGATCAGGCGTTGGCCGCAATGTGTTCGGGCGACGCTGGACAACAGGCTGCGATGGCCGATGCCGTGAATGCGGCGCGTGCCGCGCAGGGCAAGACCGTGCTTGCGCCCAACGCCAAGCTGAACCAGATCGCGCAGTCCCATGCCTGCGATGTCGCGGCGATGCGGCGGGCGACTGTGGCGGGGTCGAATGGCTCTAACGTCGTCGACCGGGCACGTGCGGTCGATTACCCGACCTGCGGGGTGGCCCAGCTTGTCTCGATCGGAGGATCGCCATCCGGGGTCGTGGCGGGCTGGCTGGGGTCGGAACCGCACCGCGTCGAACTGCTTGGCCAGTCAAGCGATGAAATCGGGGCAGGCGCGGCGCGTGGCCCGGATGGCCGGCTTTGGTGGAGCGTGGTTCTGGGCGACGACTGCGCCTGAACGCATCACCCGGCCCAACAGGAAAACGGCGCGGATGTACCGCGCCGTTTCTTTATTGGCGTATGGGCGGCTCTATTTCTCGGGGACCAGCCCGCGCGGCGCGAAACGCAGCACCAGCAGAAGCACCAGTCCCATCGCGATGAAACGCATATGGGCGGCACTGTCCAGTAGATGGTCTTTCAGACCACCCTCTGGCAGGGGCGCGGTCAGAACGCCGATCAGCGCGGGTCCCCACACCTCGGCCTTGATCCACAGGAACCAGATCAGCACGGCCCCCAGCACGGCGCCCCAGTTGTTGCCCGACCCGCCGACGATCACCATGACCCAGATCAGGAACGTGTACCGCAACGGGTTGTAGCCGACCGGTGCCATCAGCCCGTCCTGGGTGATCATCATCGCCCCGGCGATGCCGATCACGGCAGAACCCAGGATGAAGACCTGCAAATGCCGGGCCGTGACATCCTTGCCCATGGCTTCGGCCGCCGTCTCGTTGTCGCGGATCGCGCGCATCATCCGGCCCCAGGGCGATTTCAGCGCCAGCTCGGCCAGCAGGATGATCGCAAGCAGCACGACAAGAAACAGCGACATGTAGCACAGCTTGACCCAGATCCCCGACGCCTCGGCTGCGCCGAAGCCCCAGCGCTGCGCGAAGGATACGAATTCCGGGTTGCCTTGCAGTTCGATCTCGTAGGGAACAGGGCGGGGGATCGAGGTGACATTCTTGACGCCGCGCGCCAGCCAGTCCTCGTTCTTCAGGACCGCCACGATGATTTCGCCGATCCCCAGCGTGGCGATGGCCAGGTAATCCGACCGCAGCCCCAGCGCGACCTTGCCCACCGCCCACGCGGCGGCGGCGGCAAAGGCACCACCCACTGCCCAGGACAGCAGGATGGGCAGGCCAAGCCCGCCGATATTGCCGTGCCGGGCAGGGTTGTTGGCCTCGATCGCCGAGACGGCAGGATCGAACAGCCAGCGATAGATCACGAAACCGGCGATCAGAATGACAAGCACGGCAAGCCCGCGTCCGGCGCGCAGACGTTTCCATGCCTGCACGGCCAGTGCCAGCGTGCCCAGCCCGACGGCCAGCGCGATCAGGACACGAGGCCCGCCGGCATTCCAGGCGCCCTCGACCGGCTGGGTGGCGATCAGCACCGGGGCCACGCCCCCAAGCGCAAGAAAACCCACGACGCCGACATTGAACAGGCCGGCATAGCCCCATTGCATGTTCACACCCAGCGCGGTGATCGCCGAGATGAGGCCCATGTTCAGGATCCCCAGCGCGGTGTTCCAGCTGCCCGAGAACATCGCATTGCGCATGGTGCCTTCCATGACGAACAATGCGGCAAGGATCGCGAACAGGATCGGGGCGCGCCACGGATTGGTGGTTGCGGCCTGACGGTTGCTTGACATGACCGGCCCTCCCTTACACGGACTTGCCGCGGAACAGCCCGGTGGGCTTGAACAGCAGCACGACGATCAGAATGACAAAGCTGACGGCGAACTTGTATTCCGTCCCCAGCAATTGCAGCAGCCCCCCGGGCTCCCAGCCGGGGAACAGGTATCCCGCCACCTTCAGCCAGGGATAGGTAATCGCGACCTCCGAAAAGGCCACGACAAAGCCGCCGGCGATCGCCCCCAGCGGATTGCCCAGACCGCCGACGATGGCGGCGGCGAAGATCGGCAGCAGAATCTGGAAATAGTTGAAGGGTTTGAAAGCCTTGTCCAGACCGTAAAGCACGCCCGCGATGGTTGCCAGGCCGGCGGCGATGATCCATGTCAGCCGCACCACCTTTTCGGGGTCGATGCCGGACAGCAGCGCCAGATCCTCGTTGTCGGAGTAGGCCCGCATCGCCTTGCCCGACTTGGTGCGGTTCAGGAACCAGAACAGCGCCCAGACCACGATGACCGCGACGATCACGGTCAACGCCTGCGTGGTCTTCAGCGCCAGCCCCTCTTGCAGGCCGGTCATCTCGCGGAAGTCGCGGACATTGATGACAAAGCGCGCGCCGTCCGCAAAACGTTGCTCATCGACGCCGATCAGCAGGCGGGTCAGCCCGTTCATCAGGAACATCACCCCGACCGAGGCCATCACGAGGATGATCGGCGCGGCCTTCTGGACCCGGTAGAAGCGATAGACCGCACGGTCTGTCAGCAGGACCAGCGCCGCCGTTCCGGCGATTCCCAGCGGTAGCGCAAGCAATGCGGTGGGCAGCGGCCCCAACGATATTCCGGCGGCCTGCAGTGCCCATGTCACCAGAATTGTCACCGCGGTCCCGAAGGCCATCGTGTCGCCATGCGCGAAGTTCGAGAACCGCAGGATGCCATAGATCAGCGTCACCCCCAGCGCGCCAAGCGCCAGCTGCGCGCCATAGGCCGCGGCGGGAATGAAGACGAAGTTCAGAAAGGCCACGAGGGCGTTCAGGATGTCCATGCCTCAGCCCCCCAGGAAGGTGCGGCGCACCTCGTCATTGTTCATCAGTTCCTTGCCCGATCCGGTATGCGCGTTGGCGCCCTGCACCAACACATAGGCCTTGTCGGCGATCGCCATGGCCTGTTTTGCGTTCTGTTCCACCATCAGAATCGGCAGTCCACCGCGCGCGATGGCGATGATCCGGTCGAACAGTTCGTCCATCACGATCGGGCTGACGCCCGCCGTGGGTTCGTCCAGCATCAGCAGGCTGGGCCGCGTCATCAGCGCCCGTCCCACGGCAAGCTGCTGGCGCTGACCGCCCGACAACTCGCCGGCCGCCTGACGGCGCTTTTCCTTCAGGATCGGGAACAGGTCATAGACCTGCGCCATGGTATCCGCGATGTCGTCTTTGCGGATGAACGCACCCATTTCCAGGTTTTCTTCGCAACTCATTGACGGAAATATGTTGTTCACCTGCGGCACGAAACCCATCCCGGCCTTGACCCGGTCCTGGGGGTTCAGGGCCGTGATGTCGCGCCCGTCCAGCCGGACGCTGCCCTTGCGCAGATCCAGCATGCCGAATATCGCCTTCATGGCGGTGGATTTGCCCGCCCCGTTGGGACCGACAATAACCGCGATCTGGCCCTTCTCGACGGCGATGGTGCAGTCGTGCAGAATGTCTGGCCCGCGTCCGTAGCCGCCCGACATGCCTTCACCGATCAGGAACGGATCGCCCTCGCGGCCCGGTCCGACCGGGCCCGACCGCCGACTGCCGTCCACCGTGCCCGCAGGCCGCGGATTGACGACCGAGGCATCGCGATTACCGCGTTTGCCGAATGCCTTTTCCGCGTCGCTCATGCGCCCACCATGTCCTTGTTCTTCAGGCCGGTGCCCAGATAGGCCTCGATCACCTCTTCATTCTGCATGATGTCGGCGGCACTGCCTTCGGCCAGCACCTTGCCCTCGGCCATGACGATGACCGGGTCGCACAACTTGCCGATGAAATCCATGTCGTGTTCGATCACGCAGAACGTATAGCCGCGTTCCCTGTTCAGACGCACGATGGCATCGCCGATCGTGCCCAGAAGCGTGCGGTTCACCCCGGCGCCGACCTCGTCTAGGAATACGATCTTGGCATCGACCATCATCGTGCGGCCCAGTTCCAGCAGCTTCTTCTGGCCGCCCGACAGGTTGCCTGCCTTCTCATGCGCCAGATGGCGAATGGTCAGGAAATCCAGCACCTCGTCGGCGCGGCGGCGCAACGCATCTTCCTCGCGCCAGATCTGGCCGCGCTTGAACCAGGTCTTCCAGATCGTTTCGCCGGTCTGCTGGCCGGGTACCATCATCAGGTTCTCGCGCACCGTCATCGACGCGAATTCATGCGCAAGCTGGAAGGTGCGCAGCAAGCCGCGATGGAACAGCGCGTGGGGGGGCAGGCCGGTGATGTCCTCGCCGTCCATGTAAACCTTGCCCGATGTCGGCGGCAGAACGCCCGCAATGACGTTGAACAAGGTGGATTTTCCGGCACCGTTCGGCCCGATCAACCCGGTGATCGAGCCTTCGCGAATGGTGAGGCTGGCCCCATCTACGGCCCGGAAACCGCCGAAATGGCGGTGAAGGTCTTCGACCCTTATCATTCCTGCATCCCTGTCTTCACTGGATTGGTGAAGTGTGGCCGTCAACGCGGCTCTTGTCATTGAAAAAAGGCCCGGCGCCGCGATGGCGCCGGGCCCTTGTGATCAGCGGGTCTCAGCGATAGCCGACGACTTCCATTTCGCCGGCATCGTTGAACGAAACCTCGCGATAGACGCCTGCGGATTCACCGGCGCCGACCAGTTCAACCGACGTTGCGCCGACATAATCTACATCGCCGCCGCCGTTGATGATCTCAAGCGCCTTGGCCAGTTCGCCCGGCATGATCTTTTCGCCCGGCTCGTTGGCGACGTCCATGATCTTGTCCTTGTAGGTGCCGGGATCGCTGCTGCCCGCAGCGGCCATGGCCAGCAGCATCAGCGCGGCGCCGTCATAGGCTTCGGCCGAGAAAGCCCCCGAGCCGTCATATCCGGCCTCTTCGGCCAGTTTCAGATATGTGTCGCGGCCTTCGCCCTCGGCAGCGGGGTTCTGCCCGAAGCTGCCGCTGATCTCGGTGCCGAAATTCTCGACCAGCGCGGTGCCGACCATGCCGTCGGGGAACACGAAGGTGTCGAACGCACCGGTATCCAGCGCGGCGCGCACGATGCCGGAACCGCCCTGATCGACATAACCCGCCACGACCAGCGCATCGCCGCCCGCGGCTGCCAGCGCCGCAACCTCGGCGGAATAGTCGGCCTTGCCGTCGTCATGGGCGCTGTTCACCGTGACGGTGCCGCCCTTTTCCTCGAACGCGGCCTGGAAGCTGTCGGCCAGACCCTTGCCGTAATCGTTGTTGGTATAGCTGACGGCAACGCTGTTGATGCCCTTTTCCATGATGATGTCGGCCATCACCTGACCCTGACGGGCATCCGACGGAGAGGTGCGGAAGAACAGGCCGTTATCCTCGATCGTGGACAGCGCCGGCGAGGTAGCTGAGGGCGAGATCATCACCACGCCGTTCGGCTTGGCGACATTCTCCAGCGAGGCGATCGTCTCGCCCGAGCACATGCCGCCGACGATGCCTTTCACGCCTTCGGCGGTAATCAGACGTTCGACTGTCGCGGTCGCTGCGGCAGCATCTGCACAGGTCGAATCCCCTTCAACCGCGGTTACGGTCGAACCGTCCAGCAGCAGGCCCGAGTCGCTGACTTCCTTCATCGCCAGTTTGGCACCGTCGCGCATCGCGGGGGCCATCGATTCCAGCGGTCCCGTGAAGCCGAGCGAGATGCCCATCTTGATGTCTTCAGCACCGGCGGCACCGGCGATCAGAGCGCCGGCGGCGGTCGCAAGAAGAAGCTTTTTCATTGGTTTGTCTCCCAGTTGGAACATGTTCCTGAGGGCGAGGTTAGAAGCCCCGCCTGAAAAAGGAAAGTATCATAACGTGACGTTTTCTCTGGCCTTTGAGACAGGTTCGTGACGGCGCACGAAATTGTCTCAGCGCCAGCCCAACGGCTCGGGACTGCGGCGCAGGGCCAGACTGACCACAGACAGCAGCAGCCAACCGAACAAGAAGCCGATGGCCGCGCATGTCAGCCCTGCGGCGGTGATCGGCAAGGCCGGGCGAAAGTCCTGCCAGGTGTTTCGAAGCGTTTCGGCATCGCGCAGGCGATGCGGCAGCAGCATCCGTTCCAGTGGCCCGGCGATCCGCAGCATGGTCAGATCGGCGCGGGCATTGTCGAGGCGCCGAAACACGCGCCGCATGTCGGATTGATGCGCCTTCCGAAACGCGCTGCCCGACAGATCGGCCAGCGCCTCCGCTCGGGTCAGCCCGGCGTCGCGCGCGCTTGCATCGAAATCGGCCGCGACCTGCTGCAAGGCGTCCACGCGGCCGCCCAAACGCTGCACATACTGGTCCGAAAACGCAGGAAACTGCGACAGGGCGGCGCCACAACACAGCGCCGCAACCAGCCGCAGCAAGCCGATCAAGGCAGCGATGCACCGGCCGTCAGCACCGGCCGGTAGATCTCGACCAGCTTCGCCACGGCGTCCTTGGGCGACAGTTCCTGGCTTTCGCCGGTCTTGCGGCTGGTCAGTTCGACGCGGTTGTTCGACAGGCCGCGCGGCCCGACGGTGATCCGCCACGGAAGGCCGATCAGGTCGGCAGTCGCGAACTTGGCGCCCGCCCGTTCGTCGCGGTCGTCGTAAAGCGGGTCCAGCCCGCGCGCCTTCAGTTCGGAATAGATCGCCTCGCACGCGCTGTCGGTCGAGGCATCGCCCTGCTTCAGGTTGACGAGGCCCACATGGAAAGGCGTCACGCCTTCGGGCCAGATGATTCCCTTGTCGTCATGGCTGGCCTCGATGATCGCGCCCAGAAGGCGGCTGACTCCGATGCCGTGGCTGCCCATGTGGACCGGCACCTTCGCGCCGTCGGGGCCGACCACGGTGGCGCCCATCGGTTCGGAATACTTGGTGCCGAAATAGAAGATCTGACCAACCTCGATCCCGCGCGCGCTGCGGCGGCGTTCTTCGGGGACCTGGTTGAACAGAGCTTCGTCGTGGGTTTCGTCGGTGCGGGCGTAGCGACTGGTGAATTCATCCATGATCGCCTGGCATTCCTGATGGCTGTCATAGTTGATCTGACGGTCGCCGAAGGTCAGGTCGGTGATCGCGCTGTCATAGAAAACCTCGGATTCACCGGTTTCGGCCAGCACCAGGAATTCATGCGTGTCGTCGCCGCCGATCGGGCCACTGTCGGCACGCATCGGGATCGCTTGCAGGCCCATGCGTTCATAGGTGCGCAGATAGCTGACCAGATGCCGGTTATAGGCATGCAGCGCGTCTTCGCGGGTCAGGTCGAAATTGTAGCCGTCCTTCATCAGGAACTCGCGCCCGCGCATCACGCCAAAGCGCGGGCGGACCTCGTCACGGAATTTCCACTGGATGTGATACAGCGTCAGCGGCAGTTCCTTGTAGCTGTTCACATGGCCGCGGAAGATGTCGGTGATCATCTCCTCGTTGGTGGGACCATACAGAAGATCGCGCTTGTGGCGATCCTTCACGCGCAGCATTTCCTCGCCATAATCGTCATAGCGGCCGCTTTCGCGCCACAGATCGGCGGGTTGCAGCGTCGGCATCAGCAGCGGGATATGGCCGGCGCGCTGCTGTTCCTCGTGCACGATCCGTTCGATGTTGCGCAGCACCTTGTAGCCAAGCGGCAACCAGGAATAGATCCCCGCCGCCTGCTGCTTGATCATGCCCGCGCGCAACATCAGCCGGTGACTGACGATCTGGGCCTCTTTGGGGTCCTCTTTCAGGACGGGCAGGAAATAGCGCGACAGACGCATGTGGCGTGGTCCTTTGGTTCGATTTGCGCCGAGGGTTATCGGATCGGCATGACCTTGCCAAGAACCCGTGCCCGCGCGGCGCGAATTCCCGCGGGGTTCTGCTTGCAACCGCCACCGCGCGCGTCCAAATTCGGCGCAACCCGTTCGCAGGAGAGCCGCAATGCACGTGCCGGTGCGCAAGCAACTGATCTGGTGGGGCGCTGCGGCCGTGGCGCTGCTTGTCACGATGTGGCTGTTGGGTCAGGCGATCCTGCCCTTCATCCTTGGTGCGGGGTTGGCCTATCTGCTGGACCCGCTGGCGGACCGGCTGGAACGGGCCGGGCTGTCGCGCACCATGGCGGTCGTCGTGATCACCATCGGCGCCTTGCTGATCTTTGTCGCGGTCATCCTTCTGATCGTGCCGGTGCTGATCCGGCAGGCCACCGCGCTTATCGACACTGCCCCCGAGATGATGGCGCAGGCTCACGGCTTCGTCGCCGCGCGTTTCCCCGAGTTGTTGCCCGAGGGCGGCACCATCGGCACCGCCCTGAGCGATCTTGGCAAGGCGATGGGCGATCAGTGGAGCAATGTCGCCCAGACCCTGATGAGTTCGCTTGGCGGTGTGATCAGCGCGGTGGCGATTCTGGTGATCGTGCCGGTGGTCGCGTTCTACCTGCTTCTGGATTGGGATCGGATGGTGGACCAGATCGACCGGCTGCTGCCGCGCGAACACGCCCCGGTACTGCGGCGTCTTGCCTCCGAGATCGACAAGGCGCTGTCCGGGTTCCTGCGCGGGCAGGGGCTGGTGATTTTGATCCTGGGCACATGGTATTCCATCGCCCTGATGTTCGTCGGGCTGCCGTTCGGGTTCTTCATCGGCATCATGGCGGCGGTGCTGTCCTTCATTCCCTATGTGGGCGTCCTGATCGGCGGGGTGACGGCCATTGGCGTCGCCCTGTTCAGCTTCTGGGGAGATCCGCTGTGGATCGGCGCGGTGATCGCGATCTTCGCGATCGGGCAGGTGGTCGAGGGGAATTATCTTCAGCCCAAGATCGTCGGCGGTCATGTCGGTCTGCATCCCGTCTGGCTGCTGCTGGCGCTGTCGGTTTTCGGCGCGCTGTTCGGTTTTGTCGGGATGGTCGCCGCCGTTCCGCTGGCAGCCGCATTGGGCGTGCTGGCGCGGTTCGCCATCGAACGCTATCGTGACAGCGCGTTGTACACGGGCCAGACCCCGCCCGCCGATCCGTCGCCGCCAATCCTGGTCGAACTTGCCCCGCGAGGCACCGTCGCGGCCGATTTGCGCGATGCGCAGCTGAAGGTCGATCGTGCACGGGCCCGCGCCGAGATCGAGACGCAGCGCGAAGATCTTGAGCGCGGCCGGAACTGACGCGAAATGTCCCGCCAGCTGACCCTTGATCTGACGACGGCACCTGCGCATTCGCGCGCCGACTTCCTGCCCGCACCCGCCAATGCCGCGGCGCTGAGCGCGCTGGACGCACCGCAGGACTGGCCGCAGGGCCGAATGCTTCTGATTGGTCCCGAGGGTGCGGGCAAGACCCACATGGCGGCCTTCTGGGCGGCCGAGAACGGCGCGCGCCGGATCAAGGCCGCCGCATTGCGGCCCGAGGCGGCCGATCTGCTGGCCACGGAAGGCGGCGCGCTGGTGGTCGAGGATGCCGATCGGGCCGGTCGGGCCGCGGGGGCCGAACAGGCGTTGTTCCATCTGTGGAACCTGTGCGGCCCGCGCGACTGCCTGCTGCTTTTGACCGCGCGCAGTGCGCCGCGCGACTGGGGGCTGGTGCTGCCGGATCTGCGAAGCCGCATGGACGCGATGCCGCAGGTTCGGTTGGGACCGCCCGACCAGGCGCTTCTGGCTGCCGTGCTGGTCAAGCTGTTCTCGGATCGTCAGCTTGCCGTGCCGCCCGGCCTGATCGATTGGCTGGTGATGCGGATGCAGCGGGATCTGGGCACCGCACGCCGTCTTGTGGCTGCGATCGACCGCGCTGCGATGGCGAAACAGGGGCCCGTGACACGAAAGATCGCCGCCGACCTTCTGGACAATCTTGCCGCCGCTGACG
Organism: Paracoccus maritimus; assembly: GCF_025195095.1. Lineage (GTDB taxonomy): Bacteria > Pseudomonadota > Alphaproteobacteria > Rhodobacterales > Rhodobacteraceae > Paracoccus > Paracoccus maritimus. The sequence goes on along the minus strand of NZ_JANAVZ010000002.1, from coordinate 536,224 downwards.
CATGATCGCGCGCCTTCCGAACCGAGACGACCGACGATGACACAGGCTGATTTTCTTCGCACACCGCTCCCAGAGCCGCAGGACATGCCCGAGGGTGCCCCGAACGGGGCGGGGCGGTTCTTCAATCGCGAGCTCAGCTGGTTGTCGTTCAACTGGCGGGTCCTGGACGAGGCGCGCAACACGCGGGTGCCGCTTTTGGAAAGATTGCGCTTCGTGTCGATCAGCGCGGCAAATCTGGACGAATTCTACACCGTTCGCGTCGCCGGACTGCGCGAGCTGGTGCGCGAAGGCAGCACCAATATCTCGGATGACGGGCTGACCCCCGCAGAACAGCTGAGCCTGATCAACGCCGATGCGCGCAGGCTGATGAGCGCGCAGCAAGGCGTCTGGAACCGACTGCGCCGCGAGATGGAAGAGCAGGGGATCACCATCCTCTCGCGGTCGCGTCTCACCCGTACGGAAGAAGAGTTCCTGCGCGGCTATTTCGAGGAAAGCGTGCTGCCGGTCCTGTCGCCGCTTGCGATTGACCCGGCCCATCCGTTCCCCTTCATTCCGAATACCGGATTTTCGCTGGCGCTTGAACTTGCGCCCGAGGGCAAGGGCCGCCCGATGCAAGCCTTGCTGCCCATACCGGCGCAGTTGCCACGATTTGTTCCGATGCCTGGAGCCGAGCGTTTCCTGCGGCTCGAGGATCTCTTGCTGATGCATCTGTCCAGCCTGTTTCCGGGCTATCGCAATGCCGGATACTGTGCCTTCCGGGTGTTGCGCGACAGCGATCTGGAGGTCGAGGAAGAAGCCGAGGATCTGGTGCGCGAATTCGAGACCGCGTTGAAGCGGCGGCGGCGCGGCAGTGTCATCCGGCTGAAGATCACGGCAGGCGCATCGGACAAGCTGCGTCAGCTGATCATGGACGAGCTGGAGGTCAGCCCCGACGAGGTGATCGAAGTCGAGGGGCTGCTGGGTGTGGCCGACCTGAAGGAACTGGTGCTGGATCACCGCCGCGAGCTGCTGTGGCCCAGCTTCGCACCGCGCGTCCCCGAGCGTGTTCAGGACCATGGCGGCGACATGTTCGCCGCGATCCGGCAAAAGGACATGCTGCTGCATCATCCCTATGAGACCTTTGACATGGTGGTGCGTTTCCTGCAGCAGGCAGCGCGCGACCCCGACGTGCTGGCCATCAAGCAGACCCTTTACCGCACCAGCCGCGACAGCCCCATCGTCGAGGCGCTGTGTGAGGCGGCCGAAGCGGGCAAGTCGGTCACTGCGCTGGTGGAACTGAAGGCGCGGTTTGACGAGGCCGCCAATATCCGCCAGTCGCGGCGACTGGAGCGCGCCGGGGCGCATGTCGTCTATGGTTTCGTGAACTACAAGACCCACGCGAAGATCAGCACGGTGGTGCGACGCGAGGGCGACCGTCTGGTGACCTATACCCACTACGGGACCGGGAACTATCATCCGATCACCGCGCGGATCTATACGGACCTGTCGATGTTCACCTGCGATCCCGCACTGGGACGCGATGCGACGAAGGTGTTCAACTACCTGTCCGGCTATGTCCAGCCGGCCGGGCTTGAGAACCTGTCGATCTCACCCCTGGATCTCAAGGAGCGGCTTTTGTCGCTGATCGCGCAAGAGGCCGAATTTGCGCGTCAGGGACGCCCCGCGGCGATCTGGGCCAAGATGAACTCGCTGATCGAGAAGGACGTGATCGAGGCGCTGTATTCGGCCAGCGCGGCGGGGGTCAAGATCAGTCTTGTCATTCGCGGGATCTGCGGCATACGTCCTGGAATCAAGGGGTTGTCGGAGAACATTCGGGTCAAATCGATCGTCGGTCGATATCTGGAACATTCGCGAATCGTGTGTTTCGGGAACGGTCATGGCCTGCCGTCCAAAAAGGCGCGGGTGTTCTTTTCCTCGGCCGACTGGATGGGGCGCAACCTGTCGCGGCGGGTCGAGACGCTGGTCGAGTGCATGAACGAGACGGTCAAGGCGCAGATCGTCAGCCAGATCATGGCCGCGAACATGGCCGACGAGGCGCAAAGCTGGCTGCTGCATCCCGACGGGCGATTCGTGCGCTATCTGCCCGATGGCCGCGACGATCTGTTCGATTGTCATCGCTTCTTCATGGAAAATCCGTCACTTTCCGGGCGGGGCACGGCGGGCGCGCGTGACGTTCCGGCCCTGACACATTCGTCCGATTGACCCGGACGCCCGGACGGGTCATTAACGCCCCGATGCGCAAGCAGGAGGCCTTGCAATGAACGGTGTGGCAACGACCAGCGGCAAGAAGGCCGATCCATTGGTCAAGACATTCGCCAAGCTTCCGAAGCGCGCGCTGTCGCGGGTTGGGGTCGTCGACGTCGGATCCAACTCGATTCGTCTGGTGGTCTTCGACGGGGCGGCGCGATCGCCCGCCTATTTCTACAACGAAAAGGTCATGGCAGGACTGGGCGCCGAGATGGCGACGACCGGTCGGTTGAACCCTGCCGGGGTCGAACGCGGCTTCGATGCGCTGCGGCGCTTTGCGGCGCTGGCCCGTGGCATGGATATCGAGCCGCTGACCTGCGTGGCCACCGCCGCCGTCCGCGAGGCCGAAGACGGCCCGGCCTTCCAGGAGCGCGTGGAACGCGAGACGGGCATCAGGATGCTGGTCATCGACGGCGAGGAAGAGGCGCGGCTGTCGGCGCAGGGTGTCCTTCTGGGCTGGCCCGAGGCGAAGGGCCTTGTCTGCGACATCGGCGGCAACTCGATGGAACTGGCCGAGGTCGAGGGCGGCAAGGTGGGGCGTCGCGCCACGTCGCAGCTTGGGCCGTTTCGACTGCAGCAGGTCAAGGGCGGCAAGGACGGGCTGCAAAAGCACATCCGCAAGATGATGTCCGAGCTTGCCGAAAAGCTGGGCACCGATCATCAGCGGATCTATCTGGTCGGCGGCTCGTGGCGGGCCATCGCGCGTCTCGACATGGAACGGCGCGGCTACCCGATGACGGTTCTGCACGAATATCGCATGACTCCGAAGGCGGTCGAGGAAACCGTGGACTGGATCGGCGCGAACGATCTGAACGACTTGCGTGGCCGGGTGGGAATCTCATCCTCGCGAATGGAATTGGTGCCGCTGGCATCGCGGGTGCTGTCCGAACTGGTCGAGACGTTCCAGCCTGCCGAACTGGCCATCAGCAGCTATGGCATTCGCGAAGGCTTGCTGTACGAACACATGTCCGAAAGCCTTCGCCGCCGCGACCCGCTGATCGAGGCGGCACGATTTACCGAACGGCAGATGGCCCGGATGCCCGGCTTCGGCAGGAAGCTGTATCATTTCCTGTTACCGCTGTTCGGCGACGTGGGCCCGGAACGCGAAAGGCTGATCCGGGCGGCATGCCTGCTGCACGACACGACCTGGCGCGCCCATCCCGATTATCGCGCCGAGGCCTGTTTCGACAATGTCACCCGCGCGAACATGGCCGCGCTTAGCCATCCCGAACGGGTCTTTCTGGGCCTTGCGCTGCTGCATCGCTACAAGAACAGCCGTGCAAAATCCCCCATGGAGCCGCTATTTGCGCTGCTTGATCCGGACGAAATCCGCGATGCCGAGATCCTGGGCAAGGCGATGCGGTTCGGTGCCATGTTCGCAATCGACGATCCTTCGGATGCCGGCCAGTTGAAGCTGAAGGACAAGAAGTCAAAGCTTGAACTGACCCTGACACGAACCGGCCGCAGCCTGATGGGCGAGGTCGCCCATTCGCGGTTCCGTTCGTTGTGCAGCGCGATGGGGGTCGAACCGCTGGTCTCCGACTAGGCCGGGTCGGCGCGCAGCGCCGGCAGTCCGACGCCGGTCGATTCGAACCCGCCATCCACGGCCAGCACCTGTCCGGTGATATAGCTGGCCTTGTCGCCTGCCAGAAACACGATGGCCTCGGCCAGTTCCTGTTCGGTTCCATACCGGTTCAACGGGATCGCGTCGTGATAGGCCGCGATGATCTGGGGGCTGTGGACGGCCATGGCAAGCTTGGTCCTGACCGGTCCGGGGGCAATGCAGTTGGCGCGGATCCCGTATTCACCCAGTTCCGCAGCCTGTTGACGGGTCAGATGGATCACCGCGGCCTTGGACGTCCCATAGGCGACGCGCAGCGTCGAGGCACGCAGCCCGGAAATGGAGGCGATGTTGACGATGGCGCCGCCGCGGTGCTTCAGCGCGGGAATGCAGGCTTGGCTGACCAGGAAGGTGCCGTCCAGATTGGTGGCCATCACTGTCCGCCAGCGGTCGAAATCGGTCTGCTCGATGGGCCCGAAATCGGCGACGCCGGCATTGTTGACAACCGCGTCAATCGTTTTGCAATGCTCTAGAACCGTCCGCACCATGACTTCGACCTGATCGGCCTGCGATATGTCGCAACAGACCGCGAAAGCATGATCAATTCCGGGCGCGACCTTTTCCAATTCCGCGCAGTCGCGATCGACCATCGCGACCTGCCAGCCTTGCTGCGCGAACAGTCGTGCCGTTGCCAGCCCGATCCCGCGTGCCGCACCCGTGACGATTGCCGTCTTCACGCTCGTATCCCCCTTCTGGCCTGCTGCCGTGCCACTTTAGGCGGCGGACCGGGAATGAAAAGCCTGTCCGAGAATGCGAAAAAGGGCGCCCGACAGGGCGCCCTTTCGATATCTGCCTTGGGGCAGGGCGATGATTACATCATGCCGCCCATGCCGCCCATGCCGCCCATATCGGGCATGCCGCCGCCACCTTGGCCCTTCGGCTCGGGCTTCTCGGCGATCATGGCTTCGGTGGTGATCAGCAGACCGGCAACCGACGACGCGTCTTCCAGCGCGGTCCGCACGACCTTGGCCGGGTCGATAACGCCGAACTTGAACATGTCGCCATATTCCTCGGTCTGAGCGTTGAAACCAAAGGCCTTGTCGCTGGATTCGCGGATCTTGCCCGCAACGACCGCACCATCGACGCCGGCGTTTTCGGCGATCTGGCGCATCGGAGCTTCCAGCGCGCGACGCACGATGGCAATCCCGGCATCCTGATCCGAGTTCTCGCCTTTCAGGCCTTCCAGCGCCTTGCCGCCCTGGACCAGTGCGACACCGCCGCCCACGACAACACCTTCCTGAACGGCCGCACGGGTCGCGTTCAGCGCGTCATCGACGCGGTCCTTGCGCTCTTTGACTTCGACTTCGCTCATGCCGCCGACGCGGATCACGGCAACACCGCCGGCCAGCTTGGCCACGCGTTCCTGCAGTTTTTCCTTGTCGTAGTCCGAGGTGGTTTCCTCGATCTGCTGACGGATCTGGCTGACGCGTGCCTCGATCTCGGACTTCTCTCCATTGCCATCGACGATGGTGGTGTTGTCCTTGTTGATCGAAACTTTCTTGGCCGTGCCCAGCATGTCGATGGTCACGTTTTCCAGCTTCATGCCCAGATCTTCGCTGATGACCTGACCGCCGGTCAGGATCGCGATGTCCTGCAGCATCGACTTGCGGCGATCGCCGAAGCCCGGTGCCTTGACGGCTGCGATCTTCAGGCCACCGCGCAGCTTGTTGACGACCAGAGTGGCCAGCGCCTCGCCTTCGACGTCTTCGCCGATGATCAGCAGCGGCTTCTGCGACTGGATCACCGATTCCAGCAGCGGAACCATCGGCTGCAGCGACGACAGTTTCTTTTCGTGCAGCAGGATGTAGCAGTCTTCCAGTTCAGCGACCATCTTGTCGGGGTTGGTCACGAAATAGGGCGACAGATAGCCGCGGTCGAACTGCATGCCTTCGACGACTTCGACCTCGGTCTCCATCCCCTTGTTTTCTTCGACGGTGATGACACCCTCGTTGCCGACCTTCTGCATCGCGTCGGCGATCTGACGACCGATCGAGGCTTCGCCGTTGGCCGAGATGGTGCCGACCTGCGCGACTTCGTCGCTGTCGTTCACCGGACGCGAGGCGCCTTTGATGGCTTCGACGACCTTCGCGGTGGCCTGGTCGATACCGCGCTTCAGGTCCATCGGGTTCATGCCGGCGGCAACCGCCTTCATGCCTTCCTTGACGATGGCCTGGGCCAGAACCGTCGCGGTGGTGGTGCCGTCGCCGGCTTCGTCATTGGTGCGCGAAGCGACTTCGCGGACCATCTGTGCACCCATGTTCTCGAACTTGTCGGTCAGTTCGATTTCCTTGGCGACGGTGACGCCGTCCTTGGTGATGCGCGGGGCGCCGAACGACTTGTCGATGACCACGTTGCGGCCCTTGGGGCCCAGCGTCACCTTCACCGCATCGGCGAGGATGTTGACGCCTTTCAGCATCCGGTCGCGGGCGTCGGTGCTAAACTTGACTTCTTTACCAGCCATTTGAATCTCCTGGAATTTCTATCGTGAAGTGCGTGTTCTGGGTGCGGCCGTTCAGCCGATGATGCCCAGAATGTCGCTTTCCTTCATGATCAGCAGCTCTTCGCCGTCGATGGTGACCTCGGTGCCCGACCATTTGCCGAACAGAACGCGGTCGCCCGCCTTCACCGCCGGTGCGATCAGTTCGCCCGAATCCTTGCGGGCGCCTTCGCCGACCGAGATGATTTCGCCTTCCGCGGGCTTTTCCTTGGCGCTGTCGGGGATGATCAGACCGCCCTTGGTCTTTTCATCGGACTCGACGCGGCGGACCAGCACGCGGTCATGCAGCGGTTTGAATGCCATGGGTGAACACTCCGTGTTTCAGGTTCCAGTGCCTTTGTTGGCACTCACCGAATGCGAGTGCCAATGACAGTGATCTAGGCAAGCTGCTGGTGCCTGTCAACGGGCGAATTCAGCGAAATTACCGGCCGCTCTGGTCGCGTGTCGGGTTTTGTGTCAGCGTCCGGCCGCGGCCCGACAATCATGGGTGCGGTGATGAGCAGGAGATCGGGATGAAACACCTGGCAACGGCTTTGGCAATCTGGATGGGCTTTGCCGGAAACGGGGCGGCCGCGACCTGCGAAGGTCGAAACCTGATCGAAGCGATGCCGTCTGATCGCCGCGCTTTGATCCAGCAGGCGGTGGACGGCGTGCCCTATCACCAGGGCCTTTTGTGGCGCGCGACGCGAGGCGATGCGCAGATGACGATTGTCGGCACTTACCATTTCGGTGATCCCCGGCATCAGGCGATGCTGGAACGACTTGATGCACCGCTGCGGGACGCCGCAATGGTGTTCGTCGAAGCTGGCCCGGAAGAGGAGCGGAAGTTGACCGAGGCGCTTGTCGCCGACCCGGACCTGATGGTGAACGCCGATGGGCCGACGCTGCCCGAACGCCTGACGCAGCCGGAATGGGATACGCTGTCGCAGGCCATGGTCGAACGTGGGACACCGGCGGTGGTGACGGCGAAGCTGCGGCCCTGGTATGTGGCGATGATGCTGGGCGTCTCGCCGTGCATGATGAAGGGCATGGCCGAGGGGGGCACGGCCGGCCTGGACCATTTGCTGGTCGATCGTGCCGAGGCGCTGGATCTGCCGGTTCGCGCGCTTGAGCCTTGGGATACGGTCTTCACGCTGTTCGACGATATGTCGCCCGCGCAGGAAATCGACATGATCCGCGCCGCCTTGCCTGCCGCATCCTATGCCGACGATTATGCCGTGACGCTGACGGACGCGTATTTCGCCGGCGATGTCTGGCAGATATGGGAGTTCGGTCGTATCGACGCTTATGCGAATTCGGGCCTGTCCCGCGCGGCGGTAGACGAACAGATGCAGCTTGCCAAGACGCAGTTGATGGATGATCGCAACAGGGCGTGGATCGCGCCGCTAAGCCGCGCGGCCGACGAAGCTGCCCTTCAAGGGCACGGGATCGTCGCTGGCTTCGGGGCCTTGCATTTGCCGGGCGAGCAGGGCGTCCTGCGGTTGCTTGAGAAGGACGGCTGGACGATCGAACGGCTGGATGATTGAAACCGCGGCCGGGCCGATCCCGGATAGCCGGTGATCTCAGCTTCGCCCACCCGGTCGGCTCTTGCGTGGTTCAGGCGGTCGGCCCAGACCGTGTTCGGGTTCTTCCTCGTCATCGTCGTCACTGAGCGGCGCGGCACTGGGGCCGCTGGCGAAACGCTCCATCAGGGCGTTTTCCAGATTGCGGTTCAACTCTCGGCTCAGTTGCACATATTCCGGGTTTTCGTCCAGCGGCACGCCCGGTTTCCACACTTCGGCCAGTTCGCGCAGGGACGCGCGATCGAGGCGATAGAAGATCCGCTCCAGCTCGGAGGCCTCGTATTCGGAAAGCCCCGCATTTTCAAGCACATAACGACCGGCCCGCAGAGAGCTGTCGAAGGTTTCGCGGACGATGTCGTTCGCGCCTGAACTGTAAAGCTGATAGACATTCACGCGGTCGCGCGCCCGCGCCACGATATGCAGGTCAGGGCGGCGTTCGCGGGCATAGCGGATCAGCTTGAGATTGGCTTCGGGATCGTCCAGGGCGGCGACCAGGATGCGCGCCTTGTCCAGTCCGGCGGCCGTCAGGATCTCGGGGCGGGTCGGATCGCCGAAATATCCCTTGAAGCCGAAACGGCGCATCAGCTGGATCAGCTTCAGGTCGTGGTCCAGTACGGTGGTCTGAAACCCTGACATGGTGACCATGCGGTTGATGACCTGTCCGAACCGCCCAACGCCCGCGATGATGATCGGTTGCTGTTCCTCGATCTGATCGGGATCCTCGGTCAGTCCCGCCTCGGATTTCCGCCGTGACAGTTGTTCGTGCAGGATGAACAGCAGCGGCGTGATCAGCATGGTCAACGCCACGACCAGAAGGACCGATTTGGCCAGCGGTGTCGGCAGGATGGTCAAAGAAACAGCGTATGAAATCAGCACGAAGCCGAATTCGCCCGCCTGCGCCAGTGACAGTGTGAACAGCGACCGGTCATTGCGGCCCATCTTGGTCGAACGCGCGATCACCCACAGGATCGCGGCCTTGGCTGCGATCACCCCCGCGGTTGCGGACAGGATGAGCACCGGCTGTTGCGCCAGAACCTCGAAATCCATGCCCGCGCCGACGGTGATGAAGAACAGTCCCAGCAGCAGCCCCTTGAACGGTTCGATCTGCGATTCCAGTTCGTGCCGGAACTCGGACCCTGCCAGCATCACGCCCGCCAGAAATGTGCCAAGCGCCGGAGACAGTCCGACAAGGATCATCAGCGAGGCGATGCCCACCACGATCAGCAACGCCATCGCTGTCTCGATCTCTCGCAGCCGCGACGAGATCACGAAGCGAAAGACCGGACGGATCAGATACTGACCCAGCAGGATCACTGCCGCCACGGCGGCAACCGTGACCAATGTCGCGCCCCACGCAGGCAATCCGGCCATGAAGATTTCGCCGATATGTTCTTCGCCATGGGTATCGGTGGCTGCATGTGCGTCGGTGGCGACATTGCCGCCGAAGGGCGCCAGCAAGGGCATCAGCGCGATCATCGGGATCACTGCGATGTCCTGGGTTAGCAGAACCGAAAAGGCCGAGCGTCCGCCCGCCGTCTGCATCAGCCCCTTTTCCGTCAGCGTCTGCAGCACGATCGCCGTCGAACTGAGGGACAGGATCATCCCCAGCGCAACCGCCGTCGGCCAGCTCAGTCCGAACAGCATGGCCACTCCCGCGACGGCGCCCATCGACAACAACACCTGCGCGCCGCCAAGACCAATCAGCCGGTGACGCATGTTCCACAAGCTGCGGGGTTCAAGCTCCAGCCCGATCAGGAACAGCATCATCACCACGCCGAACTCGGCGAAATGCTGAAGATCGGCCATCTGGTTTCCGGTCAGTTGCAGGACCGGGCCGATCAGGATGCCGCAGATCAGATAGCCCAGCACCGATCCAAGCCCAAGCCGCGCCGACAGCGGCACGGCGATCACCATGGTGATCAGATAGACTGTGGCAAGAAGCAGAAAGTTTTCCATCGCCGCCTGGTACCGTCCGCTTTGCTATTGTCCGTTCAGCACCGACAATTGCTGGGGCCGTCCGGCCTTGACATAGGTGATCCGGCTGTTGCCGATATCGGTGATCGTTCCGCCATTGATCTTGTCGCCCAGTCGCAGCGTGATCACGCGTCCGTTCGACAGCCGGACCAATGCGCGGCTGGCCTTGCCGGCACCGACCGTGCCGATGATCTGGGTCCGGCTGAGGGTGATGCCATCCTTGACAGTCGCATTGGCGGCGGCGCTGCCCTGTCCGCGCCCGACTGCCACATTGGCTGCAACCTCTGGCTCTTTCTCGGCCTCGGGTGGGGTATAGGCCTGTTTCCGCGCGGCGGCGGCGCGGGCTTCGGCCTCGGCTTGGGCGCGGGCGCGGGCTTCGGCCTGGGCGCGGGCTTGGGCCTCGGCCTGAGCATCCGCGGCGGCGCGGGCACGGGCACGCGCCTCGGCCTGACGCTGCAGTTCTTCGTCCATCCGGCGCTGTTCGGCCTGCGCGGCGTCACGTTGCTGTGCTTCGGCGGCAGCGCGAAGATCGTCGGCCGACGGCGCCGAGCCGGGGGTCGATGGCGCCAGGGACGACGCTGCCGCCCGCGCCGCTGCAGCGCTGCGGCGGGGTGGCAGCGCAGAGGCCTTGAGGGCTGTCAGCGCGACGGCCCCGGCGGGGGCCGGGCTATTCGCGACGGCTGCGGCGATCGCATCGTCGACCGCGCCGCTGGACAGGCTGGGATTGCCAGGACCGGAATCCGAGGGGCGGGTCAGGGGGCGTGCCGATCGGCGAAGGGATGCCTGGACGCTGCTTGATGGCGCGGGCGCGGGTGGCGCGGCTGCTGATGTGTCCCGCGGGACCGGGCGTTCCGCGGTTGCGACGGCCTGCGCCACCGCATCGCGAACCGCCTTGTCCGACGGGGCCGAGACCGATACCGGCCGGCGTTGCGGGCGCGCATCCGCCAGCCGGATCAGCACATCATGCTCGGCATTGCTAAGACCCGTCGCACCGGCTTCGGCGGTGCGAAGATCGCGAAGCAATCCGGTCAGAAACGCCTCTTCGGCTGCGGTTAGCCGCGTCGGCGTGCCAGATTCGCTGGCACTGCCCTCCTCCAGCAGGGTCAGGCTGTCGGGGCGGGCTGGTGGACGGCGCGACGATCCCAGCGGCTGCGCCGAGGGGGCGCGCTGGGGGGCGCTGGCGGCTGCCGGACGCGGCGCACCCGTCCCCGACGTGGCCGGGGCAGCGGCTTCAGGGCGGGGTGCGGACCGGGCCGCTGCGGCAGGACGCGCCGGGGGACGCGTGCCCGTCACACGCGGCGGTTCCGGCTGAGTCCGCTGATCGAAGGGCAGCGGGTTGGCCGGGACGGCAGGCCGGCTATCCGGCGCGGGCGGCGTTTCCGCGCGCACGGGTGCAGTGCCTGGGCGGACCGAGCGCGACAGCCGCAGCGTGCTTGCCGCAGCCGCCGCGCGGGCAGCGGCCTCGGGCGATGGCGCGGTGGATGATGTTTCGGGCGCTGCGGACGACGCCTCGGCACGAGGTGCGTCGATATCCTGCGCGGCAGCCTCGGATGTCGGGGCGTCCGCGATGCGCGTTGCTTGCGCCGAGGCTGTTTCGCGGGTCGTGCCGTCAAGGGCCTCGCTCAAGGCACGGGTCAAGGCATCGGAACCCGCATCGTCGGTCGAGGGGGGCGCTGCGGCAGTTTCCGGGGCCTCCGTTGTCTCGGTCGGTGCGACGGGTTGTGCTTCGGCTGATGTGGTATCGGGGCCGTTCTCTGCCATCGCGGACTGTGTCGTCTCCGCGGGTGCGGCGGCGGGGTCCGTGACCGCGCTGTCAGGCAGGGCCGGTTCGCCGGCGATTTCAGAGGCTGGCTCTGACGCAGGGGAAATATCCGACACCACGGGATCTGCCGAGGGCTGCGATGCGGAAGACTGGTCTTCGGAAGGCTGGGGCGCTGACGACTGGGATGTGGGCGGCTGCGCGTCGCCTGCGATCTGCTGTGTGTCATCCGCGCCACCGAAGAACAGCAGAACCGCGACCAGCGCCGCGACCAGCAAGCCCATCATGACCGGCAGACGTGCCGGATCCATCCGTTTCAGCCGGGCAATCAATGCCTGATGCGGTTTCAGCGCGGGTTCTTCGGTCGCGACGCGCCTCGCGCGAGCCTCGGCGGCGCGATCATGCACGGCGGCAGCGCGTGGCGACAGTCGAGGCGTGTCTGACGGCTTGCGGTCACCATGGCGGATGACCGGCGGGGCGGCCACCACCGGCGCAGTGGCCACCGAAGCTTCGGGTTCGTTGGGACCGGCGTTCGACGGCTGGTCAGGAATCGGCTGCGGCTCTGGCGCGCCGGTGGGTGCGTTATCGGCTGCGACGACCGTTTCGATGACCTCGGGTTCGGGCAGGTGATGCGGCGTAATCCGCGATACGATCGGTGCCTCTGCGCGTTGCAAGGCCACAACGGGTTCAGGCTGATCCTCGATCACCGGTGCCGTGATCCGGGCCTGCGACAGGTCCGGCGCGCTGAAGGGCGGGATCGCCGCGTCGTGTGCGGCGGCGCGGCTGGGACCGAAGTCCGGCTGCCCGTCGAACCGCGCATCGCCGGGACGCGCCACGAAGCCGGTGGCAAAGAAGCCCTGTGCGCGGGCGAATTCCTCGGCCTCGTCCAGCGTTCGGCGCGCAACCGCGGCCACGCGCAAGGTTTCGATATCGCCGGTCTCTGCCGGACACCAGTCGAAGGCCAGTTCGTCCGCCTGATACGGCGTCATCGCCTCCAATGCGCGGGCCACCACGGCGCCGGTCTCGGCACCGACAGGCACGGTCAGTGTGGTGTAAAGAATCTGATCGTCGGGGATCACCAGCACGGTGTCGGACTGGCCGGGTGCGCCGCCCGCCTCGACCCGCAGGGCGTTCAGTGTCGCACCCAGGTTTCCACCACCGAACCGGGCCTGACCCAGTGGCAGCCAGTCTCGCCCGTCATGGCGTTCCAACAGGACGGCCTCTTGGGTGAAGCTCATCGCGAATTCGGGGGCAGGCGCGTGCTGGTTCATATCTATATATCATGCTCGAAATGGCGTCGCGGTTCTGTCTTGCCGCGATCTGGTGGGCCTCGTCTTGATCTACCCCAAATTGTGGTGTGAGAAAAGCGAATCTGGCGCAGGTGTGAACGCTTTTCGTCGAACGCCGCGCTATGATCCCGCGTTGCGGCCGCAGTCGCGCAAACGAGAATAAAGGACAATTTCATGACCCATCCGATCCACGTCATCACGCGCTCGGCGATGATCGCTTCGGCGGCCTTCGGGCTGGCGCTGGCAACGCCCGCTGTCGCGGCCCCCGGCAAGGGCATGATGCCCCATCATTGCGCCCCGGGTATGACCTCGCGCCTGACCGTCACCGGGCAGGGCGAGGCGCGGATCGCCCCCGACCTGGCGACCATCCAGCTTGGCGTGACCAGTCAGGCAGATAGCGCGGCCGAGGCGATGCGCCAGAACGCAAGCCAGCAATCGGCGGTGATCGAGGCGCTGAAGAGTGCGGGAATCGCCGACACCGACATCCAGACCTCGGGGCTGAACCTGAACCCGATGATGGATTACGGCGAGAATCGGGCACCGTCCGTGACGGGCTATCAGGCCAGCAACATGGTTGCCGTCCGCGTCTCCGACATGGGGCGCCTGGGCGAGGTGCTGGACGCCATCGTGGCGGCAGGCGCCAACCAGATCGACGGCATCACCTTCGGCCGGAAGGACGGCAAGGATGCCGAGGACGAGGCGCGCCGGGCCGCTGTCGCGGACGCGCGCCACAAGGCCGAGATCCTGGCCGAGGCGGCGGGTGTTTCACTGGGACGGGTTCTGGTGATCGGGGATACGCAGATGTCCGGTGGGCCACGGCCGATGATGCGGATGGCCGCTGACGCCGCGCCGATGGCCGAAAGCATCCCGGTCGAGGCGGGCGAGTTGTCGGTGAATGCCGTCGTGCAGATGGAATATGCGCTGAACGGCGGGCAGCAGGATTGTCGGCCGCACAAGGGCAAAGGCAAGAAGGGCGGCATGCACGGCAAGGACGCGGAAGATGCGGATGGCAAAACCGCGCCCGCAGATCAGGATGCCGTCGAGGTGCCCGAGAACGATTCGAACTGATCAATCCAAGTCATTGGAATGAAAGGGGGCGATGGCGCCCCCTTTTTTCTTCACCGGCCGAAGGTCAGCCGGCTGCCTTGGCCAGAGCCTGATCCAGATCGGCGATCAGGTCGTCTGCGTTCTCGATGCCGATGGACAATCGGACCACCTCGGGCGCGGCGCCTGCGGCACGCTGCTGATCTTCGGTCAACTGTCTGTGTGTGGTCGATGCGGAATGGATCACCAGCGACCGCGCATCGCCCAGATTTGCGACATGGCTGAACAACTCCAGCCCATCGACAAGCTTCACCGCCGCGTCGTAGCCGCCCTTGATCGAAAACGTGAACAGCGATCCGGCGCCCTTCGGGTAAAGACGCTTGGCGGTCGCGTTCCATGGCGACGACGCCAGCCCGGCATAGGTCACGCTTTCGACACGCGGATCCTGTTCCAGCCATTCGGCGACCTTGAGGGCGTTTTCCACATGGCGTGGCATCCGCAGCCCCAGCGTCTCGATCCCCATCAGTGTGTAATGGGCGCCTTGCGGGTTCATCGTCATGCCCAGGTCCCGCAGCCCGATCGCGATCCCGTGGAAGGTAAAGGCCAGTGCGCCGAAGGTCTCGTGGAACTTCAGCCCGTGATAGGCGGGTTCCGGCTCGGACAGGGACGGGAACTTGTCGCTGGCCGACCAGTCGAACTTGCCGCTATCCACCACGACGCCACCGGTCACGGTGCCATTTCCGGTCATGAACTTCGTCAGGCTGTGCACCACCAGCGTGGCGCCCATCTCGATCGGCTTGCACAGATAGGGCGTGGCCAGCGTGTTGTCGACGATCAGCGGGATGCCCGCCGCGTCGGCGATCTTGGCTACCGCCGGGATATCGGTCACATAGCCGCCGGGATTGCTGATGGACTCGCAGAAGATTGCCCGCGTGTCGTCGTCGATGGCAGCTTCAAGGGCCTGCGGATCATCCATGTCGACGAATTTGGCGGACCAGCCGAAACGCCTGATCGTATGGCTGAACTGGGTGACGGTTCCGCCATAAAGCCTTGTCGAAGCGACGATGTTCTTGCCCGGACCCATCAGCGGGAACAACGCCAGGATCTGCGCGGCATGTCCCGACGAACAGCAGACCGCGCCCGCGCCGCCCTCAAGCATTGCGACGCGCGACTGCAGGGCGGCGATGGTCGGATTGGTCAGCCGGGAATAGATGTAGCCGACCTCTTGCAGGTTGAACAGCCGCGCCGCGTGGTCGGCATCGCGGAACTGATAAGAGGTCGTCTGATAGATCGGCGTTTGCCGCGCGCCGGTGGCCGGGTCAGGCGTCGCGCCCGCGTGAATCGTCAGCGTGTCGAAATCAAGCTCTTGTGTCATCGTCCCCTCCGTCTAGGTCGCGGGCAGCCTAGTCGTGCGGCGGGCACGGCGGCAATGGGCAATCCGCCCCAATAATCACGTTGCGTGCTTCCCCAGACAGGTGGGTGACGCCGCTATCGGCCCTGGCGGCGCGCAAGGAAGGCCAGCTTTTCAAACAATGCCACATCCTGTTCGTTCTTCAGCAGCGCGCCGTGCAGCCGGGGCAGCATCTCGCCGGGCTCACGCTTCAGATCCTCGGGCGACAGATCCTCGGCCAGGATCAGTTTGAGCCAATCCAGAAACTCGCTGGTAGAGGGTTTCTTTTTCAGTCCCGGGGCCTCTCGCATCTCGAAAAACTGGCTCAAAGCCTCGTCCAGCAAACGTGGTTTCAGGCCGGGATGATGCACTTCGACGATGGCCTTCAACGTGTCTGCATCTGGGAACCGGATATAGTGGAAGAAACAGCGGCGCAGAAATGCGTCGGGCAGTTCCTTTTCGTTGTTCGAGGTGATGACGACGACAGGGCGATGCGCCGCACGCACGGTCTGGCCGGTCTCGTAAACGTGAAACTCCATCCGGTCCAGTTCCTGAAGCAGATCGTTCGGAAACTCGATATCGGCCTTGTCGATCTCGTCGATCAGCAGAACCACGCGGGTTTCCGCGTCGAAGGCCTGCCACAGCTTGCCCTTGCGGATATAGTTTCCGACGTCGTGGACGCGTTCATCGCCAAGCTGGCTGTCGCGCAGCCTGCTGACCGCATCATATTCATACAGGCCCTGCTGCGCCTTGGTCGTTGATTTCACATGCCATTCGATGATCGGCATGCCAAGGCTTGCCGCGACCTGCCGGGCAAGCTCGGTCTTGCCGGTTCCGGGTTCGCCCTTGACCAGCAACGGCCGTTCCAGCGTGACGGCCGCATTGACCGCAATGGCCAGTTCTGGCGGCGCGACATACTGGTCTGTACCCGTGAATTGCATCAAAACTCTCCTTTCACGTGAAAAGCTTGCCGGGATTAGCGTCACCGGCGAGCCGCACGGCCAACTGTTCTGTATCAATCGCACAAATAGCGGTTCATCGACTAGTGACAAGCCTCACTTCATCCTTTAATGGGGCCGCAAGGTGCCGGATTTCAGATCCCGCCCGGCGCCGCCGGAGGACAAATGAAAGCCCAGACCTTCCTTCCCCAAGATTACCGCCCCGCCGAGGACGAGCCGTTCATGAACGAACGGCAGCTGGAATATTTCCGTCGGAAGCTGGAGGCCTGGAAACAGGAATTGCTGGACCAGTCGGCAGAAACGCTGGAAGGGTTGCAGGACAGTGCCCGCGCAGTGCCAGACCTGGCCGACCGCGCCAGCGAGGAAACCGATCGCGCGCTGGAACTGCGGACCCGCGACCGTCAGCGAAAGCTGGTCAGCAAGATCGATGCCGCGCTGCGCCGTATCGAGACCGGCGAATACGGTTATTGCGAAATGACCGGAGAGCCGATCAGCCTGAAACGTCTGGACGCCCGTCCGATCGCGACCATGACGCTGGAGGCGCAGGAACGGCACGAGCGTCGCGAACGCGTGCATCGCGACGACTGAGTGATCGCCACCGAACCGATCGGCCGCGACACGATGACGACCATGTGTCACAGACAGCTTGCAACGCCCGCAACATCTGGCACGGGCTTTGCAAACGGCCCGTCGATCCGTGTGATCGGCGGGCCTTTCCATTGTCGTACCGACGAGGCCCGCTGATGAACCGCGGTGCGTTGAAGGGCAGGCGGGTCACCATTGTCGGTGCCGGGATCGGCGGGTTGACGACGGCAATCGCCTTGACCCGTCGCGGGGCCAGCGTGACCGTGCTTGAACGTGCGCCCGCGATCAAAGAGGTTGGGGCCGGGCTCCAGCTTTCGCCCAACGCGATGCGCGTCCTGCAGGTGCTGGATCTGCAACAGGCGGTCGAAGCCGTGTCCTTGCGCAGCCGCGCGGTCCAACTGCGCGATGCCACCGGGGCAGGGGTCGTCAGGCTGGATCTGGTCGGGCATCGCCCGCAGGCGCAGTTCCGACTTGTCCATCGGGCGCGACTGATTGCGGTGCTGGAGGCCGCCGCGCGTCGGGCCGGTGTTCGCATTCTTCTGGACACGCCTATATCCGAGCCTCCGGACGACGCGCTGGTCGTCGGTGCGGACGGGTTGCACAGCGTGATCCGACGCCATCTGAACGGTCGGGAAGTTCCCTTCTTCACCCATCAAACCGCGTGGCGCGCCGTCATTCCAGATGATAACCCAGACCCGGTAGCGGAGATCTTCATGGGTCCGCGCCGACATCTGGTCAGCTATCCGCTGGCCGAAGGCAGACGCAATATCGTCGCTGTGCAGGAGCGGCATGACTGGCAAGCGGAAGGCTGGTCGCATGCTGACGATCCGGCCAATCTGCGGGCGGCATTCGCAGGCTTCGGGGGACCTGTGCCGCGCTGGCTTGCGGCGGTGAACAAGGTTCATGTCTGGGGGCTGTTCCGCCATCCGGTCGCGCCGGTCTGGCAGGACGGAAGATGCGTCCTGATCGGTGACGCGGCCCATCCGACCCTACCGTTCATGGCGCAGGGCGCGGCCTTGGCCATCGAGGATGCGTGGACCCTGGCGGCCTGCCTTGACGCCGGGACCGATCAGGACTCCGCGCTTGTCAGGTTCCAGGCGCTGCGCAGGCCGCGCGTCAGCCGCGTCGTCGAGGCCGCGAACGCCAACGCGCGAAACTATCATCTGACGGGATCCAGGCGGCTTGCCGCCCACGCGGTGCTGCGGTTGGCCGGACGGGTGGCGCCCACCCGGCTGATATCGCGATTCGACTGGATCTATGACCATGATCCGGTCTCGGCGCAGTGCTGATCCACGCGAAGATGTGGTCCATCGGCACTGATGGACCCGACGCGGCTCAGGCGGCCTGTTCGACCGCCGCGACGATGCCGTCGACGACCTCGTGCAGCACCGTCTCGTCCTCGGCCTCGGCCATGACGCGGATCAGCGGCTCGGTTCCCGACTTGCGGATCAGCACCCGGCCGGAACCGGCCAGCCGCAGTTCTGCGTCGGCGATCACCGCGCGGACCGCATCGACCGACAACGGGTCCGCCCCGGCGGCGTAGCGAACATTCTTCAGCAGTTGCGGCACCGGATCGAACTGGCTGGCCAATTGGCTGGCCTTCATGCCGGTGTCGGACATCGCGGCCAGGAACTGCATCGCCGCGATCAGCCCGTCGCCGGTCGTGGCATAGTCGGTCATCACGATATGTCCCGACTGTTCGCCGCCAAGGTTGAAGCCTGCCTCGCGCATGCGTTCGACCACATAGCGATCTCCGACGCGGGTCCGCTCCAGGCGCAAGCCGCGCCCCTGAAGGAAATGTTCAAGGCCAAGATTGGACATCACCGTCGCGACCAGCGCGTCGCCCTTCAGTCGCCCCTGCGCTGCCCACCGCGCCGCCAGCAGCGCCATGATCTGGTCGCCATCGGCCAGCCGGCCCGTCTCGTCGATGATCACGACCCGGTCGGCATCGCCATCCAGGCTGATGCCCAGATGGGCGCCGTGTTCCAGCACCGCCGCCGCGCAGGCGCCGGGATGGGTCGAGCCGACGCCATCATTGATGTTGAAACCGTCTGGCTCGACCCCCAAGGGGATCACATCGGCACCCAGTTCCCACAAGACCTCGGGGGCGGCGCGATAGGCTGCGCCGTTGGCGCAGTCCACAACCACCTTCAGCCCGTCCAGCCGCTGACCCGCGGGGAACGTCGTCTTGGCATATTCGACATACCGGCCGCGCCCGTCGTCGATCCGCTTGGCGCGGCCGATATTGCGGGGCTGGGCAGGGTCAATCTGTCCTTCGACGATCGCCTCGATTTCGGTCTCGGCATGATCGGACAGTTTGAAACCATCAGGGCCGAAGAACTTGATGCCGTTATCCTCGGCCGGGTTGTGGCTGGCCGAGATCATGATGCCCAGATCCGCCCGCATCGACCGGGTCAGATAGCCGACCGCCGGCGTTGGCACCGGCCCCAGCAGCAGCACGTTCATGCCGGTGCTGGTCAAACCCGCCGTCAGTGCGTTTTCCAGCATGTAGCCCGACAGCCTTGTGTCCTTGCCGATCACCACGCGATGCCGATTGCGCCCGTCGCGGCGAAAGAAGCGCCCTGCCGCGGCACCCAGCCTCAATGCCATTTCCGCCGTCATAGGATGGCTGTTCGCGCGCCCGCGCACCCCGTCTGTTCCGAAAAGCTTTCTGCTCATTCTTGTGCCTCGTCATTCTTGTTGACGGCCTGCCAAAGCCGCAATCCCTGCGCGATCTCGGCCACGTCGTGGACCCGATGCAGCTGCACGCCCTGCGCCACCGCGGCCAGCGTCAGTGCAAGGGTTCCGGGCGACCGGTCTGCGGCGGTCTCGGCCCCGCCGACAGTTCCTATGAACCGCTTTCGCGACACGCCCAGAAGGATCGGGCATCCCAAACCGTGATACAGCGAGATCCGCTGCAAGATCGCCAGATTATGCGCCAGCGTCTTTCCGAAACCGATGCCCGGATCGATCACGATTTGTGACCGAACGATGCCAAAGCTTTCGGCGCGCGTGATCCGCGCCTGCAACGCATCGTAGATGTCCAAGAGAACGTCGTCGTATCGCGGATCGTCCTGCATCGTCTGGGGCAGGCCCTGGGCATGCATCAGGCAGACCGGCACATCGGCCGCCGCGACGACCCCCGCAAGGCCCGGATCGAAGTCGAATCCAGAAACGTCGTTGACCATCATCGCGCCGTCCGCCAGCGCGGCGCGCGCAACTTGGGCCTTGCGCGTGTCCACGGAAACCGGTGTCCGACCGGCAAGCGCGCGGATGACGGGACTGATGCGGGCGATTTCGTCGTCCACCGAAACCTCGACCGCACCGGGGCGGGTGGATTCCCCGCCGATATCCAGAATATCCGCGCCAGCGTCCGCAAGCGACGCAGCTTGTGCAAGCGGGTCATACGCGCCGCCATCCGAAAAGCTGTCCGGCGTCGCGTTCACGATTCCCATAAGCCGTGGCCGGTCCAGCGTCAGGCCCAGCAACGGGCGACGCGGCGCTGTCAGCGCGGCAATCACCTCGGTCGGGGCGTCATCGACGATCTGTGGCGCGTGGCCGCGCTGCAGCCGTTCAAGATGTGAAAATCGCACCGATCCCCCGGCCAGCGGCCAACGACCACCATGGGACGACGGAACGGGACGAAAATAGGGACGGTCTTCAGTCATCGGACAACTTGGATCATGCGCGGCAGATCGTGACGGCCAGCCCATCCGGCGCCACGGGCAGCGGATCGGGTTCCGCCAGTGAGAAGGCGATCCGCCGAACCGGCATCCGCGCGGCCAGCCAGAAGGCGATGGTTTCCGCCGTCTCGCCGGCGGCGGCATCGTCGGCTGCAAGCCGCGCGGGCGCCCAGATCACTGGGCGGCGATCGTGGATGGCAGCGTCAAGTTCAGTGCGAGTTTCGGCGATCTCAAGCCCGATCCGCTCGGCCAAGGCCCATGCCGCCTGATCCAGCGTCAGCAGGGCGATCCGGCGACGCGCGATGCTGGTGGACGGCGGGGCAGGATCGTGGATGGCGGGCAGGATGACTACGGCACCCCGCGGCAACTCTGTCGGCGCGCGCCAGACCATCAACTCGCAGGGCAGGTCCGGGGGCGTCGCTGCCACGCGGGGGGCATCGCGGCTGATGGTGATGCCAAGCGCACCCGGACCGCGATCCAGTTTCTCGACGCTGACCTCGACGCGGGCAGCTGCGGGATGTGCCAGAATCTCGGCCGCAATCTTTTCGGCCAATGTCTCGACAAGCGCATATCTGCGATCAGACAGCGCCGTATCCACGGCCTGCGTCAGCACATCATACGACAGGATGCGATCGACCTGATCGTCCGATCCGCTGACGGCATCGGCAAGATCCACACTGATTGTGAATCTCAGCCGCTGCACGCGGCCGCGTTCCGATTGAAACGCACCGATCTCGGCCGACAGGACGTGATCGCGCAGATGAATGCGGTCGGGCTTTTCCATGACGGTCATTCACCTCAAAAAAAGGTGGCTGACAAGCCCGAGTTGGATCAGTTTGATGCGACGCGTTGACCGCGGCGATAGAAGATGTGGCGCCCGATCTGGACGGTCCGCTGGAAGCGATGCGACCATGCCGGGCGAACCGCAGGGGTGTGGAAATAGGTCGCGCCACTGGTCAGCACGCGGGGTGCCCCCGACAGCGCTGCCTCGGCGATCGCACGAGCCCGCATGTAGGCCGCCTTGTTGCGGATCGCCTTGCGCCCGCCGATCGTATAGCTGAACTGGCTGGGCTGGTTCACCACGCCGCAGACCGTCGGCGGGAAGGCGCGGCTGTCCACGCGGTTCAGGATAACCTCGGCGACGGCGGCCTGGCCCTTGCTGCCCTCTCCGCGCGCCTCGTGATACAGCGCCTCGGCAAGGCACCCCAGATCCTCGTTCGAGTAGCGCGGGGTCGAACGGGCAAGAAACACCTGCTCGGGTCCGTTTTCGATCTTCACAGGTTCGGCACCTGTGTATAGAAGCGGTTTCGGTCGCGGCAGATCCATCGGATTCGACGCGGCGGCGAACATCTGGGCATCGGTCGAAAACAGCGACCCGTTCCCCCCGGCAGAGGCGCTGTTCGTGATGGCAATGGTGGCAGCGGCGGTGCTGAGGCAGATCAGCGCCAGCCGCGAAAGCAGCGTTTTCATGTGTGGTCCTATAAACGGATCTCGTTGACAGGTTGTGAATGGCGCCGCGACCGCGAGCAGGTGGCCCGGAACCAAGATCAGCGAGATGTCTAGGATTTTCAGGAACGAGAATTCCACGACCTCGGCAAGACAAACCCGGCTAACCCAGCGTTAACCAGTTTTCCGGCGGTTTTCTGCCGAGCCGTTTCGGTCCAACCGGCGAGAAACGGCAAGATGCGGTTTGAAAAGGACCGTTTCGGACCGAAAATCAGCAACTTGAGGTTGTTTGTCCGGGCGGGATCAGCGAATCGCAGGTCACGGCTGACTAGCGCTCTTCGCGCCGCGCCCGGATCGCCGACTGTGCCGCGGCAAGGCGCGCGACCGGCACTCTGAATGGCGAGCACGAGACATAGTCGAAACCAGCCTCGTGGCAGAAGCCGATCGATTCGGGATTGCCGCCATGTTCGCCGCAGACCGAAATCGTGATGCCCGGACTTTGCTGGCGCGCGCGCTGCGCGCCCGTCAACAGCAACTCGCCCACACCGTCGCGGTCAAGGACGTGGAACGGGTCTTCGGCATATACGCCCTGTCCGACATAGGTGCCCATGAAGCGTCCTGCGTCATCGCGGGACAGACCGTAGGTCATCTGCGTCAGGTCATTCGTGCCGAAGGACAGGAACGCCGAATGCGCGGCGATGTCGCCTGCGCGCAGCGCCGCGCGCGGGGTTTCGACCATCACCCCCAGGCGATAGGTGAAGCTGCTGTGCCGTTCGTTCCGCACGGCCGCTGCCACCGCATCGACGCGGTTCTTGACCAGTTCGACCTCGCGCATGGCGCTGACCAGCGGGATCATGATCTCGGGCACGACCGGATCGCCCTTGCGGCTGGCTTCGACCGTGGCCTCGAAGATCGCCCGGGCCTGCATGTCATAGATCTCGGGCACGGTGATCCCCAGTCGGACACCGCGCATGCCCAGCATCGGGTTGAACTCGGACAAGGCATCCACGCGCCGCGTCACATCCGACAGGGGCAGGTCCAGCGATTCCGCCAGTTCGCGCAGCCCCTCGCGATCATGGGGCAGAAACTCGTGCAGTGGCGGGTCGAACAGCCGGATCGTGACAGGCAGGCCCGCCATGATCTCGAACAGCGCGGTAAAGTCCTTGCGCTGCATCGGCAGGATACGTTCCAGCGAAAGACGCCGGTCTTCGGGCGTGTCCGCAAAGATCATCTCTCGCATGGCGGGCAGGCGGTCGGCGTCGAAGAACATGTGCTCGGTGCGGCACAGACCGATGCCCTGCGCACTGAAATTGCGGGCGGTGCGTGCGTCCTCGGGGGTGTCGGCATTGGCGCGCACGCCGATGCCGCCGGCCGCGTCCGCCCATTCCAGCAATTGCGTGAACGCATCGTCCAGCGCCGGTTCAAGCAAGGTCGCGGCCCCCGCCAGCACCTCGCCGGATGTGCCGTCGATGGTGATTTCCTCGCCCTCGCGGAATGTCCGCCCACCCGCCTGCATGGTCCGGCGGCGGCTGTCTATCACCAGCCCTGATGCGCCGACGATGCAGGGTAGGCCAAGCCCGCGGGCGATCACCGCCGCGTGGCTGGTGGTGCCGCCACGTTCGGTCAGCACGGCGACTGACGCGTGCATGCCGCGAATATCCTCGGGAACGGTTTCGCGCCGAACCAGCACGCAGGGTTCACCCCGCGATGCCGAGGCCTGGGCCGTCGCCGCATTGAAGACGATCCGCCCTGTCGCCGCACCCGGACTGGCATTGATGCCGCGCGTGATCAGATCCCGCGGTGCCCGAGGGTCGACCTGATGGTGCAGCAGGTCGGTCAGGGCGCGGGGTTCGACACGCATCACCGCCTCGTCTTCGGGGATCACCCCGTCGCGGGCCAATGCCACGGCGATTCGCACACTGGCACGGGAACTGCGTTGGACGCGAACTGCGTCGATGATCGAAATGCGCCCTTCGGTCACGACGAACTCGATCTGCATTTCCTCGCGCAGGCGTTCGCGCGCAGCGACCCCGAAACGGACCAGATCGGCGAAGATGCCAGGTGCGACCTCCTCCAGCGAGGGGCCGCGCTGATCGCGCGTCAGATACAGCGTCTCGGCGTCGCGACCGACTGCGCCACCATGGTGCTGACCGCGGAACCGCCCGGTGACACGCGGTGTCCCCGTCACCGAATCGATGAACTGGATGCTGCCCGAACCCGACAGTCCGGGCCCCATTGCCAGCGCCATTTCCTGCACGACCAGTCCCAGCGGCGCATCCGCCGGCGCGCCCTTGGCCTGCCGCAGAAGCCGCGCGGTCGGGCCCTCCCATGCGCGCGCCATGGATCTCAGGACGCCTGCCAGTTGCAGATAGGGGTCTTGCGGGAACTCCTCGTCCATTTCGTCGCAATAGCAGCGCAAGGCGTCCGCCAAGGCGCCCTTGCCCTCCTGCGCGAACATGTCGGGGTCAAGCCGGGCGATGTGGATCGCATAGCTTTGCACGAAATTCAGATAGATGGCATCGGCGTTCTCCGGGCCGATCCGTGCCGCAAGACGGGCATGAATCCTGTCGTTGATCCCGACATTCAGAACCGTTCCCGGGCCGCCCCATTCCGGTGTCACCGCCGAGGGCCGCACACCGACCAGACCGTCGCGGCTGTCAAACAAACCCTTGAACGCGTCGATGGGAACCGCCTGGCCGGCCGCGATCGCCTGCACGCCATCGCCCGAAATCGCGTGGCTGCGCGGGACCGGCAGGTCCATCCGTATCAACCTTTGCAGACATTTCGCGCGCCAGCCATGACGCGAGGTGTCGATTCGCGCCGATGGGGTGATTTCTGTAACGTCGCTGGGGTTGCTGATATCCATGGTGGCGCAGGATAGGCGCGCTCACCGTCACGCCGCAAGTGCGAAAAGGCCCCGCAAGGGGCCCCTTCGACTTGTCTTTTTCGCAGCCGAAGCAGCGGTTTATTCGGCGATGGTGACCTTCGCCATATAGTCGGGTGCCGTGACCGCGCCGTTCTGTGCGGAATCGCCCTTCTTGATCGCGGTCAGCACATCCCAGCCGTCGATCAGCTGACCGACGACGGTATACTGCCCGTCAAGGAACGTGGCCGGGGCCAGGTCGATGAAGAACTGGCTGTTGGCACTGTTGGGGTCCTGCGAGCGGGCCATGCCGACGGTGCCGGCCTGGAATGACACATCACTGAACTCGGCCGGCAGGTCCGGCATGTCGGATCCGCCGGTGCCGGCCATCGACGTATCGCCGCCCTGCTTGCCGTGCTGAACGTCGCCCGTCTGCGCCATGAACCCGTCGATGACACGGTGGAACACCACGCCGTCATAGGCGCCGGCCTCGGCCAGTTCGACAAGGCGTTCGACATGCTGCGGGGCCTTGTCGGCCAACAGGTCCAGCGTGATGGTGCCCTTGTCGTTGCCTTCGGCGTCGGCGATCTGGATGACCATGTTCGGGCCGGGGCCGTCCTCGTGCTGCGGCGCTGCAACCTGGGCGAATGCCGCGCCGGTACCCAGCGCCAGGAATGCGGGGATCAGGGCCAGATTACGCATCGGCGGCGACCTTGACCGAAATCATCCGGTCCGGATTCGCGGGCGGCTCGCCGCGCATGATCTTGTCCACATGCTCCATACCTTCAAGGACGCGGCCATAGACCGTGTACTGGCCGTTCAGGAAATGGTTGTCCTTGAAGTTGATGAAGAACTGGCTGTTGGCGCTGTTGGGGTTCTGCGATCGCGCCGCACCCAGCGTGCCGCGATCATGCGGCAGCTTCGAGAATTCGGCCGGCAGATCGGGCAGATCGGACCCGCCGGTGCCGGCGCGGCCCGGATTGTAGTCCTTTTCCATGTTGGCGTGTTCGACATCGCCGGTCTGCGCCATGAAGCCGTCGATGACCCGGTGAAAGGCGACATTGTCGTATTTGCCTGCGCGGGCAAGCTGCTTCATCCGCTCGGCATGCTTCGGCGCGACGTCGGACAGCAGTTCGACCACGACGGGGCCGTCCTTCAGTTCGATGATGATGGTATTCTCGGGATCCTTGATCTCGGCCATGCGGCCCTCCTTTGCCACGTTTTGGCCAAGGTCTAGGGTCTCTTGCGGCCAAGGGCAACGCGCAACCGCGTCACGGCGGGATCACGCCCGCGTCAGGAAGCGGCGGCAGTTGACGCCGCGTGCGCCATGCGGGACAAGCGCGAGGCGACGCCCAACAGCCGGAAGAGGACGCGACATGGCCCAGTTCAAGACAATCGACGACATGGATCTGGACGGGAAGGTCGTCCTGACACGCGTGGACGTGAACGTGCCGGTCGAGGATGGCCGCGTCACCGACGCAACCCGGATCGAAAAGATCGTGCCCACCGTCAAGGATATTCAGAAAAAGGGCGGTATTCCGGTGCTTCTGGCGCATTTCGACCGCCCCAAGGGCAAGCGCGTCGACAGCATGAGCCTGAAGCAGATCGTGCCTGCGCTGGAACAGGCGCTGGGGCAGGAAGTGGTTTTCGCCGATGACTGCATCGGCGGACCGGCCAAGCGTGCGGTTGCCGGGTTGCAGCAGGGCGATGTCGCATTGCTGGAAAATACCCGCTTCCACGCGGGCGAGGAACAGAACGATCCGACATTCGCCGCCTCGATGGCCGCGCTGGGGGGCGCCTATGTCAACGATGCGTTTTCGGCTGCGCATCGCGCCCATGCCTCGACCGAAGGTCTGGCACGGCTGCTGCCTTCGGGGGCGGGGCGTTTGATGGAGGCCGAACTGAAGGCGCTGGACGCCGCGCTGGGAACGCCGCAGCGTCCGGTCATGGCCGTTGTCGGCGGAGCCAAGGTTTCGACAAAGCTGGACCTGCTGATGAACCTGGTCGCGAAGGTCGATCATCTGGTGATCGGCGGCGGCATGGCCAACACCTTCCTGGTGGCCAAGGGCGTCGAGGTCGGCAAATCGCTGGCCGAACGCGACATGGCGGACACCGCACGGGCGATCATGGAGAAGGCCGAGGCTGGCGGATGTGCGGTCCACCTGCCGCTGGACATCGTGGTGGCACGGGAATTCAAGGCAGGCGCCGCAAACGAGGTGCTGCCGGTCGATCGGTGTCCAGCCGATGCGATGATCCTGGACGCCGGACCTGACACGGTCGAGGCGCTGAAAGGTGCCATGGAAGTCTGCAAGACCCTGATCTGGAACGGGCCGCTGGGGGCGTTCGAGATCGAACCCTTCGATCGCGCGACCAACGCCGCCGCGCAAGAGGCCGCGCGCCTGACCCGCGAACACGGGCTGATTTCGGTCGCTGGCGGCGGTGACACCGTTGCGGCGCTGAACAAGGCGGGCGCGGCGGCTGATTTCACGTTCATCTCGACAGCAGGCGGTGCCTTTCTTGAATGGATGGAAGGAAAGGAACTTCCCGGCGTCGCGGCCCTGCACGACTGACCGCCGCGAGCCGGTTCGCTGCCGCGCGCGGTCAGAGCGATCACAAGAAAGGGGCGGCGCTATCCGCCCCTTGTTCATGTCCGTGCCTCGGATCAGCCAAGCAACAGCTTCAACAATCCCCCATTGCCGCTTGGCTGCGGATCCGATGACACGTCGTCCTGCGAAGGCGCGTCTTCGCCGTCTGCGGCCGCTGTGCTCTTTTCGGTGGTGGGCGGTTCGATCGTGGCCTGATCGCCGCCGAGACCATCCTGGGGCGACACCGGGGGCGCGCCATCAGCCTCGGCCTGACGGGCCTCGTTGCGCAGCGCGGCGTTCCGGTAGATTAGCACCGTGTCCATCCACTTGTCGAAAGCCATCGGTGCCGTCTTCTTTTCGCCGGGCTGGACGACCTCGGCTGCGGGCAGTTCGGTGGTTGCCCCGACAGCGGTGATCGGTCGCAGGAATACGCTGCGCTGATCGGCGCCGATATCGGTCGCCGAAGCGTTCGCCTGAAGGCCGAACAACGGCAGTTGGAAATGCCCGAGGGACGAATTGCTAATCATCATATCTCCTTTCGAAATAAGCCCTCATATTCAGCTAGGCATATAAACCCGCTTAAGACGATCCATTAATGGTTAAGGTTTTATGAATCGCCGGACGCGGATCAGGGCGGTGCGCGGATTCCGAAAGCGGTGGAAGATGCGGGGGTTTTGTTAGCGTCAACAGCGTTGTCACCGGCCATGTGCATGCTATGGAAACGCCAACACAGAGGAGATGTTATCCATGCAGATGACCGATACGGTGCGGCGGATTCTGGCCAATTACGAGGGCGAGACGCCGGGGGTGAAGGCGCAGCTTGCGCGGATGCTGATGACCGGCAAGCTGGCCGGAACCGGCAAGATGATCATCCTGCCCGTCGATCAGGGGTTCGAGCATGGCCCGGCGCGCAGCTTTGCCCCTAACCCTGCAGGCTATGATCCGCATTACCACTATCAGCTGGCGATCGACGCGGGGCTGAACGCCTATGCCGCGCCGCTGGGGATGATCGAGGCCGGTGCCGACAGCTTTGCCGGCCAGATCCCGACGATCCTCAAGGTGAACAGCGCCAACAGCCTGATGTCGAATACGGCGGGCAAGAACCAGGCGATCACTGCCAGCGTCGATGACGCGCTGCGACTTGGCTGCGCGGCGATCGGCTTTACCATCTATCCGGGGTCGGACATGGCGCTGGACATGTTCGAAGAGATCGTCGAGATGCGCCGCGAGGCCGCCGCCAAGGGCGTGGCGACGGTGATCTGGTCCTATCCGCGCGGCGAGGCGATCACCAAGGACGGCGAAACCGCCATCGACATCGCGGCCTATGCGGCCCAGATCGCGGCGCTGATCGGCGCCCATATCATCAAGATCAAGCTGTCCACAGACCACCTGATGCTGCCCGAGGCCAAGAAGGTCTACGAGGACAAGGCCATCGACATCGCGTCCCAGGCCGCCCGCGTGCGGCACTGCATGGACGCAAGCTTCGGCGGGCGCCGGATCGTGGTGTTCTCGGGCGGGGCGGCCAAGGGTGCGGACGCAGTCTATGACGACGCGCGGGCGATCCGCGACGGCGGTGGCAACGGATCGATCATCGGGCGCAACAGCTTCCAGCGGTCGCGCGAGGATGCGCTGGACATGCTGGCCAAGCTGGTCGAGATCTACCAAGGCGCCTGATCAACCATATGGACGCGCCGCCAAAAGGCGGCGCGACACGATCAGCGCCTGACGGCGCGGGGTTTGTCTTCCGCGTGCCCGACGGGGTGTTTTTCAGCCCGTCAGTCCTGAATCCGACCGAAATCCGCAATCTGGCGGCCGGCATCGCGGATCCGCGACAGCAGGTTCAGGCGGTTGCGGCGCAGGATCTGATTGTCGCTGTTGACCTGAACCGCATCGAAGAAGGCGTCGATAGGCGCGCGCAGACCGGCGATGGCGGCCATCGCGGCAGGGAAATCCTCAGCGGCCATGGCTTTCCTGATCGCCGGTTCGGCGGTGTCCAGCGCGGCGAACAGCGCGCGTTCCTCGTCGGTTTCCGCGAATTTCGCATCCGCACCAAAGCTGTATTCGACGCCGTCCTTTTCCTCGGCCTGCGACAGGATATTGCTGGCGCGCTTGAGGCCCTGGGTCAGGTTCTTTCCATCCTCGGTCGCCAGCATGTCGTTCAGCGCGGTGGCGCGATTGACGACCTGCACCAGATCGTCATTGCCGGGCTGGGCGAGGACGGCGTCGATAATGTCGTGGCGGATGCCCTGGTCGCGGAGATGGACCTTCAGGCGGTCGTGGAGGAAGGCAAGGAGGTCTTCTGTAGTCTTTTCCAGTCGACCATCTCCGGAAACCTTACGTTCATCGTCCTGAAGCGGATCGTTTAACTGGTTCTCGAACCAGATTTGCCCCATTTCGGTCACGCGATTCTCCAGAAGCGCCCGTTTAAAGTCCGGAAAATTCATCGAATAGTGAATTTCGTCGTTGCCGTCGTCAATTGTGACGAGTTGTGTCCAGTCTTTCGCGGCGGCCAACGGCGTTACGCTGCTGACGCCTATGTCGAAGGCTAGACGTGGCTCGTACCACGTTGCAGACAACGAATTGCTAATTGTGCGCCTAAGCGACAAGGATGCTATATTCGCAGTAATCAGCCGAATAACCCCCAACGCCGAACGACGCAGCGCATAGGGATCCTTCGATCCTGTCGGCTTCTCGTCAATCGCCCAGAACCCGGTCAGCGTGTCGATCTTGTCCGCCAGGGCGACAGCGACCGAGACCGGCGCGGTCGGCACCGTGTCCGAAGGCCCAAGCGGCGAGTAATGGTCGCTTGCGGCGTCCGCCACTGCCTCCGGCTCGCCCGCAGCCAGCGCATAGTAGCGGCCCATGATCCCCTGCAGTTCCGGAAACTCGCCGACCATGGCGCTGCGCAGGTCCAGCTTGGCCAGCTTCGCGCCCTGTTCGGCCTGATCGGGATCGGCACCGACCAATGGCGCGATCTCGCGGGAAAGCGCGGCGATGCGGGCGATGCGGTCGGCCTGGCTGCCCAGCTTGTTGTGGAAGGTCACCGATTTCAGGCCCTCGGCCCAGGCCTGCATGCCCGATTTTGCCTCGCGCAGGTCGTTTTCCCAGAAGAAGGCGGCATCCGACAGGCGGGCGGCCAGCACACGCTGGTTGCCGGCCAGGATCGTCGCGCCATCATCCTGTGTTTCGATGTTGGCGACGGTGACAAAGCCTTCGATCCGGCCGGTCTTCGGGTTGCGGGCCGAGAAGAATTTCTGGTGCTCCTTCATCGAGGTCTGCAGCACCTCGGGCGGCAGGTCCAGAAAGCGGTCCTCGATCACGCCCATCAGCGGCACCGGCCATTCGACAAGGCCCGCGACCTCGGACACCAACCCGTCATCCGCGACGATTTCCCAGCCCCGCGCGAAGGCTAGGTTGTCGGCCTGGCTGCGGATCGCCTCGCGCCGTTCCGCGGGGTCCAGCATGACGCGGGCGCGGCGCAGCTTGGCGGCGTAATCGTCGAAGCCGGTGACGGTGAAGGCATCCGGCGCCATGAAGCGATGCCCGCGGGTGCTGTCGCCTGCGGTGATGCCCTCGACCGTCAGTGGCACGACGGTCGCGCCGGATTCGTCGCTGAGGATGCACAGGATCGAATGCAGCGGGCGGACCCAGCGCAGGACGCCCGTGCCCCAGCGCATGGATTTGGGCCAGGGGAAGTTGCGGATCGTGCCGTCCAGAATCTCTGCCACGATTTCGGCGGCGGGGCGGCCGGGTTTTTCGATGGTGGCGAACCAGACCTGGCCCTTCTTGTCGTCGCGGACCTCAAGCTGATCGCGGCTCAGCCCGGTGGACCGCAGAAACCCTTCCAGCGCCTTTTCGGGCGCGTCGGTGCGCGGACCCTTGCGTTCCTCGCGCGTGGTGGGGCTGCCTGCCGTCAGCCCCTCGACCGCCAGCGTCAGCCGGCGCGGGGTGCTGAACGCGCCCGCGCTGGCATAGGTCAGCCCGGCCTCGACCAACCCATCGGTGATCAGCCGCTTCAGGTCGTCGGCGGCGCGGGCCTGCATGCGGGCGGGGATTTCCTCGCTGAAGAGTTCGATCAGCAAATCGGGCATCAGTCCATCACTCCGCGTTCCGGGGTCTTGTCGTTGAATTGGTGCCAGCCATAGGCGCGGCCGTCGGGATAAACCGCAAGAACGCGGTCCACATCGGGCCGGATCTCGGACTGGCTGAGGACGGCGCGTGCGGCGCCGCGCTCCAGGTCGGCGCCGATCTGCGCGGCGTCATAGCAATCGAACCAGTTCGGGCCGTTCAGGGGGGTGGCACCGTCGAAGGGCACCGCGTCGTCGGGCCATTCGCCCTCGATGCGGAAACAGGCG
The DNA here is from genome assembly GCF_025195095.1 of Paracoccus maritimus. Lineage (GTDB taxonomy): Bacteria > Pseudomonadota > Alphaproteobacteria > Rhodobacterales > Rhodobacteraceae > Paracoccus > Paracoccus maritimus. The sequence continues at coordinate 504,365 of NZ_JANAVZ010000002.1, read as the reverse complement.
CGCCAGCGGATGGGCGAGCTGTCGGCGTCGATCCCGTCGAAGCCGATCATGTCCAGCCGGACCGGCCCGTCCGATGTCTGGATCAGCACGACCGATTCCGGGGTGCCATCCTCGATCCGGTCATAGAAGCCGTATTCCTGCGCATACCAGACCCCGGCCCCCGCCCCGACGGAGGCCAGCACCAGCGCGATCGTGGCGATCTTGCCCCAGTTCACGCTGTCGCCCCAGCGGCATCGGTGGTCAGGAACAGGTCCGCACAGGATTTCGCCAGCGCACGGACGCGGCCGATATAGGCCTGCCGCTCGGTCACGCTGATGACCCCGCGCGCGTCCAGCAGGTTGAAGATGTGGCTGGCCTTGATGCACTGATCATAGGCCGGATGCGCCATCGGGATGCGCCGGCCGGCGCTGTCGGTGTCGGCGGCGGCGATGATGCGGGCGCACTCGGCCTCGGCATCCTTGAAATGCTGAAACAGCGTGTCGGTGTCGGCCTGATCGAAGTTCCAGCGCGAATATTCCTGTTCGGTCTGGCGAAAGATGTCACCATAGCTGAGCGGAATGGCCGCGTCGGGGTCGTTGAAGGGCATGTCCATCACATGTTCGGCCCCCAGCACATACATTGCCAGTCGTTCAAGCCCGTAGGTCAGCTCGCCCGAGACCGGTTTGCAATCGTGGCCGCCGACCTGCTGGAAATAGGTGAACTGGCTGACTTCCATCCCGTCGCACCAGACTTCCCATCCCAGGCCCCAGGCGCCAAGCGTCGGGCTTTCCCAATCATCCTCGACAAAGCGCACGTCGTGAACCATCGGGTCCAGACCGATGGCGCGCAGGCTGCCCAGATACAGCTCTTGCAGGTTCGCGGGACTGGGTTTGATGATGACCTGATACTGATAGTAGTGCTGCAGACGGTTGGGATTGTCGCCGTAGCGGCCATCGGTGGGCCGGCGCGACGGCTGGACATAGGCCGCAGCCCAGCTTTTTCCGCCAAGCGCGCGCAGGGTCGTGGCCGGATGGAACGTGCCGGCGCCCACTTCCATGTCATAGGGTTGCAGCACCGCGCAGCCCTGACCCGCCCAGTAGGTCTGCAGGCGCAGGATGATCTCCTGAAAGCTGCGGGGTCGGTTGGGGCTGGTCATCGGGCCATCCTTTTGCGTAGATCAGGCAAAGCTTTCGCGCCTTCTAGGCGCGGCATCGGACAGGGTCAATAAAGGCCCACTGGGCAGGACCGGCGGACAGGGCCGGGAAGGAGTGCGGAATGCGGCGTTTGGGTGTCATGGTGCTGGCGGTGGTCCTGCCGGTCGCGGGGTTCGCGCAGGACGCGGTGATCCGGATCGAAGCCAAGCGCGGCGGCGATGCGGCCGCACAGGCGGCGGCGACATGGGGCGCGCAGTTCGATGACGTCGTGACGTTTCCGCTGCCGCGCGGATGGGTCGCGATCGGTCTTGGACCGCTGAGCCCGGACGAGGCCGAGGCACGTCTGGCGGCACTCAAGGCGTCGCGGCAGATCCCGCAAGACAGCTTCGTGGCTGTACCGGGCGGATCGGTCGCGCTGACGCCGTTCGAAGGCGAGGGTGAAGACGCCGTATCCGAAAGCGACGCCGAAGAGACGACCGATGGTGCGGCGCAGGACGATTCCGAGCCCGAAACGGCGTCCCCGGAAGAGGTAACCGTCCAGGCCGATGTTGCGCCGCCCGGCAGCTATATCCGCCTGCAATCGCTGCAATCACGGACCGATGCCGAGGCCGCGTTGCGGACATGGCGCGAGAAATTCCCCGATGCCGGGCTGTGGTCGTTGCCGGGCGGCTGGTTTTCGGTCGCGCTTGGCCCGTTGGAGCCTGCCGCGGCACAGGGTTGGCTTGGGGCGTTCAAGGCCAGCGGCGATCTGCCGCGCGACGCCTTTGCCTCGGATGCAGCCGAGATGGGCACGGCGATCGAACCGGGAGAGACACCCGATCTGCCGGCTGCGCCGGATCAGCCCGCCACCATGCCGCCGCTGGATCAGGTGCAGCGGGCCCTTCGTTGGGCGGGCCGGTATGATGGCGCGATCGACGGCAAGTCAGGGCCGGTGACCCGCGAGGCGATCGCACGCGAGGTGGCGGCATTGCGGGTCTCGCCCGACGAGGGCACGGCGATGCAGAAGTTGATCGAGCGTCGCGAGGACTGGCGGCGCGAGATGGGTCTCACCACGTTGCGGGATGAGGCGACCGGACTTTCGGTCAACGCGCCGATGGACAAGCTGCAGTTCGACCGGGCAGAGCGGGCTTTGTCGATCTATGGGCCGAAGGACGGCTCGGGCGCGGCGCTGATCCTGTTCAGCCAGCCCGGCGGTCAGCAAGAGCTGCTGGACCTGTCAGGGCTGGTGACGGCGCTTGGCTGGGTGCCGCAACCCGAACGCACCATCGAACGGGGTCATATCCTGCTGGAAGGCGCCAACGAAAACCATCGCAGTCTGGCAGAAGGCTGGGTCCGCGACGGCCGCGCCGAGGGTTTCGTCGTGATCTGGCCCGCCAACGAAGCAGAAGATCAGATGCGCATCGCGGCCGAGCTGTCGGACAGTTTCAGCCGCGTTGCGCCGGCGGCGAACGACGCTGCGGCGACCGCACCCGCGACACCGACCCAGACCGTGGATTGACATCGGCGATCCACCGGGGAAATTTAGCTGACTAAAGTCAGCTAAATTTGTTCGGGGCTTTCGATGCATGATGATCCGATCCGGCGTTTTCGCCGATTCAGCCGTGCCGTCACAACGGAAGTCGGGGCGCTGGACGCGTCGTTCCTTGGGCGGGGCCGTCCGCTTGGCGCGGCGCGGGTGCTGAACGCAGCCGGCAAGGGGCGGCGCGAGGTCGCCGAGATCCGCGACTATCTGGGGCTTGATACCGGGTTGATGAGCAGGCTGCTGCGCAGCCTGGAATCCGAAGGGCTGATAAAACTAAGTGCCGATCCACAGGATGCGCGACGGCGCGTGGTCACCCTGACATCCGCAGGGCAGGCCGAATTCAAGGCCTACGAGGCGTTGTCCGACGAACAGGCGCGCTGCGTGCTGGAACGACACAAGCGCGCGGATACCCTGCTTGAGGCGATGGATCTGGTGGCGACCGCGCTGGGGCGCGACCGGATCGAGCTGAAGCCCGAGGATCCGCGCGCCCCCGCGGCCCTGCATTGTCTTGGCCGATATTATGAAGAGCTTGCGCGCCGCTTCGATCAGGGCTTCGACGTGTCCCTGTCCTGCGACCCCGAGGCGGGCGACATGATGCCACCGCGCGGTCTGTTCCTGATCGCGTGGTCCGACGATCTGCCGGTCGGATGTGCCGGGCTGAAGGGGCATGGCGGTGACACGGCCGAGGTCAAGCGCGTCTGGGTCGCGCCAGTCGCGCGCGGCCTTGGATTGGCGCGGCGCCTGATGGCGGCGATCGAGACGGCGGCGCGCGCGCAGGGCGTCACCCGTCTGCTTCTGGACACGAATAGCCGACTGCCCGAGGCGGTCGCGATGTATCGACACAGCGGCTGGACCCAGATCGCGCGGTTCAATGACGATCCCTATCCCGATGTCTTCTTCGAAAAGCGGCTTTAGCTGCGCCAGAAACGCGGCAGCAACAGGACCAGGACCGAGACCAGTTCAAGCCTGCCCAGATACATGCCGAAGATCATCATCCACTTGGCCGAGGTCGGGAACTCGGCGACCGAGCCGTTCGCGGTCAACTCGGGTCCCCAGGCGGGGCCGATATTTGCGATGGCTGTCCAAGCCGCGGTCAGGGCCGTCTTGGGGTGAAGGCCGGTCAGCGACAGGCCGACGATCAAGAGCCCGAAGGACAGCATGAACAGCGTGAAGAACGCCATCACCGAATCGACCACGTCCTTGTCCAGCGGCCGCCCCTCGTAGCGCAGCGGATAGACGCGGTGCGGCGAATGCATCCGGCGCACCTGCGCCCGCACCGCCTGGAACAGGACCAGATAGCGGAACACCTTGACCGAACACCCGGTCGATCCCGTGCAGCCGCCGATCAGCCCGCAGACGATCAGCAGCGCGAAGGGTAGATGCCCCCAGGCCAGCATGTCGGTCGAGGCGAAGCCGGTGCCCGAGAAGGTCGAGATGGTGTTGAAAACCGTCTCGCGCACCACTTCGACCGGATGCATGTCCTGATGCATGTAAAGCAGCCGATAGACGACGATGATCGCGCAGGCATAGAAGATCCAGCGCAGATAGGCCCGGACCTGCGTGTCCTGCCAGATCGGCACGAAATTCCCGCGCATCGCCTGGACCATGCGGATGAACGGGATCGAGGCCAGGACCATGAACACAGATGCCGCCCATTCCGGGGCACCCAGATAGGCCCCGAAGCTGGCGTCGTAATTCGAGAATCCCCCGGTGGAACATGTCGTCAGCGCATGCACGACGGCGTCGAATCCCGACATGCCCAGAACGATATAGGTCAGGATGCAGGCGGCGGTCAGCAGGACATAGATGCGCGTCATCTCGCCCGCGATTTCGCCTGCGCGCGGCAGCACCTTGCCAAGCGTGTCGAAGCCTTCCGACCGGAAGAATTGCATGCCACCGACCTTCATCACCGGCAGGAACACCATCGCGACGACGACGATTCCCAGACCGCCGGACCATTGCAGGATCGCCCGCCACAGATGCGTTCCCATGGGCAGGCTGTCGAGGTCAGGGAACGCGGTGGTGCCGGTTGTCGTAACCCCGGACATCGCCTCGAAATACGCGTCCGGAATGGATGCCTGCGGTTCGCCCAGGATGAAGGGCAGGGCGCCGAACACGGGCAGCACCAACCACAGACCCGACGTAATCAGGAAGGCTTGCTGAATATTCAGCGATTCGTGCCGCCCGCGCGTGGCGACCGTCATCAGCAGTCCGACCACGATGGTCAGGACTCCGGTTTGCAGGAAAACGGCCCAGTGCGGGTTTCCGTGCCACCAGTCCACCGCCATCGGCAAGGCCATTCCCGCGCCCAGAGCGACGACGATCTTTCCGATCGGATGGACGACTGGGCGCAAGTCTATCATGGCGACTGCTTGCCGCGCGTCCTTGCCTGCGTCAAGCGCCCATCTTGGCGCGTCCGCGCTGCGACACCCTGTCTCGGTCAGTCTGATCTTGACATATTGAACATTGAATATGAATATCGGGTGGAGACGGGGCGCCATGCTGCGATCCCGGAAACGTGCATTCAGGCGCAATGCGCCCGAGCAAGAAAGAGAGGCCCGCAATGACCGACTATTCGGCAGATATGTCCGTTCACCCGGATGTCAGTGCGCATTTCGATCCGGCCACCAACACGATCAGTTACATCGTCAAGGATCCGGCTTCGGATGCCTGCGCGATCGTCGATTCCGTGATGGATATCGACTATGCCGCCGGGCGGATCACATATGAACACGCCGATGCGCTGATCGCCGAGGTGAAAAAGCGTGGACTGACGCTGGAATGGATCATCGAGACCCATGTCCATGCCGACCACCTGTCCGCCGCGCCCTATATTCAGGATCGTCTGGGCGGCAAGGTCGGTATCGGCGAGAATATCCTGATCGTGCAGGACACATTCGGCAAGATCTTCAACGAGGGAACCGAATTCCAGCGCGACGGCAGCCAGTTCGACGCGCTGTTCAAGGACGGCGATACCTACATGATCGGCGGCATGAAGGCATTTGCCATGCACACGCCGGGTCACACGCCTGCCTGCATGACCCATGTGATCGGGGACGCGGCCTTCGTGGGCGACACGCTGTTCATGCCCGATGGCGGATCGGCGCGGGCGGATTTTCCCGGTGGTGACGCCGGTGTTCTGTATGACAGCATTCAGAAGGTTCTGTCGCTGCCCGACGAGATGCGGCTGTTCATGTGCCACGACTATGGTCCGAACGGGCGCGACATCCAGTGGGAAACCACTGTAGGCGAGGAAAAGGCCAACAACATCCATGTCGGCGGCGGCAAGACGAAAGAGGAATTCGTCAAGTTCCGCACCGAACGGGATGCGACCCTGGACATGCCCAAGCTGATCATCCCGTCCCTGCAGGTCAACATGCGTGCGGGGGAAGTGCCGAAGGACAAGGATGGCAGGCCGATGCTGAAAGTGCCCGTCAACGGTCTCTGAGACCAACAGGGAGAAAAGGAACGCGCAATGCAACTTCGCCAACTCGACGGGGGCGTCTATGTCGCCCCCCAGATCTCCGTGTCCGATATTCCCGCGCTGAAGGCGCAAGGCATAAGGGCGATCATCTGCAACCGGCCCGATGGCGAATCCGGTGATCAGCCGGGCTTCGAAGAGATCGAGCAGGCAGCGCGTGCCGCAGGAATCGAGGCGCGCTATCTGCCGGTCGTGTCGGGCAAGGTCAGCGACGAATCTGCGGTGGAATTCGGATCTGCGCTGGACGAAATGCCCGGTCCGGTGCTGGCCTATTGCCGCAGCGGGATGCGCAGCGCGACGCTGTGGGCGCTTTCACAGGCCGGCCGCCGGCAGCCGGCCGATCTTCTTGCCGCTGCAAAGGGCGCAGGCCACGACATCGGCGGCGTCGTGCGGCGCATCGTCAATGGCGGCCGCACGCCGACCGACACCGGCGACGCCAGTTTCGACATCGTCATCGTGGGCGGCGGCGCTGCGGGTATCGCGGTCGCTGCCAGCCTCTTGGGGCGGGTGAAGGACCAATCCATCGCGATCATCGAACCGGCCGACGTGCATTACTATCAGCCGGGCTGGACCATGGTCGGTGGCGGGGTCTTCCAACCTCAGGAAACCGCCAAGGTGATGGGCGGGCTTATCCCCAAGGGGGTGCGCTGGATCAAGGCCGCCGTCGCGGCGTTCGAGCCCAAGGACAGCGCCGTGCTGCTGGATGGGTGCCGGGTCGTGAAATACCGCAGGCTGGTCGTCTGTCCGGGATTGAAACTGGACTGGCACAAGGTCGAGGGTCTGGTCGAGACGCTGGGTCGCAACGGCGTCACTTCGAACTATCGCTATGATCTGGCTCCCTACACATGGGAGCTGGTGCAGAAAACCCGGCGGGGACGGGCGATTTTCACGCAGCCGCCGATGCCGATCAAATGCGCAGGCGCGCCGCAGAAGGCCATGTATCTGTCCTGCGACGCCTGGCACAGGGCAGGCGCGCTGAAGGATATCGACGTGCATTTCTGCAATGCCGGAGGCGTGCTGTTCGGGGTCAAGGAATATGTCCCGGCACTGATGGAGTATGTCCGGAAATACGACGCGTCGCTGGACTTCTTTCACAACCTGATCGCGATCGACGGTCCGGGCAGGCGCGCCACGTTCGAGGTGAAGGCCCCGGACACAGAACCCAGCACCGTAGAGATGGATTTCGACATGATCCATGTCTGCCCCCCACAGACGGCGCCCGATTTCATCCGCGTCTCGGCGTTGGCTGATCAGGCTGGCTGGGTGGATGTCGATCAGGCCACGCTGCGTCACAAGCAATGGGACAATATCTGGTCGCTGGGTGATGTGATGAACGCGCCGAACGCCAAGACGGCGGCGGCGGCGCGCAAGCAGGCGCCGGTCGTCGCCGAAAATATCGCGGCCGACATCGCCGGGCGTTCGGCAACGGCGCAATATGACGGCTATGGATCCTGCCCGCTGACGGTCGAGCGCGGCAAGATCGTGCTGGCCGAATTCGGCTATGGCGGCAAGCTGCTGCCATCATTCCCGAAGTGGCTGGTGGACGGCACAAGGCCGACCCGGACAGCGTGGCTTCTGAAGGAACGCATCCTGCCGCCGATCTATTGGCGCGGAATGCTGAAGGGCCATGAATGGATGGCCAAGCCCGAAAAGCTGGCCGTGGACGCCTAGGGCAGGCGTTCCAGACGAAAGGGACCAAGATGAAACGAATGGCCCGCTTTCTGCCGATCCTGGACTGGGGTCGGCAGTATGATCGCGGTGCGTTGCAGAACGACCTGATCGCGGCGGTGATCGTCACGATCATGCTGATTCCGCAATCGCTGGCCTATGCGATGCTGGCGGGGCTGCCGCCCGAGGCCGGGATCTATGCGTCGATCCTGCCGATCATCCTGTATGCGATCTTCGGAACCTCGCGGGCCCTGGCGGTCGGACCGGTGGCGGTCGTGTCACTGATGACGGCTGCGGCGGTCGGCCAGATCGCGCAAAGCGGCACGGCAGGTTATGCCGCTGCCGCCCTGACGCTGGCGTTGCTGTCGGGGCTTTTCCTGTTGGCGCTGGGGTTGTTCCGGCTGGGGTTCATTGCCAATTTCCTGTCCCATCCCGTCATCGCAGGGTTCATCACCGCATCGGGCATCCTGATCGCGACCAGCCAGTTGAAACATATCCTCGGGGTGAAGGCGTCCGGGGACAACCTGCCCGAAATGATCGCCTCGCTTATCGAGAATCTGGGGCAGACGAACCTGATCACCCTGGTGATCGGGGTGGCTGCGACGGGATTCCTGTTCTGGGTCCGAAAGGGGCTGAAACCGGCGCTGAGAAGGGCCGGGCTGTCGGACGGCATGGCGACCATCGCCACGCGCGCGGGGCCGGTTGCTGCGGTTGTCGTCACGACGCTGGCGGTCTGGGTGCTTGGGCTGGACGGGCGTGGCGTCAGCATCGTCGGCAGCGTGCCGCAAAGCCTGCCGCCGCTGACCATGCCGGATCTGTCGCCCGAACTGCTGCGCCAGCTGGTGGTGCCGGCGATCCTGATCTCGATCATCGGTTTCGTGGAATCGATCAGCGTCGCCCAGACACTGGCGGCCAAAAGACGTCAGCGCATCAATCCGGATCAGGAACTGATCGGCCTTGGGATGGCCAATATCGGCGCGGGATTCACCGGAGGCTATCCGGTGACGGGCGGGTTCGCGCGTTCGGTCGTGAACTTCGATGCAGGGGCCGAAACGCCCGCGGCAGGTGCCTTTACCGCGCTTGGTCTGGCCATCGCCGCGATCGCCCTGACGCCGCTGGTCTATTACCTGCCGAACGCCACGCTGGCCGCGACCATCATCGTGGCGGTGCTGTCGCTGGTGGATTTCGGCATTCTGCGCCACGCTTGGGCCTATAGCCGCGCCGATTTTTCCGCCGTGGCGGGAACGATCCTGCTGACCCTGATATTCGGCGTGGAAACCGGCGTGTCGGCGGGCGTCATTCTTTCGATCCTGCTGCATCTCTATCACACCTCGCGGCCGCATATCGCCGAGGTCGGCCTGGTCCCCGGAACTCAGCATTTCCGCAACATCCGTCGCCATGACGTGCATACCGATCCCGCGCTGCTGACGATGCGCGTCGATGAAAGCCTGTATTTTGCCAATGCGCGCTATCTCGAGGACAAGGTGCTGGATCGCGTCACTGGGGATACGGAGATCCGGAACGTGGTGCTGATGTTTCCGGCTGTAAACGCGGTTGATCTGTCCGCCCTGGAAACGCTGGAGGCGCTGAACGAGCGTCTGCGCGACATGGGTGTTCAGCTGCATTTGTCCGAGGTGAAGGGGCCGGTGATGGACCGGCTGCGGCGCAGCCACCTGCTGGATCACCTGACCGGGCAGGTCTTCCTGTCGCAATGGGACGCGGTCGAAGCCCTGACGCCGTCGGTCTGCAAGGGGGGCGCGCCGGGTGTCCGCGACGCGGCGGCGCATTGACGCGCCCGATGGACGGGGCAACACAGGGGTCATGGTCCCGACGCATGCCGAAATCGCCGCACGTCTCTCGGCGCTGACAGCGCCTCAGCGCCAACGCCTGAAGCGGGCGGCGATTGCCGCGGTGGTGGCCGAGACATTGTGGGTGCTGCAGGCGGCGTTGCTGGCATGGGGTCTGGCCGGACTGGCCACCGGGCAGCCGCTGCCGCTGACATTGATGGGTCTTGGCGTCGCCGGGCTGGGCCTTGCGCGCGCGGGGTTGGCACTGTTCGGCGCGGCACAGTCCGAGGCTGCCGCGGACGCGGTCATCGGGGCCGCGCGCCTCGATTGTCTGACGCGTGCGGACCGCCGCGCGCCCGAGGCTTCGGCACCGTCTTCCGCCGCCACCGCCGCGCTGATCGTGGACAAGCTGGCGATGCTGCGGCCATATCTTCTGCGCTGGCATCCCGCACAGGCGCGCGTCGCGGCCGTTCCTCTGCTGATCCTTTTGATCAGCTTCGCCGTGTCGTGGGCGGCAGGGTTGATCCTTGCGATCAGCGGTCCGTTGATCCCGATCTTCATGGCGCTGATCGGACTGGCCGCGCGTGATGCATCCGCCCGCCAGATGGATGAGATCGCCGGCCTTAACGCGATGCTGATCGACAGGCTTGCGGCGCTGATCGACATTCGTCTGCTGGACGCGCGCGACACGATGCTGGCGGATTTCGAACGCCGCGCCGATCACCTTCGCCGCCGCACGCTCGAGGTGTTGCGGATCGCGTTCCTGTCCAGCGCGGTGCTGGAATTGTTCGCCGCGCTTGGTGTGGCAATGATGGCGGTGTTTGTCGGCTTTTCGCTGCTGGGGCAGCTTGGCTTTGGCACATGGGGTGACGCCATTACCATCGGCGAGGGGATCTTTCTGCTGCTGATGGCACCGGCGTTCTTTCAGCCTTTGCGCGACATAGCGGCCGCCTGGCATGACCGGGTCGCGGCTCAGTCGGTCGCGCGGGATCTGCTGGCCGATCAGGCGGCTGCCGATCCACAGATCATCGGACAGGGCCGTCCGGACGCGGCGCGCGTCGGCCCAATCGCCGTGCGCGGCATGGTGCTGCGGGGCAGGGATATGCCGGATCTGGATATCGCGCCGGGCGAGGCGGTGGCGCTGACCGGCGTTTCGGGGGGCGGCAAGTCCAGCCTCCTGTTGGCATTGGCCGGGCTGATCCCGTCGGGCGGAGCGGTGCGGATCGGCGGCGCGGTTCTGGATGACAAGACGGCCGACGCATGGCGCGCCGGGCTGGCGCTGATCCCGCAGAAGATTCATTTTCTGGATGCAACGCTGCGCGAGAATCTGGCGCCCGAGGCAAGCGACAAGGAAATTGCCGCCGCCATCCAGCTTGCGCGCGCCTCGGCGGTGGTCGCGCGATTGCCGGACGGATTGCAGACGCGACTGGGCGAGGAAGGCGCAGGTGTGTCGGGGGGCGAGGCGCGGCGGCTGACCATCGCGCGCGCCGCGCTGCGCCAGCCGGCGGTAATTCTGGCGGACGAGCCGACAGCCGATCTGGATGAGCAGACCGCGGCCGAGGTGATTGAGGGGTTGCTGGGCCTGCATCGTCGCGGTGCGACGCTGATCGCCGCCACCCACGATCCGCGCCTGATCGCGGCCCTTCCTCGCCGGATCGAGGTCGGACCATGAGGTCTCTTTGGCATATCCTGCGCCTGATCTGGCGCGATCGCGGCGCGGCGATGCGTCGCGGATTGGCGTTGACGGTGGTGGTTTCGCTGTTCGGGATCGGGCTTCTGGCACTGTCGGGATGGTTCATTGTTGCGGCGGGGGTTGCCGGACTTGCCGGGCTGGGCACCGTGTTCGACGTTTTTCGCCCCTCCGCCGGGGTGCGATTTTTGGCCATTGCGCGGACGGCCGCCCGCTATGGCGAACGTCTGCTGACCCATGATGCCACGCTTAAGGCGCTGGCAAGCCTGCGGGTCCGGTTGCTGGCAGGCGTTTCCGCTGCCGATTTCGCGACTTTGTCGCGGCTGCGCGCAGGCGGCGCGCTGAACCGGCTGACGGCCGATATCGATGCGCTGGACGGGCTGGCGATCCGGCTGATATTTCCCGCGCTGGCGGGTCTGATCGCCTCGATCGCGACGCTGATTGGGCTGTGGTATCTGGTCGCGCCCGTCGTGGCACTGTGGGCGGTCGGGGTGACGGTGCTTGGCGGCGGCGGCGTCTTGGTTCTGGCTGGCCGCGCGGCGTTCATACCAGGGTCGCGGGCCGAAATGCGGCAGCAGGCCCTGAGGGCTGGCGTGATCGCCCATCTGCGTGGACGCGCGCAACTGGTGGTGGCCGGCAGGCTGCTTGAATCCCGCCAGGCCTTGCTGGACCAGGACCGCGCGGCGCGTCGCGACGCGCTGCAGCAATCCCGCGCCGAATGGCGCGCGGCGGCGATGTTGCAGGTTATGGCTGCCGTGGCCCTGTCCGGGACTCTGATCCTGGCCGGGCAGCATGTGCTGGACGGTCGGATCGGACCGGCTCAGGCGGCGCTTGCGGTTCTGGCCACGCTTGCGATGGCGGAACTGACTGCCGCACTGCAACGCGGCGCAGCCGAACTGGGGCGCATGCGCGACGCTGCGGGTCGGGTCGTCGCAGCGTTGGAAACGCCCCCCACGATCCAAATTTCTGCCTCCGAAACTGCACCGGGACTGCAGCTGTGCGGGCTTTCTGTCGCCCCGTTGCCGGGACGACAACCGGTGGTTGCGAATCTGGATCTGACCATTCTGCCAGGTGAGACCGTTGCGTTGACCGGTCCAAGCGGACGTGGAAAAACGGCTGTCCTGAATACCGTCGCGGGCCTCGTTCCGGCAGTGTCGGGCAGGGTTCGTGCGGGCGGTCGGGTCGGCTATCTAACGCAGCGACCGGCGTTGATCGCGGGCACCGTTCGCGACACGCTGAAGCTGGCCAGCCCCGATGCCGATGATGGCCCGATGCGCGATGTGCTGGCCGCCTGCGCGCTGGATCTGCCGCTGGATACCCGCCTGGGTGAGGGTGGTGCCGGCCTGTCCGGAGGTCAGAGCCGCCGCCTGGCGCTGGCTCGCACATTGATCCGCCACCCAGACATCTTGCTTCTGGACGAGCCGACGGAAGGGTTGGATGCACCGACCGCCGCCGCGATGATGCGCGGGATCCGCGAATGGCTGCCGCAGGCCGCCATTCTGATCGCCGCCCATCGCGACCATGACCTGATCCCGGCCACACGGATCGTGGTGCTGTAAGCCGCAGCATCGCGCGACCGCGATCCGGGCAGAGCGGATCAGGACAGAATGATCTGGGAAGACTGGGTGAGAGGCTGGACAGCGACCCAAGCGGGGCTCGTTGCGGCTGCTTCCTTCCGGACCTGACCGGGTTGGCGAGGCGCTTGCCCGCGCCAACCTCTCGCGGCGACAGATAGTCAAGCGGCGCAGGCGATGCAACCCCTGCGCCGACATCGATTACAGGAACATCCGCAACTGCGCAAAGCCGTTGGGCGCGGTGCCGACATGTTCGATCCGGACGCCACGGCGTGCCTGCACATCCGGAAGGAAGCGCAACCCGGCAGGACCTGTCTCGAACAGGACCGAGCTCTGCGGCATCGGCGCAAAGCGCCAATGCGGCGATGTGTCGATGGACAGATGGCGGCGGCGGCGGACATAGTGTCGCAGGATGTCGCGGGTCAGCCCTCCGTCCTTCAGGGCGATCTCGTTGCCGGACACCAGCGGGCTGTAAAGACCGCAACTTGCCAGCCGATAGGAGTTCGTCGCCAGCACGAAACGATCCTCGGCGGTGACCCTGAAACCCCGCCAGCGCAGATCGTGAACGCGGCGTGCGTCGGGATCGGCCAGACGGCCATCGGGCGCGAACCGCGCTGGCCGGGACAGGTCGATCTGCCAGGTGACCCCATCCACCACATCGAAATTGTAGCTTGGGAAACCGGGGTCGATCAGCGTGGCGTCGGTCGCGCCGGGTTCGACGCGCCGGAACATGCTGGCCGAACGTTCAAGCCAGTCGGCAAGCTGTGCACCGCCAAGGCCAATGGCGCAGATCCGGTTGGGGAAAACATACAGATCGGCAAGGTTGCGAAGGCTCAGCCTTCCGGGGGGCACGTCGGTGTAGAAACCGGGACCGCCGCGCCCACCGGCGCGGAACGGCGCCGAGGCGGAGAGGACCGGCAAGCCGTCCCATTCCGTCCCGCGCAGGCGTTGCCGCACGTGCCAGCGCTGCGCCATGTTGACAAGCCGCAATCCCGGATCGTCGCCGATCAACGCGAAAAAACTGTGCAGCGGCGTGGCGCTGCGCCCGACCCGCCGGCGCAGGCGGCGAAGTGTTTCGTGATGGGCCTTTATCGCGGGCCGGGCAACGGATTCGGCGGTCGGCAGGGACGGATGCACCGGGTCGGCCCGGCTGCGCGCGGCTGCGATCCGCCACCCGCCCTTGGGTTCGGGTCTCAGATGCAGGTCGATCACACCCAGATGCGAGCCGCCGAAACCCGCCATCACCGCCGGCTTTCCGGCCAGAAGTCCTGCGACCGGATCGACCCCCGGTGCGGCGGCTATGTCCGGGCCTGGAAACACCTCATGCGTGTGTCCGGCGATGACCGCGTCGATGCCTGGCAGTGCTGCAAGCGCGGCGGCGGCATGGTCGCTGCCACGGACGGGCGAGATCGTCCCGATGCCACAATGTGCCAGCGCCACCACGATGTCGGCGCCCTCTGCGCGGATCAGGGGAACGACGCGCCGCGCGGCCTCAAGGATATCCTCGCAATGCATCTGGTCTGAGAGGTCGCTGTCCCATTCCGGTGTCTGAGGGGGCAGGAACCCGACCACGCCGATCGACAGCGCGTGATCGCGCCCATGCCAGTCCTTGACGCTTCGGCGCAGCATCACGTGACCGGGAAAGTCCTGACCATGCCGAAGACGCAGATTCGCGGCCAGGAACGGAAAATTCGCCTGCCCTGTCACCATTCGCAGAAACGGCAGGCCGAAGCTGAAGTCGTGGTTTCCCAAGGCGGCGGCATCATAGCCCATGCCATTCATCGCGGCGATGGCGGGATGCACCCGTCTGAAGATCGAACCAAACGCATCTGCGGCGATATCGCCGATCGGCGTGCCCTGCAGGAAATCACCGTTATCCAACAGCAGGCAGTTCGGAACCTCGGCCCGGAGCCTTGCGATCAGCGATGCGGTGCGTGCCAGGCCACCGCGGTCGCAGGGACGATCGGCAAGGTAGTCATAGGGCAGCACATGCATATGCATGTCGGTGGTCGCAAGCAGGCGCAGCGTGACCATGGTGTCAAGTTCTTGATCTGCCGATGATCCGTGTCCTGTCGTATCGCCTGTGCCGTCCGGCATCCCGTTTCTCCATCGGCGCGGGGCGTTCGTGAAACGCCGTCAAGGCGTCTGCGGCATGACCTTAGGGCGGCGCCGGAATCTTCTCAACCCTTGATTGAACTGATTAATTTACTCGATCTTGAATCGTGTTCCGAACAAATTGACCAAAAGAACAGGATTTCAGCTGGGGGTTTTTCTGACATGGTCCAGATGTATAAAGAGTGAGTTCCGGCAATGTTGACGACCTGGTTGAACAGTACACCGTCTTTGGACTATGAGCGCGCTTGGGTTGCCCATGGTCGGGTTTGCGGCAATGTTGCCAACGGATTGTTTGTGATGAAATTTTCCACGCGTCACGACGCCGATTGTACGGCGGACGAACTTTTCGATGCGATCGGCGATTTCGGTCGGATCGAAAGGATGTTGATCGGTCGCGGTGCCAAGGTCACCCGCATCGATCCTGCACAAGAGCCGGGCACCGGCATGGGCTGGCAGATCGGCTTCGACTGGCGTGGCCGGCCTCGGAACCTGCGGCTTGACGTGACGCGCCACGACCGCCCCGAGCGGCTCTCGATGGCGGGAATGTCCGACGCGCTGGATATCACCATTGACGTGACCGTGATCGCCCTTAGCCGAACACGGTCACGTCTGATCTTCGAAACCGAGATCCGTCCGCGCAACATGAAGGCACGGCTGATGCTGCAGACGGCGAAACTTGCCAAACCGCAGCTTGACCGCAAGTTTGATCGCCGCATCGCAGAGTTCATTTCGGATCTGCAGCAAGCAGCATAAGCGCAGGCGCGCCGTCGGGGTCGCTGTTCGGGATCAGCCGCCGTTGCGCTGGGTTTCGCGCAGCGGATCTGCCGGATAGACGCCCAGGACATTCAGCATCGATGTGAAATAGCCCAGTTCTTCCAGCGCACGGGCAACGGCGGGATCTTCGGGATGACCCTCGATATCGGCGTAGAACTGCGTCGCTGTGAAGACACCGTCCACCATATAGCTTTCCAGCTTGGTCATGTTGACGCCGTTGGTGGCGAAACCGCCCATTGCCTTGTAAAGCGCCGCCGGAATGTTGCGGACGCGGAACACGAAGCTGGTCAGCATCTGGTCGCCGCGCCGCGACAGATCCGCCTCGCGCGCCATGATCAGAAATCGGGTGGTGTTGTTCTGGCGATCCTCGATCCGGTCGGCCAAGCGGTCCAGCCCGTAGATTTCACCGGCCAGCGGTGCAGCAAGCGCTGCCAGGGCGGGATTGCCGCGCGCAGCGACCTCCTTGGCCGATCCGGCGGTGTCGGCTCCGGTGATCGCGTGGATGCCATGCTGGCGCATGAACCCGCGGCATTGTCCCAGAAGGACGGTGTGGCTCATGGCCTCGCGGACCTGTTCCAGCCGGGTGCCCGGCACCGCAAGCAGGCTGATATGAACCCGCACGAAGGCCTCGTCGATGATGTGCAGCCCGGATTCCGGCAACAGGTGATGGATGTCTGCCACGCGGCCGTAGGTCGAGTTCTCGACAGGCAGCATCGCCAGATCCGCATCGCCCGCGCGCACTGCCTCGATCACGTCCTCGAATGTCCGGCAGGGCAGGGCCTCCATCAGGGGGCGGGCCGTGCGGCAGGCTTCGTGACTATAGGCACCGGGTTCGCCCTGAAATGCGATGCGGTTGGTCGTCATGGGTCGCTTCTGTCCGAAATTTGACTGTCCGCAGGGTAACTATACCTTGATCCCGGAAAGCGAAAGCGGATAGATACCGGGCGAATTGACGAGCTTACCAGACGGGGATCGCCGCGATGTTCAACACCATGACCGTGACCAAGGCCGCCGGCGCGCTGATCGGGGCGCTGCTGTTTCTGATGCTGGCCAACTGGGCGGCCAGCGGCCTGTATCATGTCGGGTCCGCCGGTCACGGCGGCGAAGACGAAGAACATGCGCAAGCCTATTCGATCCCGGTCGAGGACAGCGGCGACGGCGGAGAGGCCGAGGCGGAAGAACAGATCGACTTCGCCGCGCTGATGGAAGCTGCCGATCCTGCCGCTGGCGAAAAGGGATTCGGCAAGTGCAAGGCCTGCCACAAGCTTGACGGTTCCGATGGCGTCGGCCCGCATCTGAACGGCGTTGTCGGCCGTCCGGTTGCCTCGATCGGCGGATTCGCCTATTCCGACGCGATGGTGGCCCATGCCGACGAAGCGCCCGAATGGACGCCCGAGGCGCTGCAGGAATTCCTGACCAACCCCAAGTCCGACGTCCCGGGAACCAAGATGTCCTTTGCCGGTCTGAAGAAGCCCGAGGATCGGGCCGACCTGATCGCCTATCTTCAGTCCCAGCAGTAAGCCCGGGGCAACGGGGACGGCCAAGGCGCGGTGAAAGCCGCGCCTTTCCTGTTTGGGTGGTCGCGCGTGGTTCACGAAAACGCGGCTTGATCCGCCGCATCGCGCTGGCCTAGCGTGTGCCGACATGTTTTCACGCCGGAGTCTGCCGATGCGCCATCTTGCCCTGACCCTTGCCCTGTCCCTTGCCGCGGCTACCGCGCCCGCGCTGGCGCAAGAGACCGCGGGGACCGACGAGGCCGATGGCGAGAAAATCATCAAGACCCATGCCATCGCCCTGTTTGGCGAACCCGAGCTGCCCGCCGATTTCGACCATTTCCGCTATGTGAACCCGCAGGCGCCGAAGGGCGGAGAGATCTCTTTCGCGGCGGTCGGAGGCTTTGACAGCTACAACCCGTTCACCTTCCGGGGCCGCGCCATCGGCCTTTCGGTGATCCAGCTGGAACGGCTGATGGAAAGTCCGGCCGACGAGTTGGGCGTGGACTACTGCTTGCTGTGCGAGACCATCGAATATCCCGAAAGCAAGGATTGGGTGATCTTCAACCTGCGGCCCGAGGCGCATTTTTCGGACGGAACTCCGCTGACCGCGCATGACGTGCTGTTTTCGTTCGAGACGCTGCGCGACAAGGGCCTGTCCTCATTCCGCACGGCCATGCAGCAGATGGTCGCCAAGGCCGAGGTGCTGGACGATCATCGCATCAAGTTCACCTTCACCGAAGACTATCCGCGGCGCGACGTGATTTCGCAGATGGGGTATCAGATCGTCTTCTCGCGCAAGGACTTTCTGGACAACGAACGCGACCTTGAACAAAGCAGCGACACCCCGTTCATCGGGTCCGGCCCATACATGTTCGACCGTGCCGACATGGGGCGCAGCATGGTGGTTCGGCGCGATCCGGATTACTGGGGCAACGATCTGCCGATCAATCAGGGGCGTCACAATTTCGACCGCATCCGCTATGAGATGTTCGGCGATTTCGATGCCGCGTTCGAGGCGTTCAAGGCCGGCGAATATACGTTCCGCAACGAAACCTCATCGCTGCATTGGGCGACGCGATACAACTTCCCGGCTGTCGAGAACGGCGCCGTGCTGCGCGAAACGCTGGCCGACGGAACCATCGCGAACGGCAAGGCCTGGGTGTTCAACCTGCGGCGCGAGAAGTTTCAGGACATTCGCGTGCGCGAGGCGATCGAGCTGATGTTCAATTTCGAATGGACCAATCAGACGCTGCTCTACGGTCTGGAGACGCGGGTGAATTCCTTCTGGGACAACAGCGAATTCAAGGCAGAGGGGGTACCATCCGCGGCCGAGCTTGAGTTGCTGACGCCGCTTGCCGAGGACCTGCCCGAGGGTATCCTGACCGACGACGCCGTGGTTCAGGCGACGTCCGGCGATCGTCAGCTGGACCGGCGCAACATGCGCCGCGCCGCGCAGCTTCTGGATGAGGCGGGGTGGACGACGAATGGCAGCGACCCGCTGCGCCGCAATGCGCAGGGTCAGACCTTGCGCGTCGAGTTCCTGAACGACGATGTGGGAAATGACCGCATCATCAACCCGTTCGTGCAGAACCTTCGCGCGGTCGGCATCGACGCCGTCAATCAACGCGTGGACAATGCCGAGATGGAGCAGCGGATCAGAGCGAAGAACTTCGATATCGTCGAAGACAATCTGGGCCAATCCTATGCGATCGGCGGGGGCACCGATCAGGTCTTCGGATCAGACAATGTGGGCGATGTATTCAATCCGATGGGATTGGCCAACCCGGCCATCGATGCCTTGATGGAATATGGCCAGACGGTCGAGGACAAGGAGGCAAACGTCACGGCCATCCACGCGCTGGACCGGGCGTTGCGCAGCCTGCGATTCTGGGTGCCGCAATGGTTCAAGGCCGATTACACGCTGGCCTATTACGACATGTATCGTCACCCGGAAGACATGCCCCCCTATGCGTTGGGCGTTCTGGATTTCTGGTGGGCCGATTCCGACAAGGCCGCGGAACTTCGCAGCCGGGGCGCGATCCGGTAGCAACCGGCGCTTGATTTCCTGCGGCGGATTGCCGAAAAGGCTTGACGATCGAACAGGGCCGCAAAGGCCCGCATTGACCCAAGGGGCGGGCAGAAGGACAGGCGGATGGGTGCCTATATCCTGCGGCGGCTGTTGCTGATCATCCCCACGCTGATCGGCATCATGCTGATAAATTTCACGTTGACGCAATTCGTCCCCGGCGGTCCGATCGAACAGATCGCCGCGCAGGTGCAGGGCGAGGGGGACGTGTTCCGCAACATCTCGGGCGGTGGCAGCGGGGGTGATACCGGTGCGACCGAAGGCCAGTACGAAGGCGCCCGCGGCCTGCCGCCGGAATTCATCGCCCAGCTTGAAAAGGAATTCGGCTTCGACAAACCACCGGTCGAACGGTTTCTGAATATGTTGTGGAACTATATGCGCTTCGATTTCGGCACCAGCTGGTTCCGGTCGATCAGCGTCATCGACCTGGTGATCGAGAAGATGCCGGTGTCGATCACGCTGGGGCTTTGGTCCACACTGCTTGCCTATCTGATCTCGATCCCGCTGGGAATCCGCAAGGCGGTGAAGGATGGCAGCCGCTTTGATACCTGGACCTCGGGCGTGATCATCATGGGTTATGCGATCCCGGCCTTTTTGTTCGCGGTGCTGCTGATGGTGCTGTTCGCGGGTGGCAGTTTCTGGCGGATCTTCCCGCTTCGCGGCCTGACCAGCGACAATTTCGCCGATCTGTCCACCTGGGGCCAGATCAAGGACTACGCCTGGCACGCGACCCTGCCGGTCGTCGCCTCGACGATTTCCAGCTTTGCGACGCTGACCCTGCTGACCAAGAACAGCTTTCTGGACGAGATCAACAAGCAATATGTCATCACCGCCCGCGCCAAGGGTCTGACCGAAGGGCGCGTGCTTTACGGCCATGTCTTCCGCAACGCGATGCTGATCGTGATCGCGGGTTTTCCGGCGATGTTCCTGGGCGTGTTCTTCGGCGCAAGCATCCTGATCGAGACGATCTTTTCGCTGGATGGGCTTGGCCGACTGGGGTTCGAGGCCGCAGTCCAGCGCGACTATCCGGTGATCTTCGGCACGCTGTACGTCTTCGGCCTGATGAGCCTGATCGTCGGCATCCTGTCGGACATGATGTATGTCTTTGTCGATCCGCGCATCGACTTTGAATCGAGGGCCGGCTGATGGCGATGTCGGAACTGAACCGCCGCCGTTGGCGCAGCTTTCGTCGCAATGGCCGGGCCTTCTGGTCGCTGGTGATCTTCAGCGTCCTGTTCGTGGTCGCGATGCTGGCCGAGGTCGTGGCAAACGACAAACCCGTCGTCGTCAGCTATCGCGGAGAGTTGTTCTTTCCGGCCTATCAGTTCTATCCCGAAACGGCCTTCGGAGGCGATTTCGGGACCGAAGCGATTTATCGCGACGAGGCCGTGCAATGCCTGATCGTCACCGGTGGCCGGCAGGAATGCTGGGACGAACCCGACAGCCTGATCGCGGCGGTCAAGTCCGGCAGCAGCGATGTGCCCAAGGATGAACAAGGCTGGATGATCTGGCCGCCGATCCCCTTTCACTACAAGACGATCAACAATGTCGGCACCGCGCCCAGCCCGCCGGACGGTACCCATTGGCTGGGCACGGATGACACCGCGCGCGACGTTCTGGCCCGCGTGATCTACGGGTTTCGGATCTCGATCCTTTTCACGCTGATCGTGACCGTGATCGCATCGACCATCGGCATCGCGGCAGGCGCGATCCAGGGATATTTCGGCGGCCGCACCGATCTGGTGTTCCAGCGCCTGCTGGAAATCTGGGCCTCGACTCCCGGCCTTTACGTCATCATCATCCTGTTCGCGATTCTGGGCCGAAGTTTCTGGTTGCTGGTTTTCGTGACGATCCTGTTCGGCTGGCCGGCACTGGTCGGCGTGGTGCGGGCGGAATTCCTGCGGGCGCGCAACTTCGAATATGTCCGGGCGGCCCGCGCGCTGGGTGTCGGTGACCGGACGATCATGTTCCGCCACATCCTGCCCAACGCAATGGTCGCCACGCTGACCATGCTGCCCTTTGTCGTGACCGGCACGATCAGCGGGCTGGCGGCGCTGGATTATCTTGGCTACGG
This sequence comes from Paracoccus maritimus, assembly GCF_025195095.1. Lineage (GTDB taxonomy): Bacteria > Pseudomonadota > Alphaproteobacteria > Rhodobacterales > Rhodobacteraceae > Paracoccus > Paracoccus maritimus. Next base: position 482,965 of record NZ_JANAVZ010000002.1, on the reverse strand, counting down.
GCTGCCGGCTTCGGCGCCCTCTCTGGGGGAACTTGCCTTGCAGGCCAAGCAGAACCTGCAGGCGCCGTGGCTGGCGTTCACCGCGTTCTTCACCTTTGCCATCATGCTGTCGCTGCTGGTCTTCATCTTCGAAGGCGTGCGCGATGCCTTCGACCCCCGAAAGACCTTCAAATGAGCCTGGGCAAATGACCGCGCGCGACGACGAGGCAGAACTGCACCCGACACGCCCGGGCATCGCCAGTGCCGCGGCGGTGGCCGAGGATAACGCGCCCTCGCGGGGCATGCCGGGCGACGAGCGGGGCCGCGTCGTTCCCGCGCCGCCTTCGGATGCGGTGCTGGCGGTGCGCGATCTGCGGATCAGCTTTGCGCAGGAAGGTCAGATCATTCCCGCCGTGAAAGGCGTCAGCTTTCACATCGGCAAGGGCGAGACGGTGGCATTGGTGGGCGAATCCGGGTCGGGCAAATCGGTCACGGCGCTGTCCACCGTGCGGCTTCTGGGCGAATCGGCACTGGTCGAAGGCTCCGTCCAGTATGAGGGCCGCGAGATGATCGGCGCGCCGGACCGCGTCCTGCGCGACATTCGCGGCAACGATATCAGCTTTATCTTTCAAGAGCCGATGACCTCGCTGAATCCGCTGCACACGCTTGAAAAGCAGCTTTCGGAAAGTCTTGCGCTGCATCAGGGGCTGACCGGGGCGAAGGCGCGGGCGCGGATCGTCGAGTTGCTGACCCGTGTGGGAATCCGCGACCCCGAAACCCGGCTTGCCGATTATCCGCACCAGCTGTCGGGCGGCCAGCGCCAGCGCGTGATGATCGCGATGGCGCTGGCCAACGGGCCCGACCTGCTGATCGCGGACGAACCGACCACCGCGCTGGACGTGACGATTCAGGCGCAGATCCTTGATCTGCTGGCCGAACTGAAACAGGCCGAAGATCTGTCGATGCTGTTCATCAGCCACGATCTGGGCATCGTGCGTCGCATCGCGGACCGGGTCTGCGTGATGAAGGATGGCGAGATTGTCGAACAGGGCCCGGTCGAGGCGATCTTTTCCGATCCCCAGCACGACTACACCCGCAAACTTCTGGCGGCCGAGCCGACCGGCGTTGCCGATCCGGTTCCCGTGGACGCCGAAACGATGGTCACGACCGATGATCTGAAGGTCTGGTTTCCGATCCAGCGCGGGCTGCTGCGCCGGACCATTGGCCATGTAAAGGCGGTAAACGGGGCGACGCTCAGCGTGCGGGCGGGTGAGACGCTGGGGATCGTGGGCGAATCAGGGTCGGGCAAGACCACGCTGGCACTGGCGATCATGCGGCTGATCGAAAGCGATGGGCCGATTCTGTTCATGGGGCAGGACATCGCGGGCTGGAACGGCAAGCAGTTGCGCAGGCTTCGCCGCGACATGCAGATCGTGTTCCAGGACCCTTATGGCAGCCTGTCTCCGCGCATGACGGTGGAACAGATCATCGCCGAGGGGTTGGGCGTCCACGGCATCGACAAGACCAGCGATCGGCGCAAGCTGGTCGCCGAGATCATGGCAGAGGTCGGACTGCGTCCCGAAACCATGCACCGCTATCCGCATGAATTCAGCGGCGGCCAGCGTCAGCGAATCGCGATCGCCCGCGCCATGATCCTGCGTCCCAAGGTGGTGGTCCTGGATGAGCCCACCAGCGCGCTGGACATGACGGTTCAGGTTCAGATCGTCCAGCTTCTACGCGGTTTGCAGCGGAAATACGGGTTGGCCTTCCTGTTCATCAGCCACGATCTGCGGGTGGTGCGCGCGATGTCGCACCAGATCATGGTGATGCGCGCGGGCGAGGTTGTCGAACAGGGCGATGCGGCGCGGATATTCGATGATCCCCAAAGCGACTATACTCGGACCCTTCTGAAGGCAGCCTTTGCGGATCGTTCATGAAAATCCTGTTCGTCCACCAGAACTTTCCCGGTCAGTTTCCGCATCTGGCGCCCGCGCTGGCCAAACGCGGTCATGAGGTTCTGGCACTGACCGATGAAAAGAACGAACGCACCGGGCCGGTGAAGACGGTCCGCTACAAGGCGCCCGAGCCCGTCCAGACCAACGGCGTGCTGGGGCGCAGCTATTCAAACCATGCCGAGCGTGGCTTGCTGGCGGCGCGGGGTGCGCGTGCGCTGCGCGACCGGCACGGGTTCACCCCTGACCTGATCATCGGACACACCGGCTGGGGCGAGACGCTGTTTCTGCGAGAGATCTGGCCCGACGCGCGGCTGCTGGTCTATGCCGAACTTATGTACCGCACGCGCGGCCATGATGTCGGCTTCGATCCCGAGATTCACCCGGACAGCGACGAGGGCCGTTTCATGACCGTCGCGCGCTCGGCCCACCTGATCCAGGGGATCGTGCAGGCGGATGCGGCGATCGCGCCCACCGCCTATCAGGCCGACAGTTTCCCACCCGAACTGCGCAAGAAGATCACCGTCATCCACGACGGAATCGACACGTCGCGCGTGAAACCCGATTCGAATGCGTGGCTGGAACTGCCGGATGGGCAGCGTCTGGACGCGGGCGACGAGGTGATCAGCTTCGTGTCACGGTCGCTGGAACCCTATCGCGGCTTTCACATTTTCATGCGTGCACTGCCGCAGGTGCTGGCCGCGCGCCCCGAGGCGCAGGTGGTGCTGGTCGGCGGCGACGGAGCCAGCTATGGCGGGCTGCCGCGCAACGCGAAAAGCTGGAAGGATGTGATGCTGGCCGAGTTGGGCGACCGGCTGGATCCGGACCGGGTGCATTTCGTGGGCCGGCTGCGCTATCCGGACTATCTGGCGTTGATCCAGCTTGCGCGGGTCCATTGCTATCTGACCTATCCGTTCGTTCTGTCCTGGTCACTGACCGAGGCGTTGGCGGCAGGCGGCTATGTTGTGGCGTCGGACACGGCACCGGTGCGGGAACTGATCAAGGACGGCCAGAACGGAAGGCTGGTGCCATTCTTCGACGTGCCGGCGTTGTCGGACGCGCTGATCCGTGGATTGCAGGGCGACCCCGAGGCCGAACGCCTGCGGCAAGCCGCCCGCCAGACCATTCTTGAAGGCTATGACCTGCATCGCCACAGCCTGCCGCGCCAGATCGAATGGGTGGAAAGCTTCGATCCGATGCGCTAGAAACCGCGCTCTGGCAGACGAGGCGCAAAGATGGTCGACATCCGGCTGACGAATACCCGCACACGCAAGAAAGAGGCGTTCGCGCCGCTGGATCCCCGTAATGTCCGGCTGTATCTGTGCGGCCCGACCGTCTATGACCGCGCGCATCTGGGCAATGCGCGGCCAGTGCTGGTGTTCGACATTCTGGTCCGGCTGTTGCGGCATGTCTATGGCGCACGTCATGTGACCTATGTGCGCAATTTCACCGATGTGGATGACAAGATCAACGCCAGGGCGGCAGCGACGGGCCGGACGATCCGCGAGATCACCGAGGAGACCATCGGCTGGTACCATGCCGACATGGACGCCCTAGGTGCCGAACGCCCCGACCACGAGCCGCGCGCGACCGATTATATCGCGCAGATGATCGCCATGATCGAACAGCTGATCGCCAGCCGCCACGCCTATGCGGCGGAAGGTCATGTGCTGTTCGACGTGCGGTCGTTCGCGGAATATGGCCGTCTTTCGGGTCGCTCGGTCGATGACATGATCGCGGGCGCACGGGTCGAGGTCGCGCCCTTCAAGCGCGATCCTATGGATTTCGTGCTGTGGAAGCCGTCGGACGCGGGGCAGCCCGGATGGGACAGCCCCTGGGGCCATGGGCGGCCCGGCTGGCATATCGAATGCTCCGCCATGGCTGCGGCGCTGCTGGGGCCGTCCTTCGATATCCACGGCGGCGGTATCGACCTTCAGTTTCCCCATCACGAGAACGAGGTCGCGCAAAGCTGCTGCGCGCATCCCGACGCGGATTTCGCGCGTTTCTGGCTGCACAACGAGATGCTGCAGGTCGAGGGCAAGAAAATGTCCAAGTCGCTGGGTAATTTCTTCACTGTCCGCGATCTGCTGGACCGCCCCGACAGCGAGGGCGGCGGCGTTCCCGGCGAGGTGATCCGTTTCGTGATGCTGTCCACGCATTACCGCAAGCCGATGGACTGGACCGAAACCAAGGCGGCCGAGGCCGAAGCGGTGCTTCGGCGGTGGCGTGGTCTCGTGGCGGGCATCGAACCCGCCCCGAGCCCGGCGCCCGCCGTCATCGCCGCGCTTGCCGACGACCTGAACACTGCGGGCGCGATCGCGGCGTTGCATGAGCTTGCCGGGCAGGGCGATCTGCCGCTGTTCCTTGCATCGGCGCAGATGATGGGACTGTTGCTGCCTGAGATGGGCGCCTGGGCCGAAGCGGGTGACGACGCGGCGGCGCTGATCGAGGCGTTGCTGGCCGCGCGGGCAGAGGCCCGCAAGCAGCGCGACTTCGGCCGGGCGGACGCGATCCGCGATGGCTTCAAGGCTGCCGGTGTCGAGGTCAAGGATACCGCGGGCGGCGCCGAATGGTCCCTGTCGCCCGGCTATGATGCCGCGCGGCTGGCCGAACTGGCCCGCGTGGTGGGCGCGTGACGCTTGAGGCCTGCACCGAGATCCTGCGGCAGCAGGATCCCGACCGCTTCGGCGCGGTGCTGGTCGCGGCACCCGAACGCCGTCCGGCGCTTGTCACACTGTATGCGCTGAATCTTGAGATCGCCCGCGCGCCGTTCCAGTCGGCCGAGCCGATGCTGGCCGAGATGCGGTTGCAGTGGTGGGCCGACCGTCTGGCCGAGATGGGGCGCGGCACCGCGCCGCCCTTGCACGATGTGCTGACCCCGCTTTGGGAGGCGTGGGCCGAGGCTGCGGGTGAGCTGCTGCCGCTGGCCGAGGCACGGCGGCGCGATTGCGCGCGCGAGCCACTGGCCAGCACCGAGGCGGTCGTTGCCTATGTCGATGCGACCGCCGGGGCGTTGATGTGGTTGGCCGCACATCGTTTGGGCGCCCCCGCCGCGGCCCGCGGCGTGGTGGCCGATCACGCGCTTGGGGCCGGGCTGGCCGCGTGGCTGCGCGCGCTGCCGCGACTGCAGAAGCTTGGCTTGGGCCTGGACGGGGCGCGTGCCGAGGACGTGCGGCGATTGACCGAGATCGCACGGGAATCGCTGCGCCGTGCCGCCCGCGGACGCCGCGCAGTGCCCGGATCCGCAGCCGCCGCGCTGTATCCCGGCCCCCGCGTGCCGCGTTTTCTGATCGAAGTACTGCGCGGGAATATCGACTGCTTTGTCGAAACGCCCGAGATCTCGCCCTTTCAGCGCCGCGCGTCGCTGGCGCGCCTGGCCCTCAGCGGGCGCTGGTGGCGATAGACGCGCAGGCGACTTTTCTCTTTTCATCGCGCGTTCGCTGTGGAAGGAATTGAGAAAATAGCCCGCCGGAACCTCGGGCCGACAGGGAAGCAGACATGGCAAGACGCGGTTTGGATGCGGAGGCGAAGCAGGGGCTGACCCTGATTGCGCCGCCGTTTCTTTATGCCCTGCTGGTGCTGGCCGCGCCGGTCCTGACGATCCTCAGCTACAGCTTCCTGAAGGACGGCTATCTCGAGGTGATCCGAGAGTTCACCTGGGCCAACTATACGCAGGTCTTCACCGATCCCATCGTGCGAACGGTGATGCTGCGATCGCTGTTCGTGTCGGGGCTGGTGACGCTGGTGACGGTCGTTCTGGCGTTTCCGGTGGCGTATTATGTCAGCTTCATGGTCCGCCCGGAACGCAAGTCGATGTGGCTGTTCCTGATCACCATACCGTTCTGGACCAGCTATCTGATCCGGGTGTTTCTGTGGAAGGTAATCCTGGGATATAACGGCGTCATCAACTCTTCGCTGACCGGCCTCGGGATCATCGACGAGCCGCTGACTTTCATCCTCTATAATGTGAACGCGATGGTTCTGACACTGGCCCATGCCTATGCGCCCTTCGCGATTCTGCCGATCTTCGTCGCACTGGAGAAGATCGATCGTTCGTTGCTCGAGGCCGGGCGTGACCTTGGCGAAAGCCGGTTGATGACGTTCTGGCGGGTCACCCTTCCGCTGGCGATGCCAGGGGTGATCGCGGCGACCCTGATCGTCTTCATTCCGACCATCGGCGACTATGTGACGCCCGAGGTGATCGGCGGTGGCAAGATCCCGATGATCGCCAACCTCATCCAGGTGCAGATGCTGGCGCTGGACAACAGGCCGCTGGGATCGGCGCTGGCGGTGACGGCCATGCTTATCGTGGCGGCGGTCAGCGTGGTCTTCCTGTTCGTGAACCGTCGTTTCCTGAAGGTGCGTCAATGAGACCCGGAGCGTTCGACGGCAGCGGTCTGCGGATCTATACGATCCTGTATCTGCTGTTTCTCTATGCGCCGATCGCGCTGTTGCCGATCTTCGCGTTCAACTCGGGCACGATCATCGCCTTTCCCCTTCAGGGCTTCACCACTGGCTGGTTTACGCAGATGTGGGAAAACGCCACGCTGCGCAGGGCGCTGGCCAATTCGCTGACCATCGCGGTGTCCTCGGCGATTCTGGCGACCTGCCTTGGCATCTTCGCCGCCCGCGCCTCGACCAGGTTCGAATTTCCGGGAAAGGGCGGCATCATGGGGCTGATCATGGTGCCGATGGTCCTGCCCGAGATCATTGTGGCGATGTCGCTGCTGGTGGTGCTTTTGGGCGTGGGGGTCAACCTGTCAATCCTGACGGTCATCGTCGGCCATACGCTGATCTGCATGCCCTATGGGATCGCAATCCTGTCCACCGCGTTTTCAACCCTCGACAAGTCGCTGGAAGAGGCGGCCTATGATCTGGGCGAAACGAAATGGGGTGCGTTCCGGCTGGTCACCCTGCCGCTGGTCATGCCGGGGATCATTTCGTCTCTGCTGATCTCGTTCACGATCAGCCTTGATGAATTCATCATCGCGTTTTTCCTGTCGGGCAACGAACCCACGCTGCCCACCTATATCTTCAGCCAACTTCGTTTTCCCAAGCAGATCCCGACGATCATGGCGCTGGGTACGGTGCTGGTCGCGTTGTCGATCGTCCTTCTGGCGGCCGGCGAGTATTTCCGTCGCCGCGGCATCGCGAAGATCGGCGGCAAGGACACCGGAGGCTTTCTGTGAGCGACGACCCCAAGGCCATGATCGAATGTCAGGCGGTGCAAAAATACTATGGCGACTACCACGCGCTGCGGGGCATCGACCTGACCATCCGTGCGGGTGAGTTCTTTTCGCTTCTGGGGCCGTCGGGCTGCGGCAAGACCACGCTGCTGCGCGTGATCGCCGGGTTCGAGGATATCTCGTCAGGTGCGGTGTTGATCGACAGCAACCGCATGGAGGACGTGCCCGCGAACAAGCGGCCTACCAATATGGTGTTTCAGTCCTATGCGATCTTTCCGCATCTGACGGTGGCCGAGAATGTGGCATTCGGCCTGCGCCGCGATCCGCGCGGGAAGGACGAGAAGGCGAAACTTGTCGAAGAGGCGCTGGGGATGGTCGGCCTCAAGGGCTATGGGGGGCGCGCGGCGCATGCGCTGTCGGGCGGCCAGCGTCAGCGGGTCGCGCTGGCCCGTGCGCTGATCCTGAAGCCCAAGGTGCTGCTGCTGGACGAACCGTTATCCGCGCTGGATCGCAAGATGCGCGAGCAGATGCAGGTCGAGTTGATCAAGCTGCAGCGTCAGGTCGGCATCACCTTCGTTCTGGTCACCCATGACCAGGAAGAAGCGCTGGTCATGTCCGACCGCATCGCCGTGATGTTCGAGGGCGAGATCGCGCAGCTGGACGGGCCCGAGGCGCTGTATGCCCGGCCCGCGAACCGGCGGGTCGCCGATTTTATCGGCGTCATGAACTTTCTGCCAGCGCGAATCCTGAACGACTTGCCGGACGGCGGCTTCCGGGTCGAGGTGGCAGGGCTGGGCGAGGTCGATCTGCCCGCCCGGCAGGTCAGCCGCGCGAACCCGGATGATGACGGCGTAATGGTCGGGTTCCGTCCCGAGACGATGACCCTGATCGGTCCGGGTCAGTCCCACAACCAGGCGCGGGAAACCGCAGCGACCATCGACGAGGTCGTGTATTACGGCGACATGACGTATTACGATCTGCGACTGGACGGATCGGCGCGACTTGATGGCAGCCCGCGCCCCGTCCGGATCTCGATGCGCAACGTCTTTGGACGTGATGTGCAGGATGTCGGAACCCGCACGCGCCTGGCATGGTCACCCGGATCGCTGGTGCTGTTCCGCTGACGCCCGCCAGAAAACCGCGGGATCACGTTCAGGATGGCCGCGGTTTCAGGCTTGCCTGAACTTTCCGCGGCAAGCTTTTGCGAATGTTGTCGTAACTGACCAGAATCCTATGGCGCAGCTCGTCTTCGGGGCAGTCCATCGGTATTTCGACCCAACTGCGGTGAAAATAGGCGGCTCGCCGTGCGGGGCCTGCTTCAATCAGCATTTCTGCCGTTTCGATCCCGTCGGTCTTGACCGCGACGGCCTCGTTCATGGCGCCGATCAGCGCGAAGATCTTGCCGCCGATCTTCCAGCAATCATGTCCGCCGCCCCACGGGTCGCTGACCTCGGCGCCCGGCAGGTCAGCGCAGATCCTGTTGACGGTGGCACGGGTCATGGCGTCTCTCGGGGTTGCAGCCGGATCAGGATGCCGTCGCGCCCGCGCACGGTCAAGCGCGCGACAGGAACTGGTGCCTGTTGGCCCGGCGACAGGCGGAATGCCGCAGAGATGCGCGCCAGCATGACCACACCTTCCAGCATCGCCAGACCCGCACCCGGGCAGACACGCTGCCCCGACGAGAAGGGGACATAGGCGTCCCGCGCGCTGGCCTTACCGTCTTCTGTGTTCCAGCGGGCGGGGTCGAACATGTCGGGATTGCGCCACAGTCTTTCGTGGCGATGCAGATGCCATGGTGACAGGACAAGCTGTGCGCCGCGCGGCACGGCACGGTCCCGAAAACACTCGGGCTGCGCTGCCTCGCGCACCATCATCGGCACCGGCGGGTACAAGCGCAGCGTCTCGCGGAAAACGGCGCGCGTTGCCTTCAACGTGCTGACGGTGGAAAAGTCCGGGGTCAGGGCGCGACCCTCGGCGGCCACGCGATCCTGCCAGTCGGGGTTGGCGGCCAGCAGCCACAGCGCCCAGGCCAGCGCCGAGGCACCGGTTTCGTGGCCCGCCAGAAAGAAGATCGCGACCTGATCCACCATCTCGGCGCCGTCAAAGCAGTGCCCGGTTTCGGGATCGGGTGTCGTCATGATCTTGGTGGCCAGATCGTCGGGCGCGGTTCCGCCCGCGATGGCCTGAATGCGGCTGTCCACCAGATCCGCGATCAGTCCGCGAATCTGCGCCGCCGTGGCGCGCGTCCGACGCGAATGCCAGCGCGGCACCCACGCCGGCAGCGGCATCAGGGCGGCAAGGTTGACGATCGGCTGAGCCTCTTGATGGGCACGAAACGCATGGAACACGCGCGCCGCGATCCGATGTTCGATCGGCAGCGAGAACAGCGCTCGGAAGATGACATCGGCGGCAGCGTGGCTGGTTTCCGGTTCGATGTCGATCTCGCCGGGTTGCAGCCGTGCGATGGCCGCATCGGTGGCATCCCAGATGGCCGGAAACAGTTCGCGCAGCCGACCACCTTCGAAGGCAGGGTCGATGATTCGGCGCTGATGCGCCCATTCGGCGCCGTTCGTCACGAAGACCGAATTGCCAAGCAGGGGCGCCAACCCTTCGCGCAATCGGTCGGATTTCGGGAAATCGGCCGGGCGATCCTGCAGGATCAGCCGGACCAGGGCAGGGTCGTTACACACGAAGCTGTGGATCAGCGGGCTTCGGAATTCCGCCATCCATGCCCGGTAGAGACGGGCGGGCAGGGCCGACAGAAGGTCGCGCCGAAACGCGCGCGCCAGGCGCCAAACGGAACCGCGCACGTCGCTTGAACGAGGTTTCGGCGGGATCATCGCGCGACGCCCCGTCCCGCAGGCCGCGTGATGCGACCGGGGGAATGCGACCGGTGTGCAAATCGCTGCGCCAGCGACAGGGGACCGCTGGTGATGGCGAAGTAATCATAATCGCCGGGCCGGTCGAAGGCGCACAGATACTGAAAATGCAGCCGGAACCAGCGCCATTTCAGTTTCTTTTGGGCTTCGGGTGAAAGCGTCTGGGTGAACGCGGCCGACATTACCAGCGGCCACCGCTGCGCCGGTCCGGCGACGCCGGTCACCGCGACCGGATCGCACAGTCCGAAACAACAGGCATCGCCGGGCGCGCTGACATCCAGCCAGAAGATCTCGGGACGTTCGGACAGAAACGCCAGATCGGCGCGCAGCCTGTCTGCGCGCGGCAGGAACGAGGCCATCGGAACCACGTGCCCCAGCGTCAGCAGGGACAGGGCGGGACCGTCTGGTCGCAGCCGCCCCGCGCGGATCACGTCGGCCAGCAGCGATATGGCCAGATAGGCGCCCGAGGAATGCCCGACCACCAGCACCTCGTCCACGTCCTCGGCCAGCGCCTTGGCCAATCGGTCGGCGAATTGGTTCAGCCGGGTTTCCAGCGCGTCCGGATAGGCGCCGCGATGGCGGGCGGTGAACGCATAGTCATGCATCAGGTAATAGGCAAAGATCCTGTTATCGATCCGCCGGAACCCGGCCAGGACCGCGCACATCACGGCCAATCCGACCGGCAGGCCCAGCCACCAGCCTGCAACACCAGACCCCAGCCATGCCGCAGCCGATGCGGCCAGCAGGGCAATGATCGCCTGAACCAATAACACCGCGATCGGATACAGGGCCGCCAGAACCGGCCCGCGCCGCAGGCGCATCAGCCTGAACAGCGCCCCCGACCCGATATAGGCCCAGGCCGTCGTGACCAACTGAAGATAGGTGCCCGCGATGCCGCGCTGCATCGAATTCTGAACCAGATCGTCCCAGACCAGCACCTCGAACACCGCGTCGCCGGTGCCGTCCGCGAAGGCGCCATGGCTTCGCCAGCCGAATCCGACGGTTCGCGGCCGCGAGGTCATCTGGATCCTGTAGCCCGAGATGCGCGCCTGACGCGCCGCCTCGCGCCGATAGAGCTCGCGATAGCGACGGGGCGGGATGGGATCGAAGCCGGGGATGTACAGGATCTGTCGGCGAAAAGGGCGCGTCATCGAATTCCTCATTGACGCGCAGCAGTCTAGGAAAAATCCATGCGTCGGCAAGTCGTCGATCAGCGGTCGGACCAGCGCTGCTCGTGCGCCTCGATGGCGGCGATCCGGCGCGCGGTCGGCGGATGCGACAGAAGCCATGCGGGCGCGCCTGCGCTGCGATTTCCGGACAGGGCGTCCAGCTTGCGAAACAGGGATTTCTGAGGCTCGGTCCCGAATCCCGCGCGGGTCATCAGGGCGCTGGCGAACCGGTCCGCCTCGAATTCGTCCTGGCGCGACAGGCGGGCGGCAACCGCGCTGGCGACCATGCCCGCGATCCACGTTCCGAATCCCGGCAGGAACCGGCCCAGAATGCCGGCCAGGGCCAGCCGGATGGCATTCTGACCCGCGAAATCTATCATCCGGCGCCGGGCGTGGCCATGGGCCACATGGCCAAGTTCATGCGCGATGACGCTGGCAAGTTCTTCGGGGGTGACCTCGCAGGCGTCCAGCTTGCGGATGAAGCCACGCGTCAGGAAGATCCGCCCGTCGGGTGCGGCAAGACCGTTGACCGGCTCTACCTCGTAGATGTGCGCCTTGACCGGCGGCAGGTCCATCGCCTCGCCCAGACGTTTCAGCATCGGCGACAGGCGTGGATGGTTCAGTGGCGTCGATTTCTCGTTCAGTTCCTGCTTCAGGCGCCATGCGGAAAAGAACCACATGACGGCAAGATAGGCGATAAGCAGCAGGATCGGCGTCAGTTTCAGCATGTCGTCATATGTGGGGCGGCGGCGCGTGGGGATCAATCATGCTTTCGCGTCCTGTGGGCGATATTAGCAGGACGTGGCCCTTCGGTGCCACGCGCGCCGGATCAGCCAGAACAGCGCCGCCAGCGCCGCTCCGATTGCCACTGCCTTCAACGCCGCCGATTCGGTCCGGTGAACCTGCCGTCCAAGCACATGGCCGGCCAGCAGATGCAGGACTGCCCACAACGTTTCGCCGGCCACCGATGCGGCGACGAAACGCGGCAGCGCAATGCCGGATGCACCGGCGACATAGTTCATCGGCGGTCCCAATGGCGTCACAAGCCAGCGCGACAGGAATACCGCCAGCGTGCCGCGCCGTTCCAGCAGCCCGCGCGCCCGGTCCATGGCTTGCGCCGTACGGCGCCCGATCCGGCGCAGCCGCGGCTCGATCCGCCGCGCAAGCAGGAATGCCGTCGTGTCCCCCAGCGTGCCTCCCACGGCGGCGGCGATCACCAACTCTGGCAGTTGCATATGGCCGGTGCCCGTCAACGCCCCCGCCGTCAGCAGCAGGAACGAGGTCGGAACCGGGATCATCATGCAAGACAGGAAGGCCGAGACCGCGACGATCCACGGTCCCCATTGCGGCAACAGGGCCAGCAATTCGGCTTTCATCTCAGTATTCTCATCGCCTGGGTCAGCCCGTCCAGCGTCAAAGGCATCATCCGGTTCTCAAAGATCTGTCCGATCATGGCGATCGATTGCGTATGGCGCCAGTGTTTTTGCGGGACCGGGTTCAGCCAGACATGGTCGGGCCAGGTCCGGCACGCGCGGCGCAGCCAGGTCTCGCCGGTTTCGGAGTTCCAATGTTCGTTAGCACCACCCGGTGCGACGATTTCATAGGGCGACATCGAGGCGTCGCCCACGAAGATGCATTTGTAATCGCTGCCAAAGCGGTGCAGCACCTCCCATGTCGGGGTCTGCTCGGCCCATCTGCGGCGGTTGTCGGTCCACACGCCATCATAGAGACAGTTGTGGAAATAGAAGAACTGCAAGTGCTTGAACTCGGCGCGCGCCGCGCTGAACAGTTCGTTCACCAGCCGCGTGTGATCGTCCATGCTGCCGCCCACATCCAGAAACAGCACCACCTTGACGGCGTTGTGACGTTCCGGCCGGGTCTTCACGTCGATATAGCCGTGTTCGGCGGTCGAACGGATGGTTGCGGGCAGGTCCAATTCGTCCTCGGCGCCGTGTCGCGCCCATTGCCGCAATCGCTTCAACGCAACCTTGATATTGCGGGTGCCCAATTCCACGCTGTCGTCGAAATCGCGAAACTCTCGTTTGTCCCAGACCTTGACGGCGCGGCGGTGGCGGCTTGTGTCTTGCCCGATCCGCACGCCCTCGGGATTGTATCCATAGGCCCCGAAGGGCGAGGTTCCCGCCGTGCCGATCCACTTGTTGCCGCCCTGATGACGACCCTGCTGTTCGGCCAGACGTTCGCGCAGCTTCTCCATCAGCTTCTCGAAACTGCCGCTGCCCTCGATCTGCGCGCGCTCGTCATCGCTGAGCAGCTTTTCGGCCAATTTTTTCAACCATTCCCTCGGGATGGCCTGTTCATGGACCAGCGCCTCGACCGGGATCGTTTCAAGTCCTGCGAAGCTTTCAGAAAAGGCGCGGTCGAAGCGGTCCAGATGACGTTCGTCCTTCACCAGAACCAGACGGGCGAAGTGATAGAAACCGTCGACCGTCCATCCGGTTAGACCGACGCGCATGCCGGCCATCAGGTCCAGCCATTCCCGCAGCGAAACCGGCACCCCGTTTCGCCGAAGCGCGTCGAGGAACGGCACGAACATCAGATCATCCGGTCTATGATGACGGTGATCAGGACGCCCACGACACCAAGGGCCATCGCGAAGCCTGCAGCGTATTGCAACCGGTCGCGGATGTCGCCGCCCAGTTGCCCCGCGCGACGCCAGCCAAGGACTGCGCCAAGAAGAAGCGCTGCTATTATGATCATGGCTGCCTCTGTTGATCTTTCCTGCCAGCAGATAGACCGTGGGGAAATTGCGCGCAACCGCCCGGCGATTCGCGGTGCTGCGCGGGCAGGGTACTGAGAGGAAGGCGACATGATCCAACTTGACCACATCCGTCAGACGATCCGCGAATTGCATCTGGGCGACGAAGAACAGCTGATCGCCGGATTGATGCGCGACCTTGCCCCCGATGAATCTGCCCGCATCCGCATCGCTGCCAGTGCCGCCGATCTGGTCCGCGCGATCAGGTCCGACCGCAAACCGGGCATGATGGAAGTGTTTCTGGCCGAATACGGTCTTTCGACCGAAGAGGGCGTGGCGCTGATGTGTCTGGCCGAGGCCCTGCTGCGCGTGCCCGACGCCGAGACCATGGACGAACTGATCGAGGACAAGATCGCGCCGTCCGAATGGGGGCAGCACATGGGCAAGTCGTCCTCGTCGCTGGTCAACGCCTCGACCTGGGCGCTGATGCTGACGGGCAGGGTGCTGCGCGACGATCAGTCGCCGGGGATCGCAGGCCATCTGCGCAATGCGATCCGCCGCCTGGGCGAGCCCGTGATCCGCACCGCCGTTCACCGCGCGATGCGCGAGATGGGTCAGCAATTCGTACTGGGCGAGACGGTGAAATCCGCCATCAAGCGGGGTCGCGAACGGGTCGAGCAGGGATATACCTACAGCTACGACATGCTTGGCGAGGCAGCGCGGACCGAAAAGGACGCCCGCGCCTATCAGGCCGCTTATGAGGGCGCGATCAAGGCACTGGCCAGCGAGGCGAACAAGGGCGATATCCGCGACAATCCCGGCATCTCGATCAAGTTGTCGGCGCTGCATCCGCGATACGAGGAAACCCAGCGGGACCGCGTGATGGCCGAGCTGGTGCCGGTGGCGCTGCGCCTGTGCCGGATGGCGAAAGATGCCGGGATGGGGCTGAATATCGACGCAGAAGAAGCGGACCGGCTGGACATCTCGCTTGACGTCATTCAGGCGGTTCTGTCCGATCCTTCCCTGGCCGGATGGGACGGCTTCGGCGTTGTCGTCCAAGCCTATGGCAAGCGCGCCAGCGCGACCATCGACTGGCTTGATGCATTGGCCGAGCGACTGGACCGCAAGCTTATGGTCCGGCTGGTAAAGGGCGCCTATTGGGATACCGAGGTCAAGCGTTATCAGGTCGAGGGGCTGCCCGGCTTCCCGGTCTGGACCCACAAGCCCGCGACCGACGTGGCCTGGATCTGCTGTGCGCGGAAACTGCTGGACAGCCCGCGCATCTATCCGCAATTCGCCACCCATAACGCCCATTCCGTCGCCGCGATCCTGGAATTGGCGGGCGATGACCGGAACTTCGAATTTCAGCGTCTGCATGGCATGGGCGAGGCGCTGCACGACATCGTCAAGACGCGCCACAAGACCCGCTGCCGCATCTATGCGCCGGTCGGCGCGCACGAGGATCTGCTGGCCTATCTGGTTCGCCGCCTGTTGGAGAACGGCGCGAATTCCAGCTTCGTGAACCGCATCGTCGATGAGGATATCCGCCCCGAGGATGTGGCGCCGGATCCCTTTGCCGAATGGCTGGCTGTGGCCGGCACCCCGGCCCGCGGCGTGGTTCGCCCGGAAAAGCTGTTCGCACCCGACCGCGCGAACTCGAAAGGTTTCGATCTGCGCGATCCGCTGGAGCTGGCGCAGATCGAACAGGCGCGTGCGCCATGGGCGGACCACCGGTGGCAGGGCGGCCCGCTGTTGGCTGCGGACCGTGACGGCGCGGACCGCGAGACGATCGACCAGGTAAACCCTGCGCGCCCGAACGATCGGGTGGGGCAGGTGGGTTATGCCTCGCCGCAGGATATCGACGCTGCGCTGGACGCCGCCGGACCCTGGCAGGACGCGCCCGAGCGCCGGGCCGAGGTGTTGCGCCGCGCCGCCGATCTTTACGAGGAACATTATGGCGAATTGTTCGCCCTGATCGGTCGCGAAGCGGGCAAGTCGATGTTCGACGCCGTGGCCGAACTGCGCGAGGCGGTGGATTTCCTGCGGTATTACGCGAATTTCGCCACCGCAGACGCGCCGCGCGGGGTGTTTACCTGCATTTCACCCTGGAACTTTCCCTTGGCGATCTTTACCGGCCAGATCGCCGCGGCTCTGGCTGCGGGCAACGGCGTACTGGCAAAGCCGGCCGAAACCACCAGCCTGATCGCGTGGCGGGCCACGCAACTGCTGCACGACGCAGGGGTGCCGCGTCACGCCTTGCAATTGCTGCCGGGCGAGGGGCGTGTGGTCGGCACCGCACTGTCCAGCGATGCACGCGTGTCTGGCGTGTGTTTTACCGGATCGCTGCCGACGGCGCAGGCAATCAACCGGGCGATGGCCGAAAACCTGTCGCCGGATGCGCCGCTGATCGCAGAGACCGGCGGGCTGAACGCAATGATCGTCGATTCGACGGCGCTGCCCGAACAGGCCGTGCGCGACATCCTGGCCAGTTCGTTCCAGTCGGCGGGGCAGCGTTGCTCGGCGCTGCGCGTCCTCTATGTTCAGCAGGATGTCGAGGACAAGATTCTGGAAATGCTGCATGGGGCGATGGATGAATTGCGGATGGGCGATCCGTGGCATCTGGAAACAGATGTCGGCCCGGTGATTTCGTCCGCGGCCAAGCAGGGGATCGAGGATCACATTGCCAAGGCACGCAGCGATGGGCGCATCCTGCACCGGCTGAAGACGCCGGGACGCGGTCACTATGTCGCGCCTGTAACCATCCGTGTGAACGGGGTCGAAGACATCGAAAAGGAAATCTTCGGTCCTGTTCTGCATGTCGCGCGGTTCGACGCAAGCGACCTGGATCGGGTTCTGGGGGCAGTCAATGCCTCGGGCTATGGGTTGACCTTCGGGCTGCACACGCGGATCGACGACCGGGTGCAGCATGTCGACAGCCGTCTGAATGTCGGCAACCTGTATGTGAACCGCAACCAGATCGGCGCCATCGTCGGCAGCCAGCCTTTCGGCGGCGAAGGGTTGTCGGGGACCGGACCCAAGGCCGGCGGGCCGCATTATGTCCCGCGTTTCCGCGCGGCCCAGATCTCGCGCAAGCCGTCCGTGGCCGGCGACGAGGCCGACCCCGTTCGGATCCAGAAAGATCTGGACGGCGCGCTGACCGATACCGCGACGCCGCGCGAGACGGTCGTCCTGCCCGGACCGACCGGGGAATCGAACCGCCTGACCACCCATTCCCGCGGCACCGTCCTGTGTCTTGGTCCGAATGCGGAGGAACAGGCAGCCATTGCCGCGTCGCAGGGATGCGCGGCGGTCGTGGTGGGCGGGCATCTGGACGCCAATGCGTTGAAATCGCTGTCCGGCATGGCCGTGGTCGCGTTTGACGGCCCCGAGGAACAGGCCCGCCACTATCGGCAGGCGCTGGCCGCGCGCGACGGAATAATCGTCCCGCTGGTCTGTTCGGCCGAGCTGGCGTCCTATGCGATCCTTGAACGCCACCTCTGCATCGACACGACGGCATCGGGGGGCAACGCCTCTCTGCTGGCCGCGGCGGAATGACATGACGGAAAAGCGGGGCGCGCCACTGGTGCCCCGCCGCATCCTGCCATAGCTTTCCATCAGGATTTCGGGGGCAGGATGCACGATTTCGGCGAGTATGATTACATCATTGTCGGCGCGGGGTCGGCCGGGTGCGTGTTGGCCAACCGGCTGTCGGCCGATCCGAAGAATCGGGTCCTGCTGCTGGAAGCCGGCGGCAGCGACAATCGGCTGTGGGTGCATGTTCCCGTCGGCTATCTTTATGCCATGGGCGATCCGACGCTGGACTGGTGTTACCAGACCCAGCCCGAGCCCGGCCTGAACGGGCGTCGTCTGAACTATCCGCGCGGGCGGGTGCTGGGCGGCTGTTCCTCGATCAACGGCATGATCTACATGCGCGGGCAGGCGGCGGATTACGACCGCTGGCGACAGATGGGCAATGCAGGATGGGGCTGGCACGATGTGTTGCCCTATTTCCGCAAATCGGAACGGCACTACGAACCCGGCAGCGATCTGCACGGCGACCAGGGCGAGTTGAGAGTTGAACGACAGCGGCTGAGCTGGCCGATCCTTGACGCCGTGGCCGAGGCCGCGCAGGAACTGGGCCTGCCCGCCTGCACCGACTTCAACTGCGGTGACAACGAAGGCGTGGGTTATTTTCCGGTCACCCAACGCGCAGGCTGGCGCTGGAACGCGCGCAAGGCATTTCTCGATCCGGCCAGACGCCGTGCCAATCTGCGTATCCAGACCAACGCCCAGGTCAGCCGACTGACATTCGAGGGACGGCGTGCGACCGGCGTGATCTTCTCGCAAGGCGGACAAAGCTGGCACGCGCGTACCGGCTCGGAGATTGTGCTGGCTGCCGGTGCGATCAATTCGCCCGCGATCCTTGAACTCAGCGGGATCGGTCAGGCGCAGCGCCTTGCCGATCTGGGGATCCCGACCGTCCTGGATGTGCCGGGCGTCGGTGAAAACCTGCAGGATCACCTGCAACTGCGCACCGTCTTCCGCATCAGCGGGGCGCGGACGCTGAACGACAGGGCCAGAACCATCTGGGGCAAGGCCGGAATTGCGCTGGAATATGCGCTGCGCCGGTCGGGTCCGATGTCGATGGCGCCCAGCCAGTTGGGGATCTTCGCGAAATCTTCCGACGCGTTCGAAACGGCGAATATCGAATATCATGTCCAGCCTTTGTCGCTGGAAAAATTCGGTGACCCGCTGCATGATTTTCCGGCACTGACCATCTCGGTGTGCAATCTGCGCCCCGAAAGCACCGGGCACAGTCACGTCACCTCATCCGATCCGGGTGCCGCGCCTGCCATCGCGCCGTGCTATCTTTCGACAGAAGGAGATCGACGGGTGGCCGTCGAAAGCCTGCGCCACGCGCGGCGGCTGATGCAGACGCGCCGGATGGCGTCGTTCAACCCGCAAGAAATGAAGCCCGGCGCAGATCTGCAATCGGACGCGGAGCTTGCCCATGCTGCGGGCGATGTCGGCACCACCATCTTCCACCCTGTCGGCACAACGCGCATGGGACAGGACGCGGGCGCGGTGGTCGATCCGCAACTGCGCGTCAACGGGATCGACGGATTGCGCATCGCGGATGCCGGGATCATGCCGTCGATCATCTCGGGCAACACCCATGCGCCCGTCACGATGATCGCCGAAAAGGCGTCGGACCTGATCCTGGCCGCCGCGCGGCGCGGCTGATCGGCCTGTGCCGATCAGGCTGTCAGCATGGCCCGGATTGCGTGCCAGCTTGCCTTCGGCGTCCGCTTCATCGTGTCGTAATCCACATGAACAAGGCCAAAGCGCGGCCCATAGCCAAAGGCCCATTCGTAGTTGTCCAACAGCGACCAATAGAAGAAGCTGCGCAGATTGACCCCTGCGTCCAGCGCCGCGCGTGCCGCCCGCAGATGCCCGGCGATAAAGTCGATCCGGGCTGCGTCTTCGGTGATGTCGGCGCCCGCCGCCAGCGCCATGCCGTTTTCGGTAACGTGGATCGGCAGATTTACGACATGATCGCGCGACAGCCGGATCAGGAACTCGGACAGGCCCTCGGGGCGGATTTCCCAGCCCATCTGGGTCTTGGGCAGCGGACCGTCGGCCGCTTCATTGCCCGGCCAAAGCCCAGGCGCCGGGCCGTGCAGCTTGCGCGTGTAGTAATTGACGCCCAGCCAGTCCAACGGTGTGGCGATCAGGTCCATGTCCTGTTGCCAGCCATCCGGCAGATACGGTTCGATCCCCTTCAGCGCGGCCTTTGGATAACCCTGACCGCAGAGGGCGCGAATGAACCACTGATTGTAGATCGCATCCTGTATCGCTGCGGCATCTTCAGCCTTGGGGCTGTCATCGACCGGATGGGCGGTCTCGAAGTTCAGGACGATTCCCAGATTGCCCGCGCCCTCGGCGCGCAAAGCCTGCATCGCGGTACCGTGGGCCAGCAGCACATGATGCATTGCGCGGCTGGCTGCGCGGATGTCGCGCAGGCCGGGCGCGTGATGGCCCAGGAAATGCGACAGCCATGCGATGCACCACGGTTCGTTCAGGGTTGCGGTGCTGGCGACACGATCACCAAGCCGCTCGTGAACGGCGCGCGCATAATCCGCAAACCACGACGCGATATCGCGGTTCCGCCAGCCGCCCTGGTCGGCCAGCGCGGCGGGCAGATCCCAGTGATAAAGCGTCAGGAACGGCTGCAGCCCACGCGCCAGCATGCCGTCCACGAGACGGTCGTAGAAATCCAGCCCTTCGGGATTGAGATGCCGTCCGTCCGGCATGATCCGCGCCCATGAGGTCGAAAAGCGATAGGCGTCGAAGCCAGCGTCGCGGACCAGATCCAGATCGGTTTGCCAAAGGTGATAGTGATCGCAGGCGGTCGCGCCGCTGCTGTGGTCCTCGATGTTTCCCGGCGTCGCGGCGAAGCTGTCCCAGTGCGACGGACCCGCACCCCCGAACCGGGAACCTTCGATCTGATAGGCGGCGGTTGCGGCGCCGAAGACGAAATCCTGTGGAAAATCCGTGCGACGTGGCAGCATGTTCCCTCCATCCGTTTCCACCACCACGCTGCCATGCCGTGCCTGCCTGTGGAAGAGGGCTTCCTTGCCGGAGATCGCGCGCGCTGCAATGTTCGATACCCCTTCATGAACGAGGGGCAAACAAGATGCGTCACGCCATCCTTATCGCCGCGCGCTGCGCGAGTCCCGCGGCTGCCCATGAGCTGCTGGTCGAGAAACAGGAATTCACCTTGACCGATTTCACCACGCGCGGCGGCGAGGTGATCGGGCAGATGCGACTGGGTTATGAAACATACGGGACCCTGAATGACGACCGGGACGACGCTATCCTGATCCCGCATGTCTTCAGCGGCAACAGCCATGCCGCCGGCAGATACGCGGGCGACGACGCGGCACCGGGATACTGGGATGCGATCATCGGTTCGGGGAAACCCATCGATACAGACAAACGGCTTGTGGTATAGGTGGTCAGCCCCTTCAATCTGGCGGCCCACGACCCCAATGTCATCACGACGGGACCGGCCAGCACGAACCCTGACACCGGAAAGCCGTGAGGCATGGATTTTCCGATCCTGACCATCGGGGACTTTGTCGACACGCAAAAGGGCCCGATGGATCAGTTGGGTGTCGAGACATGGCACGCGGTCATGGGGGCCTTGATGGGCGGTTTGCAAAGCTATGAATGGGCTGCAAGCTATCCCGATCGGCAGACGCGCGTGATCCCGGTCATATCTTCGGGGTGGGCGGATGCCGACCTGATCGCATGGCTGGACGTCCGGGCCTCGCCCTTCCGCCTGGACCCGAACTGGAACGGCGGTGACTATCATGACGGGGATGCGCCCGAGGCAGGCTTGACCCAGGCGCTGAAGATCGTCACCCTGCATGCTTAGTCCGCAGAACGGTCGAACCGAACTTCGGTCGCGACTGGGCGCAGGCCGACCGTGATCCGGCCACGGATTTCGCGAACGAGTTTGCCGTCGTCGACACACTGAATGCCGCCGGTGCGGCGAGGGCGAAGACCTCGGATGACAACCATTTCCTATATCTGGCCAGGGCCAATCAGCTGTCGTCGCGGGCCACCCCCAGGAAGGACTTTATCAAGGGCTGCTGGATATAGATGTGCCGGTGATGTTGATTCACTTAGACGAGGATCTGGTCTTTCCGGGAAACGCGGTGCGAGAGACAGGGGCCATCATCAAATCCGACGGAACGCCGGCCGAGATGGTCGAGATCGAGGGCACCCGCGGTCATCTGGACGGTGTTCTGAACATCGCTCAGGCCGGAGACGGCATCCGCGCCTTTCAGGAGGCCGAGTAGGTCGTTGGACCCAAGCCCCCGCCGACCTCAGATCCGTGATCCGGTTGGCGCAGCGGTGGTGCCGGGCTGCGAAAGGGCGAACAACCGCCCTTTCACAACGCAATGACGCAGGCCCTGCCGACGCTGCCCAAACGCAGAACCGGGTCGCCCATGCCTTGGAAGTGGCGCGACGTCGGATCAAGCGCGCGGTCGGGCGTGCAACCTGCGCCGTTGGCGATCGCTGTGGCTGCGTTGTCGTGTTCTAGAAAACTGCCAGATAGTCAGCCGAGACATATCCGGTTACCCCGGGCTGCGCGGCCAAAGAGACCCTGCACCAGGTTTCCCCAGCGTCGGTCCGGCAGTCGCTGCGGTTCAGTACGGTGCCGTCCGGCAGACCCACGATCACCCTGTGTTCAAGTCCGGGACCTGATCGCAATTTCAGCAGGTCGTCCGGACCGGCCCCCTTGACGACAACGCGCCCGCCAGTTCCGGCGGTGCAACCTGCGACAAGAACAACGGCCAGCAAGGCCCGAATTGCGGTTCTGCTCATGGTGTCACCTCGATCATTCTGTATGTCAGCCCTGCTTTCACGTCGAAGCAGGTTCTTGCAACAGCAACATGATTTCCGGCGCCCGGTCGAGCATTTTCGCAATTTCGTGAGCAGGGTCAAGTTAGCCGAAACCTGCCGAACCCCTTTGGGGCTTGCAGCCTTGTATTTGTGATCACGAACCTGTTTCACCCGAGGCACGTTCATGCTCCTGTTCGCCGAGGCCGTCGCACACGCGATGACCTTGCGGCAAGACGACACGTTGCGGGTTGCACTACCTCGTCGAACAAGACGCCATCAAAGACCGCGCGACATGGGATCGGATCCACGCCATCCTGGAGGAAAGTCCGCGCAAGCGCGCCGCGCGCACCCGTGCCGAGATCCCGGCGCTCTTGAAGGGACTTTTATTCGCCACCGACGGCGTCGCGTTCAGGTCAACTCACATACGCAGGGGCGAAAAGCTCTCACGTGACTACACTCAGCCAGACCGTGTTGATGAAGCAGGGTGCCGGTTCCTGCTTGATCAGCCGCGTGACTTTCCCGATCTGAGGCGGCTCACACGATTGGACCACGTTCCGCCGCTGGTTCTCCGGCCCATCCGCGCGTCTCCTTGATCATTTTCGCTGATCAGGTCCTCCTGGCGGGGGATCTTTCCCATCGCTACCTGCGCTGGAGTTCATCCTGACTGTCCGATTGACAACAATCAGCCGCCAGGCATCGTTCTCCGCACCGATCTTGAGAGCCTCATCGACCGAAATGGCCCGACCGGTCTCTGGCTCGAGACTGGCGCGGACATAACGGCCCGTTTCGCGGACCTTGACGCCAGACCCCCAGCCCAGTTGTTCCAGGTTCCGGCCAATTCTGTCCACCAGCGGGTGAATGTCGGGGCTATCCAATTGTCGCGGTGCGCCGTCCAGCAACTCCGAGACGGAGATTCGCATCGCACGCAATCCGTCGCGCAGGATGTCGACGGCGATGAACCCGGCTGCGGCGGCGTCGGCCCACCACCAGCCCATTCCGATTCCCACGATTCCGGCAATTCCGGCCAACCCGGTCTTCCAATCCGCGGCATTCATCTGGGCGTCGGTATGCAGCACTTTATCCATGGTCTGGCGCGCAAGAGGCAATTTCTTGCGGCCGAGGATGACAGGCGGGACCACCGAATAGGCAAGCGCGACGATCATCAGCCATCCCAGCCAAAGATCATGGCCGAATATCTGCGTGTTGCCGATGGTGGGGGGTTCGCGAAGCAACAGCGCCGTGGCTGAGCTGTAGATCAGGAATGCGCCCATCGTGCTGAGCGCCGTTGCGGACAGAAAGAAGCCCAGTGATCCAACCCGATGAAAGCCATAGGGGTAGTGGCGGGTCGGTGCCTTCGTTTCCAGCCGACGTGTTATGAGGAAGAGAGCCGGAGGTATCAGACTAAGGGTATCTTCGATCCACGCCGTCTTCATCGCCTGGCTCGACCCCATGACCAGATACATGACGACGATGATGCTGATCAGGAACCCAAGGCTCCACCATTCCAGTCGCGCGGCCTTCGCGAGCTTTCTCTGGATTTCGTCAGGCAGTTCATTCATGGGGCAAACCTCGCCAGCGCCCGGTTCACGCGGATGAGGAACGCATTCTCGCCCTGCTTGACCGCCAGCACGCGCTGCTTCGTGTCGCCGCTCAGCCTCAGCTCTCCTATGGGATCGGTCAATGCGACGGAGTATTTGAACGGCGTGTCATCAGGGATATTGCCCGCGACAATCTGCACCGTACCTTCCTCGAGCATCGCAAAAAGCCTGTGCGGGTCATTTTCGATGATCCGGAGGTCGGCATCGAACGCGTCGGCGATGTGTTCGACTGCTGTTCGATCCGTCTTCTCCAAGGGCGTCAGCGCACCGACCTTCAACGTGCCGCCCTCGACCGATTGCGCGGTCTGATCGGGATCTGTGGGAAACCTGCAGGCTGCGAGGATCAGAACCGCGATCAGCAGACCCGCCCGCGCTCTGTTCATCTCGACCTCCTTGCCATCCTTGCTTTGCTGCGAGGACCTAACCGCTAGGTCGCAACGATGGTTTCACGAGTTTGGAGGCGACCGCCATGCTGATGATCGGCCCATCCCTCGCTACAGACTGCGCTGCATGTCCTGTTCAATCCTGCGACGCTCACGACGGCTTCGGATCTGTCGGGCGTAGAGAGAGTGCGGACGCAATCTGTCCGGACCGTCTCCGCGTTGCTCAACATCAAAGCTGCGTTGGGCCGCGACAATGCTGGACGTGGCCGCCGTGACGGCGACGACGGTGATGTCGATGCGCGACAGAGTGACCTCGACAGGCGAGCCTGAGGACCCCGCGCGCGCACGATCCAGCAATGTCGCGATTTCTCCGATATCGATCATGTCGCCAGTCTTCAGGGGCGTCTGCAGAGTGGACTTGTCCGAGGGATCCTGGCCACGCTCGTCCTGCTTGCCACGCTCTGCGACCGAAACCGTCTCTTCCCGATGATCGGCACTCAATCTCAGCAGGATGTCGAGGATATAGATCGGTTCGAAGCCGAGATTGCTGACCATGACCCGTCCTGACATGTCCCGTTTGCCGCCAAGGGTAATCAGGATCTCGGAGCGGCGCTGTCGCCGCAAACCCGAAACGAGGATGTGCAGATAAATCACCCAGACAAGCGCGGTCGTCAGGCCCACGACAACTTGCAGAGCAGAGCTATGCGTCTCGATCCATGCCAGCATGGACGCTGGTTATGCAATATCGTCGATCAGGACAATGTGATTTGCCGCCCGATAAAAAAGATCAACCCGAACATGTCGGATTTGCGGCCGGAAGAAAGCTGCAGCCACTGCCCGCCGAACAAATGTCGTTCTAAGTGCTGGCTACGGATCTACGTGGAACAGCGCCGGCAAATGATTGGGGCCTCGGTCGCAGGACCGCTCCGCATCAAGGGAAGAAGCCTTTCGATCACGAAAAGCCAGAAAAGCAAATCTGCAAAGGTTCTGCGGACGCGCAGAAAGAAATCTTCACTACGCTGGCAAACGCGCTGGCTTGGCTTGAATATCCATGTTGGAGGTTTCAGCCAAGGGATCGCCCTTACGCTGACCTCTTCATCGCTTGATCCAGTTCCTCGATGACGGGCCGGCTGATCGTCTGCGGCTTCGGGCGGGTCACGCCGTTCCAACGCCGATCCAGCGACTCTTCCACCGAGAAGGCCGAGGCTTTTCGGATGCCGGGCAGTTCGTCCCACCCGATGGGCATGGCCACTGGTGCGCCCGGCCTCGCCCGGATCGAGAACGGCGCGATCGCGGTCGAGCCGCGTTCGTTCCGAAGCCAGTCGATGAAGATGCGGCCCTCGCGACGGGATTTGGACATGCTGGCGGTAAAGCGCTTCGGCTCGCGCTGCGTCATCAGCGTGGCGATACCGCGGCAGAACAGCTTGGCAGTGTCCCAGCCAATGGTGCGACGCAGCGGAACGACCAGGTGAATCCCCTTGCCGCCGGATAGCATCGCCCAGCTTTCAAGACCCAGATCGCCGAGGGTTTCGCGCAGGTCGATGGCCGCGGCTTTCACCTTGGCGAAGCCGAGCCCCTCATCCGGGTCCAGATCGAAGACCAGCCGATCAGGCCTGTCCAGCCGGTCGCGCCGTGCGCCCCAGATGTGGAACTCGACCGTGCCCATCTGAACCGCGCCGACAAGCCCCGAGGCGTCGGTGACATAGGCATAGGGTTCGGAATCGCCGTCCTTTTCGGTGATCTCGACGATCTTCAGCGCCTTGGGAAATCCCTTGCCAGGGTGTTTCTGAAAGAACCGTTCGCCCTCCATACCCTCGGGCAGGCGCAGCAGGGACAGCGGCCGGTCGGCCGCCTCGCTCAGCATCGCCGGTGCGATCTTTTCGTAATATCGGGCAAGATCGGCCTTGGTCAGGCGGGGCTTGTCGAAGATGATGCGGTCAGGGCTGCTGACCGAGATCCCGGCGACGGTTTCGTGATCGTTCATGGAAACCTCTCGTTCGATGCGGACCTCACGGGCGGGCTTGTCCTCGCGCAGGCCCAGATAGGTGGCGTGGCGCAGGCGGCCTTGTGCGGTAAGTTCCGCGTACTCGACCTCGGCCACAAGTTCCGGCGAGACCCAGTTGACGCCGGAAACCTCGGATTTCGGTGCGGCAACCGGGGCGCTCCGGCGCGTCAGCGGGCGCAGCAGGCCGGCCAGTTCGGTCATGGTATCTTCATCGAAACCCGTCCCGACCTTCCCAACATACCGCAGGTTGCCGGCTTCTCGCGCGGCCATTGCAAGCGAAGCGAACGGACGTCCCGCCGCATCACTTTTCATCCAGCCGACAACGACGAACTCCGCCCGTTTGCGACATTTGATCTTCAGCCAGTCGGTGCCGCGCCTGCCGCGATAGGGACTGTCGCGCCGTTTTGCGATCAGCCCTTCGCCATGGGTCGCGCAGACCATCGCGAAGGCGTCCTTCGGATCGCCTTCGATGACCGGCGACAGGTCTAACGCGCCCATCCGCGGCACGGTCCTGAACAGAGACTCCAGTCTTTTTCGGCGCGTGGTCAGGGGTTGCTTGCGCAGATCCTGACCGTTCAGGGATAGCAGATCGAAGGCGACATAGCCAAAGGGTCCGCCAACCTTGATCGCATCCTGCAACGCGCTGAAGCCCTGCAGTCCCGCGCCTGCCACGATCTCTCCGTCGATCAGGGCGCTGTCGCAATCCAGATCGGCGAAGCCAGGCAGAAGCGAGGCGAAACGGTCACTCCAGTCATGGCCGTTGCGGGTGAAGGCCAAGGGGCCGCCCTTGCCAAGCGCGATCAGCGCACGATAGCCGTCCAGCTTCAATTCGTGCCAATGGGTTCCGGGATCGGCCAGGTCGTCTGTCAGCGTCGCCAGTTCCGGCGCGACATGACCGGGCAGCTTGCCGGCACGTTGGGGATTGATCGGCGCCGCCTCCTTGGCGATCTCGGCGAAGCTGCGCCCGGTCGAGACGCTGCGCTTGTACCGCCTGACCGGATCGGGCCGACCGGCCGCATCGTCATCGGACTTGATCAGCAACCAGTTCTGCCGTTTGTCATCGCCCAGCTTGCGGCCCTTCATCAGGATCAGGTTCCAGTCGCCGGTCATGCGGCGCCCGTGCAGACGGAAATGCAGATGGCCCTTTTTCAGGTCGCGCGGAATCGGGTCCAGCGGCTGCCACCAACCGATATCCCACAGCATGACCGTGCCTGCCCCGTAATTGCCTTTCGGGATCAGCCCCTCGAAGCCCAGATACGACACGGGATGATCCTCGGTTCTGACCGCAAGCCGCTTTTCGGATGGATTAAAGGATGGGCCGCGTGTGATCGCCCAGCTTAGCAGGACACCGTTCCATTCCAGACGTAGATCCCAGTGAAGGCGGGTCGCGCGATGGTTCTGGATCGAATAGCGCAACCCGAGGGCAGAGGCGGTGCCGGTCTCGGACGGTTCGGGCGTGTCGTCGAAGTTGCGCTTGTCGAGATATGTGCCCAGATCCGGCATCAGGCGGATTTCGACTTGGTCTTGGACGATGACCGTTTCTTGGCCTGGCCATCCTTCTTCAGGCTTTCCTTCAGTGCGGACATCAGATCGACGACGTTCTCGCCCGAGGGCCGTTCTTCGTGATCCCCGACCTTGGCCCGGGGTGTCTTGCGGTTCTTGCGCTTTTTCGCGATCAGGTCGCGCAGGGCGGAATTATAGTGATCCTCGAACGCTTTGGCGTCGAAGGGCCCGGATTTTCGCTGGATCAGCTGTTTGGCGACATCCAGCAGTTCCTTGTCGGATTTCGCGTCCTCAATGCCCGCAAACATCGGCTCGGCCTCGCGAACTTCATCCGCGTATCGGAGGGTTTCAAGCAGTAGCCCGTCGCCGCAGGGGCGTATCGCGCAAAGGTATTCCTTGCCGCGCATGGCCAGTTGCCCCAGGCCGGTCTTCTTCTCGGATCGCAGGGCATCGCGGACGACGCGATAGGCATCCTCGGCCAGTTCGTCTGTTGGGACAACGTAATAGGGTTTGTCGAAATAAAGGGGCGCGATCTCTGACTGATCGACGAATTGCACCAGTTCGAGGGTTTTCCTTGTCTCCAGCCGGATCGCCTCGATCTCGGTCGGCTCCAGCAGAAGATATTCGCCGTCGCCGGTCTCATAGCCCTTCAGGATCTCGTCGCTCTTGACCGGTCCGATGCCGGGAACGGTCTTTTCATAGCGGACAGGTTTGCCTGACGGTTGGTGGATCTGTCGGAAAGAGATCCGGGCACCACTTTTTGTGGCGGAATGCAATTCGACAGGGATCGAGACCAGAGACAGCCGCAGCTGCCCCTTCCAGACCGCGCGCGATGCCATGGCAACCTCCTTGTGAACCCGAAACTCCCCGGACGCGAGTTTGGTTCAGCGCCGACGGGGCAGGGCCATTCCCGCGAGACCTTCTTGCCGCATGGAAACGCACCCCAAGACGGTCATGCTTTGCCCCATCACGCGCCGACTGGATCAGGCAGGCGCCCTACCAATTTGTCAGGCGTCATCGGAAAGCTGTGCAACCGGACGCCGCAGGCGTTGTAGATGGCATTTGCGACCGCGCCGGCAGCGCCGCAGATGCCCAATTCTCCGACGCCTTTCGCCTGCAACGGGCTGGCGACGGTATCACGTTCCTCAAGCAGGATCACCTCGATGGCAGGCACGTCCCGATGCACCGGCACGTGGTATTCGGCCAGATCATGCGTCATTAGACGACCGGTGCGGTGGTCGAATTCCATTGCTTCGGTCAGCGCACTGCCGATGCCCCAGACCATGCCGCCGAGGCATTGCGACCGCGCCGTCTTGGCGTTCAGCACCCGACCGAAGCCGAAGGCGCCGGTCATGCGGCGGATTCGCGTCTCGCCGGTGAAGGCGTTCACCGCCGCCTCGCAGAAGAAGGCGCCATAGCTGGCCTGGCTGTAATCCTTCATGGTCTTTCCGGGTTCGATGCGGCCGGTCTCGACCAGGTCCTTGTCCAGTAACTCGGTAACGGGGCGGTCGTTCGCCAGCCCGTCCTTCAGCCGCAGCTCGTCCACATCGACACTCAGCTTGTGGGCAAGGGTGGCGCGGATCGCCTCGCAGGCGCGGAACACGGCCGATCCGGTCGAAGTCGCGCCCCAACTGCCGCCCGAGCCGGCCCCGGCCGGCAGGTCGCTGTCGCCAAGCGCCACATCGGTCCGATCTATGGGCACGCCCAGCATTTCGGCCGCGATCTGGCCCAGAATGGCATAGCTGCCGGTGCCCAGATCGGTCTGGTCGCTTTCGACCAGAACCCCGCCATCGGCACGCAGCGTCACCCGCGCCTCGGCCTTGGACAAGATGTTCACGCGCGCAGCCGAGGCGACGCCCATGCCGATCCACCATTCCCCCTCACGGCGCTGGCAGGGTTGCTGGTGGCGCTGGTCCCAGCCGAAGGATCTTGCGCCTCGATCCAGCGCCTCGGTCAGCATGCGCGAGGAATAGGGCAATCCCTCGCCCGGCAGTTCGGCGGGCAGATTGCGCTTTCGGAACTCGATCGGATCGATGCCTGCGGCCTCGGCCATTTCGTCCATGGCGGCCTCCAGCACCTGCATGCCCACCGCCTCGCCCGGCGCGCGGACCGAGCCTGCGGTGGTCAGCTGAACCCGCCCGATAGACAGCGCCAGTCTGCGGTTCTGTCCCGCATACAGGAACTTGGTCGCTTGCGTCACCGGCTCGGCGAAACCCTCGTCGGGAAGGTTGGTGACCCACGCCTCGTGTCCGATGCCGGTCAGTCGCCCCTGCCGGTCGCAGGCGAGGCGCAGGCGCTGGCGGGTCTCGGATCGGCGCGTGATCGTCTCGAAGACCTGCTGGCGGGTCAGGGTGACACGGACCGGCCGGCCAAGTTCGCGCGCAGCCAGTGCCGCCGAAACCGCATCATGGCTGATCCCCAGTTTCGAACCGAAGCCACCACCGATATAGGGCGACAGGATGCGGACATTCTTTTCGGCCACGCCCAGTGAATCCGCCAATTCCTTGACGTTGTATTTCAGCATTTGGAAACTGCCATACAGCGTCAGCTTTCTGCCATCCCAGTCCGCGATCGAGGCATGCGGTTCCATCGCGGCGCTGTTGTGGGCTTCGGTCGTGAAGGTCCGGTCGATGCTGAAGGCGGCCTCGTCCATGGCCCGGTCCAGATCGCCCAGTTCATCGGCCTCTTCACTCGGCTCGTATTCGACCGCCGCCGGATCGAAGTCCGCGTCCGTGGTCACGTCATAGTCCACCCGCAGCGCCTTGGCGGCGGCCGTCGCCTGTTCGAAGCTTTCCGCCACGACCAGCGCAACAGGCTGGCCATAGTAATCCACGGTCGTGACATCCTGTATCGGGGCCTCGCCTGCAGTGCCCTGCGCGTTGCGGCGCAGCATTGCCTGATCAGCATAGATCGCCAGCACGCCGGGCATGGCAAGAACCTCGTCACGGTGGATCCTGACGACCCTGCCGCAGCCGATGG
This sequence comes from Paracoccus maritimus, assembly GCF_025195095.1. Classification (GTDB taxonomy): domain Bacteria; phylum Pseudomonadota; class Alphaproteobacteria; order Rhodobacterales; family Rhodobacteraceae; genus Paracoccus; species Paracoccus maritimus. Next base: position 452,201 of record NZ_JANAVZ010000002.1, on the reverse strand, counting down.
TTGCACCGACAAGCACGCCTTCGGCGCAATTGGTCAGGTCATGCTCGGCCGCATAGGTGGCCTGGCCGCAAGCCTTCAACGCCCCCTCGGGGCGATCCAGCGGTTGGCCGATCACGCCCTGCGCGGTTTGGTCCAGCAGGTTACGCTGGTCGGGTGTGTCATAGCTGTCGGACATGGCCTATTCCTCCGTCGCTTCTGTCAGAACGGCGGCCAAGGCGCGTCTGGCCAGCGCAATCTTGAAGTCATTGCCGCCGCGCCCCTTTGCCTTGGCCAGCAGGGCATCGGCGGCCTGATCGAAGAGGGCGGGAGAGGGCGGCTGCCCGGTCAGGATCGCCTCGGTCTGGGGATCACGCCAAGGCTTGTGCGCCAGTCCTCCAAAGGCCAACGCGACGCGAGCGATCCGGTCTTCCCGAAGCTTGATCACCGCACCTACCGAGACGAGGGCGAAGGCATAAGACGAACGGTCGCGGATCTTGCGATAGATCTGCCGGCCGGCCACCGGTTCCGGCAACGTGACCCCGGTGATCACCTCGTCATCCCGCAACACGTTGTCACGGGCGGGATCGTCGCCGGGAAGTCGGTGGAACTCCGCCACGGGGATCAGGCGCGTGCCGCCTTGCCCCAGCACCTCGACCGTCGCATCCAGCGCGGTCAGGGCCACGGCCATATCGCCGGGGTAGGTCGCGATACAGGCTTCCGAGGTGCCGAGGATCGCGTGATTGCGATTCACCCCCTGCAGCGCGTCGCAGCCGCTGCCGGGCTGACGCTTGTTGCAGCGCGTGTCCGTGGCCATGAAATACTGGCATCGGGTGCGTTGACACAGATTGCCGCCCGTCGTCGCCTTGTTGCGCAACTGCGGACTGGCGCCGGCAAGAATTGCCTTCGCCAGCAGCGGATAATCGGCACGGATGCGCGGATCGGCCGCGCAATCGGCATTCGTGACCAACGCCCCGATCCGCAACCCACCTTCGTGCTCCGTGATGCGATCCTGTCCGGCACGAGAGATGTCCAGAAGTCGGCGCGGCGCCTCGACGTCCAGCTTCATCAGATCCAAGAGATTGGTGCCGCCTGCGATCAGCCGGTCTCCGGGCTGGTCCACGGGCTGAAGGTCGGCCATGCGACGATAGTCGAAGGGTCTCATGCGCCTTCCTCCGACTGCATCACCTCGCGGATGGCGGCGATGATATTGGAATAAGCCCCGCATCGGCAAAGATTGCCGCTCATCCTTTCGCGCAGTTCCTCGTCGCTGGGGGCGGGGGTGTCCGCGACGGCCTCGGTCACGGCGCTCGGCCAACCGTCGGCCAGTTCCTTCAGCATGGCGGTGGCCGAGCAGATCTGGCCTGGCGTGCAATAGCCGCATTGAAAGCCGTCATGGCTGACGAAGGCACGCTGGATGGCAGCCAGATTTTCGGGTGTACCGATGCCCTCGATCGTGGTGATCTGGTCGCCGTCATGCATGATCGCGAGGCTGAGACAGGAATTGATACGACGCCCGTTCACCATCACTGTGCAGGCCCCGCATTGGCCGTGATCGCAGCCCTTCTTGGTTCCGGTCAGTTTCAGGTCCAGGCGAAGGAAATCCAGCAGCGTCTGTCGCGGATCGCCCTGGAATTCGCGTGCTTCGCCATTCACGTCAAGCGTGGCGGAGGTGGTGGCCATGGCTGCATCCTGATCTGGCTGTGGCATGTCGGGTTCAACCGGCGGGCGCGCCAAGGGTTCCCGCCGCGCCAGCCGGAATCGAAACGGGCGGCCCCAGCGTACCGCCTGCCCGTGTCAGTCGTGATGGTCGGTCAGGTCTTTCAATTGGTCTTGGATGACCCGCGCAATGCGGTTCACGCTGCTTGCGCCCGGTATCGTCGATGCGAACCTGAACGTAGGGCAGAGCACGAACCTGACATCAGCTAACGCAATAGACGAGACGCCATCTGCTTGTGGTGATCAGAGAGAATTAGACGATAGTTAAGGGGCAAAACCTCGCGACACGTATGGATACCGGCCCTTCGTCCGCACCGCAGATATTGCCATAAATAGCAATATACCGTGGCGGAGGCGGTGGGATTCGAACCCACGGTGGGCGCTAACCCACGTCGGTTTTCAAGACCGGTGCATTAAACCACTCTGCCACGCCTCCGACCGGCGCAGACCTAGCCGGAGACACCCCGACGCGCAAGATGTTCAGCGACGGATCGTCACGACGTTCGAGGCACTTGCGATCTCGATGGCGGTGATGCCGGCAAGCTGACGATAAGACAGAGCGAACGCGGCCGTGATCTGATCCGTCTCGGCGCGTGCGGGCAGTCGCGCCGCCTCGCTGTCGGGCAATGGGGGCAGGCCGACCATTCTGAGGCGAAGGACGCCGTCCGCGTCAGGTGAAATGCGGCCGCGGGGTTGGGGACGTGCGGTCACGATCTCGACCGAATTGTAACCCTTGGTCGGGGCCATCGCGGTCACGACCAGCAGACGCCCTTCGTTCAGCGGTTCCCAACGCGCCCCAGTGATCTGCGGGATTCCCGGCCTGCTGTCCGCGAGGCTGGCATAACCCTCTTCCGGCTCAAGCGATCCGCCATCCGGCGTGCCACCGCCTCCGCCCAGCCAGCCCAGAGGGTTCCAGCCGCTGTCGCTGAAGCGCCCGCCGCAGCCAGACAGAACGAGGGTCGAGATCAGCAGCGGCGCGATCAGTTTCGTCATGTCACCATCCCTTCTTTGGCCCGATTGTTAGGCGAAAGCGCGGCGCGGTGAAAGCCTCTTTGACCTTGCCCGCGCATCGCGTTAACCCGGACGGCACAGACCGGAGAACCGCCATGGCCAGCCCCGCCTTTGAAGACATCGCCGCCACATTCGATTTCCTCGACGATTGGGAGGAGAGGTATCGGCATGTTATCGAGATGGGCAAGGACATGCCGCCCATGGATCCGGCGCTGCAGGTGCCTGCGACCAAGGTCGAGGGCTGCGCAAGCCAGGTCTGGATCATGCCAAGGATCGAGAGTGGTCGTTTCGATTTTCAGGGCGACAGCGATGCGATGATCGTGCGCGGGCTGATCGCCATCCTTCACGCGCTGTATGCGGGGCTGCCGCTGGAACAGGTGGCCCGGGTGGATGCACATGCAGAGCTTGCGCGGCTTGGACTGGACGAACATCTGTCGTCGCAGCGATCAAACGGTTTGCGCGCTATGGTCGAGCGGATCAGGCAGCTTTCCGGCGCCGCAGCGTGATCCAGCCGCCCCCCAGGACGCGCGTGCTGTCTGGGGCGTAGAACACGCAGGCCTGACCGGGGCTGACACCTTCCTCGGCTGTCAGCAGCTCGACTTCGGCGCGACCGGCGCCGGTGGGGCGCAAGATCGCCGGACGGGGCGGGCGTGTCGAACGAATGCGGACCATGCACGCGATTTCGCCCTCCAATGAACCATCGCCCAGCCAGTTCACCTCGGTGACAGGAACGATCGTCGTGGCAAGCGCTGATTTCGGGCCGACGACAACCCGGCGCGTCTCGGGTTCCAGGCGAACGACATACAGCGGATCGCCCAACCCGCCGATTCCAAGCCCGCGCCGTTGACCGATCGTATAGTGGATCACACCCCGGTGCTGGCCGAGGACGTTTCCATCCATATCCACGATCTCGCCCGGATCGGCCGCACCGGGACGCAACTTTTCGATCACCGAGGCATAATCGCCATTCGGCACGAAGCAGATATCCTGGCTGTCGGGCTTGTCAGCCACCGACAGCCCGTACTCGGCAGCCAAGGCGCGCGTATCGGCCTTGCTTTGCAGGTGGCCAAGCGGAAAGCGCAGGAAATCCAGCTGCTCTTGCGTGGTCGAGAACAGGAAATAGCTTTGGTCACGGTTTGCGTCGGCGGCCATGTGCAATTCGGCGCGTTGCGTGCCGTCCTTGCGCTGGATGTAGTGCCCCGTGGCCATGCAATCGGCATCAAGGTCCCGCGCGGTCTGCAGCAGGTCTCGGAATTTCACGCGCTCGTTGCAGCGGATACAGGGAACTGGGGTCGCGCCGGACAGATAGGCATCGGCGAATTCATCAATCACGGATTCGCGGAACTTGTTTTCATAATCCAGCACATAATGCGGAAAACCCATGCGCTCGGCCACGCGGCGGGCATCATGGATATCCTGGCCGGCGCAGCAGGCGCCTTTCTTGGCCAGTGCCGCACCGTGATCGTACAGCTGCAGCGTCACGCCGATGACATCATAACCTTCGCGGCACAGCATGGCCGCGACCACCGAACTGTCCACCCCTCCGGACATGGCGACGACCACACGGGTTTGCGCCGGGGACTTGGCAAAGCCCAAGCTGTTCAATGTGGTATCGCCCGCATGGCTGCGGGTCAGGGCTGTGGTACTGGTCATGAACTCGAAGGCCTGTCGCGAACTGTCTCGAGATATAGTCAAATGCGGCACATTCTCAACCCGAACCCGGCGAAAAAGCGGATCGGGCTAACGTCACCTTAAGGGCTTTCCACGACTTTCGTAGGACGCGATCAAAGGACAGGTGGAATGTTCGTGAAGAAAATCAGTGGCCCTCGCACCGTGACCCTGCCGAACGGGTCGATCCTGACTGTGGCGGACCTGCCGCCGGTGAACACCCGCTGGGTCGCCAGCCGGAAAGAAACGGTAGTACTGGCCGTCACACACGGAATTCTTGCCCGGGATGAGGCGCTGCGCCGCTATGGCCTTTCAGAGGAAGAGTTCGACGCCTGGACGGATGCCGTCCGAAGACATGGGCGCGCAGCGTTGAAAGTGACGGCTTTGCAGAGATTTAGACAACCATAGGTTGCGCGAGCCTTTTTTCATGTCATAAGTAACGACATATTAACGAATTGGGTCAATTCTCGTCATAGATATTGACGCGAATCAAGGGCGAGAACAGTCATGCGAATACTTCTGGTTGAAGATGATGCCAGCACGGCGCGTGCCATCGAACTGATGCTGACAGCCGCCAGCTACAATGTCTTTCGCACCGACATGGGCGAAGAAGGCATCGATCTTGCCAAGCTCTATGATTACGATCTTATCCTGCTCGATCTGGATCTGCCGGACATGCACGGAATGGAGGTCTTGCGTCATCTGCGTCTGGCCCGCATCGATACGCCGATCCTGATCCTGACGGGGTCCGACGATACCGAAAGCAAGCTGCGCGGGTTCGGTTTCGGTGCGGACGATTACATGACCAAGCCATTTCATCGCGAGGAGCTGCAGGCCCGGATACAGGCGATCATCCGTCGTTCGAAAGGTCACAGCCAGGCGATCATCCAGACAGGCGAAATCATGGTGAATCTTGACGCAAGATCGGTCGAGATCAAGGGCAAGCCGGTGAACCTGACCGGCAAGGAATACCAGATCCTTGAGTTGCTCAGCCTTCGGAAGGGCACGACCCTGACCAAGGAAATGTTTCTGAACCATCTCTATGGCGGCATGGACGAACCCGAGTTGAAGATCATAGACGTGTTCATCTGCAAGCTTCGCAAGAAACTTTCCGAAGCGCTGGACGGTGAAAATCACATCGAGACGGTATGGGGGCGCGGCTATGTGCTGCGTGATCCCCGTCCCGCCAGTGAAGGACGGCTGGCCCTGGGGGCATAGTCGCTGAAGTCCGGCTCGACCGTATTACGTTTCCAGTCAGTCCCGCCGCGCGTAGCCATCGCGCCGGCGGGCTATTTCGGCTTGGCGGTCGGCGATGTCCTGCATGGCACAGATGATCATCGCGGCAATCGGCGCGACGCTCTGGCCGCGGCGGGTTTGGTCGTCGTATAGATCCCCTATCAAGCGAATGGCCGGGCAGGGCAGGCAGAGATGGTGAACGATACCGACCGGAACAGACCAAAGCAATCCGACCTGGATCCGCAGCAGGCGGACCGGGAGATCGCCGATCTTGTGGCGCAGATCAGCGCGGCCGATGAGGCATATCACGGGAACGACGCCCCGGTGATCAGCGACGCGGACTATGACAGCCTGAAGCGTCGGCTGGCCGCGCTGGAAGCGGCCTTCCCCGAACTGGCCGCGCCCGAAAGTCCGACAGGCAAGGTCGGCGCGGCGCCGTCCGAGGGGTTCGGCAAGGTCCGGCACGCCCAACGGATGATGTCGCTTGGAAACGCCTTCGACGCCGAGGAGGTCACCGATTTCGTCGCCCGGATTCGCAGCTTTCTGAACCTTCCCGATGACGCAGCCTTGGCATTCACGGCCGAGCCCAAGATCGACGGTTTGTCGCTGTCGCTTCGCTATGAGCACGGCAAGCTGGTTCAGGCCGCCACACGCGGCGACGGCACGGTGGGCGAGAACGTCACCGCGAATGCCCGAACAATAGCCGACATTCCGCAGGAATTGCAGGGTGACGCGGGCGAGGTCGTCGAGGTTCGCGGCGAAGTCTACATGGCGCATGATGATTTCGCGCGGCTGAACGCCGATGGCGGCGGCCGGATCTTCGCCAACCCCCGCAACGCCGCCGCGGGTTCCTTGCGACAGCTTGACCCGGCAATCACCGCCAGCCGTCCGCTGCGCTTTTTCGCCTATGGTTGGGGCGAGCTGTCCCAGCCGCTTGCCAACACGCAGATAGAGGCGGTCCGGCGCCTGGCCGCGTTCGGGTTTCAGACCAACGATCTGACCTGCCTGTGCGACAACGCGGAGCAACTGATCGAGGCATGGTCCCGGATCGAACAGCAGCGCGCGACGCTTGGCTATGACATCGACGGGGTCGTCTACAAGGTCAACGATCTGGGCTATCAGGCGCGGCTTGGATTTCGTTCGACCACGCCACGATGGGCGCTGGCCCACAAGTTTCCCGCCGAAACCGCGTGGACCCGTCTGAACCGGATCGAGATTCAGGTCGGGCGCACCGGGGCCCTGTCGCCCGTTGCCCGTCTGGAGCCGGTGACTGTCGGCGGTGTCGTTGTCTCGAACGCGACCCTGCACAACGAAGATTATATCGCCGGGCGCGACAATACCGGCGGGCAGATCCGCGAGGGGCGGGATATTCGCGAAGGTGACTGGGTGATGGTCTATCGCGCAGGCGACGTGATCCCCAAGATCGCCGATGTCGATCTGTCGCGCAGACCCGACGACAGTCAGCCCTACGATTTCCCTGAACGTTGTCCAGAATGCGGATCGGATGCGATCCGAGAGCCTGGCGATTCCGTCCGTCGCTGCACGGGCGGCCTGATATGTCCGGCGCAGGCGATTGAAAAGTTGAAACATTTCGTTGGTCGTGCGGCATTCGACATTGACGGTCTGGGCGCCAAGCAGATCGAGATGTTCTTTGCCGATGACCTGCTGCCCATTCGCGAGCCGGCCGATATTTTCACGCTTGCCGAACGCGATGCGCAAAATCTTGGCAAGCTGAAGAATCGCGACGGCTTTGGAGAACGCTCGGCGCAAAAATTGTTCGATGCTATCGAGGATCGCCGAAGTATACCCCTGAAGCGTCTGATTTTCGCCTTGGGGATCCGTCACGTCGGAGAGGTTGCGGCGGGGACTCTGGCGCGCCATTTTGGAACCTGGGATGTGCTGGCTTCCACGGTTGACGCCGCCTCGCACGAACCGGCATTCGCAGCCAGCGACGACAAGGCACGTCGCACGGCGCTGCCGGACAGTCCGAACTGGGCCGATCTGACAGGGATCGACGGCGTCGGTGCCGTTCTGGTCACGTCATTGGTGACAACCTTCCAGCAGCAGTCCGAGCGTGCCAGCATCGACCGGCTGGTCGCGCAGCTGGATGTTCTGCCCGATCAGACACAGAGTGCCGGTGATACCGAGATCAGTGGCAAGACGCTGGTCTTCACCGGGACACTGGAACGCATGACCCGGGCCGAGGCCAAGGCAGTGGCGGAACGAATGGGCGCGAAGGTCGCAGGCTCGGTCAGTGCAAAGACGGATCTGCTGATTGCCGGGCCGGGTGCCGGATCCAAGGCCAAGAAGGCGGCCGATCTTGGCGTCACCGTCATCGACGAGGACGAATGGCTGCGGATCGCAGGGCAATGAACCAGCCAAAGGGCCGGCCGCCGTCGCTTTTTCCGCTGTTTGCAGCGATCGACACACTGCCCGGCATCGGCCCCAAGGGGCAAGCGGCGCTGGCGCAGATGGGCGTTGAGCGGCCGCGCGACCTGGTTCTGACGTTGCCAGCCAGCGGCGTGACGCGGCGGCGAATCGATCGGATCACTGACGCCCGGGCGCCTGAGACCGTGACGCTGGCGATTACTGCGGGTCGTCACCATCCGCCTACGGTTCGCGGTCGCCCGTGGCGCGTCCACTGCGGCGACGATCACGGCGGGGATCTGACGCTGGTGTTCTTTCATCCCCGCCGCGACTGGATCGAAAAACAGCTTCCAACCGGCCAACGCCGCATCGTCAGCGGCAAGATCGAACTGTTCGACGGGCTGGCGCAGATGGTCCATCCCGATCACATTCTGCGCGAGGAAGACCCCCTTCCAGCTGATTTCGAGCCGGTCTATCCGCTGTCCGCGGGGCTGACCCAGCGGATGATGGCCAAGGCGATCGAGGCGGCGCTGACCCGCGTGCCCCAGGTCGAGGAATGGATTGACCCGCAGGTGATCACCTCGCGCGGCTGGCCGGATCTCGGGCAGGCGCTGCGCGATGCGCATGCGCCGAATTCGCCGCGCGACCTGTCACCGGACACTCCCTCGCGCGCGCGACTGGCCTATGACGAATTTCTGGCCCACCAGATGACCCTGGCGCTGGTCAGACGGGACAAGCGCCGGTCGCGCGGTCGGCCAACCGCGGGTGACGGGCGGCTGCGGCGCGCTGTTCTGGACAGCCTGCCCTGGCCGCCGACTGGCGCGCAATCTCGCGCAGTCGACGAAATCGCCGCCGACATGGCCAGCGACCGCCGGATGAGCAGGCTTCTGCAGGGCGATGTGGGTGCAGGCAAGACGCTGGTCGCGATGCTGTCGGCACTGGTCGCGGTCGAGGCTGGTGGACAGGCCGTGCTGATGGCCCCGACCGAGATCCTGGCACGCCAGCATGCCCGCGCCTTGCAGCCTTTGGCGCAGGCGGCGGGCATACGTCTTGCCGCATTGACCGGGCGCGACAAGGGCGAGTTGCGGGCGCAGTTGCTGCAGGATCTGGCCGAAGGTCGGATCGATATTCTTGTCGGCACCCATGCGGTTTTCCAGAAAGATGTGCATTTCAACGATCTCAGGCTCGCGATCATCGACGAACAGCATCGGTTCGGCGTCGCGCAGAGACTGGAACTGTCCGCCAAGGGTAGCGCGCCACCCGACATGCTGGTGATGACGGCGACGCCGATCCCGCGATCGCTGGCCCTGACACAATATGGCGACCTGGATCTTTCGGTGCTGGACGAGAAGCCGCCCGGACGGCAGCCGATCACCACCGTCATGATCGGCGATCACCGGCTGGACGAGGTGACGGCGCGTTTGCGACACGCGCTGGACCAGGGGGCACGCGCCTATTGGGTCTGTCCGCTTGTCGAGGAAAGCGAGGTCAGCGACCTGACCGCCGCCGAGGCCCGGTTCCAGTCGCTGCGCGCGCAGTTCGGCGATCAGGTTCGGCTGATCCACGGCCAGATGCCGCCTGATCAGCGCGATGCGGCAATGGCCGATTTTGCCGACGGCCGCGCCACGATCCTGGTGGCGACGACAGTCATCGAGGTCGGTGTGGACGTTCCCGAGGCGACGATCATGGTGATCGAGCGTGCCGAGAGCTTCGGTCTGGCGCAGCTTCACCAGCTGCGCGGTCGGGTCGGACGTGGGCAGGGCGCCTCGACCTGCGTGCTGATGTATCACGCGCCGCTGAACGACACCGGCGCACGCCGCCTGACGACGCTGCGCGACACCGAGGACGGGTTCCGGATCGCCGAGGTCGATCTGGAGATGCGCGGCGCAGGCGACGTGATCGGCACGGCACAGTCCGGGTTGCCACGCTTTCATATCGGCGATCTGGAACATCAGGCCGGTCTGATGGCGGTCGCGCGGCAGGATGCCCGCGCGCTTCTGGAACGTGACCCGTCGCTGGACAGTCCGCGCGGGCGGGCGGTGCGGCTGCTTATGTGGCTGATGAGCCAGGACGAGGCGATCCGGCTGATCGGGATCGGTTAAGAATCCTTAGGATGTTCCTAAAAAGTTCTTTACAGAGTGCAAGGCGTGTGAGAACAAAGGAGCAACACAGAGGAGTTGCCCATGCCGCACCACTTCATGTCCCGCGAATTCGTCAGCGACGCCCTTGGATTGGCCGCGCTGTCAGTGACCACCATCGTCGTCCTATGGCTTCCCGCCATCCTGCAAGCCTGATTTCTGCCCCGCGACGCAATCCGGTGCCACCGCCTGTGCACCGACCTGTCCCTGCTCGCGCAACTTGACCGGCCCTGCTTGGGCCGGTTTTTTCTTGCGGTGATCTGCGGCGTCAGGCTGCGGCCAGCGCCTGGTCCAACGCCTCCAGCGTCGCGTCCCAGGCCAGCAGGATCGAGGCATGGCGATTGGGGTATTCGCGCGCAGGCAGCAAAGCTTCGAGATCGGCGAAAGGCGCGGCGGGGGCGGCAGAATCTTCCTTCAGCATCGCGCGCAGTTGGTCGCGGGCGGCGCAGATCTGGTCGCGATCACGTCCGATTACCGCCGAACCCAGCACGGCGGCCGAGGCCTGACCCAGCGCGCAGGCCCGAACCTGTTGCGCGAAATCGGCAATCCGGCCATTCTGCACCACGACATCGACCGTGACCGAAGACCCGCATTGCGGCGAGCGGCGCATCGCGCTGCCATCGGGGGCGTCAAGCCGACCCTGATGCGGAATCGCGGTGGTTAGCGCCAGAATCCGGCGCGAGTAAAGCAGCATCAGATCGCTGTCGGCCATCGGTCCTTCCCCGTGCGGTCCATTCATCCTAGATAGGTAGCGCTTTTGCGAAAGGAAACCCGATGTTCGACCCTGCCAGCCTAAAATACGACATCAATGGGCTGATCCCGTGCATTGCGCAGGATGCGGATACGGGCGAGGTGCTGATGATGGCATGGATGAATGCCCAGGCGGTGGAACGCACGCTGGACAGCGGCAAGGTCACCTACTGGTCACGGTCGCGTGCCGCATTCTGGGTCAAGGGTGAAAGTTCCGGTCACACGCAGGGCCTTGTCGAACTGCGGGTGGATTGCGACCGAGATTGCCTGCTGGCGCTGGTCAACCAGACCGGTCCGGCCTGCCACACCAACCGGCGCAGCTGCTTCTATACCGCGATCCGTGACGAAGAAGAGCGCGTGATCATGGAGCCGATGCAGCAGGCCTGACGTGGATTGCCCCAGTACGGATCATGCGCCCAGCATTTCGCGAATATCCTGCGGCGTGGCGCCTTCGTCGCGGAGCATGCGAATGGCGCGGGCGTCGTCACGCTTGGCCAGACGTTTGCCCGCATCGTCGCGGATCAGCCGGTGGTGGTGATACAGCGGCGTCGGCAGTTCCAGAAGGCGTTGCAAAAGCACATGGATCCAGGTCGAATCGAACAGATCCTTGCCGCGCGTGACCACCGTGATCCCCTGCGCCGCGTCATCGACCACGACGGCCAGATGATAGGATGTGCCCATACCCCGCCGCGACAGGATGACGTCGCCGATCCCAGCGCGAAATTCGGCGCAGGTCAGGACGTGGTCGTGGTCGGGCAGGATGATTTCGTCCCGAAACCCGATCCGGTCGATCCCGATCGCCGCAAAGGCGCGGGCCGCGTCAAGGCGGATGACATCGTCCGGGCCCGCGTCGGACATCGCGCGTCCGCGGCAGGTGCCGGGATAGATCAATCCGTCCGGTCCAGCCGGCAGGGCGCCTTCTTGCGGTGCCGACAATGCCGCGCGGATGTCACCGCGCCGACAGCGGCAGGGATAGCACAGTGGCGCCAGCCGCTTCAGCGCATCGCGATAGGCAGCCATACGGTCAGACTGACGCATGACCGGGCGCGGCCATTCAAGGTCCAGCCATGCCAGATCCTGATAGATCGCGGTCTCGAATTCCGGCCGACAGCGGTCAAGGTCGATATCCTCGATCCGCAGCAGGAATTCACTCCGGTCCGCTGCCCCCGATGCGACCAGCGCGGCGTAGGCATGACCAAGATGCAGCAGGCCGGTTGGCGACGGTGCGAAGCGGGTTCGCCTTATTGCGCCGACAGCCATGCCGAGAAATCGTCCTTGGCGCGCTGCGTATAGGCCGGATAGCGGTCCTTGCGTCCCTTGCGGCCCCCGCGCATCTGGTCCAGCGGCGGAAACAGACCAAAATTGACGTTCATCGGCTGAAACGTCTTTGCTTCGGCCCCGCCGGTGATGTGATTGACCAGCGCGCCCATCGCAGTAGTGAAGGGCGGTGCGGTCAAGTCCCGGCCCGCGGCCTCGGCCGCCGCCATCCTGCCAGCCAGCAGTCCCATGGCCGCGCTTTCGACATAGCCTTCGACCCCCGTCACCTGACCGGCGAAACGCAGGTTCGGCTGGCGGCGCAACCGCATCCGGTCGTCCAGAAGCGTCGGAGAGTTCAGGAACGAATTGCGGTGGATGCCGCCCAGGCGCGCGAACCCGGCGTTCTGAAGTCCCGGGATCATCCGAAAGACCTGCGTCTGCGCACCGTATTTCATCTTTGTCTGGAATCCGACAATATTATAAAGCGTTCCCAGCGCGTTATCCCGGCGAAGTTGAACCACAGCATAGGGCTTTTCAGTCGGATTGTGGGTGTTTGTAAGCCCGACCGGCTTCATCGGGCCGTGGCGCAACGTCTCGCGGCCGCGTTCGGCCATCACCTCGATTGGCAGGCACCCGTCGAAATAGCCGGCGGTTTCGCCTTCGCGGAACTCGGTCTTGTCGGCGGCCAGCAATGCGTCGATGAATGCCTCGTACTCGGCTTTGGTCATGGGGCAGTTGATATAGGCGCGGCGCTCGGCCTCGGTCTCGCCCTTGTCGTAACGGCTTTGTTCCCACGCAACGCTCATGTCGATGGTGTCGGCATGAACGATCGGGGCAATCGCATCGAAAAAGGCCAGCGCCTCGGTCCCGGTCAGCCGACGGATCGCATCAGCCAGCTTGTCCGACGTCAACGGGCCGGTCGCAACGATCCAATTGCCGTCATCCGGCAGTTCCGCCACCTCGTCGGTCCGGATCTCGATCAGGGGTTCGGCACGCAACGCTTCGGTCACGGCCGCCGAAAACGCCTCGCGATCCACGGCCAGGGCGCCGCCGGCAGGCAGGCGGTGGCGGTCCGCCATTGCCATGATCAGCCCGCCCGCCGCCCGCATTTCCCAATGCAGCTGTCCGACCGCGTTCATGACATCGTCATCTGACCGGAAGGAATTGGAACAGACCATCTCGGCGCAGTCGCCGGTCTTGTGGGCGAAGGTGCCTGTATGGGGGCGCATCTCGTGCAGGACGACGGGCACTCCGGCTTGGGCCACTTGCCACGCGGCCTCGGACCCGGCCAATCCTGCACCGATGATATGGACGGGCTGCATGCGGGATCTCCTTCGACAAACCGGACGCATCTGCTAGCAGCGACCGTTGAATTTGAAAAGGGCGGCGCCAGCGGCGCCGCCCTTGAAGAAAGCCTGTCACCCAAGGCGGGCAGGGGCTTATTCTTCGGTTTCCGCTTCGGCTTCTGCGGCCTCGTCGCCATCGTCGGCTTCATCATCGCTGGAACGCAGCGCCGACGGTGCCGCGATATTGGCGATCACGAAGTTGCGGTCGATGGTCGGCTTGGCGCCGGCCGGAAGGTCCACCTCGTCGATGTGGATACTGTCGCCGACTTCGTGGTTCGACAGATCGACCGTGATGTGGTCGGGAATGTCGCCCGCAGTCACCACCAGCTCGACCTCGGGACGCACGGTCACAAGCGTGCCGCCCTTGCGCAGACCGGGGCAGTTCTGCTGGCCGATGAATTCGACCGGAATGAACAGGTTCACCTTCGAGGTGCGGCGCAGGCGCATGAAGTCGATATGGATCGGCAGATCCTTGACCACGTCCTTCTGGACGGCGCGGCAGATCACGCGCACATCGTCCTGACCGTCAACCTTCAGGTTCCACAGGGTGGACATGAAGCGACCGGCACGCAGCTTGGTCAGCAGATTGTTGAAATCGAACGCAACGGCGACCGGTTCCTTGTGGTCTCCATATACGATGCCGGGCACCTTGCCTTCGCGGCGAGCTTGGCGGGCGGCCCCCTTGCCTGTCCCCGCGCGTGCCTCGGCCACCAGATCCGGGATCTCTTTGGCCATGATATATCATCCTATGATCAATGTTGACGCCGCCATCCTCCAAGGGTGCATGACGGCAGGATGCGGCGCATACTGCAATTCGGCATCGATGGGAAGAGACAAGTCTTGCCGCCAGTGAACAAAGATTGACTAGGCGAATAATTGCCGACTAATGTAAGCTGCGAGTCGTGTCCGGTTGAATTTTTTGGAAGTTAAATGAGCACCCGATATCATGGAATTGATTACCTTCGGGTGATTCTCGTTTGCGGTGTCGCCTTCGCTCACGCGGCGATGCTGAACGGGCAATACGCCGATTGGGTGCCGATTTTCGGAAATGGCATCCTTCGGTCGCTGGTGCCGACTTTCGCCCTGATTTCCGGCTATGGTGCCTATCAAACTGTCAAGCGCGGAAGGTTGAAGTCCTGGACCATCGGCCTGATGTGGCTCTATCTTCTCTGGTGCGTGATCTATGCGCCATTGTGGCTGCGCGATATAGGCAGCGTTCAGGACTTCATCCGTCAGATGATCCTTGGGCCGATGCATCTGTGGTATATCGCTGCCTTACTGCAGTCGGTGGCCCTGATGCTGCTGCTGTTCCTGCTGATCCCCGACCACAAGCGTGCAAGCCGTCTGGTCATGACCAGCGCGCTGGTCGTCGCGCTTCTGGGAAGCTTCCTGCAATATGGGTTCTTTCTCGGCTTCATCGACCTGCACCTTGAGATGATCCGTTACAGTGCGTTTTTCATCTATCCCTTCGTGGCAATGGGATATCTTCTTGCCGAATGGATGGGGGATAGCGGCCGGGCGATGCTTCCCGCCGCGGGATGGCTTTGGCTGGCGGTGATCGTGATGTCGGTCCTGCGGCTGCTGGAAGCCGGGTATTTCCTGGGCCTGCCCGGCGCACATGACTGGGATCCGCCCGAATTTCCGCTGCTTGCCTATGGTTATCCGCTGATCGTCATGCTGGCCTTCATGCGACTGAACCTGCCGCAGCCACGCGTCGATCTGGTCACCTTGTCGGTGATGATCTATCTGGCGCATCTTGGGGTCATTCTTGCCATGATGCATTTCGGGCTAAAGTCGCTGTGGCCGAATTTCGCGGCATCGGTGCTGATTCCAACGGCGGTCGTTCTGGCGACGCCCGGCTTTCCGTGGCTTGGCGCGCGACACAAGAACCGCGATGCTGCCCGGCATCCGCGCGACAGCGCATCGCGCATGAACAGCCGCTGAACTTCGGCTCAGGCGCCGTATTCGGTCGTGAACCCCTGCGGGATCAAAAGGTTATGCCGGCCCAGGTCGGTGACCTTCCGTTCGCCGCACAGCGCCATGCTGATATCCAGTTCCTTCCGGATCACTTCCAGCGCTGAGGTCACGCCGGGCTCGCCCATCGCTCCCAGACCGTGCAGGAACGCGCGCCCGATCCATGTGGCATGTGCCCCAAGCGCCAGCGCCTTTAGTACGTCCTGACCGCTGCGAATGCCGCTGTCCATATGGATTTCGACCCTGTCGCCGACTGCTTCTACGATATGCGGCAGCATCCGGATCGAGGACAGTGCCCCATCAAGTTGCCGGCCGCCGTGATTGCTGACCACGATCGCGTCTGCGCCGAAATCGGCGGCGCGCCGCGCGTCCTCGGGGTCCAGAATACCCTTCAGGATCAGCTTGCCGCCCCACATGTCGCGGATCGCCGCGATCTTGCCCCAGTCCAGCCGATCATCGAACTGTTCGGCGGTCCAGCTCATCAGCGACGAGGTATCGCCGACACCCTTCGCGTGACCGACGATGTTGCCGAAATGGCGACGGCGGGTCTTCAGCATCCCCAGACCCCACCGCCACCTGGTCGCAAGGTCCAGCATCACCGGCAAGGTTAGCTTCGGCGGCGCGGACAGGCCGTTCTTCAGGTCCTTGTGCCGCTGTCCCAAGATCTGCAGATCCAGCGTCAGCACAAGCGCGCTGCATCTTGCCTTCTTCGCGCGATCGATGATGGCGGCCAGAAAATCCTGATCCTTCATCACGTAAAGCTGGAACATGAAGGGCTTGCTTGTATGTGCCGCGACATCCTCGATCGAACAGATCGACATTGTGGACAGGGTGAAGGGCACGCCGAACTTCTCGGCCGCGCGCGCGGCATGGATTTCGCCGTCCGCGTGCTGCATGCCCGCCATCCCGATCGGCGCAAGCCCCACCGGCATGCTGACCGGAAGGCCGGCCATGTCCGAGGCCGTGGAACGGTCGGACATGTCAACCGCCACCTTCTGGCGCAGCTTCAGCCGCGCGAAATCGGTCGTGTTGTCGCGAAACGTCTGTTCGGAATAGCTGCCCGATTCCGCATAGTCATAGAACATCTTCGGCGTGCGCGCCCGATGCAGCGCCTTGAGGTCATCGATACAGGTTATGACGGGCATGTTCCGGCTCTCCGAACTGGTTCCGACCGTCTTAGCTGCGCTGTCACGTCGCTGCAATCATCCGGCGCTGCGCTCCATCCTGGCGCGGAGTTCGGGCTCGATCACCGGGCGCCGCAGCGCCTCTGCACGGCCACGCAAGGCGTCGGCGCGATCCTCGGTTGCCGCATCGATGGCATCGGGATTCGCGCCGGCGTCCGCTGCGTGATCCGGCAGCGCAGGTTCCGACAGGATCTGCTGTGTCGGCAACAATGTCGGATAGGGCGCGGCGTTGCGGTCGCAGCCCGCAGCAAGCAGCAGGAGGGGCAGGGTGGCAAGGCGAACGACATGTCTCATGGCGGCAGGTTATGCGCCCCGTCCGGTGACGGCAACGGCGCAATGTTGGGGCTTTCCGCGGGGCCGCGCGGGCTCTAATAAGGCCAGATGGCAAGAACCCAGGGATCCCGCGCCGAAATCACCGGCCCTCTTATCCGTTCCGAGGCGCGCAAGCTGTTTGCCCACAAGGGATTTGCGGCCGTTTCGATGCGTCAGATCGCGGCCGCCGTCGGGGTGCAGGCCGGCGCACTGTACGCCTACACGCCCGACAAGCAGGCGTTGCTGTACGATCTGCTGGAAAGCCATATGCAGGATCTACTGGATGCATGGCAGGACGATCCGCATGCGGACCCGCTGGACCGGCTTGAACGCTTCGTGCGGTTTCACATCGGATTCAGCCTCGATCATTCAGACGCGGTCTTCCTGTCCTATATGGAATTGCGCAATCTAACCCCCCAGAATTACCGCAAGATCGCCGGACTGCGCCGCAGATACGAAGATCTTCTGGACGGAATCCTGCGTGACGGGATGTCCGCCGGCCGCATGAACATCGATGACCGCAAGCTGGCGACCATGGCGCTGATCGCGATGCTGACCGGCGTGACCAACTGGTATCGCGAGGGGGGGCGGCTTGACCGCCAGCGGATCGGTGATGTCTATTGGGGCCTTGCACGCGGTGCCGTCGGTGCCGATTGACCGCGGCCTCTCAATTGCCCAGATACGCCCATGGCGGCGCTTGCCGTCACCATCTGCCGTCCCGATGATCGCCCCATGAGTCTGCCGCCCGGCTTCCTTGACGAATTGCGCAATCGCGTCCCGATCAGCCGTGTGATCGGGCGTAAGGTGGTGTGGGATCAGCGCAAATCCAATCAGGCTCGTGGCGACTGGTGGGCGCCTTGCCCCTTTCACCAGGAAAAATCGGCCAGCTTTCATTGCGACGACCAGAAAGGCTTCTACTATTGCTTCGGATGCCACGCCAAAGGCGATGCGCTGACCTTCCTGCGAGAGATTGACGGGCTGGATTTCATGGGCGCGGTCAAGGTGCTGGCAGCCGAGGCCGGCATGACCGTCCCCGAGCCTGACCCCGCCGCGCGCGAACGCAGCGATCGCCGCAGCCGCCTGCTTGACGTCACCGAAGCCGCCTGCCGCTGGTTTCGTCTGCAACTGCAGACCGGCGCGGCCGCCGAGGCGCGTGAATATCTGATCCGCCGCGGGCTGGATCGCGATGCCGAGGATCGCTTCGAGATCGGCTTTGCGCCAGACAGCCGCACCGCCCTGACATCGGCGCTGCGCGAGAAGGGGTTCGCTGAGGCGCTGATCGTCGAGGCCGGGATGGCGGCAAAGCCCGACAATGGCGGCGCGGCCTATGATCGCTTTCGCGGGCGGATCATCTTTCCTATCCGGGACGGGCAGGGGCGCTGCATCGGCTTTGGCGGGCGGGCGATGGACCCGAACGCGCGGGCCAAATACCTCAACAGTCCCGAGACGCCGTTGTTCGACAAGGGTCGCAATCTTTATCATCTGGCCCCCGCCCGCACGGCGGTGGCGCGCGGTCAGCGCCTTGTGGTCGCCGAAGGCTACATGGATGTCATCGCCCTTGCTCGCGCCGGGTTCGAGGGGGCCGTTGCCCCCCTCGGGACAGCAGTGACCGAGGAACAGTTGCGGCTGATGTGGCGCATCTCGCCCGAACCGATCATCGCGCTGGACGGCGATGCGGCGGGACAACGCGCGGCGCAGCGGCTGATTGACCTGGCGCTGCCGATGACTGGTCCGGGGCAGGCGTTGCGCTTTGTCATGCTGCCAGCCGGGCAGGATCCGGACGACCTGATCCGTGCGGCGGGACCGGGTGCGATGGGTGCGCTGCTGGATCAGGCCCGTCCCCTGGTCGATCTGCTTTGGACGCGCGAGACCGAGGGGCAGATTTTTGACAGCCCCGAACGCCGCGCGGCACTGGAACGCAGACTGCAGGATGCGATCGCACGGATCCCGGACGAGTCGACGCGCCGTCACTATGGCGACGAGCTTCGAGCCAAACGCCGCGATCTGTTCGGAACCGCGTGGCGCGATCGGGGCAAGACGCGCGGCGCATCGGCGAAGGGCGCGGGAAAGGGACCGGCTGGTCGCGGACCCGCCCCGCGCGCGCCGATCCCCGCCTCGACGGCGGGTGCGGGCGGGCAGCCGGGCGAATGGCTGCTGGAAGGCGCAAGCCTGCTGATCTGCGCGCTGCGTCCTGATCTTGTGCCGTTGGCCGAGCGGAATCTGGAGCGGCTGGTTCCGCACGATCCGGACCGCGCGGCGCTTCTGCATGACCTGTTGGCGGGCAGCGACAGTGCCGCGGGGCGCCGTGCCCTTGAAACGCTTCGCGCCGACGCCCATCTGGGCCTGACCCCGGCCGTGATCGAGGCGCAGGACGACGCGGCCGCCGCGGCGATCCTGACCAATCTTCTCGACCGGCTCGAGGCGCAACGTGCTGCGGGTGCCGAGCTTGTCCGCGCCGAGGCCGAAATCCAGGGAGAGGCCGACGAGGGTCTGACCTGGCGCATGCAACAGATCGCCCGCGCCCGCCATCGGGCCGAACGCCCGGACATGGAGGACAGTGGAGATCTGAACGAGGATCGCGATGCGTTGTCGGCACAGCTTGCCGGCTGGCTCAGCGATCAGATCTGGCGCAAGCCGCCGCGTCGCTGAACGCAGCACCGGGCAGGTGCGAATCGTTTCGCGAAGGCTTGCGAATCATCAAGCGGGGACGGCCTTTGATCCGGCCCCGGTTCGCGATAGAAGTAAGGGCGATTCGTGCTGATTCGCACCACCTCGCGAATCACCGCCCCGAGAAGGAGCCCTGGATGGCCGCCAAGGACGACGATCAAGACAAGACCGACAAGGACGAAAACGCGCATTCGCTGGACATGAGCCAGGCGGCCGTCAAGAAGATGATCGCCGAGGCGCGCGAGCGTGGCTACATCACCTATGATCAGCTGAACTCCGTCCTGCCGCCCGAGCAGGTCAGCAGCGAGCAGATCGAAGACGTGATGTCGATGCTGTCCGAAATGGGCATCAATGTCATCGAGGAAGAGGAAGGCGCCGAAGAGTCCGAGGGCGGTGCCGTCGCGACCACCGGCAGCGGTTCGCGCGAGGTCGCCGTCGCCGCGACCGAAACCGAAAAACTTGATCGCACCGACGACCCTGTCCGAATGTATCTGCGCGAGATGGGCTCGGTCGAGCTGCTGTCTCGCGAGGGCGAGATTGCCATCGCCAAGCGCATCGAGGCCGGTCGCAACACGATGATCGCGGGGCTTTGCGAAAGCCCGCTGACCTTCAAGGCCATCACGATGTGGCGGCAGGAACTTCTGGACGAAGAAATCCTGTTGCGCGACGTCATCGACCTGGAGACCACCTTCGGTCAGTCGATGGACGATGAAGAAGGCGCCGAGGAAGAAGAACTGGCCGAAACCGGCACGTCGGACGACACTTCGCAAAAGCGCGAGGAACTGGATGCCGATGGCAATCCCATGTCGCGCGAAGATGACGAGGACGAGGACGACGGCGCCAATCTGTCGCTGGCCGCGATGGAGGCCAGCCTGAAGCCGAAAGTTCTTGAAACGCTGGAAGCGATCGCGCTGGACTATGAACGTCTGGCCGACATGCAGGACCAGCGGATGTCGGCGACGCTGAACGAGGACAGCAGCTTTTCTGCCACCGCCGAAACCGATTATCAGAAACTGCGCAGCGAGATCGTCGTTCTCGTCAATTCGCTGCACCTTAACAACAGCCGTATCGAGGCGCTGGTTGACCAGCTTTACGGCATCAACCGCCGCATCGTCACGATCGATAGCGGGATGGTCAAGCTGGCCGACGCGGCACGCATCAACCGCCGCGAGTTCGTCGATGCGTATCGCGGCAGCGAGCTGGACCCGAACTGGGTTGAACGCCTGTCGCAGAACGCCGGGCGCGGGTGGCAGGCCCTGTTCGACCGCTCGCGCGACAAGGTCGAGGATCTTCGCGCCGAGATGGCGCAGGTCGGACAGTATGTCGGCGTCGATATCGAGGAATTCCGCCGGATCGTCAGCCAGGTTCAGCGCGGCGAGAAAGAGGCTCGTCAGGCCAAGAAGGAGATGGTCGAGGCGAACCTGCGTCTGGTTATCTCGATCGCCAAGAAATACACGAACCGTGGCCTGCAATTCCTTGATCTTATTCAGGAAGGCAATATCGGTCTGATGAAGGCCGTCGACAAGTTCGAGTATCGTCGTGGCTACAAGTTCTCGACCTATGCGACGTGGTGGATCCGTCAGGCGATCACCCGGTCCATCGCGGACCAGGCCCGCACGATTCGTATTCCGGTCCACATGATCGAGACGATCAACAAGCTGGTCCGCACCGGTCGCCAGATGCTGCACGAGATCGGCCGCGAGCCGACGCCCGAGGAACTGGCCGACAAGCTGCAGATGCCGCTGGAAAAGGTTCGCAAGGTGATGAAGATCGCCAAGGAGCCGATCAGCCTGGAAACCCCGATCGGGGACGAGGAAGACAGCCAGCTTGGCGATTTCATCGAGGACAAGAACGCCGTCCTGCCACTGGACAGTGCCATTCAGGAAAACCTGAAGGAAACCACGACCCGTGTTCTGGCCAGCCTGACCCCGCGCGAGGAACGCGTTCTGCGCATGCGCTTTGGCATCGGCATGAACACCGACCACACCCTGGAAGAGGTCGGCCAGCAGTTCAGCGTCACCCGCGAACGTATCCGCCAGATCGAGGCGAAGGCCTTGCGCAAGCTGAAGCATCCGTCGCGCAGCAGAAAGTTGCGGTCCTTCCTTGACCAGTGATCCGATCATGTTCGACGGGCTAGGATTTTTTCTGTATCGCAGCACAGCCTGCGACGGTCTGAATGTCGGCGATCTTGAGGATATCCTTAAGGCTGCCCGCCAGCGCAATGACGCGGCCGGCCTGACCGGGTGTCTGCATCACGAGGACGGGTTGTTCTTTCAGTGGCTGGAGGGACCGCAGTACCAGTTGCAGCACGTCATCCAGTCGATCCTCCGCGATACCAGGCACCGTGACATCTCCGTGCTTGGCGAAGGCAGTCTGGCGCAACGGCGATTCCAGGATTGGCGGATGCGGTTTTCCGATCGTGAACATGGCTCGTTGATGGACTGGTTTGCCAGCTCGTCCGCCTCGACAGTGGATCCAAGCGACTATGCCGGTGGCGTCGTGGCGTTCCTGCAATCGGTGGCGGTCTAGGTCCTTTCCTGACTGCCACAGCGTCAGGCGCGGGGTTGCGTTGCAGCACAAAAAGTGAACACTGTCGCGTGAGAAGACGGAGCGTTCATGCCTGAGAACCTTTTGCAGCAGCTTGTCGCCTCGTTCAGCGATCTGGCGACGGTGCAGACAATGCTGGCGTTTGCCTTGGCAGCTTTGATTCTGCTGTGGTTGGTCGCCGCACGCTGGCGGCGCGGACGCGCACAGGCTCAGTCGATCCTGCAAGGGCAGTCCGCGCAGATTCATGATCTGCGCGCGGAACTTGACGCATCGACAGAACGCAACCGGCAGTTCGAGCTTGATCTGGGCCAGCGCGAGGCGCGAGCCGAGGCGCAGTCGGCGCGGCTTGCCGAACTGGGTGACGAGCGCGACGGGCTTGCCGATGTCCTGCATCAGACCCGGCAGCAACTGTCGCAAGCTCAGTCCGATCTGGCCGAGACCCGTCTTGGCGCGCGCAAGGATCGCGAAGCTGCAGAACGCGAAATCGCCACGTTGCGCGAGTTGCGCGAGGAAATGACAGGCCAGTTCAAGCTGCTGGCGGCCGAGACGTTGCGCGTTCAGCAGAACGATATCCAGAAGGCGCAGGGCGAACAACTGACGGCACTGCTGAATCCCTTCCGCGAACAGGTGCATCGTTTCCAGACCGAACTTCAAAGCCGGAACAAGGTCTTGGACGAAGAAGGTGCGCGTCTGCGCGAACAGATCGCGTTCCTGCACAAACGGTCCGAGGACATCTCGCGCGAGGCCGTGAACCTGACCCGCGCCTTGAAGGGCGACAAGCAGCGGCAGGGCGCCTGGGGCGAAATGGTGCTGGAGCGTATTCTTGAGGGGTCGGGGCTGGAATCCGGCACGCATTACGACATTCAGGCCAGCTGGCGTGACGAGGATGGCAAGCTGTGGCGACCCGATGTCGTGGTGAAGATGCCGCGTCAGAAGATCATGGTGATCGACAGCAAGGTGTCGCTGAACGATTACGAAGTCTCGGTCAATGCCGAGGATCCGGCCGAAGTCCAGTCTGCGCTGCGTCGTCATGTCGCCGCAATTCGCACCCATATCGTCACTCTGGGGGACAAGGGCTATCACCGCATGGACGACAATTCGGTCGATTATGTGCTGATGTTCATCCCGATCGAGGGCGCGTTTTCGGATGCGTTGCGCGCCGACCCGTCGCTTGCGGGCTTTGCGCTGGAACGCGGTGTCGGCCTGACCACGCCCACGACCCTTATGCTGACCCTGCGCACCGTCGAACATATCTGGTCGGTCGAGCGGCGCGAAAGCAACGCCATGGAAATCGCCAGCCGCGCGGGCGCGCTTTATGACAAGGTCGCGGGGTTTGTCGATTCCATGGAAGCCGTAGGCCGTGCGCTGGATCAGGCAAGCCGCGCGC
The DNA here is from genome assembly GCF_025195095.1 of Paracoccus maritimus. Taxonomy (GTDB): domain Bacteria; phylum Pseudomonadota; class Alphaproteobacteria; order Rhodobacterales; family Rhodobacteraceae; genus Paracoccus; species Paracoccus maritimus. Next base: position 428,662 of record NZ_JANAVZ010000002.1, on the reverse strand, counting down.
ACGGCCAAGCCGTGGATCGCCTGTCACGCGGTCCGGGCAATGTCATCCGTCAGGTCGAGATGCTGCGCGATCTGGGGGCGCGGGCGCAAAAGCAGATCGCGATGGACCATGACCGACAGGATCAGCATCAGCCCCTGTCGCCCCCGCCCACCGGTGCCGGCGAGGCAGCAGAATGAACCATGTCTTCCGCATCGAGACACACGGCCCCGCCTGCCATGAGTTCACGCAAGAAATTGCCGCATGGCTCGGAAATTTGCAGGCCCGCGATGGGGTTCTGACGCTGATGGTGCGTCATACGTCTTGTTCGTTGCTTGTTCAGGAAAATGCCGATCCCGATGTGCAGGTCGATCTTCTGAACTGGCTGGACCGGATTGCGCGCCCCGCTGATCACCCGACGATGGGGTGGATCACCCACCGCGACGAGGGTCCAGACGACATGCCCGCGCATCTGAAGGCTGCGGTGCTTCCGGTCAGTTTGCAGATCCCCGTGGCTCGCGGACGGATGCAACTGGGAACATGGCAGGGGATTTATCTGGTGGAACACCGGCGCGCGCCGCATCGGCGGCAGGTCGCGGCGATGTTCCAGACCTCATGAACCGTTCTATGCCTGCGGCATCAGGAATACCTCGCGGATCGCCGCGCGCTTTGGTGCATCGATGATCTGGATCACGGCATTCGCGACATCTTCGGGTTGCAACTTGTCCGGCGCGCCCTGATCAAAGAACGGCGTGTCCACCATGCCGGGCGCAACCACGGCGCAGCGACCGCCCCATTCGCGCATTTCCTCGGCCATATTCCCGGCACAGCCGTGAACGAACCATTTCGTCGCGCCATAGATTGAGCCGGCGATATGCCGTCTGCCGGCGGCCGATCCGGTCAGCACAAGGGTGCCTTGGGTCTTCCGCAGTTCCGGCAGGGTTGCCCGCGCGGTCATCACCAACCCGGTGATATTCAGATCTATCATGCCGCGGATATCTTCCAGATCACCGCCCTCTGTGCCGGGCTTCGACAGTCCGCGACCGGCGTTGGCGAAAACCGCGTCGATGCCGCCGAAACGATCAACCGCACCGGATGTGGCGTGAAGAAGATCAGCCTCTTGCGTGACATCGCCCGGAAAGATCGCCGCGGCATCGCCCAACTCGTTCTGCAGGGACCTCAACTTATCCTCGGAACGGGCCATCAACGCCACGTTCCAGCCACTGGCCACGGCGGCGTGGGCAGTCGCTGCACCGATACCGGACGAGGCCCCGGTGATGAACAGGGTCTTGGGCATGTCGCACCTTTCTTGAGCTGAAATCTGTCGCGTCGCTGCGCGGTGAACGCGGCATTCGGGCCACAGGTTCCGCAGGCCGTATCTTGTGGGCTGTGGATAACGCTACCCAATCCCTGCGGTCGACCCTATAGTTCATGCGGAAGTCGCGGCCGAGGGGACATAGGGATGCGCTGCCCGTTTTGCGGAAATGTCGATACGCAGGTCAAGGATTCACGTCCGGCCGAGGACAATGTGGCGATCAGGCGTCGACGTTTCTGCCCGGCCTGCGGAGGGCGTTTTACCACCTATGAACGGGTGCAGCTTCGCGATCTGGTCGTCGTAAAAAGCAATGGCAAGCGCGAGGATTTCGACCGCGACAAGATGGCCCGGTCGATCCGCATCGCCATGCAGAAACGTCCCGTCGAACCAGAGCGGATCGAACAGATGATCTCGGGCATCGTGCGGCGGTTGGAAAGCACGGGCGAGACGGATATTCCCTCGAAGATGATCGGCGAGATCGTGATGGAGGCGCTGTCGCGGATCGACAATGTCGGTTATGTGCGCTTTGCGAGCGTTTACAAGAACTTCCAGGATGCCGACGATTTCGACAAGTTCGTGTCTGAACTGCGGCCCGGCAATCTGCCAGAGTGAGCCAAGACCTCGAAGACCGCCAACATATGGCCCATGCCCTGCGCCTGTCGCGGCGGGGGCTGGGCAACGTGTGGCCGAATCCGGCGGTCGGATGCGTTCTGGTGCGCGCGGGCCGGGTGGTCGGTCGCGGCTGGACACAGCCCGGAGGACGGCCGCATGCCGAACGTGTCGCCCTGGAACAGGCCGGCGCGCAGGCGCGCGGCGCGACGGCCTATGTCACGCTGGAACCTTGTGCGCATCACGGTCGGACGCCGCCCTGCGCCGAGGCTTTGGTCGCGTCCAGAATCGCGCGCTGCGTCACCGCACTGACTGATCCCGACCCGCGCGTGGCGGGGCGTGGCCATGCGATCCTGCGCGAGGCGGGTATCGAGGTCACCGAAGGCGTCTGCGAACCACAGGCGCGCGCCATTCAGGCGGGCTTCCTGATGCGCGTCACGCAGGGTCGGCCATTCGTCACGCTGAAACTTGCGACCAGTCTTGATGGACGTATTGCCACACAACAGGGCGAAAGCCGGTGGATCACCGGCGCGGCGGCGCGGCGGCATGTGCATGCCATGCGTCTGCAGCATGACGCCATCATGGTGGGTGGAGGCACCGCGCGTGCAGATCATCCCGCACTGAATGTGCGCGGTTTCGGCCCGGTTCGTCAGCCGGCGCGCGTCATCCTGTCGTCGCAGAAGCTGCCCGAACTGCCGCCCGAGGGTCAAGATTACGGGCCCCTTTGGGATCTGTCGGGGCCGATTGACCACATCCTTGAACAGCTCGCCGACCGGGGGATTACCCGCGTCTTCTGCGAGGGGGGAGGGAAGCTGGCTGCCGAATTGATCGCGGCGGATCGGGTTGACCAATTGCTTTGCTATTCCGCCGGGCTGGTTCTGGGTCAGGATGCTCGTGCGTCGCTTGGCGGGCTTGGGCTGGCGCGTCTGGCCGACGCGCCGCGTTTCCGCCTGCTCGAGACGCGGCGCATCGGCAATGACATCCTGCACCTTTGGGGCCGCGACTGATCGCGCGCAAAACCTATCTGCGCCAGATCCAGGAATGGCCGGACAACGCCCCCTGCGCCTTCGACAGAATACGCAAGCCCGCGCCACGTGGCACAAGCGACGGGTCGGCCAGTCTTTCCAGTGCAACCTCGACAGGGCAGGGCAGCCCAGTTACCGGATCGCGATAACGAGGATAGGCGATCAGACAGGCATGAACCAGCGCCGCGAGTGACGGGCGGGCCTGTCTGCGCGCGGGTGGCTTGCCCAGATCGTGGGTCAGCCCCCAACCGGCATAGAAAGGCGCGCCCAGCACAGTCACCGGCACGCCGCGCAGCAGGGCTTCGAACCCCAGCGTCGATGTGATCGTCCAGACCTCATCAACCGCGGTCAGCAGCGCAGCCGCATCGGTATTGTGCACCACATGATCCGCCAGCCACTGCAGATCGGCCTCGGCGATCACGCCGGGCCGCAACCCTGTTTCGACATCGGGATGCGGCTTGTAGATCAGATATGCGTCCGGGTTCTCGGCGCGGGTTCGTGCAAGCAGATCCAGATTGCGATTTTCGCGTCCGGCGCCCAGGCGGATCGAGGCGTCATCCTCGACCTGACCGGGAACCAGAATGACGCGCCGCCCGTCCGTGCCGGGAAGTATCGGTGCCGCCCCATCCAGATTGTATTTCGACAGGCCGGCTGCCCGGACCCGGTCGATGATCTGCAAGGCGCGCGCCTCGCCACCCGGCGGTGGGCCGGCTGCAATCAGCCTTTCAAGGCGGCTTTCGCGTGTCGGGTCATAATAGATCCCCAGGTCATCCGCGACCAGCGACAGCGGAGGCGTCAGCGCCGCCCCCAGCCCCCGGGACCGCAGGAAACCGTCCTCGACGCGGGTCGCATGGGGAACCTGATCGGCATGCCCGGCCCATCCCAGCGTGACCTGAGGCGAGGGCGTTGCGGTAAAGCGGACCGGATGGGCGTCGCCAAAGGCGCGGCTGATGAATGCTCGCTTCCACAGCCGCATGCCATAGGCCACGTGACCGGCGCGATCCTGCCGCCAGACCCGCGCCTCTTCATGGACCTGATCCACTGCGCCCTCGAAATCGGTCAGACGGTCGCGACAGGGATCATACCAGACGGGGCCAAGAAGATGACTGGCCACGAACAGGGATTCGCGCGTGGCATGGCCGCGGCGCCCCTTGGGCAAGGCAAGTTCATCATCGCTGAGGCCCCAGCCCGCGTAGAAGGGTTGCCCGAACAATCGCGGGCGACACCCTGCCAGGATCGCCTCGTACCCCAGCTGCGAACTGACGGCATAGACGGCGCGGGCGTTCTCGATCAAACGCCACGGCGATACGGGGGCGCTGCAGATCTGATCGCCAGGTTGCAGATCCTCGGGAACGAAATGGCCCGGACGCAGCCCCGAGGCCGTCTCGGGATGGGTGCGCAGGACGATCTGCGCCCCCGGGTGTTCGGCGCGCGCGGTCATCAGCATTCTCAGGAATGTCGCACGTCCCGCCCCCATAAGTGATGCGTCGCCTGCTGTCTGATCGACGACCAGCACATATCCGGGAGTCGGCGCGGCAATATCGGGGTCGTGGGCGTTATACTTGGACAGGTCCAGATCGCGCAGCCGCTGAATGCTGCGTGCGGCACGTTCCAGCAGAGGTGCGGGATGCGGCGCGGCGGCGAGGAGTTCAATCCGCGAGGGGCAGGCGGGATCAAAATGCGCGCCGTCGGGGTCGATGATCAGGCCGATCGGTCCGCGCCGCGCGACATGTCCCGATGCCCGCCCGGGCAGGATCGATCGCAGGAACGCGTCCTCGACGGTGATCAGGCGGGCGTTCCGCGCCGTTGCAACCCGGCGGCCGCGCCAGGATGTGGGGCTTGCGCCCCATATGCCGACGCAATCCCGTCCTTCCGCAGGAATGCCCGCGGACAGTCGCCATCCTGCAAGCGCAAGGATGCGCCGCAGGCGCGGCTTCCACCAGAACCCGCCATTGAATACGAAAAGCCGCCGGGGATCGTCCCCGACGGCCTGATCTTCGGTTTCGCGCATGCGCGGTCTAATCGCCGATCGAGGTCAGCGAGTCTGCCGAATCTGCGCTGCCCGTGACAGCGGCCAGGACTTTCGAGAACTGGACGTAAGGCGCTTCGGTCACATAGACGGTGTCGCCGTCACGGATAAGGAAATCGCGCGCCAGAAACAGCCCGTTTGGACGTGTCAGATCCAGCACATACGCGATCCGCTGCATGCCGTTCACCGGCTTGCCCAACACATTGCTGGCCACCGATTCAGGCTCATCGCGCAGCACGAAGACCCCGGTCGGATCTGCCAAAGCCGAACTGAGGCCGCCAACCATCGCGATTGCTTCCACCCCGTTGATGGCTTCGTTCCCCAGCGGCACCCGCGTCTGTCCGCCCAATGCGCCCAACGCGGTGAAGCTGCGTTGATCTTCCTCAACCAGGACGATGTCGCCGGGACGCAACGCGATGTCGTTGGACCTGCTGCCGTAAAGATCCGTCAACCAGACCTTGCCCTGCTGGTTGCCGCGCTTGACGGTGACAACTGCCACCTCGGGTTCCACCGAGACGCCGCCGGCGCGTGCCAGCATCGCCGACAGCGACCGTGTGGGCCGTTCGATGGGATACACGCCCTGTGCCATCACCTTGCCCAGGACCGAGACCGTCGCACCGTTTCCTGCGACGCGGCTGACAGTCACCTGCGGGTCGGGGGTCTGTGCGCTAAGCCGGTCCGTGATGATCTGGCGCAGTTGTTCGGGGCTGTTTCCGGCGGCACGGATGCGACCCGCATAGGGGACGAAGATATAACCGGCACTGTCCACCTGAATTTCGGTCAGGGCGGTCGAACTGGACCCAAGCGCTGTCAGCAGGCCATCATCGACGTTTTCCCAGATCGACAGCCCCAGAACGTCGCCGGAGCGGATTTCGTCGGCGCCGACCTGTCCTGCGCGAAGGAAACTGTTCGAGAAACCGTAGGTCGGCGCAAAGTTCGTCGCACGTGTCACATGATCGTTGACATAGATCACATGGGCGTTTCCGCCGCGCTCGACAGCACCGGCGTAGATTTCATTCTTGTTCGGCCCCGAGCGTGGCAATCCGCAGGCGCTAAGAACGACCAGCGCCGCAAGCATGCTCAGGCGCAGGACGCCGGCCCGTGAAGAAAAGACTGTCACCTCTGAAACTCCCGTTATTCTCATGCCAGGTTATGATCTGGTTTTCGTGCCCAATCTAGCCGCAGAGACCCGGCGGCACCACCATTTCGTGCGATCTCAGGCTCCAAGATCGAATATCTGGTGCCGATGTGCGACACGCCCCTGAGCGAGCGCCTCGTACGGATCTTCGGCCTGCAGGATCAGGTCCGCGACAAGCCGCAAGGCGTGCGCGCGCGACCGCTGGGAATAAAATCCGCCGGGGATCTGGCTGGTCTGCAGAAGATAGTCGCGCAACACCCGATACGCGCCGGGATCGGGAGGTTGCGGGTCGGCGAAGAAATCGGCCAGCGACTGGTCTGCGATGATGCCCGGTTTGGCGTAGATCGCGCGCCCCAGCGCCTTCACGGGAATGCCGCGCCACAGCGCCTGCTGTGCCGCCGTCGAGTTCACGGTGATCACCGATTTCGCATGGGCAAGCTGTGCTGCCAGCTTGCCGCCGCGCAGATAGTGCACGCGACCGGCGACCCCGAACCTTGCCGCGGCAGCCCGGACCGAACTGCGATTCCCCGCACGCCCATCCTCAAGCGGATGGGCCTTGAAAATCAGATGATGGTGGCGAGGCGCCGACCTGGCGAACTCTGCGACCACCGTGTCGATGAACTGCGCGTTGCTGCTGAACGCAGAATGGCCAAGGAAATTCGAATCGTGTTCAAGCTGCATCGGAACCAGCGAATACGGCCATCCCGCCAGCCTGCATTTGCGCCATTGCAATCGTGTCGTCAGGTTATACAGCGGCGACATCAGGAAACGCCGCAGATTCAGCCGGAATTCCTGCGCGACCGATATCGCACGGTGCCCCTGATACCGGCGATAGCCGCCATTCGCGACAAGCACCAGAAAATGATACAAGGCACCATAGAACTTGTGGTGACGCATGTCCCCCCAATGGGCCGGCGGGCGGTGTATCTCGTTGCCCGAGTCACGCAACGCGGCGCGCATCTGCGACAGCGGAATCCGAAGCATCGGCGAATGCCCGTTTGATCCGCCGCGTTCATAGCTGATCCAATAGGGGCGAAGATAGCCTTCCTCGAAGACATGCAGGCGCAGGTCATCGTCCTGTGTGGCGCTGCGGGCGATGTCGTGGATCGGGCGCACATCGCCGTAAAGCACGATATCCGTTACGCCCTTTTCGACAAGGATCCTGTCCAGATGCGCCGGCCAATCCTGCATCGAGCCTTCATGACGAATGTAATGCGCCTTGTCGGACCAGAAAAATTCGTCACCTGCGTTGAAGCCACAGCGCCAGACCGAGGCGCCAGCATCGCGCAGCAGCCGTCCCAGCTGATCGAAGAACGGGCCGTGCGGTCCCTGAAGCAGCAGGAAGACGCGATCCGAAGGCGGATCATCGTTCTTCTGGGTTCCAACGGGCACGGTCTGGTGAAGCATCCTGAAACGCGGTTCTGACGGTTTCGCATCTCATCGCATGCAAGTGTTACGATTTCCACAATTTTCGCGTGCAGCTTCATGGTTTGGACGGTTTGGTCCGCATCTGCGACGCTTGCGCGGGCGCGGGCGATGTCCTAGGTCAACCGCAACAAGGAATTGGGGGTTCGGGGATGTTCACCGGGATCATCACGGATATCGGAACCGTCCGCGCTGTCGAGATGCGCGGCGACATGCGTGCCCGCATCGGCTGCGGATATGACATGACGACTGTCGATCTGGGTGCCTCGATCGCCTGCGACGGCGTGTGCCTGACCGTGATTTCAAAGGGCGCGGACTGGTTCGATGTCGATATTTCGGCCGAAACGATCGCAAAGACGAATATCGGTGCGAATGGATGGGCCGTCGGCAAACAGCTTAATCTTGAACGTGCATTGAAGGTCGGCGACGAGCTGGGCGGACATATCGTCAGCGGTCATGTCGACGGCGTGGCGCGGATCGTCAACATGATGACCGAGGGGGACAGCCTGCGCCTGACATTCGAAGTTTCGACTGAGCTGGCGCGTTTCGTCGCGCAGAAAGGCTCGGTCGCCTTGAATGGCACGTCACTCACGGTGAACGAGGTGTCGGGCAACCGCTTTGGCGTGAACCTGATCCCGCATACCCGCCAGGTGACGACTTGGGGCGAGGTAGCCGAGGGCGATTCCGTCAACCTCGAGATCGATACGCTGGCACGCTATGTCGCGCGATTGGCTGAGGCCGGAATGACAGATCACTGAGGTGGAGCGCAGCGTGCACCTGAACCGCAAATGGGCGGGCCCCGACCGGGCGCCACCGGCGGAAGTCACGGACAGCACATCGAATTTCCAGGGGAACCAACATGCAGTATGAAGAACCCGGCCCGGTCGAAAGCGATCTTGGAGAGGCCATCTCGTCGATCGAGGAGATCATCGAGGATGCCCGCAACGGTCGCATGTTCATCCTCGTCGATCACGAAGATCGCGAGAATGAAGGCGATCTGGTCATTCCGGCGCAGATGGCGACCCCGGATGCAATCAACTTCATGGCGACGCATGGCCGTGGCCTGATATGTCTGTCGCTGCCGGGTGATCGCATCGATGCGTTGGGCCTGACGCTGATGAGCCCGAAGAATTCCAGTCGTCACGAAACGGCGTTCACCATGTCGATCGAGGCGCGCGAAGGCGTCACAACCGGCATCAGCGCGCATGACCGGGCGCGCACGGTCAGTGTCGCCATCGATCCCGGCAAGGGCGCGGCCGACATCGCCACCCCCGGCCACATCTTCCCGCTTCGCGCCCGCGATGGGGGCGTGCTGGTTCGTGCGGGCCACACCGAGGCAGCGGTCGATATTTCGCGGCTCGCGGGGCTGAACCCGTCAGGCGTGATCTGCGAGATCATGAACGAGGATGGCAGCATGGCGCGGCTGCCTGACCTGGTGGCATTCGCGCAGAAGCACGGATTGAAGATCGGCACGATCAGCGATCTGATCCGTTATCGCCGCCGCCACGACAACCTGATTGCCGAACGCAGCCAGCGCGCCGTCAACTCTTTGCATGGTGGCGACTGGATGATGCGGGTCTTCGCCGACGAGACGCAGGGAGCCGAACATATCGTGCTGACCAAGGGCGATCTGACTGCGCAAGGTCCGGTTCTGGTCCGCATGCATGCGCTGGATCCGCTGCACGACGTTCTGGGAATCGGTCGCGAGGACGCCGGCAGCCTGCCCGCGGCGATGGCCGAAATCGCGAAAGAGGGCAGGGGCGTCGTGGTGCTGATCCGTGACCTGACAAATGCCGTCGCCTCGCCGGGCGAGGTCGGGCCGCATACCTTGCGTCAATATGGTCTGGGGGCGCAGATCCTGTCGGCTCTGGGACTGTCTGAACTGGTGCTGCTGACGAATTCCGCCCCTGTGAAGGTGGTGGGGCTTGACGCCTACGGGCTTTCGATCCATTCCACGCGGCCTATTCCAAAGGACTGAGCGCATGGCATCGAACACCCAGCACCATCAGCTTGATCTGCCACGCTTCGAACAGCCGGTTCGCCTGCTGGCGGTGGTCGCGCCCTACTACAAGGATATCGCGGACGCGCTGTTGCAAGGTGTGCGTGGCACCGCACAACAGGCGGGCGCGGCGTTGGATGTGGTCGAGGTGCCGGGCGCGCTGGAAATTCCGACGGCCATCGGCATCGCTGCACGACAGGCGAATTATCATGGGTTCGTGGCGCTTGGCTGTGTGATCCGGGGCGAAACGACCCATTATGATACGGTCTGCAATGACAGTTCGCGCGCACTGACACTGCTGGGGTTGCAGGGGGTCTGCATCGGGAATGGCATCCTGACGGTCGAGAATGTCGCCCAGGCCGAAGTGCGGGCCGATCCGACCGGACAGAACAAAGGTGGCGGCGCGGCCGCCGCGGCGCTGCATCTGGTGGCGCTGTCGCGTAAATGGTCGGGGCATCGCAGCCCGAACCCTCCCGGTGATCCGGATCTGATCCGCCTTGCGGGACAGCTGGAAGGGCAGGACCGGTCATGAGCGGAAATGCCGACAAGGGGGCGACCCCACGCAGCGATCGCCGCACACTCAGCCGCGCCGCACGGCTTTATGCCGTTCAGGCGCTATTTCAGATGGAATCCGCGGGACAATCCGCCGATCGCGTCCTGAAAGAATTCCGGACCTATCGCATCGGTGCCGAAGAGGCCGAGGGCGTATCGCCCGAGGCGGACGAGGCGTTGTTTGAACGGATTGTCGGTGATGCGGTCACCTGGCAGTCGAAAATCGACCAGGCCACAGATCGCGGGCTGGTCGCCAAATGGCCGATAGACCGGATCGACCCGGTGTTGCGGGCGCTGTTCCGTGCTGCCGGGGCAGAGCTTGTGACACCGCGAACACCGTCGCGCGTGGTGATTACGGAATATGTCCAGTTGGCCGAAGCCTTCTTTACCGAAGGCAAAGAGCCGAAATTCGTGAATGCCGTGTTGGATCATGTCGCGCGGCAGTTGCGCCCGGACGATTTCGCGAAAGCATCAAACTAAGCTGTTCACTCCTTCGCGGGATCGGGTAAGGTAGAGGCAGCAATCATGCTGCCAACTCCGGGTTCTTCAATGCCGCGCCTTGTTCGCCTTTACATCTTCAGCGCGCTTGCAGGGCTTGGGCTGTCGGTCGTGTTCGTCGCGCTGCTGTTGCTGCTGGATGTGGGTGGCCTGCGGCATCTGGTGCTGGGCAGCAGGGACGGTTGGCTTGCCGGAATCACGCTTATCATCCTCAACATGATCGTGTTTGCAGCCGTGCAGTTCGGAATCGCCGTGATGCGGCTTGCCGATTCGCCCCCGCCATGCGGCGGCACCGGGATCTTTCTGAACCGCCTTAGACCTTCTTCTCAGCAGGCGTGCGCGCGCAGATGACCGACACGGCACTTCAACCTGCGGCAGAATTCATCCACCTCGTGCTGAATATGCAACAGGAACACGACACGCGTCGCCGTTGTTACTTGCTTAACTTATAGGCAGTCACGGAAATATTTCGATGTTCCGGACGGGTCAGCTCCTGATTTCGGGCGCATCTATGGCGGATTTTCGTTTTAGAAACCGCAGTTGAGCGTAAAATAGTTTGGTTCCACATTTTGCGGTCACGGTTATATTTCGGCATTTTTTCGCCACCCTATCACCGCATCATGACTCCTCACATTTTCGGCATCCCTTGATGTCCTTCGACCGCCTATGAACCGGCGGCGGGCAATACTAATTCATGTTCAGCAGAGATGCTCTGGCACCGGAAACGGGTCAGGACAACGAAACTCAGCTCGTGAGGATAAAATGAAAAAAGTTACGCTGCTGACCGGCACCGCCGCAATTCTGGCCGCCCTGTCGGTTCCGGCTTTCGCCCAGACCGAAATGGCAACCGGCGCGAATGCGACCGGTGTTGCCGCGATCGACGATCGCATCACTGACATCGAAGACGATGTGACCGACGACTTCGACCGCTCGTCTGACCCCGATCGCTTCGGTCCGAGCGATCGTCGTCAGGGCCTGTTCGGTTCGATGTCGTTGCAGTACAGCGGTTCGACCGGTAACTCGGAATCGCAGGATCTGGCGATTGCTGGCCGCGTGTCCTACAATCAGGCACCTTTCGCCCAGTCGGTCGGCCTGGCCATCGAGTTCGGGGAAAACGAAACCGGTGACAAGGACAAGGAAGAAGTCAGCGCGATCTATGACGCGCAGTACTACTTCAACGACCGCTTCTATGCCTTCGCTCTGGGCCGGTTCGAAATCGACAGCTTGGTCGACGGTGAGGCCGAGGGTTCGGAAACCCCCGCTGACGTCGCCGACGAACTGACCGACCTGCGTCGCGATGGCTTCCTTGGCTTCGGTCCGGGCTACCGCATCATCAACAACGACAGCACGACCTGGCGTGTTCAGGCCGGTGTTGGCGTTCGCTACACCCAGACGGGTCAGCAGTATATCGACGACGATTCGGAAACCGAAACCGGTTACATCGCGTCGTCGCGTCTGTATCACCGCATCAACGACATGATGTTCGTGACCAACGACACCGACTACCTGGGTTCCAGCGATGCCGATGACGTCATCACCAACGAGCTGGGCCTGAACTTCAAGATGTCTGATCAGCTGGCAACCCGCGTCAGCTACACGACCGAATATCAGGAAAACCGCGAGATCCGCACCGACAACACCCTTGGTGTTGCTGTGGTCTACGGCTTCTGATCCCAACCGGATCAATTGTCTCTCTGGAAGGGCGGGTTCATACCCGCCCTTTTTCATGTCTACCATGTGACGGATACGCAAAAACCGCCGCTGCCACGGGGCAGGGCGGTGATGGAAGTGGCGGGAACCGCAGCAGCCGCGGCAGCGCGAGATTTCCCGAAAGCCTGGAGTACCAGGTGGGTGCCAGGTAACGAGACCAGGGCCTCGACAGAGCCAGCCCCCTCGGAAAAGTTATAGGCCAGTGGAAAAATGGCCGCTCGCGAGCAGAGCAGAAACCCGCCACCGCTGACAGATAGGGCGCAGTTGCCGTGCTTTCAAGTCATGTGTTCAAGAATCGGGAAGCCGGCGCCCTTGCGCAATGTTGCCGCTTCGTTCTAGTCTTTCGCGATGCAGACCATTGACCCGACAGAGCCCCATGACATCTCTCCGGACATGCCCGGGCAACGCCTGGCGCGCGGCGTGTCGCGGCTGCTGCACAGCATGAACCACGCTGCGGTGACCGAGTTCGTTCCACGTCGCGGTCTGAGGGTCGATCTGATCAGCATCGGTCCCAGATCCGAAGTCTGGATCATCGAATGCAAAAGCAGCCGTGCCGATTTTACATCGGACCGAAAATGGCAAGGCTATCTTGATTGGTGCGATCGCTATTTCTGGGCTGTCGATGCCGATTTTCCGACCGAACTTCTGCCTGACAACAGCGGGCTGATCATGGCAGATCCCTATGGGGCCGAAATTGTGCGGATGGCGCCAGAGACCCGGCTTGCCGGTGCCCGGCGCAACCGCCTGATCCGTGACATTGCGCGCATCGCCGCCCTGAGACTGCAGATGCAGAACGATCCCGAAGCGTTTAGCGGCGCGGTTTCTTAGGCTTGTCTGATTTGCTGCGGATCTGTCGCACGGCCTCGGCGGCGGCCATCAGTTCTTCGGCGATCTCGACTGCCTCGTCAGGATCGAAGTCCAGCGGCAGATCGACGCCCTCTGCCTCGACATAGATCCGCACCATGCCCTGATCGGTGGGGCCGACCTGCAGGTTGGCGGAGATATTGCTTTCGCTATTGATGCTCACGTTCGCTGTCCTCGCTTTCGCTGACGCTTTCTGTATCCTGTGGGGAAATTCACGGCAAGTCGGGCTTGCAACCTGATCCGGGCCGGTTTACAGAACGCTCCCGTGCCGCCTTAGCTCAGTTGGTTAGAGCGCTGGATTGTGGATCCAGAGGTCCCCCGTTCAAGCCGGGGAGGCGGTACCATTCCCCAAGATCATTTAGGGTGATTTGCAGACCCGGTCTGTGCCCGGATGCCGCTTCACGCTGTGCGGTGCGGCGGAAAGTCGCGCAATAGGCAACCCTGCCTACTGAAAAGGGCAGGTCTTCATCTGCTAAAGTGGCTGCTATAATAGCTTCAGGCGCTCAGGAACGCCTGGGTGCCGCGCCGCGATGCGGAATTTTACGTGGGCAGGCGATGTGCCACCGCTTCGGATGGAGCCGGAAATGACGATACTGGATGCGGCCGCGCTGCAGTTCCTCGCCAGCCTTTCCAGTTCATGCCAGTCTCGCCAGGACATCGCCGATCTGATTGCACGGGAAATGTCACCCGAGCTGGGGGCGGGGGTGCTGCTGATGTATGCACAACAGGCCGAGCATGCGACCGATCCGCTCTCCAAGGTAGTCGTTCTTGCCAGCCGCAAGCTAGCTGGTTCCTGAAGCCGACGTTTCTGTTCCGGCTGTGCAATTTTCTTCGTTGCAGTGGAACGAAGCGGTATCGCCGCGGGTTTTCCACATGAAACGCAACTTCGACCTTCGGAAAGGATATTTCCATGGCTCAATCGAACCCTAGCGCCGAACAACTTCGGCGTGACGCCGAATCCGCCGCTCGCGAGGCACGTGACGATCTGCGTGACGGCGCCCGCAAGATCGCCGACGACGTCCGTGACACCGCCCGTGATCTGGCCGACAACTCAGGTACCGACAAGCTGCGTCAGCGTGGTTCCGAGTTGGCAGAAAATGCGCTTGAGACCGGACGGCATTATGCCGATCAGGCGCGCGAGAAGGGTGAGGAATACGCCGAGCGCGCACGCGCCGAGGCAGATCGCCTGTATGCGAAGGGTCAGCGGACGGCCGATGAGGTCGCGCATTACGCCGAAGATCGGTATGATGAACTGTCCGAAATGGTGCGCCGCAACCCCGCCCAGTCGCTTGGCATTGCCGCTGGCGTGGGCTTTCTGGTCGGGCTGATTCTGGCACGGCGCTAGGATCCTGGAATGTTCGACTACGCGCAAAGACTGCAACTAGCGCTGGGTGATATCGCCCGGCGCTCTGTTCTCAAGGTTGTTGCGGGGGTGGTTCTTGCCGTCGCGGTAGGCTTCCTGATTGCCGCCCTATGGTCTTGGCTGGCCTATGGTGTTGGCTGGGGTGCAACCTTGGCATCGCTTTCCGTCGGCGGCGGTTTCGCTCTGATCGGCATCATTATCCTGCTGGTAGCCTCGAAGCCCAAGCACACGATGCCGACAGGCGAAGACCTGCGCCGTGAGGTCGAGGCCAGGGTCAGCTTGGCAACCGATGCTGCTGTTGGCCGAGCACAATCCGAGGCGCTGCGCGTCGCCGATATGGCCGAGAACAAGGTGCATTCGCTAATGGACCGCGTCGGCTTTCGGTCCAAGGACACCGCGAACCGCGCCGAAAGGGCGGTCCACGGGTTTGTCCGCAAACGTACCGAGAATGTCGGGCTGGATGCCGAAAAGGTGGCCGATGCGCACAAGCGTGTAACACGTGCCTCCGAAAGCAACGCAGGCAGCATGGCTAAGCTGATCGGAGCGTTTGCCATTGGCATCACTCTTGCAGCAAAGCTGCAGGAGAAGCGTCGTTCGGACGACAATTTCGACGATTTCCTGTAAGCGCCAATCAAACAGGGGATGCGCAAAAGCGCGCATCCCCTTTTCTGGACGGGTTGCCCGGCTACATCGTCACGCTGCGCGACGACAGAGCGCCTACCAGATCGGCAAGATCGTCCCAAGTGAACGGTGATTGAAGGCTGAACCAGCCTCGTCGGGCAATTTCTTCTTTGGGATCTTCACCAAGCCGTACCACGATCTCAGCGCCACGTTGCTGCGCCAGGTAAGACAGGCCGGTTTCCTCAAGCTGTGACAGCGACAGCTTGGTGATAAGCACCGTGCGCGCATCGGCCGCCGCCGACGGAAGCTGCTCGACGACATCGCTGACATTTGGCAGGCATCTGGTATCGCAACCGGGCACGGCAGCCTGCAGCCCACTTTGCATGTCGTGGGCGATGAAGCTGTCCTTTTCGATGATGACGAAGCGGAGCTTTGAGTCGGTCATAATGCAAGCAGCATCACATTCCGCATATGCTAAGGCAATTAAACCTTTGTCAGCTTTTCGTAACCCTGATCCGATCTAGTCATCTGCGCTTGCTGGACAGGGGCGCAAAGAAATGGCTTCACCCGAAGCCTCGCCCAATTCGTGGCAGGTCCGCGCGCCGTCACAGATCCGCCAGCCGCCGCCCGTCGCCCCGCTGGCGGCCAACAGCAGTTCGCGCTGCGGCGCAAGATCGGGCGTCCAGACCCACCAACCATCGCGCAGCACGGCGTCCGGCCCAGGTTCCATGCCGGCACCAGACCCTTTTATCGCGGCACCAGTCAGAACCAGCCGGTCTGTTTCGACCCGCCAGAATTCGCGCCAGACCACATGCTCGATCGAATGTGTCCATTCCAATGTGAAATTTCGCGCGCTCAGGGACAGGGCCACGGCGCCGGCCAGAAGGCAAGTGCTCATGAGCGACGCGTCCGCAGCCACCATAGACCGACGAACAGCGCCGTAAGCGCCAGGCCGATCTCGTCCGTCAGCGGTAGCGCGGCGATCAGCGTGAATGCGGCGACCGCGGCCAACACCCGTTGCCGGATCGGCAGTCTTTGCCCCAGCCAGCCGATCACGGCGATGCCCCACAGACCAATGGCGATCACACATTTCGCTACGATATATGCGACGGCTGCAGAATATCCGATGGCCTGCGCCAGCGGGCCTCCATCCTGCAGCATCAGGGCGGGCGTATAGACCGCCATATAGGGAATCACGAAACCGGCGGCGGCCACCTTCAGTGCCTCGAAGCTGATTTTCAGCCCGTTCTCTTTCGCGATCGGCGCGGCGGCAAAACAGGCCAGTGCGACGGGCGGGGTCAGGTCGGCCAGGATCCCGAAATAGAACACGAACATGTGGCTGACGATCAGCGGCACACCCAACTCCAGCAGGGCAGGCGCCGCGATGGTCGAGGTGATGATATAGTTCGGGATCGTCGGGATACCCATGCCCAGAACGATGCAGGTGATCATCGTCAGGATCAGCGACAGGATCAGGCTGTTCTGGCCGACCGACACGATATACAGGCCAAAGGTATTCGCGGCCCCGGTCAGAGTCATGGTGCCGATGATGACGCCGACAAGCGCACAGGCAACGCCGACGGGCAGGGCGGTCTTGGCCCCTTCGGCCAGGCTTTCGATGACCTGCCAGATCGTCTTGCGCCCGCCCGAATAGATCATGTTCCAGACCAGCAACGCGGCAATCCCGCCCCATAGCGCGGTATTGCCAAAGCGCAGGAAACTGGCCGCAACAAGCCCAAGTCCGATCCAGAAGATCGTCTTCAGCACCGTTCCCGGCAATCCCAGCGCGGCCGAGGCGCCAAGGATCAGCATGATGGTCAGTCCGAGGCCAACGGTGCCCGCAAACAGCGGCGTGTAGCCCGAGAACAGCAGATAGACCAGCACTGCCAAAGGAAGGATCAGATACCAGCGTTCGCGCAGCGCCTTGCGAGCCGATGGCAGATCCTCTTTGGACATGCCGCGCAGATCGCGGCGACCCGCCTCAAGATGGACCATCCAGAAGGCGCTGGCGAAATAGAGGATCGCGGGAATGATCGCGGCACGGACGACCTCGACATAGGCGACGCCAAGCGTCTCGGCCATGATGAAGGCGACCGCGCCCATCACGGGCGGCATGATCTGGCCGCCCATCGACGATGTGGCCTCGACCCCGCCAGCGAATGCGGATCGATAGCCGAAACTTTTCATCAGCGGGATCGTGAACTGTCCGGTGGTCACGACATTGGCCACGCCCGAACCCGAGATCGTGCCCATCATGCCCGAACTGACGACGCTGACCTTGGCTGCGCCGCCCATGCGGTGCCCGACCAAGCCCAGACTGACATCGGTGAACAACCGGATCATGCCGGCCTTTTCAAGAAAAGAGCCGAACAGGATGAACAGGAAGATGTAAGTCGCGCTGACATACAGCGGCGTGCCATAGATGCCCTCGGTCCCGAAGGACATCTGTTCGACCACCTGGGCGAAATCATACCCGCGCGTCACAAGTGGTCCGGGGAAATACTGTCCGAACAGCGCATAGACCAGAAACAGCCCGGCAACGATCGGCAGCGCCGGCCCCATCACGACATAGGCCGCGCCGAATGTGGTGATCAGCGCCAGCACGCCGATCACGACATCCCACTGGTTCAGCATCCCGGAACGCATCATCAGAGGGACATATTCGACCCACTGATATCCCGCGACCACCACGCCAAGTCCCGCCAGCGCCCAGGACAACAGCTTGCCCATCCGACCACGCCCGCGCAGCGCCGCCAGCAGCGGAAAGCAAAGCAACATCAGAAAGCCCAGATGCAGGGCCCGCTGGATCTGACTGCTGAGGGTCACCAGATGGGCGGCGATCGCGATCTGGTACAGCGAGAATGCCACGGCAATCCAGAACAGGGCACGGCCTTCCCGTCCTTCGGGAAAGCTCTCGGCCAAAGGATCACGGATCGTCAGATCGGCATCGCCGACGGGGGCAGGGTGGCGCAGGTCGGTCATGATGTCATCCGATGTTGTCCAGGCGGGCCGGGATGCGTGATCCCGGCCCCCGACACTGGCGGCAGATGTGCCAGATTATTCGGCGCTGACGCCGACCTCATCATAGTAGCGCTTTGCGCCGGGATGGACCGGCACCGGCATTCCGGTCAGCGCGTTCTTGACATCGATGCTGGCAGTGGCGGCATGCGCGGCCTTCAACTCATCCAGGTTCTCGTACATCAGCTTGGTCATCTGATAGGCCGTGTCATCGCTGACCTCGGTCGAACTGATCAGAAAATTGATCACGGCAACGGTCGGGACATCTTCGGTCTGGCCGTCATAGGTGTTCGCGGGGATCGTTTCGGCGACATAGGGTGCCCCCAGCGTCGAGGCGATGTCTTCCGGGACCGAGACGACCGTGATCGGGATCGACGTGGACAGATCCTTCAACGATGCGACGCCAAGACCCGCCGATTGCAACGTCGCATCAAGCTGACGGTTCTTCATCAGTTCGACAGATTCCGCGAAGGGCAGATACTCGACCTTGCCCAGATCGTCATAGGCCATGCCAGCCGCCTGCAGGATCGCGCGTGCGTTCAGCTCGGTCCCCGATTTCGGCGCCCCCACGGACAGGGCTTTGCCACGCAGATCGTCCAGCGTCTTGATGCCGGACTCCTCGCTGGCGACGATCTGGATGAAATTGGGATACATTGCGGATATTCCGCGCAAATTCTCCAGTGGTTGCGGAAAGCCAGCCTCGGGGTTGCCTTCGGCCGCGAACTTGACCGAATCACCAAGGGCGATCCCGATCTCGCCCTTGCCCTGCTGCAACAGGTTCAGGTTTTCGACGCTGGCCTTGGTGGACTGGACCTGAACCTTCGCATCGGGGATGCCGTCCGTGTAGATCTTGGACAGTGCGCCGCCGACCGGATAGTAGACGCCCGAGGTTCCGCCGGTCAGGATGTTGATGAATTGCTGTGCCCCTGCCGCGAACGGCACGGCGCCAAGCGTCACCACGGCGGCGGCGGCCACCAACTTGCTGCGAAGCGTCATTTTTTCCTCCCTGATTGCTTATGAGGCAGCAGGTTAGGAGGCTTTCCGACACAGGTCAAAGCAGAAAGCGCGGGCATCTCAGGTTGCCCCTGCGGGCAATGCAAACGGCCGGGCAGGGTGCCCGGCCGCGTATTGCGTTAGGTTGTCAAAGCCCCATAAAATCAGGCGTTGGCTTCGCGGATCTTCTCGGCTGCCGCCTTGTCGTAGGCGACCTTCTTCTGATCGAACAGCTGGTCCAGCTCTCCGGACAGGGTCATTTCCGTGATGATGTCGCAACCGCCGACAAACTCGCCGGCGACATACAGTTGCGGGATCGTCGGCCAGTCGGAATAATCCTTGATACCTTGCCGTATTTCCTCGTCAGACAGCACGTTCACGTCGCGGTAGTCGACGCCCATATAGTTCAGAACGCCGGCCACGCGGCTGGAAAACCCGCATTGCGGCATTTCCTTCGTACCCTTCATGAACAGCACGACATCTGCGGCATCCACCATATCCTGGATCCGGGTCTTCACATCGCTCATCTGGTCGGTCCTTTCGGTCGGAAACCCGCCATGGGCGGGTCGATGTCATCTTGTTGCAGGTCGGGCGTCTGATCAGTCAGGCGCCTTGGTCGTCAGGGCAAGAGCGTGAAGTTCGCCTGCGGGGCCATCCATCTTGCCTTGCAAGGCGGCATAGACGGCACGCTGCTGTTGCACCCGGTTCTTGCCGCGAAAACTCTCGTCGATGACCTCGGCCGCGTAGTGGTTCCCATCGCCGGCCAGATCGGTGATCGTGATCACGGCGTCGGGGAACGCCCGACGGATCAGCATTTCAATGTCATGAGCTTCCATCGCCATGGCATAGTCCTTCCTGGTTCCTCGCCAGATGTAGGGGATGCAGGAAAGCGCCGCAAGGTCACGGAAGAATGGCCGCCGCGACGATGCGCCACCACAGCGGCCAACTGATGGGCTTATTCCGCGGTCGCGGCACCGACCGTACCACCGACGACGGCGCCAGCAGGTCCCGCGACAACGGCGCCACCCAAACCGCCTGTGGCGGCACGTTCCGTGGCATTGTTTCCACAGGCAGCAATCACAAACAGCATGCCGCCAACAAGTATAGAGGTCATAGTACGCATGAGATGTTCCTTGTTTTCGTCGGTCCTGAGGAAAAGATCACTGGGAAGATGACGCCTGAAGCGGCCCAACGGTTCCGAGCCTTGAGATGCGCACAAGAGGCCTTGGGTCAGCATGGCGAACTTCGCTGCACAAGGGGAGTGTCGGATCAAGGCGGCGAACTCAGCGATAGAAGCTGCAAAACCAAGGCGATCTATAAGCGTAATAATCAGTATTATGGAACATAAATGCGGTATGCCGGCATCATATCCTTATGTTAGCATGTGTCCTACTGGAGGACCCCTATGAAAAACCTGACCCGCCGCCATCTTCTTCACTGTGTTGCCGCGCTCGGACTTGTTGGTTCCCGTGCCTGGGCAATCACCGAGGCGGAGTTCGACGGATTCTCGATTCAAACGCTTTCCGACGGCAAACTGGTATTGCCCATGGATTTCCTGATACCGGAGAGCGTCAGTCGCGACGAGGTCAACGACATCCTGACAAGCGCCGGGCTTGACGGCGACAGCTACGATTCTCCGCTGAACCTGACGCTGATGCGCCGCGGCGAAGATCTGATCCTGTTCGATGCAGGTTCGGGGCCCGATTTCATGCCAAGCGCAGGCAAGCTTTCCGAAGCGCTGGATGCTGTCGGAATCTCAGCCGATCAGATCACGCATGTTGTCTTCACTCACGCGCATCCCGACCATATCTGGGGCGTTCTGGATGATTTCGATGAGCCGCTGTTTAGCAACGCACGCCACCTGATAAATCGTGTCGAACGTGATTACTGGATGGCTCCAGCAACAATGGAAAGCATTGATCCGTCTCGGCAAAGCTTCGTTGCGGGTGCGCGGCGGCGGATCGAGACGCTTGGTGACCGGCTTGAAACCTTCGAGGACGGTGACGAGGTCGCAAGCGGCATCAAGGCCATTCTGACCCCCGGACATACGCCGGGCCATACAAGTTTCGACCTTGCCGGCAAGGCATTCGTCGCCGGTGATGTGGTCACCACGCCGCATTTGGGCTTTCAGCGTCCATGGCTGCCGTCGGGCAGCGATCAAAACCCAGAAAAAGGTGCGGAAACGCGTCAGAAGGTTTTGAATCAGCTAGCAGAATCAGGATCAGTGATCATCGGCTATCACCTTCCCGACGGTGGAATCGGCAAGGTAATCCGCGACGGAGATGCCTTCGTGTTCCGGGCCGATCAAGATTAACCCTGCGACCATTTACAGACTTGTCCCGGCTTCCGGGCTTCCCCAAGATCGCCCGAACAGCATGAAGGAGGATCACATGGCCGTTTCACCACCCGTGTGCGATTTCGGCGCGCCTTGGCATGATTTCATCCTGCCCGGCACGGATGGACGCAGCTACTGCCTGGAGGATGTCACCGGTCCGAACGGCACTTTGATCATGTTCATCTGCAACCATTGCCCCTATGTCCAGTCGATCATCGACCGGATCGTTCGCGACGCGAAAGAGATGCAGGCCGCCGGCATCGGCGTCGTCGCCATCTCGGCGAACGATGTCGCGGATTATCCTCAGGATGGACCCGAGCACATGAAGACCGAAGCCGATCGTCACGGCTTTACCTTTCCGTATCTCTATGACGAAACGCAGGCTGTCGCACAGGCCTATGGTGCGGAATGCACCCCGGATTTCTTCGGCTACAACGCCGCCGGTCAACTGCAGTATCGAGGACGGTTCGATTCATCGGCCAGAACTGCCGGCCCTCAGGACGCGCGCCGCGAACTGCTAGAGGCGATGCTTGAAATCGCCGAAACCGGGAAAGGTCCAGAAAATCAGACGCCTTCGATGGGTTGTTCAATAAAGTGGAAAGCTGCATGAATGTCTGTATGGCGCCCTGCCCGGTCGTTTTCGATCTTGACGGCACACTGATCGATAGCGCGCCCGACATCCATGCTTGCGTGAACGCGGTGCTTCGCCAAAACCAGATTGCGCCTCTCAGCCTCGACCGTGTGCGCAGTTTCATCGGCGGCGGTGTGGACGTGCTGTGGACCAAGGTCGTCGCGGCGACCGGAGTCGATCCGTCCCACCAGCGCGATCTGGTCGCGTCGTTCATGACCCGATACCACACGGCAACTTCGCTGACGCGAATGTTTCCCGGGGTGCCAGAGGCGTTGGGGCAACTGGCGGATCGCGGGCATCCGCTGGGGATCTGCACGAACAAGCCGCTTGGACCGACACGGGCGATACTGGAGCATTTCGGGATCGACAGAATGTTCGCAACCATCATCGGCGGCGATTCCATGCCCGAGAAAAAGCCCGATCCCGCGCCGTTGCGTGCCGCCCTTGCGGCGCTTGGCGCCGACCCGGAAACCCCGAAGGCAATCTATGTGGGCGACAGCGAGTTCGATGCGGCCTGTGCAGCCGCCGTGCCGGTCCCGTTCCTGATCTATGATCGAGGTTACCGACAAATCCCCTTGGAAAATCTGATATTTCGGGAATCTTTCGGTGATTTCGAAGGACTTCCCCGCCTGATCGAAGCCGAAGCGTTGCGATAAGACGCCAATATCGTGATCGGTGATCGATTGACTGAATCCTGGGCAACCCCGCGACTTTTTTCTCAGCACGCGGGTCGCAAACTTGACATAACGATCGCAATGACGGCACTGGGGCAGTCGCATTCGACAACGAAAGGGTCGTCATGGATCTGCGTCAACTCAGCCCCAATCTTGCGGTATCCGCGCAGATCAGGCCCGAGGACGTGGCCGATCTGGCTGCGGCAGGCTTCAAGGTTCTGATCAACAATCGCCCCGATCAGGAGGTCGGTGCCGATTGCGATCACGAGGTGATGGCGAAGGCGGCCGAGGCAGCCGGGATGCAGTATCACTATCTGCCGTTCCATCCCGGCCAGATCACGCCTGAACTGATAACCGATTTCAGCGCCGCGTCCGCCGGACATGCGCCGGTGATTGCCTATTGCCGCTCGGGTCACCGCTGCACGGTTCTGTGGGCACTAAGTCAGGCCAGCAAGCGTCCCGAAACCGAAATCCTGGAGACCGCGACAGGCGCAGGCTATGATCTGTCTCCCGTCCGGCCCCTGTTGGCGTCGCTGGCCAACCGAAAGCTGTGATCGGCGCGTCGGGCGTCAGGCCGGCACGTCCAGCGCACGTTTGACATTCGCGGTCCAGCCAAGCAGCCGCAGGTCGTCTGCCATGATCGCCGGCCGCTTCATCACACTGGGCTTCTCGCCCATCATGACGACGGGATCAGCCAGACGTTCCTGTTCGGACATGCCGCGCCACGTCAGGCTGGCGCGGTTGATGATCTTGTCGCCGAACTCGGCCACCAGCCTTGTCCGTTCTTCCTGGGACAACGGCTCTTTCTGGACATCGCGAAATTCGACCGACCAGCCGTGGTCCTGCAGGGCGGCCTGGGCCTTCTGACAGGTCGAACAATGGGCCAACCCATACATCGTCAGTTTCCTCGACAAATCCGCATCTCCATATGGTTCAGATGAACGGCACGAAAGGCACGCCGCATGCCGATAGGGTCAACACAGCCAGAAGCCCGAGATATCGCCGCATCGCTGCTTTCCCTTGCAAGTCCCCTGCCCGCGTTATCGCGTTCGCAAACGCAACCCGCAAGTCACAAATGCCCGCGTTCGCCGGGCTGCTGAAGCCGCCGTCGCACTTGCCGCATGGCCCACCAGACCAGCAGCACCGCAACGGGCGTCATCCCGGCTATCAGGTAGGACTTGTCCAGACCGATGGCATGGGCAAGCGGCGACAAGGCATAGGAAAGCAGCCCGACCGCGTAATAGCTGATCGCGACGACTGACAAACCCTCGACGGTATGCTGCAGTCGCAGTTGCAGATCGGCCCTGCGGTCCATTCGTTCCAGCAGATCCTGGTTCTGCGCGGATCGTTCGACATCGACCCTGGTGCGCAGCAACTCGCCCGCGCGGGCGGCGCGTTCGACCATTGTCTTCAGGCGCGTTTCATTCGATTTGACCGTCCGCATCGCAGGTTGATACCGGCGGCGCATGAATTCGGTCAGCATCTGCCGCCCCATGAAGCGCGTCTCGCGCAGTGCACTGATCCGATCCATCACGATGGCTTCATAGGCCGCCGTGGCTCCGAATCTGAAGGAATGCTGGACCGCCTGCGCCTCCAACTCGGCCGAGACCGACAGCAGTTCCTGCAGCAGTGCATCCGCGGGCCTGTCCTCGGTCATTCCATCGACGATCGCGGACAGGCGCGGCTCTAACTCGTTGAGGCGGCGCGACAGGCTGCGCGCGCGCCCAAGCCCCAGCATCGACATGGCGCGATAGGTCTCCAGTTCGACGACCCGATGGACAATCCGCCCGATCCTGCCGGAACCGGTGTCCGGCCTGACAAACAGCGCAAAGCGCATCCAGCCATCCGCGTCGATGCGGAAATCTCCTGCGATCATCGCCGTCTCATCAAGCACCCAGACGGCGGTCAGGCTGTCGCGCGCGAACCAGTCACCAATCCTGTCCAGAACCTCTTGCGGATCCTCTGGCAGAAGGTCGATCTGGACCAGCACCGCCGCCACCCGCTTGCCCGGCGCCGCCTGTTGCCATTCATCCGGAAATATCGCGGCCGCCGATGGATCGAAGGCGCGCGCGGGCAGACCGGGGGTGGTGGCCATGTAGGTCACGAACTCGGTATGGCTTTCCCATTTCAGTTCGTGCCGTCCCAACTGGCCCTGATAGTGGCTTTCGTCGGGGTCGGGCCGCGGCGCGCCGTGACGGCCGGTCAACTGTTCCAGATGGGCCACATCGCGACCGCGATCACGGTTCACGGCGTCCCGGGGTTCCTTGAAGGCGACGAAAGCACAGGTCGATGGCGCCCCCAGACGGGGCGAGGGCCGGGCATGAAGTTCATTCACCAGCGCATAGCGCAAGGGATGTTCGGTTGCCGGGCCCACGCCAGTCTCCTTTATCTTCGGCCGCACAGCACGATGTACAGCACCCCGCCCAGTACCGCGCCGATCAGCCAGCCAAAGCCCGAAAGGGCCTGCAGCGCCGGAAGCCAGACGGTCCCGATCGAAAACAGGGCCGCAAGTCCCACCGCTGCGATCGCGCGCATGTTCCAGCCGCCATCATAGTAATACCGGCCTGCCGGGTCTTCGGTGAAAAGCTGATCTATGACCAAGTGTCGCTTCTGAACCACATAATAGTCCGCGATCAGGATCCCGTAGAGCGGCGCCAGAATCGCCCCCAGCGTGTCCACGAACCCGGCAATCCCGATGGTCGAAATCAGCGACACCCACAATGCACCGATCACAAAGGCGATCGCGGCCGTGATGATGCCGCCGGTCCGGGCGCTGATGGTCGAGGGCGACATGTTCGCGATGTCATAGGCCGCCGGAATGAAGTTGGCGACCAGGTTGATCCCGACGGTCGCGGCGAAGAATGTCACCGCCGCAATCAGCGTCAGCGCAAGGCTGTCCACGCGTTCGACGATGGCTGTAGGATCGGTCAGTCGCTCACCGAACAGCACGACCGCGCCTGCGGTGATGAACAGCGCGATAAAGCTGAAGAACGCCATCGACACCGGCAGCCCCCAGAAATTGCCGGCCCGCATCTGCTCCTCGGTCTTCACAAAGCGCGAGAAATCGCCGAAATTGATGACCACCGCGGCGAAATAAGCGACCATTGTGCCGACGACCGCGACAAATCCGGAAATGACCTGACCTTCCGTTTCATCGCCCTGAAAAATCACCCCGATCTCAGAGAAGATACCGTTGCCGGCCTTCCACCAGATCATCAGCGCAAGGGCGATCATCACCACATAGACGAAGGGGCCGGCCCAGTTCAGGAACTTGCCGACCCATTCGATGCCCATCAGGAACAGTCCGATCTGGAATCCGGCGACGATGATATAAGCGATCCAGTCGATCCCGGTCAGTCCCAGAAAGCCCCCTGCCCCATGTTCGATCCCGAACAGCGCATGGATTGCCAGCGCAACGGCGGTCGAGGCGAAATAGGTCTGCACGCCATACCAGAAGATCGCGACGATCCCGCGCACAAGTGCGGGAAACCGCGCGCCCTTCACACCCATCGCCGAACGCGCCATGACCGCATATGGAATACCGTAGCGGACAGACGGGCGCCCCGACAGGTTCACCAGCCACATCACCAGAAGCCCGGCCACCACGATTGCGGCGAAAGTCAGCCAACCATTCAGCCCGTATGACAGGAACAGCGATGCCGCTAGAGTATAGCCAAACAGGCTTTGAATATCGTTGTTCCAGACGTTGAAGATCTCGAAACTGCCCCAGTTTCGCCGCTCGTGCGGGACTGGCGCCAGATCCTCATTATACAGCGACGGATCGCCGCCGCTGATATGAACATAATCTGCGTGATTCATTTTTCCGCCCCTGCTGAATTGTTAACAATCTCATCTCAGCGCGGGGAAAGGCAGCGACGCAAGCCTGTTGGCAAGCTGATGGCTGCGGAATTCGTTGATACAGTATTTACGATTTCTTGCTAGTCGCATTGCCCGGATGGCGGGCAAGCCATGCACGAATCGATCCGGAAGAGGAAAAGGGGCCCCCGAAGGCGCCCCTTTCTGTGCTCAATCCAGCAGCGGCAGCAGCTTGTTCACGCTGTCCTTGGCATCGCCGTAGAACATCCGGGTGTTCTCTTTGAAGAACAGCGGGTTCTCGATGCCCGAATAGCCGGTGCCCTGCCCGCGCTTGCTGACAAAGACCTGCTTGGCCTTCCAGACTTCCAGAACCGGCATGCCGGCGATCGGACTGTTGGGGTCGTCCTGCGCGGCCGGATTCACGATGTCGTTCGATCCGATGATGATGACCACATCGGTATTCGGGAAGTCATCGTTGATCTCGTCCATTTCCAGAACGATGTCATACGGCACCTTCGCCTCGGCCAGCAGCACGTTCATGTGGCCCGGCAGACGGCCTGCCACAGGATGGATGGCGAAGCGCACCTCCTTGCCGGCAGCACGCAGCTTGCGGGTCAGTTCGCTGACCGCCGACTGCGCCTGCGCCACGGCCATGCCGTAGCCCGGAACGATCACGACGCTGTCGGCGTCATTCAGCGCCGAGGCCACGCCGTCCGCGTCGATGGCGATCTGTTCGCCCTCGATCTCGGCTGCGGGTCCGGTATCGCCCCCGAAACCGCCAAGGATGACGCTCACAAAATGCCGGTTCATCGCCTTGCACATGATATAGGACAGGATCGCACCCGACGAGCCGACCAGCGCCCCAGTAACGATCAGCAGATCGTTGCCAAGGGTAAAGCCGATGGCGGCTGCGGCCCAGCCAGAATAGCTGTTCAGCATCGACACGACCACGGGCATGTCGGCGCCGCCGATCCCCATGATCAGGTGATAGCCGACGAAGAACGCCAGCAGCGCGATCAGCATCAGCCAGAACACGCCCGGCCCGACGCCGGTGCAATAAAGAATGCCAAGCAGCAGCGACAGACCAACCGCACCGGCATTCAGCATGTGTCCGCCGGGCAGTTTCTTCGGCTTGCCGTCCACCTTGCCGGCCAGCTTGCCGAACGCCACCACCGATCCGGTGAAGGTCACGGCACCGATGAAGATACCCAGGAACACCTCGATCTTCAGCATGCCGATCTCAGCCGGGGTCTTGTGCGCCAGGACCGCCGCGAAACCCTGAAACTCATGCGCCGCGTTCTCGGCCTTCAGGCGCAGGACGCGCGCCAGTTCGATCTGTGCGTTGAAGCCCACGAAGACAGCGGCCAGACCGACCAGGCTGTGCATCGCGGCGACCAGCTGCGGCATCTCGGTCATCTGGACGCGTTTTGCAACGACCCAGCCGACGCCGCCGCCGATGGCGATCATGATGACCGACAGCAGCCAGTTGCCCGCACCCGGACCAAACAGCGTCGCCAGAACGGCCAGCCCCATGCCGACAATGCCATACCAGATCGCGCGTTTCGCGCTTTCCTGACCCGACAGCCCCCCAAGCGAGAGGATGAACAGGATCGCTGCGACCACATAGGCGGCAGTGGTAAATCCGTATTCCATGTGCCCTCTCCCTTACGACTTCTGGAACATGGCCAGCATCCGGCGCGTCACCAGGAAGCCGCCGAAAATGTTAACGCCCGCCATCAGCACCGCCAGCGCCGCAAGGATCAGCACCCAAGCCGAGCCCGAGCCGATCTGCATCAGCGCGCCAAGAATGATGATCGAACTGATCGCGTTGGTAATCGCCATCAGCGGCGTGTGCAGCGAATGGGCGACGTTCCAGATCACGCGGAAGCCCACGAAACAGGCCAGCACGAAGACGATGAAGTGCGACATGAAGCTGGCAGGGGCGACAAGCCCGACCAGCAGCACCACGATCGCGCCTGCCGCAAGCAGGGTGACCTGTGACTTGGTTTCGGCCTTGAAGGCTGCGATTTCCTGCGCCCGGCGTTCCTCGGGCGTCAGTTCCTTCTTCTTTTCCTTCGGCTTCTGCGCGGCGATCGCCGCGACCTTGGGTTTGGGCGGCGGATAGGTGATGTCGTGATCATGCGCCACGGTGGCGCCGCGGATCACGTCGTCATCCATGTTGTGGTCGATCACGCCGTCTTTTTTCGGCGTCAGGTCCGCCATGAAGTGACGGACATTGTTGCCGTAAAGTTCGGACGACTGGGCGCCCATGCGGCTGGCGAAATCCGTATAGCCGATGACGACCACGCCATTGTCGGTCACGATGCGTTTGTCGGCGACGGTCAGTTCGCAGTTGCCGCCCTTTTCGGCGGCCAGGTCGACGATGACACTGCCCTTCTTCATCGCCTCGACCATGTCCTTGGTCCACAGCACCGGCGCGTCGCGGCCGGGGATCAGGGCGGTGGTGATGACCACGTCCATGTCCGGGGCCAGCTCGCGGAACTTTTTCAGCTGCGCTTCGCGGAATTCGGGACTGGACGGTGCGGCATAACCGCCCGTCTCGGCACCGTCCTTGGTCTGTTCCTCGAAATCGAGATAGACGAACTCGGCGCCCATGGACTCGATCTGTTCGGCCACTTCTGGACGAACGTCGAAGGCGTAGACTTGCGCGCCAAGGCTGGTCGCGGTGCCGATGGCGGCCAGACCCGCCACACCCGCGCCGACCACCAGGATCTTGGCCGGCGGGACCTTGCCCGCCGCCGTCACCTGACCGGTAAAGAACCGACCGAAATTGTTCGCGGCCTCGATCACGGAACGATAACCCGCAATGTTGGCCATCGAGGACAGGGCGTCCATCTTCTGCGCGCGGCTGATCCGCGGCACCATGTCCATCGCGATCGCCGTGATGCCCTGCTGTTTGGCCTTTTCCAGCAGTTCGGCGTTCTGAGCAGGGTAGAAGAACGAGATCAGTGTCTGACCTTCGCGCATCTGCCCGATTTCGGATTCGGATGGCTGGCGCACCTTGGCCACAACATCCACCGCCTCGATCAGCGCGCCCGCCGTTTCGGCAACCGTTGCACCGGCCTTGCGATAGTCCTCATCCGAAAATCCGGCCGCTTCGCCTGCGCCGCTTTCGACGAAGACCTCGTGCCCCAGTTTCTGAAGATGCGCGGTAGATGCCGGCGTGATCGCCACCCGTGCCTCGCCTTCGAAACTCTCCTTCAAAGCGCCAATCTTCATGGCGTTCAAGCCCCCCGATATCCCAGTTCGCAGTCGCGTCTGCATAGCATCGCGTCGCAAACAATCACAAGGCCGCGATTCGTCCGACCCACTCTCCTGACCGCAGATCGGCACGAAATGCGTGGCTTGATGTCGGCTGCCGTCGAATATTCATCCGTCAAGGTGTTGATAAAAAAGGCCGCACGTTCGAAACGCGCGGCCCTCGTTCTCAAGTCTCGGCAAATCCGAACTTTAGTTGGTGTTGGTCGTCTCCGAAGGGGTTTCGGTGGTCGCACCGGTCGCATCGTCGGTGACCGCAGGCTCTTCTTCCACCGAGATGGCGTCGTCCAGGGCATCGGCAGCATCCCGTGCGGCGTTCTCGGCAGCGGTGGCTGCATCCGAAGCGGCTTCGGACGCGGCTTCACCAGCGTTGTCCAGCGCCTCACCAACCGCATCGGCGGCGTTATCGGCAGCAGTTGCAGCGTTGTCAGCCGCATTCTCGGCGGCACTGGCCGCGTCGCCCGCTGCGTCTTCGGTCGCGGCGGCTGCGTCGCCCGCAGCATCTTCGGTCGCGGTGGCTGCGTCGTCCGCCATGTTCTCGGCACCTTCGGCAGCATCCTCGGCAACGTTCTCGGTCGCAGTCGCAGCGTTTTCAGCGGCGGTCTCGGCCTCGGCTGCAGCTTCGTCCGCTGCGGCTTCGGCGTCGGCGGCGGCGTTTTCGGCAGCAGCCTCGGCGTCATCGGCAGCGTCTTCGACTTCGACGGCAGCTTCGTCGCCGACGGTCGCGTCAGCAGGCGCCTCTTCCGTGGTCGTGACGGTGGTGGTGTCACCCTCTACGGCGACGGTATCATCGGTCATGAAACGCTGCAGCACGAAATATGCCAAGGCCAAGGCCAGAAGCACGCCGATGATCAGCGGCAGCGGCGACGAGCGGCGCTCGACCGGCTCGACATAGGCTTCCTTCGGGGTCGCCGGATCGCTGTCCACCGGATTGGTGCGCTTGGGATCGTTGGGGTCGTAGGTCATCACTGGCCTCCATTATGACTGTCAGAACACCGGATTAGCGTCGCTACCCTGTGGTCTAGCCGCCCGCGCCTGTCAATCGGATAGGCGAACGCGGCCTGTCTTGCGACCCGGCTTTCAGCCGACTAACACAGGCAAAGACGAACAGGTTCCGCCTGCCGCAAAGCTTTTTCAGCCGGAGAGCGCCATGACCCAGCCCAACAACCCGGATACGCGATATCTTGCCGATTACCAGCCGTTCCCCTTCATCCTCGAAGAGACGCGTCTGGATTTCGACCTGGCGCCGGATGCCACGCGGGTTCGCGCAAACCTGAAGATGCGCCCCCGCGACGCGACCAAGGATCTGGTTCTGGACGGCGGCAGCGCGGTCGAATTGCTGTCGCTGCATATCGATGGAAAGGTGCCTGACCCGGCGCTGGTCGCCCGCGACGACGAGACCCTGACGATTGCCGCCGCAGCCCTGCCCGACGCGCCGTTCAGCCTGACCACCGAGGTGCGCATCGACCCCTCGTCCAACACCGCGTTCGAGGGGCTGTATCTTTCGGGCGGAATGTTCTGCACGCAGTGCGAGGCCGAAGGGTTCCGGCACATCACCTTCTATCCCGATCGCCCTGATGTCATGGCACCTTTCCGTGTGACCATCCGGTCTGAAAAGCCGATCCTGTTGTCGAACGGGAACCCGGTCAGCGTGGGCGATGGCGTCGCCGAATGGCACGACCCGTGGCCGAAACCGGCCTATCTGTTCGCGTTGGTCGCAGGTGACCTGGTGGCCGTCAGAGACGTCTTCACCACCCGCTCCGGACGCCGCGTAGATCTGAATGTCTGGGTTCGTCCGGGTGATCAGGATCGAGCCGGATTTGCCATGGAGTCGCTGATCAAGTCGATGAAATGGGACGAGGACGTCTATGGCCGCGAATACGATCTGGACGTGTTCAACATTGTCGCGGTCGATGATTTCAACATGGGCGCGATGGAAAACAAGGGCCTGAACATCTTCAACTCGAAACTGGTTCTGGCCAGCCCCGAGACCGCGACCGATGCCGATTACGAGCGCATCGAAAGCGTGATCGCGCATGAGTATTTCCACAACTGGACCGGCAATCGCATCACCTGCCGCGACTGGTTCCAGCTGTGCCTGAAGGAAGGTCTGACCGTGTTTCGCGATCAGCAGTTCACCAGCGACATGCGCAGCGCGCCGGTCAAGCGGATCGAGGATGTGCGCGCCCTGCGCGCGCGCCAGTTCCGCGAGGATCAGGGCCCGCTGGCGCATCCGGTGCGGCCCGATAACTATCAGGAAATCAACAATTTCTACACCGCGACTGTCTATGAGAAGGGCGCCGAGGTAATCGGCATGCTGAAACGGCTGGTCGGCGATGACGGCTATGCCAGGGCGCTGGATCTGTATTTCGAGCGCCATGACGGCGAGGCCGCGACCATCGAGGACTGGCTGAAGGTCTTCGAGGATGCGACCGGCCGGGATCTGACCCAGTTCAAGCGGTGGTACACAGATGCTGGCACACCGCACCTGACCATGGCCGAGGACTGGGACGAGGCCGCGTCAGGCGGTCAGCTGACCCTGACATTCAGCCAGCGCACGCCGCCCACCCCCGGTCAGGACGACAAACCGCCGCGTGTGATCCCGGTTGCGGTCGGCCTGATAGGCCCGAACGGGGATGAGGTGCAGGCCACCCGGATGCTGGAAATGACCGAGGCGCAGCAAAGCTTCAGCTTCGATGGCCTGGGCGCCCGGCCCGTCGTCTCGGCGCTGCGTGGGTTCTCGGCCCCGGTGGTTCTGGACCGCAATATCGACGATGCCACGCGGGCATTCCTGCTTGCGCACGACACCGATCCGTTCGCGCGATGGGAGGCGGGGCGCGATCTGGCGATGTCTGCGCTGATTTCCCTGTCGCAGGGACAGGCGGCTGGCGCCGACTATATCGATGCGATCGGGCGTCTGGCCGCGGACGACGGCGCAGATCCCGCATTTCGCGCGCTGTGCCTGATGTTGCCGGGCGATGAAGAAATCGCGACAAGGCTTGCTGCGGAAGGCGTGACCCCGGACCCCGACGCGATCCATTCGGCCCGTGACGATCTGGCCCGCCGCGTGGCGGACGCGCATGCGGATCTGTTGTCCGATCTTTACGACAGCATGGCCGTTTCCGGGGCATACTCTCCCGATGCCCGCTCGGCCGAGCGGCGCTCGTTGCGGATTGCCGCGCTGGGATTGCTGAACCGGATCGACCGTGGCGACCGCGCCGAGGTGCTGTTCGGCACGGCCGGCAACATGACCGAGCGGATGGCCGCCCTGATCTGTCTGATCCGGCGCGGTCGCGGTCAGGCCGCGCTTGAAGCCCTGCACGATCAGTTCGACGATAACCGGCTCGTGATGGACAAGTGGTTCTCGGTCCAGGTGATGGCCGCCGATCCCGCCCAGGCGAGCGGCATCGCGCAGCGTCTGGCCGCCCGCAATGATTTCGACTGGAAGAACCCGAACCGATTCCGCGCCCTGCTGGGGGGACTGGCCGGCAATCACGCAGGCTTCCACGCCGCGGACGGGTCGGGATATGACTTCACCGCCGACTGGCTGATGCGGATGGACAAGGTGAACCCGCAGATCGCCGCGCGCATGTCCACCGCCTTCGAGACATGGCCCCGTTACGATGCCGAACGGCGCGAAAATGCACGTGCCGCGTTGCAGCGAATGGCGGCGATGGACGGCATCAGCCGCAACCTTCGCGAGATGGTGTCGCGGATGATTGCCGCCGGAGAAGCGCGTTCATGACGGCGCTTGCGGGCGCGCGCGGGGCGATGCAAGATGCTGCAGATGAGTGACCGATACGCCGATGCAAGGGCCGAGATGCAGGCCAGACTGGACCCGCTGATTGCCGAGCGGGCACCGTGGCTTTACTCGAACCGGCTGCATCACCGGATCGCACGACGGGCGATGATGGGATTGCTGCGCTATCCCCGCACGATTGAGCTGGGGGCGGAATTCCGTGACCTTCCCGCGCCCGAGATCATGCGCCGGATGACCGATCTGATCGTCCGCGACGTGCGCGTGACCGGGATCGAACATATCCCGGCGACCGGACCGGCGCTGATCGTGTCGAACCATCCCACCGGCATCGCGGACGGGATCGTGATGCACGCGGTTCTGGCGCAGATGCGCGACGATCTGTTCATCTATGCGAATCACGACATGATCCGCGTCCTGCCGCAGGTCGAGGATATGATCGCAGGAGTCGAGTGGCGGCACGAAAAGCGCAGCCATGCCAAGACCAAGGCAACGATGGATTATACCCGCACCGCGTTGGAAGCAGGGCGGATTGGCCTGATCTTTCCCTCGGGACGGCTGGCCAAGCGGCGCGGACTGACATTGACGGAACGGCCGTGGATGGCCAGCGCGGCGATGATCGCACGGAAGTTCGGCGTGCCGGTCATTCCGCTGCGGATACGGGCGCGTAATTCCGCGCTGTTCTATCTGCTGGATGCGATCCACCCGACGCTTCGGGATGTCACCCTGTTCAACGAGGTGCTGAACAAGGCCGGCCAGACCTATCGGGTCAGCGTCGGCAGGCCGATCGATCCGGCAACCCTGCCACGCAACAGCGAAGAGGCGATTGCGGCCCTGCGCGACACGGTGCTGGCATTGCCCGCACCGGACAAGGACGCGCCAAGGCTGACGCGCGGGGCGACCGGCGCGCGTCTGTCGCGGCCCTCGAAAAGCGTCGCCTGATCCTGGGGATCTTCTGCTGGTGGCTTGGGCGCCCCGGCTGTGTAAGCCTTCCGCTCAGCCTTTGCCGCTGTCGCGATCCAGATGTCCCAAGGATCGTTCCGGTGCGATCCGGTCGCGGATACGCTGCTTCAGCGTCCTGATATCCGGAAAACCGCCATCCGCCTTGCGTTCCCAGATCTGCTGGTCGTCCAGCGTGATGCGAAACACCCCGCCGCTGTCATCAGGCACGATTGTGACGCGCAGCGACGTACCGAAGGTGGACAGGCATTCCTGCGCATACCAGCCCGCACGCAACAGCCAGTTGCACCCCGTGCAATAGGTGATCTCAAGATGCGCCATCACAATGCCATGTCGTCGCGGTGGATCAGAGCCGCCCGGCCGGGATAGCCTAGGATGGTCTCGATCTCGGCAGAGCGGTGTCCGGCGATCAGACGCGCCTCGGTCGCCGTATAGCGGGTCATGCCCTGCCCCAGCGTTTCACCCGAAGGACCGCTGATCGCGACGGGGTCGCCGCGACCGAAATCGCCCGAAACGGCACGAACGCCGGCGGGCAGCAACGACTTTCCACTGCGCAACGCTTGTGCCGCGCCGTCATCGACGATCAGCGTGCCCTTGGGTTTCATCGCCGCGATCCAGCGTTTGCGCGCCGCGTGCGGATCGCCTTCGGGCAGGAACCAACTGGACCGCGCACCATCGGCCACCGCCGACAATGGCCGCATCACCGACCCCTCGGCTATCGCCATCGCGCAACCGCCCGCTATCGCCGTGCGCGCCGCCATCAGCTTGGTCTTCATGCCGCCTTTCGACAACCCCGAGACCGGGTCACCGCCCATCGCCTCGATCTCGGGCGTCAGGCGTTCGATTACCGGCAGATGACGCGCGTCGGGATCGGTTTTGGGGTTCGCAGTGTACAGCCCATCGACATCCGACAACAACAGCAACTGGTCCGCGCCACAGGTCACGGCGATCTGCGCGGCCAGCCGGTCGTTATCGCCATAGCGGATCTCGTCGGTGGCGACGGTGTCGTTCTCGTTCACGATGGGCACCACACCCAGCCCCAGCAGCGTCTGCAGCGTCGCGCGGCTGTTCAGATAGCGTCGGCGGTCGGCACTGTCTTCCAGCGTCAGCAGGATCTGCGCCGTCTTGACGCCATGCGGGGCCAGCGCCTCTTCATAGGCGCGCGCCAGCCGGATCTGGCCGACCGCTGCGGCCGCCTGCGCCTGTTCCAGCGGCAGCGCGCCCGGCGGCAGGTCCAGCACCCGCCGTCCCAGCGCGATCGAGCCAGAAGACACCAGAACGATATCGCTGCCGCGCCGGCGCCAGTCGGCCACGTCATCACACAGGCCGCGCAGCCAGTCAGCGTTCAGCCCGTCCGGCCCGACCAGAAGCGCCGAGCCGATCTTGATGACCAGACGCCGTGCACGCGTCAGCGATGGTGCTAGGGTTGCCATGGCGCGTCGGGCTGGTCTTCATCGGTGACCCGGGTGGGCGCGATCTCGGTCCACAAGGCACGCAGAACCTCGGTCACGCCCAGCTTGGCCACGCCGGACATCAGATGGACAGTGCCGCCGATCTCTGTCTCCAACGCGGCCTTGCGCTCGGCGATGGTGTCGTCGTCCAGGGCATCGATCTTGTTCAGCGCAGTGATGCGCGGCTTTTCCATCAGCACCGGGGAATAGGCCGCAAGCTCGGTCAGGATGGTTCGGGCATCGCCCGCAACATCCTCGGCCGTGCCGTCCACCAGGTGCAAAAGCACGTTGCTGCGTTCGACATGGCC
The DNA here is from genome assembly GCF_025195095.1 of Paracoccus maritimus. Taxonomy (GTDB): domain Bacteria; phylum Pseudomonadota; class Alphaproteobacteria; order Rhodobacterales; family Rhodobacteraceae; genus Paracoccus; species Paracoccus maritimus. The sequence goes on along the minus strand of NZ_JANAVZ010000002.1, from coordinate 392,316 downwards.
AAGAAATTGGTCGCCCAGCCCCCTGCCCTCGCTGGCGCCTTCGATCAGGCCGGGAATGTCGGCCATCACGAATTCGCGCCCATCGACGCCGACCACGCCCAGGTTCGGGTGCAGCGTCGTGAACGGGTAGTCCGCGATCTTGGGCCGGGCATTGGACACGGCCGCCAGGAAGGTCGATTTACCGGCGTTCGGTAACCCCACCAGCCCGGCATCCGCGATCAGCTTCAGCCGCAGCCAGATCGTCCGTTCGATCCCCGGCTGGCCCGGGTTGGCGTTGCGCGGCGCACGGTTGGTTGATGACTTGAAATGCAGGTTGCCCCAACCGCCATTGCCGCCGCGCGCCAGCAGGACGCGCGCGCCTGGTTCGGTCAGGTCGGCAATCACCGTCTCTTCGTCTTCTTCCAGGATCTCGGTCCCAACCGGCACGCGCAGAACGATGTCGTCGCCCGATCTGCCGGTCATCTGGCTGCCCATGCCGTGCTGTCCGGATTTGGCGAAGAAATGCTGCTGGTAGCGGAAATCGATCAGGGTGTTCAGCCCCTCCACCGCTTCGGCCCAGACATCTCCGCCATTTCCACCATCGCCGCCGTCCGGGCCGCCATATTCGATGAACTTCTCGCGCCGGAAAGACACGCAGCCTGCGCCGCCTCCGCCCGAACGGATATAGACCTTGGCGAGATCGAGGAATTTCATGACGCAGCTCCTGTTCCGGGGGATGCGATACGCGCGCTGCCCCGATCGTGCAAGACCCGGGACGGCAGGGTTCGAGGATGCCTTTGTGACACACCCTGCGATGCCAACCCTTTTCCGTGCGGGCTCCAGTCCCTAGATGTCAAGCAGGAGGCTGCCATGATCCATTTCGACAACAGCTATGCCCGTCTGCCCGATGGTTTCTTCGCGCGCGTCGATCCGACGCCTGTGACCAAGCCGGTTCTGCTGGCACTGAATGAGGGATTGGCGGGCCGGCTTGGTCTGGATGCGGCATGGCTGAGTGGACCGGAAGGCACGGCGATGCTAGCCGGGAACGCCATGCCCGACAGCGCGGAACCCATCGCCCAAGCTTATGCAGGGCATCAGTTCGGAGGGTTCGTTCCGCAGCTTGGCGACGGGCGCGCCGTGCTTCTGGGCGAAGTCGTGGCGCCGGATGGTGCCCGTTTCGATATTCAGTTGAAGGGCAGCGGCAAGACACCTTTTTCGCGCCGCGGCGACGGCCGGGCCTGGATCGGACCCGTGCTGCGGGAATACGTCGTCAGCGAATTCATGTCCGCCATGGGCGTGCCCACCACCCGCGCGCTGGCGGCCGTGGCGACCGGTGAAACCGTGTGGCGCGAGGACGGGTTTCCAGGTGCTGTGCTGACCCGTGTCGCATCCAGTCATATTCGGGTCGGCACATTCCAGTACTTCGCCGTGCGCGGCAACGAATCGGCGCTTGGCGCGCTGACCGACCATGTCATCGAACGGCACTATCCGCAGGCGACCGGGCCGTTATCGTTGCTGGATCATATCGTCGCGCGGCAGGCCGAAACCATCGCGCAGTGGATGGCGCTGGGATTCATCCACGGGGTCATGAATACCGACAACATGGCAATATCGGGCGAAACGATCGATTACGGCCCCTGCGCCTTCATGGATGCATATCACCCGGATACGGTTTTCTCATCTATCGATCACGCGGGGCGCTATGCCTGGGCGCAGCAGCCGCAGGTTGCGGTCTGGAATCTGGCGCAGCTGGCCACCTGCCTGATCCCGCTGATGGGTCAGCGCGATGCGGCGATCGAGGCGGCGACGAAATCGGTGCACGGTTTTGCGCCGCTGTATCAGGCCGCCTGGTGTCGCCGCTTTGGCGAGAAGCTGGGCCTGACCGAGGCCGCCCCGGTGCAGGAACTGGCCGAGGAATTGCTGACGCTGATGGCCCGCGACCGGGCGGATTTCACGCGCGTCTTCGCAGGGCTGAGCGACGGCACGGCGCGCGACGAATTCAAGGATCCGTCGGCATTCGACGACTGGGCGCTGCGCTGGCAGGAACATGACCCGGACCCGGCGCTGATGGCCCACGCCAACCCAAGACGCATTCCACGCAACCACCGGGTCGAACAGGCGATCCAGGCTGCCGTGAAAGACGACCTTCAGCCTTTCCGGCTGCTGTTCGATGCTGTCACCCATCCGCGTGAGGTTCGTCAGGAATGGGATCACCTGGCAAACGCGCCGTTGGCGTCCGAGGCTGTGCGGCAGACATTCTGCGGAACCTGAGCACCCGTGCTTTCTTTGGCCCGACATTCCCCTGTCGTTCGGCAAAGTCCTCTTGCGACCAGGCACCGTCGCGATATCTTCTGACGAACCTTTTGAGGACGCGACGTGGCGGTCATTCGAGTAGCAAGTTACAACCTGCACAAATGCCGCGGCCTGACCGGCCCGCACGCCCCCGAGCGGAATCTGGCCGTCATAGCGGCCATGCGCCCCGATATCATTGCCCTGCAAGAGGTCGATTTCCGCTTTGGCGCCCGCCCCGAGGCGCTGCCGCGGGCGCTGATCCAGGACCAGACCGGTCTTGTGCCCGCCGACATCAGCAGACCAAGCGGCGAGAACTCTCTTGGCTGGCACGGCCAGACCATCCTGCTGCGGCCCGAGCTGGCCCAGAACGCCGTCGTGCGGCGGCTTCCCCTGCCGGGGTTGGAACCGCGCGGAGCGCTGGCCTTGCGTTTGCCTGGGCTGACGATCATTGGCGTTCATCTGGGACTGGTGCGGTCGTCGCGGCGCGCGCAGCTGGCTCGGATCAGCGCGCAGGCCGCACGGATCGCGGACGACAACATCGTGCTGATGGGCGATTTCAATGAATGGCATGATGAGCGCGGGTTGGAATCTCTGGCCGGATTCCGGGTTATTGCGCCCGGCCCGTCCTATCCCGCCCCGTTGCCACGTTTCCGGCTGGATCGCATCGCAATGTCACGACATCTGGAATTGCTGCGGCACGGGGTGTTCTCGGGCGCGGGCGCGCGCGATGCCTCGGATCACCTGCCGATCTGGGCCGAGATCACCCTGCCCTGACAAATTGCGGCTTTCGACTTGCCGCCACGGCAGCTATGTAGGCGCTAACGCAAGCCAATGGAGGAGCCGATGAGCGCCATTATCGATATCTTCGCCCGCGAGATCCTGGACAGCCGCGGCAATCCGACTGTCGAGGTCGACGTGACGCTGGAAGACGGCACGATGGGCCGCGCGGCCGTGCCGTCGGGCGCATCGACCGGCGCCCACGAGGCGGTCGAGAAACGGGACGGCGACAAGGCCCGTTACATGGGCAAGGGCGTTCTGGAAGCCGTCGCCGCCGTCAACGGAGAGATCGCCGAGAACCTGATCGGCGAGGACGCGACCGAACAACGCGCCATCGACGCGATGATGTGCGATCTGGACGGCACCCCGAACAAGGGCCGCCTTGGCGCGAACGCGATCTTGGGCGTGTCTCTGGCCGTGGCAAAAGCCGCTGCCGAAGACTGCATGCAGCCGCTGTATCGCTACGTTGGCGGCACCTCGGCGCGGATTTTGCCGGTGCCCATGATGAACATCATCAATGGCGGCGAACATGCCGACAACCCCATCGACATCCAGGAATTCATGATCATGCCGGTCAGTGCGGAGAATATCCGCGAAGCCGTGCGCATGGGGTCCGAGGTGTTCCACACGCTGAAAAAGGAACTGTCGGCGGCTGGCTTGTCCACCGGGATCGGCGACGAGGGCGGCTTTGCGCCGAACCTGTCGTCCACCCGCGACGCGCTGGATTTTATCCTGAAGGCGGTCGAAAAGGCCGGCTACAAGCCCGGCGACGACATCATGCTGGCTCTGGATTGTGCCTCGACCGAATACTTCCGCAACGGCAAATACGAGATGAAGGGCGAAGGCGCATCGCTGTCGCCTGCCGAGAATGTCGATTACCTTGCGGCGCTGTGCGGTGATTATCCGATCCTGTCGATCGAGGATGGCTGCGCCGAGGACGACTGGGACGGCTGGAAGCTGCTGACCGAAAAGCTGGGCGACAAGGTGCAACTGGTCGGCGACGATCTGTTCGTGACCAATCCCACGCGTCTGGCCGATGGCATCGCCAAGGGCTGCGGCAACAGCCTGCTGGTCAAGGTCAACCAGATCGGAACCCTGTCCGAAACGCTGGATGCGGTGCGGATGGCCGACCGCGCGGGATATACCAGCGTGATGTCGCACCGCTCGGGCGAGACCGAGGATGCGACCATCGCCGATCTGGCGGTGGCCACCAATTGCGGCCAGATCAAGACCGGCAGCCTTGCGCGTTCGGACCGGTTGGCAAAATACAACCAGTTGATCCGGATCGAGGAGATGCTGGGCGAGACGGCGGAATACGCGGGCCGTTCGATCCTGCGCTGACATTCTAGCCCTGTCCGCGATCCAGTCGCGGGCAGGCTTTTCTGGGCGCCAATGCCAGGATCCTGACCAATGCCGCGCCGTGGCGTGAAATTGACGCAGGGGCAGCGGCCAATCCCGAAAATCTGTCCTCTCTGCCCCCTCGACAGGCGTCGATCAGTGACTAAACTGCGGCGCCATGCAGGGCGGAAATTCGTCGGGGCAAAAGCTCCATCCGACCCGCTTGGAGGAGATTACATGAAAGATTCCAAAAGCCTGGACCGGCGTTCCTTCCTGACACGCGCCTCGGTCGGCGGCGCTGCGGCGGCAGCCGGAACGGCGCTTGCGGCACCGGCGATCGCGCAGGAGATGCCGACGATCAACTGGCGGCTGGCCTCGTCCTTCCCGAAATCGCTGGACACGATCTATGGCGGCGGGGAAGAGCTTTCGACTCGGCTGAAGGAAGCCACCGACGGCAAGTTCAACATCCAGGTCTTTGCGGCCGGCGAGATCGTTCCAGGACTTGATGCGATCAACGCGGCAACCGACGGGACCGTCGAATGCGCGCATTCTGTCGGCTATTACAACTGGGGCAAGGACCCGGCCTTCGCCTGCGGCGCCGACCTGCCCTTTACCTTCTCGGCCCGGGCCAAAGCCGCCTACAACTATCAGGGCGGCGGGATCGAGAACTATAACGAGTTCCTCGAACAGTACAGCCTCGTCAGCTTCCCCGGCGGCAATACCGGCGTCCAGATGGGCGGCTGGTATCGCAAGGAAATCAACACCCTGGCCGACCTTCAGGGGCTGAAGATGCGGATCTCGGGTCTTGCGGGCCGCGTGGTGGAAAAACTGGGCGTCGTGCCCCAGCAGATCGCGGGCGGTGACATCTATCCGTCGCTGGAAAAGGGCACGATCGATGCCGCCGAATGGGTCGGTCCCTATGATGACAGCAAGCTGGGCTTCCAGAAGGTTGCACCGTACTACTATTATCCCGGTTTCTGGGAAGGCGGCCCGACGGTCAGCTTCTTCATCAACAAGGCGAAATGGGACGAGCTTCCCGACAGCTACAAGTCGCTGGTGCGGTCCTGCTGCCAGGCCACCGACCAGAACATGCTGGCCAAATACGACATGAAGAACCCGACCGCCCTGAAAGAGCTGGTCGGATCCGGCGCGCAGCTGCGTTCCTTCAGCGAGGAAATCCTGACGGCCGCGTTCGCCGCGTCGAACGAAGTCTATGCCGAACTGTCCAGCGAGAACGCATCGTTCAAGAAGCAGTATGACGCGATGCTGCAGTTCCGCGACGATTGGTATCTGTATGCCCAGACAGCAGAATACACGTTCGACACGTTCATGATGATCCAGCAGCGCAACGGCAAGCTTGCGCCGGGCGGTGGGCAGTAAGCCCTTAGTTCCTGATCCGACGCCCGCCGCGATCTCTCGCGGCGGGCGTTTTCGATTCTCGAAGCCGTGACGAAAGAAAAGCGCCGGTCTGGACCGGCACCGTTCGATCAGTTGCCGCCGCCCAGTCCCGGCGGCGGGCCGTCAAGGCCCATCCCGCCAAGCCCGCCGGACGGTTCATTTGCCGGCGCGTCCTGATCGGGCTGCTGCGTGAGCGCCGGTGCATCAGCGGTGGCATCACCGGCGCTGCCGCCGAAATTCGGGGTGCCACCCAGACCGCCAAGCCCGCCAGATGGCGTACCGGCACCATCGCCGCCCGCCGCCGGTGGCTGCCCAAACGGCGAGCCGCCAAGTCCGCCCCCAAGACCACCGCCCAGTCCACCCAGCCCCCCGCCATTAGAGGGGATCTGGATCCTGATATTCGAGGTATCAACCGGCGCGCCCTTGTAGTGCATGACCATCTGCGGAAAAGCGATCACCAGCGCGATCATCATGATCTGCAGACCGACAAAGGCGACCGCACCGCGATAGATGTCGACGGTGCTGACGGACCCGATTTCCTTGCCGGTGACGGCGTCGCGATAGGCTTTGCGCGGCGCCACTGATCGCAGGTAGAACAGCGCGAAACCCACCGGCGGCGTCAGGAACGATGTCTGCATCGTCATCGCCAGAATGATGCCGAACCAGATCAGGTCGATCTCCAGCGCGTTTGCCGCAGGGATCAGCAGCGGCACGATCACGAAGGCCAGTTCGAAGAAGTCCAGAAAGAAGGCCAGGAAGAAGATGATCGCGCAGACCGCGATCAGGAACCCGTATTCGCCCCCGGGAAGCGCGGTCAGCAGATCGCGCACCCAGATATGGCCATTGATCGAATAATAGGTCAGCGAAAAGACTGTCGCGCCGATCAGGATGAACATGACAAAGCTGGAAAGACGCGTCGTGGACAGCAGGGCCTGACGCACGACATCCACCGTCAGCCTGCCCTTGATCGCGGTCAGCGCCAACGCACCCACCGCACCCATCGCGCCCCCCTCGGTCGGGGTGGCGATGCCCAGGAAGATCGTGCCCAGCACAAGAAACACCAGGGCCAGCGGCGGGATCATCACGATGATCACCTCGCGTGTCATCGGCGACATCAGCCCCAGCTTCAGATACCGGTCGGCCAATGCCACGATCAGCATGACACCAACCGACAGCGTCGCCGCCCAGATGGCACTGTCATCACCCAGCGTGGCACCCAGGTAACGCTCGGCCAGCCAGTAGATGGCGATTGCCGCGACGATCGACACGATCAGCGACCAGCCACCGCCGCCAAGGGTGCGCGCCTCTGGCGGCAGTGCGGGCATCGTCTTGGGGCGAATGATGGACAGCACGGCGATATAGGCCAGATAGATCCCGACCAGGACGAATGCCGGGATCAGGGCACCCTTGTAGATATCGCCGACGGAACGGCCCAACTGGTCGGCCAGCACGATCAGCACAAGCGACGGCGGAATGATCTGCGCCAGCGTGCCGGACGCGGTGATGACCCCGCTGGCAAGCCGCTTGTCATAACCATAGCGCATCATGATCGGCAGCGAGATCAGCCCCATCGAGATGACCGATGCCGCCACGACGCCGGTGGTCGCGGCCAGCAGCGCCCCGACCAGAACCACCGCATAGGCCAGGCCGCCGCGAACAGGACCGAACAACTGGCCGACGGTATCCAGCAGTTCCTCGGCCATGCGTGACCTTTCCAGAACGATCCCCATGAAGGTGAAGAACGGGATGGCCAGCAAGGTGTCGTTGCGCATGACCCCAAAGACCCGGTCGCCAAGCGCACCAAGCAGGTTCCAGCCCAGGTTGACCTGATCGGTATAGGGCGTGATGAAGACGCCGAAAAAGAAGAACAGCAACCCGTTCGCCGCCAGCGCGAAGGCGATCGGATAGCCGAACAGAAGAAAGACGACCATCGAGAAGAACATGATGGGCGCAAGATTATGGGCGATAAGGTCGATCACGCGCGGTTCTCCCGATCGTCGCTGATGTCGTCACGGCTGTGGTCAGGCGCTGTGCCGACAGTCATCAGCCGGGCCTCGTGAAGGGCGCTGTCGTGGGTGCCGGCGGGAGCATGCGGGTCGGGGATCACGCCGCGCATCACGGCGATCTTCTTGACAAGTTCCGACAGCCCCTGTGCAAACAGCAGCACGAATCCGGCCAGCAGCACGGCCTTGGCCGGCCAAATCAGCAGCCCGCCCGCATTCATCGATATTTCATGCGCGCGCCACGAACTCATCAGAGAGGGATAGACCAGCGATATCATGATCGCCGAGAAGGGCAGCAGGAACAGCGTGGTGCCCACAAGGTCGATCCAGTGCTGCACGCGCCGCGACCACCGGCCATAGATCACGTCGATCCGGATATGTTCGTTTTCCAGCAGCGTATAGGCCGCCGCCAGAAGAAACGCCCCGCCATAAAGATACCATTGCAATTCAAGCCAGGCGTTCGATGATACGCTGAAGACCTTGCGCACGACCGCGTTGACGGCGCTGACAAAGATCGCCAGCAGGATCAGCCACGACGCGGTTCGGCCGATCAGCGTATTGATGCGGTCGATGCCGCGCGAAAGGGCCAACAGGCTGCCCATGATATCCTCCCCGGTTCGTTGGCAGGCAGCCTTGTTCGGATATGCCACCTTGCGCTGCATTCTCGCACCGTCTCGGGGGTATGCGCGAGGGTTTTCGCAGCGTCAAGCATGACCGCCGAAGGGCTTAGCCAGCCATCGCGAACGCTGAAAGAATTGCGGTTTCGGTCAGGATCGAGGCGCTGCCCAGCACATCCCCGCTTTGGCCGCCCAGCCAGATCCGGGCCTGGCGGATCACCGCCGCGATCGCCAAAATTGCCGCGATCAGAGCGATGACGCTGCCCGGCCCCGCGCACAGTACCGCGACAAGCGCGGTCAGGCATGCAAAAGCTACGCCGGCCCAGGCGGGGCGACCGGCGGCGTGGCCCAGCCCGTCCGACCGCGCGGGCGGCAGCGCCGCCATGACCAAGACGCTTGCCGCGCGCCCCGAGGCCGCGGCGGCGATCAGCGCCGCCGGTCCCAGCGCGGTCAGGGACACCACCCGCACAATCGATACCAGGATCAGGGCCATGACCCCATAGCTGCCGATGCGGGAATCACGCATGATCCGCAGACGGGATTCGGTATCCTTGCCGCCGCCTGCATCGGCCAGATCGGCCAGCGCATCCTCGTGCAGCGCGCCGGTCAACCAGACCGACAGCGCCACCGACAGCGCCGCCGTCAGCATCGGCGGCCCAGGCAGCAACAGCGGCAGCGATGCGATTGCGCCGACTACCGCACCGACCAGTGGAAAAGCCCATGCGCTTTGCGCCAGCGGCATGATGCGCGGCGGCAGCGCGTTCCCCAGCGGCAGCCGGGTCAGAAAGACCAGCGCCAGCAGAAACTGATGCCAGCGCCTAACCAATCCCTGCCTCGGCGAAGGTGGCCATGCCGCCATGGCAGGCGATCGCGGCACGCAGAACCATCAGCGCGACCCCAGCGCCCGAGCCTTCGCCCAGACGCATGTCCAGTGACAGGACCGGGCGCATCCCCAACGCCGCAATCAGGCGACGATGTCCGGGCTCGGCGCTTTCGTGACCGATCAGGCAATGGGCCAGCGCCTCGGGGTCGTCTCGCCTCAGAACCGCGGCGGCTGCGGTGCAGATGAACCCGTCCAGGATCACCGGCAGGCCCAGCTCTTGTGCGCGCAGGATCGCACCGCAGATCGCTGCCTGTTCCCGTCCGCCGAACGCAGCCAGCGTTTCCCGCGCAGTGCTGGGGGAATGCAGGGCGATGCCCGTGGACACCGCACGCTGCTTGCGGGCAAGGACATCACCTTCGGCGCCGGTTCCCGGCCCGACCCAGTCTTCCGCCCTGCCCCCGAAAACGGACGCCGCCTGTGCCGCCGCGACCGATGAATTGCCGATCCCCATTTCGCCAAGGATCAGGATGTCGGCTTTGGGATCGACCGAATCCGCGCCGATGGACATGGCCGCATGGACCTCGGGCATATCCATCGCCGCAGCTTGGGTGAAGTCGCGGGTCGGTCGGTCGAGGTCCATCGGCACGATGGCAAGTTCAGCCCCGGCGACCGAGCAGATCTGGTTGATCGCCGCCCCCCCGGCCGCGAAGTTCTGAACCATCAACGCCGTCACATCGGCCGGAAACGGATTCACGCCCTGCGCGACGATGCCATGATTGCCTGCGAAAACCAGCGCCTGCGCTCGGTTCAGCTCGGGCCGATCCCGACCCTGCCATCCCGCCATGAAGACGGCCAGTTCCTCAAGTCGTCCCAAAGATCCGGGTGGCTTGGTCAGCTGGTTCTGGCGATCGCGCGCACGCTGTGCCGCGACTTCGTCAAATGATCTCATCCGGTGACTCTCGCATAGGTTTCAGACGCAAGGGCTGGCCGCTGACCGATATCCAGACCTCATCGGCGATATCCCCGACGGCCTGATTCATCCAGCCGTGCTGATCGCGAAATTTGCGTGCCAGCGCGTTGTCCGGCACGATGCCGTGCCCCAGCTCATTGGTAACAAGGACAACAGGACAGCATTGCTGACGCAACGTCCCGACCAATGCGCCGAAATCTGCCGATCCAAGGCAGTTCGACAGCCACAGTGTCAGGCAATCCACCAGCCGAACCCCCTGCCCGTCGCTGGCGTGCAGCGCCCCGGTCAGATCGTGCGGTGCCTCGATCGTCGTCCAGGCGTCATTGCGACGCAGTTGATGTAATTGTATTCTTTCCGCCATCTCGGCATCGCCCGCCTGCGCGGTCGCGATGTAGATGCGCGGCCCGGCATGCCGCGCGACCAGCCGCTCGGCCAGCGCGGATTTCCCCGAACGGGCCCCGCCGGTGACAAGGGTGATATGCCCGTTCTTCGTCATTGCCGCCCCATCTTCCACAAGCCCGAGGGCGATGAAAGCCGAAACCTGCTTTACCCCGCCGGACGATCTACTACCTTCGCCTCATTCCGGTGCAGAAGACACCGCACTCAACTAGGAGGAGATGCCTCATGACGAAGTTTTTCGCAACGACCGCCCTGGTCGCCTCGCTCGCCATGCCAGCTTTTGCCGTTCAGCCGGCCGAGGGTGAGCAGCTGGCAGAAAATCAGGTCTATAACTTCTGGCTGCTGGACGCGATCAAATCGGTCGACCCGGCAAAGAACACCGATGTCGAGGGTTCGGACGTTCTGCGTCAGCTGTTCGAAGGTCTGATGAACGAGGATGAAAAGGGCGCGATGGTGCCCGGCGTTGCCGAAAGCTTTGAGGAAAGCGACGACAAGCTGACCTACACCTTCAAGCTGCGCGACGCCAAATGGTCGAATGGCGAGCCGGTGACCGCGGGCGATTTCGTTTATGCTTGGCGACGCGCCGTGAACCCGGAAACCGCGTCCGAATATGCGTGGTTCATGGAACTGATGAACATCGTCAACGCCACCGATATCGTGAAGGGCGAAAAATCCCCTGAAAAACTGGGCGTGAAGGCGATCGACGACAAGACGCTGGAGGTCACGCTGACGACGCCGACCCCTTATTTCATCAAGACGCTGTCGCATGCCACGACTTTCCCGGTGCCGCAAAAGGTGATCGAGGAGCACGGCGATGCCTGGACCCAGCCCGGCAATCTGGTCGGCAACGGCGCCTTCGTGCTGAAATCGCACAATCTGGGCGTCGATATCACGATGGAAAAGAACCCCGAATACTGGGACGCCGAGAATGTCGTGATGCAGACCGTCAAGGGCATCACCGTCAACGACAACAATGTCGCACTGACCCGCTATCAGGCCGGAGAACTGGACCGTGTGCAGATCCCGGCCGGTCAGTATCCGCGACTGGAAAAAGAAGCCCCGGATCAGGCGGTTTCACTGCCTTATGCCTGTTCCTATGCCTATGTTTATAATGTGTCCGAGAAGGGACCCGAGGCCCTGAAAGATGTGCGCGTCCGCGAGGCGCTGTCGCTGGCGCTGAACCGCGACATCATCGTGAACAACGTTTTGCAGGGTGGTCAGAAACCGGCCACCACATGGACCCATTGGGCCATCGAGGGGTTCGATCAGCCCGAGACCGAGCTTGCGACGCTGAGCCAGGAAGAAAAGACCCAGCGCGCGCAGGAATTGCTGACCGAGGCCGGCTATGGACCCGACAATCCGATTTCGTTGACGCTGCAGTACAACACCGATGAAAACCACAAGAAGCTGGCCATTGCCGCGCAGCAGTTCTGGAAGCCGCTTGGCGTCAACATCACGCTGAACAATGTCGAATGGAAGGTGCATACCGACCGGATGCAGAACCAGGATTTCGACATGGCCCGCTATGCGTGGTGCGCCGATTACAACGAAGCCTCGACCTTCCTGGACTGGTTCCGGACCGACGGATATAACAGCGGCAAATGGTCAAATGCGGAATTCGATCAACTGATGGCCGACGCCAAGACGGCCGAGGATACCACGCCTATCTATACCCGAGCCGAGGAAATTCTGGCTGAAGAAGTGCCGGCAGCCTTTGTTTATCACTACGCCAAGGTCGATATGATCAACCCCGACATCAAGGGCCTGCCGACCGAAAACGTGTTGAATTCTTGGTACGCCAAGGACCTGTATCGTCTGGCGGACTGACCCTGGCCAGATCCACTGGCTTTCCGGAAGGGGCACTATTCCCTTCCGGACCGTGGTCATGGACGCTTAACTTTCCTTTGCAGGGAGGCTGCACGCGATGTTCGCATATATCATGCGGCGCTTGGCTGTGGCGGTACCCACGCTGCTGCTGCTGATCGTCTTTTCCTTCATCCTGATGCATCTTGCGCCGGGCGGGCCGTTCACGCAGGAACGTGAATTGCCGCCGCAGGTTCTTGCGAACCTGAATGCCAAATACGGCCTGGACGATCCGCTTTGGAAGCAGATCATCAATTATATCTGGGGCATCGTCGCGCATTTCGATTTCGGACCCAGCTTCGTCTATCCCGACCGCAGCGTGAACGAACTGGTCGCCGCAGGTTTTCCGGTGACGCTGACCTATGGCTCGCTGGCATTCATCGCTGCGGTGGTGATGGGCGTCGGCCTGGGTGTCGTCGCCGCGATCTGGCACAACAGCTTTCTGGACTATCTGGCGGTGGGTATCTCCATCGGCGCGCAGGTGCTGCCGAATTTCGTGATGGCGCCGATCTTGGTGCTGATCTTCACGCTGTGGTATGGGTTGTTGCCGGGCGGTGGCTGGTCTTTCAGCGATCCCAGCTTCTGGATCATGCCGGTGATCGCGCTAGGCACCAGCTACATGGCCTCGATCGCGCGGATCACCCGCTCATCGATGCTGGAGGTGCTGGGCAGTAACCATATCCGCACCGCCCGCGCCAAGGGCATGCCCGAACATCGCGTCATCATCCGGCACGCCCTGAAACCCGCGATGTTGCCGGTCATCAGCTATCTGGGGCCGGTCTTCGTGTCGATGATTACCGGTTCGGTGGTGATCGACATCTATTTCTCGACCGGGGGCATCGGAAAGGCCTTCGTGGATAGCGCGCTGAACCGCGACTATGCGGTGATGATGGGCGTGACCATCCTGGTCGGCGCGCTGACCATCGTGTTCAACCTTGTCGTCGATGTGCTGTACGCATGGATCGACCCAAAGATCAGGTACTGAGCCATGGTCATTCAACAAGACAAGATGCAATCGCTTGCCACCCGCATGTCGCAGGACGAGGTGAAGGGTCGCAGCCCTTGGGCGGATGCCCGCAAGCGCTTCCTGCGCAACAAGGCGGCGATGACGGGACTGATCATCCTGATCGGGGTGGCGCTATTCGCGCTGCTTGGAAATCAGTTCGCCCAGTGGTCGAACGAGGATCTGGATTTTACCGTCATGGGTCAGGTCGCGACCATGGGCATGCCTTCTTTCGAAAACGGGCATTACTTCGGCACCGACGATCTGGGCCGCGACCTGTTCGCGCGCACCGTGCAGGGCACGCAGATCAGCCTGATGGTCGGCATCGTCGGCGCCGCGATCGCGGTGATCGTCGGCACGCTTTACGGCGCGACGGCGGGCTATGTCGGCGGGCGGACCGATCAGATCATGATGCGGGCCGTCGATATCCTGATGTCGATCCCCTACATGTTCGTGCTGATCCTGCTGCTGGTGATGTTCGGGCGGTCCATCGCGATGCTGTTTCTGGGCATCGGCCTGATTTCCTGGCTGGACATGAGCCGCATCGTCCGTGGCCAGACCCTGTCCCTGAAGAACCGCGAGTTCATCGAGGCCGCGCGCGCCACCGGCGTCCCGTCATGGAAGATCATCATCCGCCACATCGTGCCAAACCTGCTTGGCCTCGTCGCGGTCTATGCCACGCTGCTGGTGCCGCTGATGATCCTGACCGAAAGCTTCATCAGCTTCCTGGGGCTTGGCGTGCAGGAACCGCTGACCAGTTGGGGGGCGTTGATCTCGGAAGGCGCGGGCACGATGAACTATGGCACGCTGTGGCAGTTGGCCTTTCCGCTGTTCTTCTTTGTCATCACTCTGTTCGGCTTTTTCTTCGTGGGCGATGGCCTGCGCGATGCCCTTGACCCGAAGGATCGTTGATATGGCGCTGCTGGAAATAGACGACCTTTCCGTCCGCTTTGCCACCAACGATGGCGAGGTGCAGGCCGTCAATCACGTGAACCTGTCGGTCGAGGCCGGCGAAACGCTTGGCATCGTCGGCGAATCCGGGTCCGGAAAATCGCAGCTGTCCTTTGCATTGATGGGGCTTCTGGCCAGGAACGGTCGGGCCAGCGGCAATGTGCGCTTCGACGGCCAGCAGATCCTGAACGCCCCGCCGAAGGTTCTGAACCGCATCCGGGCCGAAAAGATCGCGATGATCTTTCAGGACCCGATGACATCGCTGAACCCCTATATGCGGGTCTCGGACCAGATGGCCGAGGTTCTGACCCTTCACAAGGGCATGTCCAAGAAGCAGGCGGTGACCGAGGCCGTGCGGATGCTGGACGCGGTCAAGATCCCCGATGCCAAGGGGCGCGTCCGGCTTTATCCGCACGAATTCAGCGGTGGGATGCGGCAACGGGTGATGATTGCCATGGCTTTGCTGTGCCGTCCGCAACTGCTGATCGCGGACGAACCGACGACCGCGCTGGACGTGACGGTGCAGGCGCAAATCATGACGCTGCTGGCCGATCTGCAGCGCGAATTCGGCATGGCGATGATCCTGATCACCCATGACCTGGGCGTCGTCGCGGGATCTTGCGAACGTGTCGCCGTCATGTACGGCGGGCGCATCCGCGAGACCGGCCCGGTCGGGCCGTTGTTTGCCGAACCCGCGCACCCCTATACGCAAGGCCTGCTGCACGCGATTCCGCGCATCAACCAGGGAGGCGACGAACTGGCTGCGATCCCCGGATCGCCCCCCAACATGACACAGCCGCCCGCCGGCTGCGCATTCGAGCCGCGCTGCCCCTATCGTCGCGAAGGCTGCGACAGCCAGCGCCCCCCGCTGGAGGTGTTCGCGCCGGATCGCGCGCGCGCCTGCTTTGCGCCGCTGCCCGATGTTCTGGCCCGACGGCAGACCGTGCATCTGCGCGACATCGAGATCGGCGCGGAAGATCCGGTAGAGGAAGAAGCCACGCCGATGGCCGCGATCGCGGGCGCCGGTATGGCCGGAACCCCAAGCAAGGTGGACGAATGATGACGAAACCCCTGCTCGATGTGCGCGACCTGCGCGTGACCTTCCGGATCCACCGCGAGGGGGCGATGCCGTGGTCCGCCCCCCTGCCCCTACATGCCGTCGGCGGTGTCGATTTCACCCTGAACCCTGGTGAGACCCTGGGCGTCGTCGGCGAATCCGGTTGCGGCAAATCCACCCTTGCCCGCGCGCTGATCGGCCTTGTCCCGGCCGAGGGACAAGCGGAGTGGATCGACGGGCGCGACCTGATCGGCCTGTCACCACGGCAGATGATGAAATATCGAAGCGACATCCAGATGGTGTTTCAGGATCCGCTGGCCTCTCTGAACCCTCGCATGACCGTGGGCCAGATCATCGCCGAGCCGCTGAGGACCCACCACCCCGGCCTGAAATCCGCCGAGGTCAAGGACCGCGTCAAGGCGATCATGGAAAAGGTGGGATTGCTGCCCAACCAGATCAACCGCTATCCACACGAGTTCAGCGGCGGGCAATGTCAGCGCATCGGTATCGCCCGCGCCCTGATCGTCGAACCCAAACTGATCATCTGCGACGAACCCGTTAGCGCCCTTGACGTGTCAATTCAGGCGCAGGTCATCAACCTGTTGATCCGGCTGCAAAAGGAATTGGGGCTGGCGCTGGTCTTCATCGCGCATGACCTGTCGGTGGTGAAGCATATCAGCGACCGGGTGATGGTCCTGTATCTGGGCAAGGTCATGGAGATCGGAAGCTCGGCCGACCTCTTTGCCGATCCGCAGCACCCCTATACGCAGGCGCTGCTGTCGGCGGTTCCGGTGCCCGATCCCGCGCATGATCTGGCCGGTTCGGTCGTCCCGCTGTCAGGCGATCTGCCGTCGCCCATGAACCCGCCCTCCGGCTGTGTCTTCCGCACCCGCTGTCCGCGGGCCCAAGCGGCCTGCGCCGAACAGGTGCCGGCGCTTCTGGGCCAGGATCACAGGACAGCCTGTCATTTTCCGGGCCCGCTGACCGACGCGGAAATCGCCCGCGCGCGCAATACCGAGGCCGCCTGAGCGTGGCCTCGTCCGACGCGCCCACCTATGCCGCGCGTTGGGCCGCGCTGAAGAACATCCCGCCATTCCTGGGCCTGGTCTGGCGTGCCAGTCCGGGCCTGACCGGTGCCATGATCCTGCTGCGGCTGGCCCGCGCCGTGATGCCGGTCGCGATGCTGTGGATCGGCAAGCTGATCATCGACGAGGTGGTGCGGCTGATGGCTGCGGACGCGCGCCCCGACACGCTGGTCGAATGGTGGCAATCGGGACTTTCGGACCAGCTGATCCTTCTGATCGCAGCCGAGCTTGGACTGGCGCTGGCCTCGGACCTCTTCGGGCGGCTGGTGACCTACGCAGACAGCCTGCTGCAGGAACGCCTGGTCATCTCGTTGTCGATGCGCCTGATGAACCATGCCGCCGATCTGGATCTTGCCAGTTTCGAGGATGCCGGGTTTCAGGACCGGCTGGACCGCGCCCGCCGCCAGACCATGGGGCGGATTCCGCTGGTGGGTCAGGTCATGCAGCAAATGCAGGACGGCGTTACGGTCGTCAGCTTCGGCGCAGGGTTGATCGCCTATAACCCGTGGCTGGTGGTGCTGCTGCTGGTCGCGCTGATCCCGACACTGGTCGGGCAGATGCATTTCAACGCCGAACTTTACGCGATGAACTGGCGCCGCGCGCCCGAAAGGCGCGAACGCGACTATCTGCGGATGATCGGCGCGACATCCGAGTCCGCGAAAGAGGTCAAGATCTTCGGTCTTAACGCCTTTCTGCGCGACCGTTATCGGGAACTGGCCGAACGGTTCTACGCCGAGAACCGGGTGATCAACAGGCGGCAGCTGGTGGTGATGGCCGTCCTGACGGGTATCGGGACGCTGTGTTACTATGGCGCCTATCTGTGGATCATCGGGCGCACGCTGACAGGCACGCTGTCGCTTGGCGATCTGACGTTCCTGTCGGGCAGTTTCCTGCGCCTGCGCGGCCTGATCGAAGGATTGTTGTCATCATTTTCGAACATGGCCTCGCAGGCACTGTATCTGGACGACCTCTACCGCTTTTTCGACGAACGTCCCGGTATCGCCTCGCCCCCCGACGCGTTGGCGGTGCCGGCGCCGATCCGCCAGGGCATCACGTTCGAGAATGTCGGCTTCCGCTATCCCGGTGCCGGTCGATGGGCCGTGCGCGATCTGTCGTTCCACCTGAACGCGGGCGAAACCGTGGCATTGGTGGGCGAGAATGGCGCGGGCAAGACCACGATCGTCAAGCTTCTGGCCCGGCTCTATGATCCGACGGAAGGCCGCATTCTTCTGGATGGGCGCGACCTGCGCGACTATGATCTAGACCAGTTGCGCGCGGCGGTGGGGGTGATCTTCCAGGATTTCGTACGCTACGCCATGTCGGCCTCGGACAATATCGCCGCCGGTCGGATCGAGGCACGCACCGACCGTCCCCGCATCGAAACCGCCGCCGAACGCGCGCTGGCCGATCAGGTGATCGCGAAACTGCCCGCCGGATATGATCAAATGGTCGGCAAGCGTTTTGCCCACGGGCTGGACCTGTCTGGGGGCGAATGGCAGAAGCTGGCGATCGCGCGCGCCTATATGCGCGACGCCCAGATCCTGATCCTGGACGAACCAACCGCGGCGCTGGACGCCCGCGCGGAGTTCGAGGTCTTCCAGCGCTTCAACGACCTGTCCACGGGCCGCACCGCGCTGCTGATCTCGCACCGGTTTTCCAGTGTTCGCATGGCCGACAGGATCATCGTGATCGAACATGGCAGGGTGCAGGACGAAGGCACGCATGACCAGCTTGTCGCCCGCGAAGGACGCTATCGCGAACTGTTCGAATTGCAGGCACGGGGCTATCGCTGAGGGGCTTCTTCCTTGCCCGGATCCCCGGCTGCGCGTGCCGCCGGAAAACCGGAAGGATCAGCGCAGAACCAACCTGCCCGCGCCCTCGGCGGCCTCGCCTATCACGGCCGTCTCGGCAAATCCGTGATCGCGGAAGATCCGCAGAACCCGGTCCGCGGTTTCGGCGTCGCAGGCCACCAGAAGTCCGCCACTGGTCTGCGGGTCCGACAAAAGATCCCGGTCGATTTGCGAAAAATCGTCCGCCAGGACCACGTCACCACCATAGCTGGCCCAGTTCCGCCCCGATGCGCCGGTGACAAAGCCCTGTTCGGCCAGATCGCGTGCCCCCGACAGCAACGGCACGGCCGACCAGTCCACCCGAATTTCGCAGCCTGATCCGCGCGCCATTTCAAGCGCGTGGCCCGCCAGCCCGAACCCGGTTACATCGGTCATCGCATGAACGCCCGGCAACCCCGCCAGATCGGGGCCGGGCGTGTTCAGCCGCGTCGTCGCCGCGATCATCGCCTGATATCCCTCGGCGGGCAGCGCCTCTTTCTTCAACGCCGCCGAGAAGACCCCGACGCCAAGCGGCTTGCCAAGGATCAGCAGGTCGCCTGGTCGGGCGCCAGAGTTCCGCTTGACGTGATCGGGATGCACGATGCCCAGTGCCACCAAACCATAGATCGCCTCGACCGAGTCGATGGTATGCCCGCCGCCGATGGGAATGCCTGCATCGCGACAGGCCGCTGCCCCGCCCTCAAGGATGCGTGCGATCGTCTCGGACGACAGCGTGTTGATCGGCATGCCGACCAGCGACAGCGCCATGATCGGCGTGGCCCCCATCGCATAGACGTCGCTGATCGCGTTGGTCGCCGCGATCCGGCCAAAATCCAGCGGATCATCCACGATGGGCATGAAGAAATCGGTCGTGGCGACCAGCGCCTGTCCGTCGTTCAGGCGATAAACCGCCGCATCGTCCGAGGTCTCGATTCCCACCATCAGTTCCTCGGGGACCGGCAGCATCGCCGTGCCGCGCAGCAGCCCGGTCAGCACCCCGGGGGCAATCTTGCAGCCGCAGCCGCCACCATGAGAAAGCGATGTAAGCCGGGGCTCGCCGGCGCTTGCATGATCCATCGGAACTCTCCTTCTTTGGGCGGGCCGCCGAGAGGTTGATACGCGGCTCGCCGCCAGCCGGCAAGACTGGCGGCGCCCGCAATCAGTCGGTCGGCTCGGCAGTGCCCGGCCGTGGAAAGGCCGTGCCGCGACCCTCCTGGGGCGAGGTGACCCTGGCGATGGCGCGATCCAGCGCGGCGATGCCCTGCTGCAGTGCGTCGCGGTCGGCCACGGGCATCGCCTCGAGGATCTCGGCGGCCCGTGCCTCGACCCCGCCGAAGGCACGCTGGAATACCTGACGCCCTTCCTCGGTTACCGCATAGTTCCGCAGCCTGCGGTCCGATCCAAGCACCTCACGGGTGATCAGGCCCTTGGCTTCCAGCCGCGAGGCCGCGCGACTGACCTGCACCTTGTCCAGAGAGGTCCGTTGAGACAGTTGCAGCGAATTCAGCGTTCCGGCATCCTCCAGCAGGAACAGCAGCCGCCATTCCTCGCGCGTCAGGCCGTGTTCGCGACCGTAAACGGCGACAAGCTGGCGCGAAAATGCCTCGGCCACGACGGCGAGGCGATAGGGAAAGAACGTCTCGATACGCATGGCTGCCACCTTTCTGGGCGGATGACGTTACGGGTGCACCGGATGCCGTGCGGACGGCCGGAAAGCAAGTTCCCGAACGGCCCGGCGGGCTTCGGACCGGTCAGGTGGCCAGATACAACGACAGGACCGGCAGCATGATGATCAGCGCCAGACGCAGCAGGTCGGCCAGCCAGAACACATAGACACCCCGGAATATCGTCCCCAGCGTCACATCCGGCAGCACCGAACGCAGCACGAAGACATTCATGCCGATGGGCGGTGTGATCAGGCTGATCTCGGTCACCACCACGACGATGATCGCGAACCAGATCAGGACGGCATCGGGATCCTGCAGAATAGCGAGCCCGAAATCCAGATCCGAGACCAGCGGATAGAAGACCGGCACGGTCAGCAGGATCATCGACAGGCTTTCCAGAAAACAGCCCAGCACCATGTAGATCGCCACGATCACCAGCAACACCACCCAGGGCGACAGTCCCAGATCCGTCACGATGGCCGACAATGCATCGGGAAGCCCCGCGAATGTGACGAAATTGCTGAAGATTTCGGCCCCGATGATGATGGCGAAGATCATCGCCGAGGCGGTGGCGCTGTCCAGAAACGCCGTCCACAGCGCCCCGCGTGTCAGACCGCCTGTCGCAAACGCGATCAGCAGCGCGGCGGCGGCGCCCATCCCGGCAGCCTCGATCGGCGTGAAAAACCCGCCATAGATCCCGGCCATGATGAAGACGAACAGGGACAGGACGGCAACGACGCTGATCGCATCACGCCGTGTCATCGGGTGAACCTCGCCGACCTTCGGGGCCAGTTCCGGCTTCAGGCGGACCGCGACCATCACGGCCAGAAGATAGCCGATGATGCCCAGGATACCGGGGATGATCCCGGCAAGGAACAGCTTGCCAATATCAGCCTCGGTCAGAAGTCCGAAGATGATCAGCACGACCGACGGCGGGATCAGGATCCCCAGCGTGCCGCCCGCGGCAATCGCCCCGGTCGCCAGACTGTCGGAATAGCCAAAGCGCCGCATCGAGGGCATCGTCACCTTGGACATGGTCGCCGCGGTGGCCAGCGACGACCCGCAAACCGCCGAGAAGCCGCCGCAGGACAGGACCGTCGCCATCGCAAGCCCGCCGCGCATCCGGCCGAAGATCCGGTCCGCGGCCGAGAAAAGACCCTGCGCGATGCCCGACCCTGCCAGCACATTGCCCATGAAGATGAACAGCGGCACGACCGAGAGTGAATAGTTCAGCCCCGTTTCGAAGACCGCGTTGCCGACCATGGCCCCGGCAGGGCCCCAGCCCCGCAGCAGCGCGAATCCCGCGCCGCCGACGACCGCCATCGCAAACGCGATCGGGATTCGGATGAAGACCATCCCCAGCAGGATGGCGAAGGCAATCAGGGAAACGGTCATGCTGTCTCCTGCCGCAGGATCATCGCGATGGCCGAGGCGACGCAGCTGATCGACGCCAGAAACGCCAGCGGCGCCATCGGAATGGCCAGCGACGCGCTGCGCGCGCCGTCATGCATCTGGTCCAGGCCGATCAGCGCCAGCCGCCACGCGAAATAGACCAGAACCACCGCCGAAACACCTGCCGCCAATCGTCCCAGCAGGCGCTGGACCCGGCGCGGCAGCAGGTGCAGTGCCAGATCGACCTCGACATGGCCGCCATCGGCGCTGGTCAGCGGCAGCGCCGCGAAGACCAGCGCCGCCAGCAGGATCTGGGTCAGCTCATAGGCGCCGCCGAAGGGCCGGTTGAACAGATAGCGTCCCACGACATCGACGCAGGTCACGCCGATCAGCAGCAGGATCAGAACTGCCGATACGCCGGCCAGAACCCGATACCACCGCCTGTGGCGATGCGGGGGGCGTCCCGGCATCATCTCGGGTGCCGGGACGTCATTGCCATGTTCCTGCGCGGTCATTCCGCGACCGAGGTGCCGGTCATCTCGCGGAACCGGGCCAGCGCGGCGGCGCCGTCATAGCCGTCCCCCAGACTGTCGGACCATGCCTGTTCCAGCGTCGCCGCCGCGTCACGCAGCGGCGCGACGACTTCGGCGCTGGCCTGATAGAAATCGACCTTGTCGCCGATCTCGGCCTTGGCGGCGGTATCGGCATCGTTCCAGGCCTGCCCGACCCGTTCCGCGAATGCCTCGCCCGAAATCGCGTCGATGGCCGCGCGGTCCTCGTCGGAAATCCCGTTCCAGCGGTCTTCGTTGACCACGAAGAACCAGGTTGTGTTGTAGATGCCGCCGGGCACCGTCATCGAATACTTGATGTCATCGACCAGGTTGAAGGCAGTCATCGCCTCATAGGTAAAGGCCACCCCGTCGATTACGCCGCGCGACAGTTTTTCATAAACCTCGGGCGAGGACATGAACAACGGCGTGGCGCCAAGCGCAGACACCAGATCGGCGACATAGCCGCCCGGCACGCGGATCTTGAGGCCCTGCATGTCGCCGGGTGTCTCGATCTTGCGGACATTGTTGTGCAGCAGGCCCGGCCCGTGCATGAACAGGCCCAAAAGATGCGTGCCCTTGTGTTCCTCGGCCGCGTTCAGATCGGTGCCGTAGATCGACCAATAGGCCTTGGAGTTGCCGATGGCATCGTCGCCCAGAAAGCTGAACTGGCCCAGCTTGGCGCGGGTGAAGCGGTCGTCCTCGGTAAAGGAATGCAGACCGTAGGTGATGTCGGCGATGCCGTCGCGCGCCATGTCGAAATGTGCGGGCGGGCTGCCAAGCGGCTTGCCCATGATCCGCACCGTCACGCGGCCATCGGTGACCTTTTCGACCTCTTCGGCCCAGGGTTCAAACGCGTTGACGACGATGGGGTGTTTGGGCGGCAGCCACGAGGACATGATCAGTTCCTCGGCCAACACGGGTTGCGCGGCAAGCAGCAGACCGGCAAGGGCGAATTTCAGCGGTTTCATCGGCTCTCCTCCTGTGATGCCTTCGCCTGTCGCGAAGGGTCGGATCTGTCGGGATGTGCCCCGGCAAAGGCCGGCAGCGTGGCGCAGTGTTCCGCCACCGCCGCAATGCGCGGCAGGTGGTCGAAGCCGACGCCCCAGCGGGCGGCATTGTAAAGCTGCGGCATCAGCGTGCAGTCGGCAATCGACGCCGCGCCGCCGTGGCAGAACCGCCCGTCGAACTGCGGATGGTCCAGCATCGCCTCGACCGCGCGCAGTCCGCGTTCGATATTGGTACGATTCCAGTCGCTGCGTGCCCCGGCGCCTGCCAAAGCCTCGACCCGGCCAAGCACGGCCAGATTGGACAGCGGGTGGATCTCGCAGGCGATGGCAAGGGCGAGGGCCCGGACATGGGCACGCGCGGCAGGGTCAATTGGCAGCAGCGGTGGTTCGGGGCGGGTTTCGTCAAGATATTCCAGGATCGCCAGCGACTGGGTCAGCACCAGACCGTCGATCTGCAGAACCGGCACCAGGCCCTGCGGGTTGCGGGCCAGGTGATCGGCTGCGTGCTGTTGGCCGATGACCAGATCGACCGGGACCGCCGTATAGATGATGCCCTTCAGCCCCAGTGCGATCCGCACCCGGTAGGATGCCGAGGATCGCCAGTAGTCATGCAGGACGATATCAGTCATTGTCAGTCCGCCGGAAGGATCTTGCCGGTGCAGGGACCGAAACCAATGCGGTAACCGTCGCCTTGTGCGAATCCGTAGAGCCCGATCCGGTCGCCATCTTCGATGAAGGTTCGGTCGGCGCCATTGACCTTGACCGGAGACTTGCCGCCCTGCGTCATCTCCAGCAGCGCGCCGGTTTGATCTTGGGTGGGCCCCGAGATAGTGCCCGACCCCAGCAGGTCGCCAACCCGCATCGGACAGCCTGACTCGGTATGGTGGGCCAGTTGCTGGGCGCTGGAATAATACATCACGTTGTAGTTCGTCTCGCCCATCTTCTGGCCGTTCATGGTCCAGCCGACGGTCATGTCATAGAAGCCGGGACGTTCTTCACGCAGATAGGGCAGCAGGTCGTTGACCCGCGCCGCGCCTTCGCTTCGGAACGGCTCCAACGCGGCCTGGGTCACGATCCACGGGCTGATCGTCGTCCCCAGCGCCTTGGACTGGAACGGACCCAGCGGCTGATATTCCCACGCCTGGATGTCACGCGCCGACCAGTCGTTCAGCAGCACATAGCCGAAGATCATCTGCTCGGCCTCTTCGACGCTGACGCGCTGACCCATGGCACTGTCGGCGCCCACGATGGCGCCCAGTTCCAGTTCCAGATCCAGACGACGGCAGGCCGTCCATTCGGGACCGTTCTCGGCCTTCACCTGACCCATCGGACGACGGATATCGGTGCCCGAGACCACGACCGAGGATGCCCGGCCATTATAGCCTATGGGCATATGCGTCCATTGCGGCGGCAAGGCGTTCTCGGGACCGCGAAACAGCACGCCCACGTTGAAGGCATGGTTCTTCGAGGCGTAGAAATCCGTGAACTCTGTGACCCTGATCGGCATATGCAGCGTGGCCTTGTCCATCGGGACCAGCGGCACATCCTCGTCCGCGCCCTCTGCCAGCAGTTCGGTCAGCCGGGCACGAACCCGGTCCCATGCCGCCCGACCCAGCGCGATGAAATCGTTCAGCTGCGGTGCCCGAAAGGTGCCGCCCGCCTCAAGCAGGCCGCGCGCCTCGCACTCGGCCAAGTCAACGATCATGTCGCCGATCGCCACCCCGCAGCGCGGCCCCTGCCCGTCCGAGAACACGCCGAACGGCAGGTTCTGGATCGGAAAATCACATCCTTCATCGTTCGCAGCCGATACCCGGCTGCGCAATGGCTGTTCGACCATCGGCATCTGATGTCCCCTGTGTCTGCTTCAGGTCCTGCCGGGCACACGAACGGACGCGTGGCAGGCAATCCCTTTTCCTGATCTGCTTAACAGATTTCGTTTCAATTGCAACCATTATCGCGACGGCGTTATCGCACGCTCGGAAACAAGGAAAGGATGTGGCCTATCCCGTCGTCCGACGGTCCACACACAGGGTTCGGTGGTACGAAGGAACCGCGGAACGGGGTCGTCACCGCCGCGCTGTCCGCAAAAAAGTCACCCCCCGCGATTGCTGCCACAACGCGGGGGGCGGGATGTCAGGATGCGCGCCTCTTGCCGGGCGGCTGGCTGCTTCGATAGGCGCGCGGGTAGGAGGGAGCCCCGCGCCCTTCGCCTGACATAAACTCGGGGGCCGCCGCAGCGGCCCCGGCTAGATCAGCTGCACCCCGAGGTGCCGCCGCAGGTATTGCACTTCATGCAGGTGCCGTTGCGGACCAGCGTGTAGTTGCCGCATTCTCCGCAGGGATCTCCCTCGTAGCCCTGCATCCGTGCCTTGGTGCGGACATCCATCGCTGTGCTGGCGACCGAGGCGACCTGGTAGCTGGCCGCCGCATCGGACATGCCGCTGGCAACCGCCGATGACGATACGCCACCCTGCAGCACCATCAGTTCCTGCGGCAGGCGCTTGCGCAGGTAACCAGCGCTGCTGATCTGTTTCAGCATGGTCAAGGATTTCAGTTCGGACTGTTCGCTGACCGGCGCGACGTTCTGACCCTCTTCCTCGCCGCCGCCCATGTCGTCGAAACGCGCGCCTTCGGGCTTCACATGGGCCAGATCGGTGCGGTCCAGATAGCTGACGGCCAGTTCGCGGAACACATAGTCGAGGATCGAGGTCGCGTTCTTGATGCTGTCATTGCCCTGCACCATCCCGGCCGGTTCGAACCGCGTGAAGGTGAAGGCGTCCACGAACTCGTCCAGCGGCACCCCGTATTGCAGCCCGACCGAGACGGCGATGGCGAAGTTGTTCATCATCGCCCGGAAGCCCGCCCCTTCCTTGTGCATGTCGATGAAGATCTCGCCCAGCTTGCCGTCGTCATATTCGCCGGTGCGCAGATAGACCTTGTGTCCGCCGACGACCGCCTTCTGGGTGTAACCCTTTCGGCGCTGGGGCAGTTTTTCACGGTGGCTGCGCACAGCCTCCTTGACGATGATCTTTTCAACGATCTTCTCGGCGATGACGGCGGCCTTTTCCTGGGCGCTTCCGCTGGCAAGGATTTCCTCGGCTTCCTCATCATCTTCGACCAGCGCCGCGGCCAGCGGTTGCGACAGCTTCGATCCGTCGCGATACAGCGCGTTGGCCTTGATCCCCAGAGACCAGGACAATTCATAGGCTGCCAGCGCGTCGGCTATGGTGGCGCTGTTGGGCATGTTGATTGTCTTGCTGATCGCGCCCGAGATGAACGACTGCGCGGCGGCCATCATGCGGATATGGCTTTCGACCGACAGATACCGCGTGCCATTCTTTCCGCAGGGATTGGCGCAGTCGAAGACCGTCAGATGTTCGTCCTTCAGGAACGGCGCGCCTTCCAGCGTCATGGTGCCGCAGACATGGTCGTTGGCGGCATCGATCTGGGCGCGGGTAAAGCCCAGATGGCGCAGCAGATCGAAGGTTGGATCGTTCAGCTTGTCTGCGGGAATGCCCAGTGTCTGCTTGCAGAACTCTTCGCCCAGGGTCCACTGGTTGAAGACGAAGCGGATGTCGAACGCCGTGGCCAGGGCCGCCTCGACCTTCTCGATCTCGCGCGGGCCGAAACCGTGACCGGCCAGCGCCGTGTGGTTGATGCCCGGGCAGTTGCCCAGTGAGGCATGGCCCACCGCATAGGCGATGATTTCCTCGATCTGGGCGCTGCCGTAACCAAGCGTTTCCAGCGCCGCGGGCACCGACTGGTTGATGATCTTGAAGTAGCCGCCCCCCGCAAGCTTCTTGAACTTGACCAGTGCGAAATCGGGTTCGATCCCGGTCGTGTCGCAATCCATCACCAGACCGATCGTGCCCGTGGGCGCGATCACCGTGGCCTGCGCGTTGCGGAAACCGTGATCCTCGCCCAAGGTCAGCGCCTCGTCCCAGGCCTCGCGGGCGATGGCGACCAGACGCGCATCCGGGCAGTTATCGGCATCCAGTTCCACGGGGCGGACATTGATGCCGTTATAGTTGCCGATTCCGTGCGCGGCGGCGCGGTGGTTGCGGATCACCCGCAGCATGTGATCGGCGTTCTTGGCATAGCCCGGAAACGCGCCCAGTTCCGCCGCCATCTCGGCCGAGGTCGAATAGGCGACGCCGGTCATGATCGCGGTCAGCGCCCCGCACAGCGCGCGGCCCTGTTCACTGTCGTAACCAAGCCCCATGTTCATCAGCAGGCCGCCGATATTGGCATAGCCCAGTCCCAGCGTGCGGAAATCATAGCTGCGCTGCGCGATCTCCTTGCTGGGGAACTGCGCCATCAGCACGCTGATTTCCAGCGTGACGGTCCACAGCCTCGTGGCATGCACATAGCCGTCGGCGTCGAACTGATCGCCGGTCCAGAACTTCAGCAGGTTCATCGAGGCGAGGTTGCAGGCGGTATCGTCCAGGAACATGTACTCGCTGCACGGATTGCTGCCGCGGATCGGTCCGTCCGCCGGGCAGGTGTGCCAGGAATTCACCGTGTCGTGGAACTGGATGCCCGGATCGGCGCAGGCCCAGGCGGCGTGGCCGACCTGATCCCACAATTCGCGCGCGCTGACCGTTCTGGCGGTCTTGCCGTCGGTGCGACGCAGCAGTTCCCAGGGTTTGTCCTCGCGGACCGCCTCGAGGAACGCGTCGGTCACGCGAACCGAATTGTTCGAGTTCTGGCCCGAGACGCTGACATAGGCCTCGCTGTCCCAATCCGTGTCATAGGTCGGGAATTCGATGCTGTCGAAGCCCTGCCGTGCATATTGCAGCACGCGATTGATATAGGTTTCCGGGATCATCGCGCGCTTGGCGGCGCGGATCGCGGTTTTCAGCCCGGCATTGGTGGCCGGATCGGTGGCGTCGGCCATCTCGCCGTCCCAGGAGCGGATCGCGGCGAAGATCTCGTTCAGTTTTGCCTCGTGGGCCTTGGATCCGGCGACGAGGCTGGCAACCTTCTGTTCCTCGATGACCTTCCAGTTGATGAAGGCCTCGATATCAGGGTGATCCATGTCGCAGATCACCATCTTGGCCGCCCGGCGCGTGGTGCCGCCAGACTTGATCGCGCCCGCCGCGCGGTCGCCGATCTTCAGAAAACCCATCAGCCCGCTGGACTTGCCGCCGCCCGACAGGCTTTCGCCCTCGGCACGCAGGGACGAAAAGTTGGTGCCGGTGCCCGAGCCGTATTTGAACAGCCGCGCTTCACGGACCCACAGATCCATGATGCCGCCCTCGTTCACCAGATCGTCGCTGACCGACTGGATGAAGCAGGCATGCGGCTGGGGATGCTCGTAGGCGCTGTTGGACTTGACCAGCTTGCGGGATTTGTAATCGACGTAGAAATGCCCCTGCGACGGACCGTCGATGCCATAGGCCCAGTGCAGGCCGGTGTTGAACCATTGCGGGCTGTTCGGCGCCGCCATCTGGCGGGCCAGCATGTGGCGCATCTCGTCGTAATAGGCGCGGGCGTCTTCCTCTTTGGAAAAATATCCGCCCTTCCAGCCCCAGTAAGCCCAAGCGCCAGCCAGCCGGTCAAAGACCTGCCTTGCGCTGGTTTCACCGACATAGCGCTGATCTTCGGGCAGATCGGCCATCGCGTCCGTGTCCGCGACGCTGCGCCACAAGAATTCCGGCACGCCCTTTTCCTTGACGCGCTTCAGGGCCGCCGGAACGCCGGCCTTGCGGAAATATTTCTGCGCGATCACGTCGCTGGCAACCTGGGACCAGCCCTTCGGCACCTCGACATTCTCGTTGCGGAACACGATCTTGCCGTCGGGATTGCGGATCTCGCTGATCGTGGTGGTGAAGGCGATGTCCCCGTAGGCCCCGCCGTCTGCTGTCGTAAAGCGCCGTTCGATCTTCATGCCTGCCCTCTGGTCCTGATCTCTTTTGTCCCTCATCGGAAACTGGAACCGGACCAATAGTCGTCCACCCCCGGACCTGCGGCAGATGACGCAAGCCGGATGGTCAGGGACCACAGTCGTTGAAGTTCCAAATTCCCAGCCGTGCCGCGTCGGTGGTGGTCAGTGGCAGCTGCCACCATATCTTGTGCCGCTTTGGCCGTAGCACACAACCTGCCGCCTTCTTTCACTGCTTTCAACAGATTTTTTGCACGCGGCAGACAGTGTTTTCCGTTGACAGAAGCGTGGATGGACGCCGCGCAGATTCGCACACAGCAATGTCCGAACAGAGTTGTCAGATCAGGATACAGCTGGAAATTGCGTTTCGTTTACAAAGCAGTACGAATTTGTCTTCAGGGTTTTTCCACAGGGTTATCCCTGATTCATCCTCAGGTTGCGCACAGCTGATGCAAAGGCGCAACAGCGTGTCGAGCTTCGGGCGGCAAACATGCGCGGGCCGCGATCAAGGGCTGCGGGGGCATGTGTTCTTCCGATCCTCCCGACTCGAATGAGCCGTCGATCAGCTAGTGCCGACGCCCCACCAACGCAGCGTTTGCCCCAGATGACGTTCGATCTGTTCAACGGCTTCGGCTATATCGCCGTTCTGCAACGCGGTAATGATATCCAGATGTTCCTGCATGGCGGGAACGACGCGATCGGGCAAAAAGCTGCGCGCGTTCTGGATGACGGTGATTCGGTTGCGATTGGACTGATAGGCCTGACGCAGGAACGGATTATCCAGGCCTGTCGCCATGAAATCATGCAGCGACAGATCGGTCGCAAGCGCCCGAACGGACAGATCAGATGCAGGCTGCGAGCGCGCCTCTTCCAGCAAACGCTCGTGATTGTCGCGCAGTTGCGCCAGTTCCTGCCGGCCTGCTGACAGAAGACGACGCACCCCCTCTTTCTCAAGCACGGCGCGCATGTCCATGCAGGCCCGGGTTATCTCGGGCCCCGCATCCATGATCATCACCCCGCGTTTCGGCAGGATGGTCAGCAGCGATTGTTCCTCTGCGCGCTTCACCGCCTCGCGGGTCGAGGCGATGGGAAAGTCCAGAATCGCGGAAAGGCCCGGCATTGTCAGGAATTCACTGCTGCGGACCCTGCCCGCTTTCAGCGCACGCAGCAGCGCCGTAAATGCCTGTTCCGATTGCAGTTCCCGCGCCACATCCATGAGCCACCCTTTCGATACGCGTTGATAGACTTTCAAGAATCCCTAGCGAAACCATTCTGGAAACGCGCATAGTCAGAAGACTGACCTATCATGTAACATTTTACTAGAAATAAAACAAAGAATGCCAGGTTCAACCGGCATCAGAAACAGGTCCAACTCGGCAAGACGACAGGGAGAAGTACATGTCGGACACGACCCACGAATCAACCGATGACAAGGCGTCGCGCGGTTTCCGCATGCCTCATATCTACGTCATCCTTTTCGTCTTCACCGCCATCGCCGCGCTGCTGACCCATGTGATCCCCGCCGGGATGTATGACCGGATCACGCTGCCGAACGGTCGGGTCGCGGTGGACCCGGACACGTTCCGCTATGTCGAGGCCGCGCCGGTCGGGCTTGAACAGTTCATGATGGCGGTGCCGCGCGGGCTGATGGATGCGGCCCAGGTGGTGTTCTTCACCCTGATCATCGGCGGCATGTTCATGGTGATCCGCCGCACCGGGATCATCGATGTCGCGGTGGACAAGCTGACCCGTCGCTTTGCGGGCCGCAGCGTGCTGATGATCCCGGTACTGATGACTACCTTTGCGGTCATCGCGACGCTGATCGGCACACAGGAACTGGCGCTGGTCTATGTGCCGGTGATCCTGCCCCTTATGATCGCGCTGCGCTTTGATTCGGTCGTCGCAGTCGGCACTGCGCTGCTGGCGACGACGGCAGGGTTCACGGCCGGTGTGCTGAACCCGATCAATACCGGGCTGGGCCAGACCATCGCGCAGTTGCCGCTGTATTCGGGCTTTGGGCTGCGCGCATTGCTGTTGATCTGCCTGACCGTCGCTGCCATCGCCTATCTGATGCGCTATGCGTTGAAGGTTCGCGCCAATCCCGAACTCAGCCTGATGGCGGACGACGCGAAAGAGGCCGAAAAGCGGCGAGTCTATGTCCATGACGACGAAGCCGACGCGATGCGGTTTTCGCCCCGCCAGAAATGGGCAGGCATCGCGACGATCGGCTTTTTCGCGATCATGGTCTGGGGTGTGCTGACGCGTGGCTGGTTCATGACCGAGATGGCAGGTCTGTTCGTCATCATGGGCATCTCGGTCGGACTGATCGCGGGGCTCACGACGACCCGGATCTGCGACGCCTTCAACGAAGGATTTCAGGACGTGCTGGTCGGCGCGATCATCGTCGGTCTGGCGCGCGCCGTTGCTGTGATGCTGGAACAGGGCCAGGTCATGGACACGTTGGTTCACGGCCTTGGAAACCTTGTGGGCGGCCTGCCGTCCACCTTCTCGGCGCTGGGGATGTTCGCCTCGCAGTTCGGGTTCAACTTCGTGGTACCGTCGGGCAGTGGTCAGGCGCTGGTGACGATGCCGATCATGGCGCCCCTGTCGGATCTGATCGGGGTCACGCGGCAAAGTTCGGTTCTGGCCTATCAGCTGGGTGACGGGCTTTCGAACATCTTCTTCCCGACCTCGGGCTATTTCATGGCGACCCTGGCGCTGGCCGGTGTCAGCTGGGATCGCTGGGTGCGCTTCTTCCTGCCGCTGCTGGGAATCTGGGTCGCGATCGCATCCATCTTCCTGATCTATGCCCAGTTGGTTGGCTGGATCGGCTGACCGGACCTCCCTTCCGGCGCGCGGGGTCTTGAACCGCCCTGCGCCTGATCCACGACCTGCGGCCGCGCCACCATGGTGGCGCGGCCGCGAATGTTCATCGTCTATGGTGTTTGCAAGTCCTCGTGAGTTCGGCCCACAGGCCTTTGGCGCGCGCCCCTTTCGCGGTAGGATCATGTCCGAAGACGGGCGGCGGATAAGGCCGTCGTCCAGAATTTTGCACGCAGGAGGAAATGACGATGACCGATATCGTGCATGATCGCCGGACCCTGATCGCTGGCGGCACCGCCCTGCTGATTGCCGGCGCGACCGGTTTGACCGTCCCAGCCAGAGCGCAGGGCGTGGCTCCGACCGCCTCGATGCGCGGAGGCGCCAACAACTATCTTCCCGGCGCCCCGATCGTGGAGCGCATCGGCGGCGGCGGCTTCTGGATGACCGGGACTGTACGGCGCGCGGGCGATGGCGCACCGCTTGCAGGTCAGCGCATCCAGATCTGGGCGCACACCACCGAGGGGCACGAACGCGATCCGCACAGTCACGGCGCGACGCTGACCGACGCGGATGGCGTGTTCCGGCTCGAGATGCCGCAGATCGTCCCGGCCTTTGGCCAGCCTCATGGCCATCTTGCCTATGACAGCGGAGATTTCGCGACCGTGTTCCTGCGCCCGGTGATGAGCAGCGCGCGCGACACGTCGCTGGAAGCTCATTTCGTGCTTCAGCAGGCCTGAACCGCTTGAGCCTTGGATCGATCCGCGCGGTCCTGACATGGATCTGCATCGCGCTGCTGATCTCCGTGCCGATCGTGATCGCGGCCCAAAGCCCGCTTCTGGCGTGGCGGAGACCTGTCTATATCGTGGCCGGTTTTGCGGGAATCGTCGGAATGGCGTTTCTGCTGCTGCAACCGATGCTGGCGGCGTCGATGCTTCCCGGATTGGGCGGCAGCCGCGGTCGCAGCCTGCACAGGCTCGTTGGGGCCGGTTTGCTGGTGGCGGTAATCATTCATGTCGCGGGTCTATGGATCACCAGCCCGCCCGACGTCATTGATGCGTTGCTGTTCACATCCCCGACCCCCTTTTCGGTGTGGGGCGTCATCGCGATGTGGGCGCTGTTCGTCACGACCTTTGTCGCGTTGTTTCACCGCAAGCTGCCGGGGTGGCGCAGGATTCATCTAAGCCTGGCGATCGCCATCATGACCGGCAGCATCGTTCATGCGATGCTGATCGAGGGCACCATGGAGCCGACGTCAAAGGCTATGCTTTGCGCAGCGGTGTTCCTGGCGACGTTCATCGGGATCTTTGGGGCACGGCGCGCCCGCCGATCATGGCTGCGTCGCTAAGGCGCGATGCATACCGTTCTGACCGTTTCCCGAAACCTTGGGGAGCATCTGAAACATCAGGCCGGACCACGCTTGCCGGACATGCTGCCGCCTGTGATCATCAAAGCCGCTTCCTTGATCTACAATTAGAGGTTGCAAGGAGGGCGGCGCTTGTATTAGCCAGACCTTCGCCCGATTGGATATCAAAGTCGGATGCCGCCGGGCGCGATCCCACTCGGCCGAATATATATACACGACGTCGGATATGCGATAAGCTTGCAAATAGTTGAAATTCACACCGAGGCTGCCATCCTACCAGGGATTAACGCACAGGCTTTCGGGCTATCATGTCGCGTCGGTCAGCCTCGTTGATGCGCAGGAAGGCTGTGTTTCCGGAATGATCCTCGCTCCCGCACTGATTGTTGCCGTCATATTCGGCCTTGTCGGCGCGGTTGCATGCCTGATCGCAGGATACGGGATCAGGGCTTCGCTTGTCGCGTATTGGCTGTCAGGGAATCTGGGACTTATGGCTATCATGATGCCATCGCTTCTGTCTCTGGGGCCAAGTGCCGGAGAGGCTGACAGAGTTCGAAAGCCTCGGGTCGTGTTTCGTGCCCTTTGGGCGGCGGCATGGATTTCTTTGGGTTTGGCACTGATCGCCTGGCAACAGTTTCATCCGGATCTGCAGGGCAATACGGTGGTCCCGCATGACGTCGCCGCGGTGTTCAACATCGCGCCGCTGGGGGACGGACTCGTGATTGCCGATGACCAGGACGGAAAATTCATGGGCGCGATCATGTCGGTCGCGGCGTGGCTTGGTCAGTTGCCGATTTGGCTGCTTGGGCTGCTGGCCTATCTTTACGGGCTGACCCGGTTCTTCCTGACCGCCGCGAACCGTCTGACAGCTTCCGATTAGACTCCACAATGTTGCGCCGCCGCTGCGCCCGTCTATGCTGCGCCAACCGGGCAGGAGGAGCGGATTGCAGCTGGATCTGGTCATATTCGATTGCGACGGCGTAATCGCCGATAGCGAGGTTCTGTCGGCAACGGTGCTGATCGAACAGCTTGCGGCTTTGGTCATAGATGTCAGCCCTGGTTATGTCCGCCAGTATTTCCTGGGCCGCAGCTTTCCGACGGTCGCCGGGATGATACGCGATCGGTTTCGACGCCCGCTTCCGGATGATTTCGAAGCCCAGTATCGCCGCCGCCTGCTGGAACGCTATGAAACCGAACTGCACCCCACCCCCGGACTTCTGCCAATCCTGTCATCCCTGACCGTGCCCGTCTGCATCGCCAGTTCGTCCTCACCGCCGCGGGTTGCACGGACGCTGCAGATCCTTGGACTGGCCGGACGTTTTGGTGGCAATGTCTTCACCGCAAGCCAGGTCGCGCTTGGCAAGCCTGCGCCCGACCTGTTCCTGTTCGCGGCAGACAGCATGGGCGTATCGCCGGCCCGCGCGCTGGTGGTCGAGGACAGCCGCCCGGGCATCGACGCGGGGCTGGCGGCAGGAATGCGGGTGCTTCACTTTACTGGCGGATCGCATCTGCGGGGCGCGTCCGATCCGGTTGCCGATGTCCGGTCCTTTGACAACTGGTCGGAATTCCCGCAACTCTTGCTGGATCTTGGACAGGGGGCAGAACAGCCGTGAATTCTGGGCGCTTCACACCCGAGGCGTCGCGTCTGGACGATGCGGCGCGGGCGGGCTGGTTGTACTATGTCGCCGGCAACACGCAGGACGAGATCGCGCGCAAGCTGGGCGTCAGCCGCCAGTCCGCTCAGCGCCTGGTGGCTATGGCCGTCAGCGAAAAGCTGATCAAGGTGCGGATGGATCACCCCATCGCCCACTGCATGGACCTTGCCCGCGCGCTGTCCGACAGGTTTGAACTGAAAGTCTGCGAGGTTGTTCCGTCTGATCCCGACGCGCCCGATCTGCTGACCGGCGTCGCGATCGCCGCCGCGGCAGAACTCGAGAAGACGCTGAAATCGCCGGATCAGAAAATCATCAGCCTGGGCACCGGTCGGGCCCTGAAGGCAACCGTCGAACAGCTGCCGCGCATGGCCTGCCCGCAGCATATCGTGGTGTCGCGGTTGGGAAACATGATGCAGGATGGCTCGGCCTCGCCCTATAACGCGACGATCCGGCTGGCCGAACGGATCGGCGCACCGCATTTCCCCTATCCGCTGCCGGTTCTGGCCCAGGACGCCGAGGAACTGGCCGCGATGCAGC
Source organism: Paracoccus maritimus (assembly GCF_025195095.1). Lineage (GTDB taxonomy): Bacteria > Pseudomonadota > Alphaproteobacteria > Rhodobacterales > Rhodobacteraceae > Paracoccus > Paracoccus maritimus. The sequence goes on along the minus strand of NZ_JANAVZ010000002.1, from coordinate 357,056 downwards.
AACAGAAGGCCGTCGAGAACACCATCGCCCTGTGCCAGCGCGCCGATCTGTCGCTGGTCGGAATCGGACAGATGGACCGCAGCGCGCCGATGTTCGTGGACGGCTTCGCAAGCAGCGCCGAAATGGATCAACTGGCCGCGGCCGGCGCCGCGGGCGAGATCACAAGCTGGGTCTATGACCGCCAAGGCCGAGTGATGGACTGCGCGTTCAACGCCCGCGTGGCCTCGGCCCCGCTGCCGCGCGCCGCCGAACGTCCGGTGATCGCGGTCGCGACGGGCGAAGCGAAGCTGCCGGCGATTCGGGCGGCGCTGGCCGGAAAGCTGGTCAACGGGCTGATTACCTCGGAAGCAACTGCCTCAAAGCTTTTAAACGCATAAATTGTGCAACTTCACGAATTCTGTGCGACAATCAACGCCAATGCTGCCCGGAACACCTTCCAGATAAGGCGCTGCAGGGTTCGGCATTGACATGTGCCACTGAATGCGTGAGTATTTGCCCATCGACGTGGCAATTGCCCACGCCGCCAAGGGAGGACATCATGAACAGGACTATCCGCGCCCTGATGGGCGCGACCGCGCTGTGCGCCACCGCCGGAATCGCCGCTGCTCAGGACACCACGTTGACCGTCGCGACCGTGAACAACGGCGACATGATCCGTATGCAGGGCCTGACCAGCGACTTTACCGAGAAGCATCCCGATATCACCGTCGAATGGGTCACGCTGGAAGAAAACATCCTTCGCGAGCGGGTCACGACCGACATCGCCACGCAGGGTGGCCAATACGACGTGCTGACCATCGGGACCTACGAGGTTCCGATCTGGGCCAAGCAGCAATGGCTGGTTCCGCTGGACGGCCTGCCCGACGACTACGACGCAGACGACCTGCTGCCTGCGGTCAGCGAAGCGCTGTCCGTCGACGGGACTCTGTACGCGGCGCCGTTCTACGGCGAATCCGCGATGGTCATGTATCGCACCGATCTGGCCGAGGCCGCCGGGATCACCATGCCCGAAAGCCCGACCTGGGCCGATATCAAGGCCGCGGCCGAGGCGATGACCGACAAGGACAACGAAGTCTATGGCATCTGCCTGCGCGGCAAGCCGGGCTGGGGCGAGAACATGGCGTTCCTGACCGCAATGGCCAACAGCTATGGCGCGCGCTGGTTCGACATGGACTGGAAACCCCAGTTCGACAGCCAGGAATGGAATGCGGCGCTGACCGACTATCTGGACCTGATGACGAATTACGGTCCTCCGGGCGCCTCTTCGAACGGTTTCAACGAAAATCTGTCGCTGTTCCAGCAGGGCAAATGCGGCATGTGGATCGACGCCACCGTTGCCGCCAGCTTCGTGACCGACCCGGAAAACTCGACCGTGGCCGACAAGGTCAGCTTCGCTCAGTTCCCTAACAAGGAGGGCATGGACAACCACGGCAACTGGCTGTGGGCGTGGAGCCTTGCGATCCCGGCGTCGTCGCAAAAGCAGGATGCTGCCAAGCAGTTCATCGCCTGGGCGACCTCGAAGGGCTACACCGAACTGGTGGCCAGCAAGGATGGCTGGCGTGCGGCCCCTCCGGGCACCCGCACATCGCTTTATGAGAACCCGGACTATCAAAGCGAAGCACCCTTCGCGGCAATGACCCTGCAGGCCATCAATGCGGCCAACACGCAGAAATCCTCGGTGCAGGACATCCCCTATACCGGCGGTCAGTTCGTGGCGATCCCCGAATTCCAGGGCATCGGCACTGCGGTCGGGCAGCAGTTCTCGGCGGCTCTGGCAGGTCAGATGTCGGCTGAAGATGCGCTGAGCGCGGCTCAGGCCAACACCACGCGCGAAATGACGCGCGCGGGCTACATCAAGTAAGTCACGCGACCGCGTCGCCCGGTATTGTCCGGGCGACGCCCTACGGGGAAAGCGCGCGGGCCGGAAGCCCCGCCGCTGTCGGAGGAGGACACACGCCATGGCGACCCGCCAAACCGCGAGCCTTGCGCGGCTGATGCGCGCACCTGCAATCATTCTGCTGCTGATCTGGATGCTGATCCCGCTGGGGATGACGCTTTACTATTCGTTTCTCAATTACAACCTGCTGAACCCGGCGAACACAAGCTGGGCGGGCTGGTTCAACTATCAGTATTTTTACACCGACCCGGCTTTTTTCGAGGCGATCTGGAACACCATCGTCCTGGTGATGGGCGTGCTGTTGATCACCGTCTGCGGCGGCATCGCGATCGCCATGCTGATCGACAAGCCGATCTTCGGACAGGGCATCGTGCGGATCCTTGTGATCAGCCCATTCTTCGTCATGCCGCCGGTCGCCGCGCTGATCTGGAAGAACATGATCATGCATCCCAGCTATGGCGTCTTCGCGGACATCGCCAAGTTTTTCGGCGCCTCGCCGGTGGACTGGTTCGCCACCTATCCGCTGCTGTCGATCATCATCATCGTGGCCTGGCAGTGGCTGCCCTTCGCGACGCTGATCCTGCTGACCTCGCTGCAATCGCTTGACGGCGAACAGATGGAGGCAGCCGAGATGGATGGTGCACCCGCCATCAGCCGCTTCATCTATCTGACCCTGCCGCACATGGCCCGCGCAATCACCGTGGTGGTCCTGATCCAGACCATCTTCCTTCTGGGAATCTATGCGGAAATCCTTGTGACCACCAATGGCGGGCCGGGCTACGCCTCGACCAACCTGACCTTCCTGATCTATCGCGCCGCGCGACTGAACTTCGATATCGGTGGTGCAGCCGCTGGTGGCATCATCGCGGTCATCCTGGCCAACTTCGTCGCCATCTTCCTGATGCGCGCCGTCGGCAAGAACCTGGACTGAGGAGGTCGGACATGGCACGCGCAATCTCTCGCAACAGCAAGATCGGGTGGACCGTCGCCGCATGGCTCGTGGCGCTGATCATCTTCTTCCCGATCCTCTATACCATCATTACAAGCCTCAAGACCGAACAGGAGGCGATCGCCGGTTTCGACCTGATCCCGTCATTCTCGTTCTCCAGCTACGAGACGGTCCAGAACCAGAACAACTATTTCCGGCCGTTCATGAACTCGGTTGTCATCGCCGTGGGGTCCACCCTGCTGGCGCTGATCGTCGCGATCCCGGCCGCCTGGGCCATGGCATTCTCGCCCACCAAGCGGACCAAGGACATCCTGATGTGGATGCTGTCCACCAAGATGATGCCCGCCGTCGCGGTGCTGGTGCCGATCTACCTGATCTTCCTTCGCACCGGGCTGATGGATACCCGCACCGGTCTGGTCATCATCCTGATGCTGATGAACCTGCCGATCGTCATCTGGATGCTATACACCTATTTCCGTGAAATTCCGGGCGAAATCCTGGAAGCCGCGCGGATGGACGGTGCGACGCTGCGCGACGAGATCCTGTATATCCTGACCCCGATGGCCGTGCCCGGCATCGCCTCGACCATGCTCTTGAACATCATTCTGGCATGGAACGAAGCGTTCTGGACGATCCAGCTGACCACGACAAACGCGGCGCCGCTATCTGCGTTCATCGCATCCTTCAGCAGCCCGCAGGGTCTGTTCTGGGCAAAGCTGTCGGCGGCATCCACCATGGCCATCGCGCCGATCCTGATCCTTGGCTGGTTCAGCCAGAAGCAACTTGTCCGCGGCCTGACCTTCGGCGCGGTTAAATAAGGAGAACCACGATGGGACGTATTACCCTTGAAGGCGTGGCCAAGCGTTTCGGCGATGTCGAAGTCATCCCGCCCCTGAACCTGGATATCGAAGACGGCGAGTTCGTGGTCTTCGTGGGCCCGTCGGGCTGTGGTAAATCCACCCTGCTACGGCTGATCGCGGGATTGGAGGATGTCAGCGACGGGCGCATCCTCATCGACGGGCAGGATGCCACCGACGAATCCCCGGCCAAGCGTGGCCTGGCGATGGTGTTCCAAAGCTATGCGCTGTATCCGCACATGTCGGTCAGAAAGAACATCGCCTTCCCGATGAAGATGGCCAAGGTGCCGCAGGATGAACAGAACCGCCGCATCGATGCCGCGGCCAAAGCGCTGAACCTGACCGATTATCTGGAACGCCGCCCCGGCCAGTTATCGGGCGGTCAGCGGCAGCGCGTGGCGATCGGCCGGGCCATCGTGCGCGAACCCTCGGCCTTCCTGTTCGACGAACCGCTGTCCAACCTGGATGCCGCGCTGCGCGTGGGCATGCGGCTGGAAATCAGCGAACTGCACAACCGTCTTGAAACCACGATGATCTACGTCACCCACGACCAGGTTGAGGCGATGACCATGGCCGACAAGATCGTCGTTCTTCACGCTGGCCGGATCGAGCAGGTGGGATCGCCGCTGGAACTGTATCTGCGCCCCAAGAACGCCTTCGTCGCCGGGTTCATCGGCAGTCCCAAGATGAACCTGTTTTCGGGCGAGACAGCAGCGGAATACGGCGCCGCGACCATCGGCGTGCGCCCCGAACATATCGGCGTCTCGACCGAGGGCGGAAAATGGAAAGGCCGCGTCGGCGTCAGCGAGCATCTGGGGTCCGACACGTTCCTCTACGTCGAGGACACCGGGCTGGCCGAGACGATCACCGTCCGTTCTGACGGTGAGGTTCGCCTGCGCCACGGTGACACCGTCTGGCTGACCCCGAACGAGGACAAGATCCACAAGTTCGACCAGAGCGGCGATCGCATCGACTGATCTTTCCTCAACCGCAGTCGGAGGCCCTCAGACAAGGTGATCCGGCTGCGGTTTCCGGACCCGCCGCCTCGCCGCACAGCAGAACCGATCCGCGCCGGACCGGCGTGACATACCCGATGAAAGGTCCAGACATGGCCATCGCCCTGACGACTTCCGCACTGAACGATCTGCCCGCCACGGTCGATCGTCCCGGCTATGACCGGGCCGGTCTGAAGCCCGGCATCCTGCATGTCGGCGTGGGCAATTTCCATCGCGCCCACATGGCCTGGTATCTGGATCAGCTTTTCGAGGCGGGCGAAGGGCATGACTGGGCGCTGGTCGGCGCCGGTGTCAGACCCGGCGATGCAGCGATGCGCGACCGGCTGGCCGCGCAGGACTGGCTGACGACCGTGGTCGAGCTGGATCCCAATGGTCTGAGCGCCCGCGTCATCGGTTCGATGATCGACTTCGTCGAGGTCGATCCCGCCAAGGTCATCGATGCGATGGCCGATCCCGCGATCCGCATCGTATCGCTGACCATCACCGAGGGCGGGTACTACGTCGATGCAAAGACCGACGGTTTCGACGCCGCGCATCCCGACATGGCCCATGACGCAACCCATCCCGACGCGCCGCGCAGCGTGTTCGGCATGATCCTGGCCGCGATGCGCAAGCGTCGCGCGGCGGGGCACGATCCCTTCACCGTCATGTCCTGCGACAACCTGCCGGAAAACGGCCATGTCTGCGCGCGGACGGTGACCGAACTGGCCCAGCTTTCCGATCCCGCGCTGGCCGAATGGATCCGCCAGAACATCGCCTTTCCGAACTCCATGGTGGACTGCATCACGCCCGCGACCTCTGACCGTGAGCGGGCGCTGGTGCGCGACAGGTTCGGGATCACCGATGCGGTGCCGGTGGTATGCGAGCCGTTCCGCCAATGGGTGCTGGAAGACAATTTCCCGCAGGGCCGCCCGCAGCTGGAAAAGGTCGGAGCCGAATTCGTCGCAGATGTCAGCAAGCACGAATTGATGAAGCTGCGCATCCTGAATGGCGGCCACGCAGCCATCGCCTACCCCTCGGCGCTGCTGGGGCACCATTTCGTGCACGACGCCATGGCCGATCCGCAGATCGAGGCGTGGCTGCGCGCGCTGGAATCGCGCGAGATCGTTCCGACCCTGACGCCGATCGACGGTGTGAATTACGCCGATTATCTGGAACTGATCGTCAGCCGCTTCGCCAATCCCGAGATCGGCGACACGATCCCGCGCCTGTGCCTGGACGGATCGAACCGGCAGCCGAAATTCATCCTTCCGACGCTGGCCGACGCGCTGCGTCATGATTTCCCCATCGACGGGTTGGCCCAGGAGGTCGCCTTCTGGTGCCGCTATTGCGAACGCACCGATGAGGCCGGCAACGAGATCGCGCCGAACGACGACAACAGCGACGCCTTGCGGGAGTTCGCGCTGGCCTCGCGCAAGGATCCGCTGGCCTTCCTGTCGAACCGCACCGTGTTCGGGCCGCTGGCCGACAATCCCCGCTTTCAAGAGGCGTTCACCCGCAAATTGAAGCTGGTTCAGGAACAGGGCGTGGCGGCGGCGATCAAGGCATATCTGGGCTGATTGCGACGCACCGACCTGAAGACGAACGCAGATCGACGTCGCACAGGACCATAAAAACACGGACAACCCCTTCACATATTCGCATTCATGATTGACTGTTATCCCTCGTCAAACGACGATGCGCGTGAAGGGGGATCGACATGCTTGAGATCGGCTATTGGGGCGCTGCCGTCGCGGGCATCCTGTCTTTTCTGTCGCCGTGCATCCTGCCGATGGTGCCGTTCTACCTGTCCTACATGGCCGGTATCTCGATGGCGGAACTGCGCGGGGATGGCCGGATCGCGCCGGGCGCACAGCGCCGCCTGATCGGGTCCTCCATTGCCTTCGCATTGGGGGTGACGTCCATCTTCGTGCTGCTGGGACTGGGCGCAACCGCCCTTGGCCAGGTCTTTGCGCAATGGAAGCAGCCGCTGTCCTATGTGGCGGCAGCAATTCTGTTCGTGTTCGGGCTGCATTTTCTGGGCGTCATCCGCATCCCGTTCCTGTACCGCGAGGCGCGGCTGGACGGCCCGGCGAAACCCTCCAGCATGCTTGGCGCCTATGTCATGGGTCTTGCCTTCGGCTTCGGCTGGACACCCTGCGTGGGACCGGCGCTGACGGCGATCCTGCTGGTCGCGTCCGGCACCGGCGATCTGCTGCGCGGCGGCACATTGCTGCTGGTTTACGGGCTTGCGATGACGCTGCCCTTCGTTCTGGCGGCGTTCTTCGCCCGCCCCTTCCTTGCCTGGGCCAATCGCAACCGCAGATATCTGGGCTATGTGGAAAAGGTGATGGGCGTCATGCTGATCCTGTTCGCCGTTCTCATCGCCACGAACACCGTCAACCTGATCGCCGACTGGATGATCCGCAATTTTGACTGGTCCGCGACCATCACCTGAGGAGGCACCAAGATGAGCTTTATCCGCATCACCCTGCTGGCGCTGTCGCTGGCCCTGCCCGTCCAGGCCGCCACGATCGGCGATGACGGGCTGCACAAGGAACCCTGGCTGCGCGAGACTTTCAAGGATCTGCGCGAGGATCTGGCCGAAGCCAATTCCGAAGGCAAGCGCCTGATGATCCTGATCGAACAGCGCGGCTGCATCTATTGCAAGAAGATGCATGAAGAGGTGTTTTCCGACCCCGAGATCGCGCAGGACATCACCGACAACTATTTCGTCATCCAGATCAACATGTTCGGTGATGTCGCAGTCACCGATTTCGACGGCACCGAACTGCCCGAGAAGGAAATGGTGAACCGCTGGGGCGCGATGTTCACGCCGACGATGATCTTCCTGCCCGAAGAGGTGCCCGAAGGCCAGACCGCCGCGCAGGCTGCGGTGGCCACCATGCCGGGTGCCTTCGGCAAGGGAACCACCGCGGCGCTTCTGGAATGGGTCCGCGACCACGGCTATGAGAACGGCGAGAACTTCCAGAAATATGTGGCCGAAAAGGTGAATGCCGCCGAATAGTCGAGGACTGCGGCTGCGCCTGAGGCGCGTCGGGACGAAGCCAGTGTATCCAGACGTTACCTTGGCCGCCGCCGCGCCTATGCCCCCTGATCGCCAAGCCCGGTTTCGCGCAGATACAGCCGCACCGCATCCGCCACATGGCGGAACCTGTCGCCGCCCAGATGTTTGCCACCATACCATCGGGTGACGATCACGACGTGATCGACAAGCGCCGCACGTTCAAGCATCTGCAGCATCAGGGCGCCTGCCCCCGCCTCGCCATCGTCATCCTTGACCGGCTCGCCCGACAGGATTGCCGCCCATGTGTTGTGCGTGGCCTTCGCGAAACGCTTGTTGCGCTTCAACTGGGCCAGCAACGCCGCCGCCTCTTCGCGGCTGGCGGCCTTCCCGCCCGACACGGCATATCGTGACCCGCGATCCGAGATGATCTTGTCAAAGACCTGCATTTCTTCTTTGTCCAAATACCTCGCGATATCTATCACTTGCGGGAAGCCTGCGCCATGGCGCCGATCCCCGAACCTTGCGCATCTGCATCGTGGTCCGGGTTCCGGGCATCGTCTATTCCGACGGTGTCGTCGCCCCACGCTGTGGCCGGGCGAAGGTGTCGCGCCACAGCGCAAGGAAATGCGCCCGCTTCTGCCGGTCAAGTCCAACCAGCAGAACAGGCGACAGCGGAATGGGCCGCAGAACCGCCTCGTTTTGTCCCAGGCTATCCGGCGCCACCGCGGTGGCATCGCCATACAGATGCTCGGCGGCCATGGCCCGCCGCCCCTGATCCGAGACCAGGAAATCCAGAAGCAGGCCTGCCGAAACCGGGTTCGGCGCATTCCGGGGGATCATCGCGCCGCGCGACAGAACCAGCGTATAGTCCTGCGGCGCCACGACGACCAGGTTGTCCGCCTGCTCGGCCCGATCCAGCGCATAGGATCCCAGGACATTATAGGCCAGGACATATTGCCCGCTGGCCACGCCGTCGATGATCTCGGCCGAACAGCAGGTCGATACGGCACGGCTGCGTGCGAAGGCCTCGATCAGGCTGCCGAAGGTGGTCGCCTGCTGTGCGTCCACGAATGCGAACAGATAGCCAAGCCCGGATTCCTCGATGTCATAGGTCGCGACCTTTCCCTCGTACCGGCTGCCCTCTGGCCGCAGCAGGTCGATCAGATCGAAACGCGTGCGCGGCGCCTCCTGCGCGGGCACGAGGTCGCTGTTATAGACCATCACCGCAGGCTCCTGCGTGATTCCGAACAACTCGTCGCGCCAGTTCGCCTCGGCCGGCAGCGCCTCGGTCAGGGGCGAGCTGTGCGACCGCGCGCAACCGTCATTGACCAGCTTCACCTGATGATCGACAGCAGAGCTGATCAGCAGATCCGCCGTCTCTGCGCCGGACCTGCACTCGGCCAGGGAAACGGCGTAAAGATCATTCGATCCCCATTGCTCATAATCGACGCGGATATCGGGATTGGCGGCCACGAACCCGTCAAGGACCGGGCCGAACAGAGCGATGTCGGTGGTGCTGCGAACCAGGATGGCAAACGGCGCGTCGGACCGGCCATAGTCCTGCGTGGCTTCCGGCACGGGCTGCGCCAGCGCCGGCGCAGCCAGGCACGAAATCAAGGGCAGCAGCATCCTCCAGCCAGCCATCATCGCGCCCCGTTTTCGGCAAGGGGCAGCACGATCGCCGCCTCGAACCCGGACGGCGTGCCCGTCCGAAATTCCAGCCGGCCGTGATGCGCCGCCGCGACCGACTGCACGATCGCGAGACCAAGCCCCGCGCTTTTCGCGGATACGCCGCTGCTGCGGGCAAAACGCGTCCCGGCCTCGTCCCAGTAATCGCGCGGTATCCCCGGACCTGCATCCCGCACCAGGATCCGCGCGCGATCCCCCTCCTGCGCGACCGAGACCCGAACCGGATCGACCCCATGACGCAGCGCGTTTCCGGCCAGATTCTTCGTGGCCTCGATCAATGACAGGGCATCCCCGTCGCACCACACCGGATCCTCCGGCAGGTCCAGCATCGCAGGGGTCCGGCCGTCCAGCACCGCATGATCGACATGTTCGATGGCGTCGATCACCACCTGCCGCAGATCCACGCGCGCCAGCGGAACGGAATCCGCGCGATGAATGATCAGGGCGTGGTTCAGAAGCTGGTCGGTCAGATGGCTCAGATTGACCGCGCGGGCGTGAATCCGCTGAACGATCCGGCGCAACGCCTCGGGATCGTTTTCTTCTTCGGCAAGTTCGGCCTGTACCCGCAGCGCGGCAATCGGCGTGCGCAGCTGGTGCGAGGCATCGGCGATCAGGTTGCGCATGATCCCCACCTGCCGGTCAAGCCGCCCCATGAAGCGATTGAGCGCCTGCACAAGGCTGGAGATCTCGCGCGGGACGGCGACATCCAGCGGGGTCAGGTTCTGCGGCGAACGACCGTGCAACGCCGTCCCGACCCGGTTCACCGGCGCAAGCGCCGCCCGCACGGCCAGAACTGCCAGCCCCGCCATCACCAGGGCGACCAACCCTGCCGCGATCACGGCGTTGCGGGTGATCTGCGCAGCCATTTCGGCGCGGGCGCGCAGCGTATGGCCGACGACCACCACGACGGTGCCGGCATAGCTTTGCTCGGCGAAGGGGCGGGTGACGCGGATGGCGCGGATCGGCTCGCCCGCGAATGTCGCGTCATGAAATCGCCGGCCCTCGGGAAATGCCTCCAGCCCTTCATAGCCTGTGATCAGCCCGCCATCGGGCCCATAGACGGCGTAGATCACGCGGTCATTCGGTGCCAGGGACAGCAGTTCGAACGCGCCGACCGGCAGATCGACCGACACCGCGCCATCCTGCAGCGTGATCGACCGCGCGATCTGATCGGCGGCCCCGACAAGCAGCCGGTCAAAGCTTTGCTGCGCCGCCTGACGACCGTAGGAAAACGCCGCCACCGCGACGGCGACCCCGCCAAGCGCGAAGATCAGCGCGAAAGCCAGCGCAAGGCGAAGGGTCAGCGACCCACCTTTGCCCGCGATGTCGGGATCAGCTATCTGCGACAAGCTGGTAACCCAGGCCCCTCAGCGTGCGAATGGCCACGCGGCTTGGCTGCAACTTGCGGCGCAGCCGGGCGACATACAGTTCCACCGTGTTGGTTCCCACCTGTTCGTGGTCAAAGGCATACATGCGTTCGAGAATACGCTCCTTGGGGATCACCCGACCGCGATTGGCCAACATGATCTCAAGCAGGCTGAATTCGCGCCGCGTCAACGTCACCGGCGCGCCACCGATCTCAAGGCTGCAACCGGCCGGATCGAACAGCAGATCGGCAAACTCGATGCAGCCCGAGACATCGCCGCTGTTGCGCCGGATCAACGCACGCACCCGCGCCTCCAGCTCGCGCAGATCGAAAGGTTTCACAAGATAGTCGTCGGCCCCGCTGTTCAGCGCCGACACCCGGTCATCGACATCCGATTGCGCGGTCAGCATCAGCACCGGCGTCGCCTTGCCCGCCGATCTCAGCGCGGCAAGCACTTCGGTTCCCAGGCCGTCGGGCAATCCGATATCGAGAATGGCGATGTCATAGCCCTGCACCGCCAGATAATCCTGCGCGGCAAGAACGGTCGCGGCATGATCGACGGCGTCACCGCGCCTGGTGAACATGGCCGAGATCGCCTCGGCGACATCCATCGCGTCCTCGACCAGCAGGATACGCATCAGACACTTCCTCCCCACGGCCCCCTCTGCCGTGACGGCCCAGTATAGGCCCTCGACCCTTTCTGACAATTGCGGATTGCGCGGTGTGACAGCTTCGCGACAGCCTCGCATAGTACCACACGGAAGGTCCGGCGCGGAGAGAGGCGTCCGGACGCCACACGACCCCGACGGGAGGAGTAACAGCAAGATGAAACCGAACATGATTTTCGGCCGCGCATTTGCGGCGGCGATCCTGGCCACGACCATCATCGGCGGCCCTGCGGCGGCCTTCGAACCCGAAGCGACCGAATGCATCGCCCCGGCCAACCCGGGCGGCGGCTGGGACTTTACCTGCCGGCAGTTCGGCAAGGTCGCCCAGGATATAGGCGCGATCCCCGGCACTATGCAGGTCGTGAACCTGTCCGGCGGCGGTGGCGGCGTCGCCTTCGCCGAGGTGGTGAACAAGCGCAATGACAGCAACGATCTGGTTGTCGCGGCCTCGACCGCCACGGCGACGCGGCTGGCACAGAAGGCCTATCCCGGCAACACCTCCGATCAGGTGCGCTGGCTGGGATCGCTTGGCGCCGATTATGGCGTCATCGCGGTTGCCGCCGACAGCGAGGTCGAGACGCTGCCCGAACTGTTGGACATGATCAAGCAGGACCCGCGGTCGATCTCGATCGGTGGCGGTTCGGCAGTCGGCGGCTGGGACCATCTGAAAGTGCTGATCGCCGCGAACGAGGCCGGTATCGAAGACGTGCGCAGCGTCAAGTATATCGCCTTCGCGGGCGGTGGCGAGGCGATCACCCAGCTTCTGGCCGGATCGCTGCAGGCCTATACGGGTGATCTGTCCGAAGCCAAAGGGTTCGTCGATTCCGGCGACATCAAGGTGATCGCCGTGCTGGCGCCCGAGCGTCTGGAAGGTGAATTCTCGGAGTTTCCGACCGCCATCGAACAGGGCATCGACGCGGTGGGCGCCAATTGGCGCGGCTTCTACGCCCCCGGCGGGATGAGCGACGAGGCCTATGAATACTGGGCCACGACCATTCATGACGTCTATGAAAGCGACCAGTGGAAGCAGGTGATGCAGACCAACGGCCTGGCGCCTCTGGATCTTAGCGGACCCGAGTTTCAGGAATATGTGGACGCCTCGATCGCCCGCATCGAAGAACTGTCGCGCGAGATCGGGCTGATCAAGTAACCGGGCCGCATCCGCCAATGTGCTTCCGGCCGCGTGGCCGGAAGCCTTGGGCACATCATCAAGGGAGGTCACAATGAGCGACCGCATCTTCGGCGGGATCGGGCTTGTTCTCGCCATCTTCTTCGGCATCCAGGCGACGATGATCGAAGTCGCCTTCATGAGCGACGCCGTGGGGCCGTCGGTCTTTCCGATCATCGTTGCCACAATCATGGGGCTTGCCTCGATCTATTTCCTGGTGAAGCCGGATCCCGCGCCGGACTGGCCGCAGGCCGGGCGACTGGCTGAGATCGGTTTCGCGGTTCTGGTGCTGTTCGCCTATGCGCAGCTTTTGCCGGTGCTGGGCTTCGTCGTCGCGACCATGTTCGCAGCCGGATATCTGGCCTGGCGGCTTGGATCGAAACCCGTCGAGGCAGTGCTGGTCGGCATCGGAACCTCGGTCGGCATCTATGTGGTGTTCCGGCTGATCCTGGGCCTGTCGCTGGCCCGTGGCCCCCTCGGATTCTAGGACCCTGATCAATGGAGCTTCTTTCATCTCTCGGCGACGGATTTCTTGTCGCACTGACCTTCCAGAATATCGGACTGGCGCTTCTGGGCTGTCTTCTCGGCACCATCATGGGCGCCCTGCCCGGTCTTGGTCCCTCGAACGGGGTCGCGATCCTGATCCCGCTTGCATTCACGCTTGGCCTTGACGCCACGCCGGCGCTGATCCTGCTGACCTCGGTCTATTACGGGGCCATGTATGGCGGGCGGATTTCGTCGATCCTGCTGAACATTCCCGGCGACGAACCGGCGATGATGACCTGTCTCGACGGCTATCCGATGGCGCGCAAGGGCCAGGCCGGCGAGGCGCTGGCCCTGTCGGGCATCGCATCCTTCGTGGGCGCGTTCTTCGCGACCTGGGGCCTGGTTTTCCTGGCGCCGCAGCTTGTGAAGGTGGCGCTGCTGTTCGGTCCGGCCGAATATTTCGCGCTGTTCGTTCTGGCCTTCGCCACGCTTGGCGGGATCAGTTCGACCAATCAGGCCAAGGCGGCCTTCGCGGCTGCACTTGGGCTGGGGCTGGCGATGATCGGCGTCGATACGCAGACCGGTGTTCCGCGCTTTACCTTCGGCGAGGTGCATCTTTACGACGGGATCGACTTCCTTGTCGCCATCGTCGGGCTTTTCGCCCTGTCCGAAGTGTTCATCTTCCTGGAACATCGCGGCACGGACAAGGATTCCTCGACCGGGCCCAAGGTCCAGATCGGGCGCATCATTCCACCCTGGAGCATGGTTCGGTCCTGCATCCCGACCATGGCGCGCACCTCGGTCCTTGGCTTCATCGCCGGTGTCCTGCCCGGCGCCGGGGCCTCGCTTGGCTCGTTCATCTCCTACTCGATGGAAAAGCGCCTCGTGGACCGCGAAAACACCTTCGGCACCGGCGATCCGCGCGGTGTCGCCGCACCCGAGACCGGCAACAACGCCGCTGCGGGCGGCGCGCTGGTGCCGATGCTGGCGCTGGGGGTGCCGGGATCCGGGACCACGGCGGTTCTGCTGGCGGTGTTGCTGGCGCTGAACATCACGCCGGGGCCGTTGCTGTTCACCAACAACCCCGACGTGGTCTGGGGCCTGATCGCGGCCCTGTTCATCGGCAACGTCATGCTGTTGGTCCTGAACATCCCGATGATCGGTCTGTTCACGCGGGTGCTGATGGTGCCGCCCCGGATCCTGATGCCGATCGTCGCGATGATTTCCTTTGTCGGCATCTACGGCATCTCGGGCTCGACCTTCGATCTGGTCGTGATGATCCTGTTCGGTATCGGCGGCTGGGTGCTGCGCAAGCTGGATGTCCCGCTGGTCCCGATCATCCTGGGCACGCTTCTGGGCAACGAGATGGAGGTCAATCTGCGCCGCGCCGTCACCATCGCCGATGGCGACTATTCGGTGCTGTTCGGATCACCCCTGACCATCGGCCTGTGGAGCATCGCGATCATCGGCTTCATCATGCCAATGGTCGCCGGCAAGATGCTCAAGCGGCGCATGCAGCTGGCGAAGAAGACCGGCGAAGACACCGATCTGGTCGACTGACAGCTTTGCAGCGTACGAAGAAACAGCCCGCCCGGCATCAGCCCGGGCGGGTTTTCGTTTCGGAAGGATCCGTTGCCAAGCAAAAAGCCCCCGGACATGCGCCGGGGGCTTGGGCTTTCGGAACATGGCGACGGCCGGCAGACCGACCGTCGCGTTGACGCGATCAGACCTGCCGTTCGACCATCATGTGCTTGATCGACGCGATCGCCTTCGCAGGGTTCAGGCCCTTGGGGCAAGTATTGGTGCAGTTCATGATCGTGTGGCACCTATACAGCTTGAACGGGTCTTCCAATTCGTCCAGCCGCTCGCCCGTGGCCTCGTCGCGCGAATCGATGATCCAGCGATAGGCCGTCAACAGCGCGGCCGGGCCCAGATAGCGGTCCCCGTTCCACCAATAGGACGGGCACGCCGTCGAGCACGAGGCGCAAAGAATGCACTCGTACAGCCCATCCAGCTTCTTGCGATCCTCGATGGACTGTTTCCATTCCTTGCCCGGCGTCGGCGACTTGGTCTGCAGATACGGGTTCACGCTGGCATGCTGTGCATAGAAATGCGTCAGGTCGGGGATCAGGTCCTTGACGACCGGCATATGCGGCAGCGGATAGATCGCTACATCCCCTGCAATCTCGTCGATGCCGAAGATGCAGGCCAGCCGGTTGCCGCCGTCGATGACCATCGCGCAGGATCCACAGATCCCTTCGCGGCAGGACCGCCGGAAGGACAGCGTCGGATCGATTTCGTTCTTGATCTTGATCAGCGCGTCCAGAACCATCGGTCCGCATTTGTCCAGATCCACGAAATATGTGTCCAGACGAGGATTCTCGCCGGTGTCGGGATCCCAGCGATAGATCTGGAACTTCTTCACATTGGTGGCGCCGTCCGGCTTGGGCCAGGTCTTGCCGACCCGGATCTGGCTGTTCTTGGGCAAGGTGAACTGGACCATTGGGTGCTCCTTTCAGGAAGTGCCTTCGGAGGGTGCGCGATGGGCACCGCCGCGATGCGCGGGGTCAGGACGATAGAACGCGCGTATCATCGCGATCCGCCCTGGCCCGTCTGGCTGTAATAAGGCTGCCGCGGCAACTGGCCGGAACGTCGCATCACGCAGCTTCGATAGACTTCGGCAGGATCGCGGCCCATCAGATAGTCGCTGCTGATATCCAGCTCGACCCGGCCGAACCCGCCCGAGAATCCGTCGGACCCTGCGCCGGCGCCCATCGTCACGCTGCCGCGCGGACGCTCGGCAAGACGCGCATTGCTTTGGCAGCTGGCCTCGGCCTGATCGACCGGAACCGGCCCGCAGGCCGATACGGACGCAGCCAGCGGCAACAGCGCCAGAATCGCAATGTGCGCCCGCCTCATCGCATCACACGGACTGCGCGGCGTTGGCGATGCACTGGGTCGTCGCAGGCCGCGACACGATCGACGCAACGCTGTCGGCGGTCCCCATGGTCCCCGACCGCGCCATCTGCGCGATATCGATCAGCTCGGCCGTGGTGGCGTTGTTGATGACGCAATCGCTGTAGGGGGCGACGTTCACGCCCGGCAGACGCTTTTCCATCTCGGAATTGACGACGCTGCGCGCCAGCGACCGCGATGCGGCGTCCAGCGTGGTCGGCGCAGTCGTGGTCGGGGTGGTCGGGACAGGCGCGGTGGTGGGCATCGGGGCGACACAGCCCGCCAGCGCCAGTGTACCCGCAGCAAAAACGGCAGTCAGATTGAAACGCATCAGTAAACCCTTTTCTTGGGAGCAATCTTCTTCAGGTCGATCCCGCCTTCTTCTTCCGTCGTCAGCGGGTCCATGTGGACAGGGCGGTAGTCCAGTTTAACCTTGTTCCCCTCGACCCACGCAAGGGAATGCTTGCGCCATGTGGCATCATCCCGCTCGGGGTAATCCTCGTGAGCATGGGCACCGCGGCTTTCCTTTCGCGCCTCGGCGCCGACGATGGTCGCCAGCGCGTTGGGCATCAGATTCGCCAGTTCCAGCGTCTCCATCAGGTCGGTGTTCCAGATCAAACCGCGATCGGTGACATGAATATCGTCCAGTTTCGCGGCGATCGCCTCCATCTTGCCGCAGCCGTCGGCCAGCGTCTTGTCAGTGCGGAAGACGGCGGCGTCGGCCTGCATCGTCTTCTGCATCTCAAGCCGCAGCTCCGCCGTTGGCGTGCCGCCGTCGGCGTTGCGGAACCTGTCGAACCGGTCCAGCGCGCGATCCACCTCGGTCTGGTTGGTGGACGGGATCGCGCCTTCGCGATCGACGACCTGACCGGCACGGATCGCGGCGGCGCGACCGAACACGACAAGGTCGATCAGGCTGTTGGAGCCCAGACGGTTCGCGCCATGAACGCTGGCACAACCGGCCTCGCCCACGGCCATCAGACCCGGGAACACGGCGTCGGGGCTATCCTCGGTCGGGTTCAGCACCTCGCCCCAGTAATTCGTCGGGATGCCGCCCATGTTGTAGTGGACCGTCGGCAGGATCGGGATCGGATCCTTGGTCACGTCAACACCGGCAAAGATCTTGGCCGATTCGCTGATGCCCGGCAGACGTTCGTGCAGGGCTTCGGGCGGCAGATGCATCAGGTTCAGATGCATGTGGTCCTTGTGCTCGCCCACGCCACGGCCTTCGCGGATCTCGATGGTGATGCAGCGGCTGACGACATCGCGGCTGGCCAGATCCTTGTAGGTGGGGGCATAGCGTTCCATGAAACGCTCGCCCTCGCTGTTGGTCAGATAGCCGCCTTCGCCGCGGGCACCCTCGGTGATCAGGCAGCCCGAGCCGTAGATGCCGGTCGGGTGGAACTGCACGAATTCCATGTCCTGAAGCGGCAGGCCCGCACGCGCCACCATCCCGCCACCGTCGCCGGTGCAGGTATGGGCGCTGGTCGCACTGAAATAGGCGCGGCCGTAACCGCCGGTCGCCAGCACCACCATCTTGGCGTTGAAGACATGCATCGTGCCGTCGTCCAGCTTCCAGCAGACGACGCCGGTGCAGCGGCCATCGGTGATGATCAGGTCCAGCGCGAAATATTCGATGAAGAATTCGGCGTTGTTCTTCAGGCTTTGACCGTAAAGCGTGTGCAGGATGGCGTGGCCGGTGCGGTCGGCCGCGGCGCAGGTCCGCTGGACCGGGGGGCCTTCACCGAATTCGGTCGTGTGTCCGCCGAACGGGCGCTGATAGATCTTGCCCTCTTCAGTGCGCGAAAACGGCACGCCATAATGTTCCAGCTCGTAAACCGCCTTCGGCGCCTCGCGCGCCAGGTATTCCATCGCGTCGGTGTCGCCCAGCCAGTCCGACCCCTTGACGGTGTCATACATGTGCCACTGCCAGTTGTCGGGCCCCATGTTCGACAGCGAGGCGGCGATGCCGCCCTGCGCGGCCACGGTGTGCGACCGGGTCGGGAACACCTTGGTCACGCAGGCCGTGCGCAGCCCCTGTTCGGCCATTCCCAGCGTGGCGCGCAGACCCGCGCCGCCCGCGCCCACCACGACCACGTCGTAATCATGCGTCTGAATTTCATATGCAGCCATGTCGTCCTCAGATCGCGATGGTGATGAAGGCCATCTTCGCCAGGGCGAAGACCGCGGCGGCGATGACCGCCCAACTGAAGATCACCGAAATGATGATCGCACCCTTGCGGGCGGTGCCTTGGAAATAGTCGTCGATCATGATCCGGGTGCCCTTGATGAAATGGATCATGCCCACGATCACGAACAGTGCCGTCACGATGCCGGGATAGGGCCGACCGAAATAACCGATCAGCGCCTCGCGCGGCAGGCCGATGGCACTGCCGACGACCAGCAGGAAGGCGGGGGTCAGCAGGATCAGCGCACAGGCACTGACCGTCATCGCCCAGTGATGGCCCGTGCCGCTATGGGCGGAACCCAGACCGGCGGCGGCTTTTCTTGGGGTGATATAGCGCATCTTCGAACCCTCGCCTCAGCCGATGAAGAACAGGATCAGGGACAGCAGCGTCAGCACGCCCGATCCGATGATGATCGCCCAGGACGACTTGCGAGCCTCGTCGATCTCCAGCCCGATCCCGGCGTCGTAGAACAGGTGCCGGATCCCGGCCAGCGTGTGATACCACAGCGCCCATGCTGATCCGGTCAGGATCAGAAAGCCCAGCCAGGACCGCACGACCCAGTCTGCCATCGCGAAGGCCTCGGGCCCGCTGACGGCGCCGACCAGCCACCACACGATCAGCAGGATTCCCGCGACCAGCGCGTGCCCGGTGATGCGTGTCAGGATCGAGGTAACTGCCGCAACCGGCAGGCGATAGACCTGAAGATGGGGGGAAAGCGGCCGGTTTCCCCGATTCACGTCAGCCATGAAGCGGCCCTCCTTTGTCGGTTCTCACACGTCCCGTCGCAGGCTTTGGGCTGGCCTCGCGGGCTGGCGATTGGCGCATCATCTGTCGGCTTTTGTGCCATCTGTCACCCGCAGATACCAGTGCCTTGCAAGAAAAGTCGTGGATTCGCAGATTTGTGATCACGCGTGCCGCAGGCGTGATCACAACAGGCGCACAACGAAGGACGCGATCGTTCTGGCCACACGACGGCAGGGCAGCAAGACCCGCAGGGCGCCTGAAACCTGCGGGAATCACGGCTTGCCTCGGTCATCGCGCAGGTCGCTGGACAGGATCAGTCCCGGCCCCGGCATCGCAGGTCGGGCGGTCGAAAGAAATCCGCGCAATTCGGCCGCGCCGCGCAGATGCGCCACCTGCAGATGTGCGGGCGCGGCGTCCAGCACGCGCTGCACGGCCTGCCGTCCGGTCTCTCGCGTGCGCCAGATGAAGCGCAGGAAATCGACCGTCTGCCGGCCGAACGCTTCAGGACATCCCGCGGCCATGCCCGGTCGCACCTTGCCGTGATGCAGGATCGCGCGCCACAGGACACGCCGAATCCGCAGCCCGACCGGCAGATCCAGCCAGACCAGCAACTGCGCCCTTGCGGCACGTTCGCGATAGGTGCGCGAATGCCCGCCCTCAAAGATCCACGCGTCGCGGGCGTGAACCTCTCGGGTCAGCATGTCCTTTTCCAGCCTGTCACGTTCCACCCAGCCGGGCAGCCAGTGGATGTGGTCCATGTGCCAGACCGGCAGGCCGCTGACCGCCGCCAGACGCTGCGACATCCAGGACTTGCCCGATCCCGGCCCTCCGACGATCATGATTCGCTGGATCGACCGCGCCACGGCCTAGACCGGCATCAGGGCCCAGTAGTCCAGGTCCAGCAGGACCTCGGGCGCATACCTGCCGTCCTGCCCCCGCAGCGGGAACGCCGCGCTGTCGCCCGTGGTCGCGACCAGCCGCAGCCGGATCGCGCCGACACCGGGCGCGGTCGTGTCGGCCTTGTCCAGAACCTCGGACCAGGCGCGCACCGTGTCGCCCGCAAAGCAGGGATTGGCATGCGCACCGCCGTTCAGCGCCACGATCATCTGCGCGTTGGCCAGGCCGTTGAAGGACAGCGCACGCGCCATGCTGATCACGTGGCCGCCATAGATCAGCCGCTTGCCGTCCTCGCGATTGGTGGCATCGAAATGCACCTTGGCGGTGTTCTGCCACAGCCGCGTGGCCAGCATGTGTTCGGCCTCTTCGACGGTGATGCCATCGACATGATCGATCTTCTCGCCGATCTCGTAATCGCCCCAGCGATGCGGCTCGCCGGCAAGATCGAAATCATAGCCGGTGAAGTCCAGCCCCTCGGGAATGACCAGATCGGTCGGATCGACGACCTGCGCCAGGTCGGGCACCACCGTTTCGGGGGCTGCCGCTTCGGGGTCGCGCTTGCGAACCATCACCCAGCGGACATAGTCCAAAACCGGTTCGTCCATCTGGTTCAGGCCGCGCGTGCGCACCCAGACCACGCCGGACTTGCCGTTGCTGTTCTGCTTCAGTCCGATCACCTCGGATTCCGACCGCAGCGTATCGCCGGGCCAGACCGGCCGCAGCCATCGCCCCTCGGCATAGCCGAGATTGGCGATCGCGTTCAGGCTGACATCCGGCACCGTCTTTCCGAAGACGATGTGAAAGGCGATCAGATCGTCCAGCGGGCTGCTTTCCAGCCCGGACGAGGCCGCGAACTCATCGCTGGAATACAGCGCGTGGCGCGCCGGATACAGCGCGTGATACAGCGCCCGTTCACCCTCGGCGACGGTGCGCGGCACCGCGTGGCGGATGATCTGGCCGATCGTGTAATCCTCGAAGAAGCGGCCCGGATTGGTCTTCGTCATTGCGGCCCTTATTGCTGTCCCAGTTTCATGTCGGGGTGATATTCGGCATGGATGTCCTTGGTGATGGCCTGCCCCATCCGCATGATGCCCTTGACCGGGTCGAAGGCCATCGACGGGCTGCCATGCAACTGCCAGCCGCGCGACAGCGCCTCGGTCACCCGGTGGCAGAACTGCGCGGTGTCATCTTCGGTGATGCAGCGATAGATCGTGGTCATCTCAGCCTCCGAACGGCCAGTAGCCCAGCCAGCCATGGATCATTCCGACGGCCAGCGTGACGATCACGGCCCCGGCGGCGGCCATGGCTTCCTTCCTGGCGGGGAACGGTCCCGAAGGCGGCGTCCATGGCGTGCGGTTGATCAGCAGGATCTCGACCTGCGCCCAGACCAGAAGGCCGCCGAACAGGATCAGGCTGGGCAGGTCCCCGTTGACCAGCAGATGCGCGAATGCCCACAGCGAGAACCCGATCAGTTGCGGGTGGCGGGTCATTGCGGTCACGCGGGTCTTCATGCCGCTGGCTGCGAACAGATAGAACGCGATCAGCACAAGCAGGTTGTTGATGCCGACCGTCGCGGCCGAGCGTCCCCACCAGACCGGCCCGTCGGCGATCTTGTAGCCCCAGATCATCAACAGCACCGACAGGATCAGGGCGCCGGTGACCAGCCCCTTGCCCTTTTCTCCGAATTCGGCCCGGCTTGCGGGCGCGACACGTTTCCACAGATGCGCGGCCCACCACAGGGCGACGCCTAGGATCAGGATCAGCATCTGGCTTCCTTTCGCTGGACGTGAATCGTGCTCACCCTGCCCTTATCCGGCCATCGCCGCAATCGCCTGCGCGCGGTCAAGTGTCGTGCGGGCCGTCTCCACATGCAGATTCTCGACGATCTTGCCATCGACGACGGCGACCCCCCTGCCCTCGGCTGACGCCTGCTCGAACGCGTCGATCTGCCGCCGCGCCAGGTCGACCTCGGCTTCGGTCGGCGCGAAGCATTCATTGGCAATGGCCAGTTGCGCGGGGTGGATCAGCGTCTTGCCGTCAAAGCCCATGTCGCGGCCCTGTTCACATTCGGCCCGCAGCCCGTCCTCGTCGCGAAACGCATTGAACACGCCGTCCACGATCAGCTTGCCATGGGCTTTCGCTGCCAGCAGGCACAGGCCAAGCCCTGCCTGCATCGGCAAACGATCCGCGCGAAAGCGGCTGTTCAGTTCCTTGGCCAGATCATTGGTGCCCATCACCATTCCGGCCAGACGCGGATGGGCCGCGATCCCTGCGGCATTCAGCATCCCCAGCGGGGTTTCCATCATCGCCCACAGCGGGGTGTCAGGAATCAACGCAGCGACCTTGTCCAGATCGGCGGCGGAATCGACCTTGGGAATCAGCACCGCATCGGCATAACCGTCCAGCCCTGCACAGAGCCTTGCGTCGTCTTCGCCCCATGCGCTGTCCAGCGCGTTGATCCGGACGATCCGCGCCCGCGGGCCATAATCCCCGGTCAAAGCCACCTTAAGCGCATCGCGCGCCGCCGATTTCTCGCCGGGTGAAACGGCATCTTCCAGATCGAAGATGATGGCGTCGGCGGGCAGACCCTGCGCCTTCTCCATGGCGCGGGCATTGGCGGCGGGAATATACAGGACGGACCGATACGGGCGGGCCATGAACACCTCCGGGAAATTTTCTTGCGCGAAACTGCCGTGCTGCGTCAGAAATGGCAAGGAGAATTTCGCCGCAGTGCGGCATCGGCCACGCACGCCACGCCAAGTTGGTCTGAATTCACCCAACAATAAAGTTGACGCCGCGCAGGGACGCGCACCGCGGGGCAAGTGTTAGGGCCATCAGCGCCGCGGTGCAGCGCGTGAGGCTTGCGATTCGTTGCGCAAAGTTCTAACCACCGCGCAACAATCATCCTTGAAATCGGAGGTTATCCATGGCCCGACCCAAAATCGCACTGATCGGTGCGGGGCAGATCGGCGGAACGCTGGCACATCTGGCCGCGATGAAGGAACTGGGCGACGTGATCCTGTTCGACATCGCCGAAGGCACGCCGCAGGGCAAGGCGCTGGACATCGCGGAATCCGGCCCCGCCGAGGGGTTTGACGCGGCGCTGAAGGGCACCAACGACTATGCCGACATCGCGGGCGCCGATGTCTGCATCGTCACCGCAGGCGTGCCGCGCAAGCCGGGCATGAGCCGCGACGACCTTCTGGGGATCAACCTCAAGGTCATGAAATCGGTGGGCGAAGGAATCGCCAAACACGCCCCCGACGCCTTCGTCATCTGCATCACCAACCCGCTGGACGCGATGGTCTGGGCGCTGCAGAAATTCTCGGGCCTGCCCGCGAACAAGGTCTGCGGCATGGCCGGCGTGCTGGATTCGGCCCGCTTCCGGCATTTCCTGTCGCTGGAATTCGGCGTCTCCATGAAGGACGTGTCGGCCTTCGTGCTGGGCGGCCACGGCGACACCATGGTGCCTCTGACCCGTTATTCGACGGTGGCGGGCATCCCGCTGCCCGACCTGGTCAAGATGGGCTGGACCACGCAGGACAATCTGGACGCCATCGTCCAGCGCACCCGCGACGGCGGCGCCGAGATCGTCGGCCTGCTGAAGACCGGCAGCGCCTTCTATGCCCCCGCGACCAGCGCCATCGAGATGGCCGAGGCCTATCTGAAGGACCAGAAACGCGTGCTGCCCTGCGCGGCGCATGTCGATGGCGCCTACGGACTGAAGGGGATCTATGTCGGCGTGCCGACCGTGATCGGCGCCAGCGGCATCGAGAAGGTCATCGACATCAAGCTGGACAAGGACGAACAGGCGATGCTGGACAAGTCCATCGACGCCGTCAAAGGCCTGGTCGAAGCCTGCAAGGGCATCGACAGCAGCCTGGCCTGATCCCGGGCGCCTCCCCCGGACGACTGACACGACTGAAAACGGCGCGCCCTTTGGTGCGCCGTTTTTTTTGCTTTGCACGCCTGCGAATCAGATCAGCCCCGCCCAACCCCACGCTTTGTGATCACGGCATTTCCGCCTGTGATCACAATATGCGGGTTCCTGCCGGTTTTGACATTTTTACCGGGAAATCGTTTCGCCGCCATGCCAGTTTGTGCCAATACACCCGCAAATCTGCAGAACCGATAAGGGGGTCGCGATGAACATCCACGAATATCAGGCCAAGGCGCTGCTGCGTCAGTACGGCGCGCCGGTCAGCGATGGCCGCGTGGTGATGAAGGCCGACGAGGCGAAATCGGCAGCCGGCGAAATGGACGGCCCGCTTTGGGTCGTCAAGGCCCAGATCCATGCGGGCGGCCGCGGCAAGGGCAGCTTCAAGGAAGCTGCTGCCGGTGAAAAAGGCGGTGTCCGGCTGGCCAAATCGGTGGCCGAGGCCGAGGAACTGACCCGTCAGATGCTGGGCCGCACCCTTGTCACCCACCAGACCGGCCCGGCCGGCAAGCAGGTCAACCGCATCTATATCGAGGACGGCAGCGACATCGAACGCGAGCTGTATCTTGCGCTGCTGGTCGATCGCCAGACCAGCCGCGTCAGCTTCGTCGCCTCGACCGAAGGCGGCATGGATATCGAGGAAGTCGCGGCCTCGACCCCGGAAAAGATCGTCAGCTTCAGTGTCGATCCGGCCTCGGGCCTGTCGGATTTCCACGGCCGCCGCGTGGCCTTCGCGCTGGGACTTTCGGGCCAGCAGGTCAAGCAATGCGTGGCACTGATCCGGAACCTGTATCGCATGTTCATCGAGAAGGACATGGAGATGCTGGAGATCAACCCGCTGATCGTGACCACCGACGGCAACCTGAAATGCCTCGATGCGAAGATGGGTTTCGACAACAACGCGCTGTATCGCCATTCTGACATCATGGCGCTGCGCGACGAGACCGAGGAAGACAGCAAGGAGCTGGCGGCGTCCAAGTTCGACCTGAACTATATCGCCCTGGACGGCGAGATCGGCTGCATGGTGAACGGCGCGGGCCTTGCGATGGCCACGATGGACATCATCAAGCTGTATGGCGCCGAACCCGCCAACTTCCTTGACGTGGGCGGCGGCGCGACCAAGGAAAAGGTCACCGAGGCGTTCAAGATCATCACCAGCGACCAGAACGTCAAAGGCATCCTGGTCAACATCTTCGGCGGCATCATGCGCTGCGACATTATCGCCGAAGGCATCGTCGCCGCCGTGAAGGATGTCGGATTGCAGGTTCCGCTGGTCGTGCGCCTGGAAGGCACGAATGTCGAAAAAGGCAAGCAGATCATCAGCGAAAGCGGCCTGAACGTGACCTCGGCCGACGACCTGTCGGATGCGGCCGAGAAGATTGTGAAAGCGGTCAGAGGATGAGCACTTCGATGAAGCTTGGATTCCTGGCGATGCCGCTGATCGTGGCGGCGTGCGGAGGCGCGCCGGCTGTTGCTCCGCCTCCAGAGGCTGCGAATGTCGACAGGCAGAGCATGAGTTTGGCAGCTCAACGCTTTGACCAGTTCTGCGTCACGAGCATTGGCGAGGCGACTGACGGTGTCGATCTGGCGAACGCCTATTTCAAAAGCGCTCCGATGCCCGCTTTGGGTACGCTGAAACTCGGCGGTGACACTTCCGGCGAAGACGTCGGCGTCCAATATGACACCCGTCGTCGAGGGTGCATGGTGACATCGTCGTCAGGCAAGGCTCCCAATGGCGAGGCCGAAGTTGAGGCCCTGGCTCGAGCGTATGCTGCGCGAAATGGAGGCACGATCGAAGGAGGCGGAATGTTCGTTTATACGGTCAAGACACCGTCGCGGACGGCCAAGTTCCAATTCGCTGATACTCCGCAAGGTCTCTATTTCTTGGTCGAATCCTAGGGGGCTGAGGCGACTGCTTCGCCCAGGTTGATAGGCGATCACGTAGGGAATGAAATTTACTGAGGAGCCAAAAAATGGCCGTTCTCGTTGATAAGAATACCAAAGTAATCTGCCAGGGGATCACCGGGTCCCAGGGCACCTTCCACACCGAACAGGCGATCGCCTACGGCACGCAGATGGTCGGCGGCGTCACGCCCGGCAAGGGCGGCACCGAACATCTGGACATGCCTGTCTTCAACAGCGTCCACGAGGCCGTCGCCAAGACCGGCGCGACCGCCAGCGCGATCTATGTCCCGCCCCCGTTCGCGGCGGATTCGATCCTGGAAGCCATCGACGCGGAAATCCCCCTGATCGTCGCGATCACCGAGGGCATTCCGGTTCTGGACATGATGCGCGTCAAGCGCGCCCTGGAAGGCAGCGCCAGCCGCCTGATCGGCCCGAACTGCCCCGGCATCATGACCCCCGACGAATGCAAGATCGGCATCATGCCGGGCAGCATCTTCCAGCGCGGCAGCGTCGGCGTCGTCTCGCGCTCGGGCACGCTGACCTACGAGGCGGTCAAGCAGACCACCGACGTGGGTCTGGGTCAGTCCAGCGCCGTCGGCATCGGTGGCGACCCGATCAAGGGGATGGAACATATCGACGTGCTGCGGATGTTCCTGGATGACGACGAAACCGAATCGATCATCATGATCGGCGAGATCGGCGGTTCGGCCGAAGAGGAAGCCGCCGAATTCCTGGCCGAGCAGAAGAAGAAGGGCAAATGGAAGCCCACCGCCGGCTTCATCGCCGGCCGCACGGCGCCTCCGGGCCGCCGCATGGGCCATGCCGGTGCGATCGTGTCGGGCGGCAAGGGCGACGCGGAATCGAAGATCGAGGCCATGAAGAAGGCCGGGATCGTCGTCGCCGACAGCCCCGCCGGTCTCGGCGAAGCCGTGCTGAAGGCCATCAAGGGCTGATGATTTGACACCCCGCGCGCCCCACCTAAGTATGGGGCGCGGGACACCCACCGCGCGAGGCAGGAATTGAGCCAGCAGGAACCAGAGCCCGACCCGGCCCGCAGCGCGGCGACGCGCACGGCGGTCGGCTGCGGCAGAGCCGCCCCGCTGTCACTGGCCGCGCTTCTGACTCTGGGCGCCTGCGGCGACCGCATGACCGACCTGATCCTGCCCGGCGGCATCCCCGCCCGGACCGACCTGCATCAGGCCAGCACCCTGCCCCCCGACTCGGTGCGCACCGTCGCCCGTCGCGAT
Organism: Paracoccus maritimus; assembly: GCF_025195095.1. GTDB lineage: Bacteria > Pseudomonadota > Alphaproteobacteria > Rhodobacterales > Rhodobacteraceae > Paracoccus > Paracoccus maritimus. The sequence continues at coordinate 330,079 of NZ_JANAVZ010000002.1, read as the reverse complement.
TACGGCTGGCGGCTGATCTATCACCCCGCCCGTGCGCCCGTGAATGCCGACAGGCGCGCCGCAAGCGCGCTATGCGGGCTGGAACGCCGCGCCGTCGCCGGCATCGACCGAATCCCGCGCCTCGATCCCTATTCGGATCCCGGCGCGGCCATCATCGACATTACCTGTGCCTGATTTCCTGACCCTGAACCGGGGATGAGCCCATGACCGACCAACCCAAGAACTCTGAATTCCACGATTCGTCATTCCTTCAGGGCCACAACGCGGCCTGGGTGGAACAGCTTTACGGCCAGTGGGCCAAGGATCCCGCCGCCGTCGATCAGGCCTGGGACGAATTCTTCCGTGGCCTGGGCGATCCCGAAGCCGATGCCGTGCGCGAGGCCGAAGGCGCCAGCTGGAAACGGTCGGACTGGCCGCCCGCGCCAAGCGACGACAACCTTGCCGCGCTGACCGGCGAATGGCCGCAAGCCGACAAGGCCGACGCCGACGCCGCGATCCGCAAGATCGCCCGGAAGGCGGCGGACAAGGGCGTCGAGATGACCACCCAGCAGATGCGCCAGGCGGTGCTGGACAGCATTCGCGCGCTGATGCTGATCCGGGCCTTCCGGATCAGGGGTCATCTTCACGCCAAGCTGGATCCGCTGGGTCTGCGCGACGTCCCGGACCATGGCGAGTTGAACCCCTCGACCTACGGGTTCGGACCCGATGATCTGGACCGGCCGATCTTCATCGACAACGTGCTGGGCCTGGAAATCGCCACGATCCGGCAGATCACCGACCTGATGAGCCGCACCTATTGCGGCACCTTCGCACTGCAATACATGCATATCTCGAACCCCGAGGAAGCCGCCTGGCTGAAGGAACGGATCGAGGGGTACGGCAAGGAAATCGCCTTCACCCAGAACGGCCGCCGCGCCATTCTGAACAAGCTGGTCGAGGCCGAGGGATTCGAGAAATTCCTGCATGTGAAATACATGGGCACCAAGCGGTTCGGCCTTGATGGCGGCGAGGCGCTGATCCCCGCGATGGAACAGATCATCAAGCGCGGCGGCGCCCTGGGCGTGAAGGATATCGTCATCGGAATGCCGCATCGCGGCCGCCTGTCGGTTCTGGCCAACGTGCTGTCCAAGCCATATCGGGCGATCTTCCACGAATTCCAGGGCGGCAGCTTCAAGCCCGAGGACGTGGACGGGTCCGGCGACGTGAAATACCATCTCGGCGCCAGCTCGGACCGCGAATTCGACGGCAACAATGTCCACCTGTCGCTGACTGCAAACCCCAGCCACCTGGAGGCAGTCAACCCCGTCGTTCTGGGCAAGGCACGCGCCAAGCAGGACCAGCTGGACGATCAGTCCGAGCGGACCGCCGTGCTGCCGATCCTTCTGCATGGCGACGCGGCCTTCGCGGGTCAGGGCGTCGTCGCGGAATGCCTGCAATTGTCGGGCATTCGCGGCCACCGCACCGGCGGCACGATCCATATCGTCGTGAACAACCAGATCGGCTTCACCACCGCGCCGCATTTCAGCCGGACCTCGCCCTATCCGACCGACATCGCGCTGATGGTCGAGGCGCCGATCTTCCACGTCAACGGCGACGACCCCGAGGCGGTCGTCCACGCTGCCCGCGTGGCCACCGAATTCCGCCAGAAGTTCCACAAGGACGTGGTGCTGGACATCTTCTGTTATCGTCGCTTCGGCCATAACGAGGGCGACGAGCCGATGTTCACCAACCCGGCCATGTACACCAAGATCAAGGGCCACAAGACGACCCTGCAGCTCTATACCGACCGGCTGGTCGCCGACGGGCTGATCCCCGAGGGCGAAATCGATGACATGAAGGCCGCCTTCCAGGCCCATCTCAACGAAGAATTCGAGATCGGCAAGAACTACAAGCCGAACAAGGCCGACTGGCTGGACGGCAAATGGTCGGGCATCGAACGCGAGGGCGCCGAATATATCCGCGGCGAGACCGGCATCCCGGAATCGGACATGACACAGATCGGCCGGGCGCTGACGACCGCCCCCGAAGGCGTCGGGCTGCACAAGACGGTCGGCCGCCTGCTGGAAGCCAAGCGCAAGATGTTCGAGACCGGCGAGGGCTTCGACTGGGCCACCAGCGAGGCACTGGCCTTCGGATCGCTGCTGCTTGAAGGTCACCGGGTCCGGCTGGCCGGTCAGGACAGCACCCGCGGCACCTTCAGCCAGCGCCATTCGGCGATCATCGACCAAAAGACCGAGGATCGCTACTACCCGCTGAACAACATCGCCGAAGGCCAAGGCCGCTACGAGGTGATCGACAGCATGTTGTCGGAATACGCGGTGCTGGGTTTCGAGTATGGCTATTCGCTGGCCGAGCCGAACACCCTGACCCTGTGGGAAGCGCAGTTCGGCGACTTCGCCAACGGGGCGCAGATCATGTTCGACCAGTTCATCTCGTCGGGCGAAAAGAAATGGCTGCGCATGTCCGGTCTGGTGATGCTGCTGCCCCACGGTTTCGAAGGCCAGGGGCCTGAACACAGCTCTGCCCGTCTGGAACGCTTCCTGCAGCAATGCGCCGAGGATAACTGGATCGTCGCCAACTGCACGACGCCCGCGAACTATTTCCACATCCTGCGCCGTCAGTTGCATCGCGGCTTCCGCAAGCCGCTGGTGCTGATGACACCCAAATCCCTGCTGCGTCACCCCTTGGCGATCAGCAAGGCCGAGGAATTCCAGACCGGATCGACCTTCCACCGGATCCTGTGGGACGACGCGCAGCGCGGATTGTCGGACACCAAGCTGGACCACGACGACAAGATCAAGCGCGTCGTGATCTGTTCGGGCAAGGTCTATTACGACCTGCTGAAGGCGCGCGACGAAGCCGGCATCACCGATATCTATCTGCTGCGTCTGGAACAGTTCTACCCCTTCCCCGCCCAGGCGATGGTGAAGGAACTGGGCCGCTTCAAGCAGGCCGAGGTGATCTGGTGCCAGGAAGAGCCCAAGAATCAGGGCGGCTGGACCTTTGTCGATCCGTATCTGGAATGGGTGCTGGAACGGCTTGGATCCAAACATTCTCGCGCACGTTATGTGGGCCGCAACGCCGCCGCATCGCCCGCGACCGGACTGGCCTCGCGCCACAAGGCCGAACAGGAAGCGCTGGTGAACGAAGCGCTCGATATCGAAGGATGATCCGATGACCACCGAAGTCCGCGTGCCTACACTGGGCGAATCCGTCACCGAGGCGACCGTCGCGACCTGGTTCAAGAAACCGGGCGATTCCGTCGAGGTCGATGAAATGCTGTGCGAGCTGGAAACCGACAAGGTCACGGTCGAGGTGCCCAGCCCCGCCGCAGGCGTCCTGGCCGAGATCGTCGCCGCCGAAGGCGAGACGGTCGCACCGGACGCGCTGCTGGCCCAGATCGACGAAGCCGGCGCCGCCTCTGGCGACGCCCCGAAAAAGACCGAAAAACCGCAGGCCGACAACAAGGCCACAGAAAGCCCGGAGGGACAGAAGGACATGAGCGGCAATTCCGTTGACGTGATGGTGCCGGCGCTTGGTGAAAGCGTCACCGAGGCCACCGTCGCGACCTGGTTCAAGAAGGTCGGCGATCAGGTCGAGGCCGACGAGATGCTGTGCGAACTGGAAACCGACAAGGTGTCGGTCGAAGTTCCCGCTCCGGCTGCCGGCGTGCTGGCCGAAATCGTGGCCGAGGAAGGCGCGACTGTGGACGCTAAGGCGAAACTGGCCGTCATCAGCGAAGGTGCGTCGGCAGGCAGGCCCGCCGCCGCGACGCCCGACGAGAAGGCCACCGACGCCGGACCCGAAGAGATGACCCCACGTTCCGAAGCCGACGCCAAGGACTTCGAGGATGCGCCCTCGGCCAAGAAGGCGATGGCCGAGAAAGGCGTCAGCCGCGATCAGGTCGAAGGATCGGGCCGCGATGGCCGCGTGATGAAGGAAGACGTGGCCAAGGCCTCGTCGGCACCGAAATCCGCGCCGGCCGCCGCCCGCGCTCCGTCCAAGCCCGAGGATGCGGCGCGCGAGGAGCGCGTCAAGATGACCCGCCTGCGCCAGACCATCGCGCGGCGCCTGAAGGACGCGCAGAACACCGCTGCGATGCTGACCACGTATAACGAAGCCGACATGTCCGGCGTCATGGGTCTGCGCAACGAATACAAGGACGCGTTCGAAAAGAAGCACAAGGTCAAGCTGGGCTTCATGTCGTTCTTCGTTAAGGCCTGCTGCCACGCGCTGAAAGAAGTGCCCGAGGTCAATGCCGAGATCGACGGCACCGATGTGGTCTACAAGAACTATGTCAACATGGGTGTTGCCGTCGGCACGCCCTCGGGTCTGGTGGTGCCGGTCGTCAAGGATGCCGACCAGAAAAGCTTCGCCGAGATCGAGAAAGAAATCGGTGAACTGGGCGCCAAGGGCCGCGACGGCAAGCTGTCGATGGCCGAGATGCAGGGCGGAACCTTCACCATCTCGAATGGTGGTGTCTATGGTTCGCTGATGTCCTCGCCGATTCTGAACCCGCCGCAGTCGGGCATTCTGGGCATGCACAAGATCCAGGAACGTCCGATGGTCGTCGGCGGCGAGATCGTGATCCGTCCGATGATGTATCTGGCCCTCAGCTACGATCACCGCATCGTGGACGGCAAGGGCGCCGTGACCTTCCTCGTGCGCGTCAAGGAGGCGCTGGAAGATCCGCGCCGCCTGCTGATGGATCTGTAATCCCGGCGCCGCGCGCCGTGCCTGCAAGGGACGTGGCGCGCGGCAACGGTATCACGCCGTCCTTGTCCTGCACCGCCCCGAGGTCGATCATGGGTTTTCGCACAGATACTGACCGCAGCGCGACGGTTTGTGCGGATACGCACGAAACGGCCGCGCAACGCGCGCAAGCTGTGTACGCGTTGTGCACCCGCGGTGCACGCGCGGCGCATTCCCTGTGCGGCGAAAATCCCAGCAATCGCAGGCGCTGTGACCCACGCACGGGAACATGCTCCGTGCGCGCAACGCACGCTGCCGTTGCGCAACAGGAGACGCTTCGTGGTCGGCGTCCTCAGGCAACCATCCGCGCCCCGGAACCGTTGGTCGGAAGGCAGGGGATACTCAGCCTCGTTCACCCGAAAGGCAGGACCAAGACATGCAGATGATCGCCCATTATTCGATCGGTGACTACGCCGCCTTCAAGACCGCTTTCGATGCCGATGCCGAGGATCGCGGCAATAACGGACTGGCGCTGCTGCAATTGTGGCACGAAAATGACGGCAGCGCCTGGGCGCTGTTCGACATCCGGGACGCCAAGGCGGCGCGCAACTATCTGGACGGCGCGGCAGCCGTATTCAACTCGCAGGCTGGCGTCACCGCCACCAGCTTCCATTTCGTCGAGACCGCCTGATGATGACCACCGAACTTACCGTTCTGGCCTTGGCCGGGCTTCTGCAAGTGGCTCAGTTCGCGGGCTTTTCCATCGCGGCCAACCGGCAGGTCGGGCCCAAGGTCGCGATGGGAACTCGCGACAACCCGCCCGCCCTGACCGGCACGGCAGGCCGACTGCAAAGGGCCCTAAATAACCATTTTGAGGGTCTTGTCATGTTTACGCTGGCGGTCGTCGTCGTCACTTTGGGTGACGCGGCGTCTGCATTCACCGCGGCCTGCGCGTGGGCCTATCTGATCGCCCGGATTGTCTATGTGCCAGCCTATGTGCTGGGCTGGGTTCCGTGGCGGTCCTTCATCTGGGCGGTCGGTTTCGCGGCCACACTGCTGATGATTCTCGCAAGCCTGTTCTAGACCGGCTTGATCCGACGACCCGGCGCGGGATGCGAAAAATCCGTCTGCCGCCACTGAAAGAAGGGACATGAAACATGTATGACCTGATCGTGATCGGCGCCGGCCCCGGCGGCTATGTCTGCGCCATCCGCGCCGCCCAGTTGGGCCTGAAAGTCGCCTGCGTCGAGGGCCGCGAGACGCTTGGCGGAACCTGCCTGAACGTGGGCTGCATCCCTTCCAAGGCACTGCTGCACGCCAGCCACATGCTGCACGAATCGCACGAGAATTTCGACCGCATGGGCCTGACCGGCGCCAAGGTGAAGGTCGATTGGACCAAGATGCAGGGCTACAAGGCGGAAACCGTCTCGGGCAACACCAAGGGCATCGAATTCCTGTTCAAGAAGAACAAGATCGACTGGCTCAAGGGTTGGGCCAGCATCGAGGCGCCGGGAAAGGTGAAGGTCGGCGACAAAGTGCACGAGGCGACGAATGTCGTCATCGCCACCGGGTCGGACCCGGCCAAGCTGAAGGGCGTCGAGGTCGACAATGCGGGCGGCGTCATCGTGGATTCGACCGGCGCGCTCTCGCTGCCGAAGATCCCGAAATCCATGGTGGTGATCGGCGCTGGTGTGATCGGGCTTGAACTGGGTTCGGTCTATGCCCGTCTGGGCGCCGAGGTGACCGTGGTCGAATATCTTGACGAGATCACCCCGGGCATGGATGCCGAGGTGCAGAAGCAGTTTCAGAAGATACTGACCAAGCAGGGCCTGAAATTCATCCTTGGCGCGGCGGTGAAATCCGCCGAAGCGGCAAAGGGCAAGGCGCGGATCGCCTATAGCCTGAAAAAGGACGACAGCGAGCACAGCATCGACACCGACTGCGTACTGGTTGCCACCGGCCGCCGTCCGCAGGTGGATGGGCTGGGCCTTGACGCCCTGGGCGTGCAGATGACCGATCGTGGTTTCATCAAGATCGACGAACACTGGGCAACCAGCGTCAAGGGCGTATATGCGATCGGTGACTGCGTTCCCGGCCCCATGCTGGCCCACAAGGCCGAGGATGAAGGCATGGCCGTGGCCGAGGTGATCGCCGGAAAGCATGGCCATGTGAATTACGACGTGATCCCCGGCGTGATCTACACCACCCCCGAGGTCGCCAATGTCGGCATGACCGAAGCGGCCGCGAAAGACGCCGGCCGCAAGGTCAAGATTGGCAAGTTTCCGTTCATGGGCAACGCCCGCGCAAAGGCCATGATGCAGGCCGACGGGTTCGTGAAGCTGATCGCGGACGCGGAAACCGACCGGATTCTGGGCTGTCATATCATCGGCCCGAACGCGGGCGAGATGATCCACGAAGTCTGCGTGGCGATGGAATTCGGCGCCGCGGCCGAAGATCTGGCCCTGACCTGCCACGCGCATCCGACCACTTCGGAAGCCGTCCGCGAGGCCGCGCTGGCCTGCGGCGACGGTCCAATCCATGTCTGATCGACCTGCGGGGGCCATGCCCCCGCGCCGCGCCGCATCGGCCAGCCTCAAACGCATGGGTCGGCGCAGCTTGCTGATGGCTGCGCTGATCCTCGCCGCATGCGGCACAGGACGGTCCGGATCGGGCGATACTCGTGCCGGGTTGCGCGCGTCCGGGCTTTATCCGAACGAGACCCCTTATCTCAGATCACGGATCAATTTCTGGGCCCGCCACTACGAGGTTCCGGCCGAGCTGGTCCAGCGCGTCGTGATACGCGAATCGCGTCACCGCCCCGATGCCCGCAACGGTCCCTATTACGGCCTCATGCAGATCCTGCCACAGACGGCGCGGACGATGGGCTATCGTGGATCTGCGTCGGGGCTGCTGGAGGCCGACACCAACCTGCGATACGGCGTCAAGTATCTGCGCGGCGCGTGGCTGGTAGCAGAAGGCGATCCGGATGATGCGGTCATGTGGTATGCCCGAGGCTATTATTACGAGGCAAAGCGCAAGGGACTGCTGAAGCGCACCGGCCTGAGAAGCTAGGCCCGGCCTACCTGCAACGAGGGCATCGTAGCCACGTGCAAGCGGCGGTATTTACGATATTTTCAGATGATCCTGTCTGGTGGAGCCGAGGGGAATCGAACCCCTGACCTCATCATTGCGAACGATGCGCTCTACCAACTGAGCTACGGCCCCATGACGCAGCCCTCTTAACCCGCGACGCAGCGATGTCAAGTCGGCCGAGTCTGCCAAATCATCTGGCTAGCTGGATTGCTGGCCGGTCAGGCCGCGTCCGCTCTGACGCTCTCGGTAGAAGACATACATTCCGGCGCCCAGAATGATTGCCGTTCCCAGCCAGGTCAGCGCGTCGGGAAGGTCGCCGAAGACCAGATATCCCACGATCGTGGCGCCGACGATCTCAAGATACTGGAACGGCGCCAGCAGCCCCGCCTCGGCCTTGCTGAACGCCACGGCAATCAGCACGAAAGTGATTGCGGCCAGCGCCCCGGCAGCAAGCAGCGCACCGACCGCCCATGCCGGCAGGTCGAAGGGATTGGGAATCGCCCGATCAAAGGCGACGCCGGCCAACACCTGCACGCCCATCAGCAGCACCGCCGCCGAGATCGTGGCGCCGATCTGGACGGACAGGGCCGACCGGGTCCGTGTCGCCGTGCGTAGCACGATCATGTTCAGCGCGAACGCCAGCGCCGCCCCCAGAGGCCACAGCGCAACCGGACCGAAGGTGGCAAGATTTGGCCTGATCACGATCAATGCGCCGATCAGGCCGATCCCGACTGCGATCAGTCTCCGCCGTCCGGGCACCTCGCCCAGAAGCGGCGCGGCAAGCAATGTCAGCAGAAGCGGCTCGATGAAGAATATCGCGATCGCGGTGGCGATCGGCATCTGCTGGAAGGCGCTGATCAGAGAGAACATCGCGATCGAGATCAACGCCCCCGAAAGCAGGGAGGGCCACGAGAATACCGCCCCGGTCAGCCGATTGCGCAACAGCACCGCGACTGGAATCAGGAACATCGCCTGCATCACTGTCCGCCAAACGGTCACATCGAACGGCGTCACGATCCCGGTCAGCAATTTCGACAGCGCATCGCCAATCGGCAAAAGCAGCGTCGCAGCAACCATCGCGACCATGCCCTGACGCGTCAGGCGATCCGCAGGACTATCTTCATTTATTCGTGCCATGCCGCCTTGTCGCACCACGACTGCACAGGATGCAAGTTCGGCGATGACTATCGTCTAAGATCCACGTTCTCCATGAAATCCAGAAAATGGCGCATCGCTGCGGTGATCAGCTTGCGCGACGGATAGACCAGGCTGATCGGCAGATCCGGAAGCCGATAATCCTCAAGCACCGAAACCAGATGTCCCTGTTCGATCTCATCGCCAATTACAAACTGGGGCAGCATGGCGATGCCCTTTCCGCCAACGGCCATCGCCCGCAGCATTTCGCCGTTGTTGCTGGAAAATACCGGCTGAATCCGCTGGTGGATCATCTCGCGGCCGCGCTGCATGGGCCAGGTTCCGGCACCGCGAAGGTTGCTGTAGTGCAGGCAGCGGTGCCGAAGAAGATCGGCGGGCTCTTGCGGGATGCCGTCCGCTTCAAGATAGGCAGGCGCGGCGACAAGCATCACCGGGACCTCCTGCAGGCGGCGGGCAAGCAGCATGGAATCCTCAAGCTGGCCAATCCGGATCACGGCATCATAGCCCTCGCCAATCAGGTCGGTGCGGCCATCGTCCAGCACGACCTCCAGCCGGATATCGGGATAGGTTTCCATGAACCGCAGCAGATGTGGCTGCAGGATCTTCAAGGTATAAGCGATGGGCGATCCGATCTTCAGCGGGCCTGCCGGGTTTCCGGACACGGCACGCACGGCCTCGGTCGCCTCATCCAGCCGACGCAGCGCATCGCGCACCCGCGTGGCATAGAATGTGCCCGCGGCGGTGGGAACGACCGAACGTGTGGTGCGGGTGAACAGGCGTGTCCCCAGATCCGCTTCGAGATCCGAGATATACTTGCTGCACAGGCTTCTGGATATGCCTATGCGCCGGGCGGCCGGTGCAAAGCCACCCTCTTCCAGAACACTTACAAAACAACGCAGTACTGCGACATCCATGATTCTTTCCTGGCGTTGAAGGGGCGGAAGAGCTTGATGCGAAGACCCTTTGCGGGGGCCCTTATTGGAACCAAATCCACGAAAAGAAAAGTCCGCGCCGAACCCTTGCAGGTTCGACGCGGCCGCGTGTCCCGGAATGTCGGTGTCGGACGATCAGTCGTTCCGGCTCGGCGGATCAATGCGATCGCTCGACGGAAAGCTGGTCACCTCGATCACGGCGTCGGGGGCGATGTCTCGTTGGTTCAGTTCGCGCGGCGACAGAACTTCGTCGGCCCGGACTTGAGCCGTCTGTTCGGCCGTGAACGGACGAACCGGGCTGTTATGCGGCTGATCAAAACCTGCGGCCTGAGCGGCACCGGCGGCGAGTCCAAGGGCGGTCAATACAATGGCAAAGCGTTTCATGATTTTTCCTTTCAAGTTCGGCGCGTCTCGCGTCATGGCAACCAGATAACTCCTGCGCCGGTCCGCGATTAGGCCTGCCGCTTTGCGCTGACTGTTCGACCAGAGTGGACAAACACTTGCGGATTGACCGTGGCCAGTCAGTCAACGATGGTCGCGTCAGCTGCTTGGGCCCTTGGAAAAGACGATGCCGCCATGACCGCTTCACCGTCGCCGCCACACCCAAGCCCAGGGGAAGCCGCAATGGTGTGGGCACGAATCGCGGCGCTCAGTTTCGGCGGGCCGGCGGGGCAGATCTCGGTGATGCATCGCATCCTTGTCGAAGAGCAGCGCTGGTTGGGCAATGACCGCTTCCTGCATGCGCTGAACTTCTGCATGCTGCTGCCCGGCCCCGAGGCGCAGCAGCTTGCGACCTATATCGGCTGGCTGATGCATGGCGTGCGGGGGGCGCTAATAGCGGGGATAATGTTCATCCTGCCCGGCGTCGCCGCGATCATGCTGTTAAGCTGGGTCTATGTGGTCTTCGGTGAGGTCGAGGTCGTCGAGGCCATGTTCTTCGGTCTGAAAGCCGCCGTGCTTGCGATCGTCGTGCAGGCTTTGGTGAAGATCGCCGGGCGTGCGCTTGGCAATGCCGCGATGCGTCTGATCGCATTGGCATCATTTCTGTCGCTTTTCCTGTTTGCCGCCCCGTTTCCGCTGGTGATCGCGCTTGCGGCGCTGGCTGGGTATATGGGCGCAGCGGCGGGGCTGACCGCCTTCGTGCCTGGCAGGCCGACAGGGTCCGGAACGCAGGATTCGGAGCACGCGGACGGTGCAGGGACGGTCCTGGGGCAGGAACATGTCTTGTCGCGACACCAGTCCTTGGGGGCGCAGCGCGCAGCCATCGTCGCGCTTGCCGTGTGGCTGTTGCCGGTTGCGGGTCTGTATCTGATCGCGCCCGACAGCGTCTTCACCGACATCGCAATGTTCTTCTCGAAATTGGCCATGCTGACCTTTGGCGGCGCTTATGCGGTGCTGGCCTGGGTCGCCCAGGAAGCGGTCGGAACCTATGGCTGGCTGGCGCCGGGGCAGATGCTGGACGGTCTGGGCATGGCCGAGACGACACCCGGCCCGCTGATCATGGTGCTGCAATTCGTGGGCTTCATGGGCGCCTTTCGCGAGGCTGGCTGGGACAGTGCATTGCTGGCCGGAACCTTGGGCGGGATTCTGGCAACCTGGGTGACATTCGCGCCGTGCTTCGCGTGGATCTTTCTTGGCGCGCCGTACATGGAGACCTTGCGTCGCAATCACCGGCTGGCATCGGCCCTGGCGGCGGTCACGGCGGCAGTCGTTGGCGTGATCGCCAATCTTGCGATCTGGTTCGCGATCCATGTCATCGGGACCCGGACCGAACTGGTTACGGCCGGCCCGCTGCGGATGGAGTTGCCGCTGCCCTCGTCGCTTGATCCCACCGCCGCGCTGCTCTCGCTGGGGTCTTTGCTGGCCGTCTTTGCCTTGCGGCTTGGCATGGCGGCGACGTTGACCTGCGCTGCATTGGCCGGTCTGGTCCTGTATCTGGCGGGGCTGCACTGATCGCTAGGACCACGCGAATCGATAACGCGTGACTTCTTGATATTCGCGCCCGGGTCGCAGGATCGGCCTGGCAAAGCCCGGCCGGTTCGGCGCGTCGGGCCAGAACTGCGTCTCCAGCGCCAGTCCAGCATGACGGCCATAGCGGCGGCCATCCAGTCCGCCGATTCTGTCGATATGCGCGCCATCATACAGCTGCAGCCCGCAGGCCGTCGTTTCGACCGCCATCGACAGCCCGCCTTCACCGGTCAACTGCGCGACCGGGCGCAGAGGCTGCTGCCCATTGGACAGGCAGAAATTGTGGTCATAGCCGGTGATGCCGATCATCCGTTTCTTGCGGAAATCGAAGTCTGTGTCGGTCACCATCGCCGCCTCTCCTGTCGGGATCAGGTCGGAATCGACCGGCAGATAGCGGTCGGCGGCGATCATCAGCGCATGACGGCGAACGTCACCCTGCCCGTCCAGATCGAAAAACCCATGATGTGCCAGACTGCAGATCGTCGGCGCATCCGTCACCGCGGTCAGCACGATTTCCAGCGCGTCTTCATGCAGCGCGATCCAGACCGTGATGCGCAGATTGCCGGGGAATCCCATATGCCCGTCGGCCATCGTAAGGCCCATGATGACGTGATCATCGGCCTGCCCCTCGACCTGCCAGATCTGGACATCCGCGCCGTCCGCGCCGCCATGCAGCGTGTGACGGCCCAGAAAATTCGGATCGGTGCGATAATCTCGCCCGTCAATGGTGAAGCGGCCGCCGCCGATCCGGTTGGCGAAGCGCCCGACGATGGCACCGAAATAGCGCGCCGGTCCCAGATACGAGGCGACGTCCGGACATCCCAGGACCAGCGGATGGGCAACCCCATCCAGCCGCAGATCCTGCACGATCGCCCCCAACGTCAGCACCTGCGCGCTCAGCCCTCCGCTCTGCAGGCTGATCCGGTGCACGTCGCGCCCATCCGGCAGCGTTCCGAAGATTTGCATCACAGGATCACGCGCGGTTCGGGATGGCCGGGCACGGCAGCGCGGACAAGATAGGGAAGGCCCTGCGCCGCGTCAGGGTTCTTGACACCCTCCTGCGCGGTCGTCACCAGCAGATCGCGCATGTCCGGGCCGCCGAAGGCCGGGCAACTGCTGTGGCGTCCGCCAACCTCGTAGTGGTCGATGCGCATGCCGTCGGCCGCAAAGCGGATCACCGCGCCCGCCCCCCAACAGGCGACGCAGAACGCCCCATGGGAATCGATGACCGCGCCATCAGGGTTCAGCCCCATCGCCGCGCAATCCAGATACAGCGCCGGCGCGCCCTGCGGCCAGCCGTCCTTGTCCAGTGCCTGCCGCCAGACCTTCCCCGCGCGCGTGTCGGCATAATGCGCGACGCGACCATCGGGCGAAAAGCAGATCGCGTTCGGGATAGTGATATTTTCGACCAGCCTGCGCAGCTCGCCGCGGTACCAGCGCCAGATCGCGCCCGCGCCGTCTTCCGCCTGCTTGCCCATGGTTCCGATCCAGAACCCACCCTGCCGGTCCGCGCGCCCGTCATTCGACCGTGTCTGGGGATTGTCGGATTCGATCTGGGCAATCTCGTGCAGATCACCATCCCTCAGGTCCATCATCGCCAGCCCGGTTTCGGTCGCGATCAGCAGACGATCATGATCGACCCAACCCGCCGCAGATGCCATCCTGTCAAAGTGCCATTCCCGCGCACCGTCCGCATCGCGGGACAGCAGGCGCCGGTTCAGGATATCGAACCAGAAGAACTGTTCGCGCGCCGGATGCCAGATCGGGCCTTCGCCCAGTTCGCAGATACGGGTGTCGAACGGGATCATCAGGATGCTCCGCTAAGCCTGGATTGCGACAGCTTCAGCAGACCCTTCTGCAGCAGAATGAAAACCAGCAGCAGGATGCCGATGACGATCTTTGTCCACCAACTGGAAAGGCTGCCGTCGAACACGATGTAGGTCTGGATCAGCCCCATGGTCAGCACGCCGACCAGCGTGCCGAACATGTAGCCCGCGCCCCCCGTCAGCAGAGTGCCGCCGATCACCACCGCGGCGATGGCGGTCAGTTCGGTGCCGACAGTGGCCAGCGAATAGCCAGACCCGGTATATATCGAAAAGACGATCCCCGACAGACCCGCCATCAATCCCGAGAACGCATAGACAAGCATCGTCGTGCGTCCCTGCCGGACGCCCATCAGCCGCGCCGTCTGTTCGCCACCGCCAAGCGCATAGACCGAGGCGCCGAAACGGGTCTTGTGGGCGACGATCATGCCGACGATCACGGTCAGCACCATCACCATGCCGATCAAGGTCAACCGCCCCTTGCCCGGCATCAGGTAATAGGTCGATTGCAACGCCTTGTAGAACGGATGCTGGATCGGCACGGAATCAATCGACAGCATGTAGGCAGCCCCCCGCGCCAGGAACATGCCGGCCAGGGTGACTATGAAGGCGGGCATGGCCAGACGGTCGATCAACACCCCCATCGCCGCGCCAAACGCGGTCGTGATTGCCAGCAGCATTGCGAAGACCAGCAGCGGATGCAGCGATGTGTCACGCAGCACCACGGCGATGAACACTCCGGAAAAGGCGATGACGGATCCGACCGACAGGTCGATCCCGCCCGACAGGATCACCAGCGTCATCCCGACCGCCACGATTCCCAGATAGGCGTTGTCGGTCAGCAGGTTGCCGATGACGCGTGTGGACAGAATATTCGGGAACTGCAGCCAGCACAGCAGATAGGCGATCAGGAAGATCGCAATCGTCGCGTACAGGGGAAGCGCGCGGGTGTTCATGAATGCCTCCGTTGCGCCAGCACTTCGCGGCTGGCGCGCTGGCTTTCGCGCCACAGCCGCCATTCCGCCGCGATGCGCGGCGATTGCAGCACAAGGATGACCAGTACCAGCCCCGCCTTGATGACGAGGTTGTATTCCGACGGGAACCCCGCCAGCAGGATTCCGGTATCGATGGTCTGGATGATCATCGCCCCCAGAAGCGAGGCGATGATCGAGAACCGGCCGCCCAGCAAGGAATTTCCCCCGATAACCACCGCCAGGATCGCGTCCAGTTCCAGCCACAGCCCGGCATTGTTGGCATCCGCGCCGCGGATATCGGCGGTCACGATGATCCCCGCCAGCGCCGCACACAGGCCCGATGCAACATAAACTGCGATCAGCAGCACCGTCGCGTTGACGCCTGCCAGCGCGCTGGCACGCCGGTTGATGCCGGTGGCCTCGATCAGCATGCCAAGCGCGGTTCGCCGCATCAGGGCCGCGACCCCTGCCCCGGTCAACAGCCATAACCATGCCGGAACCGGCAGGCCCAGAACGGTGCCAGATCCCAGAAACGCAAAGCCCGAATCGGTGAATGTCAGGATGCGCCCCTCGGTGATCAGCTGCGCGATGCCACGACCCATGGTCATCAGGATCAGCGTGGCGACAAAGGGCTGGATCCCGACGATGGCGACCAGCGCGCCGTTCCACAGGCCCGCAGCCGCACCCGCCAGCAGACCCACCGCCAGAGACGGCCCCAAACCCATGCCGCCCGCGATGCTGGCGGCAGAGACCGCACCGCAGATCGCCATGATCGCGCCCACCGACAGATCGATGCCACGGGTCGCAATGACCAGCGTCATGCCGACCGACAGCAACGCCACCGGCGCGCCGCGTTTCAGCACGTCAATCACCGGCCCGACCAGGCGGCCGTCATTGATCTGCACGCTGAGGAAACCGGGAAAGAAAACCGAGACCAGCACGATCAGCGCGGCCAGCGCGATCAATTGTGGCGCGATGCGTCTCAGCAGGGTCATGCCGCATCTCCTTCCTCGTCGTCGCTGGCAATGGCGCGCATGATCTCGTCCCCGGTGACGCGTCGGCCTGACAACTCCGCGACATGGCGTCGGTCGCGAACCACGATCACGCGGTCGGCCACGGCGACCAGTTCGTCGATCTCGCTGCTGATGACCAGGACCGACATGCCGGCTTGGGTCAGTTCGCGGATGAGGCGCAGGATTTCGGCATGCGCTCCGACGTCGATCCCGCGGGTGGGTTCATCAAGGATCAGAAAGCGCGGGTTCATGGCCAGCCAGCGGGCCAGAACGACCTTTTGCTGATTGCCGCCCGACAGGTCCCCGATCGCCTTTTCGCGTCCCGAGGTGCGGATATCCAGCCGCGCGATGTAATCGTCGGCCAGCCGGTTCTGTTCGGCACGGGCGATAGGCCGCGCCCAGCCCCGCCGCGCCTGCAGGCCAAGGACGATGTTCTTGCGGATCGACAGATCCGCCACGATGCCGTCGGTCTTGCGATCCTCGGGCGCGAAGCCGAAACCGGCAGCGATGGCGGCGCGCGGACCAGACAGGTCCAGCTTGCCCGTCTGATCACGCGCCTCGCCGGTCTGGGCCGAACGCACACCAAACATCAGTTCCGCGCTTTCCGTCCGCCCCGATCCCAGCAGACCCGCCAAGCCGACGACCTCGCCCTTGGTCACGTCCAGGTCAAACGGTTCGACGACAGTTCGCCGACCGAAGTTCCGGAAGGACAGCATCTCTGGCCTGCGGTGATAGGTCTCATCGGCGGACTGGTCCGAAACCTCGACCTCCAGCGCACGGCCCAGCATATGTTCGATCAGCCTGACGCGGTCCAGATCGGCGGTGCTTTCGGTCGTGATCTTCTGGCCATTGCGCAGCACCGTCACGCGATCAGTCAGTTCGAACACCTGATCCAGAAAATGCGATACGAAAACGATCCCCAGCCCCCGTTCGCGCAGCGATCGCACGACGTCAAAAACCATCCGCACCTCGGCGGCATCCAGACTGGCGGTCGGTTCGTCAAGGATCAGCACCTTGCCCGACAGCGACACGGCCCGCGCGATGGCGATGATCTGCTGGATCGCGACCGAATAGCTGCCCAGATCACGATCGACGTCGATCTCCAATCCATAGCTGGTCAGCACCTCGCGTGCCCGGGCCCGCACCGCGCGGCCGTCGATCAGTCCCCAGCGACGCGGTTCGCGGCCGAACATCAGGTTTTGCGCCACGGTCAAATTGGGTAGCAGATTGACCTCTTGATAGACCGTGCCGATCCCCAGCTCCTGCGCCTCGACGGTTGAACGGGGCGTGATCTGCGCCCCGTCCAGCGTCACGGTTCCGCCATCGCGATGATAGGCACCCGTCAGGCACTTGATCAGTGTCGATTTCCCGGCGCCGTTTTCGCCCAGAAGGGCATGAACCTCTCCGGCCCGCAGGTCGAAATCGACCGCGTCCAGCGCACGTGTGCCGGGGAAGGTCTTGGTCATCGCCTGCACGGACAGAAGCATGTCGGAACCTCGCGGGTGAATGCCGGGCCGCCATCAGACAGCCCGGCATGTTCGGCCTAGTAGCCCAGATCCTTGCGCGCTTCGTATTCCCCGGCCGGGTCGTCCGATTGGGTATACAGCTTCGATTCCGTCTGGATGAACTTTTCAGGCATGGTGCCATCTGCCCAATAGGCCTCCAGCGCATCGAAGGCCGGTCCTGCCATGTTCGGGGTCAGTTCGACCGTTGCATTGGCTTCACCGTCAGCCATGGCCTTGAAGATGTCGGGCACCGCATCGATCGACACCACAAGGATATCCTTGCCCGGCGCAATTCCGGCCTCCTTGATTGCCTGGATCGCGCCTACGGCCATGTCGTCGTTATGGGCATACAGCGCGCAGATGTCCTGACCGCCATTCTCGGCCTGCAGGAAGCTTTCCATCACTTCCTTGCCCTGTGCGCGGGTGAAATCGCCGGTCTGGCTGCGAACGATGGACAGGTTGTCATGACCGCTGATCGCATTCTCGAATCCGGTCTTGCGGTCGATGGCCGGGCTTGATCCGGTTGTGCCCTGCAATTCGACGATGCGGCATTCCTTGTCGCCCACCGCATCGGCCAGCCACTGACCTGCAACCTCGCCTTCGTGGACCAGATTCGATCCGACCGCGGTCAGGTAAAGATCGTCGCTGCTGTCCACCTGACGGTCCAGCAGGACGACCGGGATTTCGGCCTCCTTGGCCTCTTCCAGGACGGAATCCCAGCCCGTCGCGACGACCGGGGCCAAGAGGATAGCATCAACGCCCTGCGCGATGAAGGATCGGATCGCCGCAATCTGATTTTCCTGTTTCTGCTGCGCGTCCGAGAACTGCAGTTGGTAGCCCCGCTCTTCCGCCTGGTTCCGGGTCAGCGTCGTTTCCGCCGCGCGCCAGCCGGATTCCGATCCGATCTGCGAGAAGCCAATCGTCTCACCCTCGGCCATCGCGGCCGTGGCAGAAATCGCCAAAGCGGCGACCGTCGTCATCAGTGTGTTGGTAGTCATGTTATCCTCCCTTGGTGTTTTGATTTCAAACAGGCACGTTCAACCCCGTAAGTCGTCTTGCAGCAGGCTCTCGGGGATGTTCTGGAAACAGACCGGGCGCAGGAAGCGGCGGATCGCCAACGTCCCGACACTGGTCGCGCCAAAATTGGTGCTGGCCGGATAGGGGCCGCCATGCACCATCGCTTCGCTGACCTCGACGCCGGTCGGAAAGCCGTTGGCAAGTATGCGGCCGGCCTTGCGTTCAAGAACCGGCAGAAGGCGCGCAGCAAGTGCAGCATCCGCGTCGTCCAGATGCAGCGTTGCGGTCAATTGCCCCTCGAACGCGTGGGCCAGCGCGACAATCTGATCGTCATCCGCCGCCGTCACGATCAGGCCAAGCGGGCCGAATACCTCTTCCGCCAGGGTCTGATCTTCCAGCCAGTGCTCAGCTTCGACCATGTAAAGCTGCGGCGTCGCCTGACGGCGATCACAGGGCTGGCTTAGCAGATCAAGCACCGCCGACCGTCCCTTCACCCGGTCGCGCCCCTTCGCAAAGGCTTCTGCGATACCATCGCTCAGCATCACCTGCGGCCCCGTCTCACGAAGTGCGTCCACGGTTGCTGCGGCGAATTCCCCGGCCTGATCGGCGCGGATGACCGCGATGCCGGGATTGGTGCAGAACTGCCCTGCCCCCATGGACAGCGATCCGGCCCAGCCCCGCGCCAGCTCGTCACCACGGGCAGCGACCGCGTTTGGCAACAGGAACATCGGGTTGATCGACCCCAGTTCACCGAAGAACGGAATCGGCTCGGGCCTTGCGGCGCACATGTCAAACAACGCCCGGCCACCAGCAAGACTGCCCGTGAAGCCCACGGCCCGGATCAAGGGATGCTGGACCAGCGCCTGTCCGACCTCGTGGCTGTCGCCGTGGATGAAGTTGAAACTACCCACCGGCATTCCGGTCCCGCGGATCGCGGCGTCGATGGCTTCTGCCACGATCTCACCGGTGCCGGGATGGGCGGGATGGCCCTTGACGACGACAGGGCAACCCGCAGCAAGCGCCGATGCGGTGTCGCCGCCCGCCGTCGAAAAGGCCAGCGGAAAGTTCGAGGCCCCGAATACCGCAACCGGGCCGATCGGACGCTGGATCATCCGCAGATCCGGCCTCGGCAGCGGCTCGCGGTCAGGCAGTGACGTATCATGGCGGCGGTCAAGATAGTCGCCCTTGCGGATATGCGCCGCGAACAGCCGCAGTTGACCCGTGGTGCGTCCCCGTTCTCCTTGCAGCCGGGCGGCTGGCAATCCGGTTTCCTGCGTGCCGATCAGGGTGATCTGTTCGGCCCGAGCCTCGATCTCGTCGGCGATGGCATCAAGAAACGCGGCGCGATCTTCGCGCGAGGTGTAGCCAAACGTCCAGAACGCATCCTCTGCGGCCCTGGCCGCGCAATCAACCATTCGGGACGTTCCGGAACTGAATTCATGCGCCGGTCCCGATGCGGGGCGCGAGGTGAAATGCCCGTCCCCGGCGATCCACTCGCCCGCGATCAGATGCTTGCCATGAGGGGTGAATGCCATGGTCTCTCCTTCAGAATTCGAACGGTTCGACGATGCCGCGGCGTCCCAGCGTGAACGCGTCCGCGACCAGCACCATCGGCGACAGATCCACATCCGACGCATTGTCCCGCAACAGTTCCGCCATGCGCGCATAAAGCGCCGGGTATTCGCCCATGATGCTGTCGTCGCCCCCGGCCTTGTGGCCGTCTATTTCCAGCCGGTTGCCCCCCATCCGCAGGGCGACGATGCCTTGGTCGGTCTTAAATTCCATGTCCCAGGTCTGCGGGCCTTGCTGCCGGAAATCGAAATCGGCAGTGATCCCGCCCGAGAACGTCAGGCGCGCGGCGATCGGTGCCTGACGATTTGCGGGAAAGTCCAGATCGGCCGCGGTCAGATGAACCGGAACCGGGAGGATCCTGGTCAGGATCGACAGCGCGTTGATGCCGGGATCGAAGACCCCCATCCCACCGGCCTCGAAGATCCAGTCCTGTCCGGGATGCCATTTGCGCACATCCTCGCGCCATGTGATCCGGCCTTCGTGTATCACACGATCGGCCAGCAGACGGCGGGCGGCCTCGACACCCTCGGCCATCCTGCTGTGCCAAGTGGCATAAAGGCTGACACCTTGCGCCTGCGCCAGGTCGCGCAGAATATGCACCTCGGCCAGCGTCGCGCCGGGTGGTTTTTCCAGCATCAGGTTGCGACCTGCCCGCAGGACCGCCTGCGCGGCGTGAAACCGTGGCACGGGCGGCAGGCAAAGGCTGACTGTGCCGATATCCGGACGCTTATCCAGCATGGTCTGGATGTCCGCAAAACCCTCGATCCCCTCGACCGATCCGTGACGGCTGACCGTCGCGGCCAATTCCCAGTCGGGGCTGGCCGCCAGCGCGGGCACGTGCTGGTCAAGCGCGATCTTTCCAATACCGACAAGGGCAACTCTGTTGCGTGCCATCAGTGGCTGTCCTTTCCGACCGGGTTGCCGCGACAGCCGCGCAGGAAGTCCATGTCCGCACCGGTATCCGCGCCCATCACATGCTGCTGATGCAGCCAGGCGTAACCGCTTTCGGGCAGGCCGGGCTGCGGCTGCCATTTTGCCAGACGCGCGGCCATTTCCTGATCGCTGATCTCGACATGCAGGCGGCGGTTGGGCACGTCCAGTTCGATCATGTCGCCGTCCCGGACCACCGCCAGCGGGCCGCCGGCCGCTGCCTCGGGGCTGGTATGCAGCACCACGGTGCCGTAGGCGGTGCCGGACATGCGCGCGTCCGAAATGCGCACCATATCGGTGATGCCCTTTTTCAGAACCTTGGGCGGCAGGCCCATATTCCCGACCTCGGCCATGCCTGGATAGCCGCGCGGACCGCAGTTCTTCAGGACCATCACGCAGGTCTCGTCGATATCCAGATCGTCGTCGATGATCCTGGCCTTGTAATCGTCGATATCCTCGAACACGACGGCGCGACCGCGATGGGTCAGCAGATGCGGACTGGCCGCAGAAGGCTTAAGGACCGCGCCGTTCGGCGCCAGATTGCCCCGCAGCACTGCGATTCCCCCTTGATCGGTCAGCGGCCGGTCGGCGGGCAGGATCACATCCTCGTTCCAGTTGGTGACGTCCTTCACCTCGTCCCAAATCGGGCCACCGCTGACGGTCAGTGCGTCCCTGTGCAACTGTCCCGCCTCGCCCAGACGACGCAGGACGACAGGCAGGCCACCCGCATAGAAAAACTCTTCCATCAGGTACTTGCCCGATGGCATCAGGTTCACAATGGTCTTCACGTCGCGCCCGCAGCGGTCCCAATCGTCCAGCGTCACATCGACCCCGACCCGACCAGCCAAGGCCAGCAGATGCACGACCGCGTTGGTGGATCCGCCGATCGCACCGTTCGTCCGGATTGCGTTCTCGAAGGCCTGTTTCGTCAGGATGTCGCTGGGTTTCAGGTCGTCCTTGACCATCTGCACGATCCGCCGACCGGACAGTTGCGCCATCACCCGGCGGCGGCTGTCCACCGCCGGGATGGCGGCATTGCCGGACAATGCCATGCCAAGCGCCTCGGCCATCGAGGCCATG
This sequence comes from Paracoccus maritimus, assembly GCF_025195095.1. Taxonomy (GTDB): domain Bacteria; phylum Pseudomonadota; class Alphaproteobacteria; order Rhodobacterales; family Rhodobacteraceae; genus Paracoccus; species Paracoccus maritimus. Next base: position 308,325 of record NZ_JANAVZ010000002.1, on the reverse strand, counting down.
GTCGACGCCGTGCCCATCGTGTTGCAGGTGCCGGAGGATCGCGACATCGATGCCTCGGCCTCCAGGAACTCGTCCTGCGTCATGTCGCCGGCTTTCACGGCTTCGGAAAATTTCCAAAGATGGGTGCCCGATCCGACACGTTCGCCCCGGAACCAGCCGTTCAGCATCGGCCCGCCGGTGACGACGATTGACGGGATGTCCGTCGATGCAGCCGCCATCATCAGCGAAGGCGTGGTCTTGTCGCAGCCGACCAGCAGCACCGCTCCGTCCATCGGCTGTCCGCGTATCGTTTCCTCGATCGCCAACGCCGCCAGATTGCGAAACATCATCGCCGACGGGCGGAATGTGTTTTCGGACGCCGAGAACACCGGAACCTCGACCGGAAAGCCACCGGCCTCCCAGACGCCGGCTTTCACCTTCTCTGCCAGTTCCCGCAGATGCCCGTTGCATGGCGTCAGGTCGGACCATGTGTTCAGGATGCCGATGATCGGGCGGCCGTCGAACAGGTCATGCGGATAGCCCTGATTTTTCAGCCAGCCGCGGTGATAGATCGTGTCACGCGAATTGCCCCCATACCATTCCTGAGAGCGCAGTTTGCGGGGCCATTTTGCGGGGGTGAAGGACATGGCGCACCTATAGGGCTGCGACGGCGACCGGAGCCGCGTCATTGGGGTCTTGGGTGATGGCGTTGCGCAAAGGCAGGCCAAAGGCTGTGCATTCTATCTGGAATTCGTCGCCTGGGCGGGTCGAGATGCCGTCGGCGAACGACAGCGTCGCGGTCCCGAAGAAGTGGACATGCACATCTCCCGGTTGCCGGAACAGCGCATACTTGAAATGATGATGTTCCAGATTGGCCAGGCTGTGGGACATGTTGGCCTCGCCCGACAGGAAGGGTTTTTCCCAGATCGTGCTGCCGTCCCGGATCACCCGGCTGACGCCTTCGATATGTGCAGGAAGATCGCCGACCAGCATTTCGGGACCAAAGCTGGCCGGGCGCAGCTTGGAATGTGCCAGCCACAGATAGTTGCCGCGCTCGGTCACATGATCCGAGAATTCATTGGCAAGGGCAAAGCCAAGACGAAAGGGTCGGCCATCGGTCGCGATGACATAAAGACCCGCGATTTCAGGTTCCTCGCCCGCGTCCAGCGCAAAGCCGGGGCTGGTCAGTGCCGCACCCGGGGCAACGGCGGCATATCCGTTGCCCTTGTAGAACCATTCGGGCTGCGCGCCGATCTGCCCTGCCGCGGGCTTGCCGCCTTCCAGCCCCATGCGGAACATCTTCATGCTGTCGGTCAGATCCTCGGGGTCGGTCTTCTGATGCATCGCGTCGCGGGTCGAGGCGCTGCCCAGATGCGTCAGCCCGGTGCCGGTCATGTGCAGATGTGCGGGATCGATATGATCGACCGGCGGCAGCATTCGACCCTGGGCCAGCGCCGCTGGAAGATCGACGGGATCGCCTACGCCACGGAAGGCGACCTCGTCCGCCAAGCTGCGCCCGGCCTCGATGGCCGCCAGCGCCAGTTCTCGGGTGCCTGACGCACCGCGCACCAGATGGGCCGTCTCGCCTTGGCGCTTCGCCACGACACGCGTTCCGTCGGGCAAGTGAAGTTGCGACAGAAACATGGCTCAGGCTTCCTTGTTCTTGTTGTAGACGTCGAAGAAGACCGCGGCCAACAACACCAGTCCCTTGATGACCTGTTGATAGTCGATACCGATCCCCATGATGGACATGCCGTTGTTCATCACACCCATGATGAAGGCGCCGACCACCGCGCCGACGATCTTGCCGACGCCACCCGACATCGACGCACCGCCGATGAACACTGCCGCGATCACGTCCAATTCGACCGCGAACCCCGCCTTGGGCGTCGCCGTGTTCAGCCGCGCCGCGAAGACCAGCCCGGCCAATGCAGCCAGCAGCCCCATGTTGACGAAGGTCAGGAAGGTCAGACGTTCGGTCCGGATGCCCGACAGCTTGGCGGCCTTGGCATTGCCGCCGACCGCATAGATCCGGCGGCCAAGCGTCGTGCGCTCGGTGAGGAAGACATAGATCACCGTCAGGATCACCATCGACAGCAGCACATTCGGCAGGCCGCGGAACCAGGCCAGCTTCCAGGTCACGAACAACAGTGCCGCCGCCACGATGGCGTTGCGCAGGATGAACAGGCCCCATGGCTCGTCCTCGATGCCGTAGCGGGCGTTCCGGGCGCGCGTCCGCAGCCCCAGCCACAGGATCAGCAGAACGGCGGCAACGCCGATCGTCATGGCCAGCGCGTTCGGCCGGCCCACTCCGAACAGGTCAGGGATGAAACCTGTGGACAAGGCCTGAAAGCTGCGCGGGAACGGCCCGATGGATTGTCCCGCCAGCAGCCACAGCGACAGCCCGCGAAAGACCAGCATCCCGGCCAGCGTCACGATGAATGACGGGATTTTCCAGTATGCCACGAAATAGCCCTGGATGCCGCCGATCACCATGCCGGCCACCAGGCAGACCAGCATCGCCACGCCGACCGGAATCTGCCAGCTGACGATCATCACGGCAGCCAGCGCGCCGATGAATCCCATGACCGAACCGACCGACAGATCGATATTGCCGCCCACGATCACCAGCAGCATCCCCAGCGCCATGATGATGATATAGCTGTTCTGCAGGAACAGATTGGTGATGTTGACGGGTTTCAGCAGAACGCCGCCGGTGACGACCTGGAAAAAGGCCATGATCGCGATCAGCGCGAAAAGCAGTCCGTATTCGCGGATATGCTTGGCGATATAGGCGCCGATGCCGATCCCCGGCGCGCGGGCGGTCTGGTCGGTCTGGTTGGCGGTCATGTTCCTATTCCCTTACGATCAGCGACATGATGGCTTCCTGACTGGCCTCTTCGGCGGTCAGTTCACCCACGAAGCGGCCTTCGTTCATCACATGGATCCGGTCGCACATGCCCAACAGTTCGGGCATCTCGGACGAAATCATGATGACGGCCTTACCCGCAGCGCTGAGATCGTTGATGATGCTGTAAATTTCATACTTGGCGCCGACATCGATGCCGCGCGTCGGCTCGTCCAGGATCAGCAGGTCGGGTTCGGTGAACAGCCATTTGGCCAGAACCACCTTCTGCTGGTTGCCGCCCGACAGGTTCATGACCTTCTGGAAAACCGATGGCGTGCGGATCGACAGCACGTCGCGATATTTTTCGGCCACGGCGGTTTCGCGCCCCTCCTCGACCACGCCGCGCGTGGCGACCGCATCAAGATTGGCCAGCACCGTGTTGCGACGGATGGTTTCTTCGAGGATCAGGCCAAGCGACTTGCGATCCTCGGTGACATAGGCCAGCCCGGCCTTGATCGCCCGATCCACCGTCGAGACATCGACCGGCTTGCCATGCATCAGCACCTGACCCGAGATGTTGCGCCCGTAGGAACGTCCGAAGATACTCATCGCCAGTTCGGTCCGGCCCGCCCCCATAAGCCCGGCGATGCCAACGACCTCGCCGCCGCGCACGGTCATCGACAGGTCGCGGATCATCTGGCGATCGGCATGTTCGGGATGCCAGACATTCCAATCCTTCAGTTCGAACACGGTGTCGCCTGCGCGGCGATCCCGGTCGGGATAGCGGTGCGCCATGTCGCGGCCGACCATATCGCGCACGATCCGATCCTCGGTCAGGTCACCGCCCCGCGCATCGATGGTGGAAATCGTCGCCCCGTCGCGGATGACCGTCACGCTGTCGGCGATGCGGCGGACCTCGTTCAGCTTGTGACTGATGATGATGCTGGTCACACCCTGCGATTTCAGTTCCAGCAGCAGATCCAGCAGCGCCTGACTGTCGCCTTCGGAAAGGGCCGCCGTCGGCTCGTCCAGGATCAGCAGGCGGACATTCTTGGACAGGGCCTTCGCGATCTCGACCAGTTGCTGCTTGCCGACGCCAAGACTGTCGACCTTGGTGCCCGGCGTCTCGCGCAGACCGACCTTGGCCAGTAGTGCCTCGGTCTGGCGAAATGTCTCGGGCCAGTCGATCACACCGCGACTTGCACGTTCGTTTCCCAGAAAGATGTTCTCGGCCACGGTCAGCAGCGGCACTAGCGCAAGTTCCTGGTGAATGATGATGATGCCCCGATCCTCGCTGTCGCGGATCCCGGAAAAGCGGGCAGGCTGACCGTCATAGACGATCTGGCCGTCATATGTCCCGACCGGATAGACACCCGACAGCACCTTCATCAGTGTCGATTTTCCGGCACCGTTTTCGCCGCAGATCGCGTGGATCTCGCCCTCGCGAACCTCAAGGCTGACATTGTCCAGCGCCTTCACACCGGGAAATGTCTTGGTGATGTTGTGCATTTCCAGAAGCGCGGCCATGCCTGTCTTCCCTTCACAGCGGGACCGCGCATCATGGCACGCGGCCCCGTCCCCCCGAGGAACGCCGCTACTGGATCTGATCGGCGGTGTAGTAACCCGATCCGATCAGCACCTCTTCCCAGTTCGACTTGTCCACGCCCACTGGCTCCAGCAGGTAGGACGGCACGACCTTGACGCCGTTGTCATAGGTTTCGGTGTCGTTGATCTCCGGCTCGCCGCCCTTCAGCATTGCCTCGACCATGCCCACTGTGACACGGGCCAGTTCACGCGTGTCCTTGAACACCGTCGAATATTGTTCACCGGCAAGGATGGATTTGACCGACTGAACCTCGGCGTCCTGGCCGGTGACGATCGGCATCGCCATGTCGCCCGAGCCATAGCCGACGCCCTTCAGCGAAGACAGTATGCCGATGGACAATCCGTCATAGGGCGACAACACGCCCTGCACCTTCTTGTCGGTGTAGTTTGCCGACAGAAGGTTATCCATCCGCGCTTGCGCAACCGCGCCGTCCCAGCGCAGCGTGCCGACCGTATCCATGCCCATCTGACCGGACGGAATCGCGATGTCGCCTGCGTCGATCATCGGCTGCAGAACCGACATCGCCCCGTCATAGAAGAAATAGGCATTGTTGTCGTCGGGGCTGCCGCCGAACAGTTCGACGTTCCACGGCTTCTCGTCGGGGAACCGTTCGTTCAGTCCTTCGACCAGCGAATTCGCCTGTTCTACCCCAACCTTGAAATTGTCGAAGGTCGCGTAATAGTCCACGTCTGGCGTATCGCGGATCAGCCGGTCATATGCGATCACCTTGATGTCTGCGGCCTTCGCATTGGCCAGCGCGTTGGATAAAGTGGTGCCGTCGATGGCCGCGATCACCAGGACATCCACACCCTTGGTGATCATGTTCTCGACCTGCGCAAGCTGGTTGGGAATGTCATCCTCGGCATATTGCAGGTCGGTGTCGTAGCCTGCGTCCTGAAACTGCTTGACCATGTTGTTGCCATCGTCGATCCAGCGGGCCGAGGATTTCGTCGGCATCGAGATGCCCACGGTTTCAGCCATCGCGCCGGACGCCAGCCACGAGACTCCGATCGCCAGCGCGACCGCGGCGTTTCTGATTTTCATGATATTTCCTCCCTGCCGTGCCCGGTCCGGGTCACGTCCCTGTGTCGGTGAGAAAGTTGTAGCAGGGTGATGACATGTCGGTAAAATGAGAAATCGTGCAATCTGCATACCGGTAATGTTATGTCAATCCCTCGGCTGACCCTGAAACCCGCGCAGCTTCGGTTGATCCACCAGATCGCCACCCATCATCAGCTGCAGGTCGCGGCAGAGGCGCTGGCGATGACCCAACCGGCCGCCTCGCGCATGCTGGCAGAGACCGAACGCCAGATCGGCGCGCCGTTGTTCATCCGACAGCCCAAGGGGATGGAACCGACCGAGATCGGGATCGCGGTCCTTCGCCGCGCCCGTGCCATCATCCGCGAAATGGCCAGTATCGAGACCGATGTTCGCGGATTGCGCGAAGGCTATGCCGGTGCGGTTCGCGTGGGCGCGGTCACCGGACCGGCTGTCAGCCACCTGGTCGGTGCGATAAGGCAGATCAAGCACGAAGCGCCCGAGGCGGACATCACCGTTGACGTGATGCCGTCGCGCGAATTGCTGACCCATCTGGAAGCCGGAGAGATGGATCTGGTTCTGGCGCGCATTCTGCCGGAATTCGACAGCCATGATTTCAACATTCTGCCAATGCGCGACGAACGGGTCGTCTTCATCGCCCGCTCGTCCCACCCGTTGGCCAGATCGCATTCGGTCACGCTGACCGAACTGGCAGGCAGCGAATGGATCATGCAGCAGCGTGGCGCCCCCATCCGAGAGGCCACACTGGCCGCCTTTGCTAATGTCGGGTTGCCCGAACCGGCGAATGTCGTCAACAGTCCGTCGCTTCTTCTGACCATGGCCTATCTTGCGCAAAGCAATGCGATCGCCCCGGTTTCGGACGAAGTTGCCGACCTGCTGATCGAACCGCCCGTTTCCGCCGGCTTCAGTCGGCTGAGCGTGCGCCACGATCTGCGGGTGTCGCCATATTATCTTCTGGATCTGCGGCGGCGTCCGCTGTCACCGCTTGCGTTGCGCCTGCGCGAACGGCTTGCACAAAGCTCGCAAAGTCCGATCCGCGAAGCCTGGAAGTATCAGGGGCACGACAGACCGCACAGGCCGTGAACCGCCGGACGGGGGGCATCGGATAGCCGTCAGCGCAGCCAGATTTCAACCGTGCCCCTGCGCGGTGCAGGCGCGTAATGGGTAAAGTCCTGCACCTCGGCCCTGCGCTCGGGCGCGATCAAAGTCCCGATATCTTCCGAAACGCCGCGATCGGCCCCGAAGAAAAAGCGGATGCTTTCCTGATCGATCCCGAACGGAACCCGTCGTATCTCGACCTCGCCCGCCCCTGCGTTGCGCAGACGGCTGGCCACGGCCTGCGACACCGCCTCACCGGAGGATGACGGATGATGAATGACAACCCGGGCCCGGGCAAGCGAGGCCTCATCCGTCTGCGCGACGGGGCGGTGAGACGACCGGTCGGCATCGACCGACGTTGTCATCTCTGCGGTTGGCGCGGATTCTTGGTTTTCCGCCCCATCTTCGGTCAACGGATTATCCAGCAGATGACGCCAGATCCGCTGCGCAGAGGGAACGTCGTCGCCGGCCCCGGCCTGCGCAGACGCTTGCGAATACGGCACGGCCAAAAGTACGGCGAACGCGACAAAAGCTGACATGGCATTGTTTCTGCCACGCGGAAACAACCCAGTCGTCGAATTGGCCGAATTTAGAGCCGCCAGAAGTTTGCAGCGAGCATTCATTGTCATGTTCCCCATGGCGAGATACCGCGCGGCTGTCAGCATAGCCGGACACGAGAAGATGTCATCTTTTCATCCCCGGCCTCAGACGATTGTGAAGCCAGACGGCGCTTGCGGCGCTAGAGGTCAGGGCCCAGCTTGATCCCCGAACCATCGAAGAAGCGGCTGAACCGGAAACGTGTCAGGTCATGGCGGGGATCGACCCCTCGGATCAGATCGGCCATCACGCGGCCGACCCCGGGGCCAATTCCAAAGCCGTGACCGGACAATCCGGTCGCGACAAAGAAACCCGGCAAGGTGGTTTCATCCAGGACAGGCACCTGATCGGGCAGCGTGTCGATCATCCCGGCCCATGCTGCCCGTATCCTGGGGCGGCCGACCTGCGGAAAGGCTGCGGCGAAGTCATCCTGCAGCCGCGCGACGCGGGCGAGGTTCGGTGCAGGCGACAGTACGCGCATCGCCTCGAACGGGGTTTTCCGGTCGGGCGACCAGCGGCGCGCCGTGGTCCATGCGTCGGGAAAGCCGCGCGGCGCAGAGGGTTGCAGTCGGGTCAGGCGCAGGTCGCGGCGCATCATCGGCAGATAGGCGCGCAGATGGCGGAATGCCGCCGGGCCGATCCAGAAATCATGCGCCATTCCGGGCGCCAGTGTATAGCCGCCATCCTCGCGGCGTCGGAAGGCGAAATTCGAACCCGCAGCGGCGCCGGTCCAGAAATCTGGCATCTGTTCGGTCGCGGCGACGGTGGCCCGAACCGAAAGCTGCGGAACGGACAGTCCCGCATTGCCAGCGAACAGCCCCGACCATGCCCCCCCGGCCAGCAACACACGATCGCAGCGGACAGGTCCATCTTCGGTCAGCACGCCCGAAAGATGTCCGGCGCTGAAATCAAGGGCACGCACCGCGCAGTGTTCACGAATGACTACCCCGTCAGCGGCGGCAAGCCGCGCGATGCCGGGCACGGCGGACGCCGGCTCCGCCCGCATGTCGGAAGGCGTGATCAGACCGCCGATCCAGCCCGCCCGATTTGGCAGCGCTGTCGCCAGTTCGGCCTGCCCCATCAGCCGGCTGTCCAGCCCGTGCTGCCGGGCAATTCCCAACCAGGCCTCATAGCGGTCCATGGCAGCCCGATCATCCGCCAGATATGTGACACCGCAGACCCTGAGGCCAAGTTCGTGGCCCAGTTCCCGCGACAGGTCGCGCCACAGATCCCTGGCCTGCATCATGATCGGGATTTCGGCTGCATCGCGACCCTGCGCCCGGATCCAGCCCCAGTTGCGTGACGATTGTTCGCCCGCGATCACGCCTTTTTCGCACAGCACGACCGAAAGCCCCTCGCGCGCCAGATACAGCGCCGTCGTGATACCCGCGATACCGCCGCCTATAACCACGACATCTGCCGCATCGGGCAGAGGGTCACGAAAACGCGGCGCACAGTCCGGGCCGATCGGCGGGGCTGTCCTCACGAATGGGTCACCGGATCGACCAGAACACGATGCCCCGGTGCGACCTCGCGATAGACCGAGGGTTGGGCCACGTGATCCACCGGATGAATCGGCGACGGGATCGGCGTGAAGCTCAGGTCCTCGCTGATCTTCTTCTGACGCGGATCTGCGACCGGCACGGCCAGCATCAACTGTCTGGTATAGCTGTGCTGGGGATTTTCGAAGACCTGCTGCCTTGTGCCCATCTCGACGATGCGGCCCAGATACATCACGCCGACATGGTGGCTCACGCGTTCCACGACCGCCATGTCGTGACTGATGAAGAGCATCGAGATCCCCAGATCCTGCTGCAACTCCATCAGCAGGTTCAGCACCTGCGCCTGCACGGATACGTCCAGCGCGGAAACCGCCTCATCCGCGACGATAAGCTTCGGGTTCAGTGCAAGTGCGCGGGCGATGGCTATTCGCTGGCGCTGCCCGCCCGACATTTCGTGCGGATATCGCCGCATGAAGCTGCGTGGCAGTTCGACCCGGTCGAAAAGTTGCGCGATCCGGTCCTCGCGTTCGCTGCGGCTGCCGATGCCGTAATTCTGCATCGGCTCGGCGACCTGATCATACAGTTTCATATGCGGATCGAGGCTGGCGAACGGATCCTGAAATATCATCTGCATATCGCGACGTGCCTTGCGCAGATCCGACTGCGACAATGCCAGAATATCTGTGTCGCCAAGGGTGACATGACCCGAATTCGGTTCGACCAGCCGCAGGATCGACCGGCCGCAGGTCGATTTTCCGCAACCCGATTCCCCCACCAGCGACATCGTCTCGCCGGCGTTGATGGTGAAGCTGACATCCTCGACGGCGTGGACATTCGCCACGATACGCCGCAGCAGGCCGCCCTTGACCGCAAATCGCGTGATCAGGTTCTGAACCGTCAGCAGCGGCCTTGGATCCTTGACGATGATGGGTTCGGGCTGTCCCATGGACCCGTCGCGCATCAGGCGCAGCCTTTCGGGCGCGGCCTTACCGGTCATCTCGCCCAGACGCGGGACGGCGGCCAGCAACATCTTGGTATAATCCTCGCGCGGGTTTTCGAAGATGTCGGTGACCGGCCCTTCTTCGACCTTGTCGCCGCGATACATCACCACCACGCGGTCGGCCATCTGCGCGACCACCGCCATGTCATGGGTGATGAACAGCACGGCGATCTGCTTTTCGCGTTTCAACCTGTCGATCAGGGCCAGGATCTCGGCCTGGATCGTCACGTCCAGCGCGGTGGTGGGTTCGTCGCAGATCAGCAGTCGTGGCTCGCAGGCCATCGCGATGGCAATGACGACGCGCTGGCGCATACCGCCCGACAATTCATGCGGGTACTGATCCAATCGACGTTCTGGCTCGGGGATGCGGACCTGCTTCAGGATCTCAAGCGCGCGGGCACGGGCCTGTTTCTTGTCCATCCCGCGATGTTCGATCAGCCCCTCGGTCAACTGATCGCCGACGGTGAAGACCGGGTTCAGCGCGGTCATCGGCTCTTGGAAGATCATGCCGATCTTGTTGCCGCGGATATCGCGCATCGTGGGGGACGATTGCTGTGCCAGATCAACCATGGTTCCATCGCCGGGATCGAACATCAGCCGGCCCTTGGTGATCGTGCCGCCGCCGAATTCGACAAGCCGCATCAGCGACAGCGAGCTGACCGACTTGCCGGATCCGGATTCCCCCACCACGCAGACGCATTCGCCGGGCTTGATGTCGAAGCTGACATCCTTGACGCCCACCACGACGCCGTCATTTGTTTCGAACTCGACACGAAGTTTCTCAATGGAAACAAGCGGTTTTTCGTCCAGCATACGGCACCCCCAGATCAGGTCTTCCGCAAAGGCTAGCGGGCGTGCGTAGAAAGTCAAAGACGAAACCTCGCGGCAACCGCCGCGCGATTGGACTTGCTTTCCAAATGGGCTTCGTTTGAAACTGATCGCAGTCCGCAGGGATGACGGCACCCAACAACACACCCGGCCAAACGGGGAAGGCAATGAATAATGAAAGCCAGACAACGGCTTGGGAAAACCGCCTGACCGGAATCCCGCGGGTTCGGACACCCAACAGGAGCAAGCGATGAAACTGAGAACCTTGTTGATGAGCGCGGCGGCCACGATGGCGTTTGCGCCGGCGGCGATGGCCGAGCGAGGCGCCGATGGTCAGGTCAATGTCATCATGTGGCAGGCGCCATCGACGATGAATCTGTATCTGTCCAGCGGCACCAAGGATATCATCGCCGCCAGCATGACGCTGGAGCCGCTGGCAAGTTTTACCCCCGAAGGCACGCTGACGCCGCGCCTGGCGACCGAACTGCCGTCGATCGAGAATGGCGGCATTTCCGAGGATCTGAAGACCGTCACATGGAAGCTGAAAGAGGGGATCAAGTGGTCTGACGGGACCGACCTGACCGCCGATGACGTCGTATTCACCGCCAATTATTGCATGCATCCCGATGGCGGCTGCGCACAGCTGGCAAAATTCGAGGGTGTCGAAAGCGTTGAAGCCGTCGATCCACTGACCGTCAAGGTCACCTTCACGGAACCGCACCCCGATCCGTTTTCTGCCTTTGTGGGCGGTCAGTCCCCGATCCTGCAAAAGGCGCAGTTCGAACAATGCATCGGTTCGGCGGCCCCCACCTGCACCGACCAGAACTTCAACCCGATCGGCACCGGCCCGTTCAAGGTGGTCGAGTTCAAGACCAACGACGTCATCACCTTCGAGGCCAATCCCGAATATCGCGACCCTGACAAGCCCGCCTTCGCGACGCTGACCATGAAGGGCGGCGGCGATGCGGCGGCAGCGGCGCGTTCGGTGCTGGAAACCGGCGAGTTCGACTATGCCTGGAACACCCAGCTTGCACCCGAAGTGCTTGAGGGGATGGAGGCCAATGGCAAGGGCCATGTGCAGGCGGCGTTTGGCAGCCTTGTCGAACGGATCCACGTCAACCTGACCGATCCGTCGTCGTCGCTGCCCGAAGGCGAGCGGTCGACAACCAAGCATCCGCATCCGTTCCTGACCGATCCCGCTGTACGCAAGGCGCTGTCGATGGCAATCGACCGCAACCTGCTGACCGAGATCGGTTACGGACAGGCCGGCAAACCAACCTGCAATCTTGTTCCCGCGCCCGCGGCATGGGCCTCGGACAACACCGAATGCCTGACCCAGGATATAGAGGGTGCCAAGGCATTGCTGGACGAGGCAGGTTGGGTGCCGGGCGGCGATGGCGTGCGCGAAAAGGACGGCGTGCGCCTGTCGATGGTCTTCCAGACCTCGGTCAACGCCGTGCGTCAGGATTTTCAGGCGCTGATCAAGCAGTGGTGGTCGGAAATCGGAATCGAGACCGAGTTGAAGACCGTCGATGCCTCGGTGTTCTTCGGCAGTGACGCGGGCTCGCCCGACACGCTGCAAAAATTCTATGCAGATGTCGAGATGTATGCCAACAACTTCGAAGGCAACAACCCCGAGCCGTATCTGGCGAAGAATACCTGCAACAAGGCGCCCGGCCCCGAGAACCAGTGGCAGGGCGAGAATACCAGTCGCTTCTGCGATCCGAAGCATGACGAACTGCTTGCGGAACTGGGAAAGACAGTCGATCTGGAAGCTCGCGGCAAGCTGGGCCAACAGATGAACGACCTGATCACCAAGGACAGCAACGCGATCATTCCGTTGGTCTATCGCGGCACCGCCTCGGCGGTCAGCGATACGCTTGGCGGGGTCGAACTGAACGCCTGGGATACGGAGCTGTGGAACGTCGCGGAGTGGCATCGCAAGACGGAATGAGTTGATCATGCACCTCACCACGCCGGTCATTGATCGGCGTGGGCCCTTGGGCGAGCGGCGATCCCGGATCGACGCGGACAAGGAAAAGGTTCAGGGTTTCCGTTCCGTCCCCGAAAACGGCGCCCTGCCCCGACGGTCCCGCAGACCGGCACCGCCGGAAGTCATGTCACATCGTCCGCGCCAGACCCACGGCAATACCGGTGCGGGCAGATCTCAAGACCTGTGAAAGAGGTCCAGATGCTCAACTTCACCATCCGCCGATTGCTGCTGGCCATTCCGACGCTGCTGTTCATATCACTGGTGATCTTCCTGCTGCTCGAGGCGTCGCCAGGCGACCCCTTGGGTGACGTGCCGCTGACCGTGCCACCCGAGGTGAAGGAAAGGATGCGCGAGGCGCTGGGTCTGGGCCAAGCGTGGTATATTCGCTATGTGCTTTGGCTGAAGCAGTTCTTCTGGGTCGAGCCGTTGTTCTGGTTCGATCAGGTCTTCGGGACATCCTTCAGCGACGGCATGCAGCGGATCATCAGCTTCCAGTCCCGCAGCCCGGTCTTCGACGTGATCGCGCAGCGCGTGCCGCAGACGCTGATCGTGGTGGGAATGTCCTATGTCGTCGGAGTCATGATCGCGATTCCGATCGGCATCCTGTCGGCCTACAAGCAGTATTCATGGTTCGATCAGGTAGGCACCTTCGTGTCGATGATCGGCTTCTCGATGCCGACCTTCTTCACCGGCGTCGTCATGATCATCATCTTCGGCGTGAAGCTGCAGTGGTTTCCGTCGGTCTATGACACGACGCTGGAAGTGCGCGACTGGGACAGCTTCATGGCCCAGGTCCGACAGATGGTGATGCCGGTGACGGTCCTGGCACTTTATAATGCCGCGCAGGTCAGTCGTTTCATGCGCGCGTCCATGCTGGACAATCTGGGGCAGGACTATGTCCGCACCGCGCGTGCCAAGGGGTTGGGCGAACGGACCGTGGTGTTGAAGCATGTGCTGCGCAACAGCCTGATCCCGGTCGTGACAGTGATCGCGCTGGGGTTGCCGACCGTCTTCGGCGGCGCGCTGATCACCGAACAGGTGTTCAAGGTGAACGGGTTGGGGCAGTTGCTGATCACCGCCATCTACGCCAACGACCTGCCGATGGTGCTGACGGTGACCTTCCTGTTCGCGATCCTGATCGTGATGTTCACCCTGATCGCCGACATACTCTACGGCGTGCTCGACCCGAGGATCCGCTATGACTGAAACCGACCGCCAGGCACGGCTGGATACCCGAGAACTGGTCGATGAAACCGCTTCGGCCGCGCCCGTCACCAGCGACCTGCCGCCCGACGACCCGGTGCATGCCGGCGACCAGACGCGCAGCCAGTGGCGCGATGTCTGGCGGCAGTTCCGCAGCCACAAGGGCGCCATGGTGGCGCTTGTGCTGTTCGCCGGCGTACTTCTGTTCGTTTCGATTGGACCGCTTCTGTGGACCATCGACCCGACCTATGTCGATATCCGTGCACGCAACTCGGGCTTTGTCGCAGCCCATCCCCTGGGAACCGACCAACTGGGCCGCGACATGCTGGCCCGCCTGATGGCGGGCGGACGCGTGTCAATCGCTGTCGGGCTGACGGCAATGATCATCGCTGTCACCCTTGGCAGTTTCATCGGCGTGATGGCGGGCTATTTCCGGCGTCTCGATGCGCCGCTGATGCGCATGACCGAATTGTTTCTGGCTCTGCCCCTTCTGCCCCTGCTGTTGCTGATGGTGACGCTGTTCCGCGAGCCGCTGTCGCAGAATTTCGGTCCCGCGATGGGGATCTTCATCCTGATCGTGTCGGCCATCGGCGCAACCAGTTGGATGCAATCGGCGCGGATCGTGCGCGGCGATGTTCTGGGCCTGAAGGAACGCGAATTCATCCTGGCGGCAAGATCCATCGGCACGCCGCCTCGCCGGATGATCCTGCGCCATATCCTGCCCAACGTGATGTCACCGATCATGGTCGCCGCGACGCTGGGGATCGCCACCGCGATCATCACCGAAAGCGCGCTCAGTTTTCTGGGTCTTGGGTTTCCACCTGATTTTCCGACCTGGGGTCGGCTGCTTTACGACGCCGTCGACCAGATGGTGCTGTATCCCAGCCGGGTGATCCTGCCGGGCGTCTTCATCTCGCTGACGGTGCTGTGCGTGAACTATATCGGTGACGGCCTGCGCGACGCGATGGATCCGCGGATTCGAGGTCGCTGACGTCCCCCAGATCCTCTGGCCGCTGCTTCTTCGCGAAAAAACCCTCAGGGGTGAATCGGCCACGAGACAAGAGGGGGCAGACAGCCCCCTTTTCATCTCAATAGGCCGCGCCGCCACTGCCCTCGGGCAAGGCGCCGTAAGGCAGCCAGATCGTCTTCCACTGGATCGCGTGACGGAGGAACACGGCGCCTTGCGCGTCAGGCTTGGTCCAGTCGCGATTTGCGGGCGACCAGACGGGTTTCAGGTTGCCGCCCGCGTCGCGTTCGACAGATGCCAGCCCGTCACGATCCCCGACATACCACATCGCGGCCACCCCATCATGTGCGGCGGCCGTGCGGGCCAATTCATCGCGGACGCCCGTGACGATGTTGACCACACCGCCGGGCAGATCCGAGGTATCGAACACCTGATACAGGTCCGACAGCACCAGCGGATCGTCCTGCGCGGGAATGACGACGACATTGTTGCCCATCGCGATGGCGGGCATCACCAGCGACATGAATGCCGCCAGCGGTTGGGTGTTCGGACAGGCGATGGCCATCACGCCGTACGGTTCGGGCAGCACATTGACCAGATGGCCCGGTTTTGCCTGCACATTCGTACCGTCGAACTTGTCGGCCCAAGCTGCATATTGGAACGCGCGGGCGATGGCCGCGTCGGTTTCCTGTCGATTGGTTCGCTTGGCAAAGTCGTCGGCGCGGGCGGACAGGTTCTCGGCGATGTAATACAGCACCTGCGCGCGCGCATGACCGCCCATCGCAGCCCATTTTCCTGATTTAGCCGCAGCCTCGACGGCGTTGCGAATGTCCTTGCGGTTGCCCAGGGGCGCAAGCCCGCCGGGCACCTTGTACATGGCCCCGCCATCGGGGCGCTTCTGCGCGCCGCCCAGATACAGCTTCATCGTGCGGTCGATATCGTGGCCCTTGCCTTCGGCACCGTCGATCAACACAGGCTGCCTCGGCGCCGGGTCCCTGGCTGATTTCACCTTTGGTTCGGACAGATAGTCCAGCATGCCTGCGCGCCCGCCCTCGCGACCAAAGCCGCTTTCGCGATATCCGCCGAAGGGCGCGCTGGCGTCGAACATGTTCGCGCAGTTGATCCAGATGACCCCGGCCTTGATCCGCGCGGCGATATCGGTGGCGACCGTCGCGCTTTCTGACCAGACCGATCCGGCCAGCCCGTAGCGTGTGTTGTTGGCCAGTTCGACTGCCTCATCCGCGGTACGAAATGTCGAAAGCGTGGCGATGGGGCCAAATATTTCCTGCTGCATACCCGGATTTGCGGGCGCGATGTTGCGCAGATAGCCCGGTGCGATAAAGCAACCTTCGCCCTGCTGACCGCCGATCAGTTCTGCGCCCGCCCCGATTGCCTCGGTGCAGATCGACAGGATCCGGTCCTTCTGCACTGGATCGACGATGGCGCCGATATCGGTGGATTTGTCCAGCGGCTGTCCGATACGCAGTCTTTCCATCCGCGCGCGCAGCAGAGCCTCGAAGCGTTCCGCCACCGCTTCTGCCACCAGAATGCGCGAGCCCGCACAGCAGACCTGCCCCTGGTTAAACCAGATCGAATCGACGACCCCTTCCACCGCCGCGTCCAGATCGGCGTCATCCATCACGACGAACGGCGACTTGCCGCCCAGTTCAAGGGTCAGCTTCCTGCCTGTCCCGGCAAGGCTGTCCGCAATGGCGCGCCCCACCTCGGTCGAGCCGGTAAACGCGATCTTGTCCAGTTCGGCCTGAACCAGCGCCGCGCCCGTTGCCCCGTCGCCGGTCACGATGTTGACGACGCCTGCGGGCAATCCGACCTCTTGGCAAATCTCGGCAAAGGCCAGCGCCGTCAGGGGTGTATATTCAGCAGGCTTCAACACGACGGTATTCCCGGCCGCCAGCGCCGGCGCGATCTTCCAGGCCAGCATCAGCAGCGGAAAGTTCCAGGGAATGATCTGTCCGCAAACGCCAAGCGGCGCGTGACCGGGAAATTCGCTGTCTCGCAATTCCGCCCATCCGGCATGGTGATAGAAATGCCGCGCGGCCAGCGGAATGTCGATATCGCGGCTTTCTCGGATCGGCTTGCCATTATCCAGGGTTTCCAGAACCGACAGGAACCGTTCGCGTTTCTGGATGTGACGCGCGATTGCATAGAGATACCTTGCACGCTCGGTGCCCGATAATCCCGACCATTTGTTTTGCGCCTTGCGGGCGGCCCTGACGGCCTCGGCCACGTCTTGGTCGCCGCCTTGCGTGACCTCGGCCAGCACCTCGCCCGTGGAAGGGTCGCGTGTAGTGAAGGTCGTGCCGGACCGTGTGAACTTGCCGCCGATGAAGTGGCCGAAGGGGCTTCGGCCGCGCAACCAGTCGCGCACCGCATCGCTGTCCTCGATCGACGGACCATATTCCATGTTTTCCATGATTTCGCTCACGCGGCTCATATCTTCCTCAGGCAATGGCTTGACGATGACCGGCGGCGTATCGGCCGGTGACGTGGTGGCTGATCTGTCTTTCGATATCGCCCAGAAGACTGCTGGCGCCGATGCGGAACAGGTCCGGCGACAGCCAATCGCGTCCAAGCTCCTCGCGCATCAGCACCTGCCAACTGATCGCATCCTTGGCAGTCCGCAATCCTCCGGCGGGCTTGAAGCCGACCCTGTGTCCGGTCCGCGCGCAATAGTCGCGGATCGCGCGGCACATCACCAACGAGACGGGCAGAGTGGCGTTGATGCCTTCTTTCCCCGTCGATGTCTTGATCCAGTCGCTGCCAGCCTGCATGGCCACGTGACTGGCACGCGCAACATTTTCCAGCGATTTCAGATCGCCAGTCGCCAGAATTGCCTTCATCCGCGCGGAGCCACAGGCTGCGCGCATGGCCCGCAATTCATCATACAGGGCGCCCCAGTCGGCGCGCAGGACATGGGCGCGAGTGATCACGATGTCGATCTCGTCGGCACCCTGATCGATGGCATAGCGGATTTCGGCCAGCCGCAGATCCAACGGCATCAGCCCGGCGGGAAATCCGGTCGCGACACTGGCCACCGGTATGCCGGAATTTCCGAGCGCGGTCTTGGCGGCGGCGACCATCGTCGGATAGACGCAGACCGCACCTGTGGTCAGACCTTCGACGCCCATCGCGGCCAGCAGATCCGAGGCAATCGGCTGACGTGCCTTCGCACACAGGCGCGCGACGCGATCCGGGGTGTCGTCGCCCGCAAGTGTCGTCAGATCGATGCAGCGCACCGCGTTCAGAAGCCATGCGGCCTGCCAGTCCTTCTTGAGGCTGCGACGCACCGGCAAGGTCGCCGCGCGCCGTTCGACCGCGGGCGTATTGATGCGGATATCCGCGAAAAATGACGTGTCCAGATCAATGCCGGGATTGCGACGGTCTGACATGGCCTATCCTTGCGGCTGATTGGCTGGGCCCCACGGTAGCCGCAGCGACAGTCACCGACAAGGCGTGACGCCACGCACACGACAATGGTGACTTGACAGAATTCCGAGCTTATATATTCATTATCATGAATGAAAAAATAGGAGATCTGAAGATGACCCGGAATGTCGGCGGCGCGGACCGTTTCCTGCGCATCCTGATTGGCCTGTCCTTGATCGCGGGGTTCTTCCTGGACGGTGATGCAAGCTATCGCTGGCTGTATCTGCTTGGCATCGTGCCCCTGCTGACGGGCCTGATGAGAACTTGCCCCGCCTATTCGATCTTCGGGATCAGCACCTGCAAGCTTACCCGCTGAGAAGCGCGCGGGCGGCTTCGGTCGCGGCGTCGGTGATCCTGTCGCCCGACAGCATCCGCGCGATTTCCTCTATCCGCGCGCCGTCGGGCAGCGCCGTTACCGTGGATGTGGTCATCCCGTCGGCAACCGACTTGGCGACGCGGAAATGCCTGTCTCCTTGCGCGGCGACCTGCGGTGAATGGGTGACGACCAGCACCTGGGAATCCTGGGCAAGACGTTTCAAACGGCGGCCAACGGCATCAGCAGTGGCCCCACCGACGCCACGGTCGATTTCGTCGAAGATCATCACAAGCGCGTCGTTGCCGCGTGCCAGGCAAACCTTCAGCGCCAGCAGAAACCGGGACAGTTCTCCGCCCGAGGCGATTTTGTCCAAAGGTCCGGCCGGGGCACCCGGATTGGTCGCGACCGTGAAAGCAACGCTGTCCTTGCCCTCTGGGCCGGGGTCGGCCGGCGACAGACGCGTCTCGAACACCGCGCGATCCATCTTCAACGGCGCGAGTTCGGCCGAAACCGCACGGTCAAGCTGTATCGCCGCCTGATGCCGTTCGTGGCTAAGCTTGTCGGCCGCAGCATGATACGTCTCTTCCGCGCGACGTGCCGCCGCGCGCAGATCCCCGATCCGCGCATCCCCTGCGTCGATGCGGTCCAGCCTGTCGCGGAACTGGCCCGCTAGGCCGGGCAGGTCATCGGCCAGCACATCGTGTTTGCGCGCCAGTGCGCGCAGCGCGAAAAGCCGCTCCTCGGCGGCCTCAAGTGCGCGGGGATCGAAATCCATCGCCGACAGGGCATCCTCGACACCACGATGCGCCTCGCCCAGTTCGATCAGCGCGCGGGACAGTGCTGCGATGGGTTCATCCAGACGGCCATCGGCTGCGTCGGCCGACGTCTCCAACCACCGCGTGGCATCCAGCATGGCGCCTTCGGCCGCTTCCGGTCCCAGCAAGTGCAATGCCTGCGCGACATCCTTGCGGATCCTTTCAGCCGCCTGCATCGCACGACGGCGGATATCCAGATCCTGTTCCTCGCCAACCACCGGGTTCAGGTCGTCCAGTTCCTTGACGGCATGTCGCAGGAAATCCTCCTCCTCGCGGGCGGCTGTCAGCGCCGCTTCGGCAGCTTCCAGTTCCCTCATCGCCTCGCGCCGCGCCGCCCACGCTGCGCGGACCGGGCCAAGATCCTGTGCGCCGAACGCATCAAGCAAGGCGCGGTGCCCGCGCGGATTGAGCAGCCCCCGATCATCGTGCTGTCCGTGTAGTTCGATCAGCAATTCGGACAGCCGCCGCAGAACCTCGCCCGAGGCGCGGCGATCATTGACGAACCCGGTCTTGCGCCCGTCTCCGCCATTGACGCGCCGCAAGATCAATTCGTCATCGTCGATGGACAGACCTGCCTCATCCAGTACTGCCCGCGCCGGATGATCCGCAGGCAGATCAAAGACGGCAGTCACCTCGCCCTGGGACGCACCCTGCCGGACCAGATCCGCACGACCCCGCCAGCCAAGCACGAAACCCAGACAATCCAGAAGTATTGACTTGCCCGCTCCGGTCTCGCCGGTCAGCACGTTGAGACCCGGCCCGAACGTCAGGTCCAGCCGGTCGATCAGCAGCATATCCCGGATTTCGAGGCTTCGCAGCATACCGCCCCCACAGGCCGCGCGTCAGCGCGGCATGTCCCCGATCACAGCCAGCGGCCTTGAATCATTTGACGATAGACATTTCTCAGCCAACTGTCGCCACGTGCCTCGGCCGCCAGTCCGCGCCCACGCAACTGCCGATAGGCATCGTCATAGAAGGGCGACGACTGGAAGTTATAGCCAAGGATGGCCCCTGCGGTCTGTGCCTCGTCGTTCAGGCCAAGTGCCAGATAGGCTTCGGTCAGGCGCAAGAGCGCCTCGGGCGTTTGCGTCGTGGTCTGAAACTCCTCGACGACAACCCGGAATCTGTTGATCGCGGCCGTGTAGTGCCCACGCTTCAGATAATAGCGACCGATTTCCATTTCCTTCGCCGCAAGGTGATCGAAGGCAAGGTCAAACTTCAGGATCGCGCTGCGCGCATATTCGCTGTCGGGATATTGTTCGATCACGGTGCGCAGGGCCTGCAACGCCTGGAAGGTCAGACCTTGGTCGCGACCGACCTCGTCGATCTGGTCGTAATAGGACAGCGCCAGCAGATACTGTGCATAGGCCGCATCCTCGTCACCGGGATAGGTGTCGAGGAACCGTTGCGCGGCGCCGCGCGCCTCTTCATATTCCTTGGCCCGGTGATTTGCATAAGCCTGCATGATCAGCGCGCGCTTGGCCCATTCGGAATAGGGGTAAAGCCGCTCCACCTCGCTGAAATAGAAGACGGCGTCTTCCGGGCTGCGACTGTTCTCCAGTTCGAATTCGCCGCGTGTATAGATCTGTTCGGCGGTGAAGCGTTCCAGATTCCGCTTGTCCGAGTCGTCCGAACCAAGCGACGAACACCCCGCCAGCGTCATCCCCGCCAACACCGCAGCCATCATGGAAGCCGAGATTTTCGAGCGCGCCATCTTTACCCTGCCCTGCGATTCTGCTGTGCGACCGCCCGTTTCAGGCCGGGCTGCCGGCATCTCCTAGCACAGAACATCAGGGGGCGCAAAATGGCAATCCGTTGAATTTCACGAGTGATTTGAGGCTCTGTCCGGTCCTGATCGGACTGCCGCGACGAAACGCGACTCGGGCACGGCGGCCGCGCCTTACAGCGCGGCCATCTCGATTCCCGCCAGTTCCTTGTAGGCGGCAACGCCCGCACCAGGCAGACGGTCCTCAAGCGCGGGCGAACAGGTCTCCCACGTCCATGCGGTCGGATCGGCGAACAGGGCCCGAAGCAGGCGGTTCGTCATCGCGTGACCGGCGCGATGGCCGGTATAGCGCGCCAGAAGTGGCGCCCCGGCCAAGGCCAGATCACCCATCGCATCCAGCATCTTGTGACGCACGGCTTCGTCGGTGTGACGCAGGCCGCCCGGCGACAGAACCTGTGCGCCGTCAACGACGACCGCATTCGTATAGGTACCACCCAGCGCAAGTCCGTTCTTGCGCATCGCATCGACATCGGCCTGACGGCAGAAGGTGCGGCTGTCGGCAAGTTCACGCAGGAACGCGCCGTTTGCCATATCCAGCGTTTTCTGCTGCCGGCCGATCGCCGCGTCCACGAAGTCGATGTGAAACTCGATCTCTAGATGGTCGGCCGGGCTGAGCCGGGCAAACGCCGCGCCTTCGCGCACCTCGACAGGGCGCAGGACGCGAATGGCCCGCAACTTGGCCGACTGCATCGCAATACCGACACGCAGGATGCCGCGCACGAATGGCGCTGCCGAACCGTCCAGAATCGGGATCTCGGGTCCGTCCACGACGATCAGCGCGTTATGAATGCCGGTACCGGCCAGTGCCGCCATCACATGTTCGACGGTGGACAAGGTCACACCCGCCCCGTTGTCCAGCAGCGTGCACAGCTTCGACGGTGTCACGTTGTCCCAGCGCGCCACGATATCGACTGCCGGGTCCAGATCGGCACGGCGGAAGACAATGCCGTGATCTGCCGGCGCCGGGTGGATGTCCAGCCGCGCGGGCGCGCCGGAATGCAGTCCCACACCGGCGAAGGTCACCATTTTTTTCAGCGTTGCCTGCATGACGAGCCTGCTTTTGAATTCGTTGTCCAAAGCCTGATCGCTTTGGCACAGTTTCAGCTAGGCGCAGCGGCGTTAGCGTTCAATTAACGAATTGTAACGGCATGAAACATTCAGACGCGAACCCGGCGCAACCCCGGCGGGTGCTGTCGTAATTATCTGATAAACAAAAGAAAAGGGCCGCGCGAGGCGGCCCTTTAGGTCAGTCTTCGTGACAGTTTCGTGATCGGCTCAATTCGCCTGACGACGCAGGAAAGCGGGGATCTCGACGTTATCCTGGCCGTGGTCGGGATCGGCCAGATCGTCGAAGTCGGTTTCTTGCTGACGCGCGCGGGCGGCAACGCGATCGCTGACCCGTTCGGCGATGGAGGAACCGCCCGGCTTCGACGGGGCATGTCCACCCTGTTCATTATGTCCGGCCATCCGCTCCAGCATCCGGCCAAGCCCGCTCATCCGGCTTTGACCGTGGCTGGTGCGCTGCTGTGCATCGGCGACTTGCTGCGGGGCGCGTTCAGCGGGCTGCTGCGGCGCACGACCCTGGCCGTGATGTTCGACCGCGCGGCGCAGGCGATCCATCACCTCGGGTGCGGGTTGGCCACGTCCACCGGCAGGCGCGCGCGGAGCGACAAAATCGGGCATGTCGTCATCAACCCGAACCGCAGCCGCACGAGCAGGCTCTTTCGGCTGATACGCGGGCTTCGGCATGTCCTCTTCCGTCCGGGACGCGGACACCGGCGCGGCGGGACGAGTTTCGGCGGCCGGGGTGCGGCGCGGCGGCACCGGCAGGTCGTCGCCAGCAACGACGTCATCGGCAGCGTCATCCTTGCGGGCAACCGACGGCGTCTGGGTCAGCGGCTCAGCCATGCTGCGGCGCGGGGCCGGAACTTCCTCGACAGCGCTGGCGTCGATGCCGGTCGCGACGACGGAAACGCGGATATTGCCTTCCATATCGGGATCCAGCGTCGAGCCGACGATGATGTTCGCGTCGCTGTCCACCTTGTCGCGGATCACGTTCGCGGCCTCGTCCAGCTCGAACAGGGTCATGTCGTAACCGCCGGTGATGTTGATCAGCACGCCCTTGGCGCCGTTCAGGCTGATCTCGTCCAGCAGCGGGTTGGCGATGGCGCGTTCGGCGGCTTCCTGCGCACGGTTGTCGCCGGCCGCTTCGCCGGTGCCCATCATGGCCTTGCCCATCTCGTCCATCACCGCGCGAACGTCAGCGAAGTCGAGGTTGATCAGGCCCGGGCGCACCATCAGGTCGGTGACGCCCTTGACGCCCTGATACAGCACGTCGTCGGCCATCGCGAAGGCTTCGGTGAAGGTGGTCTTCTCATTGGCCAGGCGGAACAGGTTCTGGTTGGGGATGATGATCAGCGTGTCCACGACCTTCTGCAGGGCCTCGACGCCCTCTTCCGCCTGACGCATCCGCTTGGTGCCTTCGAACTGGAAGGGCTTGGTCACGACGCCAACCGTCAGGATGCCCATCTCGCGGGCGGCCTGCGCGATGATCGGCGCTGCACCGGTGCCGGTGCCGCCGCCCATGCCGGCGGTGATGAAGCACATATGCGCGCCCATCAGGTGATCAACGATATCCTCGATCGTTTCCTCGGCGGCCTTGGCACCGATCGACGGCTTGGCGCCTGCGCCCAACCCTTCGGTCACTTTCGGCCCCATCTGCACGCGGCTTGTCGCGCGCGACTGGGCCAGTGCCTGCGCGTCGGTGTTGGCAACCACGAACTCGACCCCGTCGAGTTGCTTCTCGATCATGTTGTTGACCGCGTTGCCGCCGGCGCCGCCGACACCGAACACGGTGATGCGTGGCTTCAGCTCTTCTTCGTCGTTCATCATCAGATTGAGATTCATGGTTTCCGCCTGTTTGTCTTAGTTCGCCGCGGACGTGAACCGCCCGTTCGAATCCCCCGAATTAACTGCAATCGTAGCGGTTAGGATACCGCGCGTCACCCGAAAAACAGTTCTTCACCGCAAAATCTGGCGTTCCTGCCGGTTCATATCGGCGGTATCTTGCCAAGCAACCTGAATATGGTGGCCGCACTGTGGCGCGCCCATAGTGAAACTTTCCTGCAATCACCAGTTGTTGCGGAACCAGCGATAGGCCCGACGCAAGCTGCGGGCCGGATACGCCTCGGCCGGCATTTCGAAATCCCACCATTCGTCCTGCGGATGGGCCGCGAACAAAGCCAGCCCGACTGCGCTGGAAAAACTGGGATCGGTCAGTTGATGCGCCAGCCCGTCGATTCGCAAGGGTCGGCCGCAGCGGATATTCGGACCCAGTATCCGTGCCGCCAACCCGTCCAACCCTGGGATCTGGCTGCCGCCGCCCGTCAACACGATCTGCTGACTGGGCATGAAATCAAATCCCGCAGCATCAAGGACTTGGCGCACATTCTCTAGAATTTCCTCGATCCTCGGCCGCATCACGCCGATGACGTCGGCGCGGCTGACCAGCCGACGATCCGCCTCCCAATCGCCGGTATCGCCGCCGACCTCGATCATGTCCCGGTCATCGCGCCCGGTTGCCTCGACCCCGCCATTCAGGGTCTTCAACCGTTCGGCCATCGGCAACGGAACCCGCAGCCCTTGGGCGATATCCTGCGTCACCAGCGCGCCGCCAATCTGAACATGATCCGAGAAGATCATGTGTTTCTTAACAAAAATCGAAACGGATGTGCCGCCGCCGCCGAAGTCGATACAGGCGGCGCCCAGTTCCTGTTCATCCTCGACAAGGCTGGCCCGAGCCGAGGCGTATGATGCCGACGCGATACCCGCAAGTTCCAGGTCGCAGCGCCGGATGCACTGGACCAGGTTGCCCAACATGTCGCCGTCCACGGTCAGCACATGCATGTCGCAGGCCAGCTTGTTGCCCACATGGTCCCGCGGATCGGCCAGGCCGCTGCGGTTATCAACTGCGAAATTGACCGGCTGCGCGTGCAGCACTTCGCGACCGCGCCCGAAATCCGGCGCATCACATGCCGCCAGCACCGACGCGACATCGTGTTCGCCGACCTTGCCGGATTCCAGCACGATCTCACCCGCCAAGCCGTAAGAGGCCGGGCGACCGCCCGACAGGCAGGCAATAACGTGATCGACACGTACGCCCGCAAGTTTCTGGGCGGCGGTCACGACGGTTCGGATCGCGCGTTCCGTTTCGGCCATGGTCTCGATCTCGCCACGCCGCATCCCGCGCGACCGGGTCGAGGCCGCGCCGATTACCCGGAAATTCGCTTGCCCCGCCATCGGGCCGACGCCGTCGGTCTCTCGGAACGTGCCGGTGCCATCGAATTTCAGGACCAGGCACGCAATCTTCGAGGTGCCGATATCAAGAATGCCGATAACCCCGCGTTGCAGGGCTGCGCGGCGCATGTTCCGCATTGCCCGCTGCGTCTGATACAATTCCGCCATCTGGTCTCAGCCCCCCTTCTTCTCGTCTTCAAGAATATTGCCGTCCGGTCCCAGAAGCGGCTTGCCGCGTGCCTGACGGATGGTGTTGCGCGCGTCGATGCCCAGGCGCAAAACAGGTCGCGAGGGATCGCGCAGATCGACGGTCGTGACATCTCGGCCCAGCATGTCCTGGGCCCGGTCCAGCGCGATCGCCGCTTCCAGCGCGATCACGGCGCCGTCTTCAGGCAGCATGATCCGCTGGCCGTGATTCAGCACGACGTCCCAGCGCCGCTCGCCGCGGCGCACCAAGCCCCGCAGCCGCGGCAGGATCGGCCCCGCCGCGTCGATCAGTTCCAAGGCCTCGGCGCTTGCCAGATCCGCACCATCCCCGGCGATCAGCGGCAGATCGGGTCGAACCTCGCGTGAAGTGACGCCTGCAACCCGGTGTCCGCCCTCGTCAAGGATCTCGATGCCGCGCGCATGGCGCCACAGCAGCGCCGGTTCGCGTTCGGTCACCACAGCCGACAGGATGCCGCCCGGCTTGACCCGCAGATCAATCGATTCAATGGCATCAAGCTGCATCACCTGAAGCCGCAGTGCTGGCAGGTCGATGTCAAAGCTGGACGCAGGCAGATCGACCGGCAGCATCGCCCGCAACGCCTTGTCCACGACCGGTGACGCACCTTCGACCGTCATCATGCGGACCTGAAATTCCTCGCGGCTTTGAACCTTGTCGATCAGCGCGGTGACGCCTCCGGTCAAGGTGGCGCGGCGATCCTCGTCGGACAGCCAAAGCCCTGCGGTCATCGCGATCAGGAAGGCCGGCACACCGACACGAAGCAGTCGCCGATACAGCGGCGTCAGCCACATCCGTTCCAGCCGATATTTCAGCCGCGACGGCGCCGGATCGCGCTTGATGCGGGGCGACGACGGCGCATCGGCACGCGGCCGAGGACGATGATCGATCACGTCCGGCACAGCGCATCCTCCACCATCCAGCGCATCAGTGCGGGGAAATCCATACCGGCATGGGCCGCCTGCTCGGGCGCCAGCGAGGTCGGGGTCATACCCGGCTGTGTATTCACCTCCAACAGAATCAGGCCGGCTAGGCCGCGCGCCTCGTCCCAGCGGAAATCGGTTCGGGTAAGGCCACGGCAGCCAAGCGCCGCGTGCGCACGGACGGCATAATCCAGACAGGCTTCGGCGATCTCGGCGGGGACCGCAGCGGGGATGACGTGGCGCGATCCACCGGCCTTGTACTTGGCGTCGTAATCGTACCAACCCTCTGTGATGATCTCGGTCACCCCAAGCGCGCGATCGCCCAGGACCGTGGTCGTCAGTTCGCGTCCGGGTGCATAGGTCTCGACCATGACTCGAGCCGGCATCGTATCGGCAAGCTGCGGCGGACCGTTCGCCGCCTCGTGCACGATATAGACCCCGACGCTGGAGCCTTCGTCGTTGGGCTTGACCACATAGGGCGGAGACAGCACATGGCGCGTCCGAACGTCGGCCGCGTCCGCGATGACACTTTCCACGACCGGCAGTCCGGCATCGCGAAACGCCTGCTTGGCCACGGTCTTGTCCATCGCCATGGCAGAAGCCAGCACACCGGAATGCGTATAAGGCAGGCCCATCCATTCCAGGATGCCCTGCACGCAGCCATCCTCGCCCCAGCGGCCATGCAATGCGTTGAAGACGACATCGGGCGCAATCCGGGACAGCCGCGCAGCAACATCGCTGCCCAGATCCGGCCCCAGTTCGACCTCGATCACGTCATAGCCCGCCACCCGCAGCGCCGCGGCGCATTCGCGCCCCGATGACAACGACACCTCGCGCTCGGCCGAGGGGCCACCCATCAGAACGGCTACGGTATGGGCTGTCCTGCTCGACCTGCCCGTCACGTTTTCGCCTCATTCGCCCGGTTTTTCCGGGCTGGATTGGTTGAGACGCGGCCGGATTGTTCCCGATCCTGCGTCTTGTTCCGGCAGGATAGCCGCAAAGCGGAAATCGCAAAAGGACATTTTTGCGTTTCCGCGCAGAATGTTGGCCCTAGCGCGGGTCGTCGCCGTCTGGCAGCGGGTCGCCGATGCGGATGACCTCCCATTGCAGGTCGTGACCGCTGTCCTCCATCACCCGCCGCCGCACCAGCTCGCCCAATGCCTCAAGCTCGGCTGCGGTCGCGCCACCCGTGTTCAGCAGGAAATTCGGATGTTTTTCAGACATCTGCGCGCCGCCCCAGCTGTGCCCGCGCAGGCCCGCTCGGTCGATCAGCGTCCATGCCTTCAGGTCGTGGCTGTCGTCGTCGCGGCCGGTCGAGCTGAAGCCTGCCGGGTTGCGGAAGGTCGAGCCGGCGCTGCGGTCCTTGGTCGGCTGGGTGTCGTCGCGCCTGGCCAGTTGCCGCGCCATCCTGTCGTGCAGCGCGTCGGGGTCGCCCGTTGCGGCGCGGAACACCGCTTCGGTGATGATCGCGCCCGGCGGCAGGTCCGCGTGACGATAGGCGAAGTTCAGATCCTGCGGCGTCAGGGTGATCTGGCGACCGTCGCGGGTGACGGCGCGGGCCAAGCTTAAATGATCGGCGACATAGCTGCCATAGCAGCCCGCATTCATCCGTACGGCACCACCGATACTGCCGGGAATGGTGCGCAGGAAGGTCAGGTCCAGCCCCGCATCGGCGGCGCGGCGGGCGACATGGGCATCCAGCGCGGCGGCCCCGGCAGTGACGGTTTCTCCAGCAATTTCAATGCCGTTGAAGCCGCGCCCCAGACGGACCACCACACCGCGGATGCCGCCGTCACGGACGATCAGGTTGCTGCCGACGCCCATGGGAAAGACCGGCACGGCGGGGTCCAGCGCAGCCAGGAATTCGGCCAGATCCTGCGGATCGGCGGGCTGAAACAGCCAGTCGGCGGGGCCTCCGACGCGCAGCCATGTCAGGCTGTCGAGGGGTCGGTTCGGGGTCAGCATGCCGCGGGGGGTGGGAAGATCGAGGGTCATCCGATGCTGGTAGCCAGAGCCGCGCGAGGCGTCAACATCGCGGGTGTTGCACGGGCCGCGCAACAGGGCGTGCGTTGCGTGATGCCGCGACGCGCGCCCCGATGGCGGCAGGGCCAGCAAACGCAGGGATTTCGGCCGCACAGCCCGTGCACCGGGGCGGCACAGCCCGTGCACAGAGCGTACACAGCTTGCGGACCCGGCGTTAAGGGATCGATAGGGAATGAACACGTCGGCATACTGAAGCAGCGCATCGGCCAACCGATGCAGGTCCAGATTCTGCGACAAGATCCAGGTGACAACCGCCGGACCCGTCCACTTGCCCACTGACCCGCCGATCTCTCTGGCCGCGCCTCTCAACACCTCGTCGGCTAGCCCTGCCCCATACTCAACCACCGAAATGACTGCCTGCCTGAGAAGCCGCGCCACGGCGCGCAATCTAGAGGCCGAAGGTTGCTGCTTTTCAAGCTCCTGTTCGGCCTGTTCAAGCTGCTCGACGACGGACTGCGCGGCGGCAACCGCCGCATCAGCCTGATCGCACAGTCTTTCTGGCGGGTCGTTGTGCCGCCGATGCGGAGCAAGGATCCCGTCCAAGCCGGCTTGGCTTAGCGCAGCCTTCAGCCTGCGAACCTCTTCCAGCAAGCGATGTCGATCCGAGATCTGGCGTATTTCACGATCCAGCGCCTCGCCGCCCTGCTTCCACTGCGTATCGTCGATCAGCGCGATGTCGCGCAGCAGCGACCAGCTATGCGGACGGCAATCGAGGGCGCGTTGATACCAGTCGATCCAGAAATCGCCGCCGGGCGCATCCTTCAGAACCGGGATCGAGGACGACCAGATTCCCGAAAGCGGGTTGTGCTCAGGCCAGAGAGGCAATGACAGCAGATCGCGACCAGAAAATATTGCATTGAGATCCGTCTCGAATGAGACCCAAGACGCGGTAGCGCCACGGCTATCGACTGCATATGCACATGCATCGGCGGCCGAGGACGCTGCTACAGCGGCATAGCTGGAGTTGGCGCGTACTGCGTAGCGAATCGCGTCAACGCATGGCCAGCGCCCTTGTCATCTGCCCGATACACCTTGTGTGCGGCGTCATAGCCTGCATAAGCAGCGTCGGCTGCAGATGCCGCGACCTGAACCTCATCGGATGAGCATCTAATCGCGACCCCTATCAAAAGGCCCAAGCGCAGCGCCGGCAGAGGCGATAGATCGTATTTCTGTGACCATTGCTTGACTACGGACGCTATCCAAACCGGGGCTACCCTCGTGGCGGCGCGATGGGCGAATTTGGTCGCCTCGTCCGGATCACCATTCTGACGTCAGATCTTGAGATCGTCGATATTGGCGATGCGATGTCGTTCGTTCATGTCATCAGCTTTGACGCACAAAGCGGCCTGCACAAGCCATCTTGCCTATAGCAGCATCGTCCATCCCGACATCCCGACTGCGGCGGCCAGCCCCAGCAGCGTCAACACCCCCGGCAGGCTTTGCCAGGGATATCGGCGGAGAAATCTTTCGCTGACGATCAGGGCCAGAGCCGTACCGCCCAGAGCCGGAAGGACGGTGAACATCTGGGCGCGCAGGGCGGCAAGGTCGTGAAAGCCGTTCTGGCCCCTGGTTGCGAAGAAAAGCTGGGTCGCGATGGCTGCCAGCAGCAGCGACAGGATCGCAAGCGGCCAGCGCAGGCGCAGCCAGATGCTGGCGGCGGCGATCAGCGCGGCGCCCGAGGCGCAGGCGATTGCGATGAGCCAGGGGGACACCCGCGCGGTCCTAGTCCAGCGGCGGCAGCATCGGATCGCGGGGATGGCGGCGGGGTGGCCAGAACAGCGCGGCAAGGCCAAGCGCGAAGCCCGCAACGCCCAGGATCGGGCCCCAGTTCAGGGTCAGCCAGCCCAGCACCGGCACGCCCGTGGCGACCAGCGCCCAGAAGGCGCGCGGACGATGATGGGCGCGCAGCCACGGCAGCAGGCAGGCCAGCAGCAGCCAGACCGCCGCGACGGCAACGGTGGCAAGATGAAGCCCGGTCACGCGGCCTTGCCTTGCAGCCGCGCGGGCAGCGCGTTGGCCCAGGCCGAGATGGTGCCGGCGCCCAGGCACACCACCATGTCGCCGGGCCGCGCCTGTTCGCGGACCAGCCGTTCCAGGTCGTCTTCGGACAGGATCGCGCGGGCGTGGCGGTGGCCATGGGCGATCAGCCCGGCCACCAGATCGTCACGCGAGGCGCCGGGGATCGGATCCTCGCCCGCCGCATAGACATCGGCGATGGCAACCACGTCCGCCTCGTTGAAGCAGGTGCAGAAATCGTCGAACAGGCTGGACAGGCGCGAATAGCGGTGCGGCTGGTGGACGGCGATCACCCTGCCCTCGGTCGCCTGGCGCGCCGCCTTGAGCACGGCGGCGATTTCCACCGGGTGATGGCCGTAGTCGTCGATGATGGTGACGCCATCGACCTCGCCCACGCGGGTGAAGCGGCGGCCGACGCCGCCGAACTTTGCCAGCGCCTCGCGGATCTCGGCCTTCTTCATGCCCAGATGGCGGGCGACGGCGACGGCGGCAAGGCAGTTCGAGACGTTATGATCGCCGGGCATCGGCAGGGTGCATCCCTCGATCATCTCGACCTGCGTGCTGTCCTTGGCGCGTTCGCCCTGCAGCGCGATGTCGAAATGGGCGATGCCCTTTTCATAGCGCAGATTCATGGCGCGGATATCGGCCTGGGCGTTGAAGCCGAAGGTCACGACGCGGCGTTCGGTCAGCCGCCCGACCAGCGACTGCACCTCGGGGTGGTCGGTGCAGCAGACGGCGAGGCCGTAGAAGGGGATCGAGCTTGCGAAATCGTAGAACCCCTGCCGCAGCGCGTCGAAATCGCCCCAGTGTTCCATGTGTTCGGGGTCGATATTGGTGATGATGGCGATGTCGGTCGGCAGGCTGTTGAAGCTGCCGTCGCTTTCATCGGCCTCGACCACCATCCATTCGCCCTCGCCCGCGCGCGCGTTGCTGCCATAGGCATGGATGACGCCGCCATTGATGACCGTGGCGTCCAGGTTGCCGGCGTCCAGAAGCGTGGCGACCATGGTGGTCGTCGTCGTCTTGCCGTGGGTGCCGGCAACGCAGATATTGGATTTCATGCGCATCAGCTCGGCCAGCATCTCGGCCCGGCGAACGACCGGAAGGCCGCGGCGGCGCGCCTCTTCCAGTTCGGGATTGCCCTTCTTGATGGCGGTCGAGATGACCACCACGCCGGCCTCGCCGATATTCTCGGCGCGCTGGCCCTCGAACACTGTGGCGCCCAGGGCTTCCAGCCGGTCGGTGATCTTCGAGCGTTTCAGGTCGCTGCCCTGAACCTGGTAGCCCAGGGTCAGCAGCACCTCGGCGATGCCCGACATGCCGATGCCGCCGATGCCGGTGAAATGGATCGGGCCAAGCTCTCCGGGCAGTTTGGTGGCGGCGTTCATGGCACTATCTCCGTGATCAAATCGTAAAGGCGGCGGGCCGCGTCGGGGCGGCCCAGTTCCAAGGCGGCCGCGGCCATGCCGGACGCGCGCGCAGGGTCTGTGAGGATCGCGAGGATGTCGCGCGTCAGGCTGCCTGCGTCAAGCCCGGATTCCGGCCGGACGAGCGCGGCGCCGGACCGGGCAAGCGCCCGCGCATTGGCAGTCTGGTGATCGCCGGTGGCCGCGGCATAGGGGATCAGGATCGCCGGGCGGCCGATCACGGTGATATCCGCAATCGAGGACGCGCCCGAGCGGCTGACGACAAGCTGAGCCTGGGCAAGCCGCTGCGGCACGTCTGTGAAGAAGGGCTGCACATCGGCGGTGACACCGGATCGGGCATAGGCATCGGTGACGCGGTCGGCATCCTCGGCCCGCGCCTGATGGCTGACGCGCAGTCGTGCGCGTAGATCATCGGGCAAGGCGGCGGTCGCGGCGGGCACCACGTCCGACAGGACGCGCGCGCCCTGGCTGCCGCCGATCACCAGCAGATGCAGCACGCCCAGCCCCGGCGCGGCATAGGTTGCGGCGGCGCGGTCCAGCACGGCGGCGCGGACCGGGTTGCCGGTATGGACACCCTCGACCCCCGCGGGCAGATCGGTCGGCCAGGTGCCGCAGGCCACGCGGTTCACCCGCGCCGCGAAGATCCGGTTGACCCGCCCCATGACGCCGTTCTGTTCGTGGACAAGCCGCGGCAGGCGCATCGTGAACGCCGCCGACAGCGCCGGAATGGTCGGATAGCCGCCGAAACCCACCACGACCGATGGCCGGTCGCGGCGGAAATCGGCGCGTGCCGCCATCACCCCCGCGGCGATCTTCAGCGGCGCGGTCAGCTTGCCGATGACGCCGCCGCGGGCCGTCGTGGCCGAGGGGACGACGACACGTTCGACCGCATCGGGAAAGCCGCCCGCATAGCGCGCGCCGCGATCGTCGGTCGAAAGCTTGACCCGCCATCCTTCGGCCAGCAGCAGTTCCGCCAACGATTGCGCGGGAAACATGTGTCCGCCGGTGCCGCCGGCAGCGATCAGAGCCAGCCTGGGGGCCATCAGCGTGCCCGCCGCAGGATTTCGGCCATCTCGCCCTGTGGCCGCGTCCGGGTCAGCGCCAACAGCATCCCCAGCGCGATCCCCGAGGCGATCACGGACGATCCGCCATAGCTGACGAAGGGCAGCGTCATGCCCTTGGCGGGCAGCAGCCGCACCGCGACGCCCATGTTGATCAGCGCCTGCACGCCGAACGCGCAGGCCAGACCGGTTCCGGCGATGCGGGTGAACGGGTCACGTTCCTTCAACAGGCGCAGCAGCGACCGCACGACGATGGTGCAGTACAGCGCGATGATCGCCAGCACCATGATGGTGCCGTATTCTTCCGCTGCGACGGCGATGATGAAATCTGTGTGCGCGTCCGGCAAGGACCATTTCACCGTGCCCTCGCCGACGCCGACGCCGAAGAAGCCGCCCTCTTGAATAGCATTGGTGGCATAGCCGATCTGCGTGCGCGGATCGATTTCCGGATTGAGAAAGCCATTGATCCGGCGGGCGAAATGTTCGGACGCGCCATAGGCGAAGACGCCGCCCGCGATCGCCATGCCCGCGACCCCCATCAACAGGATCAGCGGCGCACCGGCCACGAAATACATCACCAGCCACGAAAACAGCACCAGCGAGGCCTGACCGAAATCGGGCTGCAGTGCCAGCAGCACCACGATCGCCCCGGCAGTGACGAAGGAATAGAACTTGCCCGGCGGGCCGCCGACCTCTTGGCTGGCGGCCATGAACCACGCGCATAGCGCCACGAAGCCCGGCTTCAGGAATTCCGAAGGCTGAACCGATACGAAGCCCAGGGACAGCCAGCGCGTCGCACCCTTGCCGAAATCCGTGCCGATCACCGGCAGCGCAAGGATCAATGCAAAGGCCGCAAGAAAGCCGAGGACGCCAAGCCTGCGGATCTGTCGCGGCGACATCATCGAGATGACCAGCATCACGCACAGCGCGACGCCGCCGAAGAACGCCTGGCGCTGAACATAGTAGAAACGCGGCAGATTGTTCTTTTCGGCCAGCGGCACCGACGCCGCCAGACCCAGCAGCAAGCCGATCGTGAACAGCCCAAGGACGCAGGCAAGTGACCACTTGTCCAGCGTGCGCCACCAGCGTGGAAGAATAGGGTCGCCCGCCCTTGCGGGCGTGGCACCAAAGACCATCTCGGTCATGGGAATACCGCCGTCACTGCCTCTGCATCGTCCGGTTTTTCCGGATCTGTCGGCAAGGATAGCGTGATTTCATCTGTCGCGCCACTCCCGATTGCGGCGCAGATCACAAAACCGTCGGCACGTGACCACTGGAAGGATTCTTCCTTGCGGAAATACCCCACGGTGGAGCGGCGGTGTGCCCCCCGCTTTCCAGGAACCGCCGCGCGGCCCTGCGATCAGCCCAGTTCGGCCAGCGCCGGAAAGGTTTCGAGCAGCCAGAAAGAGAACGCAGAGAATGCCCCGAACAGCAGCATCAGTCCGACCACGACCAGCAATGCACCCATGATCTTTTCGATCGTCTTCAGATAGGGTTTCAGCCGGTTCATCAGACCGATGGCACGGCGGATGAAGATCGCCGCCAGCAGGAACGGGATGCCCAGCCCCAGCGCATAGACCGCCAGCAGCGCCGTGCCGCGCGACAGTTCACCTCCGGTCGCCGCCAGCGACAGGATCATGCCAAGCTGCGGGCCGATGCACGGCGTCCAGCCGAAGGCGAAGGCCAGCCCCAGCACATAGGCCCCCAGCGCCCCGCCGCCCTGTTGACCGGCGTCGATCCGCGCCTCCTGATCCAGGAACGGGATGCGGATGACATGCAGGAAATGCAGCCCCATCACGATCACCACGATCCCGGCCAGCTTGGCCAGAATGTCCTGATATTGCAGGAAGGCGCGCCCGAAGGCCGAGGCGGCGAAGCCCATCACCAGAAAGACTGTGGACAGCCCCAGCACGAAGAACAGCGCCGGAAGGACTGCGCTGCGTTCGCCGGTCTTCAGCCCGTTGACTCCGACCCCGGTCATATAGGCCAGATAGGGCGGCACGATGGGCAGCACGCAGGGTGACAGGAAAGACAGCAGACCTGCCAGCAGCGCCACGAAGGCGGCGGGCAGGAAGGCGGCACTGGCAAGTTCGATTCCAAGCATGGCGCGACAATAGCCACTTGGCGCGTGGCGCCTAGGGACAAATCGTCACGGTTGCGTGGGGTGCAGCCGGGGCGCGCGTCAATGCCAGCGCGCGCGCGCCCCGGGATCAAAGCCGTTCAGCGACCCAGCGACCACCAGCCGCGGCGCTTGGGACGATCATCCTCGGGCTGCGCTTCGGACGCAGCCTCGGCCTCGGCCATTTCGGGCGCACGGCCCTGATCCGCGTCCTCGCCGGCGCGGTCATCGGTCACCTGCGCCGCGGCGTCGGCGAGTTGCGGTGCCGGTTCGGCGTCCGCGGGTTCGTCACGTTCGACCGCCTCTTGCGCCGCGACGTCCTCGGCCGCGACCGCATCGACGGGGGCGCCCTGCATATCGGCTTGCGGGGCGGGTTCGTGCGCCGCGTCATCAGACTGGGCCGCGACGGGTTCGCGCACCTCGGCGGTCACCTCGGCACCGGCCTGAGGCGTGACCTCGCTGGCCGTGGAAGCCGCCTTCGGATAGCCTGCATTCACGCCGGGCAGCGTGTCGGCGCGGGTTTCCTCGCCCTTGTCGTCAAGATCGACGGCGTCCGGCAAGGCGCCTGCGGCGGTGTCGCGATCCGCGTCCTGACGGCTGTCGCGGCGACGGCTGCGCGAGCGGGCACGGGGTTTGCGGCCGGATTCGGGCTGTTTTTCGTCGGCATCAGCCGATGCATCGGACGCATCGCCCGACGCGGCCTGTTCCGCCTCATCCGCGTCGCCATCATTCCGGTCAGACGCCGCGGCGGTGTCGTCACCGTTCTGATCCTCGCCGCGTTCGCCCGATTTCCTGCGCCGGCGGCGGCGACGGCGGCGGCCGCGGCCAGCGTCGTCGTCATCCCCGTTGGACGGGCTGGTGTCAGCTTCCGCCGGCTTGCTTGTTGCGGCATCCGGGGTGGCCTCATCGGTCGGCGCAGCGGCTTCGCTGTCGTCGTCCTGATCGCCCACATCCTCATCATCGATTTGCGCCATCAGTTCGGCATCGACGGACAGGACCGGGTGGGCCGCATCGGGAACCGTGCGGATCGCGGTCTTGAATTTCTCGATCGTGTAATCGGGCGAGATCAGCGCGGGATCACCCTCGATCCGAACCGACATGCCGTAGCGCAGCTCGATTCCGGCGATATGTTCGCGCTTGGAATTGATGAGGAAGTTCGCGACGGCCACCGGCGCGCGGACCAGCACTTCGCGCGACCGCTTGCGCGTTCCCTCTTCCTCGACCGAACGCAGGATCGTCAGTGCAAGGCTGTCATCGGACCGGATCAGGCCGGTGCCGTGGCAGTGCGCGCAAGGCTGCGTCGTGCTTTCCAGCATGCCGGGACGAAGCCGCTGGCGCGACATCTCCATCAGGCCGAAGCCCGAGATCCGACCCACCTGGATGCGCGCACGGTCGGATTTCAGCCGGTCCTTCATGCGCTTTTCGACGGCGGCGTTGTTCTTGCGCTCTTCCATGTCGATGAAGTCGATCACGATCAGACCGGCCAGGTCGCGCAGACGCAGCTGGCGCGCCACCTCGTCGGCGGCTTCCAGGTTGGTCTTCAGCGCCGTTTCCTCGATCGAGCCTTCCTTAGTGGCCCGACCCGAGTTCACGTCGATGGCCACCAGCGCCTCGGTCACGCCGATGACAATATAGCCGCCCGATTTCAGCTGCACGGTCGGGTTGAACATGCCCGACAGGTAGCTTTCGACCTGGTAGCGCGCGAACAGCGGCATCGGATCCGCGTAATTCTTCACGTTCCTGGCGTGGGACGGCATGATCATCTTCATGAAGTCCTTGGCGACGCGATAGCCGCGATCGCCCTCGACCAGAACCTCGTCGATATCCTTGGAATAGAGATCGCGGATATTGCGCTTGATCAGGTCGCCTTCCTCGTAGATCGGCGCAGGCGCGACCGATTTGAAGGTCAAGTCGCGGATCTGTTCCCACAGGCGCAGAAGATATTCGTAGTCGCGCTTGATCTCGGTGCGGGTGCGCTGGCTGCCGGCGGTGCGGATGATCAGCCCGGCGCCCTTGGGCACCGACAATTCGCCCGCGATGTCCTTCAGCTTCTTGCGGTCCGCGGCATTGGTGATCTTGCGGCTGATGCCGCCGCCACGCGCGGTGTTGGGCATCAGCACGCAGTAGCGTCCGGCCAGCGACAGATAGGTGGTCAGCGCCGCGCCCTTGTTGCCGCGTTCTTCCTTGACGACCTGCACCAGCATGATCTGGCGGACCTTCACGACCTCCTGGATCTTGTAGCGGCGGGCGCGGGGCTTTCTGGACGGACGGATCTCTTCGGACACATCCTCGTCGGCGACCGACTCGATGTTGTCGTCCTTTGAGGCGGCGTCGCCCTTTGCGTCGGAACCGTTGTCGCCATCGGCCTCGCCGTCCTGCGACGCGGCCTCGGCCGAGACGGTTTCATCGCCGGTCTCGGATTTTTCGGCCCTGGGCGCGGATCTGCGGCGGCCGCGGCCACTGCTTTCCTCGGCCTCCTGAGCCTCGGCATGGGCGCGCTCCTCGGCCAGCAGCGCCTCGCGGTCGGCGGCGGGGATCTGGTAATAATCGGGGTGGATTTCCGCAAATGCCAGGAAACCGTGACGGTTTCCGCCGTAGTCCACGAAGGCCGCCTGCAGCGAGGGTTCGACCCGCGTCACCTTTGCCAGATAGATATTGCCCGAGATCTGACGCTTGTTCAGGGTCTCGAAGTCAAATTCCTCAACTTTCGTTCCATCGACCACGACCACCCGAGTTTCCTCGGCGTGGGTGGCGTCGATCAGCATTTTCTTTGCCATTTTTATGTCTTTCGCGCAGGCATGCGTCCGTCGGCGCCAATGGCCCCGACGAAAGATGGCTGCTGGATGATGTGGGCGCGATGGCGGCGATGGCGGTGGTCACGGGTCCGGCTTGGCCTGCGGCCCGCCCTCCGTGCTCCACTCCGACCGTCGCGCGCTTCATCGCGTCTGTTCCTTGTGATGGCCCGTCAGCCGCAGGGCTGGCCGGACCGCTGTCCTACATCGCCCCGGTCGCGATAGGTCGCTGCACAGAGGCTGAGTTTTCCGCGAGACACATGTCGCCTGGCTGTCGGCCGGGACCAGAGGTGCCGCGCTGCGAAACTGTTGGCGTCGCAACCCGAAGTTGAGGGCGCATGACGCATAACCGCAACATAGAGGTGGATGAGGGCAAGTTTCAATGCCGAAAAGAAATCACGCGTCGAATCGGCGCCCGAGTGCCGTGTCGGTCATCGGGGCCGCAAGACCGGGACACTTCGGGCCGATCGGCCCGGACCCTGTTGCGCGACACCGACGGAAGACAGGTTGCGACCGCGCAACAGCCGCCGTGAAAGCAACATGCCATTCATTACATAACGTCTTCAAAATCCTGTTTTGAAACAGATTTATGAAATAATCCGTCAACGGCCCCAGCCTTCACGCGAGCTTAACGCTTCTTTCACGCCGTTGTCGCAACATCCACCTACCACGTCGCGTAACGGTGGTTGTTCAGGAGGTCGGAATGCCGGTCGTCAAGGTCAACGCACAACACGACGCGCCGCGGCGGTTGTGGCAGACCGCCGAGACGCTGCAGGAAGGGGCACCGATCGTCGTGATGGTGCACGGGTACCGTTATTCGCCCTCCAGCCCGGCACATGACCCGCATCGCCATATCCTGTCGCTGGACCCCGATCACAGCTGTCGGCGCGCCCATTCCTGGCCGCGTGCGCTGGGATTCGGCACCGGCGCGCGGGAGGAAGGGCTGGCACTGGCCTTCGGATGGGAGGCGCGGGGCAGCCTGGGCGGCGCCTATCGCCGTGCAGGCGAAGCCGGTGCATCGCTGGCCCGGATCGTATCGCAACTGGCCGAACGGGCCGGACGACCCGTCGCGGTGATCGGACATTCCCTGGGCGCACGCGTGGCATTGCAATCGCTGCAACACGCCGATCCCGGCAGCATCGGCCGGGTGATCCTGCTGACGGGCGCCGAGTTCCGCTGCGCCGCCGCCGACGCGCTGGACAGCCGGGCCGGGCAAGACGCCGAGATCATCAATGTCACCTCGCGCGAGAACGACATCTTCGATTTCGCGCTGGAACAATGGCTGTCCCGGGGCCGGCGTCAGGCGCTGGGGTTCGGGCTGGACACGCCGTCGCGCAACTGGATCGACGTGCAGATCGATCACGGCGAGACGCTGGCCGCGCTGGAATCACTGGGGTTCCCGACAGAACGGCGGCCGCTGCGCCTGTCGCACTGGACGCCCTATCTGCGCCGCGGCCTGTTCGATTTCTATCGCACCGCGCTGTGCCGGCCATGGGCGCTGCCGATCGGCATGCTGCATGCCCGCCTGCCCGGCCGGATCGAACCGCGCTGGTCACGCCTGCTGGCCGGGCCCGCCCAGTTCGGGCTGGCGCGCGGCTAGCGGGTCATTTCCGGCCGTTGTCCGGGTTTCCTTCATCTGCATCGGTCTGGATCGCATGGGCCCGATACAGCCCGGCATTGCCCATCAGGAATACGAACAGGATCAGCGGCAGGCCGAAGGTCTTGAAATAGACCCAGGTGGTTTCGGACATGGTGCGCCAGACGACCTCGTTCGCCACGGCCAGTGCCAGGAACAGCAAAGCCATCCGCAGGGTCAGCTTGCGCCAGCCAAGCGCGTCCATCGGCAGCGCCTCGGACAGCACCGCCTGCAGCCAGTTCTTGCGCGCAAGCAGGCTATAGCCAAGAATCGCCGCGAACAGCAGATAGATCATCGTCGGCTTCATCTTGAAGAAGCGCGGATCGTTCAGCCAGACCGACAGCCCGCCGAAAACGATCACCAGCACCAGCGTCGCGATCTGCATGGGCGCCAGCTTGCCGGTCAGCCGCCACTGAATCAGCGTGGCCAGCGCCAGCGCCGGGATGAAGACCAGCGTCGCCAGGATGAACGCGCTGTATTCCTGGCCGGCGATCACGGTCGTCTCGCCCCGCTTGAGGATGAAGACCAGGAAGAAGATCAGCACGGGCCCCAGCTCCAGCACCGGTTTGACCCAAGGTTTCGGTTCCTTCATCGCGTCACTACTCCTGCCTTGTCAGGCGGCGAATTCCACCACCACCGCGCCGGCCGCGATCAGCGCCATCAGCGCGGCCGGCACCAGCCCCACCTTTTCGCCCAGGATCAGCCAGCCGACAAGGGCCGCGAACACGGTCGATGTCTCGCGCAGGACCGCAGCGCGCCCGACATCGTCGATCCGGGTCGCCAGCATGATCGCGCCGAAACTGGCGAACGCGACCAGCGCGCCAAGGATTCCGCGCGTGGCCAGCGGGGCGATTTCGGCGCCGCGCAGCCGCGCGAGGCGGCGCAGGTTCCAGATCGGCATGAACAGCGAATCCAGCACGAAAAACCAGGCCAGGAAGGTGAAGGGATCGGCCGCCAACCGGATTCCCCAGGCGTCATAGGTCGTGTAAAGCGCGACGAAACCGCCGGTCACGACTGCCCAGGCAAGGGCCGGTCCCAGCGTTTCGCGGCCCACCTTCAGATGGGCGCGGTTCCACGCCGCCAGCCCGAAGATGCCCCCGGTCAGCAGCAGCACGCCGCCCCACTGGATCAGGTTGAAATGTTCGTGAAACACCACCCCGGCCGCGATTACCGCGAAAAGCGGCGCGCTGCCGCGCACGACAGGATAGACCACCGTATAGGCCCCGCGCGTATAGGTCATCGCCTGCGCGATCTTGTAGACGATGTGAATGACCATCGCCCCCAGCAGCACCGGCCACAGCGCGGCCGAAGGCCAGGGCACGACGAACAACGCTACCGGCAATGCCATCACACCATAGCTGAGATCGATGGCGGCGCGGCTGAGCCACGGGTCGTGCCGCCCCTTCTGCAGGGCGCCGAACAGCGCGTGCAGGAATGCCGCCATGACCGCAAGCGCCGAGGCCACCCGCGCGCCCTCGGGCGTGCCCGCGATCTGGATGACCCATTCGCTCATCCGCTGGTGATGGCGCGAATTTGCAGGATCTGCAAGATGTGCCGGCCGCGTCCGGCGTCAGGGCCGCGCGTCAGTCCAGCCGGATCGCAGCCAGGATCGGTCCCGGCAGGTCATCGCCCGTCAGTTCCTTCTGGATCAGCAGCGCGTGGCGCGCATCGGCGGGAAACTCCTCATCCGGCTCGCCGTCCGGGCGCACCGTCAGGCGCAGCGGCGCGGTGCCGTCCCATTTCGCCAGTTCGTCCAGGGCCAGCACGACATTCACATAGCTGACCGTCCGGCCGCGATTCTCGCCCGCCATCACCTTGACGTCGCGGCGCGGCGCATAGCGGACCAACAGGATCTCGACCCGACCGCCAAGATCCGACAGCGGCATCAGCTCGATCGCCTCGCCCTCGGCGGTGGTGTCGCGCTGGACGCTGAGCATGGCGGGCGACAGCCGGTTGGCGTCGATCAGAGCCATCAGCTGCGCCGGGCCCGGCGCGACCGCGGTATCCTGACCGTCGATGATCAGCTGCGGCGTATAAAGCGACCTTTCGCCCGAGGCGCGGGCATAGCCTTCCTGTCGGGCGGTGAATTCGGGCCGCGCGAAACTGTCGGCCCAGCCAAGATAGTCCCAGTAATCGACGTGGAACGACAGCGGCAGAACGCCGGGCTTGCCGGCCAGAGCGGCCAGCATCGCGTCGGCGGTCGGACAGGATGAACAGCCTTGTGACGTGAACAGTTCGACCACCACGGGCAATGTCGGCGGGGCAAAACTGTCCAGAGGCGGCGCATCCGGGGCCGCAAAACTGTTGAAGCCGCCCGATTCCGACGCCGCGAAGCCCATCACGCCGGGCTCTGCCCGGCCGGCATCGTCGGGTGCGGGGATCACGGGGGCGTCATCGGCCAATTCGGCCGGTGCCGCGCCCACAGCCGATGCGTCGCTTGCGGAGGTCACGGCGGAGCCACCCGATGCCGATGTCCCGACATCGACATCAGCGCCCGGCGTCTGAGCCAGAACCGGCGCCGACATCAGGCAGGCAAGCAGCGCCATCGCAGCCGGAATGCCGCGCATCACCGAAACGCCCGTGATCCGGTCCACCGACCCTGTCCGCATGCAACTGTCCATGATTTCCCCTTGCCTGTTATCTGCATAGCGGCTGCCATGGGCCCTGAACAAATCAAGGCTTTGTTAGCCGTCGCGTGAATTGCGACCAGTGCCTCTTGAGCAACAGAGCTGCCTATGGTATGCAACGGCATACAATTCATCCTGACTGCCCTTGCGCTGCATTGCCGCATGGGGCAAATCAGGGGAACGCATGCCCGACCCATCCATCTTGCAGACAGGGAGGCCCTGATGCCGATCCAGACCGGAACCGATACCGCCAAGACACGCCGCACGCTGAGCGTGGGCGATCAAAAGGTCGACTACTTCTCTATCGCCGCCGCGTCCGATGCGGGCTTGGGCGATTTTTCAAAGCTGCCGGCCGCGCTGAAGGTCGTGCTGGAAAACATGCTGCGCTTTGAGGATGGCGGCAAGACCGTCAGCACCGACGATATCAAGGCCTTTGCGAAATGGGCCGACAAGGGCGGCAAGAACCCGCGCGAGATCGCCTATCGTCCGGCGCGCGTCCTGATGCAGGATTTCACCGGCGTGCCGGCGGTCGTCGATCTTGCCGCGATGCGCGACGGCATCAAGGCCCTGGGCGGCGATGCACAGAAGATCAACCCGCTGAACCCGGTCGATCTGGTCATCGACCACAGCGTGATGATCGACGAATTCGGCACACCGCGCGCCTTCCAGTTCAACGTGGAACGCGAATACGAGCGCAATATCGAACGCTATCAGTTCCTGAAGTGGGGCCAGAAGGCGTTCCAGAATTTCCGCGTGGTGCCGCCCGGAACCGGCATCTGCCACCAGGTGAACCTTGAATACCTGGCCCAGACCGTCTGGACCGACACCGATCAGAACGGCAACGAAGTCGCCTATCCCGACACGCTGGTGGGCACCGACAGCCACACCACCATGGTCAACGGCCTTGCCGTTCTGGGCTGGGGCGTCGGCGGGATCGAGGCCGAGGCCGCGATGCTGGGTCAGCCGATCTCGATGCTGATCCCGGAAGTGGTCGGATTCAGGATCACCGGCGCCATGATGGAAGGCGTCACCGCCACCGACCTGGTGCTGAAGGTCACGCAGATGCTGCGGGCGCATGGTGTTGTGGGCAAATTCGTCGAGTTCTACGGCGACGGTCTGGACAACATGCCGCTGGCCGACCGTGCCACGATTGGCAACATGGCCCCGGAATACGGCGCCACTTGCGGCTTCTTCCCGATCGATCAGATCACGCTGCAATATCTGGAACAGACCGGCCGCGACAAGGACCGCATCGCGTTGGTCGAGGCCTATGCGAAAGAGAACGGGTTCTGGCGTCACGAAGGCTATGAGCCGGTCTACTCCTCGACCCTGCATCTGGATCTGGCCGATGTGGTGCCCGCGATTTCCGGCCCCAAGCGTCCGCAGGACCACACGCCGCTGGACCAGTCGGCCGACGCGTTCCTGAAGATGGTTCGCGGCGTGCGTTTCCCCGATGCCACGGACGACGCCGAAACCGACTGGCGCGAAGAAGGCGGGACGCGCGATCCCGGCTATGTTCCCGGGGGCCGTCACAAGGGCTTTTCGGAAGGCAAGGTCGAGGGCGAGGATTACACGCTGC
This sequence comes from Paracoccus maritimus, assembly GCF_025195095.1. Lineage (GTDB taxonomy): Bacteria > Pseudomonadota > Alphaproteobacteria > Rhodobacterales > Rhodobacteraceae > Paracoccus > Paracoccus maritimus. The sequence continues at coordinate 264,539 of NZ_JANAVZ010000002.1, read as the reverse complement.
ATGACGGCAGCATCGTGATCGCCTCGATCACCTCATGCACCAACACCTCAAACCCGTCGGTGCTGATCGCCGCCGGTCTGGTGGCCCGCAAGGCACGCGAACTGGGCCTGAACCGCAAGCCCTGGGTCAAGACCTCGCTGGCTCCGGGATCGCAGGTCGTCAGCGAATACCTGGAAGCCGCCGGTCTTCAGGACGATCTGGACGCGATCGGCTTCAATCTTGTGGGGTATGGCTGCACTACCTGCATCGGCAATTCCGGTCCGCTGGAGCCCGCGATCTCGAAGTCGATCAACGAGAACGACCTGATCGCCGTGTCGGTGCTGTCGGGCAACCGCAACTTCGAGGGACGCATCTCGCCCGACGTGCGCGCCAACTATCTGGCCTCGCCGCCGCTGGTCGTGGCCTACGCGCTGGCCGGCGACATGAATATCGACCTGACGCGTGACCCGCTGGGGACCGACAAGGACGGCAATCCGGTCTATCTGAAGGATCTGTGGCCCAGCACCAAGGAGGTCGCGGACCTGGTGGCCAGCGTCGTCACGCGCGAGATGTTCATCGACAAATACGGCGATGTCTTCAAGGGCGACGAACGCTGGCAGGGCGTCGAGGTGACCGACAGCGAAACCTATGACTGGCCATCGACCTCGACCTATATCCAGAACCCGCCCTACTTCCAGGGGATGTCCAAGGAGCCGGGCAGCATCCACAATATCGAGGGCGCCCGCGTCCTGGCATTGCTGGGCGACATGATCACCACCGACCACATCTCGCCCGCCGGGTCGTTCAAGGAATCGACGCCGGCCGGACGCTATCTGACCGAACGTCAGGTGCCGCCGCGCGAGTTCAACAGCTATGGTTCGCGGCGCGGCAACCACGAGGTGATGATGCGCGGCACCTTCGCCAATATCCGCATCAAGAACGAGATGCTGGACGGCGTTGAGGGTGGTTTCACCAAGGGACCGGACGGCAAGCAGGAAGCGATCTATGACGCGGCGATGGAATACGCCGATCAGGGCACGCCCCTGGTGATCGTCGGCGGCGTCGAATACGGTGCCGGCTCGTCTCGGGACTGGGCGGCCAAGGGCACCAACCTTCTGGGCGTCAAGGCCGTGATCGCGGAATCCTTCGAACGCATCCACCGGTCGAACCTGGTCGGCATGGGCGTCATTCCGTTCGAGTTCACCGACGGCGACAGCCGCAAGACGCTGAAGCTGACCGGCGACGAAACCATCTCGATCGAGGGGCTGGATGGCGATTTCAAGCCATTGTCGCTGGTGCCGTGCAAGATCACCTATGCCGATGGCACGACGAAGGAGATCAAGCTGAAGGCCCGCGTCGATACCGAGGTCGAGATCGAGTATCTGAAGAACGGCGGCGTCCTGCACTATGTGCTGCGCAACCTCGCGGCGGGCTGAAACAGGACCAGTTCAAGATGCGGAACCCCCGGCCTGGCGCCGGGGGTTCTTTTTCGTTTTGGGGACAAGCCCTCGCCAATGGCCCGCTGCGCGAATGTATCGGCGGTGGAAACAGCAGCGTGATGAAAATCGGTGACCGCTGATCCGAGGGCGCAAGTTCACGTCGCGAAACGCCCCCCTACAGCATGTGATCACCAGGTTCGGCATGCCCCGCAAGATCTGCGCCACAGTTTCGATCCTGCTGGCGGGCGGCCATTTCGATACGATAGAAGTTCCGATTGGTGCGGCGCGCTGCGCCGAGCCGCACGCGAAACGACCGGGTCAGGCCCTGGGTCCATGAGCACCGCGGCTTGCACGGTCACGGAACACGTCGCGTCGTTTCTGAAATCGCTGTCTGGTATTTTCTTTTGCCCGCCCTTCCCGGGGCGGGATTGCCCTGCCCCGGCGTTTTCTCGCCGGGGCAGGACGGTGATCGACGGATACGATCACATGTCGAACATGTCCGCCTGCATCGCCTCGTGCATCATTCCGCTTCCAGGCATCACGGTGACGAAAGCCTCGCCCCTGGTGAAGTTGCCCTCTTCATCGGCCGCCCAGTAAGTAAAGTGATCTTCCCCGACGAAGCCTTCGTTCGGCCGATACAGCACGGTGCCGTCATCCTGCATGTAGACCGTGCCGTTCCGCGAGTCGATCAAGCCATCGACATAGACCCGTCCACCATCGGGATCGCTGTCGTTCGCCACCAGATCGATGATCAGATCCTGATTGACCGAGGTGCTGACACGGTCGTCGCGCGCGATCGCCCCCCGACCGCCAAGATCGACGACACCGTTGAACGGATAGCTTCTTTCCAGCATCGCGGCAGAGTAGTCCAGTTCGAAGACCAGCATCTGCTTGACCATCTCGCCTGTGGCCCTGTCCGAAATGTAGTCCTCGACCAGCGCGACCGGCGTCCCATCCGGCAATTCCCAATACCCGTTTGCATTGAGAAACTGATCGACGCCCCAGATCCCCTGCTGCTCAAGATCGAAGTTGCGTTCGATATCGCCGATGGAATCCGTCTTGATGCCATCGAAGAACATATGCTCGCGATCGGACACGATCCGGTCGGCGGTCAGGCGGAATTCAAGCCGGCCGGGCGTCAGATCACCCCCGCCCAAGACCTGCAATTGTCCCGGATAATTCTGCCGGATATCCGAGTTGGAGATGTTCAGGAACTCTCCGTCGATGACGACATTTTCCAGGCCTCGGCCCGAACCGGTATCGACATTGGCATTATCGGTCAGATTGAAGGCATGTTCGAAGCCGTCGATCCGAATGTTGTTGAACACCATGTCGAAGGCGTTGCCACCCAGATTGACGCCCTGATAGGCGCGATCGGTCACCTCGCCGGGTTCGGGTCGCTGGCCCACCAGATCGAAATCCAGATAGGTATAGTGGCCGGTATAGCTGACGGCGACGCCCTCGCGTGTTTCCCAGTTCAGGAAACCATCGAAGACGCTGCGCACGTCATGGGCCTGATCGGGGTTCTGCTTGACGACGATCAGCCCGGTATTGGTGCCGAACGCCTCGTTGTCGCGGAAGCCCTGGATCGGCGCCTTGTCGGTTTCCAGCATGTCCCGGCCATAGCCCAGTTCGTACTGATGCATCGTGTCGGGGTCGATGCTGTCGCGTTCACCCCGGTGAAGCCAGACGAACCCATGGGTGGTGTTGGCCGCCACGTTTTCGACCACTTCGACCAATCGGCCCGCGAACCAGAAACCGTCGCCTGTCCGCCCGTCATTGCCATCCACCTCGCTGTGCTTCACGGCGATGTCGCCGGCGGCCCAGCCTTCGCCCTTGATGGCGATATTGCGATACCAGGTGCCGGTCTCGTTTCCGTCCTCGGCGACAAAGGATGCCCCCCAGACGTCATAGGCGACGTTGTTGGTCAGGTCGGCGTTCGAGGAATGCTGCACGAAACCCCATCCCGGCGATCCGTCCACGACGTTGCCCACAACGCTGGCCGGGTTTTCGATATCGGCGACCCCGGCTTCATGGATGTGGAAGGAATAGCGCGCCTCGACATTCGTGTCGGGCGACAGGTTGCCGACGCCGCCGAACGCGCTTGCCGGTCCGGCAAATTCGGATTTGTCGGTACGACCCAGATCGTTGAAGCCCGCATAGCGCACGTCGATATTGTCGTTGTGCATGAACATGACATGGCCGCGCTGATGGGCGGGCAGATCCTCTCCCCCTTCGCTGGAGAAGGTCACATTGCGGGTCATGTTGGCCACATAGGCCTTGAGATCGTCGCGTGGCGTGTCGTGATCGAAGGTCAGCGGCCGGTCCAGCGAGATGGTGTTGCCGTTGATCGCCGTGATGACCACTTCCTCATCCTGGCTTTCCGCGAAATCCGTCGCCTGGATGTCGTTGTTCCAGTAGAAGCCCTGCTGATAGGTGCCGGTCAGGACAAGCTTGTCGCCGACCTGCCAGCCCGTCGGAGCCTCGGCCAGGGTCAGCGTCGTGTCGCCGGCCATCGCATCGACCTGCACCTTCAGATGCGAGCTTTTCTCTTGTCCGGCAATATCCACCTCGCCGAACGCGACCATGCCGCGCGACAGCAGCGCCGGATCCCAGCCCACGTCGATATTCCCGTTGTCGGCAAAGACGATATCGACCGAGGTTCCCGCCTCGATCGGATCATGCGCCGTGCCGATTTCCAGACGTCCCGACGGCGAAACCACCAGCGTATCGACCAGAAGACGGCTGTCCTGGTCGGTCGCGAAATGCAGCTCGCCATCGACGCGAACGGTAAAGATCGAGGCGTCGTTCTGCTGGCTGTAGCCGACCGAGATCCCCTCGGGGATCAGCACGCGCGCACCCTCGCCGGGAACTTCGCCGTTATGCCAGGTGGACGGGTCGTTCCAGTCGCCATGACCGATCGCTACATGCGTGGAGTCGCTGCGATCAACCAGATTCAGCGTCGCCATGTGGTTGGCCATCCCGGCGGGATGCCCCTCCATCATGTCCTCGGGCATGTTCATGACCATGTTGACGAAGGCCGCGATCTCGGCCGGGGTCTGCGGCGGATCGATCGGCTCGAACGAGCCGCCACCGTGGTGATGCCCACCTGAACCGCTGTCGCCACCATCCGAGCCGCCATGATCGCCCGAACCACTGTCGCCGCCGTCCGAGCCGCCGTGATCGCCCGATCCGCTGTCGCCGCCGTCCGAGCCGCCGTGATCGCCCGATCCGCTGTCGCCGCCGTCCGAGCCGCCGTGATCGTCCGATCCACTGACATCGACCAGAACGCGCGCTTGGTCGCGCCCGCCATTTCCGTCACCGACAAGATAGCTGAAGCTGCCTTCACCTTCGCCATTTCCGACAAACCGGATCTGGTCGCCGACGATCTCGGCAGAGCCGTTGGTCACATCGTCAAGGCGGATAATCGACAGGTCGTCGCCGTCCGCATCACTGTCGTTCTGCAGCAGATCGGCGATGTCGATGGTCAGAACCTGTCCGGCCTCGACCTCATAGCCGTCGTCGTCGTTCGCCTGGGGTGCATCGTTTACGGCAGTTACATTGACCACGACCCGAGCCGCGTTAATGCGCCCGTTGCCGTCGTTCACGAAATACACAAAGCTGTCCCGACCATTGAAATTGTCATCGGGAACATAGGTCACAGTGCCATTCGGATTTCTGACGACCGTCCCGTGCGCGGGCTGATCGAGACGATACATCGTCAACGGATCGCCATCTGGATCGCTATCGTTTTCAAGAGGATCCAGCGTCACCTGTCCGTCCTCGTCGATCCGGCGAACGTCATTTCGCGCGTGCGGTGCCCGGTTCTCCTCAGGGGTGCCAGTGGCACCACCGGTGACAGCAATCGATACGGTGGCCGTATCGCGCCCGCCGTTCCCGTCGCCTAGCACATAACGGAAACTGGCATCGCCCGCACCGTTGCCGATGAACCGGATCTGGTCGCCGACGATATCGGCGGTGCCGTTCCTGACATCGCTCAGTCCCAGGATCGACAACGCATCGCCGTCGGCGTCGCGGTCATTGGACAGAAGCTCGGAAATGTCCAGCATAAGAGTCTGCCCGGCCGCGACCGAGAAACCGCCGTCCCCGACAGCGTCGGGCGCATCGTTCACAGGCGAGACGTCGATGACCACGCGGGCCGTATCTTCGCCGCCGCGCCCGTCGGAAATCGTATAGGTAAAGCTGTCGCGGCCATGAAAATCGGCCTCTGGAACATAGGTCAATGTCCCGTCCGCGTTGCGCGTGACCGTGCCGTGATCGGGATCGCTGATGGCGCCCAGGGTCAGGCTGTCTCCGTCTGCGTCCGTGTCGTTCGCCAGCGGATCCAGCGTCAGCCGTCCATCCTCTGCCACCTGCATCAAATCGTTGCGAGATTCCGGCGGCGTGTTCGTCGGCACACCGGTAGTCTCGGCCGCGTATCTCAACCTGTCGCCGCCAAGATATTCCAGCGGGCCGCCGTTCAGCCGATGCCCGATGCGCAGTTCGGATGCGCCCCACTGCTCGAAATAATCGACATTGATCGTGTACCATCCGGCTTCGCTGACCGTCACCTGACCCTCGGTCAGGCCGCTTGCGCGCGGATCGGAATATTGCGCGACCAACTCGTCACCAATGGTCAGGCGGAAACCGTCATCGGTCATGTTGTAGAAACTGTGCCGCCCGGCCTCGAGATAGATCTGTCCCGAAAAATGCAGCGCATACTGATCCGAAATGGCGCGCGTCGCCGGATCGCTCAGCGTTTCCGCGTCCTCTCCAAGAAAATCGCGCAATGTGCCGTATGACGCAGAGTAATCGAACGCGTCCGATACAAAGGTCGCGTCCGGGTCGCGCTGCATGCTGTCGAGTGCGTCGAACAGGCTGTCAAAATCTTCGCCTGTATATACCGCGCCGTGCAGGCCTGTTTCATAGTTCACGCCCGTCGACAGATCGCCCGCCGAAACCGGAGTCCTAGCCATTTCCCGAAGACCTTCCCAAAAGATTTCCCGCGACCCGGGCAGCAGTGCCCGTGTCGGTCAGTCGATTTCGTTTCCGACGCGGCCAAGAAGGCACATACAACTTAACATGGTACTAACGGAGAATACGCCGAGAGGTTAGCGCGACCATATTTTAGGCCATGAACGCGGCGCAAGGATGGCTCGGTGCCAATAGGCGGGATCGGCGGTTTTTTACCATCTCGCAGAAAACCTAGGCACAGCCGCGCCAACAGAATCGAATAAGATCAATTTGATCATCAATTGAAATGCGAATCACCCGGCATTCTGAAACCTGTGGTTGCAGGAGGCGCGAACATAACGCTCATAATGTCTCGATGCTTCGATTCGAAGATTTCCGAATCACCTTGCTTTGCGAACGCAGCAGATTTCTGCTTTTCACTTCCAGCGAAATTCCGGGAAATTAACCTTTTCTTTACAAAGAGCACCGAGGATTTTCGAATGGACCGGTTCGGCTTGCTTCCGGAGAATGCCGCAGGGCAGCAAAGTGAACAAAAATACGACCGGAAACTCTATTGCACTGCACATATAAATAGACGCCGACTTATGTGCTTCGCAACGCATGTCAGGCATAGAAGTTTTCCGCCCAGCTTGGTGTCGTGATGACATACAGCTGGGCGAAAAATGCAAAGTCAGAATAATGTAGGGATTAAACCCCTAGCCGCATTTTGAGTGACCACAGCTTGGACAGGTCATGCAGCCTTCGACCATGCGCATTCCATATTGCCCGCATGACGGACAGGCGGGACCGCGCGGCGCTTCGCCGACGGCGACCGCCTCGGCCTTCGGGTCGGTTTTCAGCCCCATCCCCTCGCCTTCCAGGAAGCCGATCGAGATCATGTGGCGTTCGATCACACCGCCGATCGCCGCCAGGATCGAGGGCACATAGCGGCCCTGCATCCAGGCGCCGCCGCGCGGATCGAAGACAGCTTTCAGTTCCTCGACCACGAAGGACACATCGCCGCCGCGCCGGAACACGGCCGAGATCATCCGCGTCAATGCGACCGTCCAGGCATAGTGTTCCATGTTCTTCGAGTTGATGAAGACCTCGAACGGACGGCGATGCCCCCCCTGCACGATATCGTTGACGGTGATATAGATCGCGTGTTCGCTGCCCGGCCATTTCAGCTTGTAGGTCGTGCCTTCCAGCGCGGCGGGCCGGTCCAGCGGCTCGGTCAGATAGACCACGTCCGCACCCTTGTCGGCCTCGGGGGTGCTTTCGGTCTTTTCGCTGACCGACAGGACGCTGCCCGTGACCTCGTTAGGACGATAGGTTGTGCAGCCCTTGCAGCCCAGGTCCCAGGCTGACAGATACACGTCCTTGAAATCCTCGAAGCCGATATCCTCGGGGCAATTGATCGTCTTGCTGATCGAACTGTCCACCCAGTCCTGCGCCGCCGCCTGCATGGCCACGTGATCCTTGGGCGCCAGGGTCTGCGCGTTGACGAAATAATCCGGCAGCGGCGCATCACCCTTCAGGTCGCGCCACATCTGGACGGCATAATCGACGACCTCTTCCTCGGTCCGCGAGCCGTCCTTTTGCAGAACCTTGCGCGTGTAGGCATAGGCAAAGACCGGCTCGATCCCCGAAGAGACGTTGCCCGCATAGAGGCTGATCGTGCCGGTCGGCGCGATGCTGGTCAGCAGCGCGTTGCGGATACCATGCTTTGCCACCGCGTCGCGCACCTGGGAGTCCATTTTCGACATGAAGCCCGAGGCAAGGTATTTCTTGGCATCAAACAGCGGGAAGGCGCCCTTCTCCTTGGCCAGATCGACGCTGGCAAGATAGGCGGAATTGGCGATGGCCTTCATCCAGGCGCGGGTCTGTTCCACCGCATCTGGCGCGCCGTAACGCAGGCCCAGCATTAGCAGCGCATCGGCAAGGCCCGTCACGCCCAGGCCGATCCGGCGCTTGGCCTGCGCCTCGGCCTCTTGCTGGGGCAGCGGGAATTTCGAGGCGTCGACGACGTTGTCCATCATCCGGATCGCGGTACGGACCAGGTCATCCAGCGCCTTTTCATCCAGCTTCGCCGCGTCGGTGAACGGGTCGGTGACCAGCCGCGCCAGGTTGACCGAACCCAGCAGGCAGGCGCCATAGGGCGGCAGCGGCTGTTCGCCGCAGGGATTGGTCGCGGCTATCGTCTCGGCGTAGTTCAGGTTGTTGGCCTTGTTGATCCGGTCGATGAAGATCACGCCCGGCTCGGCGTAATCATAGGTTGCCTTCATGATCCGGTTCCACAGATCGCGCGCCTGAACCGTGCGATAGACCTTGTCGCCATAGGTCAGTTCCCACGGACCATCGGCCTTGACAGCCTCCATGAAGTCGTCCGTGACCAGAACCGACAGGTTGAACATGCGCAGACGCGCACTGTCCTGCTTGGCCTCGATGAACTGTTCGATATCGGGATGGTCGCAGCGCATCGTGGCCATCATCGCCCCGCGCCGCGAGCCCGCAGACATGATCGTGCGGCACATCGCGTCCCACACATCCATGAAGCTCAGCGGGCCGGAAGCGTCTGCCGCTACGCCCTTCACCTCGGCGCCGCGCGGGCGGATGGTGCTGAAGTCATAACCGATCCCGCCACCCTGCTGCATGGTCAGCGCGGCTTCCTTCAGCATGTCGAAGATGCCGCCCATGCTGTCGGGAATCGTCCCCATGACGAAGCAGTTGAACAGCGTCACCGCCCTGCCCGTTCCGGCCCCCGCAAGGATGCGGCCGGCCGGCAGAAACTTGAAATCCTCAAGCGCGGCATAGAACCGGTCTTCCCATTTCGCAGGCTCTGCCTCGACCCGCGCCAGATCGCGCGCAACACGGCGCCAGCTGTCCTCGATCGAGGTATCGACGGGCTGTCCCGCGCCATCCTTCATCCGGTACTTCATGTCCCAGATCTGTTCGGCGATAGGGGCGGCAAAGCGGGTCATGGGGCATTCCTTGGTATCGAGGGCGGGAGACTGTACCAGATATTGTCGGATCTGCGAAGCTTCAATCGCTTTTTTCCACGGCCAGAATGTTCCCTTCAAGCCCTTGGCGAACCGCGATTTCGCATTTCAGAGAAAGGGTCTTGCGCGTCTCGTCCGCGACGGAAATCGGCGCATGCAGAATGACATCGACGCTTCCCTGGCGAGGTGCCGACAACACGGCCAGCAAATGATCGGCCAGTGCCATGTCGGCCCACCAGCCGTAGAAGCGCGGATCCGCGTCCGGCGGCGCGTGATAGATCACGCTCATCGGCTGGATGGCCAGCCCGTCGGGCAGATCCGGGTCCAGGAACCCCTGAAACAGCGTCGGCTTGAACGGCAGGACACGCCTGCCATCGGTCGATGTGCCCTCGGGGAAGAACAGCAGGCGATGGCCCGCACGGATCCGGGCCGCGAATTCCAGTGCCTGCGCCCGAGCGTGTTTCGGGTCGCGAACGACGAAATGCGTGTTGGTGACGGCCGTCAGGATATTGATTCCAGGCCAGCCCCGAACCTCGGCCTTGCTGACGAAAAAGATCGGCATGGCCGCATTCATCGCCAGGATGTCCAGCCAGCTTGAATGATTCGCCACGACCGCGCCTGGGCCGCGCATCGGCTGCCCCTTGCGCCGCCAACCGATGCCAATGCAGCTTAACACCAGCCTGCACACCACCCCGACATACGGCCCTGTCCAGGGTCGCCGCGCGCCGTAAACCAGACGCTCGGTCCCACGCATCGGCAGGATCAGGATCACCCCCGCCAGCAACACCAGGATCGCCGGCACGCCGCGCCGGACGACACGCCACCAGCCGCGGAAGCCGCTGGGACGTGGCAGCGCCGGCGGCACGCCCGCCCGCCAGGTTGCATCGCCTCGACCCGGATCAATCCGGATGCCGCCCGAGGTTTCGGCTGATTGGCGGGTCATTGCGGTTGCCAGCGGCTTTCATAGAACTTGCGGTGCTTCTCGGACATCATCTTTGTGTCCATCAGCAGAAAGACATCCGTGGTGTTGAAATCGCGATCCACGAAGGCACCGTCACCCACCAGCCCGCCAAGCCGAAGATAGGCCTTGATCAAGGCCGGCATCGCCACCAGCGCCTCGCGGCGGTCAAGCCGGTCGGCGGGGATCAGGTTCATGTCCTGATACCCTTCGGGTCGTGCACGCGGGCACAGTTCTGCGGGTGCCAGATGATGGTGATGCAGCCAGCTCAGCGACGGCGCCAGAGTCTGGATATCGGTGCCGTGAAAGCTGGCGACGCCGAACAGAACCTCGATGCCCAGTTCCAGCACATAATCCGCCAGTGCATTCCACAGCAGGAACATACCGGATCCGCCACGATAGGCCGGATCGACACAGGACCTGCCAAGCTCCAGCACCGAACGCCCCGAGTTTCGCAGCGGCGTCAGGTCATATTCCGCATCGCAGTAAAAGCGGCCGAATTCCCTGGCCCGCTGACCCGGCAGAAGGCGATAGACGCCGACGACATGATCCAGTTCCTCGGCCGAACGGCGCCGGTCCACCAGGCAGAGATGATCCACCACCGGATCGAACTCGTCCCGTTCCAGTCGCGCGTCATGATCCACCAGCGGTCCGGTCCCGCCAAGTTCCTCGATGAACACCCGATAGCGCAGCCGTTGCGCCGCCAGCAGATCGCGTTCGGTGGTGGCGATGCGGATGTCGAAATATGACGGATCAGACTTCATGCGGCCTTCATCTGCAAAGCATGCTGCGGCGCTGGCCTGTCTAGGGGGGGCGGCAGAGGTTTGCAACAGATGCGACGACACGAAGCTGGGTGCGATGCAACTATCTCTTGCATGACACAATCTTTGGTTGCAATTCTTGCGCCATGCACCGAGCCGTTCATCCCTTGTCGAATCCCACGATCTGCAGCGTCACGCGACGACCGTCGATGACCTTCTTGCCCGCTTCGAGGAAGTTCACGGTGATACGATCCCCAATGCGTGACTGGACCTGCCCGTCGCCCCAGTCGGGGGCGTCGGGATGTCTGACGATCATGCCGGGTTCAAGTATCTCGTTCACAGCCAACGCTCCGCTCAACCCCACGAAAGGTAATCCCGCATGAGCCTTGATACAACGCAGATCGCGCCGGGCGATCTTGCCGCATTGCTGGGATCGCGCCTGTGTCACGATCTGGTTTCACCGCTGGGGGCGATTGGCAACGGCGTCGAACTGCTTGAAATGTCGACCGATTTCCCGACAATCGCCCAAAGTCCCGAATTGCGTCTGATCGCGGAATCGGTGGCGGCGGCGCGGTCGCGAATTCAGGCGTTCCGGATGGCCTTCGGCCACGCCCAAGGCGATCAGCGGGTTGCGCGCGTCGAATTGTCCCGGCTGCTTGACGGTATGGCTGCGCATGGCAGGCTGCGGATCGAACTGGACGCCGACGGAGATTTCGCCCGCCCCGAGATCCGCATGGTGATGCTGGCGCTGATGTGCCTGGAAACCGCCATGCCCTGGGGCGGACGGGTCATGGTCCTGCGCAAGCTGCCCGGCTGGCAACTGGTCGCGGAAAGCGACCGGATGCGTCCCGACCCGGCGCTTTGGTCCTGGCTTTCCGACGGCGCGACAGGCCCTTCGCGCAATCCGTCTCCGGCCGAGGTGCAATTCGCGTTGCTGGCCGAAGCCGCGCGCGGATCAGGCCGCGCGCTGGCGTGGGAGCTGGATGAGAAAGGCGCCGAAATCGCCTTCTAGCCAGCCCTGGAATTCTCTCTAGCTTCTGATCGTGCCATCTCCGCTGACCAGATACTTGAAGCTGGTCAGTTGTTCGGCACCGACCGGACCGCGTGCATGCATCTTGCCGGTTGCGATGCCGATTTCCGCGCCCATCCCGAATTCGCCGCCATCGGCAAACTGGGTCGAGGCGTTGTGCATCAGAATCGCACTGTCCAAACCGGCGAAGAACCGTTCGGCGGTGGCGTCGCGTTCGGTCAGGATGGATTCGGTGTGCTGGCTGCCATGGCGTCGGATATGGTCGATCGCCCCGTCCACGCCATCGACCAGCTTGGCGGCAATGATCATGTCCAGAAACTCGCGCCCGAAATCGTCGGGCTGGGCCGGCACGGTGCCCGGCAGATCTGCCAATTCGCCCTCGGCGCGCACTTCGACCCCGGCCTGCACCAGATCGGCGATCAGCGCCTCGCGCAGCGCTGGTTTCGCCCCACGGTCGATCAGCAGGCATTCGGCGGCACCGCAGATGCCCGTGCGGCGGGTCTTTGCGTTCAACACAACTCGACAGGCTTTTTCGGCGTCGGCATCGCGATCGACATAGATGTGACATATGCCCTCGAGATGCGCGAAAACCGGCACCCGCGCCTCGCGCTGGACAAGCCCGACAAGGCCCTTGCCGCCGCGCGGGATGATGACGTCGATCAGACCTTGCGCCCTCAGCATGGCCGAAACCGCCGCGCGATCGCGAGTCGGCACAAGCTGTATCGCCGCCTCGGGCAGACCGGCCTGACGCAACCCCTCGACCATGCAGCCATGAATCGCCTGGCTTGAATGCAGGCTTTCCGATCCGCCCCGCAGGATCACCGCATTGCCCGACTTCAATGCCAGCGCACCGGCATCCGCGGTGACGTTGGGTCGGCTTTCATAGATCACCCCGATCACCCCGATCGGCGTGCGAACGCGGCGGATATGCAGCCCGGTCGGGCGGTCCCACTCGGCGACGACCTCACCCACCGGATCGCGTTGCTCGGCCACGGCGCGCAGCCCGTCCTCGATCCCGCGCAGCCGGTCCTCGTCCAGCCTCAGCCGGTCGATCATCGCCTCGCTCAGCCCCTTTTCGCGACCGAACTGCAGATCACGGGCATTCGCCTCGAGGATCGCCGGCACATTGCGTCGGATCGACTCGGCCGCACCGATCAGCGCGGCGTGTTTGCGTTCGGCGCTTGCCGTCGCCAGTTCGACAGCCGCCGCGCGCGCGGCCTGCCCCATCTGTTCGATCAGCGCCTCGGCGTCGTCCATATCCTTCATCGCCCGTGATCCTTGCCCGTCTTTTTTCGAATGTAACGCCCGTTCCGCGCGCCCGCGCGACCCGGAGTCCCTGCATAACCAATCGGGATGCAGAACAGGAGTCCCGATATGACCATTCGTTTTCTCGCGATCAACAGTGCGACCGCATGGGCGTTGCGAACCGGGCTTGATGCAAATGGTCTGTCCGCCGAACACGCAGGTTCGTCCAGCGGCACGGGCACGCCATGTCGGCATTGCCTGCGGCAGGTTCCGCCGGGCCGCCCGTATCTGATCGCCGCGCACCGGCCCTTTTCGGGGCTGAACCCCTACACCGAAACCGGCCCGGTCTTCCTGTGCGACGACGCGTGTCCGATGGCAGGAACCGAATTTCCGACTGACATCCTGACTGCGCAGACCCATATCGTGCGCGGCTACTGCAGCAGGGAACGCATCCTTTATGGCACCGGCGGGGTGATCGCGACCGAACACATCACCGCGCGCTGCACCGAACTTCTTGCACGGCCCGAGGTTGCGTTCGTCCACATCCGGTCGGCCAGCAACAACTGCTTTCTGTGCCGTGTGGAACGCGCCTGATGCGATCACGACGCAAGAAACCGGGCACGGACTGAAAGGAAGGGAAATGGCGCGGTTGACGGGGCTCGAACCCGCGACCCCCGGCGTGACAGGCCGGTACTCTAACCAACTGAGCTACAACCGCGCATATATCCGGGCGAAAGGTGTAAGTGGCGCGGTTGACGGGGCTCGAACCCGCGACCCCCGGCGTGACAGGCCGGTACTCTAACCAACTGAGCTACAACCGCACACTCACCTTGCTCCGGCTGATCGCCCGCCGAAGTGAGGGGCGGTTTACGCAGTGCGCACGGTCGCGTCAAGAGAGCAGAACAAAAAATCGCGCCGTCATTTTCGCGGCGGCAAACGCCTAGTGCGGATGGCTGATCCGACCGCCGCAACTGGGCGTCGGGACTCCGGTCGTCAGCGGACCCGAAATGGGCAATCCACGCTGGACACGCACCGCAAGCCATCCGAAGGCCTGCGCTTCCAGCATGTCGCCATCCAGCCCTGCCGCCTCGACCGGTTGCACATCCGCATCAAGCCGGTCGCGCAGCGACCGCATGATCGCCGCATTGTGCCGCCCGCCGCCGCAGACCAGCACCGTGTCCGGGGCCGACGGCAGCCATCTCCACCCCGATGCCACCGCCCCCGCCAACGCGGAAACCAGCGTTGCGGCGGCATCGGCGTCGTCCAGATCCTGAACCGCGCGCGGCAAGTCCGCGAACTGGTCACGATCCAGGGATTTCGGCGGTGGCCGTTCGAAATAGGGATGGCGCAGGAAATCCCCCACAATCCGTTCATCCGCGAGGCCTGAAGCGGCCAACGAGCCGTCGGCGTCATGGGGGAGACGACGACGTGTCCGCATCAGGTCGTTGATCGGTGCGTTGGCGGGACCGGTATCAAAGGCCAGACACGCGCCGGGGGCTTCGGGCGCGGACGCGGCCGGATCGACCCAAGTGATGTTGCCCACCCCACCCAGATTGAGAAACGCAACCGGGCTGCGGACCAACAGACCGTTTCCGGCGGCCCAGTCCGCGCAGGCCCAGTGGAAGAACGGTGCCAACGGCGCACCTTCGCCGCCGCGCCGCACATCCTCGCGGCGGAAATCCCAGATCACGGGTCGCCCGGTGGCCTGCGCCAGTACCGCACCGCTGCCTGCCTGATGCGTCCCGCGGCCACGCGGATCATGGGCCAGAGTCTGGCCGTGATAGCCGATCAACTCGGCCTCGGGAAATTCGCCAGCCAGCGCGGCATGGCTTGCGATCGAGACTTCGGCGGCATCCGCCACCCCTTCATCGTCGGGCCAGCGCCCAAGCGCCGCGTGCAATGCGGCGGATTCGTTGTCGGAATACGCCCGGAACGCACTGCGACCAAAGCCGCCGATACGAACACCGTCGGTCTGGATCAGCGCCGCATCGACACCGTCCATAGATGTGCCAGACATCATTCCCAAGGCCCGTATCATCATGCTTTTCCTTTGCTTCCCCAGCCGGTATATCCGCCCCGATCAGAAGGAAACAGCCCATGACCCATGCCCCAAAGTCCGACTTCCTGCGCGTGATGATCGAACGTGGCTATGTCGCCGACTGCACCGATTACGAAGGGCTGGACCGTGCGCTGCTGGCCGGGCCGGTGACGGCCTATATCGGCTATGATGCGACCGCCGCTTCCCTGCATGTGGGCCATCTGCTGAACATCATGATGCTGCGCTGGTTCCAGAAGACCGGCAACCGGCCGATCACGCTGATGGGCGGCGGCACCACCAAGGTCGGCGATCCGTCCTTCCGGTCCGAGGAACGGCCGCTTCTGGACGCCGCGGCGATCCAGTCGAATATCGACGGTATGGGTCAGGTCTTTGCACGCTATCTGGACTATGGCGACAACGCGGCGCTGATGCTGAACAACGCCGAATGGCTGGACGGGCTGAACTATCTGGAATTCCTGCGCGATATCGGCCGGCATTTCAGCGTCAACCGGATGCTGAGCTTCGAGTCGGTGAAATCCCGGCTGGACCGCGAACAGTCGCTGTCCTTCCTGGAATTCAACTACATGATCCTGCAGGCCTATGATTTTCTTGAACTTCACCGCCGCTATGGCTGCCAGTTGCAGATGGGCGGATCGGATCAATGGGGCAATATCGTCAATGGGATCGACCTGACCCGGCGCGTGGACGATGCGGTGATCTGGGGGCTGACCTCGCCTTTGCTGACGACCAGCGACGGGCGCAAGATGGGCAAGTCTGCGGGAGGTGCGGTCTGGCTGAGCAGCGCGATGCTGTCGCCTTACGAGTTCTGGCAGTTTTGGCGCAACACCACCGACGCCGATGTGGGCCGTTTCCTGAAGCTGTATACTGAACTGCCGGTCGAGGAATGCGACCGTCTTGGCGCGCTGCAAGGGTCCGAGATCAACGAGGCCAAGATGCGCCTTGCCAACGAGGTGACAACGCTTCTGCACGGTGCCGACGCGGCAGCCAGCGCCGAGGCGACGGCTCGCGAGGTCTTCGAACAGGGCGGCGCGGGTGGCGATCTGGAAATCGCCACCCTGCCCGCCGGGTCGCTGGACGGCGGATTGTCGGTCGTTCAGATGCTGGTCCAGACCGGCATCACCGCCAGCGGCAAGGAGGCCAAGCGCCTGATCGCCGAAGGCGGGCTGCGCCTTAACAACGATCCCGTCAGCGATCCGCAACTGCCCATTGACGAGGCGCTGATCGGCGACGGACTGAAAGTCTCGGTCGGCCGGAAAAAGCATCGCATGGTGCGGGTCGGCTAGCATCGTGCGTCCGTAACGTCTCGGTGACGGTGCGTTACGAAGGCTGGAAATGGCGTTTGATGCCGACTAAGTGGCCGCTCGTGGAGGAGATCACTCCATGACCGGAGACGAGACATGAGCCAAGCGTCAAAGCCGCAGAGCATCGCGGACCGCAAGCGCGCCCAGGAGGCCGAAGCGGTGCTGGACCAGATGTATGCCTATTACAGCCGAGACGAACGGCCCCGCATCGTCGTGACCGAATTCGACGCGCAGCGCGCAGCCTGATCGCCCATGTCGGGCCAACCCGGCAAGCATCAGCAGCGTGCCACCCAGGACGTGCCGGCAGTCATCGGCGATAGCGCGTCAGCGTGCCACGGCGTTGGGATATCCGCTGTCGCGCAACCGGTTCAGTGCCTCGACCAGATCGCGCCGGTCGGTGAACGGCCCTGCCAGAATGACCCTCAGGACGCGATCACCGTCACGGTCGCGCCTCTGCGCCACGCGAAATCCCATCGCGGACAATTTGCGGATGGCGGACACCGCGTTCCCGTCATCCGCATATCCGCCGATCTGGACATAGCGCGCCGAGGCCGGGATCATCTCGACCGTGGGTGCCTGCGCCTGGGCTGACCTGGACGCCAGTCCGCGACCCAGCGCAGAATTTGCGACCCGTGACGGGTCGGACTTGCGGGTGGGCGAGACGGCGTGGTCCGTCCGGCGATCCACGGCAACTGACTCTGCGGCCTGCGGGCCGGCCCGTTTTGTTTCCGGTCTGGCGGACGACGCGATTTGCGCGTTCTCGCGTTCGTCGCGTTTCCCGACCTTGATGATCCGTTCTTCCGGCACCGGGGCGCGCATGCCTGCGCACAGCCCTTGGGTGACGTCGCCGCCAAGGATTGGTGCGGCATTCCCAACCGGCTGATATCCCAGCAAGTCGCAAAGCCTGGAACTACTGCCGGCAGCGCCCGACAGAACGCCACGCAACGCAGCCTGCTGCGCGGCAAGCTGACCCAACTCGTCGGTGACCGGATCATTGCGGCGAAGGATCGGCGGATCGCGGCGTTCCGCGACCGGCGCGGGGTCCGCGTTGAATTCACCCTGCCGCAAGCCCGACGCAAGCGTTTCGATCAGGATATCCTCGGCCGAAGGCTGCGATTCTTCCTGGGCAGAGGATAAGACACGTTCACTGTCAGGATCCGTGCGCCGCGATGACAAGGTCGGGGGAAAACCACAGATGGCCGCGCCGGATCTGTCCAGACGCGGAACCCATCCGCTGCCGTCGCGCAGGAAAACGCAGCCTTCGCCGTCGATATACTGGCCGCCGGCGAATTCCGGCGGCGGTTGCGGCACCGGGGCGGCCTGCACCGTGGCCGTCAACGCCATCATCCAGACCGCACACCACCACACCCGCATCCATCCACCCGCGATTCGACCCTTTGGCCCAGAGCTAGGCCAAAAGCCTGAAACACAGGTTAACGACCGGGCTACTTGGTGCCGAACATCCGGTCACCGGCATCGCCCAGCCCCGGGACGATATAGCCGTGATCGTCCAGGCGCTCATCCAGCGCGGCGGTCCAGATCGGCACGTCGGGATGGGCTTCGCGCATTCGCGCAACACCTTCAGGTGCGGCCAGAAGGCACAGGAAACGCAGGTTTTTCGCCCCGCGCGCCTTCAGCATGTCGATGGCCGCGACCGAGGAATTCCCGGTTGCCAGCATCGGATCGACGACAATGGTCATGCGCTGATCCAAGGCCGGAACCTTGCAATAATATTCGACCGGCTGCAGCGTTTCGGGATCGCGGTACAGCCCGACGAATCCGACACGCGCCGCCGGGATCAGTTCCAGGATTCCGTCCAGCAATCCGTTGCCCGCCCGCAAGATCGAGATCAGAGCAAGCTTCTTGCCTTCCAGCGTTGGCGCCTGCATCTGGCACAACGGGGTGTCGATGGTCGTCGTGGTCAGTTCCAGTTCGCGCGTCACCTCGTAAGCCAGAAGCAGGCTGATCTCGCGCAGCAATCGCCGGAAACTGGCGGTCGAGACGTCCTTCTGACGCATGATCGTCAGCTTGTGCTGGACCAGCGGGTGGGTGATGACGGTCAGATGCGGGTCGGTCACGGGAATTCCTTTCTCAGCCTGTCGCGGGTCGGGGTATCGCAGAACGCGGCTTCGACCGCCCATCGGTTGATCTGTGCGAAGTCGTCTTCGCCCCAACCGAAGGCATCGGCAAGCCGGTCGTATTCATGCCGCATGGTCGTGTAGAAGAACGGTGGGTCATCGGTCGAGACGGTCACCTTGACCCCGGCATCCGCCAGCCGTGCGATCGGATGCAACGACCAGCCAGGATACAACCCCAACGCCACGTTCGAGCCGGGACAGACCTCCAGCACGGTGCCGCGCGCAACCAGATCCCGGACCAGCGCGTCATCCTCGATCGCGCGGACGCCGTGTCCCAGCCGCGTCACGCCCAGATCCAGAGCCTGCCGGATACTGTCGGGTCCGCCCCATTCGCCGGCATGGCAGGTCAGGCCCAAGCCTGCCTCGCGTGCGCAATCGAAACTCCACCGATAATCGGTTGCCTTTCCAACGGCTTCTGCGCCACCCATGCCAAATCCGGTGATCCAGTTCCCGGCGGTTTCCGCCGCACATAATGCCGATGCCTTGGCACGATCAGGTCCGAAATGCCGGATGCAGGTGACGATGCCCCGGCTGTCGATGCCGTGCGCCCGCATCTGGTCTGCGACCTCGATCATCGCCGCCAAATAGTCGCGCCACGCGGCCAGATCGCCACCGCCACAAAATTCGGGAGAGACGAAAAGCTCGGTATAGATCACGCCCTGCTCGGCGCTGCGTTCCAGCACGTCGCGCAGCAGCCGCGCATAGTCGCGGGGAGTCTGCAGCACGCTTGTCGCGGCCTCATAGACCCGAAGGAAGTCGTCGAAACCGTCATAGGCATAATGTCCGCGCGCATCGAAGATCCGCGACAGGTCGGCATGTTTTTCCGCGGCCAACGCACGGACAAGACCCGGCGGTGCCGCGCCTTCTAGATGAAGATGAAGCTCTATCTTGTTCAAATAAAAGACTTTCCATGTTGCGGCGCGGGCAGTTCCAGATGCGCCATGATCGACGCGCCAATATCGCTGAAACCGACCAGCCCGAGCCCCCTTGCCCCCAGGCCGAAGCCCAGCACCGGCACCCGTTCGCGCGTGTGGTCGGTGCCGGTCCAGGATGGATCGTTGCCGTGATCGGCAGTGAAGATCGCCAGATCGCCCGGCCCAAGCAGGTTCATGAACTGGCCCGCCACGCTGTCGAACCATTCCAGCTGTGCGGCATAGCCGGGAATATCGCGGCGATGTCCGAAATTGGTGTCAAATTCGACGAAATTGGCAAATGTCAGGCTGCCGGGCTCGGCCTCGCGTCCCAATCGCAGAAGGTGATCGGCCAGATCGGCGTCGGACTTTCCCTTGTGCAGATGCGTGATGCCACGGTGGCTGAAGATATCGCCGATCTTGCCGACGGCATGCGTCACGCGACCGGCGCCGGCAGCAATGTCCAGAATCGTATCTGCAGGCGGTGCGATGGCGAAGTCGCGGCGATTGGGCGTGCGGCTGAATTCGCCCGGTCGCTCACCCAGGAAAGGCCGCGCGATGACGCGACCCACGCGCATCTGATGCAACATCGGCGCCAGCCCCTCGCACAGCGCGATCAGGCGATCCAGGCCGAAATGATCCTGATGTGCGGCGATCTGCAGCACGCTATCGACCGAGGTATAGCAGATCGGCCAGCCGGTCCTGAGATGTTCGGCCCCGAAATCCTCGATCACCTGGGTTCCCGATGCATGGCAATTTGCCAGAATGCCCTGGGTTCCGGCCAGTTCGCAGATGCGCGCGGTCACCGCGTCTGGAAAGGCTGGAACGGTCTTCGGAAAATAGGTCCATTCCCACGGCACCGGCACGCCGGCGATTTCCCAATGACCGGATGGCGTGTCCTTGCCGGGCGAAATCTCTGTCGCGCCGCCCCATAACCCTTCTGCCGCCGCCGTCAGCCCCGGCGCGTCCAGCCCCGAGGCAAGCCGGATCGCCGCGCCAAGTCCCAGACGATCCAGATTGGGCAGGTGCAGTGTCTGCGCCTGGGCGATGTGGCCGACGGTATTCGCGCCGGTATCGGGCGTATCATTGTTGAAGAACTGCCCGGCATCCGGCGCCCCGCCGATTCCGACACTGTCCATGACGATCAGGAAGGCGCGGTTTCGGGTCATGCGCTGATCCTGTCACGGACCAGCGGACCCGCGACGGCGGCCTCACCAATCCTGTAGGCGGCCTGCACGGCGGCAACGGCGATACCCGCAGCAGTCTGGTCGGCGGCATGAACCATCGCCACGGGCCTGTCCGGTCCGACCGGTTCGCCCAGCTTGGCCAACGCGCTCAGACCCACGCGATGATCGATCCTCTCACCCGCTCGGACACGCCCGCCGCCAAGCGCGACAATGGCGTGTCCCAGCGCGCTCACGTCGATCGCCGCAACCGCGCCCTGCCCGACCGGAACCGGACAAATGACAGGGGCTGTTTCAAGATACGCGTCGGGCCGGTCCAGAAGGTCGTGCGGCCCGCCCTGCGCGGCAACCATCCGACCAAAGGTTTCGGCCGCCGCGCCCGAATCGATCAGTCCTGCCAGACCATCCGGGTCCCGCCCGACCAGACGAAGACATTCGGCCGCCAGTTCCAGCGTCAGATCGCGCAGCGCGCCGCCTTCGCCGCCAAGGACGCGGATCGCCTCGGCGACCTCCAGCGCGTTCCCGGCGCTGCGCGCCAGCGGCTGGTCCATGTCCGAAATCAAGGCCGAGCTGCGGCAACCCGCGCCATTCGCGGTCTGCACCAATGCGCGCGCCAGCCGGTCGCTGCTGTCGGGCTTCTTCAGGAAGGCACCCGACCCCGCCTTCACATCCAGCACCAGCGCATCAAGCCCCGCCGCCAGCTTCTTCGACAAGATCGAGGCGGTGATCAGGTCGATCGATTCGACCGTGGCCGATTCGTCCCGGATCGCATAAAGACGGCGATCCGCAGGCGCGAAATCGGCGGTCGCAGAGACGATCGAACAGCCGACGTTTTCAACAATCCGGCGAAACTGTTCCTCGGGTTGATCGCAAATATAGCCCGGGATCGCCTCCAGCTTGTCCAGGGTGCCGCCGGTGTGACCCAGCCCCCGCCCCGAGATCATCGGCACATAGACCCGGCTTGCCGCCAGAAGCGGCGCCAGGATCAGGCTGACCGTGTCTCCGATGCCGCCGGTCGAATGCTTGTCCACCACCGGACCCGGCAGTTCCCAGCGCATCACATGACCGGAATCCCGCATCGCGCGGGTCAACGCCACGCGGCCGTTGTCGCCCGCACCCCGCGTCAGCACCGCCATCGCAAAGGCGCCCGCCTGCGCATCGCTGACCGATCCGTCGGCCAACCCCTGCGCGATCAAGGAAGCGCCCGGCCCGTCCAGACCTCGGCCATCACGAATGGCCGCTATGACCGCGCGCGGATCTGTCATTCGGCCTTGCTCATATGGCCCGCGTCGAAGCGGCCGGGCAGCAATTCACCGATCGTCGTCGCCAGGGTCGCACCGTCGATCGTCGCCAGCAGAACCCGGGTGTCATGACGCCCGAACTCGGCCAGCTTCTGCCGGCACCCTCCGCAGGGAGGAACCGGAGACGGGCTGTCCGCGATCACCGCCACCTCTACCAGTTCGGTCTCGCCCGCCGCGACCATCGCGGCAATCGCCCCGGCCTCGGCGCAGGTGCCTTCGGGATAGGCCACGTTTTCGACATTGCAGCCGCGATAGATGGCGCCGGACGGGCCGCGCACCGCAGCGCCAACCTTGAACCGCGAATAGGGCACATAGGCCATTTCGCGAACCTCGCGCGCCGCATCCAGAAGTGACATGGCTTTCCCTCATTCCGGTCGATGATGGCAGTTTTGCGCCTTGGGCGGCACCAACGCAAGCCGAAGCCGCCTGTTCCTTGTCCGAGAAATGGTTTAACGGTGAACTAAATTCCCAGACGGAGGGGCAAGGATGGAAGATCGCAGGCAGGACAACGCGCGTCAGGCGGCACTGGATTATCACGAATTTCCGCGGCCCGGCAAACTCGAGATCCGAGCGACGAAGCCGTTGGCGAATGGACGCGATCTCAGCCGCGCCTATTCACCGGGCGTCGCCGAAGCCTGCCTGGAAATCAAGGCCGATCCGGCAACCGCCAGCCGCTATACCGCACGCGGCAACCTGGTCGCCGTGGTGTCGAACGGCACAGCCGTGCTTGGCCTGGGCAATATCGGCGCCGCCGCCTCCAAGCCCGTGATGGAGGGCAAGGCGGTCCTGTTCAAGAAATTCGCGAATATCGACTGCTTCGACATCGAGGTGGACCAGTCCGATCCCGAGAAGCTTGCCGATATCGTCTGCGCGCTGGAACCGACCTTCGGTGCGATCAACCTGGAAGACATCAAGGCGCCAGACTGTTTCATCGTCGAGAAGCTGTGCCGCGAACGGATGAACATCCCGGTCTTTCACGACGACCAGCACGGCACCGCCATCGTCGTCGGCGCCGCCGCCACGAACGCGCTGCGCGTGGCTGGCAAGACGTTCGAGGATATCAAGGTCGTCTCGACCGGCGGCGGGGCGGCTGGAATCGCCTGCCTGAACATGCTGCTGAAACTGGGCGTCAAGCGCGAGAATGTCTGGCTATGCGATATTAACGGGTTGGTGCATGAGGGCCGCGTCGAAGACATGAACCCGCAGAAGTCCGAATTCGCGCAAGCCAGCGACCTGCGGACCCTGTCCGAGGTGATCGACGGCGCGGACCTGTTCCTTGGGCTTTCGGGACCCGGCGTGCTGAAGCCCGAGATGGTCCAGAAAATGGCCGAACGTCCGATCATCTTCGCGCTTGCCAACCCGACGCCGGAGATCCTGCCAGACGATGTGCGCAGCGTCGCGCCCGATGCAATCATCGCCACCGGCCGCAGCGACTTTCCGAACCAGGTCAACAATGTCCTGTGCTTCCCGTTCATCTTCCGCGGCGCCCTGGATGTCGGCGCGACGACCATCAACGACGAGATGGAGATCGCCTGCGTCGAAGGCATCGCGGCCCTGGCGCGCGCCACAACCGCCGCCGAGGCCGCAGCGGCCTATCGCGGCGAGACGCTGACCTTCGGGGCTGATTACCTGATCCCCAAACCGTTCGATCCCCGTCTCGTCGGTATCGTCTCCAGCTCGGTCGCGCGCGCGGCGATGGAATCAGGGGTAGCCACCCGTCCGATCGAGGATCTGGACGCCTACAAGCGCAATCTGGACGGATCGGTCTTCCGTTCGGCGCTGATCATGCGCCCGGTCTTCGAAGCAGCCGCCACGACCCAGCGTCGGCTGGTCTTCGCCGAAGGCGAGGACGAACGCGTGCTGCGCGCCGCCAACGCGATGCTGGAAGAGACGACCGACGTGCCGATCCTGATCGGCCGTCCCGATGTCATCTCGACCCGCGCCGAACGCGCCGGACTGCCGATCCGTCCCGACAAGGATTTCGAGATCGTGAACCCCGAGAACGATCCCCGCTATCGCGATTATTGGGAGACATATCACCAACTGATGGCGCGGCGCGGCGTCAGCCCAGACATCGCCCGGGCGATCATGCGCACCAACACCACCGCCATCGCCGCCGTGATGGTTCACCGGGGCGAGGCCGACAGCCTGATCTGCGGCACGTTCGGACAGTATAACTGGCATCTGCAATATATCAGCCAGGTGCTTGCTCGCGGCGGGCTGCATCCGGTCGGCGCCTTGTCTATGATCATTCTTGAAGACGGGCCGTTGTTCATTGCCGACACGCAGTGCCACAACGACCCCACGCCCGAAGAGATCATGGAAACCGTGCTGGGTGCCGCGCGCCATGTCCGCCGCTTCGGCCTGACGCCCAAGATCGCGCTGTGCGCCCATTCGCAATTCGGCAACCTCGACACCTATACGGGCCGCAAGATGCGCGAAGCGCTGGCGCTGCTGGACGCGCGCGAGCCGGACTTCATGTATGACGGTGAAATGCATGTCGATGCGGCGCTGGACCCTGCGCTGCGCGAACGGATCTTCCCAGGCTCGCGCCTGGAAGGTGCCGCGAATGTTCTCGTCTTCCCGGGCACGGACGCCGCATCGGGTGTGCGCAACGCCCTGAAGATGCGTGCCAATGGTCTGGAGGTCGGCCCGATCCTGATGGGAATGGGCAACCGCGCCCATATCGTGACACCGTCGATCACGACGCGCGGTCTGTTGAACATGAGCGTGCTGGCAGGGACCCCGGTCGCCCATTACAGTTGACCCATGACAGAAGCGGCGCGGGCGAATCACCCCCGCCGCTTCTGACACGCAATCACCGTTGTTTTTGCAAACTTCGGCGCGGCGCGAAGTCGATTTTGCAGCGCCGCGCTGTTTGCAAACTTTGCCTGGCATGTTTAGCGAATTTTCGTCGCGGTCCCGTTTCCGATCCCGCTAACACTGTTGCGCGACAGCCTGAGCGCCCCGTAACACTTCGGGCAGCGTCAAGGAGGGGGCATAAGATGGCATACAGCGACATCTATGACGGCTGGAAATCAGATCCGGAAGGTTTCTGGATGCAGGCCGCCGACAAGATCGACTGGGACAGCCGCCCCAGCAGGGCCTATTTCGATCAGGGGCCCGTGGGCGAATGGTTTGCCGACGGCATGGTGAACACCTGCTGGAACGCGGTCGATCGCCATGTCGAGGCCGGTCGCGGCGATCAACTGGCGATCATCCATGACAGCCCGATCACCCACTCAGCCCGCGGCATCACCTTCCGCGAGCTGCAGTCACGCGTGGCCAGCCTTGCCGGCGCGCTGCGCGCCAAGGGCATCGAAAAGGGCGACCGCGTGATCATCTACATGCCAATGATCCCCGAGGCGCTGGAGGCGATGCTGGCCTGCGCGCGGCTGGGGGCGATCCACTCGGTCGTGTTCGGCGGCTTCGCCGCGCATGAACTGGCCGTCCGGATCGACGACGCACAGCCCAAGGCGATCATTGCAGCGTCCTGCGGGCTGGAGCCGGGACGGGTGATCCACTACAAGCCGTTGCTGGATGCCGCCATCGACGAGGCCAGGCACAAGCCCGATTTCTGCGTCATCTTTCAGCGTGAACAGGAAGTCGCCGGGCTGACACCGGGCCGCGATGTGGCCTGGCACGAATTCCAGCACGGCGTCGCCCCTGCAGATTGCGTGCCGGTCGAAGGCAACCACCCGGCCTATGTCCTTTATACGTCCGGCACGACCGGTCAGCCGAAAGGCGTGATCCGCCACACCGCAGGCCATCTGGTCGCGCTGAACTGGACGATGAGGAACATCTACGGCGTCGATGCCGGCGATGTCTTCTGGGCGGCATCCGATGTCGGCTGGGTCGTGGGCCACAGCTATATCTGCTATGGCCCGCTGATCGCGGGTGCCACCACCATCGTCTTCGAGGGCAAGCCCGTCGGCACGCCCGATGCCGGCACGTTCTGGCGGGTGATCCAGGATCATGGGGTGAAATCCTTCTTTACCGCGCCGACCGCGATACGCGCCGTCAAGCGCGAGGATCCAAAAGGTGAACTGATCCGGGACTATGATCTGTCCAGCCTGCAGGCGGTATTTCTGGCCGGGGAACGCGCCGATCCGGACACGATCCAGTGGCTGGAAGATCAGCTGCATCTGCCGGTGATCGATCACTGGTGGCAAACCGAAACGGGCTGGGCCATCGCCGCCAATCCGTTCGGGGTCGAAAAGCTGCCGATCAAGAAAGGCAGTCCTTCGGTCGCGATGCCCGGCTATGACGTGCAGGTTCTGGACGAGGCCGGGCATCCGGTCGAACCCGGAACGCTTGGCGCCATCGCGATCAGGCTGCCGTTGCCGCCGGGCACGCTGCCCTCGCTGTGGAACGCCGAAGACCGGTTCCGCAGGGCCTATCTGGATCACTTTCCCGGCTACTACGAGACCGGCGATGCGGGTTATGTCGACGAGGACGGATATCTTTACATCATGGCGCGCACCGACGACGTCATCAATGTCGCCGGTCACCGCCTGTCCACCGGCGCGATGGAAGAGGTGCTGTCGGGTCATCCGGCCGTCGCCGAATGCGCGGTCATCGGCGTCGCGGACAGTCTGAAGGGACAGATGCCGCTGGGTTTCCTGTGTCTCAAGAAAGGCGTCGAGACGCCCGACGACCAGGTGATGCGCGAGGTCGTCGCCCGCGTGCGCGACCAGATCGGACCGGTCGCGGCCTTCAAGCTGGCCTGCGTGGTGGACCGTCTGCCCAAGACCCGGTCGGGCAAGATCCTGCGCGCCACAATGGTCAAGATCGCGGATGGCGAGGATTTCAGAACACCCGCCACGATCGACGACCCGGCGATCCTGGACGAGATCAGGACGGCGCTGAAGGGTATCGGCTATCCGAAAGCCTGAAACGAGTGCCGTGCCCGTCGGCACACCTCAGCCTGGCCGAGTCAGACTGCTGGCGGGTGCGCGACGCGGGCGCCGGCGCAGCCTTGCCTCGCGCCACATGGCATAGCCGCCGGCGAACGCGATGATCGCCGCCCCGGCCAGCGTCCAGCCGTCCGGCCGTTCGGCGAAGACCAGAACGCCCAGAATGATCGCGAAGACCAGCCGCGAATATCGGAACGGTGCGATCGCGCCGATCTCGCCGATCCGTGTGGCGATCACCATGGTCATGTATCCCAGCAGCCCGAACCCCAGCGAGACAGCCATCATCCCGGCTTCGACCGGGTTCGGCATCACCATGTTTTGCCCGCCGATCAGGACCAGAACCGCGCCCGCCACGGACATCGACCCAAAGGCCGAAGCGGTCAGCAACCCCGAGCCGATCCGCGCGGGCAGTTGCCGCGTCACCAGATCGCGCACCGCCAGCGCGACTACCGCCACCAGGGCCAGAACTGACCCTGGCTGGAAGGCATCGGTGCCTGGCCTCACGATCATCATCACGCCGATCAGCCCAACGATGATCGAACTCCAGCGGCGCCAGCCTACAGGTTCGCCCAGCACCAGCGCGGCCCCCAATGTCATCAGCAGCGGCAGCGCCTGCAGGATCGCCGATGCGATGCTGAGATCACCGACCGACAAAGCGGTCAGAAAGCAGACGCCGCAAATCGCCTCGGATAGGTTGCGCAGCAGGACGCCGCGATGCAGCAGGTCGCGCCAGCGCAGACCTTCCGCACTGCGCGCCACCCAGGCCCCGAACACCACCATCCCGGCAAAGCCGATCATCAGCAGCAACTGCCCGATCGAGATGCCGCGCGACAGCAGCTTCAGCAGCGCATCCTCGCACGCGAAGGCGGCCATCCCCAGCGTCATCAGGGCAGCAGCGCGGGCATTGGGCGTCATGCACCGTCCTCCACCCTTGCGACCAACTGCGGCAGGTCGGCAATCGCGTCCAGATGATGCAGCCGCGGATGATCCGACGCCTCGGCCTGTTCGGCCAGCCAGGTCAGATCATGCGGAATGAAGACGCCGTGCCCGCCCAGTTCGACCACCGGCAGCACATCGCTGCGCATCGAATTACCGGCCATCATGAACCTGTCAGGCGCAACGCCGTGACGCGACAGAATGCGAGCATAGGCCTCGGGTGTCTTGTCGACAAGAATTTCGACCGCGTGGAAACGCTCGGCCAGACCCGATGCGGCGATCTTGCGCTCCTGGTCCATCAGATCGCCTTTGGTGATCAGGAACAGCCGGCGCCCGTCCAGATCCGCAAGCGCGTCCTCAACCCCCTCGATCAGGTGAACCGGGTGGGCCAGCATGTCCTGGCCCAGTTCAAGGATGCGGGCGATGGCGCAACCATCGATCCGGGCATCCGTCAATTCGATTGCGGTCTGCACCATCGACAGCATGAAGCCCTTGATGCCGTATCCGTAACGCTGAAGGTTGCGCCGCTCGGTCTCATAAAGCCGGCTTGCCACGGTGTCGGGATCGCAGTGATCGGCAAGCAGCGCTGCGAACTGGGCTTCCGTGACGCGGAAGAAGGTCTCGTTCTCCCACAGCGTATCATCGGCATCCAGCCCGATCGCGTCGATCATCGTCCCCTCCTGCGTCCAGATGCCGCAGCACCCGCGGCAAGGCGCACCGAGATCATGGCGCGTCGCGGTTGTCAAATGCGTCGGGCCACGGCGCATCCATGAAGACAGCCGGCGGCAGGGCGTTGATCCCGCATCGAATATCTTGCCGGCGGTGGGCATCGCCACACCGGTCACTGACCGCAGCGCCGCGCCGGATCGGAAGATCACGGACGCTCTCATCGTGGTGATTGAGCGAGCTTAACGTTTTTGCTATGACTTGGGACTATGAAGAGGGCATCGAGACCGGTCCAGCCGGCACCCCTCTCGCAGAGGATAGGTTCAGGAACCCGAGGAGACAGTCCATGCTGAATCGCATCGTGATCGCGGCCGCCGCCGTGATGATGACCGCTCCGCTGGCCATGGCCGGCCCCATCGACAGTGCATGCATCAGATCAGACCGCGCGCGCGGCAACGCCCCGCTGTGCGGTTGCATCCAGCAGGTCGCCAACCAGACGCTGTCGCGTTCCGATCAGCGCCGCGCGGCCGATTTCTTCCGCGACCCGCATCAGGCGCAGGTCGTGCGCATGTCGAAAAGCAACGCCGACAACGCATTCTGGGCGCGCTACAAGAAATTCGCAGGCGCGGCCGAGGCATATTGCCGCTGAGTGAATGCACATCACCGTCCTGACAGGCGCAGGCATTTCCGCCGAAAGCGGGCTTGCCACCTTTCGCGCCAGCGACGGGCTGTGGGAACAACACCGGATCGAGGATGTCGCCACCCCCGAGGCCTTTGCCCGGGACCCTGATCTGGTGCATGGCTTTTACAATGCCCGTCGGACCAGGGCCGCCGCCGCGCATCCGAACCCGGCCCACCGCGCGCTTGTCGAACTGGCCCGCCATCACGATCTGACCCTGGTCACGCAGAATGTCGATGAGCTGCACGAACGCGCGGGCAGTTCCGACGTGATCCACATGCATGGCAGCCTGCGCCGCGCGCTGTGTGCGGCATGCGAACATCGCTGGGACGCACCTGCGGCGATGTCGGCAACTGATCCCTGTCCGCGCTGCAACAAACCCGCGACGCGGCCCGACATCGTCTGGTTCGGCGAGATGCCCTATCACATGGAACGGATCTGGCAGGCGCTTGAGGCGGCCGACATCTTCGCAGCGATCGGCACCTCGGGCAATGTCTATCCGGCGGCGGGATTTGCGCAGCACGCGGGCAGGATGGGCGCGGAATGTCTGGAGTTCAATCTGGACGACAGCGCCAACGCCCGCGATTTCGACCGCCGCATCCACGGCCCGGCTTCGGCAACGGTGCCGGAATGGGTCAACGCGATCTGCCGCTGACACGGGACGCGCCGTCACGCGGCTTTCATGATAGGATCGCAATATCATCCTGTTGCGACCGATGAGGCCCTGTCATGAAACTTGCCGTCTGGAATCTGGAATGGCTGAACGACATGGTGACGACCGACGATCAGGGTCAGCCGGTCCTGAAGCCGGACGATGCACGGGTGCGCGGACCCAAGCCACCCTGGCAGACCGAGAACCCGACCGTGGCCGCACGCAGCGCGCTGATCGCCGAGGGGCTGGCCGATCTGGATGCCGACGCCATCGTCGTGGTCGAGGGACCGAATCTGACCTCCGAACTGCAGGCGATCTTCGACGCGCTGGCGCCGGGGGAATGGCTTTGCCATGTGCAGCGATCCCGTTATCAGTCGCGGCCCGGCGCCGACGGCCGCCGTCTGGGCTCTGCGCAATGTGTGGGTATCGCGCTGCGCACCGATCGCGGCCGGTTCGCAGATCCGCCCGCGATCTTCTGGGACAGCGAGGATCCAGCCTCCGGCAGCATTCACGCAGCGTCGGAACCGTTCTTCCTGGATATCGAGGAAGATGGCGTCTTCGAATGGTTCCGCTACGAGCGCCGTCCACTTTATGTCGAGATCCGGCCCGCCAATGGTCGCTCGTTCCGCGTGCTGGGGCTGCATCTGAAATCCAAGGGAATTTTTCAGGCCTATGAATGGTCGAAATGGTGGCAACTTGCCGACGCCAACCGCCGCCGACTGCTGGCACAGTGCCGCCATATCCGGACACATTTCCTGGACCCCTATCTGACCGCGGCCGAGACCTCGGGGATACCTCTGGTCGTCTGCGGCGACATCAACGACGGTCCGGGTTTTGACACGTCCGAGATGCGCCTGCTGGCATCGGGCGTCGAGACCCTGATGGGATCGGTCTGGAAGCCCGTGCTGACACTTGGCAACGCGCTGTACGACAGCCTGCCGGTCAAGGATCGGGACGGCCTCGATTTCAGCGACCTCAGTACCACGCGCTTTCCCGATCCGATCTTCAACGACACTCATCACCGGGTCTGGATCGACCATATCCTGTATTCTCGCAACGCGCCGGCCGGCTGGGTCACCGAGGCCGCGATCCCGCGCGAGACGGCGGCGGGGACCGAGTACTGGAAGATCAGCGACCATTTTCCGGTCATCGCGCGCATCAGTCTGCCCGCCCCGATCGCATAAGCGCGTTTAATCCTTGCGCGAATCCAGAGGCTGGGTTAACCCCGCCCTGCCTCGGTTCCGGGCCATGCCCGGTGAAAAGGGAATGCGGTGCAACTCCGCAGCTGCCCCCGCAACTGTCAGCGGCGAGCGAGGCCGGAAAATGCCACTGTCCGCATCCGCGCGGATGGGAAGGTCCGGCCAAGCCATGACCCGCGAAGTCAGGAGACCTGCCGAAGGCGATCACCCTGAGTGCATGCGTGGGGCATGTGCGAAGCGGATCTTCCGTCGTGGTGGTATTCGCCGTCCGGCAGAATCTCTTCCGGACAACACGCATCGCGCCCGCCCCGGGCGACCGGAAGGACCCTATCTCGTGAAACATCTTGCCATCCTGGCCGCGACCTCAGCCGCGACCGCCCTGCCCGCCACAGCGCAGGAAACCTATGTGCTGCCTGAAATCACCCTGACCGCCAATCTGGAGGAAACCGAACTCAGCCGATCCGGCAGTTCGGTATCGATCCTGACCGATGCGCAGCTTGCTGACCGGGCCGGGCAGCCGCTGGCGCGCAGCCTGACCCGACTGCCCGGCGTGACCTGGCGGCAATCGGGGTCGCTTGGCACCACCGGGTCAATTCAGCTTCGCGGCGCGCCTGCCCAGTATCTGCCGACGATCATAGACGGAATCGATATTTCCGATCCCGCCGCCGGACAGCCCTATTTCGATATCGGTGGTCTGACGACCGCGTCCATCGGCAGGGTCGAATTGCTGCGTGGCGCACAATCCGCACTCTACGGCTCTCGTGCGGTGGCCGGGGTTCTGAACCTTCAGTCGCTGCGACCAACGGAAGACGGGCTTCAACACAGCTTCTCGATAGAGGCAGGCAGTTACAATACCCTTCAGGCCGGCTATGGGGTCACGCTGCGGCAGGATGACACCGATCTGGCCTTTTCCGCGACGCGAATTCACAGCGATGGATTCTCCGCACGCGACGAGAATGACGGCAATTTCGAGGAGGATGGTTATGACGCGACGCGCCTTACCTTCTATGCCGCGCACAGGCTGCAAAATGGCGCAAGGATCGGCCTGAACGGGTTCTGGGAAGACAGCACGGGCGACTTTGACGATTTCGAAGGCGATGCCGCGGGCACGCCGGGTGACGATTATTCTGAAAAGTCATCCTATGGCCTGCGGGCGTTCGCGGATTTCACAACAGGTGCCGTCGATCACCAAGTCGCGCTGACCCGGTATCATATCGACCGCACAAGCTGGTCGAACGGATTTTCAACGCCGTTCGTCGGAACCCGCGACAAGCTGTCCTGGCAGGGTGCGACCGATATCGGTGCGTCCGGCGCGCGCGTGGTGTTCGGGGCCGAGTCCGAAAAGGAAAAGGCGGACGGCCTGGGTGATACCCGGCTTTCAGGGGTCTTCGGGCAGCTAAGCGCCCCGGTGGGCACCGATATCGACCTCAGCGCCTCGCTGCGGCGCGACGACCACTCGCGGTTCGGCGGGTTCACATCGGGCCGGTTGGCAGGGGTCTGGCGGGTCCGCGAAGATCTTCTGCTTCGCGCGGCTTTCGGCAACGGTTTCCGCGCGCCCTCGCTTTATGAACTGTTTGGACCTTATGGCGATGCGGGCCTGGATCGTGAAGAAAGCCGCACCGCCGAAATCGGCATTGAAAAACGTTGGGCCGATGACGGGTATATGCGTGCGACCGCCTTCTGGACCGAGGCCGACAGCCTGATCGGGTTCGATCCGGCTTCGACCGCCTGTGGCCAACCATTCGGCTGCTATGCGCAGGTCGATGGCAAGGCGCGGCGCAGGGGAGTCGAGTTGGACGGACGTCACGCATTTGGCCTAGGCTACGCGGTGACGGGCAGCTTCACCTACACCGATAATCAGGTCGCTTCGGAATGGGCAGAAGTGCCGCAACAAGTCCTGAACCTGGGGTTCCAGAAGGCGTTCGCGACCGGAACGAAGGCCGAAATCGCGCTTCAGCACGTCGCAAAGCGTCCAAATGACATGGGCGATTTCACCACCGTCGATCTGCTGCTGACCCATGACGTGCACCCGAACGCCGAGGCATATCTGCGGGTCGAGAACCTATTTGATGAGGAATATCAACTGAACGACGGCTACGGCATGCCGGACAGGTCGGTCTATGCGGGCATTCGTGCGTCGTTCTGACCGCATACGCCGCTGGCTGACGGCGGCACTGATCGCCGCCGCCGGATCAGCCATCGCCTCTTCTGCCGGGGCCGCGCCGCAGCGCGTGGTGTCGATGAATCTGTGCACCGACCAGATCGCGATGCTGCTGGCGGCGCCGGGGCAACTGGTCTCGGTCAGTGATCTGGCGCGCGATCCGCGCATGTCGCCGATGGCTGATCGGGCGCAGGACTATCCGATCAATCATGGCCGCGCCGAGGAAATCTATCTCATGCGCCCGGATCTGGTCATTGCCGGGCAATATGCGTCGGGTCCGACGGTCGCGATGCTGCGCAGACTGGGTGTCCGGGTCGAGGTGCTGCCGCCCGCCGAAGACATCGACGCGATCCGGGCCGAAATCATGCGCATGGGCGGGCTTCTGGGACGCGAGGACAAGGCCGCCGAGGTTCTTGCACGGTTCGAACGCGGTCTGATCTTGGCTGATAGCAATGCGGACCGGGGTCGCGCGGCGCTGTATTACGCCAACGGCTATACATCAGGGCGCGACACGCTGGCCGGCACGATTCTGACGGCGGCGGGATACCGCAATGTCGCCGACGATCTGGGGATCACCGACACTCGCAGCCTGCCGCTGGAAATGCTGGTCATGGCGCGACCCGACCGGCTGATCACGGGGGCGAAATGGCCTGGCCAGTCGCGTGGCGAGGCCATCCTGGATCATCCGGCGCTGGCACGGATCGCCCCCGAGACCGCCGAGGTCACCGACCGCGACTGGGTTTGCGGCACACCCTTCGTCCTGCGGGCCATCGAGGCGCTGAAGTGAAACCCCTGTTCGCCACCCTCGCCTTGCTTGTCGCGGCGCTGTTCGCGATTTCTCTGATGACCGGGCCGGCGGGGATCGGTGCGCTGGACGGTCTGCGGTCGCTGATCCTGGGCGGCGACGGCCCGATGCCCATTGTGATGCGTGAAATCCGGCTACCCCGCGCCCTTCTTGGCCTGGCGGTCGGGGCGGGGCTTGGCCTGACCGGTGCCGCGATGCAGGGCTATCTGCGCAACCCGTTGGCCGAACCGGGATTGATCGGCGTCTCGGGCATGGCGGCATTGGGTGCCGTCATCGCAATCCAGACCGGGTTATCGCTCGGCACCGCACTGGCCCTGCCCGCCACGGCGCTGACGGGCGCCGCGATCGGCGTCGGTCTGCTGGTCGCGCTTGCTGGGCCGCGCGGCGGATCTGTGACGCTGATCCTCGCGGGCATCGCCATATCGGCCCTTGCGGGCGCCGGCACGGCGCTGGTCCTGAACCTGTCGCCCAACCCCTATGCCGCGAACGAGATCGTATTCTGGCTGATGGGATCGCTGGCGGACCGGTCGATGGTTCATGTCTGGCTGGCGCTGCCGCCGATGCTGCTTGGGGCGGCGCTGATCTGGACGACGGGGCGCGGGTTGGACGCGCTGACACTGGGGGAATCGGCGGCATCGGCGATGGGTGTCTCAGCGACCGGTCTGCGCTGGCGACTGATCGCCGGCGTCGCGTTGATCGTCGGGCCCGCGACGGCGGTTGCCGGGGTGATCGGCTTTGTCGGGCTGGTCGTGCCACATATCCTGCGCCCGTGGGTTGCGGCACGGCCATCCGCGCTGCTGCCAGCCTCGGCGCTTGGCGGGGCTGCGCTGCTGCTTGCGGCAGATATTGCGGTGCGGCTGATCCTGCCGGAACGCGATCTGAAGCTGGGGGTTCTGACCGCGCTTGTCGGGGCGCCGCTGTTTCTGCACCTGATCTGGAAAACCCGCAGCGGAGGACGCGTCTGATGCTGGAACTGCAGGGCCTGTCCGTCACCCGCCGCAACCGACCGGTGCTGGACCGCGTCAGCCTGAGCGTGGCGGCCGGTGAACTGGTCGGCCTGATCGGACCCAACGGGGCGGGCAAATCCACCCTGATGGAGGCGGCACTGGGACTGATCCCGTTCAGCGGCGCGTCGAACCTTGCGGCGATGGCGGCGACCGACCGGGCGCGTGCCGCCGCCTATCTTCCGCAATCGCGCGAGATCGCCTGGCCCGTCAGCGTCGAGGATCTGATCGCCCTTGGCCGTATTCCCTGGCCCGGCGGCGGACGCGGCCCCGCCGATCGCGCCGCCATCGACGCGGCGATCGCCCGCATGCACCTGCAGGATTTCCGGACGCGCACCGCCCTGCGCCTGTCGGGGGGCGAACAGACCCGCGCCCTGATCGCCCGCGCGCTGGCCCAGGAAACGCCGCTGCTGATCGCGGACGAACCCATCGCCGGTCTTGATCCAGCGCAGCAGCTTGCTTGTCTTCGCCTGTTTCGCGCACTGGCGACGGAAGGCCGCGGTCTGCTGGTCTCGATCCATGATCTGGGAATGGCCGCACGGTTCTGCACGCGCCTTGTCCTGCTGGACAAGGGGCAGGTTCTGGCGGACGGAGCCCCCGATCAGGTGCTGACCGACGATCTGTTGCGCCGCGCCTTCGGAATTACCGCGCGGCGTATCGACACGCCGGATGGGCCCGCGATCCTGCCGATCTAGGCCGCCCAATGCCCCTTCATTTCCCGTCTTCCTCGACCGGCGCAGCGCCGTCCATGGCAGCCTCGGTCGTGGTTTCCTCGACCACCGGGTTGCCGGACCCACCCGCGACGGTCAGTCCCAGAAGCCGCCAGGTCTGCATGCCACCGCGATAATAGCTGATCCGGTCGGCGGGAAAGCCCGCATCGATCATCGCCCGGATCGCGGTCGGAGACTGGCCGCACCACAGACCGTTGCAGAACAGGATCGCCCGATCGGCATTGGCACAGTCGAACTGACCGTCGAAATCTGGTTCGCAGCTCAATTTGGCAAGCTGTTCGACCGCCTGAGTATAGGGAATATTGATCGCGCCGGGGATCGTGCCGGTCGCGTACCAGTCGGGCGTGCGGGAATCCACCACCGTCGCATTGCCGGTCTTCAGGGCGTCCAACAGCTCGAGTTCGCCGATGGTTTCCACGCCCTCGGCGGGTGTATTCGGCTGGATGCAGAATGGCGGGCAGTCGCGCCCCACCAACGCCCAATCACCTTCCAGCGTCGCCCCCTCGGCCTGTTCACGCTTGATCTCGACAGGGCCATCGGCCGTCTCGACCGTCACGCTGGCCATGTCGGCAGTGATCCCCACGCGGGGTGCATCCTGCGCGTGCGCCAGTTGCGGTGCGGCGACAAGCGCCGACAAAACGACAAGATTACGAAACATTCCGTGCCTCCTCCTCGGATTTGAAGAAGCGTAGCACGGATGGCTGCGAGAGGGCAGTTGATATTCTAATATCGGAATTTCAGCTGATGATCGACAGAACCTCGTCGGTCAGTGCCAACACCTCGTCGCGCGCGGGACCTGTGCGCGCACGCTCGATCGCACCCAACCCCACGCCCAAGGTCTCGGCATAGACGACGCGATTGGCGATCTGGGTCTTCGCGACCGTCGCGCCCAGTTCGACGGCCTTTTCCGCGACCTCGACCGACAGGCGCGTGTTCGGACGGACGCGATTCAGCACGACCAGAACAGGCGCCTTTTCACGCCGCGCAAGGTCCAGAACGCCCTCGGTCGCCCACAGATCAACATGACTTGTCGCAACCGGCACCATAACCAGATCTGCGACCCGCAGCGCCGGTCGCAGATCGCTGTCGATCTTTGGCGGCGTATCGACGATCACATAATCGAAACGCTTCTTCAGCTTTTCGGATTCGTAGCTGGCCCCCCAGGCCGACGAGGTCGAGAAATCCATGGCCTCATCCTCGCCCTGCGCCTGCATCCGCTCAATGAACCAGCGTCCCATGCTGCCTTGCGGATCCGTATCGACCAAGGCCACGGAATGGCCGCGCCCATGCAGCGCAACCGCCAGGTTCACAGCCAGCGTCGTCTTGCCCGAGCCGCCCTTCTGCTGCGCCACCGTGATGATCCTGCCTGCCATGCCTGCCGCTCCTTCACCGTGATTTTACCGGACGTTAGCGCCCCGTTGGCACGATTGCACGGGGTATTTGCACACGCAGCATCAGCCGTCGAAGACAGATTGCAGTTCGTACATGACCGGCTCGAAGCTTTTGCACATCGAGTGGATGGCGCGGTTGCGGGCGCGCATTTCATCGGTGCGCAGCATCGCCTGGTAGTCCTTGCGATCGCGCCATTGCGAATAGGTGGCGATCCGGGTCTGCGCGTCGTTCAGATGGATGGCGCCAGAGATGAATCCCGGCTGGACCCGGATCACCTGATCCCACGCATCGGTCAGCAGATCCAGCACGTCATGGGCGCTGCCCGGCGTGACCTCGAACGTGCAGATGACGGTCTGGCCGTCGAAATCGGAACGGATATCAGGCATGGCTTGCCTCCCTCTGGCTGTGCCGTTGTCCCAGCCTAGGCGGATTTTCCCTGCTGACAAGCCACCAAGGTGCGGGGCATTGTCGCCGCCCCGCGCACGGTGCATGGTCGGCACAAAGCAGTTAAGGAGCCTTGCGATGATCCCGGTATTCGACGGCCACAACGATTTTATCCAGCGCGTCGTGGCGGCCGGCGCCGATGGCACGCGGGTCTGGCTGGAAGGCGATGGCACCGGCCATCTCGACTTGCCCCGGATGCGCGCGGGCGGCATGGTCGGCGGGTTTTTCGCGATCTGGATCCCCTCGCCCTCGGGACCGAACGACGCCGAAACCGTCACCCTGATGCAGAATCCGCCCTTCGCGCTGCCGTTGCCCGACCAGATCGATCATGACATCGCCCTGCCCCATGCTTTCCGACAGGCCGCTGCGCTGAAAGCGTTGGAGCGGACCGGGACGCTGGAAATCGTGACCGATGCCGCCCATCTGCGGCGCAGCATCGATGCCGGCAGGATCGCGGCCATCATGCATATGGAGGGCGCCGAAGCGATCGGTGACATGGACGCACTGCATTTGTGGCACGCTGCGGGTCTGCGGTCATTGGGGCCGGTCTGGTCGCGGCCGACTGCCTACGCCGAGGGAGTGCCCTTCGCATTTCCGGCCGGACCCGATACCGGCGGCGGCCTGACGCAGGCTGGCAAGGATCTGGTCCGCGAATGCAACGCGCTGAAGATCATGCTGGACCTGTCGCATCTGAACGAGGCCGGTTTCAACGACATCGCGCAACTGTCGGACGCCCCGCTGGTCGCCAGCC
This sequence comes from Paracoccus maritimus, assembly GCF_025195095.1. Taxonomy (GTDB): domain Bacteria; phylum Pseudomonadota; class Alphaproteobacteria; order Rhodobacterales; family Rhodobacteraceae; genus Paracoccus; species Paracoccus maritimus. The sequence goes on along the minus strand of NZ_JANAVZ010000002.1, from coordinate 225,945 downwards.
ACAGTTGCGTGCATGAGATCTGCCCCAGCGCCCGCAACCTGACCGACCGGCAATTGCAGGTCATCGCCGATAGCGGCGGGCTGGTCGGGCTGAACTATGCGTCAAGCTTTCTGCGTGAGGACGGCAAGCGCCTGCCGCTGGAAGATCTGGATACGATGCTGCGGCATCTGGATCATCTGCTAGCGATCCTGGGTGAGGATGGCGTGGCGCTTGGATCGGATTTCGATGGGGCATTGATGCCCCGCGATCTGCCCGATGCATCTGCCCTGCCCGTGTTGCTTCAGGCGATGGCAGCGCATGGATACGGCGAGGCCCTGATCCGCAAGATCGCCAGCGAAAACTGGATCGGCGTCCTGCAGCGCAGCTGGGACGGCTGACTGCGGACAATCACATACTGCGCTGACAGCCAGTCGCGGACGCGAAGCAACAGCGCATCCGCATGGAAGGTGAAAGTGCCCACTGCCCCTTCATTCCGAACGCGAGACGACGGGTATCAGGCCGGTACAGGTTCAGACCACATTACTCGGTCGCCTGAGCCTCCAGCCCGGTCGTGGCCGGGCTGGCCTGCGCGATCGAAACCATCTGCGCAAGTTCGGGATCGGCATCCAGATCGGCAAGCGCGAATTTCTCGCTGAGCGTGTCGGGTGCAAGTTCGATGTTCTTTACCACCTGCGGCCCGGGGGCGGCTGGACCATAGGTCTGACCGTTGACTGCGAAATACACGGCCCCGGAATTGCCGGTCCGCAGCCGCGGCGCCTCTTCCAGCTTGGGCAGTGCAAAGCGCTCGCCTGCATCCATGATCTTTTCCAGCAGCACGGTGCCATCTGCAGTCGTCACCCGGACCCACGCGGGACGGGCGGCCAGCAGCTCCAGTTGCGGCGCATCCTCGGCCAGGGTGCGGACGGGTGCGGATTGTTCATCGCCGTCATCAGCCATTTGCGGGCCATAGGCCATCGCGCGCGACGCCGGGGCGGATTGTGATGGGGCATCGCCCTGCGTGGTCACATCGGAGGACGCAAGCGACAGCTCTCCGGGCAGGCTCAGGCCAGGGTCGATGGCCGCGATCGGACCGTCGCGCGCGGTCAGCACCGGCGCTTCCAGCGTGCGCGGACGATAAAGCCGGTCCAGCGCCTCGGGCTGGGGCAGGTTCTGGGCCAGGACCGCGACATCCGTCATATCAAGCGCAGGATCAGGCATGGACGCGCCTTCGACCGGGTCCAATGCGGTCACGACGCCGGGCCTGTCGTCGCCGGGCGTCAACGTCACACGCTGAACCTCTTGCAGGACAGACCACCCGCCATAGGCAAGACCACACAGCAACGCCACCAACACCAGCAGCGAGCCCATTGCGCGCGGCTCCACATCCGACCAGAAGCTTTCCTGCTTGGGCAGAAACAGCGCGTGCGGATTGGCCAAGGCCTCGGCCGGGTCGGAAGGACGCCTGCCCGGTTTCGGACCGGATGCGGACGCGGCCATTCCGTGGGTCGGCTGGAAACCCGATTCGGCACAGAACCGCCGGAACGTCCAGTCGGTGTCCATTCCAAGATAGCGCGCATAGGACCTGACATAGCCCGAGACGAAGCTGGGCGTATCAAAGGCCGTTACATCGCAATTTTCTATCGCCGCGACATAGGAGGCGCGGATTCGCAACTCGCGCTGCACATCCAGCAGCGACTTACCCAAGGTGGCGCGCTCGCCTCGCATGATGTCGCCAAGGCGTGTGTCATCGTCGAGGAAATGATGCACCTCCTCCACCCGATCGCTCTCCTCTGCCGGGACGTCAGCCCGCAGCCTGCTCATTCCGTTTGCCTCATCTGCCCGGTAACAGGAACGCCCGAATCGGACGCTACCTTGGTTTGATTAAGCCAAGGTTATCACGCTGGCGAGAGCAGTTCACCCGTCGATTTGGTCACGCGCTCAATTCATTGCGATTCAGCGCACAGTGCGACCATAGCGCATCCATCGCGCGCACCAGGTGATCGATCTGTTTCGGATCATGCACCGGCGAGGGCGTAAAGCGCAGACGTTCCGTTCCGCGCGGGACGGTGGGGAAATTGATCGGCTGGACATAGATTCCATAGTCCCGCAGCAGCATGTCGGACAGCTGCTTGCAGTGAACAGGATGGCCGACATGGACCGGAACGATGTGGCTGCCGTGATCGATGATCGGCATGCCAAGCGATTTCAGTCGCATCTTCAGGATCCGAGCATGAAGTTGCTGGGCATCACGCAGATGTTGTCCGCCTTCGCCTTTCAGGAAACGGATCGACGCCGCCGCCCCCGCCGCCACGGCAGGCGGAAGCGACGTGGTGAAGATGAAGCCTGGTGCGTAGGACCGGATCGCATCGCACAGCTTGGCCGAGCCGGCGATATAGCCGCCAAAGACCCCGAATGCCTTGCCAAGCGTTCCGTTGATCAGGTCGATCCGGCCGGACAGACCATCACGCTCGGCGACGCCGCCACCGCGGGGGCCATACATGCCGACTGCGTGCACCTCGTCCAGATAGGTCAGCGCGCCGAATTCCTCGGCCAGATCGCAGATCGCCTCGACCGGGCCGAAATCGCCGTCCATCGAATAGATCGATTCAAACGCGATCAGCTTTGGCGCGGCAGGATCGTCAGACTGCAGCAACTCGCGCAGATGGTCCAGATCGTTGTGACGGAAGATCCGCTTGGCGCCACCATTGCGCTTGATCCCCTCGATCATCGAGGCATGGTTCAGCGCATCGGAATAGATGATTAGGCCCGGAAACAGTTTCGGCAGGGTCGACAGCGTGGCGTCATTGGCGATGTAGGCGGATGAGAAGACAAGCGCGGCTTCCTTGTCATGCAGATCGGCCAGTTCGGCTTCCAGTCGCTTGTGATAGACGGTGGTGCCGCTGATATTGCGGGTGCCGCCGGACCCTGCGCCGACCGCGTCGAGGGCCTCGTGCATGGCCGACAGAACGGCCTGATGCTGGCCCATGCCCAGATAGTCGTTGCCGCACCAGACGGTGATTTCCTGCTGCTCGCCATCGGGGCGCGTCCAGACTGCCTGCGGAAACCGACCCTTGTCACGTTCGATATCGATGAACGTGCGATAGCGGCCTTCTTCATGAAGACGTCCTATCGCCTGATCCAAGGCAGCATCGTAATTCATTGCAGGCGTTCCCTTGCGTAGCTTGCTGGGTGCGATCATGTTCCGATCACGCGCGGCACGTCGTTGATACATGTCAATTCTTGAAAATGACAGGTCAAAATTGTCGCAGCGGGACCAAAGTCCCTATAGAAAACCAAGGAAATCAGTCAAAATAGGATGCGAAAAATGGGGCAAGGAACGGATCTTGACGCCGTGCTGGCGCGACTGGATGCGGGGCGCGGGGCCGCCATCGACAGACTGCTGGAGTTCCTGCGCATTCCCTCGATCTCGACCGATCCGGCGCACAGCCAGGATGTGCGCTCGGCCGCGGAATGGCTGCAGAAAGAACTGACGGAACTGGGTTTCGATGCGACGATCCACGACACGACCGGGCACCCGATGGTCGTCGCACGCTCTCACACAGGTACGGAAAGACCCCTGCTTTTCTACGGACATTACGATGTCCAGCCGGTCGATCCGCTGGACCTGTGGCACCGCCCGCCGTTCGACCCGGCGGTCGAGACGACCGACGACGGAGAGGTCATCCGTGGCCGCGGTGCGGCGGATGACAAGGGTCAGTTAATGACGTTCGTCGAGGCATTCCGCGCTTGGCGCGATGTGCACGGTCAGCTTCCATCCGACCTGATCCTGCTGTTCGAGGGGGAAGAGGAATCCGGCTCGCCTTCGCTGCGGCCTTTCCTGCAGGACCACGCCGACGATCTGCGCGCGTCGCTGGCAATGATCTGTGACACATCGATGTATTCGGACGGACGCCCCGCGATCACCACCCAACTGCGCGGGCTGGTCGGCGAGGAAGTCGTCCTTCGCGGCGCCGATCGCGATCTGCATTCGGGCAGTTTCGGCGGACTGGCCGCGAACCCGATCATGGTGCTGGCGCAGGCACTGGGGTCGCTGAAGGATGGGCAAGGTCGGGTCACCCTGCCCGGTTTCTACGATGGCGTCCACGACCTTGACGACGCGTTGCGCGACGACTGGCAGGCCCTGGGTTTCGACGCCGAGGCGTTCCTGAAACGCGTCGGGTTGCGCATCCCGATCGGTGAGGACGGCCGCACCCCGCTGGAGATGGTCTGGAACCGCCCCACCTGCGAGATCAACGGCATCGCCGGCGGATATGCCGGCGACGGCTTCAAGACCGTGCTGCCCGCCGAAGCCCGCGCCAAGGTCAGCTTCCGGCTGACCGGATCCCAGGAACCCGCTGCGGTTCGCGCGGCGTTTCGCGACCATGTCCGCCGCTTCGTGCCTGATGACTGCGAGGTCGAGTTTCATCCGCACGGCGCCAGCCCCGCCAGTGTCATGGACGTGTCCGATCCGGCGTTCAATGCCGCGAAAGCCGCGCTGAGCGAAGAATGGGGGCGTGAGGCAGCCTTCATCGGGGCGGGCGGCTCGATCCCCATCGCCGGAGACTTCAAGCAGATCCTGGGTATGGATTCGATGCTGATCGGTTTTGGAAGCGATGACGACCGCATCCATTCTCCGAACGAGAAATACGATGTCAGCAGCTTTCAGAAGGGCGCGCGGTCCTGGGCGCGTATCCTGTCCGCGCTGCGGCCTGCGCAGGGCACCACATCATCATGAGAAGCGGCGCCGCGGAACTTTCCACGGCGATTAACGACAAATTAATCATATTGCGCCAAGAAGGCTGTGCGGAGATGGCAGGACGACCAGATCCGCACCCAGCCAGTCACCCCGGTCCCCGCGCGGTCCCCTTCGCCGGAACCGGGGTGATCTTCACGACTGCGGCCGGGACCGGCGATGAACCTTCGTCGAGTTTCCGCACGTCAATAGGAAGGCGAGGAACACCCACATTCCCGCCTGCAACCGGTTGAATGCCAGTAACTCTCGTCGAATCAGATCTGACGTTCGGGCATCTGAACCACCAGCCCGTCCAGATCTTCGGACACCTTGATCTGGCACGTAAGGCGCGACCGCTGGGGGTCGGGTTCATAGGCAAAGTCCAGCATGTCTTCTTCCATCGGGTCCTTCGCCGGCAGCTTTTCCAGCCACGCGGGATCCACATAGACGTGGCAGGTAGAGCAGGCGCAGGCCCCGCCGCAATCGGCGTCGATGCCGGGAATGCCGTTGTCGCGCGCCCCTTCCATCACGGTCATGCCGGGCTTGACCTCGACCTCATGCCGGGTGCCGTTGTGTTCGATATAGGTGATCTTCGCCATGGCTCGTCTTTCCTTGCTGCGGATCAGATATTCAATCCCGGCCGCAATGAAAAGAGGCGGACCGGACGGCCCGCCTCGTCTGTGTCTCGGGCTCGGCGCCGTCGCGGTCAGTCCGCCTGCGGAATCGGCAGCGCGACAAAGCGCGGCTCGCCCGCGCGTCGGATCAGCACCAGAAGCGACTTGCGCCCGGCTTCGCGCGCCTCGTCGATCCGGTCGTTCAGATCGGAAACGCTGGCCACCGGCTGCTGACCGGCCTCGGTGATGATGTCACCGGCGGCAAGCCCTTTGTCGGCGGCCACCCCTTCGGGATCGACCGACTTTACTGCCAGCCCCTGCACATCACCGTCGATGCCCAATTCCGCGGCAATTTCTGGCGTCAGAGTGGAAAGCGTCATTCCCAGAAGCTCGGATTCGCTCGGCGCCTGCGGGTCCGCACTGGGGGCTTCGTTGCCCTCGGCCACCTCGCGCCGTCCCAGCGTCACGCTGAGGGTCACGGGTTCGCCGTCGCGCTGAACGATCACGTCCACCGCCTCGCCGGCCGGTGCCTCGGCGACGCGACGGACAAGGCCGCGCGTATCCTCGACTTCGGCACCGTCAAAGCTGGTGATCACATCGCCCGATTTCATTCCGGCATCCTTTGCCGGACCGTCCGGCACGTCAGTGACCATCGCGCCCTGTTCTTCGGACAGTCCCAGCGCCTCGGCCATGTCGGGCGTCACGTCCTGGATCTTGACACCCAGCCATCCGCGCCGTGTTTCGCCGTATTCGCGCAGCTGGTTGACGACCTTGCTGACCACGTTCGATGCCATCGAGAAGCCGATCCCGATCGACCCGCCATTGGGAGACAGGATCGCCGTGTTCACCCCGATCACGTCGCCGTTCATGTCGAACAAAGGCCCGCCGGAATTGCCGCGGTTGATCGCCGCGTCGGTCTGCAGGTAATCGTCGTAGGTGCCCGACAATTCCCGATTGCGTGCCGACACGATGCCGGTGGAGGCCGAGAAGCCCTGTCCCAGCGGGTTCCCCAGCGCAAGCACCCAGTCGCCGACGCGTGCAACGTCGGAATCGCCGAATTTCACGAACGGAATCGGGTCGTCACTTTCGACCTTCAGAACGGCAACATCGGTATTCGGATCGGTGCCCACGACCTCGGCCGGAAGCGTGTTGCCGGAATAGAATTCGACCTCGATCTCATCGGCGCCATCAATGACGTGATTGTTCGTCACGATATATCCGTCGGCCGAAATGACGAACCCGGACCCTAGCGCATTGGACCGCTGCGGCATCCTGCGCTGCTGCCCGTCGGGACCAGGCATGCCCGGAAAGCCGAAATCGCGAAACAGGTCGGAAAACGGGCTGCCCTCGGGGAACATCGGCCCCTGACCGCCCGCGGGTTGGGTGACCACCGACGTGGTCGTGATGTTCACCACGGCGGGCGAAACCTTCTCGACCAGATCGGCAAAGCTGGCCTGCGCGGCCTGCGGATTGGCCCCGTCAGTGACATTGGCCCCCAAGGGCTGGTTGTTGTTCGCCGCCTCCTGAGCCTGCTGGCTGGCTTCGGGCGAGACATCGGTTGTCGCCTGCTGCGCGCCTGCAATGCCAAGACCGACCGTTACGGCAAGAACCGACGCGGTCAGGAGGTGCCGAGGAGAAAGCGTCTTCATGCTGGATGTCCTCATCTTTCGAATTTCGTCGCAGCGCATGGGCTGCCCTGCGAACGGGTTTGATATGAAAGGGATTTGGTGGCGCGTTGCAAATAAACCACGCTCTCGGACAGTGAACTGATCGTGACTTTTGTTGCAGCATCCGTTTCGCGCGTCAAATGCCAGCGACATGTGCTGGTTGTCGCATCTCACAAGGGACGGTCCTTGAAACCCACCATCCGCTCACAGCAGGCATCAGGCTGCAGCGGCTTGGCCGAAAAGAAAAGGGGCGGCCATGCAGCCGCCCCCGCATCTCAGTTCGTGGCAGGCGCCGGCGCTTCCTCTTCGGTCGCGGCGTCTACGGTCGCGGGATCCTCGGTTGCGGGATCAACCGAACTCTCTGGATCTGCCGCGTCGGCCGCGGGGGCGTCCTGCCCCGCTGCATCCCCGGCTGCATCGTTCTGACCTTCATCGGCCGGTTCCGGCTGCGCGCCGCTCTCGCTGGCGGGCGGCACGACGCTGGAGGGTTGTTCCGGCGGTGTGGCAAGGCTTTCAGGCACGGGTGTCAGCTTGACCCCCGCTGATTCCCCCAGCGGGTTGCCCTCACGGTCGGTCACCTTCGGCGTCACAAGTTCCTCATCGGTCTCGCCTGCGGCAGCGGACGACCCGGCATTGCTTCTGGCCGACGATCCCGGCGGAACCGGGGCCGGTGCCGGTTCGGCACGTTCAGAACCCGCGTCGCGCAGATAGGTGAAGAATTCGCCATTGGGCTGCATCACCATGCTGCTGTTCTGGCCTTTCAGCGCGCGTTCATACGAGGTCATCGACCGGGTAAAGGCAAAGAACTCGGGGTCGCGACCGAATGCGTCGGCATAGATCGCGTTGCGTTCGGCGTCGGCCTCACCACGGACGATCTCGGCCCGTTTCTGGGCTTCGGATGTCAGTTCCACCACGGTCCGGTCGGCAGCGGCGCGAACGCGCTGCGCGGCCTCGCCACCGCGGGCGATCTCGTCTGCGGCCTCGCGCTGACGTTCGGCGCGCATCCTTGCATAGGTCGCGTTCAGGTTCTGCTCGGGCAGGTCCGTCCGGGTCAGGCGCACGTCGATGATCTCGACCCCCAGCCCGGACGAATTGTTGCGTGCCTCATCGCGGATCTGGTTCATCAGCGTGGTCCGGTCATCGGACAGCACATTCGTGGATGGAACCGAGCCCAGCACCTCGCGGATGGCGGCGTTCACGATCGGTTCCAACCGGCCCTGGGCGGCCTGGATGCCACCGGTGCCGACGGCCTGACGGAAACGCACCGGATCGGTGATCCGCCAGCGCGCAAAGGCATCGACGACAAGGCGGCGGTCATCCAGCGGCGTGACTTCCAGGGGCGATGTGGGCAGGCCCAGGATGCGGTCGTCATACTTCACGACATTGTCCAGAAACGGCACCTTCACGCCCAGACCCGGCTGTTCCTGAACATCCACGACCCGGCCCAGACGCAGGACCAGCGCCTTTTCGCGTTCGTCCACGATGAAGATCGACGCCATTCCGACGACGCCCACCACGACCAGCGCGGGGATTGCGAGGGCTGAAAACTTCCAAGCGCGTGCCATCAGTTCGTTCCTCCGGTCGTCATCGAGCTGCGATTGGTGTTGTCCGCGTTGCTGCTGTCACCGCCAGAGCCTTGCGACCGGCGCAACTGATCAAGCGGCAGATAGGGCACCACCCCGGAACCACCCTCGGTCGTGCCATCGTCAAGAATGACCTTGTCCACGTCGCCCAGAACCTTTTCCATCGTCTCAAGATACATCCGTCTGCGCGTCACCTCGGGGGCCTTCACATATTCCTCGTAGATCGAGTTGAAGCGCGATGCCTCACCCTGGGCGTTGTTGACGGCCTCGGCACGATACCCCTCGGCCTGCTCCAGCGTTGCGGCGGCGTCGCCGCGTGCCTGTGCAAGGACGCGGTTGGCATAGGCATCGGCCTCTTTCTCCAGCCGGTCGCGTTCCTGCTGCGCGGCCTGCACCTCGCGGAAGGCGTCAATCACCTCGCTTGGCGGATCCGCGCGGTCGAGGTTCACACGAACCACGTTGATGCCGGACTGATAGGCGTCCAGCGTTCGTTGCGCGGCGTCGCGAAGATCGCTTGCGATGGCACCCCGATCGCGGTTCAGGATCGGCGCCAGTTCGGACCGCGCGATGATGTCGCGCATCGCGGATTCGGCGACCGCCCGGATCGTGTCCGACGGGTCGGCAAGGTTGAACAGGTATTTCTCGGGGTCCGAGATGTTCCAGACAAGCTGATACTCCATGTCCACGATATTCTGATCGCGGGTCAGCATCAGGCCGCTGTCCATCGGGCCGGACCGGCCCGTCCCGATCTCGGTCACGCGTTCGTTCGTCACCGGAACGACCTCGGCGGTCACGAAAGGCCATGGGGCAAAGTTCAGACCTTCGGTTCCGACGGCAACCGCACGACCGAACAGGAACTCGACGCTCTTTTCGTTGGTCTGGACGCGATAGAAGCTGGAAAAGCCCCACACCGCTACGGCGACAAGCCCGGCGATGGCAAGCGTGGAACGGTTCAACCCGAAGCTGGGACCCGAGGGGCGTTTTCCGCCCCCGCCGCCACCGTTATTGCCGCCGCCCCGGCCACCCATCAGAACGCGCAGGCGTTCTTGGCCCTTCTTCATCAATTCCTCGATCTCGGGCATCTGCTCACCACCCTGACCGGGCCGGCGCGGGCCGCCGCGCGGGGGCTGCTGGTCGCCCCAGGGGCGGTTCGACGGACGCTTGCCGCGATCGTCGTCATCGTCCCCACCACCATTGCCGCCACCGCCCCAAGGGCCCTGATTTGCCATATGCTCGACCTTCCTTCCCTGATATTTCGTGCCAAGGAAACTGGGGTCCAGCGCACGAATGTGCAACCCTGATCGCCCTCGTTTCCAACCGGATTCCGTGCGGCAGACGGCCGCGCCTAGTTGTCGTCCGCTGGGTAGCGACGCGCGGGATGGCGCATCGTCACCAATTCTTCCGCTGCGGTCGGATGAACGGCCATGGTCGCATCGAAATCGGCCTTGGTGCAGCCCATCGTGATCGGAATCCCGACCAACTGGATCATCTCGCCCGCCTCGGGGCCAAAGATATGGCAGCCCAGCACCTTGTCGCTTTCAGGATCGACCAGCAGCTTCATCATGGTCCGCGCATCCGATCCCGCGAACATCGACCGCATCGGTCTGAAGACGGCCGAATACACATCCACTGGTCCGCGCTTTCGGGCCTGTTCTTCGGTCAGGCCGATGGTGCCCAGTTCGCACGGGCGCAGATAGACCGCACTGGCCACCGGTTCGTGGCTGACCTTGCGCGCCTTGGCCCCGAACACTGTGTCGGCGAAGGCGTGGCCTTCGCGGATCGCGACAGGCGTCAGATTCACCCGGTCGGTCACGTCGCCCACCGCAAAGATCGACGGGACAGAGCTTTGTGACCATTCGTCCACCTCGATCGCGCCGTTGTCGCGCAGCCGGACCCCGGTATTCTCAAGCCCCAGATCGCTGGTATAGGGATCACGACCGGTCGCGAAGAACACCGCATCGAAATGGTCCGCGTTGCCATCGTCGAAATGCGCAACGATACGGCCTGCGTCGCGTTCCAGTCGGGTCGGCGACACCCCGAGGCGCAGATCGACACCGATCGATTGCAACTGCAGCGTCGCCATTTCCCGCGCCTCGCGGTCAAATCCGCGCAGCACCGCATCGCCACGATAGGCCTGCACGGTACCGACGCCCAGCCCGTTCAGGATGGTCGCGAATTCGCAGGCGATGAAGCCGCCGCCGATCAGCAATGCACGACGCGGCAGTTCATCCAGAAGAAACAGGTCGTCCGAGATCAGGCCCAGCTCTTCTCCGGGAATGCCGATCTTCGAGGGTCGGCCGCCAACAGCGATCAGAATGTGCTTTGCCGTCTTGCGGGTTCCGTCGGCCAGTTCGACGGTGTGATGATCGACCAGCCTTGCACGTTGATGAAATATCTCGACCCCGGCCTTTTCGGCATTCGCCCCGTATGCGCGTTCAAGCCGGTTCAGTTCCTCGTCCAGTTTTTCGCGAAACAGATGCCAATCAAAATGCCCGCTTTCGGCCGCCGACCAGCCATAGCCTCGCATTTCCTCGGCCATCTGCGTTGCCTGGCTGGCAAAAATCATCAGCTTTTTGGGCACGCAGCCGCGAATGACGCAGGTGCCGCCCATCCGGCTTTCCTCGGCCAGACCGACCCGCGCGCCGTGTTCGCCTGCTGCAATGCGCGCGGCACGTACCCCGCCCGAGCCGCCGCCGATGACGAACAGATCATAGTCGAATGTCATGAAGTTCAATCCCCTTCACCGGCTAGAAGATCGGCGTCTATTCCCTCGTCGCGATCCAGTTCGACGACCGTTCCGTCCGACTTGCCGATGATCGCCAGATCGCACATGCCCAGAAACAGCCCGTGTTCCACGACGCCCGGGATCGCCGATAACGCGCGGGCCAGCGCCACCGCGTCGGGGATCGCCTCCAGATGCAGATCCAGGATCACGTTCCCTTCATCCGTCACCCACGGATCGCTGCCCTTCAGCCGCTGCATCACGTCATGCCCGCCCAGATCCTGCGCCTGCAACGCCCGCCGGATCAGGGTTCGGGTGGTTTCGAACCCGAATTGCAGCACCTCGACCGGCAGCGGGAAGGCGCCAAGTCGGTCGACGACCTTACCCGGATCGGCGATCACCACCATCCGGTCGCTGGCGGCTGCGACGATCTTTTCGCGCAGATGCGCGCCACCGCCGCCCTTGATCAGATGCAGGTCGGGATCGACCTCATCCGCGCCGTCAATGGTCAGGTCCAACCAGCCGATCTGGTCCAGCGGCTCGACATTCAGCCCAAGGCTTTCGGCCAACTCGGCCGTCGCCTGGGACGTGGCGGCGCAGCGCAGCTTCAGCCCGTCAGCCGCGGCGCGGGCGGCCAGTTCGCGCACCATCACGCTGGCGGTCGAGCCGGTGCCAAGACCCAGCTTCATGCCATCCTCGACCAACGCCACGGCGGCGCGCGCAGCCGCAAGCTTGGCGGGATCGGGTTGCGAAGATAGCGACATCGGACTTCCCTTCTTGTCGGTTTGCACCGGTTATAGGCGATGGCGTCCGCAAGGGCGAGGGGTCGCCCGCCCGGCCCTTGCCCACCGTTTCCGTTCTAGGCTCGGGTCAGCTTCTCGGGCAGGATCACGGTGAAGCGGCTGCCCTCAGCCTTGCGGCTTTCGATCTTCAGGCGGCCGCGATGGCGATTGACGATATGCTTGACGATCGCCAATCCAAGACCGGTTCCGCCTTGGGCACGCGAGCGATGTGTATCGACGCGATAGAAACGTTCGGTAAGCCGCGGCAGATGGCGTTCGTCAATGCCCTCTCCCCGGTCGGAAATATCCACGGCCAGCGCCGGGCCGCGCATCAGCGGCTCATACTCGATCCGGCGCAGCCGGACGCCCAGATGACCGCCGCTTGAAGCGTATTTCAAGGCATTCTCGATCAGGTTCTGGAACACCTGCACAAGCTGATCGGGGTCGCCGGGCAGCAGACGGCTGCCTTCCAGCCCTTCGGTTTCGACCTCGACCCCCGCAGCTTCGGTCGCCTGCGCCATCGTGGCCAAAACCCCGCGCAGCATCATCGGCAGATCAACTTCAGAGGACGGCCGGCGGCGCTCCTCGGCCTGCACGCGGCTGAGTGACAGCAGATCCGCGACCAGCCGGTTCATGCGGTTGGCCTCGCGCTCCATGATGTCCAGGAACCGGTCGCGTGCCTTCGGATCGCCGCGCGCCGGACCGCGCAATGTTTCGATGAAACCGATCATCGCGGTCAACGGCGTTTTCAGCTCGTGGCTGACATTCGCGACGAAATCCCGGCGCATCTGTTCCGCTTCGTCGGCCACAGACTGGTCGATGATCGCAACCGTCGCACCGCGACCCAGCGCAGCGGGCAGCGGGGCAACCGTGATCTCGGCGGCGATGTCGCGGCCATCCGCGATGACTTGGGCACGCAGGCTGACGACGCCTTCAGGCGGGGTCGGCAAGGCTGGATCGGGCGGCGGCGCGGGGTGACTGTCAGGCTGCAACACCCAGTCCACGGCCTCGACCACGGCGGGATGGCGAAGGACCGTGACGAAGGGGCGATCCAGCAGATCGGGGCCGAACAACGATGTGGCGGCGGCGTTGGCCGCAATCGTTCGGGCGCGCCCATCGACGGCCAGCATCGGCACCGGAACGCCGCTGAGAAAGGCGTCCGCATTGCGCTGTGTCGCGCGGCTCATTCCACGCGCCGCAGCCCGGCGCGGAACCGCGCAGCATTGGCGCGATACCGTGACGCCGACTGCGACAGCGTCGCGCGCGCCGCGTCGTCCAGCATCCGCACGATCTTGCCGGGCGTGCCCATCACCAAGGCGCCGGGCGGGATCTCTTTGCCCTCGGCGACCAGCGCGCCCGCCCCGATCAGCGCACCCGCGCCGATCACGGCGCCGTTCAGGATCGTCGCTCCCATGCCGATCAGCGCGCCGTCGCCAATGGTGCAGCCATGCAGCATCGCGCGATGCCCGATGGTGCAGTCCGCGCCAATGGTCAGGGGATAACCCATATCCGTGTGGCAGACGCATAGATCCTGCAGGTTGCTGCCGCGGCCGAGGCGGATTTCCTCGTTGTCGCCACGCAGCACCGCGCCCCACCAGACCGACGCCTCGTCTTCCAGCACGACGCGCCCGATCAATTGCGCGTCGGGCGCGGCCCAGGCGCTGTCCGCGATCTGCGGCGAGATGCCATCCAGTTCCCAGATCACGCGCTTTCCTCCTCCATCAGGCGTTTGACGAACCGGCCAAGCCCGGCCTGCCGGTCACGCCGCAGCCGTTCGGCGGTCAGGATCGCACGCAGCCGATCCTCGGTCCCGTCCAGATCTTCATTGACCAGAACATAATCGTATTCCGCCCAATGGCTGATCTCGGACCGGCTTTTCTGCATGCGGCCCGCGATGACCTGATCGCTGTCCTGCCCGCGCGCGCGCAGGCGCCGCTCCAGCTCTGGCAGGGACGGTGGCAGCACGAAGATCGACACCACATGCCCGCCAAGCGCCGAGGCGCGGATCTGCTGGCCGCCCTGCCAGTCGACATCGAACAACGTGTCGCGGCCCTGACGCATTGCCGCCTCGACCGGGCTGCGCGGGCTGCCGTAAAGATTGCCGAACACCTCGGCATGTTCCAGCATCTGTCCGTCGGCAACCATGTCGCGAAACATGTCGGGCGTGGTGAAATAATAATGCTGTCCGTCGATCTCGCCGGGACGCGGAGGCCGGGTCGTGGCAGACACGGAAAAGCGCAGATCGCCGTCCCAATCCATCAGCCGGCGTGCAAGCGTCGATTTTCCCGCACCCGAAGGCGATGACAGGATGATCAGCAACCCGGTGCGGTCCATCTGCGTATTCCCTTTCGCACGGCTATCGCCGAACGGGATGGACCAGCGATGGGGAAGGGTCAAGACCCCGGCCAGCGCGCCATGGGCGGGACGCGGGAGGCGATCGGCAATCGCGCCTATTTCGACCTTCGTGTGGTTGTCTTAACCATTCGTTAGGAAACGACTCGGCATGGATGCGGGCTTCGGCGTATCCTGCGCACAGTCATATACCCGTGCGCGAATGGCAGCGGGTCGGTGTTCAGGTTTAACGAGGTTCCGGACGTGTCCGACGGCAAAGGCAAGGACGAACAGCAAGGCACGGACGACCTGCCGCCGTCGGCGCAGCTTGTACGGCTGTCGGACTTTGACCGGACCCAGCCCGCGCGCCTTCTGGCCGAGATGCGCGATTACTGGCACGGGCTGAGGCGTGGCCGGGCCATCCCCGCGCGATCCGAGATAGAGCCGCGGGGCATTCATCGTGCACTGGATCATGCCTTCATCCTGGAACGCATCGCGCCCGGGGCGGCGCGTTTCCGGCTTGCCGGGCGGCATCTGATCGACCTGATGGGCATGGAGGTGCGCGGCATGCCGCTGTGCGCGTTCCTTAACCCCGGATCCCGCGGACGGCTGTCGGACGTGCTGGAAAGCGTCTTCAGGGCCCCCCAGATCGCCGAGCTGCGCCTGCATGGCAAGGCGGATTATGCCCGCCCCGAACTGCAGGGGCGGATGCTGCTGCTGCCGCTGAGATCGGATCTGGGCGATGTCACGCGCGCTTTGGGTTGCTTGATCGCCGAGGGTCAGACCGGCGTCGCACCGCGCCGGTTCGATCTGATTTCGGAAGAGATCAGTCCGATCATCGAGGGTGGAAAGGTCCTCGCACCAACACCTTCAGTTGCCGGTTTTGGCGAGGATGGCGCACCGTTCGCCCGTCGTGCAAAGCGGGCCAAGCCTGCACGACCTGATCGCTCGGGCACGATCGAGGACGATCCCGAACGGGCGCAGAACGGCCTGCCCAAGGCCGATGGACTGCGGCCTCCGGCACCCCGAACCCCTGAAGAGCGGCGGGCGATGTTCAAGGTGATCCCGGGCAGCGGCAGCTAAAGCCGCGAACGCCAATCCCAGCGATACAACGCGGCAGGTGCCGCTTCGTCACGACCGCAGGATTTCAGCATCCCGTCCTCGACCCGCTGGAAGCCCAGATTCTTCAGCAGCCGCCGCGATGCCATGTTGTCCATGAACACATCGGCCAGCAGTTGCGGCGGATCGAACCGGTCCTGGATCTCGTCCAGGAACGCCCCGACCATTTCCTGTCCAAGCCCCTGCCCGGCCAGCGTCGGATCCAGCCAGTAGAATATCCGTGGCGGATCGCCCGCACTGATCCCGATCGATCCGGCAACGCGGTCCCGATGCCGCACGGTCAGACGCATCGGCGGCAGCAATGACTGATCGTCAAAGATCGTCGCCATCTCATCCAGGCTCATGCCGGGGCGAAACCTCAGCAGCATTCGGGCCACGTCAGGCTGCGTGGTGATGCGGTGCAGGGGTTCAAGATCGGCTGGACGGAAAGCGTCGATGACCAACCTCGCCGTCGTCAGCGAAATACCGTGCCGCGCGGCGAAATCTGCGCGGCTTAGGTGCAGCGTGACCGTCGGCATCATTCGTCCCACGGGCACTGACCAGCTTTCGCCTTCACCCGTTTCGCGAAATCCCAGCCGCGCCAGAAGCCGCGCGGATCGGTGATTGCCGACCAGATGACGCGCGTCGATGCCGTCGTGACCTGCGGCAAACCACCGCGTCAGGCCCAGAACCGCCGCCCGCAGCGCGATGCCGCGCCCCTGAAAACCCGGTGCTACCCAATAGCCCAGATTTTCCGTAAGCCGGATGACGCCCGCAAGCCTGTTACCCGCGCGGATCGCCATTTCGTCCGGTCCGGTGGAATCAATGAACGCCTCGGCCTCGGGCAGGCCATAGGGCCACGGCAGCGCGGTCAGCCAGCGCGCCATGTCCCAGTCGTTCAGAACGCCCGCGATCTGGGGCGCGTCCTCGGGTCGCAGCCGGCCTAGCGTGACCCGCATCGTCCTAGTCTGCCGGCACGACGCGCACGGCCCCGTCCCGTGCCGACAGCGCGATTTCACCCGCCGCAAGGCGCAACGCGTCCTGTCCGAACACTTCCGCGCGCCAGCCGTTCAATGCCGGAAGATCGCGCTGGCCGGTGGCGATGGCATCCAGATCCGCCGAAGACGCGATCAGCTTGGGCGCGACGCCCGCGGCATCGGCCTTGGCTTTCAGAAGCACGCGCAGCAGATCGGACAGGGCTGCGTTGCCGGGCTTGCCGGGCTCTTCCTTCTTGGGCTGCGGCAGATCCTTCGCCTCGAGCCCGGCCTTTACGGACGCGATGATGCCCGCCGCGATATCGCCCCGGCGCGCCTCGCGCAGCAGCAGGCGCGACCGGCCCAGATCCGCCTCGGACGCGGGCTTGGTCGATGCGATCTCGATCATCGCATCGTCCTTGAAGACGCGGCTTCGCGGGATGTCGCGTTCCTGCGCATAGGTTTCGCGGAACTGCGCAAGCTCTCGCAGGATCGCAAGGAAGCGCGGAGAATTCGTGCGGGTGCGGACTTTCAACCAGGCATCTTCGGGCCGGTTGATATAGGTCTCGGGGTCTTCAAGCACCGCGATCTCTTCGGCCAGCCAGCTTTCGCGATC
This sequence comes from Paracoccus maritimus, assembly GCF_025195095.1. Taxonomy (GTDB): domain Bacteria; phylum Pseudomonadota; class Alphaproteobacteria; order Rhodobacterales; family Rhodobacteraceae; genus Paracoccus; species Paracoccus maritimus. The sequence goes on along the minus strand of NZ_JANAVZ010000002.1, from coordinate 208,847 downwards.
GTTCTTCTTCAACTCGGCGGCAAGGAATTCGTAGATCGCGCGCAGATGGGTGACGTCCGCCAGTGCATAGGCTTTTTGCGCGTCCGACAAGGGCCGGCGCGACCAGTCGGTAAAGCGCGATGACTTGTCCAAGCTGGCCTTGGCAATCTTGCGGACCAGCGTCTCATAGCCGACCTGCTCACCAAAGCCGCAGACCATCGCGGCGACCTGCGTGTCGAACAGCGGTTCGGGAAACAGCTTGGCGTCGTGAAAGAAAATCTCCAGATCCTGGCGCGCGGCGTGGAACACCTTTACGGTCTGCCGGTGGCGGAACAGGTCGTAAAGCGGTTCCAGCGACAGCCCGTCGGACAGCGGATCGACCAGCACCGCCTCTCCGCCCGACTCTTTCGCCGTCGAAGCGGGCGGGATCGCAAGCTGGATCAGGCACAGCTTGGACCAATAGGTCCGCTCGCGCAGGAATTCGGTATCGACGGTGACATAGGGCGCCGATTTCGCGGTCTCGCAGAAACGGGCGAGGTCAGCGGTCCGCGTGATGGTGATGATGTCTTGGCTCATTCGGCTCTTTCAGGCTTTGGGCGGGTCGTCCGCCGATCCGAAGAGGCATAAGCGCAAGCGCGGCAGATGGAAAGAGACAGAGCTTGAGAAGCCGGTTTCCTGCCCGAAAAGACTAGATCGGTGGAATGTCGCCTTCGGCGCGCGTGGCGTGAAACGCGGCGACGAAGTCATCGAGGCGCTGCCCGGCGATGGCCGCACGCAGTCCCGACATCAGATCCTGATAGTAATGCAGGTTGTGCCATGTCAGCAGCATGCCGCTGATCATCTCGCCGGCGCGGAACACATGATGCAGATAGGCGCGGGAATAGCTGCGGCAGGCAGGGCAGCCGCAATTCTCGTCCAGCGGCCGCGGGTCGTCCTGATGGCGGGCATTCTTGATGTTGATCTGCCCGCGCCGGGTCCAGGCCTGTCCGGTCCGACCGGACCGCGAAGGCAGCACGCAATCCATCATGTCCACGCCCCGCTGCACCGCGCCCACAATATCATCCGGCTTGCCGACACCCATCAGGTAACGCGGCTTGTCAGCTGGAAGGAAATCCGGCGCATAATCCAGAACGCCGAACATCGCCTCCTGCCGCTCGCCCACGGCCAGTCCGCCAATGGCGTAGCCGTCGAAGCCGATCCCTGTCAGGGCTTCGGCGGATTCCGCGCGCAGGTCGCGGGTGACGCCGCCCTGCATGATGCCGAACAGGGCATGACCGGGTCGGTCGCCGAACGCGTCGCGCGACCGTTGCGCCCACCGCATCGACAGGCGCATGGATTTGGCCACATCATCCTCGGTCGCGGGCAGCGCGGGGCATTCATCGAAGGCCATCACGATATCGCTGCCCAGAAGACGCTGGATCTCCATGCTGCGTTCGGGGGTCAGATGATGCTTGCTGCCGTCGATATGGCTGGCGAAGGTCACCCCTTCCTCGGTCAGCTTGCGCAGCGGACCCAGGCTCATCACCTGAAAACCGCCCGAATCGGTCAGGATCGGCCGATCCCAGTTCATGAATTTATGCAGTCCGCCCAGACGGTCGATTCGCTCGGCGCCGGGCCGCAACATCAGGTGATAGGTATTGCCCAGAAGAATGTCCGCCCCGGTCTGACGGACGGAATCTGGCAGCATCGCCTTGACCGTCGCGGCGGTGCCCACGGGCATGAAGGCCGGCGTTCGGATCTGGCCGCGCGGCGTGTCGATGACGCCGCTGCGCGCACGCCCGTCTGTGGCCTGCAACGTGAAGGAAAATCGGTCGGACATCGCGGGTGACTGCCTCTGGCGGAAAACCGTGGGTGCTTACCCGCTTTGCCGGCGGGGCGCAACGACGGGCACGCTCTGGACCCAAGGCGGGTGTTGCCCTATATAAATGGTTGGAATTGTCAGGATGACGCGATGACCCAACCGATGATGGAAGGCGCCCCGCTGATCGCGCCTTCAAGCACCGATCACCCGCTTTACGAACAGATCGTCGAAGCGTGCAAGACCGTCTACGACCCCGAGATCCCGGTCAATATCTACGACCTGGGCCTGATCTACACGGTCGAGATCAATGACGCGAACGAGGTTCGGGTGATCATGACGCTGACCGCGCCCGGTTGCCCCGTCGCAGGCGAGATGCCGGGATGGGTCGCGGACGCGATCGAACCGCTTGCCGGCGTGAAGCAGGTCGATGTCGAGATGACCTTTCAGCCGCAATGGGGAATGGACATGATGTCCGACGAGGCCAGGCTGGAACTGGGCTTCATGTAGGACGATGAAGCTGCAGCCAAGTCCGCGTTGCAGGGCTTGGTACAGGCGTCGCCAGATGTTTTCGTCAGAATGAAGCCCGGCGGCGGGGGTTGAGACGTGCTGCCGCGGCACCTATCTTGGTGTGAGGACAAAGAGAAGGTTCCTGCGATGTTTGCCATGCCCGGCACCTCACCCGTGACCATCACACCCGCAGCCGAACGCCAGATCGCACGGCTGATGTCTGGCAAGAACGCCTTCGGCCTGCGCATCGGGCTGAAAAAGGGCGGTTGCGCCGGCATGGAATACACCATGGAACTGGCCGAGGCGCCGGACGCGAATGAAGAAGTCGTCGAACAGGGTGCCGCACGGGTCATGATTGCGCCCATGGCGCAGATGTTCCTGTTCGGAACCGAGATCGACTACCAGACCGATCTTCTGGAATCCGGGTTCAGGTTCCGCAATCCCAACGTCACCGATGCCTGCGGCTGCGGGGAATCCGTGCGGTTCGAGCCGCTTGAGGGAAGTCGCGCCCAAGATATCTGAGACAGCGGCATGCCTGATTACTGCCATGGTTGCGGCGCTATCATGATTGCGCCCCCGGCCTTCCCCGCTTAAGCCAGAGGGGCAGAAAACGGAGGAAACCATGTCACCACGGCGGCTTGCGGCGGGAAACTGGAAGATGAACGGCGATCTTGCGGCCTTGACCCAGATTGATGCCTTGTGCGACGCGTTCCCGGATCCCGGCTGCGATATCCTGATCTGCCCGCCTGCCCTGTTGATCCATCCAGTGAAGGGACGCATCGGCGCGCACCCGATTGCCTTGGGCGGTCAGGATTGCCACACCCGATCCTCCGGGGCGCATACCGGCGACATCTCGGCCGTGCAGTTGAAGGATGTCGGCGCGGATTACGTCATCGTCGGCCATTCTGAACGCCGCGCAGATCATGGTGAAACCGATGATGACATTGCCGCCAAGGCGGCAGCCGCGCACGAGGCCGACCTGATTGCGATTATCTGCGTGGGCGAGACCGAGGCGCAGCGCGATTCTGGCCAGACCTTGGAGGTGATCGAAACCCAGCTTGCAGGTTCGGTCCCTCCGGGCGCAACTGCCCTGAACACCGTCATCGCCTACGAGCCCGTCTGGGCGATCGGCTCGGGGCGCACCCCGACGAAAGATCAGATCGCCGAGGTCCACGGCCGCATACGCGCCGTTCTTGCCCAAAGGATCCGAGACGCCGCCGATCTGCGCTTGTTGTATGGTGGCAGCGTCAAGCCGTCGAACGCCGCCGAGATCTTTGCAATCGCCGATGTGGATGGCGCGCTGGTGGGCGGCGCAAGCCTGAAAGCTGATGATTTCGGCGCTATCATCCGGGCCTTGGGCGAAGCCGGATGATGCATACGCAAGGCCGGACCTGAACAGATCTCTCAGTCGCCCGCCGGCACGATGACGTCCTGATCGGTCACGATCATGTCCAGTCGCTGGTCGAAAGCCTCGACCGGGATCGATGGCACTTCCTGCGACGCGAATGCCAGACCGATCGCGACGCAGGCTCCGTCGCGGCGCAATACCTCAAGCGTTCGGTCGTAATAGCCGCCGCCATAGCCGATCCGGTTCCCGGCGCGGTCGAACGCGGCCAGCGGAACGATCAGAACCTGGGGCGACAATTCCGGCGCGGGTGCCGGAGGGTGCGATGTGCCGAACGGACCGGGCTCAAGGGTCTTGCCGTCCCATGCCCGAAAGATCAGCGGGACGGCCTTGCCGGTGACGACCGGCAGGCACAATGGCCCGGAATGCGCCGCCATGGCCGGCAGAGGATCGGCCTCGCCGCGCATCGGCCAGTATCCCGACAAGACCTGCCCGGCATAAGGGCGCAGCGCGTCGGCCAGATTGCGGGTAATCCCGTGCTGATCGCCGCCAGATTGCAGACGTGCCGCAAGCGCGCGGGCGCGCAGCTGTGCCTTTTCCGCCGCCCTCACAGCAGGACCGCCGACGCCAGCCCAAGAAACGCGAAGAAGCCCACGACGTCGGTCACGGTGGTGACGAACGTGCCCGAAGCCAGCGCAGGATCCGCACCCGCCTTTTCAAGGGCCAGCGGAATCAGGATTCCTGCCAGCGCCGCGATGGCAAGGTTGACGATCATCGCGATGCCGATCACCGCGGCCAGCGACACGCCGTCGAACCAGATATAGGCGACGATCCCCATCACCACGGCAAAGGCCAGCCCGTTAAGCACCCCGACGATGGCTTCGCGCCGAACAACCCGCCAGACATTGCCGCCGGTCAGGCTTTTCGTCGCCAAGGCCCGCACCGCCACGGTCAGCGTCTGGGTGCCCGCATTGCCGCCCATCGAGGCGACGATGGGCATCAGCACTGCCAGTGCCACGATCTTCTGGATGGTGGCCTCGAAGACCGCGATCACCAGCGACGCCAGCACCGCCGTCAGAAGATTCACCATCAGCCACGGCAGCCGCTGTCGCAGCGTCTCGGTCACGCTGTCGGTGATCGCCGATTCCTCGCCGACACCGGCAAGTCGCAGGATGTCTTCTTCGTGTTCCTCGTCCATCACGGCCATCGCGTCGTCCATCGTGATGACGCCCACCAACCGGTCGTCCCCATCCACCACGGGTGCCGAGATCAGATGGTACTGGTTGAACGCGTACGCCACGTCGCCTTCCTCGGCATAGGCGCTGATCGGGCGAAAACTGTCTTCGGTGATCTCGCGCAGGGCGGTTGCACGGGGCGAGGACAGCAACCGTCCCAGCGCCACATATCCGATCGGGTGACGGCGCGGATCGACCAAAATGATGTGATAAAACTGTTCGGGCAGCCATTCCTCGGCGCGCAGGAAGTCGATGGTTTCGCCCACCGTCCAGTGTTCGGGCGCGGTCACGACCTCGGACTGCATCAGGCGACCGGCCGAGTATTCGGGATAGGCCAGCGACTGCTGGACCGCAGCGCGATCGGAATCGTCCAGCGCCGCAAGAATGCCGGCACGTTCCGCCTCGTCCATGTCCTCGATCAGGTCAACGACATCGTCGCTGTCCATCTCGCGGACAGCCTCTGCCAGCACCTCGGGCGGCAGAAATTCCAGAACCTCCTCGCGAACGCCTTCGTCGATCTCGGACAGGATCTCGCCGTCGATCTCGCCCGAGTACAATTGCAGGAAGTTGCGCCGGTCGGCACCGTGCAGACGTTCGATGATGTCGGCGATATCTGCCGCATGCATCGGTTCCAGCAGGGCATTCAGCCTGTCGCGATCTTCGGCCTCGATGGCCTCGTCGATCTGGTCCAGAAGTTCGCGTCGCGGCAGAAATTCGTCCTCATCCGGATCTGCAACCTGACTTTCGGCAGCCTGATCCTGCTGATCCGGACGTTCCTCTTCTGCCATGCGCGCCTCCTGTCGGTTCTCGTTTTCTTTCTCGTGGGTCGGAAACGATGGCGGGGTCAGCCGCGCAACATCTCCAGCGCCTGCGCATGCAGGTCGCGCGAGGCAGCGGCGATCACCTGCCCGCCCTGTGCGGCGGATCCCCCCTGCCAGTCGGTCACGATGCCGCCTGCCGCCTCGACCACCGCCAGCGGGCCGGCAATATCGTACTGCTGCAACCCGGCCTCGATCACCAGATCGACCTGGCCAAGCGCCAGCAGCGCGTAGGCATAGCAATCCAGACCATAGCGGGTCAGCCGCACACGATCCGCGACACGACGGAACGCCTGCGCCTCGGCGGATGAGCCGATTTCGGGAAAGGTGGTCATCAGCGTGGCACCGCTCAGCGTGACGCCTTGCCGCGTGGCCAGCGCCCTTTCACCATCCGGTCCGACCAGCCGGGCGCGCCCAAGGCCACCTTCGAAACGCTCGCGCAGGTAGGGCTGATCGATCAGGCCGTAACGGATCCCCCCTGCGTCGTCGCCCAGCCCGATCAGCACGCCCCAGCTTGGCGCGCCGCACAGGAAGGCGCGCGTGCCATCGATCGGGTCGAGTATCCAGGTCAGTCCGCTGTCGCCGTCGGTCCGACCGAACTCCTCGCCGAAGATCCCGTCCTGCGGCCGCCTTCGCGACAACACGTCACGCATTGCGGCTTCGGCGGCGCGATCGGCTTGCGTGACGGGGTCGAAATCCTCTGGCCGCTTGTTGTCCGTAATGATGCTGGACGATCGGAACAGGGGCAGGATGGCCTTGCGTGCCGCGTCGGCCATTTCGTGCGCGGTGTCGATGATCTGCTGTGCGTCCTGCATCGCTGTCCCCCGCCGCCCGTGGTGATCCGTTACCGGCAGGTCTAGCGGCAAGTTATCGCGCCTGCCAGTGGCCGCAGGCACAGAAAACCACTCTGTTCAGGGAAAGCTGACGCCAATGCGCCAAAGACAATCCCGCCGAGCCACTGTCGTGGTCGGCCGGATCAGCGTGTGTTTAGGCGGCGTCCGAAAGAACCCGCGCCAGTTCGAAGATCTGGCGGCGCTGCGCCGCGGGCATCGCGTAATAGGCGCGAACCAACTGCAGTGCTTCTTTATCGGCCAGGATGTCACCCTCGACCGCGGCCTCAATCTCGCCTTCGTGCAAACCTTCGAAAAAGAAGCTGACCGGAACATCCACCGCCCGCGCGATATCCCAAAGGCGGGACGCGGAAACACGGTTCATTCCGGTTTCGTATTTCTGAATCTGCTGAAATTTGATACCGACCTTGTCGGCCAGTTGCTGTTGCGTCATTCCGATCATCCAGCGACGATGACGGATACGCTTACCAACATGAACATCTACACCGTGTTTCATCGTTAACCCCATTCAATCTAAAGAGGCAGTAGCCCAAGCCGCCGCAATTATCGAGTGTCAACATGGTTAACTGGATCGTTTCTGACCAAAAAGACAGGTGTCGTATTGCGCTTTGTGCAGCTTTGGGATGAACAGGCCAAGCAGGTGAACTCATTGTCTTATTTTTCCGGAGATCGTGATGACTGAGCAGATACGAATCGCCCGCGTCGAGGCGCTGGGTCAGGACCCTGTCGTCCTGCGCCATCCCGCACCGCGGTCTGCAGATGGAAAGGTTCTTGTGCGCATGCGGGCGGGCGCGTTGAACTTTGCCGATCTGCTGAAGGCGAAAGGACAGTATCAGGAACCGCAAGACGCCCCGTTCGTCGCCGGGCTGGAAGGCGCGGGCGAGGTGATCGACGCACCCTCATCCAGCGGCCTGTCTGTCGGGGACCGCGTGGCGGTGTCGTTTCCCGGGACACTGGCCGAGGTGATCGCCGTGCCTTCCGTGGCCTGCCATGTCATTCCGGACCGAATGAGTTTCGAGCAGGCGGCGGGCTTTCTGGTCGCCTACGGCACCAGCCACCTGGCGTTGACAATGCGCGCAGGACTGCGCGAAGGCGAGACGCTGGCCGTGCTGGGGGCCGCGGGCGGCGTCGGCCTGACGGCGGTCGAAATCGGTCACGCGCTTGGCGCCCGCGTCATCGGGATCGCCCGCGGCCCCGAACGCCTGGAAACGGTGCGTGCCGCCGGTGCCGCTGATGTGATCGACAGCACGAACTGCCCGGATCTGAAGTCGGCGCTGAGGGAGCTGGGAGGCGTAGATGTCGTCTATGACCCGGTCGGCGACACGGCAGGACTGCAGGCGTTCGGCGCCCTGCGGCGCGGCGGCAGGTTTCTGGTGATCGGATTTGCCGGGGGCAAGCCATCCGCACTGCCCTTGAACCACGCACTGGTCAAGAACATCGCGATTCACGGATTTTATTGGGGTGGCTATCGTCAACTGGATCCGCAAGCCATCAGGACAAGCGTGGACGACCTGCTGCGGATGTTCGAAAACGGCCGTCTGGCGCCTGTCGCCGGTCAGGTTCTGCCGCTGGAGCGGCTGTCCGAAGCCTATCAGCTGCTGCGCAGCCGGAAATCGGTTGGAAAGATCGTGATAACCATGTGAAATGCGCGGTCCGGGCATCGTTTCGGCATTGAAACGGGGCGTCAGCCTGCCAATATGGTTCGCATATGCAGGGGCATTGCCCGCAACGCCTGAGAGGGAGACATTGATGGCAGATTACAACACATACCGAACCGCGCAGGGCGTTGGCAGCCGCAGCGCGGCCGTTGACGAAGGCCTGCGGGCCTACATGAACAAGGTTTATGGGCTGATGGCGGTCGGCATGGGTGTGACCGCCGTCGCAGCCTACGGCATCAGCACGGCTGCCGTCGATGCAAGCGGGCAGCTGACCCAGCTTGGCATGGCGATCTATGCCTCGCCGCTGAAATGGGTGATCATGTTTGCCCCGCTGCTGATGGTGTTCGCGTTCGGCGCGGCGATGAACCGCCTGTCGGTGCAGGGCGCGACGTTCATGTTCTACGCCTTCGCGGCGCTGATGGGCCTGTCGATCAGCTCGATCTTTCTGGTCTATACGCCGTTCTCGATCGTGCAGACCTTCCTTGTGACGGCGATCGCCTTCGCGGGTCTGTCGCTGTGGGGCTATACCACCAAGAAGGACATCTCGGGATGGGGCAGCTTCCTGATCATGGGGGTGATCGGCCTGATCGTCGCCTCGATCGTGAACATCTTCCTGCAAAGCTCGGCGATGCAGTTCGCGATCTCGATCCTGGGCGTGCTGATCTTTGCGGGCCTGACCGCCTATGACACGCAGAACATCAAGAACACCTATCTGCAGATGGCCGGTTCGGACAAGGACTTCATCGGCAAGACCGCGATCATGGGCGCACTGCGCCTGTATCTGGACTTCCTGAACCTGTTCATGTTCCTTCTGCAATTCATGGGTAACCGCGAGTGATCGTCTGAGCCCGTGGCAGGATGCGAAAGGCCGGGCGATTGCCCGGCCTTTTCAGTTCGCGCCTTGCCGCTGCGGTTCAGGCGTTGAACAGGAAGTGCAGGACATCGCCGTCCTTGACCTCGTAGGACTTGCCCTCGACCCGCAGCTTGCCTGCCTCGCGCGCGCCCGCCTCGCCATTGCCCGAGATGTAATCGTCATAGGCCACGGTTTCCGCGCGGATGAAGCCCTTTTCGAAATCGCCGTGAATCACGCCCGCAGCCTGCGGAGCAAGCGTGCCCTTGGTGATCGTCCAGGCGCGGGCCTCTTTCGGGCCGACGGTGAAATAGGTCTGCAAACCCAGCAGATCATAGCCAGCGCGGATCAGCCGATCCAGCCCGGCTTCGTCCAGCCCCATCTCTCCCAGGAACATCTGGGCCTCTTCGGCCTCAAGCTGGCTAATCTCTTCCTCGATCCTGGCCGATATCACGACATGGCCCGCGCCCTGCGCCTTGGCCATCTCTGCAACCTTGTCGGACAGGGCATTGCCCTTGGCGGCCTCGTCCTCGGCCACATTGCAGACATACAGCACCGGCTTGGACGTCAGCAGTTGCAGCATATTCCACGTCTTGCGCTCATCCTCGGCGATGTCCACCGTTCGGGCAGGTTGACCGTTTTCCAGCGCGGCAAGGGCGCGCTTCAGCAGGTCCTGTTGCTCAGCGGCCTCCTTGTCGCCGCCCTTCAGCTTGCGCGCCAGATTGGCCAGACGACGTTCGACCGATTCCATGTCGGCGATCATCAGCTCGGTTTCAATCACCTCGGCATCCGCGATGGGGTCGACGCGCCCCTCGACATGGGTGACGTCGCCATCCTCGAAGCAGCGCAGCACATGGGCGATGGCATCGACTTCGCGGATATTGGCCAGGAACTGGTTGCCCAGCCCTTCGCCCTTGCTGGCGCCCTTCACCAGACCCGCGATATCGACAAAGGTGATCCGCGTCGGGATGATCTGCTTGCTGCCCGCGATCCCGGCCAGCCTGTCAAGGCGCGGGTCGGGCACGGCCACCTCGCCCACATTCGGCTCGATCGTACAGAAGGGAAAATTGGCGGCCTGTGCGGCGGCGGTTCTGGTCAGCGCATTGAACAGCGTGGACTTGCCCACATTCGGCAGCCCGACAATTCCCATCCGAAAGCCCATGATCGCACCCTTTCCTGAATTTCGCCGCTACTTAGGCCCCATGCGGCGCCAAGTCCAGCCTGCCCGGATTGCGCATGGCGGTCATCAAGGCTAGTGCTGAGGCAACGGAAGACGGGGACGGACATGACCAGAATCGACAAGCGTTTCGCGGCGTTGCAGGCCGAGGGAAAGAAAGCCTTCGTGGCCTACATGATGGCATCTGATCCCGACGACGCGACTGCGCTTGAGATCATGTCCGGACTGCCGGCCGCAGGCGTCGATATCATCGAGCTGGGGATGCCGTTCACCGATCCGATGGCGGACGGTCCGACCATTCAGGCGGCCGGTCAGCGGGCCCTGGCGCAGGGCGGCAGCGTATCCCGCACGCTGGACATGCTGCGCGCGTTCCGCAAGCAGGACAACGAGACGCCGGTCGTGTTGATGGGATATTACAATCCCATCTATGCGCGCGACGGCGGTGTCGATCAGTTCCTGAAAGACGCTGTCGAGGCCGGCGTGGACGGGTTGATCGTGGTCGATCTGCCGCCCGAGGAAGACGACGAACTCTGCATTCCCGCAGGCCGCGCCGGGTTGAACTTCATCCGTCTGGCAACGCCCACCACCGACGACCGGCGTCTGCCCGCCGTGGTCAAGAACACCAGCGGCTTTGTCTATTACGTCAGCGTCACGGGCATCACCGGCGGCCCCGCCGCAGATGCAGCAGAGGTCGCCCCCGAGGTCGCGCGCATCCAGAAGGCCGCGAAGCTGCCGGTGGTGGTCGGGTTCGGCATCTCGACCCCGGAAGCCGCCGAACAGGTCGCCTCGGTCGCCGATGGCTGCGTCGTCGGCAGCGCCATCGTTAAACTGATCGGCGAATGTCGTCCGGTCCCCGAGATCCTGGATTTCGTCCGCGATCTGGCTGCCGGGGCGCATCGCGGATAACCACAAGGCGCTTTGGTTCAGATGGGTCGCCGATCTGTCGGATCGGCCCATGATCCTGCATGAATGCCCGCGCGATCTCGGCAGGCGGCTGCAAATCCGCAGCCGCGGTCTTGTGGCGCAATCCGTTGGCGCAGGACAGCTTCAGTTAAAGGACTTGAAATTGGTGCGGGTGGTCGGACTCGAACCGACACTCCTTGCGGAAAGGGTGTTTGAGACCCTCGCGTCTACCATTCCGCCACACCCGCACCGGGTGGATCGCCGCGCAAACGTGGCAATCATATCAACGCCGTGATCAGGGAAAGCAAAAGGCTTGTGCCCCACGAACCCACCGAACCGGTCGTCGATGTATGACCTTCGCCTAAGCCGCAGCGCGCCGTTTTGCAAGAGGTCAGATGCGCGTTTCACATCAACCGACCCAAGCGCGCGGCAGGCATGCGACAGCCTGCTTCAGGCCAAGCCCAGCTTGGCCAGCCGCGCGGCGCGCAACTGCGCGAAATCGTCGCCGGCATGATAGGACGAGCGCGTCAGCGGGGTCGCGGAAACCATCAGGAACCCCTTGCCGTAGGCGGATTTTTCATAGTTCGCGAACTCGTCGGGCGCCACGAAGCGATCCACGCGGTGATGTTTGGGGCTTGGCTGCAAATACTGCCCGATGGTCATGAAATCCACATCGGCGGCGCGCATGTCGTCCATGACCTGCAGGACACCCTGACGATCCTCGCCCAGTCCGACCATGATGCCCGACTTGGTGAACATCGACGGATCCAGTTCCTTGACCCGCTGCAGCAGCCGCAGGGAATGGAAATACCGCGCACCCGGCCGAACTGTGGGATAAAGCCCCGGCACCGTTTCAAGATTGTGGTTGAAGACATCCGGGCGTGCTTCGACCACCATTTCCAGAGAGCCCGGCCTGGATTTCAGGAAGTCGGGGGTCAGCACCTCGATCGTCGAATCGGGGCTGCGATGGCGGATCGCGCGGATCGTCTGGGCGAAATGCTCGGCCCCGCCATCGTCCAGATCGTCACGGTCCACACTGGTGATGACGACATGGTTCAAGCCCAGCTTCTGGACCGCATGCGCAACGCGGCCGGGTTCGAACACGTCCAGCTCATTCGGGCGCCCCGTCGAGACGTTGCAAAACGTGCAGCCGCGCGTGCAGATCTCGCCCATGATCATCATGGTCGCGTGACCCTGGCTCCAGCATTCGCCGACATTCGGGCAGCCCGCCTCTTCGCAGACCGTCAAAAGGCGATGTTCCTGCATGATATCGCGCGTGCGCTTGTAGCCTTCGCTGACCGGCGCCTTCACGCGGATCCAGTCTGGCTTTTTCGGCTGCGCCTGATCGGGCCGATGTGCCTTTTCGGGATGGCGAAGACGGGGCAGTTGCGGCGCGGTGATCTCGGTCATGTCCGACCTTTCGCTGAGTTTCGTTCTATCTAATCCCAAACCGGGGCTTGATCAACGCCACGCGGCATGCTGCATGTGCATTCCCTACGCTGCATCGCGGCATGGGACGAGGGGAGGAGACAATGCAGATGTATAGGAATATCAGGATGAAGATTGGCAGCACACTTCCCCAGGTGACGTTCAGGACTCGGGTCCGCGACGAATCGGTGGGCGGGCCGAACCCATTCCGCTGGCAGGACATGACGACGGCGGATTATTTTGCCGGCAAGCGCGTTGTCCTTTTCTCGCTGCCGGGTGCTTTCACGCCGACCTGCTCGACCTACCAGCTGCCGGGCTTCGATCTCGCGTTCGACCAGATGCGCGAACTGGGGGTCGACGCGATCTACTGCATGTCCGTCAACGACAGCTTCGTGATGAACCAGTGGGCGAAGGCACAGGGACTGCAGAACGTGACGGTCATTCCCGACGGGTCGGGATCGTTCACCGAAAAGGTCGGCATGCTGGTGCGCAAGGACAATCTGGGTTTCGGCGCGCGCAGCTGGCGTTATGCCGCCGTGATCAACGACGGCATCGTAGAAAAATGGTTCGAAGAACCGGGGCGTTGCGACGATTGCGCGGACGACCCCTACGGCGAGACCTCGCCCGAGACTGTGCTGGGCTATCTGCAAACCGCGCGCGTCTCCGAGCCCGCCTGAGGACGCAGAGATTGGGGGGCCGCGACCGGCGCGGCCCTTCGTTTGGCTACATCAGGTTTCGCGCGGCGGCGCGCAGCGTGTCGGCAAGTTCATCAAACCACCCCTCGGCAGGCGTCGATGCCCTTCGGATCAACACAACCTCGCGCAGGGGTTGTGGATCTGGAAACGCGATAGCCCTCAGACCAGGCGCTGCCGCAATTTCCTGACGAAGCGCGATCTGCGGCAGGAATGTCAGGCCCATGCCCTGCGCGGCCAACCTGCACAACGTCGAAAGCGAGGCGGCGCCCAGATCAAGATGGCTCGACCGGCGGTTCAGTCCGCACACCTCCAGCGCCTGATCGCCCAGACAATGCCCTTCATCCAGCAGCAGAAGCTGACCGGGATCCAGTTCCTTGGGTGCAACCGCGCGCCCCTGAATCTGCGCGATCCGCGCGGCACTGCCGGCCAGCAGAAAACGATCAGTGAACAGCGGCGCCGCGACCATACCCCTGCCCTCGGGCGGGGTTGCCACCACAACGGCATCCAGACGGCCGCAATCCAGTTCGTCCATCAGACGGTCTGTCTGCGCCTCGCGCAGATGCAGATCGCGGCCGACATCCCTTGCACGCAGCACCGGCAATGCCTCGGGCAGCAGATAGGGCGCGACCGTCGGGATCATACCCAGCATCAGCCGACCGCCTTCGCCCGGTTGCCGCAGCCCCTGTTCCAGGCCCGCCATCGCGGCCATCACCCGGCGCGCATGGGCCGCCAGTTCACGACCGCGCGGCGTCAGAACCACGCCACCCGTTATGCGTTCGACCAACGGGCCGCCGGCGATTTCCTCCAGCGCGCGGATCTGCATGGACAGGGCTGGCTGACTGACATGGGTCACCTCGGCGGCGCGCGTGAAATGCCCATGATCAGCCAGGGCCAGGAAATAACGCAGCTGGCGAAGTGTAATGTTCATAAACCCACCTGATCATATGCTGCAGTCTGCGCTTGCATCACTTATCGCGCCGCCCATGTACCTGGCAATCGGCACCTGAATCGAAAAGGGATGCCGTTTGCAGCATCCCTTTCACCGCGATCCCCGGTGATACCTAGCCGATCATGGGCAAACCCGTGCCGTAGGTTTCTTGATAATGGCGCTCAAGGCGCATCAGGGCAAGACGCAGAACAACCTTGCCCGATCGGGCCGACCAGCCCAGACGCCTTTCAGTCAGTTCGATCCCTTCCAGAAAGCAGCAGACCCGCAGCACGATGTCGCCCATCCCTGGGCCCAACTCTCGCAATGCACACGCAACGCGATTGCGCGCGGATTCCGAGCCGCCGCGATAGCCCGCACCGTTGCGTGAGACGTCGATCCCGGCGGTCATGAAGCCATCCCAGTTCTGGGTGACACGCGGTCCCATCTGCGCCAGTTCGAAATCCTCGCGCAGCCGCTCGCCTGCCCCGACCATTCCCGAGGACAGGAAAGGCTGACCGTTCTGGTCGCGCCGGCGGGCAAGCAGCAGCAGCGGGCTTTCCGCGACATTGACGCGCGCGGATCTGCGATGCCCGTCATCGGGATCCTGAATCATGCGGTCTTCGAGGATGCGGTGACGTTCGGCGTGTTCGAATCCGGCCTGATCCTCGGCCATGCCTTGTACTGGCTGAGCCTGCACCGGACTGGCCTGACGGAAATCTGCGGGTCCGGGCACCGCTTCGCGCTGCCGTGGTGAACGCAGCATCCGGCGCAGCGCCTCGCGTCCGGCAGGGGCCAGAACATATCTGCGGATGCGCCCGCCCTGCCCGCTTTGAACGACCCATCCCCGCAGCGCCAGATCCTCGGCCATGTGGCGGTCCAGAACGGCAGTGCGAATGTCGTCCCGGGTGACGATCGCCTTTTCCATCCCCTCGGCGCAAGCCAGAACCGCGCCCGGTTCGGCCAGCCGGCGCAACAGGCGCAGCGCCGCGCGGTCGTCCATGCTTGCCGGGTCCACAGGACGGTCCGACAATGCCCCATCGACCAGCGGATCGTCGCGACGTGCCTCGAACCGGCGAATGCGCCGCAGGATCGTCGAGGCATGGCAGCCTGCCTCTCGGGCCAGCGCGCGGATCGTTTCTCCGTGCTCGACATGGCGCAGATACAGTTTGGCATCTTCCGGCAAATCGTCACGTCCGGCCGCGCCGACACCGATCTGCGATCGGTGGTCTGCGCCTCCCGTGTCGATTGCGAAGTCGCCGGTCAATATGGTCATGTCTAGTCCCTTGTCGTCCTCGGGCAGCCCGGCAGAAGACCACCCTGGGTTGCGTTAGTTCCTGTGGATGACAGGCTGCTTTCTGCACATAGCCGCAACATTCCCTAACAAATCCTAAAGATTTCTTGCCCCTGCGCGCGCTGCATCAAGGCTTTCGGCAACACACGCATTGGTTGTGCAATGGTCCATCACATCGACAGCCAGGAGGATCTTGCCATGACCGCGATGCAGAATGTGATCGCCTTCCGCCCACGCCCGCTGCATTCAGGCCTGCGACGCCCTGCATCGCTGATCCGTGCCGCGCGCGAGGGTCAGCAGGGGTGGCGGCGCAGCCGCGACCTGCCACGCCTTCTGCGTGCCGAGCGGTGCCCGGCGCCAGGCGCGGCACTGCCAAGGCTGCGCGCCGAGGAAGCATTGCTGAACGATGCGCGCCGCAACCACGATGCGGATTACGACATGCAGCGCCATGTCATGCTGATGATCGCGATCCTGGCCGAAATGCGTGCCGCCGTCAGCAGCGTCCCTCACCCGGTCGGTACGGGAACGACGATCGACCGCTTGGCAAAGGTCGGTGCCGTGGCGCTCAGCGCCCTCGGAACAGCGACCCCAGCACACCCCTGACCAGCGCCTGCCCGGATTTCGTGCCAAGTTGCCGGGCAAGGCTCTTGCCGAATGTTTCGGCAATGCTGTCGCTGCGCGAGCTGCGCCGCCTGGTGCCCGATGCGGCCTCTTGGCGCGGTTCGTATCGACGGGCGTTCTGATACTCGTCGCGGCTCATGTCGAACAGGTCGTCATCTGAGCCGACATTCTGCTTTGCCGCCAGACTTTCCTGTGCAACCTGATCGGCGCGCTTGGCCAGAATCTCTTTCGCGGATTCACGGTCCAGACCAAGGTCATATTTCGCGCCCATCGGCGAGGCGGCAAGTACCGCCTTGCGTTCGGCCTCGTCCACTGGGCCGAGGCGACTGAAAGGCGGACGGATCAGGGTCCGCTGCGCGATGCCGGGCACGCCCTTGGCTTCAAGCAGCGATGTGACCGCCTCGCCGGTGCCGACCGACTGGATCGCCTCGGCGATGTCGAAATCCGGATTCGTGCGATAGTTCTGGGCAGCCAGACGCAGCGCCTTCTGATCCTTGGCGGTGAACGCCCTCAGACCGTGCTGCACGCGATTTCCCAGCTGACCCAGAACATCCTCGGGGATATCGGCAGGGTTCTGGCTGATGAACCAGACACTGACCCCTTTGGATCGGATCAACCGGGCCACCTGTTCGACCTTGTCGATCAACGCCTTCGGGGCGTCGTCGAACAGCAGATGCGATTCGTCGAAGAAGAACGCGACGCGTGGTCGATCGGGATCGCCGACCTCGGGAAGCTGTTCGAACAGCTCGGACAGCAGCCACAGAAGGAATGTTGCATAAAGCCGCGGTGAATTCATCAACCGGTCGGCAGCCAGGATATTAACGACCCCGCGCCCGGCCTGATCCACGCGCAACAGATCGGCCAGTTCCAGCGCCGGTTCACCGAACAGCTTGTTGCCGCCCTGATTTTCCAGAACCAGCAACGCGCGCTGGATCGCGCCGACACTGGCGGTGCTGACATTGCCGTATTGCAGCGACAGATCGGCAGCATTCTGGCCGACCCAGACCAGCATCGCCTGAAGATCGCCCAGATCCAGCAAGGCCAGCCCCTGCTCATCCGCGACGCGGAAGGCAATGTTCATCACGCCTTCCTGGACGTCTGTCAGATCGAGCAGCCGCGACAACAGAAGCGGCCCCATCTCGGCAGGTGTGGTGCGGACCGGATGTCCCTTTTCGCCCCAGACATCCCAGAACGTCACCGGAAAGGACTGATACTCCAGCGTCAGCCCGATCTGGTCGGCCCGTTTCCGGAACGCCTCGTGCAATGGCGCATCCTGACTGCCGGGTTGCGACAGGCCCGCAAGATCACCCTTCACGTCGGACATGAACACGGGCACGCCCGCAAGGGACAGGCTTTCAGCCAGGGTCTGCAGGGTGACCGTCTTCCCGGTACCGGTGGCGCCGGCGATCATGCCATGACGATTTGCATATTTCAGCAGCAGCGATTGCGGTGATGCATGGTCTCTGCCGGCCCCGCCCACGAAAACCGTTCCAGCCCGTTCGTCCAGTACCGCTGTCATATCTGCGTCGTCCCTGTCGCTTGCCAATAGCCGCGCTCGAAGTGCGCGCGATGCGACAATACAATCTTAACAGATTCGTGCCATATTGGATTTGTCCGGGGATCATTGCCGTGACCCGGACCTTCCTCCCTGTTGGACTGCCGCGCCCTCGGGCGCGGCTTTTTTTGTGATCGATGATGACGCAATGTCCTGTTGACGGATCACGGCTGCGCGACTAGCGTGCAGCCAATGATGACCGGCCAGTCCGGCAGGGAGAGAACGCCTTAGGCGTAGGGGTCGCAGGGAAATCTGCGACCCTTTTCAGATCTGCATCCCCTATGCTGAAGCGCAAAGGCTACGCTATTTCTGGAAACATGGGTCGCCGCGCCTGACACGGCAAGACGAAGCGCAGGGGTTTCCCGCCAGCGGCAAGGATCCGCTTGTCACGCGACAAGATGGATCGTGGGTCAAGCCAAGGTGAAGAAGCGTGGGGATCTTGATCCTGACAAAGATCCAGAGACATGCTAGGCGACTGAAAAGCATCGAGCAAAGGGAAGACACGAATATGCCGATCAAACCCTCGCAGGCACTGTTGGCCGCGCTGGCCCTGATTGCTGCCCCGGCTTTCGCACAGGACAGCGCCACACCGGCCGAACCCGACAGCGCCGCCCAGTCCAGCACCGCCGACGCGCCCGCAGCGGAAGCACCAGCGACCGACGCGCCCGCAGCGGAAGCACCAGCGACCGAAGCGCCCGCCGCTGACACGTCGTCCGGCGAGGATGCGACCGCCGACGCCCCCGCAGCCGACGCACCGGCTGCTGGCGCTGCGGCTGCCGACGAACAGCCCGCCGCTGCGGCCCCCACCACCGGCGCCGATGCGGCGACGGACGATGCCGCCTCGGGCGAGCCCAAGATCGGCAGCTATTATGCCAAGTCTTCGCACAGCGACTGGACCGTCCGCTGCATCAAGGCAGAACAGGGCAAGGATCCCTGCGAACTGTATCAACTGATGCAGGACGCGGATGGGAACTCGGTCGCCGAACTGACGCTGATCCCGCTGACCAATGGCGACGTCGCCGCAGGCGCGACGCTGGTCGCGCCGCTGGAGACCGACCTGATCCAGGGCCTTGGCTTTGCGGTCGATAACGGCAAGCCGCGCGGCTACCCATTCAGCTTCTGCGCGCCGGTGGGCTGCGTGTCGCGGATTGGATTGTCGGCGGAAGAGCTGAGCCAGATGAAACGCGGCAGGAATGCGACCGTGACGCTGATGCCGTTCGGCGGCGACCCGAAGCAGCCGGTCGAACTGGGCCTGTCGCTTGCAGGCTTTACCGCCGCATTCGACGAACTCAGCGCCTATGCCGCGAAAGACGCAGCTGCGGCCGAATAAGACTGCTGATCGCCCCCGGCCATCACATCGCAAACCGCGCCCTGATCGGGCGCGGTTTTCTGTTGGACAATCGGGTGTAGGAACGGGTCAGATACTGCGCAGCGCAATGACCGCGTTCAGGCCACCGAACGCGAAAGCGTTCGACAGGACTGCATCGACCTTCGCCTCGCGGGCCTCGTTCGGAACGACATCGAGGGCGCATTCCGGATCAGGTTCCTGATAGCCGATGGTGGGTGCGATGATCCCGTCACGCAGTGCCATGATGCAGGCCAGCAGTTCGACCGCACCGGTGCCGCCGATCAGATGCCCGTGCATCGACTTGGTGGACGATATCATCAGCCGGTCCGCATGATGACCGAAAGCATGCGCAACGGCGGCGCATTCGGTCTTGTCATTGGCGGCCGTGCCCGTGCCATGCGCATTGATATAGCCGATCTGATCGGGATTCAGGCCGGCGTCGCGCAGCGCGCCGGTGATCGCACGTTCGGCGCCCTGCGCCGATGGCATCACGATATCCTGCGCATCCGACGACATGGCAAAGCCCACCACCTCGGCCAGGATCTCGGCGCCGCGCGCGCGCGCGTGGTCATAGTCCTCGAACACGAAGACGCCCGCGCCTTCGCCCTGCACCATGCCGTTTCGGTTTGCACTGAACGGGCGACAGGCATCTTTCGACATGACCCGCAGCCCTTCCCAGGCTTTCACGCCGCCAAAGCACAACATCGCCTCGGAGCCGCCGGTCAGCATGACCTGCGCCGCCCCCGAGCGCACCATCTGGAACGCAAGTCCCATCGCATGGTTGGAACTGGCGCAGGCCGTGGCGACCGTGAACGAAGGCCCGCGCAACCCGAATTCCATCGAGGTATGGCTGGCGGCGGCGTTGTTCATCAATTTCGGAACGACAAAGGGATGAACCCGGTTCTTGCCCTCTTCATAGACCGCCCGGTAATTGTCGTCCCAGGTGTTCAGCCCGCCGCCGGCGGTGCCCAGGATGACACCGGATCGCAGCCCCAACGCCCCGTGAAAGGCCAGGCCGGACTGCGCGACCGCCTGCTTGGCCGCCAACAGCGTGAATTGGGTGAACTTGTCATACAGCAGGATCTGCTGGCGGTTGAAATAGTCTTCCGGGCGCCAGTCGTGGATCTGCGCGCCGATCTGGATGGACAGCCGGTCCACATCACGGAAGTTCAGCGCGGTGATGCCGCTGCGCCCCTCGCGGAACGCGGCCAGAGTTGTCTCGACATCATGGCCAAGCGCATTGATCGTGCCGGCACCGGTGATGACCACACGCCGCAGCCCGTCCCCATGGGGAGATGCGGACCTGTCGCCAGCGCCGACAGATTGTTCTCGGGCGGTCTTCTTGCCGGTTTTCTTCGGACTCATGCAGCTTTTTGCGCCACGAGGCGCTGAACCGCCGCGATGATCGTGCCCATGTTCGAGATGTCGAAATCAGACTTGTCCGGTTCGTTCGCGTTGAACGGAATCGAGATGTCGAATTCCTCTTCCAGCGCAAAGATCGATTCGACCAGGCCCAGGCTGTCTATGCCCAGATCCTCGGGCGTCGAATCGTCGCTGATCTGATCAGGTTCAAGCATCGCCTGTTCCGCGATGATGGATTTGATACGGGATTTGATCGTGCCGGTCATGGAGCCTCCTGCTCAGGCCTTTTCCAACAGTCGTGTAACAGTTTCCTGAAGCTTTGCTAGCTGTTGTGCGAAACGTGGCAGACGGCGCATGGCTTTCTGGATTTCCATCTGGGTCTCCATTTTCACCGCCGGATTGCCCAGGATGACGCGGCCGGACGGAACACGGGTGAAAATCTTCGTCGCGCCACCAGCGATCACATCGTCGCCTATCTCGATATTGTCGTTCACGCCAACCTGACCGGCAAGCACCACCCTATCGCCGATGCGCGACGATCCCGCGACACCCACCTGCGAACACAGCAGGCAATCGCGACCGACAACGACATTATGTCCAAGCATGACAAGATTGTCGATCTTCGTGCCGTCGCCGACGCGGGTCGCCCGGATCGTTCCACGGTCGATCGTCGCGTTCGCCCCGATCTCGACATCGTGTCCCAGCTCGACCCCGCCCAGGGAATGGATGCGCGTCCAGTGCTGCTGCCGAATATCTTCGCGCGCACCAAGGGTTCGCCGGATTTCCTCGATCCCGGATTCCTCGGGCGTAACGAATGAAAATCCGTCCCCGCCGATGACCGCCCCCGACTGGACGATCAGCCGGTCGCCCGCGTGCACGCCATGCGCGATCCGCGCACCGGCATGGATCAATGCCTGATCGCCGATCCTTGCATTGCGTCCGACCGACACATGGGGCCCGATCCGGGCGCCCGCACCGATCCGAACCCCCGGGCCGATGACCACAAAAGGCCCGATCGCCGTGTCCGCCCCGATCACGGCCGACGCATCGACGACCGCGGTCGGATGAATACCGGGCGCGATGTCCGGCCCGGCATCGAAGGCGCGCGTCAGCCCGGCCATCAGCAATCGAGGCCGTGGCGCGAAGATCGCCGCCTTCAGCCCATAAGCCTCGGGGTCCATCCCTTCGGCAAGGATCGCCATGCTGCCGGGCTTCAACGCCTCGGCGTATTTCGGAGCCATGGCCAGCGCGATCACACCGCCATCTGGCCCCACCGGCGATGTCGCCGCGGGCTCGGCCGCGCCGATCACAGGCAGCGCCGCGTCACCCCAGCTTCGCGCATCCAATGCGCGGGCCAATTCTCCGATTGTCACCGATCTTGTCATCGCACCCTTCTTTCAGAGGGCGATTTAATCGCTTTCGCTGTTCAAATCCAGTCCGGCAGCTTGCAGGCGATCCCAAATGGCGGCATCGCGCCCGTAAATATCGTCGAAGAAGCGAATCTGGCCGGTCTCATCCGGGAATGCCGTGAAATAGACCAGATGCACAGGGACGTTCGGCGTCAGTTGCAACCACACCTCGCGGTCACGCGCCAGGGCGCGGTCGAACATCCCGCGCGGATCCTGGCTTTGCTGTGACAGCAGCTGCGTCGCCAGATCGAACGGATCGCCCACGCGGACGCAGCCATGCGAATAGGCGCGCCTGCTTTGGCTGAAAAGATGCTTGGTCGGCGTGTCGTGAAGATAGATGTTCCAAGGGTTGGGGAAGATGAACTTCACCAACCCCAGCGCATTATCATCGCTGGGTTTCTGGCGCATCCGGTAGGGAAAGTTCGACGCCGTGTAGCGGGCAAAATCGACCCGGTCGCGGGCCACGACATTGCCGCGCCCGTCAATCACGTCCAGATGCGACACGGCATAGCGATTCGCCTTCAGCCGGGGCAGATATTCCTTGACGGTGATCGAGCGTGGCACGTTCCAGCGCGGATTGACGACGACATACTCCATTTGGTCAGAAAATTCCGGCGTGCGCATATCATGCTCGGTCTTGCCGACCACCACGCGGGTCCGGAAGACCTCGTGCCCGCCATCCATGATCCGGGCGGTGTATTCAGGAATATTGACCCACACATGACGCGCATCCAGATCCTCGCCCGCCATCCAGCGCATCCGCTCCAACGCGACCATCAGCCTGCGGCTGCGCCGGTCGCTTCGGGCTGCGGGATCGCCATTCAGCGCAGCGATGGTCTGCGGACCGGCAACCCCGTCCGCGGGCAGTCCCGCCGCGCCCTGATATCGCGCGACCGCATCCGACAATGCGGCGTCATATAGCCGCGGGTCTTGCGACTGCGCCGAGAATCCGATGCTTTCCAGTCGCACCCTCAGCGGCAGGACCCCGTCGCCGCGCATGCCGACGCGCCAGATCGCGGGCGGCACAGACGGAAGATGGTCGGGAACG
Source organism: Paracoccus maritimus (assembly GCF_025195095.1). Taxonomy (GTDB): domain Bacteria; phylum Pseudomonadota; class Alphaproteobacteria; order Rhodobacterales; family Rhodobacteraceae; genus Paracoccus; species Paracoccus maritimus. The sequence goes on along the minus strand of NZ_JANAVZ010000002.1, from coordinate 186,038 downwards.
GTCAGATCGGGCGCGCCTGCAAGCGCGTCCTGCAGGGCAAGATATGCCGGATGGTCCGGCGCGACAGACGCAAGATAGGATGCCGGATCAGCGGCATCGACAAATGCGCGGATCAGTCCGGAAATGTCCGCACGCCGCACCTGCCGCCTGATCTGAGGATCCGCATCGGACGGTCGGATGACCCCTCCCGTCATGTCGCGCAGATACCGCAGCAATACGCTGGCATGGATCACCTCGGACTGCAGACCCTGCCCTACGCCGGCAAGCATTTCGGGACGATAGCGCTCGACCGGTAGGCCATGGCGGGGCGCCGACCGGATCGCCTGATGCAGCGCCTTGCGCAATCTGTCGCCGTCTTCGCCTTGGAAAATCGGTCGCAATCCATGACTGCCATAGAACGCGGCCAACTGAGGACGGTCGGCAACAGCGTTTGCCAGCGCCATTTCGTCAGAGGTGAAATGCAGCTGTGGCGCCAGAGCAACGCCCGCCGCACGCCCCGGAACCAGTCCGGACTGTGCAATCGCCGGTTGCACAGCCACGGTCGCCATCAGAAGGCCGATGACGGGCAGAAATCTACGCGATCGCATCACAGCACCCGGAAAACACCCAATCTATCCTGCCATTCGGACCGGATTCGAACCAGTGCCTGTTCACGCGATTACGACTTCGGCAAGTCGATAGTTGCCAAAAAGGCACATACCTGCGGCGGTTTTGGCACTCAGCATCGATTGGCAATTTTTCGCCTATCGCGTGAAAAATCTTGGCGTGCTGCGAGGAAACAGTTCCTGAACGCACGTTCTTTTGACATATTGTTAGGAAGTTGGGGATAAACCTCGGCGAAGCCGCGATCCAACGCGGCGAAATACGAAGCAGGACAGGCGATCTGACATGACAATGGACCTTATCTCGCGCCGCGGCATTCTTGGGGTGTTCGCAGCAACCAGCGTGGCGGCAGCCCCGGTGATGGCCAACGCGTTCGGATTTCTTCGCGGTGCAGGCGACATGCGGCGCGTTCGGATGTATAATGGCAGGACCGGCGAAAGCCTTGATACCGTGTACTGGGTGAACGGCAAGTATGTTCGCGAAGCCCTGAATGAAATCAATATCTTCATGCGCGACTGGCGGACGGGGACGGCGATCGGCATCGACCCGCGCACGATCGATGTGGCGGCGGCGTCGCACCGGCTGCTGCAGACAAATGAACCCTACATGATGCTATCGGGCTATCGCTCTCCGCAGACCAACGCGATGCTGCGCCGCAGATCGGGTGGCGTGGCGAAGAATTCGTTGCACATGTCCGGCAAGGCCGCGGATCTGCGTCTGAAATCGCGCTCCGTCAACCAGATGTACCAAGCCGCGATGGCCTGCAAGGCTGGCGGCGTCGGCAAGTATTCGCGTTCGAACTTCGTGCATATGGATTGCGGCCCGATCCGCAGCTGGGGTTCCTGACCTTACGGGACCCCGGATCGCCTTTCTGCACCGCCGTCCGCCATGTCATGCGCGGGCGGCGCAGCGCGTTAGATACGGTGCGCGCAACGCCTTCTTGCAAGTTGATGAGCTAATCGCTTGACGGGTCTGTTTTCTTCCTGAACGCTGGTCCAACCTCGCCAGCGCACAGACGGATGCACCCCCCTCAGATGAGCCCACAGACAACCCGCCGCTATCGCACTGCCAAGAAAATTCAGGCCGCCGCCATCGATCTGGCGGTTCGCGACGGCCTTGCGAATGTCACGACCGAGGCGATTGCCCGACATTCGGGTATCAGCACGCGGACATTCTTCAACTACTATCCCTACAAGGAAGCCGCGCTGGTCGGACCGCCGCCGGACTATCCCGCAGACGCCGTGGAACGATTCGTGGCTGGGACGGGCCGTTTGATCGACGACCTGGACCGGCTGATCGAGGCGCATCTGCTGCGCTTTCTGGATGAGCGCGAGATGCTGGCCCATCTGTTTCGTCTGGCCGATACCGACCCAAAGCTTGGAGCGCTGCGCAACAGCGCGATTCTGGCGCGCCGTGCGCAGATGCGCGAATTGCTGAGCCGCCGAATTCGCGGCGCTGACCCGCAGATGATCGAGATTCTCGCGGCCGCGATCGTGGCGGCGACAAATGCGGCGACCAAGCAATGGCTGTCGGGTGAAAGGGACGATTTCATCGCCACGGCCCGTGACAATCTTGCCCTGATCCTGCCCGCCGCGCGTATGCTGGACCGAGGGTCGGCGGACGCCGGGCGCAGCTAGACCTCCAGCATGCGCCGGAACATGTTCTCAAGATAGATCTCTGCCTCGGCAAAGGGGTCGTGGCCAGGCCCCAGAACAGCGCGCACCTGCACCTCGAAGTCCGCATAATGCTGGGTCAGTGCCCAGATCGAGAAGATCAGGTGGTGCGGATCTACAGACGCCAGCCGCCCCGATCCGATCCAGCCAGCAAGTATGCCGACGGCGTCCTCGACCAGCAGCCGAAGCCTGCCTCCCAGGATCTCGCTGAGATGGGGGGCGCCTTGCAGGATCTCATAGGCGAAAAGCCTGCTTTCGCGCGGAAAATCACGTGACATATGCAGTTTGGTTCGGACATAGCGCAGCACCTCGTCCAGCGGATCGCCGTCGGGGTTCAGGTTCAGCATCGGGGCAAGCCACATGTCCAGCAGCGCGGTCAGCAGCGTCTTGTGGATCTCGTCCTTCGAGCCGAAGTAATACAGCACGTTCGGTTTCGACAACCCGGCGGCCTCGGCGATCTGGTCGATGGTCGCCCCCCTGAACCCGTTGGCTGAAAACGCGGTCAACGCGCCCTCCAGGATTCGTTCGCGGTTGATCTGCTGGATCCGGGTCAGTTGGGGTTCATTCTGATCTGTCATCGTCCATCCCGCTCTGGCATGATCCTTTTTTGGGCAGGGGAATGCGATTTGTCACGCACTCGTTCTGTGTGCTTGACTGGCCAAGGCCCCGTGCTAGCCTGATCCTGACCGTATGGTCAATAATTCTCGAGGTTCATCAGATGCCGCTTGACCGCAAATCCGCGCCCAATGACCTGCGCGCCTTCTGGATGCCCTTCACCGCGAATCGTCAGTTCAAATCCGCACCGCGGATGCTGGTGGCGGCCAAGGACATGCACTACACGACATCGGACGGGCGGCAGATCCTGGATGGCACGGCCGGGCTTTGGTGCTGCAACGCCGGCCATTGCCGCCCGAAGATCACCGAGGCCGTTCAGGCGCAGGTGGCCGAAATGGACTATGCGCCTGCGTTTCAGATGGGTCATCCGCTGGCCTTCGAACTGGCCAATCGGATTGTCGATATCGCGCCTGACGGGATCGAGCATGTCTTCTACTGCAACTCCGGCAGCGAGGCCGTGGATACCGCGTTGAAGATCGCGCTGGCCTATCACCGCGCGCGCGGTGATTCGGCGCGCACACGCCTGATCGGGCGCGAACGCGGCTATCACGGCGTCGGATTCGGCGGCATCTCGGTCGGCGGGATCGTCAACAACCGTCGCTTCTTCGGCAGCCTGCTGACCGGCGTGGACCACCTGCCCCATACGCACCTGCCCGAAAACGCCTTCACCAAGGGCCAGCCCGAACACGGCGCCAATCTAGCCGACGAGCTGGAGCGGATCATCGCGCTGCATGGGGCGGAAACGATTGCCGCCGTGATCGTCGAACCCATGGCGGGCTCGACCGGCGTGCTGTTGCCGCCCAAGGGATATCTGAAACGTCTTCGCGAGATCACGCAAAAGCACGGCATTCTGCTGATCTTCGATGAGGTCATCACCGGCTTTGGCCGTCTGGGCAGCCCCTTCGCCGCCCAGCATTTCGATGTCATACCCGACATGATCACCTGCGCCAAGGGACTGACCAACGGCGTCATCCCGATGGGCGCGGTCCTGACCACGGCCCAGATCCACGACGCCTTCATGCAGGGCCCCGAACATGTGATCGAGCTGTTCCACGGCTATACCTATTCCGGAAATCCGGTCGCCTGCGCCGCCGGTCTTGCGACGCTGGATACCTATGCCGAAGACGGCCTGCTGACCCGCGCCGCCGATCTGGAAACCTACTGGCAAGAGGCGCTGCACGGCCTGAAGGGGCTGCCGCATGTCGTTGACATCCGCAACATGGGCCTGATCGGCGCGGTCGAGCTGGCCCCGATGGAGGGCCAGCCGGGCAAGCGCGCCTTCGACGTGTTCGTGAAGGCGTTCGAGGCCGGAATCATGATCCGCATCACCGGCGATATCATCGCGATGTCGCCCCCGCTGATCATCAGCAAGGAACAGATCGACGAACTGGTCGGCACGCTGGCGGAGGTTCTGAGACAGGCGGGCTGAGATCGCCAATCCGGAGCACGCGGCGTTCCGCGTCGCCCCGCCCCCACCGATCACGCCGATCCCGCACAAAGACGGGACGGCCAGACAGGAAGGACACGACATGACAGACACCGCTGCGGCGGGCCCCGCCGCGAACATGAAAGTCGATGGCGACAGGTTGTGGGACAGCCTGATGGAGATGGCGAAGATCGGACCCGGCATTGCGGGCGGCAATAATCGCCAGACCCTGACAGATGCCGACGCCGAGGGGCGTGCGCTGTTCCGCATGTGGTCGGAAGATGCCGGGATGACGATGGGCCTTGACCGGATGGGCAACATGTTCATGCGCCACGAGGGGACTGAACCGGATCTGGATCCCGTCTATATCGGCAGCCATCTGGACACCCAGCCCACCGGGGGAAAATACGACGGGGTGCTGGGTGTGCTGGCCGGGCTGGAGGTGATCCGTTCGATCCGCGACATGGGCATCCGCACGCGCCGGCCGATCGTCGTGGTGAACTGGACCAATGAGGAAGGCACCCGTTTCGCGCCCGCGATGCTGGCCTCGGGCGTGTTTGCCGGGATGCACAGCGAAGACTATGCCAACGGCCGCGAGGACGCCGACGGCAAGACGTTCGGCGCCGAACTTGACCGGATCGGCTGGCGCGGGGACGAGGAACCCGGCAAGCGCCCCATCCACGCGATGTTCGAATATCACATTGAACAGGGTCCGATTCTCGAGGCTGAGGGAAAGGAGATCGGTGTCGTCACCCATGGCCAGGGCTTGTGGTGGCTGCAGGTCACGCTGACCGGTAAGGACGCGCATACGGGAAGCACGCCCATGACCATGCGGGTCAACGCGGGGCTGGGCATGGCGCGCATCACCGAGGCCGTCCACCGGATCGCGATGGATCATCAGCCAAATGCCGTCGGTGCGGTCGGCCAGGCCAATGTCTATCCCAACAGCCGCAACGTGATCCCGGGCCGCGCGGTGTTCACGATCGACTTCCGCAGCCCGGATCTGGACAAGCTGACCTCGATGCGGTCGAGATTGGAGGCCGACGCCTTTGAAATCGCGCGCGATCTTGGCCTTGGCATCGAGATCGAGCCGGTCGGTCATTTCGACCCGGTGACCTTCGATCCGGAACTTGCGCAAAAGCTGCGCAGCGCCGCCGACCGGCTGGGATACAGCCATATGGATATCGTCAGCGGCGCCGGTCACGACGCCTGCTGGATCAACCGCATCGCACCGACGGTGATGATCATGTGCCCCTGCGTGGACGGCCTGAGCCACAATGAGGCCGAGGAGATCAGTCCTGAATGGGCCAAGGCGGGCGCCGATGTGCTGCTGCATGCCGTTCTGGACGCCGCCGAGACTGTCCGCTGACGCGGATGTGTGCCGGGGGCACCGCCCCGGAACCCTGGGGTAATTGAACAAAGAAGAAGAGGTTGGCGATGAGCACGATCATCAGGAACGGAACCATCGTGACGGCGGATCTGACCTACAAGGCGGATGTGCTGATCGAGGGCGGCAAGATCGCGGCGATCGGCGATGGGCTGGTGGGCGATCAGACCCTTGATGCGACCGGCTGCTATGTCATGCCGGGCGGGATCGACCCGCATACGCATCTGGAGATGCCCTTCATGGGAACCTACTCCGCCGATGATTTCGAAAGCGGCACCCGCGCGGCGCTGGCGGGGGGCACGACCATGGTGGTCGACTTCGCCCTGCCCTCGCCCGGACAGGGACTGCTGGACGCGTTGCAGATGTGGGACAACAAATCTGGGCGCGCGCATTGCGACTTCAGCTATCACATGGCGGTCACCTGGTGGGGCGAACAGGTCTTTGACGAAATGCAGGCAGTCGTCGATCGCGGCATCACCAGCTTCAAGCATTTCATGGCCTACAAGGGTGCCTTGATGGTGAATGACGACGAATTGTTCGCGTCCTTCCGCCGCGTCGGCGATCTGGGTGGCATCGCGATGTGCCATGCAGAAAACGGCGACGTGGTGGCCGAATTGTCTGCGCGCCTGCTGGCGGAGGGCAATACCGGCCCCGAGGCGCACGCCTATTCCCGCCCGCCCCAGGTCGAGGGCGAAGCCACCAACCGCGCCATCATGGTGGCCGACATGGCCGGCGTGCCTTTGTACGTGGTGCATGTCAGTTGCGAGGACAGCCACGAGGCGATCCGCCGCGCCCGACAGCAGGGCAAGCGTGTCTGGGGCGAACCGCTGATCCAGCACCTGACGCTGGATGAAAGCGAATATTTCGACAAGGACTGGGACCACGCCGCGCGGCGCGTCATGTCTCCGCCCTTCCGCGACAAGAAGCATCAGGACAGCCTGTGGGCCGGTCTGCAATCGGGCAGCCTGTCGGTCGTGGCCACCGATCATTGCGCCTTCACCACCGAACAAAAACGGACTGGCGTCGGTGATTTCACCAAGATCCCGAACGGCACCGGCGGGCTTGAGGATCGAATGCCGATGCTGTGGACGCATGGCGTCGGCACCGGGCGCCTGACACCGAACGAGTTCGTCGCAGCCACCTCGACCAACAGCGCCAAGATCCTGGGCATGTATCCAAAGAAAGGCGCGGTGCTGGTCGGCAGCGATGCCGATCTGGTCGTCTGGGATCCCGAGGCGGAAAAGACCATCTCGGCCGGCAGCCAGCAATCGGCCATCGATTACAATGTCTTCGAAGGTCAGAAGGTCAAGGGCCTGCCGCGCTTTACCATCACGCGGGGCGTCGTCGCCGTGACCGAGGGCAAGGTGGACAGCCGCGATGGACACGGCGAGTTCGTCGCCCGTGAACCGCGCGGCACGGTGAACCGGGCGCTGTCGCAGTGGAAGGAGTTGACCGCGCCACGGCCGGTGGAACGGTCGGGCATTCCGGCGACGGGGGTCTGAACTTGGCCGCATCGGTGATCGAGGCAAGCCGCGTCGGCCTGACATTCCAGACGGCGGATGGTCCGGTCCACGCGCTGAAGGATGTGGACCTGACCATTGGACAGGGCGATTTCGTCAGCTTCATCGGACCGTCGGGATGCGGCAAGACGACCTTGCTGCGGGCCATCGCCGCGCTGGAGACACCGACCGCCGGGCGCCTGAGCGTGAACGGGATGACCCCGGACGCGGCGCGCAAGGCTCGGGCCTATGGCTATGTGTTCCAAGCGCCGGGGCTGTATCCGTGGCGGACGATTGCCGGCAATATCAGCCTGCCGCTGGAGATCATGGGATTTCAGCGCGCCGACCGGAAACAGCGGATCCAGCGAGTTCTGGATCTGGTCGATCTGGCGGGCTTCGGGGGCAAGTTTCCGTGGCAGCTTTCGGGGGGAATGCAGCAGCGCGCCAGCATCGCCCGCGCGCTGGCCTTCGACGCCGACATCCTGCTGATGGACGAACCCTTCGGCGCGCTGGACGAGATCGTCCGCGACCGGTTGAACGAGGCGCTGCTGGCGCTGTGGGCCAAGACAGGCAAGACCATCGGCTTCGTCACCCACTCGATCCCCGAAGCGGTCTATCTGTCCACCCGGATCGTGGTGATGAGCCCGCGGCCCGGCCGCATCACGCGGATCATCGAAAGCCCCCTTCCCCGCGAACGCCCGCTGGACATCCGCGACACGCCCGAATTCATCGCGCTGGCCCACGAGGTCCGCGAAGGGCTGCGCGAAGGACACAGCTATGACTGAGGCGGCCGCGCCAGGCGGCGTCGGGGGGCTGATGCGGCGTGGCGCGCAGGGTCGCACGTTCCCGGTCCTGACCGTGCTGCTGGCCATCGTCGCGATCTGGTATTTCGCGGCCATCGGCATGAACGCGCAATGGGTGCGCGATCAGGCGGCGCGCAGCGATACGGTGCTGACAACGACGCAATTCGTCGGCCAGACCCTGACGCTGGACCGCCCCGTGCTGCCTGCGCCACATCAGGTCGCGGTTGGGTTGTGGGACGGGATCGCGGGACAGAAGGTCACCTCGAAACGCAGCCTGATCTATCATGGCTGGGTCACCTTGTCGGCCACGCTGGCGGGGTTTGCCATCGGCAGTCTTGCGGGCATCCTGCTGGCCGTCGGCATCGTGCATAACCGCGCCATGGACCAGTCGGTGATGCCCTGGGCGGTCGCCAGCCAGACCGTGCCGATCCTTGCCATCGCCCCCATGGTGATCGTGGTCTTCGCCAGCGCCGGCGTCACCGGCCTGCTGCCAAAGGCCGTCATCGCCGCTTGGCTGTCGTTCTTTCCGGTGCTTGTCGGCATGGTGAAAGGCCTGCGGACCCCCGACGCGATGCAGCTTGACCTGATGCGATCCTGGAGCGCCAGCCAGAGCCAGCAGTTCTGGCGGCTGCGCCTGCCATCGTCGATGCCCTATCTTTTCGCCAGCCTCAAGGTGGCGGTCGCCGCCGCGCTGGTGGGCACCATCGTGGGTGAATTGCCTGCCGGTGCCAGCTCGGGGCTTGGCGCGCGCCTGTTGTCGGGCAGCTATTACGGCCAGACGGTCCAGATCTGGTCCGCGCTGTTCACCGCGGCCGCGCTGGCGGCGCTGCTGGTCACAGTGATCGGGCTGATAGAGAAGCTGACCTTGCAGCGCATGGGATTGGCCCGATGAACGCGATCCCGATCCTTGCTGTCTGGATCGCTGGCTGGGCGTTGAATGCGTGGCTGGCCCGTTTCGACACACGACTGACACGGTTTCTGGTCGCGGTCATCTTCGGCACTACATTGATCCTGTTGTGGGAAATGATTGTGCGAATCTATCAGGTCCCGTCGGTCATCCTGCCCGCGCCCAGCCAGATCGCTGCCAGCTTCGCGGCCAATACCGGCATTCTGTGGACCGATTTTGTCCAGACGATTCTGAGGGGCGCGCTGACCGGCTGGCTGATCGGCGGATCGGCCGCGATCCTGACCGCCATCGCCATTGATCGCAGCCCGTTTCTGCAACGCGGCCTGCTGCCGATCGGGAACTTCGTCGCCGCGCTGCCGATCGTGGGTATCGCCCCGATCCTGGTGATGTGGTTCGGGTTCGACTGGCAGTCCAAGGCCGCCGTGGTGGTGGTGATGGTGTTCTTCCCAATCCTTGTGAACATGGTCGCGGGCCTTGCGGCCACCGATCCCATGCAGCGCGACCTGATGGCGACATGGGCGGCACCCTATCGTGCGTCACTGATGAGGATGCGGCTGCCGGCGGCGATGCCGTTCCTGTTCAACGGCCTGAAGATCACCACGACGCTTGCCCTGATCGGCGCGATCGTGGCCGAGTTTTTCGGCAGCCCCACCAAGGGGATGGGGTTTAGGATCTCGACCGCCGTCGGGCGCCTGGACCTGCCGCTGGTCTGGGCGGAAATCCTTGTGGCGGCGATCGCCGGATCGCTGTTTTATGGCATCGTCGCGCTGATCGAGAAGAAGGTGACGTTCTGGCACCCGTCGCAGCGCAATCAACGGGGCTAGACCCCACCAACAGGAGAGTGAGCCATGAAAAGAACCTTGCTGGGCGCGGTCGCCGCGACACTGGTCGCGGGTACGGCCTGGGCAGATGCCGAATATGACCTGACGCTGCAACTGAAATGGGTCACGCAGGCCCAGTTCGCGGGCTATTACGTCGCCAAGGACAAGGGCTTCTACGAGGAGGAAGGGCTGAACGTCACCATCAAGCCCGGCGGCCCCGATATCGCACCGACGCAGGTGCTGGCCGGGGGCGGCGCCGATGTGGTCGTCGAGTGGATGCCCGCCGCACTGGCCGCGCGCGAAAAGGGGCTGCCGCTGGTCAATATCGCGCAACCGTTCAAATCCTCGGGGATGATGCTGACATGCCTCAAGGAATCCGGGATCAGCGATCCGCAGACCGATTTCGCAGGCAAGACACTTGGTGTCTGGTTCGCCGGCAACGAATATCCCTTTCTCAGCTGGATGAGCACGCTTGGCCTGTCGACCGAAGGCGGACCGGACGGCGTGACGGTTCTGAAGCAGGGCTTCAACGTGGACCCGCTGCTGCAGAAACAGGCCGCCTGCATTTCGACCATGACCTACAACGAATACTGGCAGATCATCGACGCCGGCATCCCCGCCGAAGAGCTGGTGACGTTCAAGTATTCCGATCAGGATGTCGCGACGCTGGAAGACGGGCTTTATACGCTGGATTCGACCCTGGAGGATCCCGACAAGGTCACCGCACTGGTCCGTTTTGTACGGGCCAGCATGAAGGGCTGGAAATACGCTGAGGAGAATCCCGAGGAAGCCGCAGAGATCGTGCTGGAAAACGACGAGACCGGCGCCCAGACCATCGAGCATCAGACCCGGATGATGAGCGAGGTCGCCAAGCTGACCGAGGGTTCTGACGGCACGCTGGACGAGGCCGATTATCAGCGCACGGTCGATATCCTGATGGCCGGCGGTTCGGATCCGGTGATCTCGGCCGCGCCCGAGGGCGCATTCTCGCATGTCATCACCGACCGGGCCTTCGACTGAGACTGGCAAGACCGGGCGCGCGCAATACGGGCGCCCGGTCGCGGAATTGCGGACGTTTCTCGGCACGACGCCGGTTCGCTGAGTTAGTTGAAAGCGGTGACCTGTCTGGCGGTTGGTGCGATGGCCCAGAAGACCATCGAGAAATTTCGCTTGCCGGGCTGTTCCGACATCGCAACGATGAACGCCGCACACAGGCTACGACCGGCACTGCCGCTTCGGGCGTGGTCGCGCCGCCATCTGACCGGCGCGACCACATCGGGCGATCACTGGGCGGCGGCTGCTCGTGCCGTCTCGCGGATCACCTCGCCATCCGGGGCGATTTCCAGTGTGACCGGTTCGCCCGCCGCATTCACGGCATCCAGGACCAGCCGGGGTCCGGCGGGACGCGCCGCGCCGATATCGCTGTAGCCGGCCCCGTCCAGGGTCCGGTTCAGGGCCGCATCATCGACCTGCGGCATGGGACGAGCACCGCGCCCTTCCTTGCCGCCATGGCGGGCATGATCCTTGTCACCGTGCATCCAGTGCTTGCCCTTGCGGTGGTCATGATCGCCCCATCCGTGTTTCGGACCGCGCCGCCCCTTGCCATCGTCATCGTCGCCACGACCGAACCCCAGCAAACGGCCTTCGCGGTCGAAGCCTGCGCGAACATCCTCGCCCTCGCTGTCCTCGCCGCTGATCATGACACGCCCGTCACGTCCGCCGATCCGCTCGATCCGGGCGAACTGCGACAGGACTTCGCCGTCCCGCACGGTTTGCGGTAGCAGAGTATCGATCAGCGATGATGGCATCGCCACATCGTCCGCCTCGACCATCACCAGATTTCCGTCGCGGTCGATGAACGCCTCGATCTCGCCTCCTCCGGGCAGATCGCCTTCCACCTTGCGGCCGCCGCGCGGACCATCCTTCACCTCGAGATCGGTCAGGTTCAGCGCCCGCAGCACCTCTGGCAGGTCGTTTCCGGCGGCGGGTGCAGCCTCTTGAGCCAGTGTTGCGCCACCCAGCCCTGCGATCAGAGCAAAGGTCGCGGCGGATAGTTTCATAATATGTCTGCTCATATCGACTTCCTTTTTCTTCGTCCGGACAAGGTCCGTTGACCCCGCCCCACGAATCTCTTCTAGCGCGGCAATGCCGAATGAAACGGCAATGTCCGGTTTGGTTTCCATTTGGGATTTGATCGGCATAACTGGCACCATGTATCGCGGCCTGCTGTTCCTGTCCCTGATGACACTTGTCGTTTTTGTCGGCGCCGGCCGCGGCGACGGCCCCCATTCCCATGGTGGGTTCTGGCAGGGCAATCCGCTGACCCTTCGCGTCGCCGCGCAGGATTTCCGCCCCCTGCCGTTCCACGAACTTGCCGAACGGGTAGATCGGCGATACCGGGGTCGGCTGATCGGTGCGGACATCGCGCCACCGACCCCGAAGGAACGCGAACTGGGCGCGGCACTGGTCTATGAATTTCGGCTGATGACGCCGCAGCGGCACCTGTTGTTGATCCGCATGGACGCCCGCAACGGTCGCTTTCTGGAGGTCGCGGGTCGGGGCCAGATCGCGGCCCTGCGCCGCGAACCGCTGGACGACGATGACGACGATGACGACAACGATTTCGACGAGGACTGAATGCGCGCCCTGATTGTCGAAGATGATCCATTGCTGTCCGAACAGCTGGTCACAGCGTTTCAGGATGCGGGTTTCGTGACCGACCGCGCAGCAGACGGGGCCGAGGGCGAATTTCTGGGGGCGACAGAAGCCTATGACGTGGCGATCCTTGATCTGGGCCTGCCAGGCATGCCGGGGATCGAGGTTCTGACCCGCTGGCGCGATCAGGGGATCGCCATTCCGGTGCTAATCCTGACCGCGCGGGGCGACTGGACCGACAAGGTCGCAGGGTTCCGCGCGGGCGCAGATGACTATGCCGTCAAGCCGTTCCGCCTGGACGAGGTCGTGCTGCGGGCCCAGACCCTGATCCGTCGGGCCGCAGGCCATGCGCGTCCGGTGATTGCCGCTGGACCGCTGCAACTGGACAGCCAGCTGGGTGTCATAACCCGCGACGGCATCGCTCTGAAGCTGACCGCGTTCGAGACCCGCATCCTGTCCTATCTGATCCATCACCAGGATCGGGTCGTCAGCCGCACGGAGCTGTCCGAACATCTGTACGAGGCTGAAACCGACCGCGATTTCAAGTCGATCGAAGTGGTCATCGGACGGCTGCGCCGCAAGATCGGCGACGGGTTGATCCAGACCCGGCGCGGCGCGGGATATGTGCTGCGGGCGCAGGGCTGATGCGTTCGATCCGCGCGCGGCTTCTGGTGTTGGGGGCGGTCTGGCTGACTGCTGCTCTGCTGGCGGCGTTCATCTTCATCTCGGGGCTACTTGATGATTTCGTGACCGGGCGTTTCGACGCCGAGGCCGAGGCTGTCGCCGACACGCTGATCGCCACGGTCGAGGTGGGCCGGGATGGCCGGATCGCGGTCGAGGGTTTGCCACCCGACGCCCGTTTCGGCCTGCCGCTTAGCGGCTGGTACTGGCAGGTCGCTGCCGAGGATCGGGTGGTGGCACGGTCGAATTCCTTGCTGGACGGGCGCCTGAACGGACCCGGTGGAAATTTTGTGGGAGGTCGCGGCAGCGGCGCCGATGGCGCTGCCTTGCGGGTGATGCGACGCGAAGTCACCGTGCCGGAAAGCGACGCGCTGGTCGCTGTCACCGTCACCGCGCCCCAGGCCCAGATCCGCGACAGCCTGCGCCAGATCCGGCGCCCGCTGGCTATCGCGCTGATCGTTCTGGGCGCGGGACTGGCTGCGGCCAGCATCATTCAGGTGCAGGTCGGCCTGCGCAGCTTGACCCGCGTCGGGGCCGATCTGCGCCGCGTTCGCGCCGGTCAGGCGGATCGCCTGCCCATGCCCGATGTCAGCGAATTACGGCCCCTGACCGCCGAGATCAACGCGGCACTGGATCAGAATGCCACCCTGCTGGCCCGATCCCGGCAGCATTTGGGCAACCTTGCCCATTCGCTGAAAACCCCGCTGGCGGCGCTGGCCAATGAATTGCCACCCGATCACAAGGGACAGTCGCTGATCACGCGGATGGACCGGCTGATCGGCTGGCATCTGCGGCGGGCAAGATCGGCCGGACCAAGGGTGCTGGGACAGCGAACCCCGGTGAAGGCGGTGATCGACGACATCCTTCTGGTGCTGCGCTGGCCGATGCAGGACAAGCATATCACTGCCCGGACCGACTGCCCCGAAGATGCGGCCTTCGCCGGAGAACGTCAGGATCTTGAGGAAATGATCGGCAATCTGGCCGACAACGCGGTGAAATGGGGTCGGCACAGTCTGCGCATCGCGGTGACGACGGACGCCAGAACGCTGACGCTGAGGATCGAGGATGACGGCCCCGGCATGGCCCGGACCGACGCACCAAGGGCGTTGATCCGTGGCGGACGGCTGGACGAACACGGTGCCTCGGGGTCGGGATTGGGGCTTGCCATCGTGGCCGATCTTGCCGCGTTGCATGGCGGAGATCTGCGCCTTGAACGTAGCGCGCTTGGCGGGCTTTCGGCAATCCTGACCCTGCCAGCCTGAAATTTGTGCAAAGCCCGCCGGTCCCGATTTTACCATTTGATAAAATTTCAGACCTGTGCCAGCCTGATTCGTACCAACAGGTGAGCCAGGAGACGCAAATGTCCCAAACCAGACTGTCGCCCGGAATTGTTTCCGGTCGGCTGACACCCGATGAATTGGCCGCGAATTTCACGGATGTCGCGCCCCCCTTGGCCCCTCACGAGGCACGGGTTGCGGCAGATCGCTGCTATTTCTGCCACGACGCCCCCTGCATCACGGCTTGTCCGACCGGAATCGATATCCCTCTGTTCATCCGCCAGATCGCCACGGGCACGCCCGACGCGGCGGCGATGACCATCTTTCACGCCAATATTCTTGGCGGCATGTGCGCCCGTGTGTGCCCGACCGAAAACCTTTGCGAAGGTGCCTGCGTGCGGATGGATGCGGAGGCGGAACCGGTCCGGATCGGTGCCCTGCAGCGCTATGCGACAGACGGGCTGATGGCGCAGCAGGGTCATCCCTTCCGTCGCGCCGACCCGACCGGCAAGCGCATCGCCGTCGTGGGCGCAGGACCGGCCGGCCTGTCCTGCGCACATCGTCTGGCGGCGAAAGGGCACGATGTGACAATCTTCGATGCGCGCGGCAAGCCGGGCGGACTGAACGAATACGGCATCGCCAGCTACAAGACGGTCGACGGCTTTGCGCAGGCAGAGGTCGAATGGTTGATGGGCATTGGCGGGATCACGATCGAGACACGCAAGGCGCTGGGACGCGATCTGACGCTGGAAAGCCTGCAGAATGATTTCGATGCGGTCTTTCTGGGCATCGGCTTGGGCGCGGTGAACGCCTTGCGGGCGGAAGGCGAGGGTTTTCGGAACGTCCAGGATGCCGTGGATTTCATCGGCGATCTGCGGCAATGCGGCGATCTTCTGTCGCTGCCCATCGGACGTGACGTGGTGGTGATCGGTGGCGGCATGACCGCCGTCGATGCCGCCGTGCAGGCACGGCTGCTGGGGGCCGAGAACGTCACCATGGTCTATCGCCGCACGCGCGACCAGATGGGGGCTTCGCAGCACGAACAGGATCATGCCGCCAGCAAGGGCGTGCGCATCATCACCGGCGCGGCGCCCGTCGCAGTGATCGGCGACGATGATCATGCCGAAGCGGTCGAGTTCGCCTATACCGCCGTGGTCGAAGGCCAGGTCCACCTGACCGAGAACCGGTTCCGGCTGAAGGCGGATCAGGTTTTCAAGGCGATCGGACAGCGGCTGGAAAAACCTCTGGACGCGCTGAAGCTAACGGGCAGCGGCAAGATCGCGGTTACGGGGCCCGGCAGAACCAGCATCGAACGTGTCTGGGCTGGCGGCGACTGCGCGGCGGGTGGCGATGACCTGACCGTGACGGCGGTGGCAGAGGGCCGTGACGCGGCCGAGGACATCGACGCCCGGCTGATGGGCCGCCCCGTGGAAATCCCCGGCTGAGAAAGGGCAGGAACATGACCGATCTGCGCAGCGACTTCGTGGGGATCAAGTCCCCGAACCCGTTCTGGCTGGCCTCGGCGCCGCCGACCGACAAGGAATACAATGTCCGGCGCGCCTTTCAGGCCGGCTGGGGCGGCGTGGTCTGGAAGACCCTGGGATCCGAAGGTCCGCCGGTCGTCAACGTCAACGGTCCGCGCTACGGGGTGATACACGGCCCCGACCGGCGGGTGCTGGGGCTGAACAATATCGAACTGATCACCGACCGCCCGCTGGAGGTGAACCTGCGCGAGATAAAGTCGGTCAAGCGGGACTATCCCGACCGGGCGCTGATCATCAGCCTGATGGTGCCTTGCGACGAGGACAGTTGGCGCGACATCCTGAAAAGGATCGAGGATACCGGCGCTGATGGGGTCGAACTGAATTTCGGCTGCCCCCACGGGATGAGCGAGCGCGGCATGGGCAGCGCAGTCGGTCAGGTGCCGGAATACATCGAAATGGTGACCCGTTGGGTGAAGCAGTATTCCCGCATGCCCTGCATCGTGAAGCTGACGCCCAACATCACCGATGTCCGCAAGCCCGCCGAGGCCGCGAAACGCGGCGGCGCGGACGCGGTCAGCCTGATCAACACGATCAATTCGATCACCTCGGTCGATCTGGACCTGTTCGCTCCGCAGCCGACCATCGACGGAAAAGGCGCCCATGGCGGCTATTGCGGCCCCGCGGTCAAGCCCATCGCACTGAACATGGTGGCCGAGATCGCCAGACACCCAGAGACGCGCGGCCTGCCGATCAGTGGCATCGGCGGCATCACCACATGGCGCGATGCAGCCGAATTCATGGCTCTGGGTGCCGGCAACGTGCAGGTCTGCACCGCCGCGATGACTTACGGGTTCAAGATCGTGCAGGAAATGATCTCGGGCCTGCGCGACTATCTGGATACGCACGACATGGCGCTGTCGGACCTGATCGGTCGCGCGGTGCCGAATGTCACCGACTGGAACCAGCTGAACCTGAACTATGTCACCAAAGCGGTGATCGATCAGGATGCCTGCATCAAGTGCGGCCGCTGCTATGCCGCATGCGAAGATACCAGCCACCAGGCCATCGCGATGCGGCCGGGACGGGTCTTCGAGGTCATCGAAGAGGAATGCGTCGCGTGCAATCTGTGCGTCGATGTCTGCCCGGTCGAGGACTGCATCACGATGCGCGAACTGGCCCCGGACGAGACGGATCTGCGCACCGGCATCCCGCGCGGCGGCTATGCCAACTGGACGACGCATCCGAACAACCCGATGTCCAAGGCTGCGGAATAGGCCCTGCCCGTCCGCTGTCGGACAGGGCCGGATGACCTGCCGCCATCCGGCCCTGTCTGTCTTTCCGGGTGAACTGCCGGGTCAGGCCGTCGGCGCGCCAAAGACATCCGCGGTGATGCCCTTGTACCAGCCGATGCTTTCCTCATAGGTCTGGCGGCGCAGATCCGTGTCCTCGCCGGTCTTCGAAACGAAACTTTCGACCGACGAGATTTTGTCCTCTGACGGCTCGTAAGAGGCGCCGACCTTGACCCCGTCACCATCGGCGATCAGCGACCAGCAGGTATTGCTGTAGCGCGCCGGGAACGCCCTGCTGCCGGTCAGGTCGGCGCGGATGACATTGGCTGCGACCTTGGCCTGGCTGTTGGCCGAGAATCCCGATTTCGGCATGTCGCCCTGCGCAGAACTGTCGCCCAGCACGAACACATTCTGGTCCAGCCGCGACCGCATGTCCTGGGGCGTGACCGGCGCCCAGCCCGTGTCATCGGTCAGCCCCGCATCCGCCGCGATCAATCCCGCCTTCTGTGCGGGAATGACGTTGCAGACATCGGCCCTTTCGGCCTCGCCATCGATGACGATCTCCATCGTCTGGGGGCGCACCTCGACATTGTTGCCTCCGAAATCGGGGCCGATCCGGGTGATCATTCCTGAATAGTGCTTTTGCCAGCCTTCCTCGAACAGAGCCTGTTTGGAAAAGCTCTCCTTCGGATCGAGAATCAGGATCTTGGCGGTGGGGTTCGACTGTTTCAGCAGGTGGGCGACCATCGACACCCGTTCATAGGGTCCCGGCGGGCAGCGATAGGGGTTCGGCGGTGCCACCATGGCAAAGGTGCCCCCCTCGGGCATGGCTTCGATCTGCGCCTTCAGCAGTTGGGTCTGGCTGCCAGCCTTGTAAGCATGAGGCATGATGTGCTGACTGGACACATCCCAGCCCGGCACCGAACCCTCGACGAAGTCGATACCCGGCGCGACCACCAGTCGGTCATAGCCGACGCTGCCGCCGCCGCCCAGGCGAACCGTCCGCGCGTCACGATCCACCCCGATCGCCCAGTCATGGACGACGTTTACGCCGTTGTCCGAGGCCAGGTTGGCATAGCCGTGGCCAAGCGCGTCATAATCCCAGAACCCGCCAAGGTAGAGATTCGAGAAATAGCAGGTGTAATAGCGCCGCGTCGGCTCGATCAGCAGCACATCAAGGGCGCCCTCGCTGTCCTTGGCCAGATAGCGCGCGACCGTTGCGCCGCCGGTGCCGCCGCCGATCACCACGACACGGGGTCGCGCCTGCGCCATGACCATCGGCGCCGGCAGCAGGGCCGTTCCGGTTACCATTCCGGTCATCGCCAGAAAATGCCTTCTGTTCCAACTCATCGTCTTCCTCCCTGTTTTAGCGGCCGGCTTTTGCGGCCTTGCGGACGGCTTGCTGCCGTCAATCTGTCCCGCACCCGAATTTAGCGTCCGCCGGGGACGGGAAACTCACTCACCGATCTGTTCGTAATAGGCTGCAAGCGCGGCGATCTGTTCATCATCCAGCCGCCCGGCCATCATCTGCATCACCGGATGGGGGCGCAGCTTGACCTTGTAGGCGTGCATCGCCGCCATGAAATCATGGGCGGGCCAGCCGGTGATCGCCGGAATACCCTCGGCGCTGCCATCGCCCTGATGGCAGGTGGCGCATTCCTGGGCCAGGTATTCCCCATATTCCGGGTCGCCAACCAGCGCTGCGGTTTCGGGTGGCAATTCGAACAGGATCGCCTTGGCCGTCGGGGCCGATTCGGGAATATCGCCGGGCTGCGCCGAGTGGGCGCGCAGGAAGGCCAGCAGATCCTGTCTGCGAGGGGCATCGGCGATACCATCAAAGATCATCGCTGTATCGCTGACCATCGCGACGGGATTTGCCAGAAAGGCGTCCAGCGTCTCAAGCTGCCAGATCAGACCGTCAGCCCCCATCCGCTGAAGCGCGGGCGAATAGTCGAACCCCTCGATTGCACCCGCAGGGCGGTCGAAGATGCCGGTCAGCTGTGGCCCGACCTGATACGTGGCACCCTTGCCGATCTGATGGCAGGCGGCGCAATCCTCGGCAAAGACCGCGGCGCCGGCTTCGGCATCGCCGATCGGAACCGCCCCTTGCTGGTGGTCCGACCGGCCTTGCGTCGCCGCCGTCGCCAGCATGATGGCCGTCGCGACCACCCGCATATGTCGTGCTCGCCTGAAGCTGCGATTCATCGATGCCCCCTCCGCCCTGTTCGCCATTCGAACATAACACAGAATCGCAATATGTTTCTTGGAAGATCGCGGTCCGCGTTCCAGCGCCACTGGCGCGCGATCATGTAGCTTGGCGCCCCGACGTCTCGAACCACCGCCTGTAGATGCGCCCGGACGTCTTGAGGAGGCAGGTCCACAATGCAAAAAAGCGGCCGAGGGAACCTCGGCCGCCTTGTGCGTCCCGTGATGGCCGGGGACTGTCCCCGGCCCTGCGCGGGACCGAATGCGAAGCCTGTCCTCAGCTTTTTGCCAGCGGACGAAACTCTCCCTTCGCCTCGGACATCAGGCTGACGACGATGATCGCGGCCATCGCAAGGATGAAGCCGGGAATGATCTCATAGACGCCGGGCCCGCCCATGAAGCTGGAGTTCAGCCCCAGCCAGGTCCACACCATCACCGTCACCGCACCGACGATCAGGCCCGCAACCGCCCCGCGTCCGGTCATCCGGGACCAAGTCAGCGACAGGATGATCAGCGGCCCGAACGCGGCACCAAAGCCCGCCCACGCATGCGCGACCAGCGACAGCACGTTGGAATCGGGATCGCGCGCGATGATCGCGGCCACGATGCCGACCGCCAGAACGGCGACTCGGCCCACAAGGACCAGGGTCTTCTCATCCGCGTCGCGATTGAGGAACAAACGATAGAAATCCTCGGTCAGCGATGACGACGACACCAGAAGCTGGCTGCTGACGGTACTCATGATCGCGGCAAGAAGGGCGGCGAACAGGAAGCCCGTGACCAATGGGTGGAACAGCAATTCGGCCAGCACGATGAAGATCGTTTCGGGGTCGTCGATCGTCAGCCCGTTGCGCACCACATAGGCGCGGCCAAAGATCCCCAGACCGATCGCACCCAGCAGCGACACGGCCATCCAGCCCATGCCGATATTGCGCGCTGTCGAGACTTCGCTGACGCTGCGCACGGCCATGAAGCGGACGATGATATGCGGCTGGCCGAAATAGCCAAGTCCCCAGGTCACCGCCGACAGGAAGCCCACCACGGTCAGACCCTGCGTCAGAGACATGAAGTTCGGATCGACGCCGGCCAGGGTTTCCTGCGCCTGCGCGAAACCGCCGCCGCCCGGCCCCATCAGCACGACCAGCGGCATGATGACCAGCGCCAGCATCATGATGCAGCCCTGCACGAAGTCGGTCAGGCTGACGGCCAGAAAGCCACCAACCACCGTATAGGCCAGCACGACGCCAAGGGTCAGCCAGACACCGACCTGATAGCTGCCATCAAAGGCGCTGGCGAACAGCTTGCCGCCGCCGACCAGCCCCGAGGCGGTATAGACCGCGAAAAACACCACGATCACCACCGCCGAAATGACCCGCAGCGGCAACGCCTGCGTCGGAAAGCGATTGGCCAGAAAGCCCGGAATCGTCAGAGAGTTGTCATAACGCTCGGTCTGCTCGCGCAGTCTGGGTGCGACGATGATCCAGTTGGCCAGCGCGCCCACGAACAGACCGATCCCGATCCACGCCTCGACAAGCCCGGCCGCATACAGCGCGCCCGGCAGACCCAGCAGCAACCAGCCGCTCATGTCCGAGGCACCGGCGGACAATGCGGCGACGGCCGGCGGCAGGTTGCGGCCGCCAAGCATGTATTCTTCTGAATTGGATGTGGACTTGCGCCACGCATAAATGCCGATGGCAAGCATCAGCAGGAAATAGAGGATCAGACTGATCCAGACTCCGGTTGCCATAATTTCTTCCTTCTTATTCGCGCCATTCGATCTCGAAATCGTGACAGATCACGCCGCCCGGTGCAAACAACGGACGGACGGCGCGTCGGCACCAGGCGCGAAAAGAGATCAGAGCCGATAGATCCGGGCGAATTTTTCTTCCAGATAGTCCAGCAGCGGATCCGGCGAAATCGGCGAACCGGTCGCCTCTTCGATCAGCCGGCGCGGCCGTTTCAGGCCGCCGTGCCGCTGGATGTTCTCGCGCAGCCATTCGACGCCCGGTCCGCCGTCGCCTTGGCCAAGCGCGTCGTCCAGATCAGGCACCGCCTCGCGCATCGCGGCGTTCAGGCAGCCGGCATAGACATTCCCCAGCGCATAGGTCGGGAAATAACCGAACAGGCCGACGGACCAGTGGACATCCTGCAGCACTCCATTGGCGGGGCGATCCACGGCAACGCCGAAATCCTTGAGGAACCGGGCGTTCCATGCCTCGACCAGATCGCTGGTGTCCAGCTTGCCCGAGATGAGGTCGCGTTCCAGATCGAAGCGCAGCATGATGTGCAGATTATACTGCACCTCGTCCGATTCTGTGCGGATGTAACCGGGCGTCACGCGGTTCACGGTTGCATAGAAGGCATCTGCGTCGGTGATGTTCAGGCCATCGAACGCGTCCGACATGCGATTGAAAAGCCAGCCGGTGAACGCCCTGCCCCGGCCCATCTGATTTTCGTAGATCCGGCTTTGGCTTTCATGAACCCCCATCGACACGCCGCGCCCCAGCGGCGTGAAGGCATAATCGGGGTCGATGCCCAACTCATAGCTGGAATGGCCGACCTCGTGGATGGTCGAATAGATGCAGTTGAAGGGGTCTGTCTCAAACACCCGTGTGGTGATGCGGCTATCCTGCCAGCGCCCGGAACTGAAGGGATGCACCGCCATGTCCATCCGCCCGCGCGTCCAGTCATAGCCGAAAGCGGTCGCGCAGGTGCGCGCCAGCCGCAGCTGGGTTTCCTGCGGGAAGTGACCGGCCAGGGATTGCGGCTGGAATTCTGCCCCCAGCACATCCTCGCGCAGGGCCACCAGACGTGGGCGCATCGCGTCGAAGACCTGCGCGATCTCGGTCGCGGTGGTGTCGGGTTCGTAATCCTCCAGCAGCGCATCATAAGGATCGCCGCCATCGGCCAGTGCCGCGGCTTCCTCGCGCTTCAGCATCAGCACCTGATCCAGCGTCGGCAGAAAATCCTCGGGCGCTTCATTCGCGCGGGCCTCGGCCCAGATGCCCTGCGCCAGCGAGGTGGTCTTGGCAAGTTCGCTGGCCAGACGCGCCGGAACGCGGCTGGCGCGGGTGAAATCGCGGCCGATCAGTTCGACGATCCGCGTCTCGACCTCGTCCCGAGGCTCGGCGGCGGCCAGCCATTCGCCCAGGCGCGGGTCGGTTCGCCGGTCGTGCAGCACCTCTTCGATGGCGGCCATTTCTTCGGCGCGCTGTTCGGTCGCGCCGCGCGGCATGACGGTTTCCTGGTCCCAGCCAAGACGTTCCGCGATCGAGGACAGCGCCTCGGTTTGGCGCTGGAAGGCAAGCAGATCGTCGAAAGCACTCATTTGATGGTCCCCCTCACCGAGGTTTCGCGCGGATATCGCGCATGTGCGCGGGCGCGTAGGATCAGCGTGAACAGCGCAACCGCGCCAAGCTGATGGGTCAATGCCAGCGGCAGCGGCGAGGCATGCATGACGTTCATGATGCCAAGACCGACCTGCACCACCACCATCACGAGCATCGCCGTGAACGCACCGCGCGTGACGGGATGGGGCGAACGGCGCGACCGCAGCCAGACCACCAGCGCGAAGATCGCCAGCAGATAGCCCGCCATGCGGTGAATGAACTGAACAAGTGCCGGGTTCTCAAAGAAGTTCCGCCAACCAAGCGTATCGTCCCAGATGGCTGCGGGGATCCATTCCCCGCCCATCGTCGGCCACCCGGTATATGTCCGCCCCGCATCGATGCCCGCGACAAGCGCGCCGATCAGGATCTGAAGAAAGGCCAAATGCATCAGGCCCGTGGTCATCGAGAACAGTTTCTGTTCGCCCGCGCGGCGGGCGCGCATCAATGCTGCCTCGGGTCGGCCCAGAAGCAGCACATACCAAGCGATCAGGCCAAGGATCAGGAAGGCGATGCCCAGATGTGTGGCAAGCCGGTACGACGCGACCCGCGTCATCCCGTCGACCAGCCCGGAACTGACCATCCACCAGCCGATCGCCCCCTGAACGCCGCCCAGCACGCCGATCCCGAACAGGCGCGGTGTCCAGCCGGTCGGAATTCTGCGCGTCGCAAGAAAGCCAAGAAAGCCCGCGGCCCAGACAAGGCCGACCAATCGCCCAAGCAACCGATGCGACCATTCCCACCAATAGATCCACTTGAACCCCGCCAGATCCATGTCGGGATTGACCTCCGAGAATTGTGGGATCTGCTGATAAGCGTCGAATTCCGCTTGCCAATCCGCCTGAGACATCGGCGGCAGCGCGCCCGTGACCGGCGCCCATTCGGTGATCGACAGGCCCGATCCCGTCAGCCGTGTCGCCCCACCCAAGGCGATCATCGCGGCAACCATGGCAAACAGGATCACCAGCCAGACCCGGATCGCGCGGCGCGCGCCCTTGGGCGCGGCGTCGATCATGCCGGTCTGCACCGTCTGGCGCGGGGCGGTCTGGTCCGAGACTTCCTCGAAAACGGGGCGCTTGGCCATTTTCGGCTCCTTTGACGTCGGGCGGAGGTTAGGTTGCGTCTATCGGCGGGTCAATTGCCGCAAGACGCCATGCAGGATGCGGACATCGCCGCGTGTCAGCGTCAGGCGCGACCACATGTTGCGCAGGTTAAGGCGCATGGATTCGGCCTTGGTTTCGGGGAAGAAAAACCCCGCCTCGGTCAGCTTTTCCTGATAGTGATCGCCCAGACGCTCGATCTCGACCCGATCGGCCAGCAGCTCTGCATCCGCCTTGCGGGCATGCGGCGCGGGTTCGGGCGGCAAAGTGTCGCGGCCCCATTCATACCCCATCAGCAAGACAGCCTGGGCAAGGTTCAAAGAGGGAAAATCAGGATTGACCGGTACTGTCACGATGGCATTCGCGCGCGCGACATCATCATTTTCCAGTCCCGCGCGTTCGGGGCCGAAGATGATCGCGCAGCGGCCGTCATGGGCGCGGGCCTTTTCCATCGCGGTGGCGGGCGTGAAGACCGGCTTTGACAGTTCACGTCCGCGCGCGGTCGTGGCGAAGGCATAGTCGATGCCCTGCATCGCCTCGGCCAGCGTCGGGAAGACCCGGGCGTGGTCCAGCACCCTGCCCGCCGCGCCCGAGGCCATCGCGACCGCCTTCGGATTCGGCCAGCCGTCGCGCGGATCGACCAGCCGCATTTCGGTCAGGCCGAAATTCAGCATGGCACGCGCAGCGGCACCGATGTTTTCGCCCATCTGCGGGCGGACCAGGATCATGACGGGTTGGCGGCTGTCTTGCATGGCGGTTCGCATAGTCCGTCTGGAAGCCAGCGGCAAGCTGCGCTATCTGCGTGCGATACGAAGGAGAACATGATGTCCGAAGGCCCGCAGCTGTATCTGATGACCCCCGCAGGCGCCCAGGCATCCGCGCTGGGACCCATGCTGACCGAGGTGATGGACCGGTTTCAGGTCGCATGTCTCAGGATTCGCGGCGGCGCCGAGGAGGATGAGTTGTCCCGGCTTGCAGACCTGGCGCGCGAGATCGCCCACGCCCGCGACGTGGCGGTGGTGATCGACGACCATGTGAAGCTGGCGCAGCGTCACGGCCTTGACGGCGTTCATCTGACCGATGGCGCGCGCGGGGTTCGTCTGGCCCGCAAGGAACTGGGCGCCGATGCTGTGGTCGGCGCATTCTGCGGATCGTCACGCCACGAGGGAATCACCGCGGGCGAGGCTGGCGCTGACTATGTCAGTTTTGGCCCTGTCGGCGACAGCGCGCTGGGGCGCGGCGGACCGGCGCCGTTGGAACTGTTCGAGTGGTGGTCGGAAATGATCGAACTGCCGGTGGTGGCAGAAGGCGCGGTGACCCGCGAACTGATCACCCAGATGTCGTCTGCCTGCGACTTCATCGCCATCGGCCCCGAAATCTGGTCCGAGGATGACCCACTGTCGGCGCTGACCGCGTTGTGGGGATAGGTTCGCCCCTCGGCAACCTGACTGCTGCTAGAGCATGACCGGGCTGCGATCGCCTGCCGCGAACCGGCGCAGGACGGCCGGATACAGAAGATGTTCGTGCACCAGCACACGGCTGGCCAGCACCTCGGGCGTGTCGTCGGGCAGGATAGGCACGCGTGCCTGACCCAGGATCGGGCCGGCATCAAGTTCCGGCGTGACCTCGTGAACGGTCACCCCGGCTTCCCGATCGCCCGCAGCGATGGCGCGGGCATGCGTGTTGAGCCCAGGATAGCTGGGCAGCAGCGACGGGTGGATATTCAGCATGCGCCCTGCGAAGCGCGTCACGAATTCAGGCGTCAGGATCCGCATGAAACCCGCAAGACAGATGATGTCCGGTTGCGCATCCAGCAGCGGTTTCAGCAGCGCGGCCTCGAAACCGGCCCTGTCGCGCGGAAAGTCGCGATGATCGACCGAAGCGGTGGGAATTCCCAGCCGTTCGGCGCGCGCCAGCCCCGCGGCGCTCGGGTCGTTCGAGGCAACCAGAACCGGTCGCGCGGGATGATCGCCTGTCATGTCCTCGACCAGCCGCAGCATGTTCGAGCCGCCGCCGGAAATCAGGATCGCGACGCGTTTCACGCAAGCGTCCCGCTGTAGCGGATGCCCGCATCGGCACTGACCTGACCAATCCGGTGAACGGTTTCACCTTCGTCGGTCAGCAGCCCCGACAGCGCATCGGCCCGGTCAGCCTCAACGACCAGAACCATGCCGATGCCGCTGTTGAAGGTCTTCAGCATCTCGGCCTGTTCTATGCCGCCAGCCTCAGCCAGCCACGCAAAGACCGAAGGCAGAGGCCAGGCCCCCAGATCGATGTCGGCCCCAAGATCGTTGGGCAGAACGCGCGGCAGGTTCTCGGTCAGACCGCCGCCGGTGATATGGGCCAAGGCATGCACGCCACCGGCACGGATCGCGGCCAGCGCCGGTCGGACATACAGCCGCGTCGGAACCAGCAATGCTTCGCCCAGGCTTGCCTCGGCGAAGGGCGCGGCGTCGTTCCAGCCCAAGCCCGCATGTTCGGCGACCTTGCGGACCAGCGAATATCCGTTGGAATGCACCCCGTCCGAGGCCAGCCCCAACAGCACATCGCCCGCCTTCACATCACGCGGCAGCGCAGTGCCGCGCTGCATCGCCCCCACCGCAAATCCCGCAAGGTCGAAGTCGCCGTCGTGATACATGCCCGGCATCTCGGCGGTTTCGCCGCCGATCAGAGCACAGCCGGCAATTCCGCAGCCGCGCGCGATGCTTTCGACGACACGCGCGCCCTCGTCGACGGACAGCTTGCCGGTCGCGAAGTAATCAAGGAAAAACAGGGGCTCTGCGCCCTGACAGACCAGATCGTTGACGCACATCGCGACAAGATCCTGACCAATGCCGTCCAGATGCCCGGTGTCGATTGCGATACGCAACTTCGTACCCACCCCGTCGGTGGCTGCCACCAGAACGGGATCATCATAGCCTGCCGCACGCGGATCGAACAACGCACCAAACCCGCCAAGCGCATCCATGACGCCGGGCCGCGCGGTGGCCGCAGCCGCAGGCTTTATCCTGTCGACCAGCGCATTGCCCGCGTCGATATCGACGCCCGCATCGCGATAGCTGATCCCGTTTTTCGTCATCACCACCCCCGGGCTGAAATCTGCGCCTCCGATAACGGATGCCGCCCTGTTCGGCAACGGCCAACGCAGAGGTTGCGCTTGACCGCCCAATGACCCGGCAGTAGTCAGACCTCGCTGCATGGGCCTGTAGCTCAATTGGTCAGAGCAGGGCGCTCATAACGCCTTGGTTGGGGGTTCAAGTCCCTCCGGGCCTACCATTCAGCTTCCAATACATTGCTTTAGTTGTATTTTCACAATCTTGCGCTGGGACAACCTTCCTTGCGGCACTTACACAGATATCATTCGGTCAGCGCACCATTCCCCTTCGGCTTCGCGCCGCAACGCAGATTCCGAGGAAACGACACTAAGGGTCTTCGCGGCTTCATGCGCCGTCACAAGGCCGTCCGCGGGCCAGTCCGGAATACGACGCATCCTGTCTCGGGCCGCCGCTCTATTCGTCATCGAAACGCGGAACTTGCGCGACACGGACGGGATTGCAGCTGTCATAAGATCAAGCCGGGCGACACATGCGTGCCTTCCGCCATACCATCCATGAGCCATCTGCTGCACAAGGTCCGTCACCAGCCCTGTTGCAGATGCACGGTGAAGGAACACCACCACGGTCGTGATCCGGTTTCCTCGCACGATCACCCGATCCAGGACTTCGGCCCAAGCGCGATCCGGTTCGTCGTCAAGTGTCGCATGAATTTCCGTTCGTGCAACTTGCGTCGTCAGACCGGGCGCCGCGTGAACGCGTGCATCAGGATAGGCAACAGCCTATTGATCCAGGAATTTGTGGTGCAGGCTGTTTGGGGCGATACTATGCCCGACGGATCCTAGCGCATCGAGAGTACAGCGCACATCCTGTATCATCTCCACAGGAGACCAGACCCATAGCCCACCGTAACGCGGCTGTCGTATCACTGCCATGCGTGTGGGACGTTAAGTCAGCCGCACCTGCCACGGCGGGGCCATCAAGCAGACAAGTCCCTGAACACAAATGTGTCACCAATAAACCGATGCTTTGCTGTGGCGCTTCACTCCGAAGAGACGCGGAGGCGGGATATCTGTCCAAACCCATTAGCTGTTCTGTCAACACAATCGTTCGGGGCCACTTCGGCATTTCTTGCCTTGGATCTGAGCCAAACAGTAACCTAGCGCGCGCATTGGTGAGGATATTCTACCGCTCGCTATCGCTGCGGCCTTTTTCGCGGCGCAACGTCACATCCCGTTTGAAACGAAAAAGACTTGATCGCATAGAGACGTCAGTCAATCCTGATCTCCGGCAGCAGGCCAGTCGAGGATTGCCGCCCATATAACTCGTTTTTCGAAGGCGCCCCCACTATGCCGAGAACTTATACATACGACAATAATTTCGACAATACCGATGGCGATGGCGACAACCTTGACGGCGCCACCCTGACAACGATCGGCACTGGCGTTGGAATAACCAACTCTCCCCTGTCGGCCGGCACCGATAACGAACTGGTGTTCGTGTCGGTCCAAGGCACTCCTACCAATTCTGCCACATATGAAGGCGCATTGCTGAGCACCGACCCGAACCTGACCGGCAACGAGTATGTGTCGAGCTTTACCGCGTCGATGCGCCTCGACATGTCCGAGATTGGCGACTCCGTGCTTGGCCCCTCAGGCAACTATCAACCTGACGGAATGTCGTTCAGCTATGGCGATCTCGGCACCTACCGCCCCAACGTCATTCCGACAGGCGGACGCCTGGACTATGAACAGGGCGTGTCCGAGGGGCTGAGTGTGCGGATCATCCCCTATTCGGGGTCAGCGACGGGTCGCGGGTCGATGCAGATCACCTGGAACGGCAACGTCATCGGCACGACCAACTTCACAGGTTCTGGCAGCCGCGACAGCCTTTCCGTACGTCAGGCCGAGTCCGATTTCAACATTTCGGTGTCGGATACCGGATCGGTGTCCGCGTCATTCGGCAGCTTTACAGTCTCGGGCACAATTCCGGGCAACCAATGGGCGACGGCGGATCAGAGCGGCTGGGATTTCGGAATCGGCGGCCGCAGCGGTTCGGCCGGTGGGACGATCTATGTCGATGATGCGCAGATCAACGCCACGATTACGTTCTGCTTTGCGCGCGGCACCATGATTGACACACCGGCAGGACCCATTGCGGTCGAGCGCCTACGTTGTGGAGACGAGGTGGTGACACGGGATAGCGGCGCTCAGCAGATCAGGTGGATTGGAGCCCGCAGCCTGGGGTCCGAGGAATTGCGGCAGAACCCGAACCTTCGACCCATACGCATTGGCGCCAATTCTCTCGGCCCCGCGATGCCGCAGACCGATCTTGTTGTCTCGCCACAGCACCGGATCCTTGTATCTTCGAGCATCGCGCAGCGCATGTTCGGCACTGCCGAGGTCCTGGTTGCAGCCAAGCAGTTATTGGCGCTTGAAGGGGTCGAGGTGGTCGAGGATGAGGATTGGGAGCAGGTGGAGTATTTCCACTTCCTGTTCGAGCGGCACGAGATCGTCAGGTCCAATGGCGCCTGGACCGAAAGCCTTTTCACCGGCCCCGAGGCCTTGAAGGCCGTTGGCCCGGCCGCGCGGCGCGAAATAGCGATGTTGTTTCCGGAGATCGTTGCTCGTGACTTCAAACGTCGCCCGGCGCGCCCGCTGGTCAAGGGTCGCCAAGGCCGCAAGATGGCCGAACGTCACGCGTCCAACCGGAAACCAATAATGTGCTGATCAGAGCGGCTGGCAAAAGATCTTAAGCTCAGGCGATCATGATCAAAGTGATCTTCATGGCTGGCGGACAACAAGCCAGAAAGGCGCTGTGACCGGGGCCACTAGCGGTTCTGCATTGCCTCTCGATAGATCTGCACCATTCGATCGACCTTGGCTTCCCAGTCAAAGTCGCGCCGCACGATCTTCTGGCCCGCCTGCCCCATACGCGCACGCAGGTCAGGGTCATGCGCCAGCGTCGCGAAGGCGCCCGCCAAACGCTGCGGGAAGTCATGGCGGGGGACCGGATGGACCAGAATGCCGCTTTCGGCGTTCAGATAGTCCAACGGGCCGCCCCACGCGCTGGCCACGACCGGCAGGCCCATCGCCATCGCCTCCAGCACCACCGCACCACCACATTCGCGCAAAGAGTTCAGCACCAGCGCATCCGACATTGCCAGAACCTGCGCACAGCGTTCCTGCGGCTGGAAGCCATGAAAGGTGACATGATCCGCGATGCCCAATTCGTCGGCCAGCGTTTCCAGTTCCGCGCGTCCCTCGCCGTCCCCCAGCAGGTCCAGCGTCACGTCCGATCCGGACTCGCGGGCGATGGCGACGGCCCGCAGCGTGATGTCGATGGCCTTCCAGCCGACGAACCGGCCCAGATAGACCAGTCGAAGGCAATCGGGCCGCGGATCGGGGCGCTGTTGCTGGGGCGCGCGCCAGCGGGTGAAGTCGATGCCGTTCTCGATCAGGGTCTCGACATGCGGATGGCGGGGGTTCGGCAGCGCGCGGCGCGTGCGTTCATTCGCGACCAGCAGCGCCGCCGCCTTGTGCTTGCCGGGATTGATCCGGTTGAACAACAACGCGACGCGGCGCCCCAGCGCGATCGAAGCGCGCGTCGCGCCACCCTCGTAGTCTTCGTATCCTGAGGGATAATCCATCCCGCCATTCATGGGACCGATCACCAGCGGCACGCCGAACCGGTGCAGGTTCGACGGCATCAGTGGCGAGACAGGGATCGGCTGGTGGATCAGGTCCACCTCGCCGCGTGCGATCAGCTGTCGGATGAGCCGGGCCTGATACAACTCGTTCAGCCATGTCATCAGCCCGCCGCCGATCAGGTCGCGCACCCGTTCAGGCATGCGGCCGAACGCGCGCCAGATCATCCGGTGCCAGCGCGTGTCTGGCACGAAATGCATGTTTTCGGGATCGCAGTCCGGCAGCGCCAGCAGTTCCTGGGCGTTTCGGTTATGGGCGATCAACTGCACCGGGTGGCCGCGCCGTGACAGGATGCGGAAATAGTTCAATGGCAGAAACGCCTCGCCGCCGAAACGGGCCGAGGCATTGGGTGCGACGATCAGCACCTTGGGAAGTCCGGGATCAGGCATTGCACTTCACTGTTACTCGTGACGCGGCCTTTATCGACCAGCAGACGCCCGAGGGCAAAGAATTTCGCCACTTCCAATGCAGGGCCACGCCGATTAGACCGGCGCGGACCGAAGGATAGACCCATGACCCAGATCACCCCGCAGCCCGGCATCATGGATATCGCGCTTTATGTCAGCGGCGAAAGCAGTCTGGCAGGGCACGATCGGGTGCTGAAACTTTCATCGAACGAAAATCCGCTGGGATGCAGCGACAAAGCCCGTGTGGCATTTGCCGCTGCTGGTGCAGATCTGCACCGCTACCCCTCGACCGATCATGCCGGATTGCGCGGCGCCATCGGCGAGGTGCACGGGCTGGACCCCGATCGGATCATCTGCGGGGTGGGATCGGACGAGGTGCTGCAATTCATCACCCAGTCCTATGCCGGGGTCGGCGATCAGATCATCACGACCCAGCACGGTTTTTCGATGTATCCGATTCTTGCGCGCATGGTCGGCGCGCAGCCCGTGACCGTTCCCGAGACCGAACGCCGGATCGACGTCGAGGCAATTCTGGCCGCCGTCACCGACCGGACACGCATCGTCTTCATCGCCAATCCAGCCAACCCGACCGGAACGATGCTGGGTGAAGACGAATTGCAGCGCCTGGTGGATAGCCTGCCCAACCATGTCATCCTGGTTCATGACGGTGCCTATACCGAATTCGCAGGCGGATTCGATGGCGGCGTGTCGCTGGTCGACCGGCATCCGAACGTGATCATGACGCGCACCTTCTCGAAGATCCACGGTTTGGGCGGGTTGCGGATCGGCTGGGGCTACGCGCAGCGGGATATCATCGACGTGCTGAACCGCATCCGCCAACCGTTCAATCTGTCGAACGCGCAGATGGCCGCGGCCGAGGCTGCAATCCGCGACACCGAATTCACCGCACATTGCGCCGATCTGAACGACCGGATGCGCGCGCGGATGCGGGATTCCCTGATCCAGATGGGAATCGGCTGCGACCACAGCTTCGCGAATTTCGTGCTGGCGCGGTTTTCGGACCCGGATCAAGCCGAGGCCGCCGACGCGGCGCTTCGCGCGGACGGAATACTGGTGCGGCGGGTCGGCGGTTATGGCCTGCCTGCGGCCCTGCGCATCACCGTAGGGGATGAGCAGGGCTGCAACCGGGTTCTGGACTGTCTCGGCCGTTTCATGGCGGACCGGAGGGACGCATGAGTGTGATCTATGACCGGGTGGCGCTGATCGGGCTGGGCCTGATCGCCGGATCGATGGCACACGCGATGCGCGATGGCGGTCTGGCCGGCGAGATCGTGGGTTACGCCCGCAGCGCCGAGACTCGCGACATCGCCCGCGAGATCGGTCTGTGCGACCGGGTCGAGGACAGCGCCGCTGCCGCCGTCAGGGATGCGGATCTGGTCGTTCTGGCTGTGCCGGTCGGCGCCATGGGCGATGTCGCGGCCGAAATCGCGCCGCACCTGAAGCCCGGCGCGACGATCACCGATGTTGGATCGGTCAAGCAATCCGTCATCGACGCGGTGGACCCGCATCTGCCCGCAGGCGTGCACTTCATTCCCGGCCATCCGCTGGCCGGAACCGAACATTCGGGCCCGCGGTCTGGTTTTGCCACGTTGTTCCGCAACCGCTGGTGGCTTTTGACCCCCCTGCCCGACAGCGACCCCGACGCGGTCGCCCGCTTGTCGGATCTGGTCCGGGCGATGGGTGCCAAGACCGACAACATGGAAGCCGGACATCACGATCTGGTCCTTGCCGTGACAAGCCACGCCCCGCACCTGATCGCCTATACGATGGTCGGCGTGGCCGACCATCTGCGCCGTGTGACCGATGAGGAAGTGATTCAGTATTCCGCCGCCGGGTTCCGCGATTTCACGCGCATCGCGGCCAGCGACCCGACCATGTGGCGGGACGTGTTCCTGCATAATCGCGAGGCGACGCTGGATATTCTCGGCCGCTTCACCGAGGAGCTTTTCGTGCTGCAACGCGCGATCCGCATGGGCGACGGGCAGCAGTTGTTCGACTATTTTTCGCGTACGCGTGCGATCCGCCGCGGCATCATCGAGGCCGGTCAGGACACCGAAGCGCCCGATTTCGGACGCGTGGCAACAACACCCAAAGCCTGACCCGCCGCCGCCTATTGCGGCAACGGGAAGACTGGCGCGGCGCCGATCTCGATATCGCCCAGAAACAGCTTGCCGTCCTTCATCGTTACCGGCAGCCGCAATTCACCTGCGGCAGGTTCGGGCAGGCTCAGCCCGTCATCGCGGCCCCCCTCCGGAAACGGCATCCGTCCGATCCCGTTCAGCAGCGCCGAGACCAGCATCTCAGCATCGGACGCGATCAAGCCAGCGTCGCTGGCCTGGCGCAGCAACTCGGATGCATCCTCGGTATAGATCGCCAACCGACCCTCGATGTGCCCATGATCGCCGCGCCAGAGGAACCCGGCAAGGCGTGCCCTAAGCGCTCCGATCCGCAGATCCAGGCCGGTGCTGCGTATTCCGACTGGCCAGACCGATTGCGCAGGCGCGCCAAGGCTGCGAGGTCCGACGATCCCGTTCAGCCAGATCGTCGCCGGTCCCTCGATGGTAACCTTGCCAGGCAGTGCCAGCGACGGCATTCCCAGCGCAACCAGCGCGTCAGGCTCAATCCCTTGCAACCCAAGCTGCATGTCATAGGCCGATCGGGCTTTGGCGGGGGCAAACGGGCCGAGCCCGGTCATCGCGGCCGACAGCACGATCCGGTCCGCCAGACCCTGCGCGTCCAGCGTGACCGGCCCGCTGTCCACGCTCGCGCGCGCCACGGCGCCGCCATGCAGCGGCGCGACACGAAGGCTTAGCCCCCCGTTCGTGATCCCCAGCGCATGATCGCGCCCAGCATGCCGCAGCATCGCCTGATCCGGCAGCCCGGCCTGCGCCGTCGTCAGCGACAACGGCGCGATCCACAGTTCCAGCCAAGGAAGGGCCAGCGAGAAGCGGGGGTCCTGATAGCTTGCCTCGTCCAGCCGTACACCGATTCGGTCGATCCTGCGCATGGGCTCGGTCGCGGCCACCTGCAGCCCGGGATCCGCCTCTGCCTCGCGCATGATCCTGTTGGCAAGCCAGGTCTCACCGCCGATCCACAATCCCGCGACCGCCAGAAGAAGAAGCAGAATCAACCCTGAAAGAATGCGCATCCGTTACCTGCCCAATGCCACAGCATTTTAAGCCCGGCATAGTGGCGGTCCGGGCCGCAGGGCTTTCATCGCGCTGCATCGTGACCTAGTTTCCGGGCACGGGAAAGGGTGTGCGACGATGAACGATGTCTTCTGGGTATTCGGTTACGGATCGTTGA
The DNA here is from genome assembly GCF_025195095.1 of Paracoccus maritimus. GTDB lineage: Bacteria > Pseudomonadota > Alphaproteobacteria > Rhodobacterales > Rhodobacteraceae > Paracoccus > Paracoccus maritimus. The sequence goes on along the minus strand of NZ_JANAVZ010000002.1, from coordinate 151,733 downwards.
TGTGGGATCCGGGCTTCGGGCCGGTCGAAACCGTCAAGGCCCGACTTGAGGGATATTCCCGCAGCTTCTGCCTGCGTTCCACCCGCTATCGCGGCACCGAAGAGGCGCCGGGCCTTGTTCTGGGGCTGGACGCCGAACCTGGCGCGAGCTGCGCGGGGCTTGCCCTGCGCATCCCCGAGGACCGTCACGCCGAAACGCTGGCCTATCTGCGCGAGCGCGAGCTGGATACCGGCGCCTATGACGAGATGGTGCTGCCGCTGACACTGCAGGACGGGCGTCGCGTCCAGGCGCTGGCTTATGTGATGAAGCGCGACCACTGGCAATATGCGGGCGGGTTGTGCGTCCGCGAACAGGCGCGGATCATTGCGGGTGCTGAGGGCGGGCGAGGCCCGAACGCGGATTATCTGTTCAATACTGCGCGTCATCTGGCCGAAATCGGGCTGGCCGATGCGGCACTGGATCAGTTGTCCGACGATGTCCGGCGTTTGCTGATGGCACGACGCGACCGCGACGCTGCGACCTGACTTTCGGATCGCTTGGCAAGTGGCGGGGCGCATCCTACACTTGGCCCAATCACAATGTCGGCAACGATAGACGGGACCGGGACCTTTTGAGCGATCCAGACAATTTTGACGGACCGGACGATCCCGGCGTGCCCCCGCAGGATCGCAGCAGGCTGCATCTGCCGAACCGCCGCATCACCGCAACCCGTGGCGGCGATGCCATAACGCCCGCCGCCCCGCAATTCTCGCAGCCGGTGCGCCAGATCCTGATGATGCTGACGCTGCTTGCGCTGGTCATGGCCGGCGGTTTCATAGCCTATGGTCGTATCCTGCCGATCTTCATGGCCAATCGCTGGCTGAACGGCCTGATCCTTGCGGTATTTGCGCTTGGGATCCTGGCCTGTTTCTGGCAGGTGGCCCAGCTTGTCCGGTCGGTCAGCTGGATCGAACGATTTGCCGAACGCCGCCGCAATGCCGTCGACAAGGGCGTGGCTGCACGGGGCGCATCGGACGGGGATATCCCGCCGCGACTGCTTGCACCGCTGGCCGCGTTGCTGGGCACGCGCGGCCCGGTCGGTGGCGTGATCTCGACCGGGTCGGCGCGATCGATCCTGGATTCGGTCGGCACGCGCATCGAAGAACTGCGCGACATCACGAAATACCTTGCCAATCTCTTGATCTTCCTTGGCCTTCTGGGAACGTTCTACGGTCTTGCGACGACCGTTCCAGCGGTGGTCGAGACGATCCGCGCTCTGGCGCCGCAGAATGGCGAGTCTGGCATCGACGTGTTCGACAAGCTGATGAACGGGCTCGAGGCGCAGCTTGGCGGCATGGCCACGGCGTTCTCGTCGTCGCTGCTGGGACTGGCGGGATCGCTGGTCGTGGGGTTGCTGGAACTGTTCGTGACCCATGGCCAGAACCGCTTTTACCGCGAGCTCGAGGAATGGATGTCGGGCTTTACCCGCGTCAGCCTGGCCGGATCGGACGGCGAAGGTGTGGACCAGACCGCGCTGGTCGGATTCCTGGAACAGATCGGCGCACAGATGGACCGCCTGCATCAGTTTCATGCCGAACGCGACGCGGCACGCGAAGATGCGGCGGCCATGGCCGATGAGCGGGTCGTGGTGATGGCCCAAGCGATCGAGGCGCTTGCCCACCGCGCCGAGGCCGAACGCGAAGCCACGCTTGCACGTGCCGCAAGCCTCAGCGAGGCGATGAACCGGGTGGCTGACGGCCAGGACAGGATGCTGGAGATCGCGCGGCAGCGGACCGATCAGCCGACAGGCGCCGCCGCCCCCGATCTGTCGGGCGTCGAGGATGCCTTGTCGCGGCTTGTCGCGGATCTGAATGCGGGCCGCGAAGAGATGGTCGCCGAATTGCGGTCCGATCTGCTGGTCCTGACGCGGGCGGTTCGCGCCGCGCGGTTCGGCGATCCCTTTCCGGACGACCTGCGCGATGATCCCCTGATCCGGCGCGACAGGTCCTAGGCGAATGTCCCTGCGTCGCGCATCTTCGGGGAACCGGTTCTCGGCCACCATCTGGCCCGGCTTCGTGGATGCGATGACGGCACTGCTGATGGTGCTGATGTTCGTGCTGACGATCTTCATGATCGTCCAGTCCGTGCTGCGCGAACAGATCACCACGAAGGACGAGACGATTTCGGATCAGGGCGCGGTCATCTCGCGTCAGGAACAGCGGTTGAACGATCTGGGGCGGCAGGTATCGGCCCTGGGTGATGCACTGACGGCGTCCGAGACGCGCGAGCAGACCTTGCAGGGCCAGGTCGAGGATCAGACCAGCCGCGCCCTGAGCGCCGAGGAGGCATTGGCACAGGCACAGGCCGAAGCACGCGACCGCGCCGCCCGCATCACCAGACTTGGCAATCAGCTTGAAGCCAGCCGTGCTGAACTGGATCAGGCGCGGTCGCGCCTGACTGATTTCGAGGCCGAGGTGGCCGCGCTGATGGCCGCGCGAGCCGACGACCAGGCGCGTGCGGACGCGCAGGCGCAGGCATTGCAGTCGGAACTGGATGCGCAACAGGACCGGGCGTCGGCCGCCGAACTGGCCGTGGCGGCAGCGCGCGAGGAAATCGACGCGCAGCAGGAACAGGCGCGTCTGGCAGCCGCACGACGCGAAGCGTTGCAGGCCCTGATCGCGGATCTGCGCCGCCGCAACGCCGGCGCCGAGGAACGTAGCGCCGCGTTGCAATCGGACCTGACAGCGGCGCAGTCGGAACTGAGCGAGGCCGAGGCCGCACGACTGGCCGAGGCCGAGGCAGCCGCCACCTTGCGCGCGCGCCTGGAGCGCGCCGACAGTGAACTGACCGCGATGACCCTGTCGCTGGAAGAAAGCCGCAAGAAGGCAGAAGAGACACTGACCCTTCTGGCCGCCGCCGAAAGCGCGCGCGACCAGATGTCCCAGGAAGCGGCGGAAAACGCATCCGAAGCGGAACGCCAGCAGGCGTTGCTGGCCACGGCGCGGCAGCAGCTTGACGAACAGGAAGACATGTCCGCCGAAAGCCAGCGTCGCGTGGCATTGCTGAACGAACAGGTCTCATCCCTGACCGCGCAGCTTGGATCGCTGCAGGCTTTGCTGGAAACTGCGGGCGAAGATCAGCGCGAGGCCGAGCTTCGGGTCGAGAATCTGGGCCAACAGCTGAATGCCGCCCTGCTGCGCGCCGCCGAAGAAAAGGATCGGCGCCTTGAACTGGAGGAAGAAGCGCGCAAAAAGGCCGAGGAGGAAGCGCGCGATCTGGCTCGCTATCGATCCGAGTTCTTCGGCCGGTTGTCACAGATCCTTGCGGGGCGCGAAGGCGTACAGATCGTCGGGGACCGCTTTGTATTCCAGTCCGAAGTGCTGTTCGCGCCCGGCGAGGCGACGCTGTCACCTCCGGGACGCGACCAGATCGCCGGGGTGGCGCAGATGCTGTCTGATATTTCGGACGACATCCCATCCGAAATCGACTGGATCATCCGGGTGGACGGCCACACCGACAGCACGCCGCTGTCGGGAACGGGTCGCTATCGCGACAACTGGGAACTTAGCCAGGCGCGCGCGCTGGCCGTGGTGCGCTACCTGATCGATGATCTTGGCTTTCCCGCCAATCGTCTTGCTGCGGCCGGCTTTGCCGATACCCGCCCGGTCGCGAATGGCGACACGCCCGAGGGACGTGCCCAGAACCGCAGGATCGAGTTGAAACTGACCGAGCGCTAATGCCCGATCGTGTTCGAGAACAGGTTGACCACAATGACGCCTGCCACGATCAGGCCCAGACCGATCACCGCAGGCAGATCCAGTCTTTGACCGAAGACCAGCAACCCGATCACCGCCACAAGAACGATCCCAAGCGCGCTCCAGATCGCATAGGCGACCCCCAGCGGCAGTACGCGCAGGCTGAGAGACAGCAGGTAGAAGCTGACAAGATAGCACAGCGCCATCCCCACGGTGGGCCATAGCCGCGTGAATTGCGCCGAACGCTGCAGGAAGGAGGTGCCGACAACTTCCAGTCCGATGGCCAGAACCAGCGCAAGATAGGGGGATGCGATCATCTGATGTCGCCCGACCCGGCCAGGGGCTCGCCCGCGATCTGCCGCATCCGGCGCTGAACCTCGGAGTTGATTTCGGCGCCGACCAGCACGATCGTCGCGCTTAGCCACAGCCACATCATCAGGCCGATCGCGGCCCCCAGCGAACCATATGTTTCGTTATAGTTGGCGAAATTCGCGGCATACCAACTGAACAGCATCGACGCGCCGACAAGGGCGACCGATGCGAACACGGCGCCGGGGGAAATCCAGCGCCAGCGTGCGTCCGGCGCCGCAGGTCCCCAGCGATAGATGGCGGCAAGTGCCAAGACCAGAACCATGAACAGCACTGGCCAACGCAGCAGCGATATCGTCATGGCGCTGTCTCCGGGCAACGGTATCCACTGCAGCAGAATGGGGATGACCGCGACCACGCCCAGCATCAGGGCCAGCAGCAGCAATCCGCACAACGTGAATCCCATCGCGACAAGGTTCAGTTGCAGAAATCCACGCGTTTCCTTCTGATAGAACGCCACGTTCAACGCCGACAACAACGCCTTCATGCCGCCATTCGCCGAATAGAACGCGACCAGAAGCCCCATGATCCCTGCCAGCGACAGCGCCGAAGAGGGCGAGGCCGCGATCGATTCGACCTGAGTGCGGATGATGTCCAGCGCACCTGTGGGCAAGAAGCTTTCCAGCACATCCAGATGTCGCGTGATTGTCGCAGGATCCGCAATCAGGCCGTAGATCGAAACGAAGGCGGTGATGGCGGGAAACAGCGAAAGAAGGCCGAAGAAGGTTACGCCTCCGGCGACCGCTGTTACCCTGTCATCGCCGATCTGCCGAAATGTCGCCTTGGTGATGGCCACGACATCTCTGAAACGTAGTTTCCACAAGGTCATCTCTTGGCGCGGACGATCAACGCGAGGATCGGCGTGACCAATGGCTTCCGCGTCGCTGCGAGGAAGTCCGAAGCGGCGTCTGGTCTTGTCGTCCAGCGGCCCGAAAAGCGCGTCATAGACACCAGGCCGATCGTATTCAGTCATGCATTGGGCTTTCGCGTCGGTTGTTGCGCTAATCTAGCGCGGCTGGAACCTGGCTCACAAGCGGTGGGTCCGATCCTGGGCAGAGGTCCGTGGCGCGGCGGCATCACGCGGATCGTTTGGCCGATCGCGACGCAGAAGGCCCGAAATCTGATCGGCGGCCGCCGCGAAATCGCCGACGATGCCGCTGGCCTGCCCCGCGACGCTGCGGAAACCGTGGAACGCACCGATCAGGGAACTGACCACCCCGTCCAGACTGCCCGAAAGGTTGTCTGCGGTGTCCGTCAGGTCTTGGGCGATGTTGCCCCGGCTTCGCGCAGCCTTTGCACGCTGTCTTGCGGCGATCTTCTGGTCGTCCCGCGCACGGGCTCGGACACGCTGCCGCATCCGCTCCTGTTCGGCCTCGTCCATTTCTGCAAAGCGCGGCGCGACTGCAGGCTGCATGCGCTGTTGATGCATCAATTCGGCTTTCGAGGGTTTGTCGGTCCCCGCAATCCGCCGAGCGGCAAGGACCGCACCAGCCGTCAGCCCGGCCACGCCGACTGCAACACCGCCCCAGACGATCATGCGGCTGGCCAGCGACGGCGCGGGATAGGCCGCGCGACCGTCAAGCGACATCGGCGCAGACGGAATTACCCGGCTGGAGCGCATCGGCCGGTGCGGATATGGACTTGCGGTCTTGTGACCCTTCGGCACCGGGCGCGGACCGAAACGGGTCTGGCTGGTGCGGTCTGCCTCTGTCAGGCCATGGACATCATCGTCGCGGGAATGCATTCGTATCGCCTCCGGAAATTGGCGTTCGGTTGTTTACAAAACCGCCAGCGCCACGGAATGTTCCCTGATCAACCCGCTTTCCCTGCAAGAAATCTTGCCCCTGCGGCGCGGCGGGGCTATGCCCCTGCCGACGACCAAGGAGCCAGCCATGATCCCTCGCTATGCCCGCCCGGAAATGACCGCGATCTGGTCACCCGAGACCAAGTTTCGCATCTGGTACGAGATCGAGGCCCATGCCTGCGATGCTCAGGCCGATCTGGGCGTGATCCCGCGCGAAAATGCGGATGCGGTCTGGCGTGCCAAGGATGTCGAATTCGACGTCGCCCGTATCGACGAGATCGAAGCGGTGACCAAGCATGACGTCATCGCCTTCCTGACCCATCTGGCCGAACATATCGGCAGCGACGAGGCACGTTTCGTGCATCAGGGGATGACCAGCAGCGACGTGCTGGACACGACCCTGAATGTCCAGCTTGTCCGCGCCGCCGACATCCTGCTGGCCGACATGGACAAGGTTCTGGACGCACTGAAACGTCGCGCCTACGAACACAAGGACACCGTCCGGATCGGCCGCAGTCACGGCATCCATGCCGAACCCACGACGATGGGCCTGACATTCGCCCGCTTTTACGCCGAAATGGCACGCGGCAAGGCGCGCCTGGAACGAGCGCGCGATGAGGTCGCCACCGGCGCGATCAGCGGCGCCGTGGGAACCTTCGCGAATATCGACCCGGCGGTCGAGGAACATGTCTGCGCCAGGATGGGACTGCGCCCGGAACCGATCAGCACCCAGGTCATTCCGCGCGACCGGCACGCGATGTTCTTTGCCACGCTTGGCGTGATCGCCTCGTCGATGGAAAACATCGCCACCGAAATCCGACACATGCAACGGACAGAAGTGCTTGAGGCCGAGGAATTTTTCAGCCCGGGCCAGAAGGGTTCGTCGGCGATGCCGCACAAGCGCAACCCGGTCCTGACCGAGAACCTGACAGGGCTTGCGCGGCTTGTGCGAATGGCGGTGGTGCCAGCGATGGAAAACGTGACGCTGTGGCACGAACGCGATATCAGCCATTCCTCGGTCGAACGCGGGATTGCGCCGGATGCGACGATCACGCTGGATTTCGCACTGAACCGGCTGGCCGGCGTGATCGACAAGCTGGTCGTCTATCCCGACACGATGCTGGCCAACATGAACAAGTTCAAAGGCCTAGTGATGTCGCAGCGCGTGCTGCTGGCGCTGACGCAGGTTGGCGTCTCGCGCGAGGACGCCTATCGGCTGGTTCAACGAAACGCCATGAAGGTGTGGGAACAAGGCAAGGATTTCAAAGAAGAATTGCTGGCCGACGCCGAAGTGACGGCGGCATTGTCGCCCGCCCAGATCGAAGAAAAATTCGACCTTGGCTATCACACCAAGAACGTCGATCGGATCTTTTCGCGGGTGTTCGATTCAAATCCCCTGTAATTTTCCGCACAGGGTAATCCCGCGTTAGGGTTCTTCTGCCAGATTGCCCCGATATCACGCGACGCAACGCAGGATCGGGGGATCACGATGAACACGCAGACCGGGCTCAGCCAGCGGCAGAAAGCGGCGGTGATCGTGCGGCTTCTGCTGGACGACGAGGACGCGGTCAGCCTGTCGCGGCTGGACATCGGTTCCCAGACCCTACTCGCGGAAGAAATGTCGGGGATGGAGCTAGTCGACCGCCAGACCCGCGATGCGGTCATCACCGAATTCTGCGACCGGCTGGAATCCGTCGGCCTGACCTTTCCCGGCGATCTGGATGGCACCCTGGCAATGCTGGGCAGCAGACTGTCCGAGGACAGCACGGACAGGCTGCGCCGCATGGCCGCGATGTCCGGCAAGGGCGACCCTTGGCTTCGCGTCGCGGGCCTGCCAAAGGACGACATCCTCGCGCTGGCGAATTCCGAAGCGATCGAGATCGTGGCACTGATGCTGTCCAAACTGCCGGTCGGACGGGCCTCGGACGTGTTCACGGCACTGCCCCGCGATCGTGCACGCGCCGTGGCGCGTGCCATGTCGCTGACGTCGGGGGTCACGCCACAGGCGCTGCAACGTGTCGGGCTGATCCTGCTGCGGACCGCCGACGCGCTGCCCCGCCCGGCCATCGACACACCGGCAGCAGACCGGGTCGGCGCGATTCTGAACTTTGCCACGGCCGATCTGCGCGACGATGTGTTGCAGTCGCTGGAACGCGAGGATTCGGGCTTTGCCGTGGGGGTAAGGAAGGCGATCTTCATCTTCAGCCATATTCCTGAACGTATCGAAGGCCGCGATGTCGCGCGGATCCTGCGCGAGGTTGAACAGCCCGTGCTTCTTCGGGCACTGTCCGCACCCGATCCGGCCGATGCCGCGGCCGCCGAATTCATCCTGTCGAACCTGTCCCAGCGGATGGCCGATGGCCTGCGCGAGGAAATGGAAGAGATGGGCAAGGTCCGCGCCCGCGATATCGAGGACGCCAAGACCGAGGTGATCGCGGCGATCCGCCGCCTTGAAGAACAAGGCGACCTGACCCTGATCCTTCCGCTGGACGAGGATGACGACGCCTGACGGCGATCCTGATCCCTTGTCAGCACGCCCAACCCGGCTGATAAGCGTCGCCATGAGGTGTTCATGACCAATCGCATCGCTATCGCCCTGGCGGTTCTGATCGTCGCGCTGTTGCTGGCCGATCGGCTGTGGCTGCATCTGGACCTGCCGGTTCTGGCGGGCAGGATGCTGGTAGAGTCGGTCGATTATCTCAGCTTCTGGCGCTGAACCAAATCGGTTCCACCACTCTGCACGCACCAGTCGTTAGTGGTGGTCAGGACCGGGGCTGACACATATCGCAGCGCCAGGCATGTCCGCGGGGCATGACCCGCTTTTCGCGGCGTGCCGGTCAACGGGTATTTGCATCGGCCCGGCAGCCACGCTAGAGCATGGCGCAACGTCATCAGGTCGGGAGAGAGAACCATGGCTGTCAAAGTCGCCATCAACGGTTTCGGTCGCATCGGGCGCAACGTGCTGCGCGGTATCATCGAATCGGGACGCACCGATATCGAGGTGGTCGCGATCAATGATCTGGGCCCGGTCGAAACCAACGCCCATCTGCTGCGCTATGACAGCGTGCATGGACGCTTTCCCGCAACGGTGACAGTGAATGGCGACACGATCGATGTCGGTCGCGGTCCGATCAAGGTCACGGCGATCCGCAATCCCGCCGACCTGCCCTGGGGCGATGTCGATGTCATCATGGAATGCACCGGCATCTTCACCTCGAAGGAGAAATGCCAGCCGCATCTGCAGACCGGCGCCAAGCGCGTGCTGATCTCGGCACCCGGGGACGGAGCCGACAAGACCATCGTGTTCGGCGTCAACGACGACACGCTGACCGCGGATGACCTGGTCGTGTCGAATGCAAGCTGCACCACGAACTGCCTGTCGCCAGTGGCCAAGGTTCTGAACGACGCCATCGGGATTGATCGCGGCTTCATGACCACCATCCACAGCTATACCGGCGACCAGCCGACGCTGGATACGATGCACAAGGACCTGTATCGCGCCCGCGCCGCAGCCCTGTCGATGATTCCGACCTCGACCGGTGCGGCGAAGGCGGTCGGCCTGGTGCTTCCCGAACTGAAGGGTCGTCTGGACGGCGTCGCGATCCGCGTCCCGACGCCAAATGTGTCGGTCGTCGATCTGACCTTCGAAGCCAAGCGCGACACCTCGGTCGAGGAAATCAACGCAGCGATCAAGACCGCCGCTGACGGCACGCTGAAAGGCATCCTTGGCTATACCGAGGAACAGCTGGTCTCGACCGATTTCAACCACGACCCGCATTCGTCGATCTTCCACATGGACCAGACCAAGGTGATGGAGGGCAAGCTGTGCCGCATCCTGACCTGGTATGACAATGAATGGGGCTTCTCGAACCGGATGGCGGATACCGCGGTGGCGATGGGCAAGCTGATCTGACCGACGCCCGAATTCCTGCAACGGCCGGCAGCGCGAAAGCCCTGCCGGCCGTTCCCGTCTTCGGACCTGTCAGGACTTCAGCAGGATCAGTTCGGCGGTCACGCAGACCGGGTTTTGCGTCAGCGACAGCTTGCCGCCCGCCCTTGCGCCGCCGATGCCCACGATATCGATCTCTGCCCGTGCATCGCACCGGTCGATCCAGGCGTCGCGGACCAAAAATTCGGTCGCGTGGCTGTCAAGAACTTCGCCGTTGTCGAATCGCGCCGTGTTCAGGCTTCCCAAACCGGCCAGCCGGGCATGTTCCCAGCCAAGCCGACCCATCGCGTCGCGCAGCCCTTCGGCCAGTTCGACATGGGGTGCGATGCGCAACAACGCCGCGTCGGGCCGCTCCACCGGCATGCCCCGCGGCTTGAACAGGGTGAACGCGGTCTCGGCGTCGGGCCGTGCCTCGAAAACCGCATCATCGAACAACCATGCCTCGGCCTGAACAGGATGGGTCAGGACGGTGTCTTCCAGCAGCAGATGACCCATCGCCGTGTCCCACAGCCCATGACAATGGCCAAAGGCGCGACCATCGCGGCCCCCCCAGGCAATCCCTGCGCGATGGATGATCGCATCCTTCAGATCATGCGGCGCGGAATACCACGCCCCGTGCACCCCGTCGCGGGATCGGTCGGGCAGCACGAAGCGCAGATCGCCGCGCCCGCCATGAAGGGTGATCCACGCGCTTTCGGCGCCGTCGAGCGCGCCAAGGATCGCGTCATGGATCGGCATATCCGCCGCCAACGCGATCCGACGCCGTTCGACGCGAGTGGGTGCCAGCATCAGGCGCGGCCCGTCGGCGGCACCGGGATGGCACAGCGTTTCAGCCATTTTCGGTCAATCCCTCGCGCCGTATCAGTTCCTCGCGCACCAGCTTCTTGGTGATCTTGCCGTAACCCGACTTCGGCAGGCCATCCCAGAACAGGATGCGTCTGGGCAGCTTGTAGCGCGCGATTCTGGGACCAAGCCATGCCGCAAGATCGGGCCGTGTTCCGGCGCGGGTGACGCAGATCGCCACACCGACCTCGCCCCATGTCGGGTCGGGCATGCCGATCACGGCACATTCGGCGACCTCGGGATGCAGCAACAGCTTTTCCTCGATCTCGCGCGGATGAATGTTGGAGCCACCCGAAATGAACATGTCGCTTTCGCGCCCGGTCAGGTAGAAGAAGCCGCGCTGATCCATGTGACCCAGATCGCCGGTTCGGAACCAGCCATCGCGGAAGGCCTTGGCGTTCGCCCCAGGATCGTTCCAGTAGCCTGCGAAGACCGCGCCCCCGGTCACGCAAAGTTCGCCCGTCTGGCCTGCAGGCAAGGGCTGGCCGGTCTCATCCTGAATTTCGATCTGTATGCCGGTGCGGGGATATCCGCAGCTGCCCTGCAACGCCCAGCCATCGGCGGCGTCATGAAGACGCGCCGGCAGCACGGTGATGCAGCCCGTGACTTCGCCCAGCCCGAAATACTGGACCAGCACGGGGCCCAGCTTTTCCAGGGCGCGAACCTGATCGACGCGATACATCGGCGCACCCGCATAGATGACGTGGCGCAGGCTGGAATGATCGTGATGATCGACGGCGGGATGTTCGGTCAGCAGCTTCACGATGGTCGGCACGGTGAACATGTTGCTGACCCGATATTGTGCCACCAGACGCCAGATTTCCGCCGGATCAAAAGGGCCATTGGGCAGGATCGTAGGCACGCCCCGCGCCACCTGCAGCATCTGATGGATCCCTGCACCGTGGCTGAGCGGCGCGACGACCAGCGAGGCGTCATCCTCGGTGGTGCCGGGGATCAGGTCGGCGAGATGATTGGCGATCACGAACCCCATCTGCCCATGGGTCAGCACCGCGGCCTTTGGCCTGCCTGTCGAGCCAGAGGTGAAGAACAGCCAGGCCGGATCGTCCCTGTCCACATCGACCGCGCGCAGGGGCGTGTCGTCCTGCACTGACAATAGCGTCTCGATGTCGGGTCCGAAATCCGTCTTGCCGATCGCCAGCGTCGGCAGACCGCAGATCGCGGCGTGATCGGGGAATTCAGCCTCGCAGATCAGCAGCTTCGGCTGCGACAATTCTGCCATCCAGCGCAGATCGTCCGGCGAGCCGCGAAAATTCGCGGGCACCCAGATCGCGCCCAGCTTCAGGCAGGCCCACAGGCTTTCCCACATCTGGTTGTTGTTGGCCGACTGCACCAGAACCCGGTCGCCCTTGCCGATGCCATGGTCCCGGGCCAGCAGACGCGCCATCGCATCCACCCGCGCCCGCATCCGCGCCCATGTCCAGCGCGCGTCGCCCCAGATCATCGCAGGATTGTCCGGCAGCCGCCGGGCCGTCTGATCCAGCAGATGTCCCAGATTCATCGTGCGGGTCGAACAGGGCGTCATTTCACCCTCTCAAGGATCGAGACATAGTTCGCGACCGCGGCACCGCCCATGTTGAAGACCCCGGCCAGAGCGGCACCGGGGATCTGCATGCCGCCGGCCTCGCCTGTCAACTGCATCGCCGCCATGACATGCTGCGAGACACCGGTCGCGCCGATCGGATGTCCGCGCGATTTCAGCCCGCCCGACGGGTTCACCGGCAACCGGCCGCCGCGCGCGCTGATCCCGTCCGCGATGATCCTGCCCCCCTGCCCCTGTTCGGCCAGCCCCATTGCCTCGTATTCAAGCAGTTCCGCGATGGTGAAACAGTCATGAGTTTCCACCAGCGACAGATCGTCCAGCGTGATACCAGCCTGCTTCAACCCCTGCGCCCAGGCCTTTCGCGCACCGGCGAACTCCAGAATGTCGCGTCGCGACAGGGGCAGATAATCATTTGCCTGACGCTGCGCCCGAAACGTGATGGCACGCGGGCTTTCGATATCGGGATGCGCGATGACCAGTGCCGCCGCCCCGTCCGAGACCAGCGAGCAATCGGTCCGCCGCAGCGGTCCCGCCGCAATCGGGTTCCTGTCGCTGACGGTATTGCAGAAATCGTAACCCACATCCTTCTGCATATGCGCGAAGGGATTCAACGCGCCGTTTGCGTGGTTCTTGGCCGCGATCATCGCCAGTTCGCGCGACGCGTCGCCATGACGCTGGAAATAGCTGTTGGCGATTCCCCCGAACACGCCCGCGAACCCGCCCGGCGTATCGCCTTCCTCGGCGCGGTAACTTGCACCCAGAAGAATGTCGCCGATCTCGGCGCCGGGGGTCGCGGTCATCTTCTCGGCCCCGACGACCAGTGCAATGCGCCCGCGTCCCGACCCGATGAAATCCAGTGCGGCGGCGATCGCGGCCGATCCGGTGGCGCAGGCGTTTTCCAGACGCACCGCAGGCACATGGTGCAAGCCATCATGGCCCAGTGCGACCAATGCGCCCTCGAAGCCCTGCTTCTGGAAGCCGCCGTTGTAAACGCCGACGAAAATGCCCTCGACCTGATCAGCAGGGATGCCCGCATGATCCAGCGCAGTGCCGGTCACCTCGGCCATCAAGGATTCGACGTCGGGCGCGTCCGATTTGCCAAAGCGCGTATGCGCCCAGCCAATGATGCGGCCTTCCGGCGCGGGGGGCAGATCCGTCATGTCTTCCTCGCAAGCAGGTGGGTCAGTTCGGTTTCGATCCGGGACGCCTCGGCCCGTAACAGGGCCGCCATCTCGGCTTGGCGTGGCGGCGTCAGGCGCTGGTCGATCGCGGCCAGCGACAGCGCGCCAGCGATTGTCCCCAGCGGGTGACGGATCGGCACCCCCACCCCCCAACTGCCCGCGACGATCAGACCGGGGTTCAGCGCGTAGCCTTGGGTGCGGGCGTTCGTGATGGCCGTCAGCAGCACCTGCGGGTCATAGGCATCATAGCGCGGCGCGGACAGAAGTGGTGCCAGATCGTCAAGAAGTCCTCCGATTTCGTCGTCAGGCAATCCCGCAAGGATGGCCAGCGATCCCGCCCCGATCCCCAGCGGATGTTCGTCGCCGGGTTGCAGCGCATGCGTCCGAACAGGGTAGCTGCCCTCCTCGCGCAGCAGGCAGACCGCGTGCAGACCTCGTCGGACGGTCAGGAAGCAGGTGTCGCCACTAAGCCGCGCAAGGCGGATCAACGCGGGCTGCGCTATGCGCAACAGGCCAAAGCGCGGCGCGGCCAGCATTCCGGTCACATAGGTTTCGGGCCCGGGAAAGTATCGGCGCGTGGCAAGATCCTGTTCCACCAATCCCTCGCGGATCAGGGCGACCAGGATCCGTCGCAGTGTGGGCTTGGCAAGGCCGGTCGCGTCGGCCAGGTCAGCCAGGGACAACCCGGTTTCGGTTGCGCGACCGATCCGGCGCCAGACCGCCACCGCGCGTCCGATGCTTTGCGTGCCTTGTTCGATGATGCTTTCCATCATGTGGAATCGAATTCTCCCGCCGCCCTCAGAAAGCCGCCGATTCTTATTGCATGGCTATTCTTCATCCGTAAACATGCCAACGACAAAAGCGGCCAGCGTGCCGCATTGTGGAACGGGAGGAGAAACCATGTTCATGAAGCTGGCCCTTGGGCTGACTACCGCGCTTGCGCTGTGCCTGCCCGCCTCGGCTGAAACCCTGCGTCTGTCGCACAATACGGGTGACACGACCACCTGGCAGAAGGGTGCCGACAAGTTCGGCGAACTTCTGGAACAGGAAACCGGCGGCGATTATGATATTCGGGTCTTTCCCAACGCCCAGCTTTCCGGTGGCGACCAGATGAAGCAGGCCGAGATGACTGGCCGCGGGGCCATCGACCTGGTGCTGACATCGGCGATCAACGTCACCCCGCTGGCGCCCGAAATGGCTGCGTTTTCGCTGCCCTATCTGTATCCGGACTATGATGCGGTGGATCGCACCACGCAGGGTGCGGCTGGCGATAAGATGGAAGAAATCATGGCGGGCCATGGCATCCACGTCCTGGCCTGGGGCGAGAACGGGTTCCGCGAAGTCACCAATTCGAAGCATCCGATCACCTCGCCCGATGACATGAAGGGCCTGAAGATGCGCGTCGCCGGGCCGATGTATATCGACGTCATGAATGATCTGGGGGCCAATCCGCAGCAGATGCAGTGGTCCGAGACGTTCCCCGCGCTTCAGCAGGGCGTCGTGGACGGACAGGAAAATCCGATCGGCGCGGTGATCATTCCGCAGCGGGTCTACGAGGTCCAGAAATACATCACGCCGTGGCACTACAGCTATGATCCGCTGTTCCTAGGCATCAGCAAGGAAAAATGGGATTCGCTGGACGACGAGACCAAGGCCAAGTTCCAGAAGGCTGCGGACGAGGCGATGGCCTATCAGATCCAGATCAGCCGCGAAGCCACAGCAAGCGGGCTGGAGTTCCTGAAGGAACAGGGCATGGAAGTGCACGAGCCGACCGCCGACGAACTGGCCGCGTTCCGCGAGGCGACCAAGCCCAGCTTCGACAAATGGTCGAACCAGATCGGCGCTGACATCGTGAAACTGTTCACAGACGAAGCGAACGCGCAGTAGATGCGCCTGCTGGATCAGTTCGAAAAGGCCGTCTGCGCGGTGTTGCTGCTGGCGATGACGGGGCTGGGCTTTGCCAATGTCGTTGTACGCTATGGCACCAACCATTCGCTGGCCGCGACCGAGGAACTGCTGACCGGCGGGTTCGTGTTGCTGACCGTGTTCGGCGCGGCGATCGCGGCACGTCGCGGTCAGCATCTTGCCGTCGAACTGATCACCGATCTGCTGCCTGCCGCGCTGCGGCGGGCAGTCATCGTGCTGGCCACGCTGCTGTCAGTCGCGCTGTTGGCGGCGTCCGTCTGGTTCTGCTGGCAACTTGTGCTGAACCAGATGGGAACGGGGATGCGCAGCTATGGGCTGGGGCTGCCGCTGTGGTGGTATTCTGCCGCGCTGCCGCTTGGCTTTGCGCTGGTGCTGATCCGTTTCGTTCAGGCTGCGTTGCGGGGCCCGGATGCCTGAGATCGGTGCCGGCAGCATGATGGTCGGGCTGTTCTTCCTGCTGCTGGTGCTGCGCGTGCCGGTTGCCTTCGCGCTTGGCCTTTCGGCGCTTGCCGCGATGTGGCAACTGGGCTTCGGCCTTGATCTTGTGGGCGACCTGCTGACGGCGGGGATCGGGAAATTCTCACTGCTGGCGATCCCGTTCTTCATTCTGGCCGGCAACCTGATGGGACGGCTGGGGATTGCCGACCGGATGATCCGCTTCTTCCGGGTGCTGGTCGGCGGGCTGCCGGGCGGCATGGGACTGGTCGGAACGGTGGTCTGCCTGTTTTGGGGCGCGGTCAGCGGATCGGGTCCGGCGTCGGTCGCAGCCATCGGTCCGATGATCGTCCGTTCGATGGAAGAGGACGGGTATTCACGGGGCTTTGCCGCGGGTCTGGTCAGCACCGGCGCGGCCATGTCGATCGTGATTCCGCCCTCGATCGGGTTGGTGATCTATGGGGTTTTGGCCGAAACCTCGATCGCGGACCTGTTCATCGCCGCGATTCTGCCCGGCATCCTGTGCGGAGCACTGATGCTGTGCGCCCTGCCCTTCGGGCGCGTGCAGGATGCGACCGCGACCCGCGCGCTTAGCCCCAATCCCTATCCGGGCATGTCCTATGCGCAGGCACTGGGGCGATCCTTCATCGATAGTTTCTGGGGGCTGATGACGCCTGTCGTCATCCTTGGCGGGATCTATTCGGGCATATTCACGCCGACCGAGGCCGCCATCGTCGCCTCGGTCTATGCGCTGGCAGTGGGTGGCCTGATCTATCGCACGCTGACGATCCGTGGCCTGTATGAATGCCTGGCAGACAGCGCGGCAGGATCGTCGGTGGTGATGCTGGTCGTCGCCTATGCCGGGCTTTTCGGCTGGGTCGTAACCGTGGACGACCTGATCGGCCGCTACTCTGGTGCGCTGCTGGGACTGTCGTCGAACCAGTGGGTGATCCTTGCGGTGATCATGCTGGTAGTACTGATCGCCGGCATGTTCATGGACGCGGTCACGATCATGTTCATCTGCCTGCCGATTTTCCTGCCGGTCATGCGCGAACTGGCCTGGGATCCGGTCTGGTTCGGAGTGCTGATCATGGTCAATCTGGCGATCGGACTGATCACACCTCCGGTGGGGATCAATCTTTACGTCGCGGCGAACATCACCCGGTTGCCTCTGGAAAAGGTCGCGCGGGGGGCCTTGCCCTTCCTGGTGACCAGTGTCATCGGCCTGATCCTGATCGCGGCGTTTCCCGGGCTGACACGGCTGATGCTGCCCTAGGCGGGCAGCGATTGCATCACCTCGGCTGCGATCTGAAAGCTGCGCAACCGCGCGGCGTGATCGTGGATCTGCCCCGTCAGGATCACCTCGTCAGGATTATGCGCATCAATCAGGGCGGCTAGCTGATCCCTGACCTGCGCCTTGTCCCCCACCGCGCTGATCCGCAGCGCCTGATCCACGGCGCGGCGCATCTGCGGCCCGATCTCGCCGTCCAGATCACGCGTCGGACGTGGCAGCTTGCCGGGCAAGCCGGTGCGCAGCCGCGCGAAGGCAAGCTGCATCGTGGTGCGCAGATGATGCGCCTCGTCTGCGTCGTCGGCCGCGAAAACATTGATCGCGATCATCGCATGCGGCTTTTCGCCCCATGGCGAGGGACGGAACCGATCGCGATAGATTGCCAGCGCCTGTTCCAGATCATCCGGCGCGAAATGGCTGGCGAAGGCATAGGGCAGGCCCAGATGGGCGGCTAGCTGCGCGCCGAAAAGGCTGCTGCCAAGGATCCAGACGGGAACCTGCGTCCCCTCACCCGGCAGCGCACGCACCGCGGCACCGTCACGCTCGGGTCCAAGGTAGTCCAGCAATTCGACGACATCATTGGGAAAACTGTCAGCCATCGGATCACGGCGCAGCGCCCGGATCACCGCGCCGTCACCGCCGGGGGCACGGCCCAGTCCAAGATCGATGCGATCCGGAAACACCGTGGCCAAGGTCCCGAACGCCTCGGCCACGGTCAATGGCGCATGGTTTGGCAGCATGATCCCGCCTGCACCCACCCGCATCGTGCGCGTCGCCTGCGCGACAAGCCCGATCAGGACAGCGGTCGCCGAACTGGCAATACCCGGCATGTTGTGATGCTCGGCCATCCAGAAGCGGTGATAGCCCCAGCCTTCGGCCTTGCGCGCCAGATCAAGGGTGTTGCTGATCGCGTCACCGGCGTCAAATCCTTCGGGGACCGGCGCCAGATCGAGAAGGGAATACGGAATGCTCATGAAACCGAGTTAGGTGTCGCGCGACGAAATGCAATCACCGGAATTGCAGTTTCTGCATCACGCGACGCATCCGGCCCAGATCTTGCCGGATCAGCGCCTGCACGCCCCGGATTTTTCAGTCCATTTTCCGCAGATAAGTCCAGGTCGCCACCCGCGCGCCTCGTGCGACCGACCAGCTTTCGGCATCGCCCAGATAGACGAATCCACAATTGGTCAGCACGCGCGCCGAGCCGGGATTGTCCTGGAATGCCTCGGCGAACAAGGTGCGCGATCCGTGCGGGTTGGCCGCAACCAGCGCCTCGACCGCCTCGGTCGCGAATCCGGTGTTCCAGAATCCCGCGCCGATCCAGAAGCCGAGTTCGGACTGGTCGCCCTCCATCCGCGTCAGCGAGACGACACCCAGCAGTTCGGCGAGACGATGCGCCGACCCGTCGATCGCCCACACATCCTCGCTGCGATCCGCGGCCAGCGAACGAGCGACAAATCCTTCCGCCGCGCCCGGCGGCAGGGGATGCGGAATGGCCCGCGTTCCCTCGGCCACGCGGCGGTCCGAGGTATAATGTGCGATCATCCCGGCATCCGAGGGCCGCAGGGGCCGCAACACGAAACGCTCGGTCTCGATGACGGGCTGGTTCAGGGTGATGACATCGGGCTTCAGATCATCCAATCGCGTGCCCTCCCGCATCGGTGCAGACATAACCATTTTCCCTCCCCCGGAAAACAGGACCTGAAAACAGGTCGGGGGACCGGCTTTCGCCGATCCCCCTAACATCGAAATGTTAAATTCGGGTTACTCGGCGGCTTCGAGACTCGCGGGAATCACCGAAATGAAGGTGCGCCCTTTCAGGCCCTTCTTGAAGGTCACATGACCGTCGGTCAGCGCGAACAGGGTATGATCCTTGCCCATGCCGACATTGTCGCCCGGCCACCACTTGGTGCCGCGCTGACGCACGATGATGTTACCGGCGGTCGCTTCCTGACCGCCATACAGTTTGACGCCGAGACGGCGACCAGCCGAATCGCGACCGTTGCGGGACGAACCGCCTGCTTTCTTGTGTGCCATGGGTCAGTCTCCTTACGCTTCGACGGCGTCTTTCGCCGGTTTCTTGGCCTTGGCGGGCTTGGCCGCGGCCTCATCCTTGGTGCGGGCGCCAACGGCGGTCTTCACACCGGTCTTGTCCGCCCCCTTGTCCAGCACGTCCGTGACGCGCAGCAGGGTCAGCTGCTGACGATGACCACGCGTACGCTGCGAGCTGTGCTTGCGGCGGCGCTTGACGTAGGTGATGACCTTGTCAGCCTTGATCTGGTCGATCACTTCCGCCTGCACGCAAGCACCCTCGACCAGCGGCGCGCCCAGGGACGAACCTACCATCAGAATTTCATTGAACTGGACTTTTTCACCAGCGGCAGCATTCAGCTTTTCAACGCGCAGGACGTCGCCCGCCTGCACCTTGTATTGCTTGCCGCCCGTCTTCAGAACCGCGAACATCGCTTCGTTTCCTTCGTTCTCCGCGTCCTTCGGCCCCGGTGCGGACCGGCGTCATGGGATGATCCCGCCTTCGGACAGCGCATCCCGCGCATCGGGATGTCATTTCAAAAACAATGACCGATCACAGGCAGTCGCCCGACCGGTCGCGTGCATATGGCCGATCAGCCGCCGCAAGTCAAGCGACCGGACCGATCGGACCGACCTCAGTGCGGCACCGCAGGGAACCTTGCGACAGATCAGAACATTTCCTGCTGCAAGATCCGGAGACGAGGAACATGAGAAGCTTTTTCTGCCCAGCCTGCAAGGCACCCGTCTATTTCGACAATCTTGTCTGCAATTGCGGTGAGGCGTTGTTCTACGAGCCTGAGGCGCGCGCGATGTGGAACGTCGCGGCGGCTTGCGCAAATCGCCACACGATCGGCTGCAACTGGGTGGCGATCCCGAACGAACCGCTTTGCCGGTCCTGCGCGATGTCCGATGTGGTGCCGGCGCTGAACGTAGGTGACAACCGCGACCTTCTGACACGGGCCGAAGGCGCGAAGCGAAGGATGCTGGCCAATCTGTCGAACTGGAACTGGTTCACCGACGCGGATCGCGGGCCAAGGCCGCGCTTTCTGATGCTGTCCGAAGACGCCGGGGGGGCGCGGACCGAACAGATCGTGATGGGTCACGCCAATGGCGACATCACCATAAACGTGACCGAAGCCGACACCCTGACCCGCCTGCAACGCCAGCAAAGCCTGGGCGAGGACTATCGCGCGATGATCGGACATTTCCGGCATGAAATGGCGCATTTCCTGTTTGACAGGCTTTCACAGGCAAATGGCTTCTTGGCCGCCTTCCGCGCTCTGTTCGGTGACGAACGCGCCGACTATGCCGCTGCCCTGGAACGTCACTATGCCACGCCGTCGGCGCCGGGACAGAGCCACATCACGGCTTATGCGACCGCGCATCCGCATGAGGACTGGGCGGAAACAGTGGCTCATCTTCTGCACCTTGTCGATATCACCGACAGCTTTGTGCATGCCGGGCTGACAATGCCGGGGATTCCCGCCGAATATTCAGCGTATAAAGACGCCGACGCAAACCGCCTGCTGACACTTGCGACGGCCATCGTCATCGCGATCAACGACATCAATCGCGCCTTGGACAAAGGCGATCTCTATCCTTTCATCCTGACGCCGAAGATCCGTGAGAAGATGATATTCGCCCATGACTGGCTGATGAATCATGCAGCGCGGGGGGCGTGAACCGCCGCCCCGACCAGAGGTTCAGTCGGCTTTTTCTTCCAGCGTCAGCCATTCTTCTTCGGCGGCCTCCAGCGCGGCCTGGCGCTCGGCCATCGCCTCGGTCGCCTTCCTGAACCGGACTGGCGAGGTCTGATACAGATCTGGCTGCGCGGACAGAAATTCGGACAGCTTTGCGATCTCGGCCTCTAGCCGTTCGATGATCGACGGCAATTCCTCCAACCGGTGCCGTTCGGTGAAGCTGAGCGCGGGCTTGGCCGATCTCGCGGGCTTTGCGACGGCTGGTGCGGACGGCACGGCGGGACGGGCGCCGCCGGCGGGAGTCGGAACCGCGGCGTCAGGTGCATCGGCGCCGCGTTGGGCGCGATAGTCGCTCCACCCACCGGCATAGACGACAGCGCGGCCATCGCCTTCCATGGCGATCGTGGTGTCGGCGACGCGATCGATGAAATCACGATCATGGCTGACCAGCAGCACCGTCCCGTCGTAGTCGCCAAGCAGATCCTGCAACAGATCCAGCGTCTCGACATCAAGATCGTTGGTCGGTTCGTCCAGCACCAGCAGGTTCGAGGGACGCGCCATCAGCCGGGCCAGCAAAAGCCGGGCCTTTTCACCCCCCGAAAGACTGCGAACGGGCGCCCGGGCCTGCGCCTCGTCGAACAGGAAATCCTTCAGATACCCTACGACATGCTTCGGCTGGCCCCGGACCATGACCTGATCCGCGCGCCCCGAAACCCGCATGTCCGGGTCGCCCGTCAGCGATTCCCACAAGGTCTGGTCGGGGTTCAGCGCGGCGCGTGCCTGATCGAACACCGCGATGTCCAGATTGGTGCCCAAAGTGACCGTGCCGTCATCGGGCGCGATCTCACCCGTCAGCATCTTGATCAGCGTCGTCTTGCCGGCACCGTTCGGGCCGACAAACGCGACCCGGTCACCGCGCTGCACACGCAGATCAAACGGCTTCAGAATCGTGCGATCGGCGAAGGTCTTGGTGATGCCCTTCGCCTCGATCACGCGCTTGCCCGATTGCGGCCCCGCCTCCAGCGCCATGGCGGCAGCGCCCTGACGGCGGATCTGGGCGCCACGCTCTGCGCGCAGCGCGGCCAGCGCGCGCACCCGGCCCTGATTGCGCTTGCGGCGCGCGCTGATGCCTTCGACCGCCCAACGCGCCTCGGCCTTGATCTTGCGATCCAGCTTGTGCCGGGCGTCGTCTTCGGCCGACCAGACCGCCTCGCGCCAATCCTCGAAATATTCGAAGCCGCGTTCCTGCCGGCGCATCTCGCCCCGGTCGATCCACAGTGTCGCGCGCGTCAATCGCCGCAGGAAGGCACGGTCGTGGCTGATGATGACATAGGCCGCGCGGGTCTGGTTCAACTGATCTTCCAGCCAGCCGATCGCCTCGATGTCCAGATGGTTGGTCGGCTCGTCCAGCAGCATCAGTTCCGGCGCCTGGGCCAGCAGCCGGGCCAGCGCGGCACGCCGCCGCTCACCGCCGGAGGCGGTGGCAACCGGGCGCGCGGCGTCGAATTTCAGCCCTTCGGCGGCCATCTCGACCCGGTAAGTCTCGGCCTCTTCAAGGCCATCGCTGGCGAATTCGCCAAGCGTGGCGAAGCCGGACAGGTCGGGATCCTGTTCCATATATCCGGCCTTGGCCCCGCCATTCAGAACGACAGCGCCCCGATCCGGTTCGACCAGCCCGGCCATGACCTTCATCAGCGTCGATTTTCCCGACCCGTTGCGGCCGACCAGCGCGACCCGGTCGCCCTGCTGGACGGTCAGCGAAAGCGTATCGAAAACGGGATCGCCGCCGAAGGTCAGCGAGATATCGGTAAGTTGCAGAAGGGGTGCGCGTGCCATGCTGCGGCCCGTATCGCGACCGGCTGCCGCGGTCAATCGAGGCGATTTTCCGATTATTTTTGTTAACTATTGCGATCCGATCACCTAACAACGATAAACACCGGCATCCAATGTCCTGAAGGAGACAATGATGCGCTTGATGACGATGGCCTTGCTGACCGGCACCGCAGCCATGCCCGCGCTGGCCCAAGAGGTGAACATCTATTCACATCGCCAGCCTGAATTGCTGAAACCCTTGACCGACGCCTTTACCGAATCGACCGGGATCACGGTCAACACGGCATTTGTGGACAAGGGCATGGTCGAGCGTCTGCAGGCCGAAGGTGACCGCTCGCCCGCCGATCTGATCATGACCGTCGACGTCGCACGCCTGGGCGAGGTCAAGGATGCCGGCGTGACCCAAGCCGTCGAGGACGAGGCGCTGGACGCGATTCCCGACACGCTGCACGACGCGGACAACCAATGGTTCGGGCTGACGACGCGCGCGCGGATCGTCTATGCGCACAAGGATCGCGTCGCCGACGGTGAGGTGACCACCTACGAGGATCTGGCCGATCCCAAGTGGAAGGGCCGCATCTGCACCCGCCCCTTCACCAATGATTACAACGTCGCACTGACCGCCGCATTCCTGGCCCATCACGGCGCCGAGGAAACGAAAGCCTGGCTGGAAGGCGTCAAGGCCAACCTTGCCAAGCAGCCCGAAGGGAACGATCGCGGTCAGGTCAAGTCGATCTGGGCCGGCGAATGCGACATCAGCTTGGGCAACACCTACTACATGGGCCAGATGCTGGCCGATGAGGAACAGAAGGAATGGGCGGATGCCGTGCGCATCGTGTTCCCGACCTTCGAGGATGGCGGCACGCATGTGAACGTCTCGGGTGTGGCGATGACGAAATCCGCGCCGAACAAGGAGGCCGCGATGCAGCTGATGGATTTCCTTGTCAGCGACGAGGCACAGCGCATCTATGCCGAGACGAATCACGAATTCCCGGTCGTCGAGGGGGTCGAGCGGTCCGAACTGGTGCAAAGCTGGGGCGAATTCACCCCGGACGACCTGCCCCTGACGGAAGTCTCGAAGCTGCGTCCCGAGGCACTGACACTGATCGAGGAAGTCAATTTCGACGGCTGATGTCCGGAAACCTTGCGACACGCCGCGATGTGCGGCGTGTCTGACCCGTGACTAGCGTGCGTCGCGCAGGACCGAAGAAAGCTGTTCGGCCTGCACATCGTCGCTGACGAAGGCCTCGCCGATCCCGCGCGCCAGAACAAAGCGCAGGCGTCCATCCACGACCTTCTTGTCCTGTGCCATCAGATCTATCAGCGCGGCGTCATCCGGCAGATCGCCGGGAATGTCGGACAGACGAGCAGGCATTCCCATCGTTGCCAAGTGCGCCAGAACACGGCTTGGCGCCTCCTGGCTGCACAACCCCATCCGTGCGGACAGATCGAACGCCAGTGCACAGCCGATTGCCACGCCCTCGCCGTGTAGCAACCGGTCGGAATATCCCGTTGCAGCCTCCAGTGCGTGGCCGAAAGTATGGCCCAGATTCAGCAGCGCGCGTTCGCCCTGCTCGGTCTCGTCGCGGGTCACGATGCCAGCCTTCATCGCGACCGAATGCGCCACGGCGCGCTGGCGCAGCGTCGTATCCCGCTGCAGACGCGGACCGTTTTCTTCCAGCCAGGCAAAGAAATCCATGTCCCCCAGCAGGCCGTATTTCACCACCTCGCCATAGCCCGCCAGAAAATCGCGCCGTGGCAGCGTCTCAAGAATGGCGATGTCTGCCAGCACAAGGGTCGGCTGGTGGAAGGCGCCGATCAGATTCTTGCCATGCGGGCTGTTGATGCCCGTCTTGCCGCCCACGCTGCTGTCCACCTGCGCCAGCAGCGTCGTCGGGATCTGAACGAAGCGCACGCCACGCCGCAGGATCGCGGCTGCGAAGCCGACCAGATCGCCGATCACGCCGCCGCCGAAGGCAATCACGACATCGCGCCGCTCGATCTTCCGCTCCAGCAGCCATTCGACCGTGCGGGTCAGAAACGTCCAGCTTTTCGTGGCCTCGCCGGACGGCAGGCGCAGCACGTCCGAGGCGATGCCCTGGGCGTTCAGCGCGGATTGCAGCCGGTCAAGATGCAGCGCTGCCACGGATTCGTCGGTCACGATCGCCACGCGCGGACGACGCAGGAAAGGCGCGATCTCGGCACCGGCCCTGTCGATCAGCCCGGCGCCGATACGAACATCATAGGCGCGCGCACCCAGCGGCACATGGACGGTAACGGTCTCGGTCATTTCGTCTCCAGCAATTCGGGATGGGCGGTGCCGACCTGGTCCAGCAGCCGCAGGGTAGCCGCCTCGACCGTGTCGCCCGGACGGGCGTCGAACGTCAGGTCCGCGCTTGCATATACCGGGTAGCGTTCGGCGATCAGCGCGGCCAGCGTCCCCTTGGGGTCGGCGGTTTTCAGCAACGGGCGCGTGCTGCGCTGACGGACCCTGTGCCACAGCGTTTCCAGATCGCAGTTCAGCCAGATCGACAATCCGCGCGAGGCAATCAGATCGCGATTCCTCTCCCGCATCCAGGCGCCGCCGCCGGTCGAGACGATTCCGGGCGTGCCATCCAGGATGCGTGCCAGAACCTGTGTCTCACGGTCACGAAAGAACGCCTCGCCGTCGCGGGCGAAGATTTCGCTGATCGACATGGCGGCGGCGGCCTCGATCTCGGTGTCGGAATCGGTGAAGGGCACCTGCAGACGTCGGGCAAGTTCGCTGCCGATGGCAGTCTTGCCCGCCCCCATCATGCCGATCAACACGATATGCCGCCCGAGAACCTGTCTCATACCTGCCCCTTCCATCGCGTGACTGAATGGCGTGATCTTTCCGGAATTGCCATATATATTCGGGCCTAACCGGCGCACAAAGCGTCGGAAAGCCATGAAACGCAGGGCGAGCGAGGCGAAATTCGATGCGGTTGCTGAAACTTCTGGTGGTGCTGATTCTTGCGGCGATGGTCGGATTGGTCGGTTATGCCTATCTGGGTGACATGGATCCGGTGCGGCAAGAGATGCGGACGCCGGTGACGGCCGGGGGCGCGGGTGAGTGACACAACCCATCGCATATGCCGCGCCGTCGCGATCTCGGCTTTGATCGGGGTCTTCGGCGCAGGTCCAGTCTTCGCGCAACAGGGAAGGCCGTTATCGGCAAGTGACTGGCTGTCAGGCAGTGTCCGCGGCCCGGCGAGGGAAAGTTCCGCCTGGCGGCCCGGCCAGCGACCGCCGCCCGCACGCGACAGGTCGCGCCCGGTCGCCGAAACCGGCGCGGTCGGTGCGGTTCAGGTTACCCGCCTGGATGGCGGAAACCCCGATTCCGCCGGAACCATCACCGCACGGAAGGCAGGCCTGCCCAACGATCTCTGGCGCGGCAGCACGGCTGCCACCCTGTCGCCCATGATCCAGCAGACCCCCGCCAGACTGCCCGCGATGAACGCGTTGCTGCGCCGGGTGCTGCTGACCCAACTGACCCCGCCCGAGACCGGCCCGGACCAGCCGCGTCAATCAGGACAGTTGTTCCTGGCACGCGCAGACCGGCTTCTGGACATGGGCGCGCTGGATCAGGCCCAGGCGCTGCTGATGACCGCGGGCCCAGGCGATGCGCAGGTGTTTCGCCGCCTGTTCGATATCGCCTTGTTGCAGGGCGACGAGGCGCGTGCCTGCCGGATCATGAACACCACGCCCGGCGTCGCGCCCAGCTTTTCGGCGCGCATCTTCTGCCTTGCCCAGACCGGCGACTGGGCGGCGGCGGCGATCAGCCTGCGCGGCGCCGAGGCGCTTGACCTGATCCAACCGCAGCAGGCGCTGTTGCTGACACATTTCCTTGACGATGGTTTCGTCGACGCAGCCGAGACGGTGCCGCCCTCTGACCGGCTGACACCACTGGAATTCCGTATCCACGAGGCGATCGGTCAGCCCCTGCCAACGGTCCCCCTGCCCCTTGCCTTCGCGCAGTCGGACCTGCGCCTGAACAACGGCTGGAAGGCCCGGCTGGAGGCGGCGGAACGTCTTGCACGGGCCGGCGCCATCTCTCCGCAGCGCCTGCGCGACATCTATGCCGAACAGAAGCCGGCGGCCTCGGGCGGTGTCTGGGAACGCGCAGGCGCGATGCGCACGATGGAGGCAGCGATTGCGGCAGGTGATCCGCTGACCGCACTGCCGCGTGCCTTCGACCAGTTCCGTGCCGCGGACATGGCCGATGTGCTAGCAGGCATGATCGCCGGGGATTTGCCGCAAACCCCTGCCCCGGACGCGAACGCGGACGCCGCGCAAATCTCCGGCTGGTTGCGTCAGTGGCAGGGCCTGCCGGTTGACCAGCCCGAAGATATTCCGCAAGAACTACAGGCACCGCCGACACAGCCGACACCCGAGCGCAAGGGCGAGGGGCTGCTGTCCGCGATGGCCGATATCGATGCCGGCATCGACGGCGATCTGCCGCGCGCGGCGCGCGGTCTGGCGACCCTGCGCGCACTGGGCCTGACCGAGGACGCAGGGCTGGCAACCAGCCAGCTTGCCCTGCGCCCGCACATGGCAGCGGCCCCATGACCCAGACCCCCGGCGATCATCGCGCGATCTCCGCCTTTCTTGACGCTCAGGCCGCCGAGGCGGGCGCTGCGCAGAACACGCTGCTGGCCTATGGACGGGACCTGCGCGATGTCTCGGACTGGCTGGATAGGCGCGGCCTGTCGCTGGCGGAACTGTCACGCGAAGCGGTCGAGGATTACCTGACCCATTGCGACGCCCAAGGCCTGTCACGCGCGACCCGGGCAAGGCGGCTGTCATCGATCCGCCAGTTCACCCGCTTCGCGCTTGAGGAAGGCTGGCGCGAGGATGATCCCGCCATTCGCATCACCGGGCCGGGTCGTGCCAAGCGCCTGCCCAAGACGCTTGATCGCGCCGAGGTGGACGCGCTGCTGTCAGCCGCGCCGCAGACCGGTCGCGGCCCGCCCGAACGCGCCCGCAACCTGTGCCTGATCGAGATGCTTTACGCCACCGGGATGCGCGTCAGCGAATTGGTGACGCTGCCGGTCGCCGCCTGTCGCGGCAATCCCGAACTGCTGCTGATCCGGGGAAAGGGCGGCAAGGACAGGATGGTGCCGCTGACATCGCCCGCGCGCATGGCGATGGCCGGTTGGCTTGAGCTGCGCGATACCGCGCCCCCGGACAGTGCGTTGGGCCGTCTTGTCGGGGGGAAGGCCGGGCGGTGGCTGTTTCCCGCCCCCGGCGCGGCGGGACACATGCCGCGTCAAAGTTTTGGACGGCTTCTAAACGATATCGCGGTGCGCGCGGGGGTTGATCCGGCGCGCGTCACACCGCATGTCATCCGGCACGCCTTCGCCACGCATCTTCTGGAAGGCGGCGCGGATCTGCGCAGCATCCAGACGCTTCTGGGTCACGCCGATCTTGGCACGACCGAGATCTACACCCATGTTCTGGACGCGCGGATGCGCGATCTGGTCCTGAACCATCATCCTCTGGCCGGCGTTACCGGGCAGACCTAACTCTAGAACCGATAAGGGCACATGGACGACGCATCCAGCATCCTAGACGCAGCCTTCTGGCTGACCGGCTTTTCCATCATGATCCTGCTGATGCTGTCGGGCTTCTTTTCAGGCTCGGAAACGGCACTTACGGCAGCCAGCCGTGCGAAACTGCATTCGCGCGCGGACCGTGGCGATGAGGGCGCACGCGCCGCGCTGGACGTGACCGAGGACAGCGAACGCCTGATCGGCGCCATCCTTCTGGGCAACAACGTCGTCAACATCCTGTCCGCAAGCCTTGCCACGGCGCTGTTCACGCGGCTTCTGGGTTCAAGCGGCGTCGCCATGGCCACGCTGGTGATGACGGTCCTGGTGCTGATCTTTTCCGAGGTGATGCCAAAGACCTATGCCATCTCGGCACCCGAAACCGTCGCCAGCCGTGTTGCCCGACCGATCCGCTGGGTGACGCTGATCCTCTCGCCGGTCGTGATGGTCGTCCGTCTGATCGTGCGCGGCATTCTGAGCCTGTTCGGGCTGAAGACCGACCCTGGCTCTCACATGTTCTCTCTGCAAGAGGAAATCGAGGGCGCGCTGTCGATCGGCCATGCTGCGGGGGCTGTCCAGAAAGAGGATCGCGACAGACTGCTGGGGGCGCTGGATCTGGGCAACCGCACCGTCGATGAGATCATGCGTCACCGCTCGGGCATCCAGATGATCGACGCCGCCCGCCCGCCAGCCGAAATCCTCGACGCGGTCCTGGCCAGCCCGCATACAAGACTGCCCGTCTATCGCGACGAACGCGAGAATGTCGTCGGCGTCATCCATGCCAAAGATCTGCTGCGCGCCGTCAACAAGGCCATCCGAGACAGTGGTGATCCCACCGCGTTGTCGCGTTTCGATGTGATGGCGGTCGCGATGAAGCCCTATTTCGTGCCCGAAACCACCGCGCTGGACGAACAGATGCGCGAGTTCCTGAAACGGCGCACGCATTTTGCGCTGGTCGTCGACGAATACGGCACGCTGCGCGGGCTGATCACGCTGGAAGACATCATCGAAGAGATCGTCGGCGAGATCGCGGACGAACACGACACCGAGGCCGACCCGACACTGACCCCCAACGCGCAGGGCGACTATACCGTGGATGGCGGTATGACGATCCGCGATCTGAACCGGCAACTGGACTGGAACCTGCCGGATGACGAGGCGAATACCGTCGCGGGCCTGGTGATTCACATGGCACAATCGATCCCGGAACAGGGTCAGGTCTTTTCGTTCCACGGCTATCGCTTCGAGGTGGCGGCACGGCGCGAGAACCGCATCACCCGGCTCAGGATCAGATCCCTGGCCCCTGTGGCGGACGACAGCTAGGCGCCGATCGTTTCCCGAAGCCGTTGCGCCAAGTCCTGCCTTCGTATCGCATGGCGAACACGACCGCGCACGATCCGGTAATCGGGAAAAGCCGCCCGCGTTGCTTTCGGCAACGGCAGGGGGTCGTTTCGCAATTGCTGCGACTTGAACGGCCTCGCGGGGCGGTACCGCGGGGCAACGGCTTGCAACCGGCACGCATCGCCCCTAACAAAAACCGCAACGTATCTCAGCCCGAAGAAGGGACCGCAATGGACATCGACGCCCGCCGCAAAGCCGACCCCGAGCACTGGAAACTGGCCAGCGCCATCCGCGTCCTGGCGATGGACGCCGTCGAAACCGCCAATTCCGGTCATCCGGGCATGCCGATGGGCATGGCCGACGTCGCCACGGTGCTGTTCCGCAATCACCTCAAATTCGATGCCAGCGCACCGCATTGGTTCGATCGTGACCGGTTCGTGCTGTCCGCAGGTCATGGTTCGATGCTGATCTACGCGCTGCTGCATCTGACCGGCTATGCCGACATGACGATGGATCAGATCCGCAACTTCCGTCAGCTTGGCTCGATCACCGCGGGGCACCCCGAATACGGCCACGCCACCGGCATCGAGACGACGACCGGGCCGCTGGGTCAGGGCCTGTCGACCGCCGTCGGCATGGCGATGGCCGAAGAGGCGATGCGGGCAGAGTTCGGCTCCGAGTTGTGCGATCACCGCACCTGGGTCATCGCCGGCGACGGCTGCCTGATGGAGGGTATCAGCCACGAGGCGATCGCGCTTGCCGGCGCGCAGAGGCTGGGCCGTCTGGTGGTGCTGTGGGACAACAACGACATCACCATCGACGGTCGGGTCAGCCTGTCGGACAAGACCGACCAGCGCGCCCGGTTCGAGGCATCCGGCTGGCGGGTTCTGTCCTGCGACGGGCATGACGCCGCCGACATCGAACGCGCGCTGAAAGAGGCGGCACAGGATGACGGCCGTCCCGTGCTGGTCGATTGCAAGACGATCATCGGCTTCGGTGCGCCGACCAAGTCGGACAGCGCCAAGGCGCATGGCTCGCCCTTGGGCGCCGAAGAAATCGACGCGGTGCGCCGCGCCTTTGGCTGGGACGCTCCTGCCTTCGAGATCCCCGATCAGATCCTGTCCGACTGGCGCAAGATCGGCGCCCGCGGCAGCGACGACCGCACCGCGTGGGAGGCTCGCGTCGAGGCGCTGAGCACCGACAGCCGCGAGGAATTCAGGCGCCGCATCGACAACGGCGCAAGCCCGGCGTTGACCGGCACGATCCGTGCTCTGAAGACCCAGACCTCGGAAGGCAAGCCGAAGGTCGCGACCCGCAAGGCAAGCGAGAACGTGCTTGAGGTGCTGAACCCGCACATGCCCGAGAACCTGGGCGGCTCGGCAGACCTGACCGGATCGAACAACACCCGGACCGCCGACATGAAGATCTTCTCGGCCGAGAACCGGCTGGGGCGCTATGTCCATTATGGCATCCGGGAGCACGGCATGTCGGCCGCGATGAACGGCATCTGGCTGCATGGCGGGTTCCGGCCCTATGGCGGGACGTTCCTGACCTTCACCGACTATGCCCGAGGAGCGATCCGCCTGTCGGCGCTGATGGGGCTGCCGGTGATCTATGTCATGACCCATGACAGTATCGGGCTGGGAGAGGACGGCCCGACCCACCAGCCGGTCGAACATCTGGCGATTGCGCGCGCGACGCCGAATATCCTGACCCTGCGCCCCTGCGACCAGGTCGAGACCGCCGAAGCGTGGGAACTGGCACTGTCGCAAAGCGACCGCCCGACAATTATGGCGCTGTCGCGGCAGGGACTGCCGACGCTGCGGACCACGCATAAGGACGACAACCTGTCCGCCAAGGGCGCCTATGTGCTGCGCGAGGCGACCGGCGGCAAGCCCGAGGTCGTGTTGATGGCCACGGGCTCCGAGGTCGAGATCGCCGTTGCGGCACGCGAGACGCTGGAGGCCGATGGCACGCCGACGCGCGTCGTGTCGGTTCCATCGATGGAGCTGTTCCGCGAACAGCCCTCGACCTATCGCGAAGAGATCCTTCCCGGCGGAACCGTCCGGATCGCCATCGAGGCCGCGGTGCGGCAACCCTGGGACTGGCTGCTTCTGGGTGAGCGCGGCCGCGAGGAAAAATCGGATTTCATCGGCATGACCGGGTTCGGCGCCTCTGCCCCGGCCCCGGCGCTGTATCAGGAATTCGGGATCACCGCCGAGGCTGTCGTCACGCGCGCCAAGGCATTGCTGTGACGAACATCTCTGCCATCGGCGGAGTTGATCGCACCTTGATGCAACGGTCGGGCATCTGTCCGACCGGTATCACCGCGACTGGCTGATGCGGGTTCTGCCGCGGGGCTTCGCGCTGATGGGACTGGAACGGGCGGGGCTTCGTCATCCGTCCGGCGATCAGCAAGGTCTTGGCATCCTTCTGATCTGTGGCGCGGTCCTGTGCTTCACCATGATGGATGCAACCGCGAAACATCTGACGCAAAGCTATCACCCCGGGCAGGTGGTCTGGGCGCGGTTCATCGTAAATGTCGCGATCCTGGTCTTGCTGTTCCGTTCCCGCATCCCCGCATTGTTGCGGACCCGACAGCCCGGGCTGCAATTCGCGCGGGCCCTGACACAGCTTGCATCCGTGGGCTTGTTCTTCACCTCGCTGCAATTCATCGGACTGGCCGAGGCGACAGCGATCATGGACACCAACCCTGTGCTGATCACACTCGGCGCGGCACTGTTTCTGGGCGAGCGTATCGGGCTTCGCCGCGTGATGGGCATTGCCGCCGCTTTGGTCGGGGCGATGATTATCATCCGACCGGGAATGGGGGTCTTCCAGTCCGCGGCGCTGCTGCCGTTGATCGGTGCCTTCACCTATGCTGTAGGGGCGTTGCTGACACGCGTCGTGCGCGGTGATTCGACCGCAACATCGGTCTTGTGGTCGGCCTTGGTCGGGGCGTCTCTGACCTCGGTCGCGGTGCCGTTCTTCTGGCAACCCATTGCGGCAGCAGACCTTTGGGCTTTCGCAGCCTTGGGCCTGTTCGGTACGATCAGCCAGACATTGCTGATCCGGGCATTCGCCATCGCCGAAGCGGGCGTGCTGGCACCGTTCGCCTATACTGGCCTGGTGTGGGCAGGTCTTTGGGGGTGGCTGTTCTTTGGAGAACTGCCCGATCACTGGACCATTCTCGGGGCGGTGATTATCGTCGGCGCAGGGCTTTACGTATGGTATCGCGAGACACGTACCGCACGGCAGGACAGATGAGCGACGAGGACCGGACATCGCCGACCGACCGATTGGCCAGCGGCGCGTTTCTGGCTGTGATGACGCTGGCACGGCTGCTGCCCTATGAACGTCGCATCCCGGCAGTCGGCTGGATCTTCGCGCATCTGCTGGCCCCGGTGGCCGGCTGGCGTCGGCGGATCCGCGAAAACCTGGCACTGGCGCGGCCGGACATATCCGCGCAGGACGTGCGGCGGCTGACCCGCGCAGTTCCGGCCAACGCGGGCCGTTCGGTCGCCGAGATCTATTCGGGGGACGAATTCACCGCCCGGATCCGCGCCGCCGATCCGCTGGAGGGGCCAGGCTTGGCCGCGCTTGAACAGGCGTTTGATGCGCATCGCCCGGTCATCATCGCCTGCGCGCATTTCGGCAATTATGACGCAATGCGGGCGGCGCTTTCGGCCCGGGGCTGGCCGGTCGGCGCACTGTATCGGCCGATGAACAACGAGGCATTCAACCGCCACTACATTCCGGCAATCACCGCCATCGCCGAGCCGCTGTTCCCGCGCGGGCGCGCCGGGCTGGCCTCGATGCTGCGGTTTCTGAAGGGTGGCGGCTGGCTGGCCCTGGGATTCGATCAGCACGACCGTCATGCGCCTGAACTGCGGTTCTTCGACCTTCCTGCCAGAACCGTCCTGACCCCGGCCGAGTTGGCGATCAGGTACGACGCGCTGATCCTGCCGATCCACGCGATCCGCCAGCCCGACGGCGTAAGCTTCCGTGTCCATGTCGGAAAACCGCTGGCTCATGGCGATCCGCAACAGATGATGCAGGACCTGAACGACGATCTCGAGGCGCTGGTCAGACAGCACATGGACCAGTGGTTCTGGGTGCATCGCCGCTGGAAATAGACAGCCGCGGCGCGCGCTGCCGCACAGCCAGTGTGCGTTGCCTGTCATTGTCATGCCGCCACCCGCGACCCTACATCCCGTCCAAGGGCGTTCCGGCCCATGACGTGACGAAAGGGGATATCCCATGAAGAAGATCGGTTTCCTGTCATTCGGCCACTGGTCGCCTGACCGCGGATCGAAGGTCCGCTCGGCCAGCGATGTCCTGCTGCAATCTATCGACCTCGCGGTTGGGGCTGAAGACCTGGGCCTGGATGGCGCCTATTTCCGCGTCCATCACTTCGCCCGGCAACTTGCCTCGCCCTTTCCTCTGCTTGCCGCCGTCGGTGCGCGCACCGACCGGATCGAGATCGGGACCGGCGTCATCGACATGCGGTATGAAAACCCTCACTACATGATCGAGGATGCGGGTTCGGCGGATCTGATTTCGGGCGGACGGCTGCAGCTTGGCATCAGCCGCGGCAGCCCCGAACAGGTGATCGAGGGCTGGCGTCATTTCGGCCATGAGCCTGCCGAGGGCGAAACCGATCAAGACATGGCACGGCGCCATACCGAACTGTTCCTGGAACGGCTGGAAGGAAAGGGTTTTGCCCGGCCCAACCCGCGGCCGATGTTTCCCAATCCGCCCGGACTTCTGCGTCTGGAGCCGCATTCCGAGGGGCTGCGCG
Organism: Paracoccus maritimus; assembly: GCF_025195095.1. Classification (GTDB taxonomy): domain Bacteria; phylum Pseudomonadota; class Alphaproteobacteria; order Rhodobacterales; family Rhodobacteraceae; genus Paracoccus; species Paracoccus maritimus. The sequence goes on along the minus strand of NZ_JANAVZ010000002.1, from coordinate 117,364 downwards.
AGCGGATCTGGTGGGGCTCTGCCTCGAACGAGACAGCGATCTGGGCGGCACGGATGGGGATGAACCTGCAAAGCTCGACCCTCAAGGTCGATGAGACCGGAGAGGCTTTCCATCTGCAGCAGGCCCGCCAGATCCGCGCCTATCGCGCGGCCTGGGCCGAGGCAGGGCATGACCGCACGCCGCGCGTTTCGGTCAGCCGTTCGATCTTTCCGCTGATGAACGACACGGACCGGATGTATTTCGGACGCGGCAATGACAGCGACCAGATCGGCCAGATCGACAATTTCCGGGCCGTCTTCGGTCGTGGCTACGCAGACGAGCCAGACCGGCTGATCGAAGACCTGCATGCGGACGAGGCGATCGCCGAGGCGGATACGCTGTTGTTGACGGTCCCGAACATGCTGGGTGTCGATTACAACCTGCATGTCATCGACAGCATCCTGAGACATGTCGCCCCTGCCCTGGGCTGGCGCTGAAACGCGCCCGGCACGCCGCATCGACGCGCATCGTGCAGGTCCAAACAAAAAACGGCCGCCAGTGCTTTGGCGGCCGTTCCTATCTTGCAGATTGCCTTCAGATCAGCCGACCTTCGCACCGCGCAGCGGCGCCGAGGCTTCGCGGCGGGCGCGCAGTTCCTCGGCCACAAGGAACGCCAGTTCCAGCGACTGGCTGGCGTTCAGGCGCGGATCGCAGGCGGTGTGATAGCGGTCTGACAGATCCTCGTCGGTCACGGCGCGAACGCCGCCGGTGCATTCGGTCACATCCTTGCCGGTCATCTCGAAATGCACGCCGCCGGGGATGGTGCCTTCGGCGTTGTGGATCGCGAAGAACTCGCGCACCTCGCGCAGGATCGAATCGAAGGCCCGCGTCTTGTAACCGGTCGAGGACTTGATGACGTTGCCGTGCATCGGGTCGCAGGACCAAACGGCATTCGCGCCCTCGTCCTGCACCGCCTTGATCAGCCGCGGCAGATGGTCGCCCACCTTGCCCGCACCGAACCGCGCGATCAGTGTCAGCCGACCCGCCTCGTTCGCCGGGTTCAGCTTTTCCATCAGAACCTTCAGATCCTCGGCCGTCGTGGTCGGGCCGCATTTCAGCCCGATGGGGTTCTGCACGCCGCGGCAGAACTCGACATGAGCGCCGTCCGGTTGGCGCGTCCGGTCACCGATCCAGATCATGTGGCCGGACCCTGCCACCGGCAGGCCGGTCGTGGTGTCGATCCGGGCCAGCGCCTCTTCGTATTCCAGCAGCAGCGCCTCGTGACTGGTATAGAAATCGACCTTGCCCAACTGATGCGCCGTCTCGGAGTTGACGCCGGCTGCCTGCATGAAGGCCATCGCATCGCGGATGCGGTCGGCGATGTCGCGATACTTCGCCGCCTCGGGGCCGCCCACGAAATCGGCGATCCAGCTTTGAACGCGGTGCATGTCCGCGAAACCGCCGGTCGAGAACGCGCGAAGAAGGTTCAGCGACGCCGCCGCCTGCGTATAGGCCGCCAGCATGCGGTTCGGATCGGGAATACGCGCTTCCGGCGTGAAGTCGAAACCGTTGATGATGTCACCGCGATAGCTGGGCAGTTCTACGCCATCGACGGTTTCGGTCGGCGCGCTGCGCGGCTTGGCGAACTGACCCGCCATCCTGCCGACCTTGACCACCGGCAATTGCGCGCCCCAAGTCAGAACGACCGCCATCTGCAGCAGCAGCTTGAACGTATCGCGGATATTGTCGGCGCTGAATTCACCAAAGCTCTCGGCGCAGTCACCGCCCTGCAGCAGAAAGCTGCGACCGGCCGCAACATCGGCCAGTTGTTCGCGGAGGCGCCGCGCCTCGCCTGCGAAAACCAGCGGCGGATATCGGCGAAGCTGCGCCTCGACCGCGTTCAGCGCGTCGGGATCGGTATAGTCCGGCATCTGAACGCGCGGACGGGCACGCCAGCCGGCCTTGTCCCAGTTTTGGGTGGCGGTCTTGCGGGTCTCCTGCGTCATGGCACGCACTCCTTGGGGAATTCATTCGGGTTGATATAATCGGTCAGCGCCGCAGGGGAAAGGGCAGACGGCTCGCGAAACCGTCATGCGACTTCGGGTGCAGGCCACGTTTACCCCCTTGCAGCGTTTCCCATTCCCTGATGAGAGGTGGGAATCCAACCGCGCCGAGACAGCACCATGCCATCCGAGACACCGCGCCGCTTTACATTCCTGCTGCTCAACCGCTTCACGCTGATGCCGTTTGCCGCGGCGATCGAACCGCTGAGGCTTGCGAATCGAGCTTCCGGGGTGGCGCATTTCTCGTGGCGGCTGGTAGGGCCGGCTGGCGATGTGGCGACCTGTTCCAACGGCACAAGCGTAAGACTGGATGCGGGGCTGGACAGCGAAGCCCCGGTCGGGCGCGGGGATGTGGTGATCGTCTGCGGCGGCACCGAAATAGCCCGCGAAGCCACCAAGCCGGTGCTGAACTGGCTGCGCCGGCAGGCACGGGGTGGCGCAGCGATGGGCGCGGTCTGCACGGGCGCGTGGATTCTGGCCGAAGCCGGTCTGCTGGACGGGCGCAAGGCCACGATCCACTGGGAAAACCATGACGGCTTCGCCGAAGCATTTCCCGAGGTCGATCTGTTTCGTTCGGTCTTCGTCCATGACGGCAACCGAATGACGGCGGCGGGTGGAACCGCGTCGGTGGATCTGATGCTGCACCTGATCTCGGAAACGCTGGGTGACGCCTTGACGGCAGAAGTGGCCGATCAGTTGCTGCATACCACGATCCGCAGCGACCAAGACCGCCAGCGCCTGTCGATCCCAACCCGCATCGGCGTGCGCCACCCGCGCCTTTCCACCGTGATCGCCCGGATGGAAGCCAATCTGGAAGAGCCGATCAGCCCTGCGCAGCTTGCATCTGATGCTGGAATGTCGGCACGTCAGCTGGAACGCCTGTTCCGCCGATATCTGAACCGCAGCCCCAAGCGGTACTACATGGAAACCAGGCTTGCCCGCGCCCGCAACCTGCTGATGCAGACCGAGATGTCGATCATCGAGGTGGCGCTGGCCTCGGGGTTCTCAAGTCCTTCGCATTTCTCGAAATGCTATCGGGCGCTTTACGGCAGCACGCCCTATCGCGAACGCGGCACCGGTTCGGCGTCGAAAGCCGGACAAGTCTGATCGCGAACCGCGGAAACGGGCCGCATTCCCTTCCCCGTTAACGCATCGTTAACCTTCTGTTGATACTCCGCTTTTCGCGGGCCGCGAAACATGTCCGCGACAAGAGATTTCCGGCCGAACCGGAAACTTTGGGGCATGGGTCAGCACAAGGCGACGGGCGAAGATGGACTATCAGGTCACGATGCTGACGGTCAGTCAGGTCATCCCGTCCGGAAGCTCTGGAAACGCCCGCTACGCGCCCTGGTACAATCAGTATTCCTCGATCAGTCTTTCAAACCCGACGCTTAGCACCATCACGATCACCGATGACGACCCGGTGCTGAATTCGCGCTACTATTCCCCCGGCGAGACCCAACAATTCCTGGCCGAGGATACGACCTTCGGCTATGGCGCCGGGGCGCAAACCGTCTTGGCGGGCACGAAGATCAGCAACTTCACCGCATCGCTGATCCGCGATCAGGACGGGAATGAATTCCACGCCCTGTTCCCGTGCGACTTCAACGGTTCGATCGGGACAGAACTTGGCGGCAGATACTCGGTGCTGATCATTCCGGTGGAACGGATCGATCCGGTGAGCGGAGAAAGCAGCTATCCCAGCTTCGATCCGAATGCGAATTTTGGCTATGTCCGCACCGTGCCATTGCAATCCGGTGACGCGGGGGCGCCCAGCTATGCGCCTGCTGCCGCGGTGCCCTGCTTCGCCTCGGGCACGATGATCGACACGATGTTCGGGCCGCGCGCCATCGACAGCCTTTCCGTAGGTGACATGATCCGCACCCGCGACAACGGCATGCGATGGTTGTCCTGGATCGGATCCACCTATGTCGACGTTGGGACGCTTGACCAGCAGCCCAATCTGCGTCCGATCCGGATCAGGGCGGGCGCCTTGGCGCAAGGGGTTCCGGCGCGAAACCTGATCGTGTCTCCGCAGCATCGGATCCTGGTACGCTCGTCCATCGCGCGGCGTTTGTTCGGCGAGCACGAAATCCTGGTCGCTGCCAAGCATCTTGTCGGCCTGCCCGGCATCGAGGTCATGCGACCCGATCATGGCGTGACCTATTGGCACATGCTGTTTGACGGCCATGAAGTGGTGTCATCCGATGGCGCCTGGAGCGAAAGCCTGTTCGTTGGCCCGCAAGCGATGGAATCCGTAGGGCCCGACGCGCGCAACGAGATTCTCGCGCTGTTTCCGCAAATGTCACAGCCGGGTTTCCAGGCCATCGGCGCGCGGCGCCTGCTGAGCGGTCGCGAAGGGCGCGACCTTGCGCAGCGGCACGCCCGGCACGCACGTCACCTGGTTGAGGCGATCTAGCACCGGGCAGATCCCAAAGGGGCATTCTGACCGACGCCGGAGCCTGTTCGATCTCGCGTCACACCAGACGAATGACCGGGTTTGCCGGATACCGCCGACGGGCTACTGTGTCGGCAGGATCGTTTCAGCACGAGGGAGGATGCACGATGCCTGTCTATCTGATTGCAGAGGTTACGGTGACCGACGATGCGTGGGTGCCCGGATATGCCGCCCGGGTCCATGACATCGCGGCCAAGCATGGCGGCCGTTATCTGTCGCGCAGTGGCAATATCGAAACCATCGAAGGCACGCCCCTGAACAGCACCCTGATCGCGCTGATCGAGTTCCCTTCGCGCGAGGCGGTATCGGCATTCGCCAACGATCCCGAATACGCCCCCTTCGCCGAGGGGCGCCAGAAGGGCAGCGTCAGCAATTTCCATGTCATCGACGACACCGACCTGGCAGGCGGAATTCCCTATCTGCCGAAGGGCTGACCCGCCGCGATTGATGCGGCGGACGGGCCCGGTTCAGCCCGTCATCAGCATGTGGGACATGCCCACGAAGGTGATCAGTGCCCCGAAGATCGCGAAGATGGCATCGTGCAGCGGATCCCAGACCCGATGCTTGATGGCGATCCGGATGATGAACAGGTGCAGAACCCAACCGGCGATCATCTGCCCGATGATCGCGCCGGTCAGCCCGCCCAGTTCGGCGCCGATCAGGAAGGCGCCGATCTGGACCCCGGCCCGCAGCATCTGCAGCAGCGACGGACTGCGGGAATCCCCGGCCGCCAGCGCCGCCTGCGGATAGGTCATGCCCAGCACAACTGGCACCTGCGCGCTGGCGATCAGCGACACGATCGGCCCCGCGCCCTGATAGCGGATGTCGTAGAGCAGTTCGATGATCCACGGCCCGCCGACCGCCATGACCGCGATCATCGACAGGACGATGGCCGACAGCCCCATGCGCATCCGGCGGACGGTTGCGAAATTCTGCGGCGATTCATGAGGAGGACTGTCGCGATAGACCGGAATGATCGTGCGACCGGTGATGTTCTCGGCCAGCGCCATCGGAAAGGACGCCAGAAAGAAGCCGATGTTGTAGACGCCAAGCTGTTCAAGGCTCAGATACTTGCCCAGAACCGCCTTGTCTCCCTGCGACAGAACGAACCCGCCTGCCGAACTGAGGGTGATCCATTTGCCGAAATGGATCAGTTCATGCACGGCCTCCTTGTCCCAGCCGAAACCGGTGGTCGGCCCCTTCAGGTAATAGCGGGTCAGCACCGCCTTTACGCCAGCCGCCACGAACTGCCCGAAGACCAGCGCCCAGATCGACCGGGTCAGCAGCGCGAAGATCACCATCGAACCGACCGACGCCGCCTGACTGGCAAGGTCGATCAATGTGACCGTGCCCAGCCTGATATGGCGCTGTGCGTGTTCGATGTTTGGCGATACCAGCCCGCCGATCAGAAGGCTGGCGCCCACGGCGGGCATCAGCTGCACCAATTGCGGCGCGTCATAGAACTGCGCGGCGGGCCATGCCAGCGCGCAGATGACCACGAAATAGAAGCTGTGCAGCAGCATCTTGACCGACCAGGCGGTGTTCAGGAATTTCGGATCGTCGCCACGTTTGCTTTGCATGATCGAGGGCGTCAGTCCGACATCGGTCATCATCACGACGCCCAGAACGAACATCGTGACCAACGCCATCAGGCCGAATGCATCCGGGAACAACAGACGTGTCAGGATCAGGTTGCTGGCCAGCCGGATACCCTGGCTGAAGAAATAGCCCATTCCCGAAATCGCCGATCCGCGCAGCACCCGCTGGGTAATGCTGGTGCCGGACATAAAGCTGAAAACGCGTTTCATCGGCGGGTTGCTTCCTCGATCAGGCGAGCCAGCTTTTCGGCCTCGCGGTCAATGTCATGGCGTTGCAGGACACGGGCGCGCCCCGCCTGCCCCATCCGATGCAGATGTTCGCCCGACGTCCCGGCCGCGTCGATGATGCCTTTTGCCAACGCCTCTGTGTCACCCGCAGCAACCAGCCATCCAGTTTCACCCGGTATGACAAGTTCGGGGTTCCCGGCGATATAGGTGGCGATCACGGGACGACCGGCGGCCATCGCCTCCATCACCACCATTGGCAGGCCTTCGGCAAAGCTGGGCAGGATCAGCGCGTGGCTTTCTGCCAGAACGCGGCGCACCCCCGCCTCGTCAAGCCAGCCGGTCAGGGTGACCTCGTCGCCAACCCCGTGCGCCGCGATCGCGGCTTCGATCTGCGGTCGCATCGGACCGTCGCCGACCAGCGTCAGGTGAACATCCACGCCGCGCGCACGCGCCATCGCCAACGCCTCGGGCAGCAGCAACTGGCCCTTCTGTTCGGCGAACCGTCCGATATTGACCAGCCGCAGCGTGCCGCCGCCCGGCATCGCGGCCGGCTGGGGAAAGCGCGCAGGTTCGATCCCGCAATGAACCACCCGAATCCGGGGCCAGTCGGCATAGTCTGCCCAGCGGCAAAGCTGACTGCGCCCATGCGCCGAGATCGCGACCGTGAATTCCGATCCCGTCACCTTGCGGCCAAGGCTCAGCGCCAGCGGACTGTCGAATTCCTCCGGGCCGTGAACGGTGAAGCTGTAGCCCGGTCCACCCAGATCGCGCACCAGCGCCGCAACCGCGGCTGAATTGGTCCCGAAATGCGCGTGCAGATGGTCAAGCCCCAACACCTCGGCCCGACGGGCGACATGTGCCGCCTCGGCCAGGTAGATCAGGTGGCGCAACCTGCCCTGTGCCGACCGGCCGCCCATCTGCCACGCCGATGCCAGCGCGCGGACAAATCCGGCGGGGCGGGCGACCATCATGCCCAGCAGATCCCGCAGCAGCCGCCCCGCCCCAGCCTGCAACACCAGTTCGGTGCGGTCGTATTCCTGAAGATCGGCGGGATCGACCAGTGCATCACGATCACTTCGCATGGCGAAACGGTGGACCGAAATGCCGCGCCGTTCCAACGCGTGAATCTCGCGACGGACAAAGGTAACACTGGGCTGGGGATAGGTATTCAACAAGTAACCGAGACGCACGACGATACTACCTCATGCCGCAACAGGCGGCGGTTTCGGCCTAGCGGATTTTGCCTGCCCGCGAAAGCGCCACATGCCTGCACTTCTGGACAATCTCATCGTCCCCGCGTCCACCCGGCTGCCGGTCCGCGTTCCATCCTGACCGCCACCGAAACGGCTGCATAGACAGCGAATCCGACCGGATCACGCAGGGCCAGCCGCGCGGCCCCTCCGGCACCAAGTGCCGCCTTGCCTTCGTTGCGCAAGAGATCCGGCCAGCGTGCGGCGATTTCCCTGACACCCGCGTCCTGACGACGTCGCACGCGCACCAGACGCGACCACCCCTCGACCATCGGCCAGCTATAGGTCGCAGGAAGCCCGATCCGTTCGTCGGGCGCGAATTGCAGACGCACGAAGGTGTCGTCCGAAATGATCCGCGGAAACGCGCCCCAGCGCGCCCGTCCGGCCCGGTTCACCGCGAACAGGCCATATCCCGGCGCCTCGCTGCGCGCAAAGGGCAGCCGCTGCCACAGCCGGGCATAGGCGCGCGTGACCGGGCTGGCGGCACGCGGAATGATCGCCGTTCCGCTGGCGTAGGCCGCACCCGATGCCGCGCAAAGCGCCCGCGTCAGGTCGCCCATCAAGGACGGGCTGACGACCACATCGGCATCCAGATAGGCGCGCAGATCCGCCTGCGCGGCCTGATCACCCGCGTTCAGCGCACCGATCTTGTCGCCCTTCTCAAGTTCGATCACGATCAGGGTCCAGCCTGCCGCGCGGGCTGTCTCGGAGAAGCCGCGGGCGATATCCGCGGTCCTGTCGCGACATCCATTAGCGACCACGATCACCTCGGCGCCACCGGGGACTGGATCGCCTTTCAGCAAAGCCGCAAGACATGCTGACAGATACGCCTCTTCGTTGCTGGCCGGCAGAATAACGCTGAGCGCGGGCGGATGGGTCATGGATAAGACTCCGAAACAGCGTCCCAGCGCGGGTTTTCGTCGTCAAGATGACGCAAAACGCCCCAGCTGCCGTATTGGCTGGGGCCGCCGATCGCGGTGTAGAAATTGAATGGCTGATCGCTGAAGCGTTGCCAGCCTTCGATCAGGTCAAGATAAAGATCGCCCATGCCGGGTGAATAGTTCAGCGCGATCAGGAACTCGGTCAGTTCCTCGTCGTCAGCGGCCGGTCCCGTGGCCACGACATGGCTGCCGCCTTCATACATGACAAGGTCCAGGCCAAATCTTGCGGCCGCGCGCCTGTGATGGCGGAACAGGTTGTCGATCACCCACCTGACCGAGCCTTCCGGATCTCCGCTGATCGCGCCGTCGCGCAATTCCGCGATCATGCGGTCGATCGCAAGATCGAAGCGATGCGCACGGATGAATGCCTCGAGGTCCGCGCCGACAAGACCCTGCAGCCCGGCGCGGCGCACGGCATCGTCGTGGCTGACCTCCAGCAACGATCGAAGCATTTCCATGCGCTCGGGATTCTCGAGATTGGCATGGAAATAGCCGGTGATCGCGTAGGCATCAAAGTGTTCGGACAGCGGTTCCCAGCCTTCCGGGTCGGCCGCCTTCCAGGCCGGCGCGTTCAGCATGGCGTCTTCGGTGCCTGTCCAGCCGGTGAATGTGCCCACGACACGAACCAGACGGGCGCTGGCCGAAGGGGCGAATTCCTCGGTCCAGATATCGACAACCTGCGCCGCCCGGAATGCGCCATATTGCATGCCCGCGTCCTCGACACCCCAAAGCTCGGCCGCCTTGCGGTCCGCCCAAGCCCGCTGATCGAACGACCAGTTCCAGATCTCGTTCGAGAACTCGACCCAAGCGCGGCGGCCGGGCGCCAGATTGTCCCGAACCCGTCGCGCATATTGCCGCACCAGATCATCGCTGGCCAAGTGCGGGATCGTGAACCACGGGTCGGCGTCCAACTCGTTGGCCAGCGCAACCATGACCTCGGGCGGGACGCCCCGGTCGGTGCTCCAGATATAATCCTCGCGCGCCGGGATCTGGTCGGGGCTGGTCATCGTGGAATTGTTCGTCCGCATCCAGTCCATGAACCGCAGCAATTCAGCCCCACGCAATCGCGCCAGAAAGTCGGGATTGAAGATCTGGCCTGCGTCGGCTAGGGCGAGGCGGTCCTGACGCACCACGCTGATATCGCGGATCGGATCTTCGGGATCGGTGCGGCGCAGATGGATAAGCACCGATCCGCGTCCCGGCAGATAGTCAAAAGCGATGCGCCCTTCTTCGTAGCTGATATTCCGCGCCAACCTGCCTTCCAACTCGATCCGTCCCACGCCGCGATAGCGCAGGACATACCGCCCGGCGGCCGAGATCATCCCGCTGTCCAGATCGCTGAGGATCAGGGTGGTCAGATGCGTGACCTCGTCCGGTATCCGCTTGGGCCAGCCATGTTCATCAAGATAGCCGGCCTCGCGCAATTTCGGCGCGTCGAAGCCGCCCCACTGCCCGGGCAGATGCCCGATCCATGGACGAGCGTTCTTGAAGACATCCAGAAACGGCAGATTCGCCGACCAGTCCGATATGCCTGTCAGGTTGAAGGCGATGCCCTCGCGCTCAACCCCGGACAGATACGAGTCGGTGGGGCCCTGCCAAGACACGAACCCGCGGTCATCCGAGATCGTGCTGTCCACCAGCGCCTTTGCCTGACGCCACATGACGCGATCCACCGACGCGGCAGCCATCCTGTCCTGCACCACCCGCAGGGCAATGCGTTGCATCGCACCCGCCATCGGCTCGGTCACCGCATCTTCCAGGGTTGCCGGACGGTTGCGCCCCAGCCAGACTGGCAGACCCTGTGGGTCATCGCCGCTGAGGGCTGCGTGAAACAGCATTGCTGCGAAATAGCTGCCGCGCCCGTTCAGCCGACGTCCATCCTCGGCGAAGATCTGGGTGATGCTGACAAGCCCCGGCACCTGACCTGCGGCGATGGCGCCGTCCAGTGCCAGTAAACCCCGCGCCAGTGGGATCAACCTCGCGGGCGGGTGATCCCCGTCAGCAAAGCCCTGATCGTTCAACGCTTGCACAATCGCCTGCCACAGCGGCGCCGCAGCGGCCACCTCTTCGCGCCAGCCCTTAGGGTCGCGACCATCCAGAGGCGGCCAGCTTTCATACAGCAAGCATTCGGCCTGCGGGTTCCTGCGAACCGCCAGATCGCAGAAATCGGTCGCATATTCGATGCTGTCGTGCCGGACGAGGCTTTCCGTCAGGGGCAACGCCTCGGTCATGACCAACTGATCTATGCCGCCTGTCGAAAGCACCGCCCGGGGATCGACACCCGGTCCGGCGGCAGCGTTGACCCAGTGATACGCAAGCGGCGCTTCGGGCGCTTGGCGCGCTTCCACCGTCGTTTCAGCGCCGTTCATACGCCCCGCCGAGGCGATCATCTGTGGCATGTCTGCCCCGAACAATCCCATTCCGATGAACAGGATGTCCGTCAGAATAGCGCAACCGATCACGACGCGATCCCGGTCAGCGGATCGGACGCGACGACCTGCCAGACAATCCGTTGAACCCGTGTCGCATTCTCCGCGTCGAATGCCAGCGCCGCGCTGCCATCAGCGCGATCAAGCTGCGCAGGCAGTCCCTCTGGGCTGCGTTGATACAGGACGGCATAATGGGTCAGAGCAATCACGTAGTTTCCAAGATCGCCCAGATGGATCTGATCGACAGAGCCGTCAGGCGTCCGCGCAAACAGGGCCTCGCGACTATCCACGCCCGGCAGTTCGCCCGCCTCGGCAGCGCGCACGACCGCCGCCAGCGCCGGACCTCCGGGCAGCCGATAGATCGGGCCCACGCCTTCTGCCCCCATCGCGCGCCGCATCAGTTCATCCTGCCACAGCGGGCCGGCATCGTCCGCGATGCGATCCAGCCAGCCTTCCTTGTCGTCCAGCCGGTGCCATGTCTCGTAAAGATAGACCCGCACATCGGGCCGTGCCTGCTGCGCGAAACGCGCCCATTCGGCAAGATAATTGCTGCTGCCATGCCACTTGATCGCATCGCGCAGTTCGACCATCTCGGTCAGGATCACCGCGTCATGATCACCGCTTTGGATTGCCTCGCGTGCGGGGCGATGTGCGGGATGGGCGTTCTCTTCGGCGAATCCGGGCACTTCGTCAGGCCCCAGCCAATGCGACCGCAAAGTGGCCCCCCACCCCAGTTGGGAGGCGTAGGCATGTCCCGCAGGCGCCAACTGCGCCAGCATGGCCGGCATGTCGCGACCGACCAGACTGTGGCCCAGATGAAAGACGCGCAGCGATCCCTGGGGCGGGGTCAAGGGCGCATGTGCATCCGCGAATGCATCTGCCGGCATCTGGGGCAACGGCTGCGGAACGTCGGTGTTGCGGCGTCGAATGAACAGTCCGGCAGCACCCAGCCCGGCAAGGCCAAGCGCCGCAAGTCCACCGATCAACCCCACCCTGCGATTCATGTCTTCCCCGATTACAGATATATCCTAGTCATGCTGCCGGACGAAGCCAGCGACGACCAGACCCGCCGAACGGGCGAAGCGTCCATGCAACACCTCGGCTTCGGAAAACGGCGGGATGGCCCGCCGAAACACCGCCGTCAGCGCGCCGCGTTCCACATCGACCCCGATCCGCATCCCGTCGAAGCCGAAGATCGTCTTGCTGGCGGGATACTGGCACTTGAACGCCGCTTCTTTCGCGACGAAGATCAGCCTCGCCCATCGCAACGGCTGCGCCTGACCGGCAATCCAGGCGCATTCCTCGCCGTCGCAGATCTCAGACAGCACATCGTCGGGCAGAGGCGCGTCCGGTTCCGCATCAAGGCCAAGACTCGCGACCATATCCAGTGAGGCGACAGCAGCCAGCGCGACGTTTTCGGCATGGGTGATACTGCCGATCATGCCCGACGGCCAGATAGGCGCGCGGTCGTCATCCATCGGTATCGCAGCCTCGGCAAGCCCTGCGGCGCGCATCGCCGCGCGGGCCGCGGCCCGGCCTGCCGCAAATTCAAGCCTGCGATGCGGCACGGCGTTTTCGACAGCGCGCAGTTCGTCCGGCCACGGCTGCGGCGCGGCACCGATTGTCACGGCCGCCGTCCCGACGCCGTGGGGAAAAAGCCCCGCGATGACGCGCGCCAGCCTGGTCATGGCCTAGCCCTGCCGCCGCCCGGCCCGCAGCGCGCGTCGATCCGACATCGCCTTGGCCCGTGCCGCTGCGCGATCTTCGGGGGTTCCCGCATCGCCCGAAGGCCCCGCGGCGGGTTCGGTGGCGCTATTCGCGGCCTCTCCCTCGCCCAGATGCCCGGCAAGCGCCTCAAGTGTCGGGAACTGGAAGATGTCGGTGATCGACAGCTTCACCCCGCCACCCAGCGCCTGCTTGATCTCTCGATGCGCCTGCACGGCCAGCAGCGAATGGCCGCCAAGCGCAAAGAAATTGTCCTTCGCGCCGATCTGCTGCCGGTTGAGGATGCGCGACCAGACCTGCGCGATCGTCGCCTGCACGCCGACCTCGGGCGCCACGTAAGCCTGGTTCACGGGCGCCGTGGCATCGGCCGGGGCGGGCAGTGCCTTGCGGTCCACCTTGCGGTTCGGCGTCAGCGGGAATTCCGGCAGTTTCACGACATGGGCGGGCACCATATGCGCCGGCAGGACATGCGCCAGATGATCCCTCAGCGCATCGGTCGCCAGCCAGCTGTCGCCGGTGACATAAGCGACCAGCCGCATGTCGCCGGGCTGGTCCTCGCGCGCCATGACCACCGCCTGACGGACACCGGCAAAACCTTCGGCGACAGCCTCGATTTCGCCCAACTCGATCCGGTAACCGCGCATCTTCACCTGATGATCGGCGCGTCCGAGGAACTCCAATCTTCCATCGGCCTTCCAGCGGACCAGATCGCCGGTCCGGTACATGCGGCCCGCGTGGAAAGGATTGGGCTTGAAACGCTCGTCAGTCAGATCATCGCGCTGCCAATAGCCGCGCGCCACCCCCGCGCCGCCGATCCACAATTCACCCGGCGCACCGACCGGCAGCGGCTGCATCGCCTCGTCCAGCACATAAACCTGGGTGTTGGCGATGGGCGTGCCGATGCTGGCAATCGGTTCGGCGGCGTCAGCAGTCGCGGTCGTGGACCAGATCGTCGTCTCGGTCGGGCCATACATGTTCTCGATACCCGCATGGCTAGCCTGGTTCAGATCGGCAACCAGTGACCCGGACAGTGCCTCGCCGCCGATCATCAGGTGCCGGACCCTGGCCAGCGCCGCGCGCGCGTCATCGTTCATCGCGATCATCCGCGCCATCGAGGGCGTGCATTGCAGATGGGACACTTCGTGACGTCGAATCTGCGCCGCGATCGAGAAGTCGTCATGCGCGGGGGCGGTGCCCGCATTTGCGCGCGCCAGCAATTCGGCCAGCGGCTTCAGACCTTCCAGAACCTGCTCGCGCGGGATGCCGTAGTCGATCAGCGCCGCGATCTCGGTCACGCCGATCTCTTTCAGCTGTTCGACGCGCGGCAGCAGCTCATCAATCGTGCCGAACAGGCCCGAATCCTCGAAATAGCGGTGGAACGCGAAGTCCAGAATGGCCTCATTCTCCTCATCGCTGAGGCTGCCGAGGTCGATCTGCATCGGGTTGTTGACGCCCTGCGGCTTCTTGAAGGCTGGAAAGGCCCAAGCATATTGCTTGACCAGCGCGGCGGCCGAGGCAAGGTAATCCTTCATCGGCTGGCGCGCGACCTCGCGCGCGGTCTCGCGATCCTTGGCCAGATAACTGTGCAACATCAGCGTGACGCGATACTTGGACGGATCGCGGCCGCTGTCGCGCAGCGCCTTGTGATAGATCTTGATCTTGTCGCCGACCTCTTCGATCGACTGGCCAAGCAGGTGGGTCAGCACATGGGCGCCCATCTCGCCGGCCTCTTTCCACGTCTGCGGATTGCCCGCCGTCGTCACCCAGATATTGATTTCGTCCGACACCGGACGCGGCTGGGTCAGGACATCGACCATCTTGCCACCCGCCATCGGGAAGGCGACCTTCTCGCCGCGCCACAGACGGCGCAGGATGTCGATGGACTTATACATCGCCGGCTTGTTTTCCGGCGGAGAGTTCTCGGGGCGCAGGACAAAGTCCTCGGGATGCCAGCCCGATGCGATGGCCAGCCCGGTCCGGCCATTGGTCAGGTTGTCGATCACCGCCCATTCCTCGGCGATGCGGATCGGATGATGCAGCGGCGCGACACAGGATCCGGCCCGAACCTCCAGATTGCGTGTCACGGCGGCAACCGCCGCGCCGGTCACCGACGGGTTCGGGTATGGGCCGCCGAAGGCGTGGAAATGGCGTTCCGGCGTCCAGACCGCGCAGAATCCGTGCTGGTCAGCAAACCTGGCGCCGTCCAGCAGCAATTGATATTTCTCGCGCCCGATGCCGTCGTCATTGCCCCAGTAGAACAGGCTGAAGTCCATCTTCTTGTCGCTGACCGATGCGCCGCCCGACACCAGCGCGCGTTCGGCATCGCCCATCAGCACGATCTGAAAACCGCGCGCCAGCGTCCAGAACAGTTCCAGCACCGAGATGTCGAAGGACAGCGACGTGACGGCCAGCCAGACGCCAGCCGGGTCGTGCTGGATGCGGTCATCCATCCCGGTGAAGAAATTCGCGACATTGCGATGTTCCAGCATCACGCCTTTCGGCCGGCCTGTCGAACCCGACGTATAGATCAGATAGGCCAGATCAGAGGTCGTCACGCCACTGTCCGGATTGCCTGTTTCCGCCTCGGGAAGCCGACTGTCCTGATCCAGCACCAGAAGCTGCGCGCCGTGCGAGGGCAGGTTCTGCGACAGCGCAGCCTCGGTCACGATCACCGGACAGCCGCTGTCCTCGATATACAGCGCGATCCGGTCGGCCGGATAAGCGGGGTCCAGCGGCACGTAGGCGCCCCCCGCCTTCATGATCGCCAAGGTACCGATCAGCAGGCTTTCGCTGCGTCCGGTATAGATACCGACCAGCGTGCCGGGCTTCACCCCCATCCCGCGCAGCACATGCGCCGCGCGGTTGGCGCGTTCGTTCAGTTCGGCATAGGTCAGGCTGCGGTTCTCGACCGTCAGCGCGACCGCGCCCGGCGCGCGCGCCACCTGGGCCTCGAACGCATGGTGGATGCAGATGTCGGGAAAGTCGGTCGCGGTGTCGTTCCAGCCATTCACCACCTGATCGCGTTCGGCATCGGGCATCGGAGCCACATCGCCCACGCGCCGGCCCTGCCCGATTGCCGCCGTCAAATGCGCCAGGCGCGCGGCAAGCAGGCGCGCCGACGCCGCGTCAATCCGCGAGGCATCGTAATGCAGGTGACCGTTCTCCGGCGCCACCGAGATCACGGTGCCCGGAACAGGCGATTCGCCCGCCGCCGCAACGCCGATCTGCGGGCGCTGCGGCGTGTCGATCGCCGGGTCGCGCAGAGGCAGATCCAGCGCGAAGGCGGGATACTGGCGCGCTCGCTCCAGCGCCGCACTCATCCGTTGGCGCAGATCGTCGGTCGTGATTTCGGGATCGGCATGGGCGCGCAGCGGCACCCAGTCAGACAGATATCCGGGCGCCCGCGGCGCGGCCGGATCGTGCAGGGCCAAATCGACCGCTTCGCCGCCCGACAGCGTCGTCGCCAGCATGGCCGTCGCCGCCAGAAGATCGCCGGCGCTGCCCTCGACCGGCAGGGACTGCCAATCCGCCTTGCCGTCCGCCCCGTTCGCCAAGGGAACAGCCGCCGCCGCAAGGGATTTCAGCGCCTTTCGCCAGTATCCCTCTCCGGCAACGACCGCCGCCATCGCCTGTGTCAGGCTCGACATATCGCCAGAGGTTGCCAGAACCTTGCCTTGCAGGCGGGCCGGATCGAACTCGGCCCCGTCCAGCGCGGTCAGACCGTTCAGTCGCAACGCGCCATCGGCGAACATCACCGTCGCGCCCTGCGCGCAGGCTGCGATAACGGTACCCGGCGCGCCATAGCCTTCGGCCGACTCGACATGCGCGACGGCAATCACCCGGCCCTCGTCCTCGAACTTGGCCAGGGCAAGCGGGTTGGCATAGTCGCCGTGATCCAACCCCCGGATCAGCCGCGACGCCGCCTCGCGCGATCCGCTGAAATCCAGCCGGGCCGCAGCTTCAGGCCTGTCTGCGCGGGCGTGATAGCCGCGCTGCGACAGATCCTGTTTCTGCCGGTTCAGACCGTTTTCGACCTGCCCGATCACCGCGCCAAAACTTTCGATGGCGGCCTCGAACGCGCGGGTATTCAGTGTTAGCGTGGTATCGTCGGGGGCGATGTCGAACAGCCGCTGTTCAAGGATGTCACCCTCGTCGATATCCCCCTCGATCAGGTGCCAGGTTATGCCATGCTGCGTGTCGCCCTGAAGGATCGCCCAGGCGGGGGTGTTCAGCCCGGCCCGGCGCGGCAGCGGGCCGTCGTGAAAATTGATCGCGCCCTTGGCCGCGCGGGTCAGCAGCGCATCCGGCACCAGCGACAGGTTGGCGACGCTGAACAGCCAGTCATACTTCAGGTCGCCTGGCTCGCGGGTGTCCGCCTGGGCCGCCACGCGAATGCCCTGCGCCTCGGCCCAGTCGCGGATGGCCGGGTCGCGGGTCAGGATTGCGCTGACCGAATGCCCGCGGTCGCGCCACTGGGTGGCGCACTGGATCAGCAAGGATTCGTTGCCGATGAAAAGGGCTGATTGCGTCATGTCGTCCTCTCGGTGACGGAAGCTTCGTCAGGATGATGGACGGCGGGCCGGATACCCGTCGTCAGCGCGCGTATGTCGTGGGCCAGCAGGTCGCGCATGAAGCGCTGACCGCCCGTGCGGCGGGAACTGCCAAGCGCGACCCGCAGCCGGTTGATCATCAACCCGGCGGTCTGCGCCAGCGTCGCAGCGATTGCCGTCCCCAACCCGTGATTCTTGCGGAAATAGCGCCAGCGGCTGTCGAACCAGTAGCCGGGCGTGCGCCCCCATTCCTTCATTCCCGTCGAGACCGACCCGATATGAGCGACGCGGCTGGCAGGCACGTAATCGGTGTGCCACCCTGCCCGTGCGGCACGCAGACACAGATCGGTTTCCTCGAAATACAGGAAATATTCCTCGTCGAACGCACCGACCCGGTCCAGCATGTCCTGCCGCATCATCAGGCTGGCGCCCGCGACCCAATCCATCCGCGTGGTCCCATCGGGAATCGGTTGAGGGATGATCGCGTGACGCAGGATCCGGCTGATCGGCCCGGTCTGCGCGCCCCCCTCGAACTCGGACGCCACCGAGGGAAATCGGAAACAGGTCACATGCGGCGCGTCGTCTGTGCCGTGGATATAGCTGCCCGCCATTCCCGTTTCGGGATGTGACTGCATGTGATCCAGCAACACGCGGATCGCGTCCTTCGCCGGAAAGGCGTCCGAATTCAGAAGGTAGACATGGTCCGGTCGCGCGCCGTCCTGCAGTCCGGCGCGGATCCCCACATTGTTGCCCGCACCGAAGCCGCCGTTGTGGCCCGACTGGATGACCCGGACGCGAGCCCAACCGCGATCAGCGACCGCCGCTCGCAGCCGCTCCTCCGAGCCGTCGCCGCTGTCGTTGTCGACGATCACGATGCCGCCCTCGATCCCCTCCATCGCCAGGATCGCCGCCTCGGCCGAACGGAGAGTCATATCGGGCGTGCGCCAGTTCAGAATGACAGTTAGAACGCTGGCCATGATCTACTCCGCCGCCTGCGCCAGGCGTGGCGCGATCCCGGCCTCGGCCTCGGCAATCACCTCGCGCATGCGTGCCGCCATCACCCGAACATTGGGTTCCAAGACCATGCTGTCGTGATCGCCCGGAACCTCGATTACCTGCAATTCCGGCGCGAAGCGGGTCAGGTCATTGTCGGGGAAGACATATTCCTTGGCCGCGCTGACCCAGCGCCCGCCCGAAACCTGCCAGTGCAGGTCCAGCGGCGGACGGAACAGCACCACGCGACCGTCGCGCCGCTGCATGTCGTAATTCGGCAGCGCGGCACGGAATGCCGCCTCGATGGCGGTGTTGTGGAACTGGTTCTCGGCCTCGGGTGCAGCATTCGCACGTTCCGCCTGCTGCCGCTTCCAGTCGGCGCGCGCTTTCATCCATTCAGCCAGATAGCCCGGCCCCTTGCGGCGCAGTTCGGCCAGCTTGATCAGCGCCTTGTCCTGACGGCTCAGCCACGGGCGCATCGGCAGTGGTGTATCCAACAGCACCGTCAACGCGACCTCCTCACCCTCGGCCTCAAGCTGACGGGCCATTTCCCACGCGATCAGCCCACCGCCCGAGAACCCGCCAAGAAGATAGGGGCCTTCAGCTTGAATCTGCTTCAATTCTGAAACATAATCCCTTGCTGCATCTACGAAATTATCGTGCGGCTTATCTTCGCCGAACAACCCCCGCGCCTGCAGCCCGTAGAACGGCCGGTCGCCACCCAGAAGCTGTGCCAGATGCCGAAGGTTCAGCACATTGCCGAACATGCCGGCGACAAGGAAGAATGGCCGCTTTGGCCCACCCTCGCCCTGATGCATCGGCACCAGATGCGTAAAGCGGCGCGACGGCGCCTTCTTCGGCGCATCGGTCGTCTCGCCGTCCTGAGGTCCGATCCGATCCTCGATCATCGCGGCACAGGCTGCAATCGTCGGCGCCTCGAATAGGACAGAGATCGGAAAATCAACGGAATAGGTCTTGCGGATCATCGCAAACAGCCGGACGGCGATCAGAGAATGCCCCCCCAGATCGAAGAAACTATCCTCGACCCCGACCTGTCCGACGCCCAACAGTTCCTGCCAGAATCCGACCAGGGTGCGCTCGATGCCGTTGCGCGGCTCGACATAGTCGCTGTCAAGCTGTGGGCGCTCAAAGCCCTGACGTTCCTCGATTTCCTCGGCGCCCTGACCGGCCTGTTCGATCAGCTGCGGCAATGGCATCGAAGAGACCACAACTTGCGCCTTGCCGGTCGCAAGCGCCCGGACAAAACCTTCGGCGCCTTCCTGCGGACGAATGCCCTGGGACAGGTTGTGCTGCAGACGTTCCTCGGCTTGGGATAGCTTCCGATCAGACTGACGCTGATCGGGAAAGATCACATCCCGCTTTCCGCTGGAGGCAGAGAAATCAAAAGCACCCTCAAGGCGATGGATCGTAAAGCCGGAAATCTCGATCAGAACCTTGCCGTCGGGATCCGTCAGCGTGACATCGAAGCGCGCGAACGGATTGCCGCTGCGATTGTCGCCTGCATTGCGCACCCAACTGCGAATTTCGGCCGTCAGCAGCGCATGCACCCGAACCGAGCCATAGCTGACCGGCACCCAAAGATGGTTCGCCTGATACCCCTCGATCAGACCCATGGCCCAACCGGTCGCCAGATCCATCAGCGCCGGATGGATCGGATAGCCCTGAGCAGGCTCGGCCCTGTACGCGTCGGGCAGCGCCAGTTCAGCCAGGCCCTCGCCCTCGCCATAGGCGCGGCGACGCAGAACCCGCCAGCGCGGCCCAAAGCGCAGATGTGCCTCTTGCGGGCTGACAAGACCCCTAGGATCAACCTCGACATCACCTGAACAACGCGCTGAAATTTCTTTTAGATCAATTTCTTGTGCGGATTCAATGCCAAAGCCGATCTGGGCCTGTGCGTTCAGCTCGTATCCCTCGCGTCCGTCCGAGATGGCATCGCTGCGGATCTGGACCGCGTAGCCTTCGTCATTGCGGGCCAGCGACAGGCGCATCCTGCGGGTCGCGCCATCATCGACCGCCAGCGGACGAAAGAAATACAGATCGCGGATCTCGAACCCGCCCTGCTCGCCATTGGCACGCAGCGCCTCGGCGATCAGGTCCAGATATCCCGTGCCGGGAACCAGCGCCTGTCCGTCCCTGGTCCGGTGACCGTCCAGAAGCCATTGCCGGGTCGTGAACTCGGCCGTGAAGATCCGGGTGCCATCGGCGTCGAACGTCGCCTTATCCAGCAGCGGCGTGCCAGCCTCTGTCACAGGCGCGGGCTCTGGTTCGGCCAGCGCCTCGGCAGCCATGCCGACGCCCGACCATATACCCCAGTTGATCGCCGTCACGGTGGTCTTCCCGCCAGCGCGCGACTTTGCCCAGGCATTCAGGAACTCGTTCGCAGCGACATAGTCGATCTGCCCGATCGGGGCGATGGCCGTCGATGTCGAACTGAACACCACGATCCGCCCGACCGAACCGTCGGGAAAGACTTTGTCCAGCACCTCGGTGCCGTGGACCTTGGGTGCGAAGACATTTTCCACGCTGCCTGGCGTCTTGGCAAGGATCGGCGCGTCATCCACGACGCCAGCGCCATGGATCACGGCGTCGATGCGCCCGAAACGCCTGACCGTCTCGTCGCGCGCGGACTGCATGTCCTGAAGATTGCAGACATCGGCGGTCAGGCAAATCACCTCGGCCCCGGCGCTCTCCAGCGCCTGAACACCGCGAATTCGCGTCGCGATGACGTCGTTCGGTGCGGCGCTGCGCAGGATGCGGTCCCACTGGTCGCGATCGGGCAGCGCGCGGCGCCCGACCAACGCGATCCTTGCGCCACGGTCGGACGCAAGCCGTTCGGCCACGGTCAAACCGATCCCGCCATAACCGCCGGTCAGCATCACCACCGCACCCTGCGGCAGGTCGCCGGCAGCCTCGGCCAGTTTCAGATGCCGCCAGCCCATCTCATAGCGTCGGTCGCCGCGCAGCGCGGCCGACAGATTCGCGGGATCGGCAAGCATTTCTTCCAGCACATGATCCGTCAGCGAATCCCATTCTGCATCGTTGCGGCGCCCCTCGGGCAGCGTCAGATCCAGGGCCGAGCAGGTGACGCCCGGCAATTCGCGCGGCATGACCCGCAGCGGCCCGGCGACCGTCGCCTTCTCGGGATAGGGCAATGTCTCGCCGCGCACCTGCACGGCACCGTTCGTCACGGCCAGCAGATGGATTGGACGTGGCAGGTTTTCCTCGGCGATCGCCTGAGCCAGGAACATCAGGCTGTAGAACCCCTGCTCCTGATTGCGATGGAAGAAACTTGATCCCGGACGGAACCTCTCGCCCGCCGTGACAAGCCAGAAATGCGCGATCCGCTGGGGCGCCAGCCCCGCCGCGACCAGATCGTGGATCAGGCGGTCGTAATCCTCGCGCCCGCGTTCGGGCGAGATCGTGTAGGCGTCTTCTCCGGCGCTGGCGTAGACATCGCCCGCACGAACCTCGATGACCTTCTGACCGGCGTCGCGAAGCCGTCGTATGGCGCGTCCGGCCAGCCCGGCTTCGTCCGCGAAGACCAGCCATGTGCGCTGTGGCGCCTGATCCAGTTCGTCAGCCTCGATCTCGGTCTCGGCGGCACGAGGGCGCCAATGCGGCTGCCAGCCCCAGTTCTCGATCCCCTCGACCCGCTGGATCATCTCTTCCTCGACCGGGGCCCCCGCGCGGCCCGGCTCGATGAAATAGCTGGCGCGCTGGAACGGATAGGTCGGCAGCGGCACACGAACGCGCCGCGCCTCGCCCCAGATCGGGGTCCAGTCGACCTTGACCCCCAGCGCCCAAAGGCGGCCGACGGTCGCGATGAAGAATTCATCGTCGGGGACATCCTGCTGCGGATGACGCAAGGCGGGGACGACCTGATTGGCCGGAACGCCATTGGCCTGCGCCAGCGAGGACAGGGCGCGCCCCGGCCCCATCTCGACATAGACACGGCATTTGCGATCCATCAGGTGCGAAATGCCATCGGCGAAATTGACCGTGTTGCGAAGATGGGCGACCCAGTAATCGGGGCTGGTCGCTTCGGCGTCGGTCAACGGCTTGCCGGTCCGGTTCGAGATCACCGGAAGCCGCGGGGCGGACAGCGTGATCGCCCGCAGATAGTCGCCGAACCGCATCAGGATCGGTTCCAGCATTCGGCTGTGGGCGGCGATGTCGATCTGGATACGCTGCGCCTCGATCTCGTCCGTCACCAGCCGCGCTTCCAGCGCGTCCAACGCGGCTTGTGGGCCCGAAACAACGCAAAGATCGGGCGCGTTGACCGACGCCATGTCCAGATCGTCGGCCCAATAGGCCTGGAGCCCGTCCCGCGACAGCGGCACCGACAGCATCCCGCCGGGTGCGATCGTGTCGAACAACTGGCCGCGTAGATGCACCAGCCCGATGCAATCCTCGAACGACATCACGCCAGCCAGGCAGGCGGCCGTATTTTCGCCCATCGAGTGCCCAATCAACGCGGCGGGCTGAACGCCCCAATCCATCCACAGCTGCGCCAGCGCGTATTCGGTAATCATGATCAGGGGCAACTGGACCGAAGGGGTCTTCAGCCGTTCGGTCGCCGCCTCGGCGTCATCGGCCTGTGGCAACCACAGCGCCCGCAAATCAAAGTCCAGTTTCGGCGCCAGATGATCCAGCCCCTTGTCCATCCATTCGCGGAAGACCGGTTCGGTCTCGTAGAGATCGCGCGCCATGCCTGCGAACTGTGCACCGCCGCCGGGAAACATGAACACCGTCTCGGGCTGTTCGGGCAGTTCCTGATGGGTGAAGACCTTGCGTGGATCGGCTTCTTCCAGCTTTTCGGCAGCCTCGGCATGGCTGCCCGCAACCAGGACGCGGCGATGTTCAAAGGCGCGACGGCCCTGCTTCAGCGTCCAGGCCACATCGGCCAGATCCTGTTCGGGATGGGCGCGCAGATGCGCGGCCAGATTCCTGCTGGCCTGATCAAGGGCCGATTTGCTGCGGGCAGACAGGACCAGCAGCTGGAATGGCCAGTCGCTGTCCTCGGACGCGGCGCGCTGTGGGGCCTCTTCCACGACGGCATGGGCATTGGTGCCCCCGACGCCAAGGCTGTTGACCCCCGCGCGACGCGGCGCGCCGTTCAGGCGCGGGAAATCGTTCAGCGTCGCGTTGACCCTGAACGGGGAATTCTCGAAATCGATGGCGGGGTTGGGTGCCTCGTATCCCAGCGAGGGCGGGATCTGGCCGTGATGCAGTGCCATGCTGACCTTGATCAGGCTGGCGACACCCGCCGCCGTATCGGTATGCCCGATATTGGTCTTGACGCTGCCGATGCCGCAGAAGCCGCGCTGCTGCGTAGTTTCCTCGAAGGCCTGGGTCAACGCCGCGACCTCGATCGGGTCGCCCAGATAGGTGCCGGTGCCATGGCATTCGACATATCCGATCGTGTCGGCGGTCACGCCGGCGATGCCGTGCGCCTCGGCAATCGCACGCGACTGACCCTCGACCGACGGGGCAAGATAGCCGGCCTTGGCCGCACCGTCGTTGTTGATGGCGGTGCCGCGCACCACGGCCCAGATATGATCGCCATCTGCAATCGCATCCTCAAGCCGGCGCAGCACCACGCAGCCCGCACCCGATCCGAACACCGTGCCTTGCGCGCGATGGTCAAAGGCGTGGCAATGCCCATCCGGGGACAGGATCTCGCCCTCTTCGAACAGATAGCCACGCGCATGCGGCAATTCGATGGTCACGCCACCGGCCAGCGCCATGTCGCATTCACCATTCAGCAGCGACTGCGCCGCCTGATGGACCGCGACCAGGGATGTGGAACAGGCCGTCTGGATCGACAGGCTGGGCCCTTTCAGATCGAAGATGTGGCTGACGCGCGTGGACAGGAAATCCTTGTCGTTCCCCGTGTGGCGCAACAGGAACATGCCGGTGTTCCTGACCAGATCCGGGTTCGAGCAGACATTGAAATAGAAATAGCTGCCCATCCCGCACCCGGCATAAACGCCGATCGGACCGTCAAAGCCCTCGGGCGTGTGACCGGCATTCTCCAGCGCCTCCCAAGCGCACTCCAGGAACTGGCGATGCTGGGGGTCCATGATCGCGGCTTCCTTGGGCGACAGGCCAAAGAACTCGGCATCGAACTTTTCGAAATCCTGCAGCACCGACGCCGACGGGACATAGTTCTTCTGCCGCATCCGGGCCGGACTTTCACCGTTCGCGGTCAACTCTTCGACCGTCAGATGACGGATGGATTCGATGCCATCGCGCAGATTGGTCCAGTATGTCGCCACGTCCGGCGCCCCCGGCAGGTGTGCCGACATGCCCACAATCGCAATTGCACCTTCGGGAACGTCCACAGAGCTATTCCGGCCAGTCATCACACCGTCCATTTCGTCACTTTTTCCTGTGATCCGGCAGCGGTCGAAAATCGAATCGACACCCGCCGTTCAAATACTGATGCATGTTTTGCAGCATGACCGCGCATAATAAAACGCGGCATCTTTGCCAGATACCGGGATCCCGGGGCAGAATACGCCCTTGCCATCATGATTTTGCACCAATTCAACATTCACACACAGACATAACAGCTAAAACGCAAACCGCCGCGATTGAACCTGCCGCTTTGGACAGGTTCCGGGATTGGCGGCCCTTCCCGCCTGGCACCTTAGCACGAAAGCCGGGTCAAGCCGACAGGAAGCCCTGCCGACGGTTAACGCGGCCTGGGCGACCCTGTTCACAGCAGGGTACGCGGACCCGCCGCAGGCCGCCCGACCAGTCCCGCAAAGGATTGTCGTGCCGCCGGATTGGGGATCGCGACTTGCTGATCGGACTGATCCTCGGCACCGCGGCGCAGGCTTTCAAGGCAGCCCAGCATCGCACCCGAAAACAGCCAGGTCACCGGTGAGATGGTCGCGTTGGGCAACAGGTCAATCAGATTCACCGCCAGCACGACCGCGAACCCCGCGGCAAAGACCGGAACCTCACGACCGATGGCGCGATAGGCCGATCCAAGCATGAAGATCGGCAGGGCCAACAGGCCGAACTGGGCAATGAACCCGGTGAACCCCGAATAGCCCATCGCGATTACCCAGAGCCCGTCAGTGGTCGAGATCGTCTCGCCCGTGGCGGGATCGTGGATGAAGCTGCGTTCCCACCCGCCCCAGCCAAACAGCGGCCGTTCCATCGCCCGCGCCAGCAAGGCATCCTCGTTGTCAAAGCGGAACTGCAGCGATTGCGCACGCTCGACCGACGCACGGCTCGCCAGTTCCAGCAACTGGTCAGTCGGAAAGACATCCAGCGTCCTGACCACCGGATAGCTGAGCACAAGTACACCAAGCAGCATGGCCACCTGCGCAATCCGCCGCCCGTCGAGAAACATCAGGACGGGGATCAGCAGTGCGGCATACAACAGTGCCGCAAGGCTTTTGCTGAGGACAAGCACCACCATCAGATAGGCAGCGGCACCGTACCAGCGGGATCGCCGTTCGGGCGGCGCGTCGCGACCAATCACGACCGCCAGCATCGCCGACATCGCGGTCAGAACCGCGATCCACAAGCCGTGTTCCAGAAACACGATCGGTCTGAAACCGCCCTGCCGCATCATCTGCGCGAAATCGTGCTGGAAGAAACCATAGATGCGGATATGCAGCTGAGGCGACATCCGCACCTCGTAAAGCATCGGCAGCGAATACCACAGGAACGCGATAACCAACGCGTAGGCCAGTTGCCGCAGCGCCGCAGAATCACGCAGGAATTCGCGGCCCAGCGACCAGGTGAACAGGAATCCAAGCTGCCCCACGGCCATCGACGCGGCATCATAGAGGCGCAGTCCAGGCAGCGTTCTGCCACTCAGGTGGATCGGGTCGCCGTTGGTCAGGACGGTCAGGAACGGTCCGGCCAGAAGAAATCCGACGAATACCCGTCCCGCGGTACTTTGCGGGAACAGCGGGATCATCCGGCCCAGCATGAAGCTGGCGTAGATATAGCCGAAGAGAGAGGGAATCGTCTGCTTGCCAAGCCCCGGCAGCCCCGGCAGATCCAGCGACATCGCGGCCGGCAACAGCATATAGCCCGCAAGAATCGACCAGATCACGGCCGACCGCACCGGCATCCGCAGATACATGATCAGCGTGACAAACGGCCAGCTGGTCATCATCAGAATGGCAAGACTGTTGGGCATATCGCTGTGTGTCGTAACCGGGCAAACTCTGTAACCCGGCACAAATAGCACAAGCCGTGACCGATACAAAGCGTCGCCAATTGCCTCTCGCCGTCAAAACTGCCAGATAACCTGTAGAAAGCGACAGGTTTTCGACGCTGCAGCGCCATCGGACGGTCTGGACAATGAATTTCTGCTATGGCGACCACACCATTCGCGTGAACATGCCGGACCAGACGGCACTGATGGCCGAGGTCACACGCCGTTTCCGCGAAAATGAAGGTTTCGCGCTTGCGACGGTGAACCTTGACCATCTGGTGAAGCTGCGCCTGGAGCCGTCGTTCCGTCACGCCTATGCCGCCCAGGATCTGGTGGTCGCCGACGGGAATCCGATCGTCTGGCTGTCGCGCCTGGCGGGCCGACCGGTGTCGCTGGTGCCCGGATCCGATCTGGTTCTTCCCCTGTCCCGGCTTGCCGCTGCCGAGGATGTGCCAATCGCACTGCTTGGCACGACCGAGGCTGCGTTGGAGGCGGCCGCGCAGCATATCGGTCGCGAAATTCCGGGCGCGCGCATCGTGGCGCGAATTGCGCCCCCGATGGGGTTCGATCCCGACTCACAGGTCGCCGACGACATCCTGCAGCGGGTCGCAGACAGTGGCGCCCGGCTTTGTTTCGTGGCGCTGGGGGCACCCAAGCAGGAACGACTTGCCGCGCGTGGCCGGCAGGCTCAGCCACGGATCGGATTTGCTTCGGTCGGAGCGGGACTGGATTTTCTGGCGGGAAACCAGCAACGCGCGCCCACGTGGGTGCGCAGGATCGCGATGGAATGGGTCTGGCGGATGCTGTCCGCCCCGCGCCGCCTTGTTCCGCGCTATGCGAAATGCGCGGCGATCCTTCCGGTCGAGGCCGTCCGGGCGATTCGCCAGAGGCCACAAAGCTAGACGCTATTTGTACTCGATCAGGCCGCCACGCCGTCCGCGGACACGGTTCAGCCAATAGGACAGGATGCCCTGCGCCTCGGCGAATTTTCCCAGCACCATGAAGGTCGCGGCTTCCCACGAGGCGCGGGCAGAGATGCCGCGCCGCGCGGCCAGTCGCAGGATCTGCGCCGGATAGGCCAGAAGCAGCAGCAGTGCGAGTCCCGGCGACAGCGCGAAGATGATCAGGATCAGCAACGGCAGCGCAGCACCCCACAGGATCGCCCGTCGCGTTTCCGCAACCCAGTGGCGCTCATCTGATCCACCATGCAGCGCGGCCCCTTCCGCAAAGGCATGCCCGGCGCGGCGCGTCCTGCGCCACCATTGGGAAAACCTGGTCATCGCCGCGTCGTGCAGCGTCATCTCGGCATCCAGACGCCGGATCGTTCCACCGGCCTTGCGAAGCCGCAGGCACAATTCGGGCTCTTCCCCGGCGATCAGGTCTTCGCGATACCCTCCGACCTGCTGCAGCGCCGTTCGGCGCATCAATGCATCGCCGCCGCATGCCAGCGCGTCCCCCACCGGCGTATCCCATTCATCGTCACACAACCTGTTGAAGACCGATCCCTGCGGATGACGTTCGCGCCTGCGGCCGCAGACAACAACGGTCTGGGGGTGATCGTGCAGATAGGCCTGCGCCAGCGGCAGCCAGTCGGGTTGCAGCACGCAATCACCGTCGATGAAATGCACGTAATCCGGCGGTGTTTCCTGCTCCAGAAGCGCGGCAAACCCTGCATTTCTTGCCCGTGCGGCCGTGAAGGGCCGGGTCATGTCCAGCGCGACGACCAGGGCACCAGCCGCCTCGGCCGCAACAACGCTGCCATCGGTCGAACCGCTGTCCACATAGACAATCCTGCGGACGCCCGCGCGCCGCAGAGAGGCCAGGCATTCGACCAGCCGCGATCCTTCATTGCGGCCTATCGCGACGGCATCCACCACGCCATTCTCGTCCTGAGCTTGTTTCCTGTCCATCAACCGCCTACCTTGCAGACATCCGGATAAAACCACCAGACTTGTTCTATTGTATAAATTGATTCCGACAATGCATCTGTTAGGCAGGCCATGTATCGGCCAGACTAATTTGCATGGTCACGATTGGGTTGTGAGTAATGAGCTCTGAGACGCCGCAACAAGCGCATGACAAGGCGCCTGCGATTGCGCAGGCGCCTGTGAAGGTTGCACGACTGCGCCTCGATCGCAGCGGCAGCCAGAACAATATCGGCCTGACAGCCTTGGACAGTGCGCCGGCCTGGACCGGATTGCGCGCCTTGAACTCGGATCCCGCGACGATGCGTCGTCACAGGCTGTATGCGGAAAGCAGCGACAACGACATCACCCGCCGATTCGACCTGCTGCGCACGCTGATGGCGGACACGATCGAGGAACACGGGATCTTGCGCCTTGGCGTCACCGCGCCAACGCGTGGCTCGGGCACTTCCTTCATTGCTGCGAACTTGGCGTTGGCAATGGCGCGGCGCCCCAGTTCCCGCGTTGTGCTTGCCGACATGAACCTGCGGCGTCCCGGTCTTGCGCGGATGTTCGGCGCGAACCCTCCCGCCCCATTGTCGGACGTCCTGACCGGCGGGGCGCCGGTGTCGGGCCATCTGCGACTGTTCGGCAATAATCTGGCGCTGCTTCTGAATTCGAAAAACGTCGAAAGCAGCGCCGAGATGTTGCAAGAGCCGGCCACCGCACATGCGTTGCGCGAGATGCGCCAGCAGTTTCTGCCGACATTGGAAATCTATGACCTGCCACCGGTCCTGGGTCGCGACGACCTGTTGTCCTTCCTGCCCCAGTTGGATGGGGTCGTGCTGGTGGCGGACGGCACACGGAACACCAGCCAGCAGGTCCGCGAGGCCGAGGATCTGTTGACCGGCCGTACCCGGCTGGTCGCGGTCGTGCTGAACCGGGGCGAAGTCAGACGATCGGTCTTCGAGATCATTCAGGGCATTCGCGACCGATTTTTCGGCGGTCGAGACAAGGAACAAGTGTAATGGGTAGTCTGGGTTCAATCGGCGATATCGTATCCATGCTGTGGCGGCGCCGCTGGATCATGGGCACCACCATACTGGCCGGTGCTGCGGTCAGCTATCAGGTGGCGATCAGTCAACCCCACAGCTATCAAGCGTCAGCGATCCTGCAGATCGAGACACCTAGATCCCTGTCCGAGGGGCCGCGTGCCGGCACCGGCGGCGGCATTCCTGCCGGTTACTGGCTTCAGCTGGTTCAGGCGCGACTGATGGTTCGGGAAAACATCCAGACGCTGATCGACAAGTTCGATCTGTTTTCCGACACGCCGCAGATGACAGAGGCGATCCAGGTCGAAGCCGTGCGCCGCGCTTTCCGGATCGAACCGATCACCAGCGGCCAATATTACGGCAACAGCGATCAGTGGCCCGGCGTCCTTCGCGTGACCGCAACCATGTCCACGCCGGAACTGGCCGCCGATATGGCGAACGAAATGGCGCGCAGTGTTCTTGACCTGAATGCCAATACCCAGACCGAGCGGACCTTGGAAACGTTGCAATTCTATAGCCGTGAAGAGGCTCGAATCGCGGCGCAGATCAATGCTGTCGAGGATGAGATGGCGTCGTTCCGCAACGAGCATCTGGACGTTCTGCCGACCACCGTTCTGGACAATCGTCCCGACGAGATGCGAACGATCGATGGCGAACTGAACGAGATATCCGGTGAACTGCTGGAGACGCGCAGCGCCTACGAAGAGCTTGTCTCTCGCGGCACGCTGAGCACGATCGAACAGCGTCAGGCGCGAGAGATCGAAAGCCGGATCCAGGTTCTGAGCACGCGCGAGCAACAACTGCAGGATCGGATGACAGAGATCCGTGCTTCGGGTCGGCGCAGCGTCAATGCCGAGGCCCAGATGCAGGCGTTCGAACGCCGCCTTGTCAATCTGCGTGAACAGCAGGCCGAAATGAGCGCGCGCCGCGCTGCAGCCGAAACCGCGCAGCGCCTGAATGTCGAACAGGAAGGCGAACAGTTCATCCTGCTGGAACAGGCTGTCCAGCCCGACTATCCACTTTCCTCGGGCCGCAAGAAGATCATGGTTTTCGGCCTGGCCGGATCAATGATGCTGGCATTGGCCATCGCGGTTCTACTGGAGATGCTGAAACCGGTACTGAGATCTGCCGGACAGATGGAGCGTGGGACAGGCCTGCGCCCGGTGGTGACGATCCCCGAAATCCGCGAGAAGCGCAGCGGCTGAGTGCCTCTGCTCGGCCGCGTCCGCGCAACTGCTATGTGCTGACGATCCGCCTGCGCGCGTACATGGCGCGTTGAACGGGAAAGCCAAGCACCAACGGGACCTCGACATAAAAAGACCGGCCGCCTCTGATAGAGGCGGCCGGTCTTTCATTCACGTCAAGGATGGTCGAAGCGCACTTGCGATCAGCAACCCGTCGCGCGCATCACCACCCCGAAGGTCCGGAAAAGGATCGCGACATCCCCCGACAGGGACAGATCGCGCTCGTAGCGATCATCATACCATGCACGGTCCGCGAACGACGTGGCGTTGCGCCCCGTGGTCTGCCAGAAGCCGGTGATACCCGGACGCAGGCCGTAGTAACCGGTGCCGTCATACATCTCTTGCTGTTCGGGCATCATGGGTCGCGGTCCGATCAGGCTCATGTCGCCTTTCAGAACGTTCCACAACTGCGGCAGCTCATCCATTGAACTGCGACGCAGAAGCCGACCGAAGCGGGTCACCCGAGGATCGTGGCGAAGTTTCTGAGTCTCATCCCATTCGCGTTTGGCCTCGGGGTTTTCATCCAGATAGGCAGAAAGCCGCTGATCGGCATCGACAACCATACTGCGCAGTTTCCACATCCGATAAAGACGTCCGCTTCGCCCGATCCGCAATTGCGAGTAGAACGGATTGCCGCCATCCCGCATAACGAGAAAAGCCAGAACAAACACAATCGGAACGATAAACGGCGCAGCCATGACGACCAGAAGAATATCAAGCGGACGCTTGAGAAACGTTCGGTAAAACCACGGCTTTGGCTGTCTGGAGGACTTTACGCCTGCAACTGAAACACCGGCAACTATTTGATTATCCATCGACATATCGCCCACACTATTGACACACGGCATCCTGCCCTCCGACGACAACTGCCACTTACGGCACTGTGGACTGTCGAAGGCCCCTCGCCAAAACCACTGCGCTTGGCGCCTTTTTTGCATCGAGGAGGAGATGCCTTTTAACGAGGTGAAGATAACATCTCGGCACGTTTCCGCCCATCGTTAAAACTTTAATAAACCGGAAACGGACCTGCCTTTTGGGACAGGTAAAATGCCGCAGCGCACCAAATGGGTGCTGAAACATTTTGGAATTCAACCTTTACGGTACTACCGCCTCGGCGGAATTTCACTCGTGGCGTTTTTCATCGAATCTCGATTCGAAAGTTGGGTTCACTCAGGCCGCCGGACTCCGGCACCTCTAGGTGCCGGGAGGGTGAGGATGCTGGCGAAGAAACCGGAGAAGGCTGGGTTCAGCTGGCGGTATCGGCGGTGCAGTAGCTTTGGCTACTGGTCCATGCGGCGATGTCCGCACGCTTCGATGCGCTGCGCATCGGCGCCCAGTCGCGTGCCACACCACGCCAGCCGCCACTGCCATCGCGAACCACGGCGTTGTCGCGGCCCACCTGACGCGACATGATGCGGACCGCGCAGGCCATGTTGTCGGCCCCACTGGTAATGTTACCGCTACAATCATAATGCCGCCAAGTTGCCGGCGCGATCTGCATCAGCCCCAGCCATCTGCCGCCACCACCGCTGGCTTGCGGATTATAGGTGCTTTCGTGCTTTGCCAGCGCCGACAGCAGCCCGGCCCAGAAGGCCTTGCGACCAGTGTGCCCAAGTTCGGCATAGTTGGGGCAGTAGGTCTGGATGTCATGCGGCACGTTCGACAGGATGGTGACCCCGTCGCGATCCAGTGCCGCCAGCGTGGCCCGTGTCCATTCGTCCGAACCATTGCGCGCGCCCCAGCGCATCGGCGGACGCGACGCAAGCTGCATCTGCTGTGCCTCGGCCTGGATCCGCGCTTTGGTCTTGGGCTCGATCTCCGACTGGCACCCTGCCAGAGCAAGAAGGGCGGCGAAGGACAGGATGGCGGCGCGCATGCGACTCTCGGAATTGACTGTTGTGGGTTCTCGTTAGCCTTGGTGGCGTGCGGCGCAAGCTTGGCGCATTTGCTTCGGCAAGATCACGCCACCAGCAATGTCTGTAGCGACGAAAATCCGCCGATCCGGACGTTTTTCCCGGATCTGTGTTCAACTTTGCGCAATTCGGCTCTCATCTCCGGCATCGACCTTCGTTGAACCGGCTCGGTCCACCGAACCGGACCGAAACCACGCGGCGGGTGACCGCGACCCGTGACAATGGTTGCGGGCTGGCCTAGAACCGCTGCCACACCGCAATTTCGCATGCGAGGCACCTGGATGCTTGATCACCTCACCTTCACATCACCGGAACCAAAGACGATCGCCGGCGCCAAGGGCGACTGGGAACTGGTCATCGGCCTGGAAGTGCATGCGCAGGTTGCCTCGAAGGCCAAGCTTTTCTCTGGCGCCTCGACCGAATTCGGGGCCGAGCCGAACAGCAATGTCGCCTTCGTCGATGCAGCCATGCCCGGCATGCTGCCCGTAATCAACGAATTCTGCGTGGCCCAGGCGGTGCGCACCGGGCTGGGATTGAAGGCCGCGATCAACCTGCGCAGCGCCTTCGACCGCAAGAATTACTTCTATCCGGACCTGCCGCAGGGTTACCAGATCAGCCAGCTGTATCATCCGATCGTCGGCGAGGGTGAGGTGATCGTGGACATGGCGCCCGGTGTCGCACGCCGTGTCAGGATCGAACGCATCCACATGGAACAGGACGCGGGAAAGTCGATCCACGACATGGATCCGAACATGTCCTTCGTGGACCTGAACCGCACCGGCGTCGCGCTGATGGAAATCGTCAGCCGCCCCGACATCCGTGGCCCCGAAGAGGCCGCCGCCTATGTCGCAAAGCTGCGCCAGATCATGCGCTATCTGGGCACCTGCGACGGCAACATGCAGAACGGCAACCTGCGCGCCGACGTCAATGTCAGCGTCTGCCCGCCGGGCGCCTATGAAAAATACCAGCAGACCCAGGATTTCAGCCATCTCGGCACGCGCTGCGAGATCAAGAACATGAACTCGATGCGGTTCATTCAGGCCGCCATCGAATACGAGGCGCGACGTCAGATCGCCATTCTGGAAGACGGCGGCAGCATTGTCCAGGAAACCCGTCTCTACGATCCCGACAAGGGCGAAACCCGGTCGATGCGCAGCAAAGAAGAGGCGCATGATTACCGATATTTCCCCGATCCCGACCTGCTGCCGCTAGAGATCGAGCAGGCATGGGTCGATGCGATCGAAGCAGACATGCCCGAACTGCCGGACGAAAAGAAGGCCCGCTTCGTGAAGGATATGGGCCTGTCGGAATATGACGCGGGTGTTCTGACCGCAGATGTCGAAAACGCGAACTATTTCGAGGCCGTGGCGCAGGGGCGGGACGGCAAGATGGCCGCCAACTGGGTGATCAACGAATTGTTCGGGCGCCTGAACAAGGAGGGACTCGGCGTCGAGACCTCGCCGATTTCAGCCGCACAGTTGGGCGGCGTGATCGACCTGATCGCCAAGGGCGACATTTCGGGCAAGATCGCGAAGGATCTGTTCGAGATATTGTGGACCGAAGGCGGCGATCCGGCGGAAATCGTCGAGGTGCGCGGCATGAAGCAGGTGACCGACATGGGCGCGATCGAGGCGGCCGTGGACGAGATCATCGCCGCCAATCCGGCGCAGGTCGAAAAGGCGAAGGCCAATCCGAAGCTGGCTGGCTGGTTCGTGGGCCAGGTTCTGAAGGCTACCGGCGGCAAGGCCAATCCGGCGGCGGTGAACAAACTGGTCGCCGAAAAACTGTCCCGATAGGCCGCGAACGCGCGGATGATCTATGCGGTCACCTCACGCCTTGCCGAAACCGCGCTGCGCGTGCGGGCGCGGCTTGGCGGATCGCAGGATCTGCGGCAAAGGCTGCTGACGGACGCTCTGCCTGGCAGGGCCGATATCTGGGTCCACGGGGCATCGGTCGGCGAATTGACCTCTGCCGGCCCTGTAATCGAGGCGCTGGCCCGTGGAACCCGCGTGATCGTGACGGCCAATTCACCGACCGGACGCGACATGGTCTCCGCTTGGGGGCTGACCGCACGGCTGGCCCCGCTGGATATGCCGGGCGCACTGACACGGTTTCTTGACGCCGTGCAGCCCCGCCTGCAACTGACCGTCGAAAGCGAGTTCTGGCCGTTGCGGTCGCGCCTGCTGGCTGAGCGCGGCGTCAGCCAGGCCGTGATCGGGGCGCGGATGTCGCAACGCTCGGCGGGATTATGGTCACGGCTGCCGGGCGTCATCGGCCCGATGCTGGGACGTATCTCGGCCCTGTCCGCGCAAGACGGCGGCAGCGAAACCCGGCTGCGGGAACTTGGCCTGCCCGAACGGGCGCTGCTGCCCGCGCTGGACCTGAAGCTGCTGACCCCTGCCCGTGTTGTCCCGCCGCCCGACGACGCCGCGCGTGACCGGACCGTGCTGGCCGCATCGACGCATGAGGGCGAAGAAGCGGCGATTCTGGACGGCTGGCTGGCGGCACGGCGTCTTCATCCGGGTCTGCGCCTGATCCTCGCCATCCGTCATCCCGCGCGTGCCGACGAGGTCGCCGGACTGATCACCGAACGTGGCCTGCCGGTCATCCGCCGGTCTGAAACCCTTGGGCAGGATCTGATCGACGCACCCGTGCTGCTGGCAGACACGCTGGGAGAGATGGACCGATGGTATCGTCAGGCGGCGATCTGTCTTGTGGCAGGCTCGCTGGTCGACAAGGGCGGTCACACACCATGGGAACCGGCGGCCCATCGCTGCGCGATCCTGCACGGACCCTATGTCTCGAATTTTTCCGACGCCTACGCCACGCTGGAGGATGCGGGTGCCGCACGATCTGTCGAAGCCGCCGGTCTTGGTGCCGCGCTGTCCGGGCTTGCCGGTGACGCGATGCAGGCGCGGAGGATGGGATCAGCGGCGCGGGCGCTGCTGACGGCGCGCGCAGGCGATCCGGCGCCGCTGATCGCCCATCTGCGCGATCTTGCGAATTCTCGCTGAGGCCCCGATATACTCAGGACGATGTTCGGAGAAGTTACATGATCCGTTATGATCTGCGCTGCAAGGAAGGCCATGTCTTCGACGGCTGGTTCCGCTCGTCCGACGGGTTCGAGCAGATGCGGGCCGCAGGCCAGGTCGTGTGCGCGCAATGCGGATCGGGACAGGTCGAAAAACTGCTGATGGCCCCGTCGGTGTCAAAGGACGGCGCCGGCCGCGAACGCCCCTTGGCCCCGAAACCGGGCAACGAGGCCGAGGCCGCGCTTGCCAAGTTGCATGCGCATGTCGAAGCGAACTCGGACTATGTCGGCCTGCGCTTCGCCGACGAGGCGCGCGCGATGCACGAAGGCCGCAGCGAACACCGCTCGATCCACGGCGAAGCGCGCCCGGCCGAGGCACGAAAGCTGGTCGAGGAAGGCGTGCCCATCGCCCCCCTGCCCTTCATTCCGCGCCGGAAGTCCAACTGAGACGACGCGCCGGTGCGGGCCCATCTTGCCCGCGCATATCTTTGATCGCCCCTTGCCCTTTCTGCACGCCCCCCATACAAGCCCCGCCGATGATGACCCCTGAGGCTGGAGGCCCGCGATGCCGCTTCTGGTGATGAAATTCGGCGGAACGTCCGTGGCCGATCTGGACCGGATCAAGAATGCCGCCAAGAAGGTGCAACGCGAGGTCGATCGCGGATACGACGTCATCGTGATCGTCAGCGCGATGTCGGGCAAGACCAATGAATTGGTCGGTTGGGTCGAAAAGACCTCACCCCTGTTCGACGCCCGCGAATACGATGCCGTGGTCAGTTCGGGCGAGAACGTGACCGCAGGGCTGATGGCCCTGACCCTGCAGGAGATGGGGGTTCCGGCGCGCAGCTGGCAGGGCTGGCAGGTGCCGATCAACACCACCGCCGCCCATTCCGCCGCGCGCTTTGTCGATATTCCGCGCGACAATCTGGACCAGAAATTCTCGGAAGGCTTCAAGGTCGCGGTCGTGGCAGGTTTCCAGGGTCTGGCGCCTGATGGGCGCATCACGACGCTGGGGCGCGGTGGATCGGACACGACCGCCGTGGCCTTTGCCGCAGCCTTCGGCGCCGAACGCTGCGACATCTATACCGATGTGGACGGCGTCTACACCACCGATCCGCGCATCACCTCGAAGGCGCGCAAGCTTCAGAAAATCGCGTTCGAGGAAATGCTGGAACTGGCCAGTCTTGGCGCCAAGGTCCTGCAGACCCGCTCGGTCGAGCTTGCAATGCGCTACAAGGTCAGGCTGCGCGTGCTATCCTCGTTCGAGGATACCGACGAGAATTCCGGAACGCTGATCTGCGATGAGGATGAAATCATGGAATCGAAAGTCGTCAACGGCGTCGCCTCTTCGCGGGAAGAGGCCAAGATCACCCTGGTGACCGTGGAAGACCGGCCCGGCATCTCGGCGGGCATCTTTGCCCCGCTGGCCGAGGCGGGCGTGAACGTGGACATGATCGTTCAGAACATCTCGGAAAAGAACTTCGAGCATCACCAGGGATCGGTGACCGACATGACGTTCTCGGTGCCGATCAATCAAGTCGAGCGCGCCAAGCGCGCCATGGAAGAGGCGCGTGCCGCCGGCACCATCGCCTATGACGAACTGATCGTGGATACCGAAGTGGCGAAGGTCAGCGTCGTGGGCATCGGGATGCGCAGCGCGGCCGGTGTCGCAGCGCGGATGTTCAAGGCACTTGCCGACGAAAATATCAACATCAAGGTCATCGCAACCAGCGAGATCAAGATTTCGGTGCTGATCGATCGCAAGTATATGGAACTTGCAGTTCAGGCACTGCATGATGCCTTCGGCCTCGAAGCGGCCTGATCAAAGCCGGACGGAAGATCCGGAACAGGCCCGCGGGGCCATCGCGACAGCAAAGGCAGGCACGCGATGCAAGACCGCAAGGACAGCGATTCACGCAAGCTGCTTCGGCGGCTGAAGGAGATTCTGGCCGCACCCGGCGGCGGTCAGGATCGGCTGGATCAGATCACCCATCACATCGCCGATTCGATGGGCTCGCAGGTCTGTTCGATCTATCTTTTCCGCGATCCCCAGACGCTGGAGCTGTGCGCGACCGAGGGGCTGCGGGCCGAGGCCGTCCATCAGACCCGATTGCGTCTGGGTGAAGGTCTGGTCGGTCGCGTTGCGCGCACCGGCCGTCACGTGAACACCGCCGACGCGCCGTCCGAACCCGGTTTCCGGTTCATGCCCGAGACAGGGGAAGAGATCTTCCCCAGCTTCCTTGGCGTCCCAATTCAGCGCGTCGGGGAAAAGCTTGGCGTCTTGGTGGTTCAGTGTTCGGATGCACGGCAGTTCAGCGAGGATGAGGTCTACGGGCTCGAGGTTGTCGCCATGGTGCTGGCCGAAATGACCGAGCTTGGCGCGTTTCAGGGCAGCCAGTCCGACAGCCTGCCTTTGGCACATCGTTTCCCGCTGATGCTGCGCGGCACCACCGGTCAGGAAGGTGTCGCAGAGGGACGCGTCTGGCTGCATGAACCGCGCGTCGTCGTTTCGGATCCGGTCGGCGACGATCCTGACCGCGAACTGGTGCGGCTGCACGAGGGTGTCGAACAGTTGCGGACCAAGGTCGATTCGATGATGGCCGCAGCGGACATGGACGGCGAAGGCGAACACGCCGCCGTTCTGGAAACCTATCGGATGTTCGCCCATTCTCGCGGCTGGCTGAAGCGCATGGAAGAGGATATCCGGCTCGGCCTGTCCGCCGAGGCCGCGGTCGAGAAGGAACAGTCCGCCGCGCGGGCCCGGCTGGAAATGGCCGCCGATCCCTATCTGCGCGACCGCCTGCACGATCTGGATGATCTGTCGAACCGGCTGCTGAGGATCCTGACCGGTCAGGGCATCGACACCGGCGCCGAGATGCCGGAGGATCCGATACTGATCGCCCGGAACATAGGCCCGGCGGAACTGCTGGAATACGGTCGCCGCCTGAAAGGTGTCGTCCTGGAAGAAGGTTCGGTCGGCAGCCACGCCGCCATCGTCGCGCGTGCTCTGGCCATTCCGCTGGTCATCCACGCGGACCGGATCACCACCGAGGCCCTGAATGGCGACCCCATCCTGGTCGATGGCGATCAGGGGGTCGTTCATCTACGCCCCGAGGAATCCGTCGCCACGGCGTTTCGCGACAAGATGGCGATGCAGGCCGAGGCACAGAATCGCTATGCGGATCTGCGGTCCTTGCCGGCCACCGGCACCTGCGGAACCACGATCCAGCTGTTCATGAACGCGGGGCTGATGGCCGATCTGCCGTCGCTGGAAGGCTCGGGCGCCGAAGGCGTGGGGTTGTTCCGGACCGAATTGCAGTTCCTGACCCGCAACCATGTTCCGCGCCGGGGCGAACTGGCGGATCTTTATCGGCACGTCATGGACCGCGCGATGGGCAAGCCGGTCATGTTCCGGACACTGGACATCGGATCGGACAAGGTGCTGCCCTATATGAAGCCCCAGGACGAACCGAATCCTGCCATGGGCTGGCGCGCGATCCGGGTCGGGCTGGACAAACGAGGGGTGCTGCGCATGCAGTTGCAGGCGCTGATCCGCGCCGCAGTGGGCCGGCCCCTGCATGTGATGTTCCCATTCATAGCCGACATGAGCGAATACGAGGACGCCTATCGCATCCTGATGCAGCAACTGTCGCGCGAACAACGGCTTGGCCATCCGATGCCTACCGATATCCGTGTTGGCGCAATGCTGGAAACGCCCTCGATGGCCTTCGCACCCCGAAAGTTCTTCGAGATGTGCGATTTCGTGTCGATCGGCGGGAACGACCTGAAGCAGTTCTTCTTCGCCGCGGACCGCGAGAACGAGCGCGTGCGGCGGCGTTACGATACGATGAATGCGTCATTCCTGGCGCTGCTGCGGCAGATCGTGACTCGCTGCGAGGAAGCACGGGTGCCGCTGTCCTTCTGCGGCGAGGACGCGGGGCGCCCCGTCGAGGCGCTAACCTTTGCCGCGCTGGGAATTCGCCGTCTGTCGATGCGGCCGGCATCGATCGGGCCGGTCAAGCACCTGGTCCGGCGCGTTTCTATCGCCGATCTGCGCAAGGTGATTGATGAGGCGCAGGACAGTGGCGTGACCAATCTGCGCAGGCCGGTGACCGAATGGCTGGCGCAACAGTGACCGGCATCGGCAGAAAAGCGCCCAGCAACATCCACTTTATTGGCCTGATGCAACC
This sequence comes from Paracoccus maritimus, assembly GCF_025195095.1. Classification (GTDB taxonomy): domain Bacteria; phylum Pseudomonadota; class Alphaproteobacteria; order Rhodobacterales; family Rhodobacteraceae; genus Paracoccus; species Paracoccus maritimus. The sequence goes on along the minus strand of NZ_JANAVZ010000002.1, from coordinate 77,610 downwards.
TGAGGACATCATTTGTCGGTTGCGATCTGGCTTGCCGCGTTGCGGCGAGACAGATATAGTGCTCGGGTTTTCCAAGCAAATCTCGTGATATGAAGCGTCGTCAATTTCTCAATGCCGCCACAGCTCTGGCCGCCGGCGGTTCGCTGGCCGCAACGCCTGTGAACGCGCAATCCGCAGCCGACAGTGCCAACGCTCCCGAGAACGAGGCGCCGACATCCGCGCCGACCGTATTCGGCTTTGAAGAGGTCGCCCAATTGGCGGCGGAGCGCGCAAAGCGCGTTTATACTCAACCTGTCGCCGAACAGGTCGGCAGCTTTGCCGATCTGAACTATGATCGGTATCGCGGCATACGTTTTCGCCGTGACGCAGATCCGCTTGGGGGCAAGGGCCGCTTCAGCATGGATCTGTTGCCGCCCGGCGCGATCTTCTACGAGCCGGTGAATATCAGCATCGTCCGCGACGGTCAGCCCCAGACACTTGCTTTCGATCCGCATCTGCTGGAATTCGATCCCTCGCAGTTTCCAGACGGCGCCGATCTGGAAACCAAGGGCGAGATGGGATGGTCGGGTTTCCGTCTGCGCACGGTGCTGAACCGGCCCGGTACCATGGACGAATTCCTGGTCTTTCAGGGCGCCAGCTATTTCCGCGCCGTTGCACGCGGCACGCTTTACGGCCTGTCTGCGCGCGGGCTTGCCATCAAGACCGGCAGTCCCGACGGCGAGGAGTTCCCCCTGTTCACGGATTTCTGGATCCACGAGCCGGAGGCGACGTCCGAATGGGTTCGCATCCATGCCGTGCTGGACAGCAAGTCGCTGACTGCCGCGTTCCAGTTCGACGTTAATCCCGGCGCCGTGACCATGATCCGCACCCGCGTCGCGATCTTCCCGCGCATCGATCTGCAAAATACCGGCATCGCGCCGCTGACTTCGATGTTCTGGTTCAGCCCGGCCAGTCGCAGGACGGTCGATGACTATCGCCCGGCAGTGCATGACAGCGACGGATTGCAGATGCATACCGGCGCCGGTCAGGCCCTTTGGCGGACGCTGGCCTCGCACAAGGCGTTGCAGATTTCGTCCTTCATGGACAACAATCCGCACGGTTTCGGGCTGATCCAGCGCAATCGCGACTTTATCGACTACCAAGACGCCGAGGCGATGTATCATCAGCGTCCGTCTGCGTGGATCCAGCCAGAGGGGGACTGGGGCGAAGGCGAAGTCCGGCTGATCGAAATTCCTGTCGAGAACGAGTTCAACGACAACGTCGTCAGCTACTGGCTGCCCAAGGAACCGCTGGCCAAGGACCAGAGGCACGAATTCCGCTATCGCCTCAGCTTTGCGCCTCTGCCGCCCAATGATGTGCCGCTGGCCAAGGTTCGGCAGGTGCGTTCGGGCCGGTCGATCAATGTCGAAACGACCCGCAGCTTCATCGTCGATTTCGACCTGTCGCTGTTTGATGACGACATGCCCGAATCCAAAGTCACCACCTCGGCGGGCAAGATCGTCCATGCCTATCTCAAGCCCTTGCCCGACCAGCATGTTCTGCGCCTTGCCTTCGAATTCGAACCGGGCGACGCAGAAGAGGCCGAACTTCAGGCATTGCTGACCGACAAGAACGGCGTCGCGCTTAGCGAAAGCTGGCTTGCACGCTGGACCGCATGAGCATCTCAGTCGCGATCACCCGGCCATCGGCGGCGACCCCGCCCGAGTCCCCGGTGGAGATGCCAGTTCAGGATTTCGGCGCCCCGCATCCCGCACCGCGCACCCGGCAGCGCGAGGACTGGCGCGTCTGGCTGGCGCGCCTGATCGCCTTTGGCGGAACTGCCGCGCTGGCCGTGATCGGCTTTTCCCAGATGCTGCAGACATTCGGCGACAAGCCGACACCGATGCAGTGGGCGCTGCTGGTGCTGTTCGTTCCGACCTTCGCCTGGGTGGGGTTCTCGTTCTGCGGGCTGATTGCCGGACTTCTGGCCCCTCGCCTGCGAACGCCGGAGGAGCCCAACACGGCACGTGTTGCGGTGATCATGCCCATTTATCATGAAGACGCCGCGAAAAGCATCGGCCTGCTGACCGCGCTTGCCGATGAACTGGCGCAAGAGGGCATGGCCGAACGCGCCGAGATCTTCGTGCTGTCCGACAGTCGCGACCCGTCCGTCGCCGTGAACGAGACACTGGCAATCGACGCCGCGCGTAGCGTATCGCCGGTTCCGATCTGGTATCGGCGCAGGCAGACCAACGAAGACAGAAAATCCGGCAACGTGGCCGAATTTGTCCGTCGCTGGGGCGGGCGTTATGACCAGATGGTGGTGTTGGACGCCGACAGCGTGATGACCGGCAACACGATCCGCCAGATGTCGGCCCGCATGAATGCCGATCCGGATCTGGCGCTGATCCAGACCATGCCGGTGCTGATCGGCGGCGAGACCATCTTTGCGCGGCTGACCCAGTTCGCCGGTCGTGTCTATGGCCCGATGATCGCCCGCGGCGTCGCCGCCTGGTCGGGCAATACCGGCAATTACTGGGGGCACAACGCGATGATCCGCGTCGGTGCGTTCGCGGAATGCTGCGGCCTGCCGCGCCTGCCCGGCAGTCCCCCTTTCGGCGGCACCATCCTCAGCCATGATTTCGTCGAGGCGGCGGCCTTGTGCCGTGCCGGTTGGAAGGTGCGGCTGGATCATGATCTGCGCGGCAGTTTCGAAGGCTGTCCGCCGACCCTTCTGGACATGGCGGCGCGCGAACGCCGTTGGGCGCAGGGCAATCTTCAGCATTCGCGGCTGTTCGGCATGAAAGGCGCACGCGCCATCAGCCGCGTGCATTTCGCCGTCGGCATCATGGGCTTCCTGATGAGCCCGATCTGGCTTGCGTTGATCCTTGTCGGGCTTGTGCTGTCGGCGACCGTGCTGCTGTCCACGCCCGAATATTTCCCGAACGCATATCAGTTGTTCCCCGAATGGCCAGTCTTCGACGCCCGCAGGATGCTGTGGCTGTTCATCGGGGCGATGGCGCTGCTGCTGCTTCCCAAGCTGATCGCGACGTTTCGCGCCTGGATGCGGCCTCTGGCGCGCGCCTCGGGCGGCCCCGTAAGGATCTTTGCCAGTTCGCTGTTCGAAATCCTGTTGTCGGCCCTGATCGCCCCGGTCCAGATGCTGATCCAGACCCGCCAGATTTTCGAGATCCTGCGCGGCCGGGACAGCGGCTGGAATGCCCAGACCCGTGCCGGATCAATGCCCGGCTGGGGTGTCGTGATCGCGCGGCACTGGGTGCATGTGCTGTTGGGCCTTGGCACGCTGATCGTGCTTGCGCAGTTTTCGCCGCCGCAGCTGATCTGGCTGTCGCCGATCCTTGCCGGGCTGATCCTGTCGCCGTTCACCTCGCGCTTTTCGGCCAGCCCCGTCTTCGGGCGTTGGGCAAGGATGCGCGGCCTTCTTGTCACGCCAGAGGAACGCAGCGTCCCCCCGCTGTTGTCCGAGGCGTCATCGGCGACCCGCGCCCTGCCCCGGCCGCTGCCCGAAGACAGCGCGATCCTGCACCTGGGCGACGATCCCGCAGCGCTGGCCAGCCATTGCGCACTGCTGGAACCGGACACGGACCTGCCGCAGTCGCGCCGTCTGGACCTGATCACAGCCGAAGCCAAGATAGACCACGCCACCACCCGGACCGAGGCCCTGAGCTTTCTGAACCGCGCCGAGACCGAGGCGCTTGTCTCGGACGCAGCGTTGCTGCAACGCTGGAGCCGCCTGCCCGCTTGAGCAGCGACAGTCCATAAGATATCGAGCCTCATGAAACGCCTGATCGCCCTCGACATGCTGCGCGGCTATGCGCTGGTCTGCATCATGCTGGACCACATGCCGGTGTCCACGCTTCGCGGGTTCACGCTGGCCAATTTTTCGATCTTCGACGCTGCCGAGTTGTTCGTTCTGTTGTCGGGCTTTCTCGTCGGTCTGGTCTGGCTCGGGGTCGAGCGCAAGGACGGGCGCCCCGCCGCGCGCTGGCGCTTTGCCCGCCGCGCCTTCGAGGTCTGGCGCGCGCTGGTTGTGGGCGGGATCGTCATGGCACTGCTTTCGGCCGGATTGCTTGAGGCCGGCATGAAGCATACCGCGATCTGGAACCAGTATGCCGAATGGGTGATCGAGAATCCGTGGGGCTATCTGGGCGTTCTGGCGACGATGTGGCTGCAGCCCAACCTGCTGGACGTGCTGGCGGTCTATGTAGTCCTGATCGCATCTGCGCCGCTTCTGGTGCCGATCCTGCTGAGATTTCCGTTCAGCTTCGCTGCGGGCTCGGTGGCGCTTTGGTGGTTTGCCCCGATCCTGAACTCGCTGGTGCCCAACCATCGCGATGGCGGGCTGCTGTTCAATCCGTTCGGATGGCAAATGCTGTTCTATTCCGGCGTGGCGATGGGTCTGTTCCGGCAACGCTTCATGCCGGTCCTGATGCCGCACGCGAGGCTGATCACAATCGTCGCCTGGGCGATGTTTGCCTTTGGCGCGACCATCGTCATCGCCTCGAAATTCGGTGAACCCGCGCTGCCGCTGCGCAACGCGCTGAAGCTAGTCTATGGCAGCATCGACAAATGGCCGCTGGACGGCACCCGTTTTCTGGCCATCCTTGCCGCCAGCTGGCTGGTCGCCGTGCCGTTGGCCGGCATCATGGAACGGCTGGCCTCGACCCGGGCCGGAGTCGGTCTTCAACAGATCGGCAGGGGCGGCCTGTGGTCCTTCATCGCCTGCGTCATGCTGTCCGTGATCGGTGATGCGTTCCAGATGAACCCGCCTGACCAGGGATTCCTGCGCAAGCTTGTCGTCGATCTTTGGGCAATCCTTGCGCTGTGGTGGCTGGCGGCGATCTGGCTGCAATGGGGGGCGCCGTGGCAGAAGCGCGGCAAATAGCATCTCTGGACCGCAAGCCGCGCCGGACGGGGCAGTTCAACATTGCCCCTAGGTCAGCTTTTCGGTAACAGGCGCGGTCACGGGTGCAACGCCCGTGCCACGGCCCGACGACCGCCGCAGGAGGAGAGGACATTGCTGGATCTGACGACCATCCGGGCAGAGCTTGAGACGCATTACGATCTTCAGCCCTCGCTTGAGCTTGCCGAGAGCATGTCCGATATCCATGCCCGCATGGAACGCGTCGTGCCGTTGCCGGACTGGGCCATCGCAGCGCCCTATGTGAAGGCAATCAACGATCTGAAACGTGAACGCAACGCCGTGGTTCTGGCGCATAACTACATGACGCCGCAGATCTATCACGGAATCTCGGATGTGGTGGGCGACAGCCTTGCGCTGGCCATCGAGGCCACGCGGGTCGAGGCCGACGTGATCGTGCAATGCGGCGTGCATTTCATGGCCGAAACCTCGAAGATCCTGAACCCGGCCAAGACCGTACTGATGCCCGACATGGAGGCCGGTTGTTCGCTGGCCGAAAGCATCACCGCTGCGGGCATCGCGGAAATGCGCGCCCAGTATCCCGGGGCACCCGTCGTCAGCTACGTAAACACCACGGCCGAGGTGAAGGCAGCCTCGGACATCTGCTGCACCTCGGCTAATGCGGCCCAGATCGTCGCGGCGATGGAGGGTGAGACGGTGATCATGACACCGGACAAGTATCTGGCCCAGAACGTCGCGAAACAGGTGCCGCAGAAGAACATCGTGTGGTGGGATGGACGCTGCATCGTGCACGAAAAATTCACCGCACAGGATCTGCGCGATTTTCGTGGCTGGCACCCCGATCTGAAGATCATCGCCCACCCCGAATGCCCCCCAGATGTGCTGGCCGAGGCGGATTTTGCGGGCTCGACCGCCGGAATCCTGGACTGGGTCGGCCGCGAACGTCCCGGACAGGCAATGCTGGTCACCGAATGCTCGATGGCCGCGAATATCTCGGACGCGCATCCCGAGGTCGAGTTTCTGGGGCCGTGCAACATGTGTCCCTATATGAAAAAGATCACGCTCGAGAAGGTGCTGTGGTCGCTGCACACGATGACCGGCGCGGTCGAGGTCGCACCCGACATTGCCGACCGCGCGCGTGTCGCGGTTCAGCGCATGATCGATCTGTCGCGCCAGCTGGCGGCCTGAGGATCGCCCGCGCATGAGGCAGATCGCCACCGACCGTGTCGTGATCGTCGGTGCCGGACTGGGTGCGCTGTATGCGGCGCTGAAGCTTGCCCCGCGTCCGGTGTTGATGATCTCACCCGATCCGCTTGGACAGGGTGCCAGCTCAGCCTGGGCTCAGGGCGGGGTCGCCGCGGCGATGGACCCTGCGGACAGTGCCCGATCGCATGCGCGCGACACCGTAAGTGCCGGAGCCGGCACCGTCGATCCCGACATCGCGGAACTGGTCACCGACGAGGCGCGCGCCCACATCCTTGACCTGACCTCCTTCGGCACGCCTTTTGATCGCACACCCGAGGGCGGCTATGTCCTGTCGCGCGAGGCGGCGCACAGTTTCGCCCGCGTGGTGCGGGTCAAGGGCGACCAGGCCGGGGCGGAAATCATGCGCGCCCTGGTTTCCGCCGTCCGCGACACACCGTCGGTGCAGGTGCTGGAAGGCGCCATGGCGACCGGGCTGGTGACCACCGGCAGCCGCGTGACGGGGGTGCAGATTGCGCGCACCCATGGTTCGCATTCCGTCCAGATCCTGGCGCCGGCAGTCCTGCTGGCGGGTGGCGGCTCGGGCGGTCTGTTCGCGGTCACGACCAACCCGCCGCGCATCTGCGGACAGGTGATCGGCATGGCGGCCCGCGCAGGCGCGATCATCGCGGATGCCGAATTCGTGCAGTTCCACCCGACTGCGATCGACTGCGGCGAAGACCCCGCACCGCTGGCGACCGAGGCGCTGCGGGGCGAAGGCGCGCAGTTGCGAAACCGGCAGGGCGACCGTTTCATGCAGGCGCTGCACCCTGACGCCGAACTTGCGCCCCGCGACATCGTCGCGCGCGCGATCTATGCGCAGGCGCAGGCCGGGCTGCGACCGGTTCTGGACACACGCGCCTGTCTGGGCACGCGCATCCTCACCGAATTTCCAGCGGTCGCCGGCGCCTGTCTGCGAAACGGTATCGATCCGACGACCCGGGCGATCCCCGTGGCTGCTGCCGCCCATTACCACATGGGCGGAATCGCCGTGGACAGCACCGGCCGCGCCAGCCTTGACGGGCTTTGGGCCTGCGGCGAGGCGTCCTCGACCGGGCTGCACGGCGCGAACAGGCTGGCCTCGAACGGGTTGCTGGAGGCTTTGGTCTATGCGCGGATCTGCGCTGCCAACATCCAGAAGACGATCAGGATGACGGCGGATCCCGCCACTGTTGCGCTGCCCGACCTGCCTGCCGGGGAACTGCCCGACGCCGATCTGGTCACGCGACTGAGGCGCGCGATGACCGACGGGGCTGGCGTCGTGCGTGACGAGGCGGGCCTGCGACGGGCACTGACCGAAATCGCGACGATCGCGTCGCTGCAGCCGGATTCCGACAACCTTCTGAACATGACAGCCACGGCGACGCTGATCTGCGCGGCCGCGCTGCAGCGCAGGGAAAGCCGGGGCGCACATTACCGCTGCGATTTTCCCGATGCCTCCCCCACCCCCACGCGCAGCCACCTGACGCTGGCAGACGCGATGGCCATCCGCGATGCGATTGCCACGGAGATGATATGACGAACGCCACCTCCCCCCTGCCCCCGATGATCCTTGAACCGCTGGTCCGTGCCGCGCTGATCGAGGATCTGGGCACAAATGGCGACATCACGACCCGCATCGTGATCCCCGCCGGCACACGCTATTGTGCGCGCATCCGGTCACGCGAGGCCGGGGTCGCCTCGGGGATGGACCTTGCCCGGATCGCGTTCCACCTGATCGATCCGACGCTTGATGTGCGCATCCTGCGGGCCGACGGGATGGCCTTTCAGACCGGCGACGTGCTGGCCGAGATCGAAGGCGATGCGGCATCTATCCTGTCCGCCGAACGGGTTGCGCTGAACTTTGCCGGACGTCTGTGCGGCATTGCCACGATGACGGCCGCCTTCGTGGCCCGAACCCAGGACACCGCCGCACGCGTCACATGCACCCGCAAGACGACACCCGGATTGCGGATGGTCGAGAAACAGGCGGTGCTGCATGGCGGCGGCTTCGCACACCGTTTTTCGCTGTCCGATGCGATCCTGATCAAGGACAATCACATCGCCGCGGCGGGCGGCATTCGACCGGTCCTGCAAGCCTGCAAGGCCCACGCATCGCACATGATGCGGGTCGAGATCGAGGTGGACCGGCTGGAGCAGCTGTCCGAGGTGCTGGACGAAGGCGGCGCCGATGTCGTTCTGCTGGACAACATGGACACGGCGACACTGCGCCAAGCTGTTGCCATGGCGCAGGGCCGCGTCGTTCTTGAGGCGTCGGGAAACATGCGGCTGGGTCGGATCGCCGAAGTTGCAGCGACCGGCGTGGACTATATTTCCTGCGGCGCGCTGACCCATTCGGCGCCGACGCTGGATCTGGGACTGGATTTCTGACCAGACGGGGCACGCAGATTCCGCCCACGAGGATCACAGAAAAATGAACCGCCCGTGCTGGCGAACGCATGTCGCGCGCCCAACATACCGGTAGATGCCGCGACAGCGGCGTAGCAGTTCGGGCATTGCGTTCGCCCTGCCCTACCCGTGGCGACCTGACGGAGGCCAGACATGTCGGCAGCACGGCACCGAAATCCTGCCAGGCCACTGATGGCGGTGAATCGCGGCAATGTCAGGCTGCGGGGACTTGCCGCGCGCGATCATGCGCTGCACGCCGCCCATCTGCTGCGCCTGACAGCGCAGGACAGACGCGCGCGATTTAACACCGCGCTCAGCGACGACGCGATCCTTGCCTATTCCCGGAACCTCGACTGGCGGCACGTCTGGGTCTTTGGTGCATTTGTCGACGGCACGCTGCGGGGTTTGGCAGAGCTGATTCCGGACAAACAGGGCAAAGAGGCCGAACTGTCCGTTTCGGTCGAGCGCGCCTATCAACACGCAGGCATCGGCAAGCTGCTGAGCCTTGCGATGGTGCTGATCGCGCGCCGCACGGGCATCGGCACGATCCACATCTTTCATGTGCCCGACAATCTGGGCATGCGGGCGCTGGCGCGCGATCTTGGCGCGACGACCATCGTCGAGCCCGGCCTGCTGGAAGGGGTGGTCAGCCTGCCCGCCGGACCGACGCCGCATGCAGGCGAGGCGCGGACGCGCTAGCCCGCCGGTCGCGCCGCCGCCTCGGCCCGCGGATAAAGCCGTGCCATCGTCAGGCCACGCGCGACATTCAGGATCATCAAGGCGGCCCATAGACCGTGATTGCCCATCACCGGCGGCAGGACGATGACCGCGGCCACATAGACGGCGACTGCCTGCAACATCGCGATCCGCAGCTCTCGCGTCAGGGTTGCGCCGATGAAGATCCCGTCGAACATCCAGCCGGCCACGCCAATCAGCGGTGCAAAGCCAAGCCAGACCAGATATTGACGCGCCTCGGCACGCACCTCGGGGGCGCTGGTCAGCAGATCGACGATGGCCCCGCCGCCGAACCAGAAAAGAACCCCCAAGGCCAGCGCACCGCCCAGCCCCCATTGCGATGTCAGGATCGCGGACCGGCGAACATGTTCGGGGCGCCGCGCGCCGACCGCTTGGCCCACGAGGGATTCCGCCGCGAAGGCAAAGCCATCCAGTGCGAAGGCCGTGATCGACAGGAACTGTACCAGCACCTGATTTGCCGCCAGCGTGACATCACCTTCCGCCGCACCAAGGAACAGGAACGTCGTGAAACTTGCCTGCAGCAGAACCGAACGGATCATGATGTCGACATTGATGCGCATGAAACGGTTCAGCTGATCCCGGGCGAACAACGTTGCCAGGTTGCGCGCCGCGGCCAAGGCGGAACGCAAGACATGGCGCGCCATCCACAGCCCCAGTGCCAGCCCGGAACATTCGGCGATCAGCGTGGCCCAAGCCACACCAGCGACGCCCAGCCCAAGTCCCAGCACGAACCAGATGTCCAGCGCGACATTCAGTCCGTTCTGCAACAACTGCAGTGCCAGGACCGAACGGGTCCGTTCCACCGCGATCAGCCACCCCGTGATCGCATATAGGCCGATGGTAGCCGGTGCCCCCCAGATGCGGATCTGAAGATAGTCGCGCGCCAGCATCTCGACCTCGGCGCTGGCGGGTGCGATGCGAAAGGCAGCCCAGAACAAGGGTATCTGCAGCGCGACGATCATCAGCCCGACAGATCCCGCGATGGTCAGCGCGCGCAGCAGATGGGCACCGACCTGAGCCTCATCGCCCGCGCCGTGGCTTTGTGCCACAAGCCCGGACGTGCCCATGCGCAGGAAACCGAAGATCCAGAAAATCGACGTCAGGATCACCGCGCCGATGCCGACCGCGCCGATCGGCTCGGCCCGGCCCAACTGCCCCACCACGCCGGTATCAACCAGACCCAGAAGCGGTACGGTCGCGTTCGACAGGACAATGGGCAAGGCGATGTTAAGAACCCGCCGATGGGTCAGCGGGCCGATCTGGGTCTTCATCGGTCGCGGCCTATCCCTGCGGCATCAGGAAATGTCCTGTCGCCTGCGCGAACAGTCGGGCGCGGTTGTCCTGCCATGCCTCGACATGGACGCTGGCATAGCGCCGCCCGGACCGCACGACACGGGCCCGCGCATAGGCGTCACGCGGCAGACCGCTGCGCAGGTAGTCGACGGTGAAATCGATCGTCTTGGGCAGGCGTGGCAAGCTGTCAGGCACGGCAGCATCCGGCGCGATACGTCCGGATTCCAGATCTTCCCACATCGCGGTCCAGGACAGTTCGATGATCGCTGTCATTTCCAGGAATGCGGCTGTCACCCCACCGTGCAATGCCGGCAATGCAGGGTTGCCGATCAGTTTCTGGTCGAAAGGCAGCACCGCGGTCAGTTCGTCACCGCGACGGTCGAACATGATCCCCAGCCAGTTCATGTAAGGCACGCCGGAAACAAGCGCTTTCAGCGCCGAATCGCGCCGGGACTTGATCTGCTCCAGGGGTTCGTTGCGATCCATGGCGCTTACCTCTCGGCCGTGAAGGTTCCGGTTGCGGTCGCGACCGGGTTCTGGTCGTCCTCGTCCACCGCGACGGCGCGCAGAAAGGCCACGCTGCGCGTCATGTGATAGCATTCTGCCTTTGCGGTGATCCGCTGTCCGGGCTCGGCGGCACGCATATAGTCGATGCGCAGATCGATCGTCGCGGTCGAGCGCGGCGTTGCGGGATGCATCATCACCGCGGCGCCGCAGCAGGTATCCATCAGCGCCGATACCACGCCGCCGTGCACGACGCCTCGCCTTGGATCGCCGACAAGATGCTCAGCCCAAGGCATGCTGATCGTGGCGCGTCCCGGTCCCAGGTCATCGACCTGCATCCCCAGCGCGCGGGCATGCGGGATCGCGCCGATGAACTGCTGCGCAATCCTTATCCGGTTTTCATCGTCCTGCGTGTCCCTGTCATCCATCGGCTTCGGCGCCTCCTTGCGGTTCCTGCACAGGCTTAGCCGTCCGAACCGTATGTTCTCAACCCCGATCGACTCTGACGCGCGCAAAGGTTGAGAAGCATCCGGCAAGGGGCTAGCTTGTCTGACGGATGAACCGTCACGGAGATATCGGATGCCGGACGAGCGTGAGATCAGCTTCAAAGACATGTGCGCGCGTTTCGACGTTACGCCCCGGACATTGCGGTATTACGAGTATATCGAGCTTATCAGCCCGCGCCGTGAAGGCAGGTCACGCCTTTACGGCGCCCGAGAAGTTGCGCGAATGACACTGATTCTGCGCGGACGCCGCTTTGGCTTCTCGCTCGAGGAAATCCGCCAGTGGCTGTTGATCTATGAACAGAAGGGCAGCCGTGAACAGCACGAGGTTTGGCTTGCGCTGGCCGATCGCCAGTTGAAGCTGCTGGATGAACAGATCGCCGAATTGCAAAATGCGCGCGACGATCTGAAATCGCTGCGGGACAAGACCAGCGATCAGGTGGACGGCGCCGATTAGGCGCCGGCGCCACCTCGCGAAGCCGTGACGCAGCGTCCCGCTTACGTTCGCGTCAAGCAGCCCCTATATCGTCTCTGAGGATCGGCAGAAGCCCGCGAAGGAGGCGTCACGTTTCATGCCAAACGACGACCTGATGACGATACGCGAAATGTGCGATGCGTTCGATGTCACGCCGCGCACACTGCGTTTCTACGAGGCACGGGAATTGATCTTTCCCGAACGCCGCGGTCAGCACCGGCTATATGATCGCCGCGACCGCGCCCGGTTGATTCTGATCCTGCGCGGAAAGCGGTTCGGGTTCAGCCTGGAACAGATGCGCCAGCTTCTTGAAATCTACGAACCGGGCGGCTGCAACCGCACCCAGATCGCCGCGACCCTTTCGGTCGGCCGCGAACGGCTGGCGGACATGGAACGCCAATACGCCGAACTGCGTGAGGCCATCGACGAACTGAAACAGCATATCGCAGACGCCGAGCAACGCCTTGCCACGGCCCAAGACGACACGAAGACAGGATAACAGCATGCCTTCATACACCCCCCCCGTTCGCGACCTGCAATTCGTGCTGCAAGACTTGCTGCAACTGCAGCATGCCAAGCTGCCGGGCCACGAGGATCTGGATCCCGATTTCACCGAAGCGATCCTGGATGCAGCGGGCAAGCTGGCGGCCGAAGTGATGGCCCCGATCAACGTCTCTGGCGACCGGCAGGGCTGCAGTCTTGAAAACGGCATCGTGCGTACGCCCGAGGGTTTTAAGGCCGCATATGACGCGCTGAAGGAGGGCGGCTGGACCGCCTTGGACTGTGACACCGAATTTGGCGGCCAGGGCCTGCCGGTGGTGATGGGACAGGCCGTCAGCGAAATGTTCTCGTCCGCCAACATGGCGTTCGCGATGTATCCGGGCCTCGCCCATGGCGCCTATTCGGCGATCCACGCCCATGGTACCGAGGCCCAGAAGCAGCAATATCTGCCGCAGATCGTCAGCGGCGAATGGACTGGCACGATGAACCTGACCGAGCCGCATTGCGGCACCGATCTGGGTCTGTTGCGCAGCAGGGCAGAACCGCAGGACGACGGCAGCTATCTGATCTCGGGTCAGAAGATCTTCATTTCGGCCGGCGACCACGACCTGTCAGAAAATGTCATCCATCTTGTGCTGGCCAAGGCGCCCGGCGGCGGCGAAGGCACCAAGGGCATCTCGCTGTTCATCGTTCCGAAATTCCTGGTGAATGAAGACGGTTCGCTGGGCGAACGCAACGCAGTCAGCGTCGGCAGCCTTGAAGAAAAGATGGGTATCCACGGCAACGCCACCTGCGTCATGAACTACGACGGCGCGAAAGGCTGGCTTCTGGGTGATCTGCACAAGGGCATGCGGGCGATGTTCACGATGATGAACGAGGCGCGTCTTGGCGTCGCCTTGCAGGGCTATGCCTGCGCCGAGGCCGCCTATCAGAACGCGGTCGCCTATGCCAAGGACCGGTTGCAGGGCCGCGCGGCGACGGGCGTGCAGAATCCCGAAGGCGCCGCCGATCCGCTGATCGTGCATCCCGATATCCGCCGCAGCCTGATGGACCAGAAATCCTTCGTCGAAGGCGCGCGCGCATTGGTTCTGTGGTGTGCGCATCTGATCGATCGCGGCCAGAACGGCGATGCCGAGGCCGAAGGCCTCGTGTCGCTGCTGACGCCGGTGGCGAAAGGCTTTCTGACCGACCGTGGTTTCGACGCGGCCGTGCAGGCCCAACAGGTCTTCGGCGGACACGGCTATATCGAGGAACATGGCATGAGCCAGTTCGTTCGGGATGCCAGGATCGCGATGATCTACGAGGGTGCCAACGGCGTGCAGGCGCTTGACCTGGTTGCGCGCAAGTTGCCGCAGGATGGCGGTCAGCACATCATGGCGTTCTTCGAACGTGTCAAGACGTTCTGCAAGCAGCATGCTGACAACCAGATGCTGGCCGACGATTTCATCGCGCCGCTGAAATCGGCCTCGAAGGATCTTCAATCTGCCGCGATGTACTTCACTGAACGCGGCATGAAGAACCCCGACGACGCGTTGTCCGGATCCTATGACTTCATGCATCTGTTCGGGCATGTCGCGCTTGGCTTCATGTGGGCGCGCATGGCCGCTGCCGCGCAGTCCGCGCTGGATGCCGGCCAGGGCGATGCTTCTTTCCTGCAGACCAAGCTGACCACGGGACGCTATTACATGAAGCGTCAGTTGCCGATCACGTCGACTCATCTGGCCCGCATTCAGTCCGGTGGCGAACCCGTCATGGCGCTGGACGCGGACCTGTTCTGACACGCAGCGGTATGAGAAGGTCGGAATGGGTATTTGTGCAAAAAGGAAGCACGAATGCCTCCCGGCCGCTCGCATGCTGCGGCGGGGCGGACGTTGACGGCCCCGGAACCGGGACGACTTCTCCCTTGGCGGCCACTGGCTACTCAGCCTGTACCGCGGAAGCCGTTCCAGCAATGCAAGGTTGAAGAAAGGCTAACCCCCATCTTCTTCTTTGCGGAAATACCCCGCGAGGGGTGCGGCGGGCGCAAAGCCCCCCGCGGCAAGGAGGAGATATGACCGCTCAACTCTGGTGTTTTGGCGAATCCGGCAATGCCTACAAGGCGGCGCTGACGATGCAGTTGGCGGGCTACGACTGGTCGCCCGTCTATGTCGATTTCTTCAATGGCGAGGCGCGCGGTGCCGCGTTTCGGGCGCTGAACGAAATGGGCGAAGTGCCGGTCTTCCGCGAGGGTGATCTGACGCTGAGCCAATCCGCCGTGATCCAGTTGCACATCGCCGAGCGGACCGGGAAATTCCTTGGTCGCGATCGGAACGAAACGCTGCGCTGGCTGATGTTCGACAACCACAAGCTGTCCGCGCAGGCGGGACCGCTGCGCTTTCTGATGAACTTCCTGCCGCCGGAAAAGCGTCCACAGGGCGGCATCGACTATCTGCAGGGCCGGGTGAAATCGGCCTACAAGATCCTGGACGATCATCTGGCCGGGCGCGACTGGATCGCCGACGATGCACCGACAATCGCCGACTTCGCCTGCTGCGGCTATCTGTATTACCCCGAACCCTTCGGCTTCGACCGCAAGGAATGGCACCATATCGACCGCTGGCTGGACGGAATCGCCGCCCTGCCCGGCTGGAAACACCCCTATGACCTGATGCCCGGCAATCCATCCGACCGGGCGCCCAAGGAGGACATATGACCGACGCATTCATCTATGACGCCGCCCGCACGCCGCGCGGCAAGGGCCGCCCCGATGGCAGCCTGCACGAGGTCACCTCGCTGGCGCTGTCCGCGCGCCTGCTGAACGCCGTGAAGGAACGCAACGGGCTGGAGGGCCATGCGGTCGAGGACGTGATCTGGGGCAACGTTACCCAGGTCAAGGAACAGGGCGGCTGCCTTGCCCGCAGCGCGGTGCTGGCCTCGGATCTGGACGAACGCATCCCCGGCCTGTCGATCAATCGCTTCTGCGCCAGCGGCATGGAGGCCGTGAACCTGGCCGCGAACCAGATCCGGGGCGGCGCGGGTCAGGCCTATATCGCCGGCGGCGTCGAGATGATGGGCCGCGTTGCAATGGGCAGCGACGGGGCGGCCATCGCGGTCGATCCCAGTCTTGCGATGAAGTCCTACTTCGTACCGCAGGGCATCAGCGCCGACATCATCGCGACCGAATACGGCTTTGATCGCGATCAGGCCGACGCACTGGCGCTGGAAAGCCAGCGCCGCGCCGCGCAGGCATGGCAGGAAGGCCGGTTTGACCAGTCGATCGTCCCGGTTCTGGATCAGAACGGTCTGACCATCCTCGACCGTGACGAATACATGCGCCCCGGCACCACGATCGACGACCTTGCCAAGCTGAAGCCCGCCTTCAAGGAAATGGGCGAAATGATGCCCGGTTTCGACAAAGTGGCGATGCTGAAATATCCGCATCTGGACCATATCGAACATATCCACCACGCCGGGAATTCGTCGGGCATCGTGGACGGTGCGGCGGCCGTGCTGATCGGTAACGAGGAATTCGGCAAGGCCCACGGACTGAAACCGCGTGCCCGCATCCGCGCCACCGCCAAGATCGGCACCGATCCCACGATCATGCTGACCGGTCCGGTCCCCGTGACCGAGAAGATCCTGAAGGACAGCGGCATGTCCATCGGCGATATCGACCTGTTCGAGGTGAACGAGGCGTTTGCCTCGGTCGTGCTGCGTTTCATGCAGGCTTTCCAGGTCGATCCGGCCAGGGTGAACGTCAATGGCGGTGCCATCGCCATGGGCCACCCGCTTGGCGCGACCGGCGCGATCATCATCGGCACCCTGCTGGATGAGCTGGAGCGCCAGGACAAGAATGTGGGTCTGGCGACCCTGTGCATCGCGTCCGGCATGGGCGCGGCCACCATCATCGAACGCGTGTGAGGGATCAGACCATGACCGATTTCACGATGGAAAAAGGCGCCGACGGCGCCGCGATCATCACCTGGGACGTTCAGGGAAAATCCATGAACGTTCTGTCGATGGAGGGCGCGAACACCCTCAGCGAACTGATCGACGACGCGCTGGCCGATGACGCGGTCAAGGGCATCGTCATCACGTCGGCCAAGAAGGATTTCGCCGCCGGGATGGACCTGAATGTCATCGCCGGGATGCGTGACAATGGAGGCGCGCAGGGCGTCTTTGACGGCGTGATGAGCCTGCATCACCTGCTGCGCAAGATCGAACTGGCAGGCATGGACCCCAAGACCAAGAAAGGCGGCAAGCCCATCGCGGCCGCCCTGCCCGGCACCGCGCTTGGCATCGGGCTGGAACTGCCGCTGGCAACACATCGCATCTTTGCGGCCGACAACGCCAAGGCCAAGATCGGCCTGCCCGAAATCATGGTCGGCATCTTTCCTGGCGCCGGCGGCACGACCCGCCTGACCCGCAAGCTGGGCGCGATGGCAGCGGCCCCCTTCCTGCTGGAAGGCAAGCTGTCGGACCCGAAGAAGGCAAAGGCCGCCGGGCTGATCGACGAGGTGGCGGACGATCCGGTCGCCGCCGCCAAGGAGTGGGTGCTGAACGCATCGGACGCCGACATCGTCAAGCCCTGGGATGCCAAGGGCTACAAGATGCCGGGGGGCGAGCCGTTCCATCCCGCAGGCTTCATGACTTTCGTTGGTGCATCCGCGATGGTGCATGGCAAGACCATGGGCGTCTATCCGGCGGCCAAGGCGCTGCTTTCGGCTGTCTATGAGGGGGCCTTGGTGCCCTTTGACCAGGCGCTGAAGATCGAGGCGCGCTGGTTCACCAATGTGATGATGAACCCCAGCAGCAGCGCGATGATCCGCAGCCTGTTCATCAACAAGGAGGCGCTGGAAAAAGGCGCGAACCGCCCTGAAGCGCCCGACCAGACCGTCAGGAAGGTCGGCATCCTTGGCGCGGGCATGATGGGCGCGGGCATCGCCTATGTCAGCGCGATGGCAGGCATCGAGGTCGTGCTGATCGATGCAAAGCAGGACAGCGCCGAAAAGGGCAAATCCTATTCGGAAGGCCTGCTGGACAAGGCGATCAGCCGCAAGAAATCGACCGAGGAAAAGAAGGCCGAGGTGCTGGCCCGGATCACCGCAACGACGGATTACGACGTCCTGAAAGGCTGCGACCTGATCGTCGAGGCCGTGTTCGAGGATCCGTCCGTCAAGGCCGAGGTCACGAAGAAGGCCGAGGCCGTGATCCCCGAGGATGCGATCTTCGCCACCAACACATCGACTCTGCCGATCACTGATCTGGCAGGTGCCAGCAGCCGCCCGGAACAGTTCATCGGCATCCATTTCTTCAGCCCGGTGGACAAGATGCTGCTGGTCGAGATCATCAAGGGCAAGGCGACTGGTCCCCGCGCCGTCGCCAAGGCGCTGGATTTCGTGCGCCAGATCCGCAAGACGCCGATCGTGGTCAATGATGAACGGTTCTTCTACGCCAACCGCTGCATCATCCCCTATATCAACGAAGGCATCCGCATGGTCGGCGAGGGCGTGAACCCGACCCTGATCGAAAACGCCGCAAAGATGATGGGAATGCCGCTGGGGCCGCTGCAACTGGTCGATGAGACCAGCATCGACCTGGGTGTGAAGATCGCCAAGGCAACCCGCGCCGCGATGGGCGACGCCTATCCTGACGATGCCGTCGATGAGGTGATCTTTGCCATGGCCGATGCAGGCCGCATGGGCCGCAAGGCGAATGCCGGCTTCTACGACTATGACGAGAAGGGCAAGCGTCAGGGTCTGTGGAGCGAGCTGGAGACCCGCTATCCGCACGCGGACGACCAGCCTGATCTGACCGAGGTGCAGCACCGGCTGATGTTCGCCCAGACGCTGGAGGCCGTGCGCGCACTGGAATCCGGCGTGCTGGAAGACATCCGCGAAGGCGATGTCGGGGCGATCCTGGGCTGGGGCTTTGCGCCCTGGTCGGGTGGACCCTTCGGCTGGCTGGACATGCTGGGCGCCGCCCGTGCGGTCGAAATCTGCGACGGACTGACCGAACGCCATGGAAACCGCTTCGCAGCGCCCAGGCTGTTGCGCGACATGGCCGACAGCGGGGACAGCTTCTACGGAAGGTTCGGGTCCGGCGCGCGCGCCGCGTGATCGACCGGCCCCTGCTCTGGCGACAGGGTGACGGGCTGTGGCGAGGTTGCAAGGGGGGCGAGGTTTCGTCCCCCTCGACCGTTGATCCGTCCCGAAATCAGCATATGCTGCAGCGCAACATGCGTCCGGCCTTCGCCGACAGATGCTTAGCAAAAGGACTGCGTCCATGACCGAAGATACCCGCCGCCGCGCCGAAGCCACGTTGAAGGATATCGAGGACGTGACCTCGGTCGTGCTACC
The DNA here is from genome assembly GCF_025195095.1 of Paracoccus maritimus. Taxonomy (GTDB): domain Bacteria; phylum Pseudomonadota; class Alphaproteobacteria; order Rhodobacterales; family Rhodobacteraceae; genus Paracoccus; species Paracoccus maritimus. Next base: position 58,728 of record NZ_JANAVZ010000002.1, on the reverse strand, counting down.
CGAGCCAGGTCAGGATCCGGTCACGCTGGATAAGGCCGATGCCCCAACCAGTGACGAGATCCGGCGCCGCATGGCCGAGATCGACATCGGCGACACCGGCTCGATCGTTCGCTTCGGCACCCGCGCTCAGTCGGAGTTGCAGGAGATCAGCCAGAAGATGCTGGCTGATGTCAAAAGCAAGGATGTCGGTCCCGCCGGGGAAAGCCTGCGCGAGATCGTGACGACGATCCGGGGATTTTCCAGTTCGGAACTGGACATGCGCCGCGGAAGAAGCTGGTGGGAGAAACTGCTTGGGCGGTCCGCGCCCTTCGCCAAGTTCGTCGCCAACTACGAGAAGGTCCAGACCCAGATAGATCGCGTGACGTCAGATCTTGAAACGCATGAACAGCGCCTGCTGAAGGACATCAAGGCGCTGGACATGCTGTATGACCGGACGCTTGGGTTCTATGACGAACTTGCCCTTTACATCGCGGCGGGCGAGGCGAAGCTGCATGAACTGGACAGCGAGGTGATCCCCGCCACCGAAGCGGCGGTCCACTCGGCAGGCGAGCCAGATCAGGTGATGCAGGCGCAGGAACTGCGCGATCTGCGCGCGGCCCGCGACGATCTGGAACGGCGTGTGCACGACCTGAAACTGACTCGGCAGGTGACAATGCAGTCGCTGCCTTCGATCCGTCTGGTCCAGGAGAACGACAAGTCGCTGGTCACCAAGATCAACTCGACCCTGGTCAATACCGTCCCGCTTTGGGAAACTCAGCTTGCGCAGGCCGTCACCATCCAGCGCAGCGCCGAGGCCGCACGCGCCGTCAAGGAAGCCGGCGACCTGACAAACGACCTGCTGACCCGGAATGCGGAAAATCTCCGTCAGGCCAATGCCCAGATCCGGACCGAGACCGAACGCGGCGTCTTCGACATCGACGCAGTCAAAACCGCCAATGCCGAACTGATCGCGACGATCGAGGACAGTCTGCGTATCGCCGATGAAGGTCGCGCGCGCCGGGCCGCCGCCGAAGAAGACCTGACCAAGATGGAAAGCGAGTTGCGCGATGCGCTGGCCTCGGCCACCGCGCGCCGGCAGGCCGCCCCGTCGGAGCGGATCGGCAAACCATGAGCTTGGCGGCGCCTTATCGCCCGGCATGGCTGGGCGCCGGACTGATGCTGCTTCTGGCCGCGTGCAATTCGACGCCCGATGTCGCGGGAGTGCCGCCCGTGCCGCGCCCGGCGCTGCCACAGCCCGAATCCCAGGGCCCCAGCCAGGCGGAACTGCGCAAGGCCCGCGCCGAAAGAAATCGCGCCCTGAACGCCACCGCGGCAAGCGCACAAGCCAATGTCAGCCGGGCCAGCGACCAGAGGCAGGCCGAATACCAGGAGATCGAGGCGCGGCTTCGTGCCGCCGGCCGGCTGCGCCGTGACCGGGTTCCCATGGACGCACCGATTGACGCTGACCGGCTGGCCCGCGACTTCATCGAGATCGCTCTTCGCGACGAATACAGCCGTGATGGTGACCAGCTGGTCCAGAACGCACACAGCGCCCCGCTGCGCCGTTGGCAGGTTCCTGTCAGGATGCAGGTCGAATTCGGCGATACCGCCGATACCGCTGCGCGACGCCTGTATCGCGCCGAGATCGCCTCGTTCGCCACACGGCTGCGGGGTGCCAGCGGACACCCCGTCGAAACCGTCCAAAGCAAGGGCAATTTCCTGGTTCTGGTCTTGAACGAGGATGAGCGCGCTGCCGTCATGCCGATGCTGCTGCGGCTGATGCCCGACCTGCCGGCACGCGACGCGGCGGCGTTGCGCGATCTGGATCCGCGCAATTTCTGTTCGGTCTTCGCGTACTCTCGCGGCGACGGCGCCGTCTATGTGCGCGCGGTCGCGCTGATCCGTGCCGAACTGCCGCCATTGTTGCGCAGTTCCTGCATCCACGAGGAACTGGCACAGGGCATGGGTCTGGCCAATGACAGCCCTGACGCACGCCCCTCGATCTTCAACGATGACGAGGAGTTCGCCCTGCTGACCCGACATGACGAGTTGCTGCTGCGGATCCTTTACGATCCGCGCCTGCGCCCCGGAATGACTGAGGCAGAGGCCGCGCCGATCATCCGCAGGATCGCGCAAGAGCTTGTCGGAACACCCTGACCTGCAGAGACAGGAACCTTCGACCTCGGCGATCCGTTTGTCAGGCGGCTGGCATCGTGCCAGAACTGATCGCAAGGATCGGGCGGCCCTCGCCGCGCGCCGACATCAACAAGGAGATCGACGTGAGCATCCGCTATCTGCACACCATGGTCCGGGTCAAGGATCTGGAAAAGACGATGGAATTCTTTCGCCTGCTGGGGCTTGAAGAGACCCGCCGCATCGACAACGACAAGGGGCGGTTCAGCCTGGTGTTCATGGCGCCACCGGATCAGCATGAATGCCCCGTCGAACTGACCTATAACTGGGACGGCGATGAAGGCCTGCCCTCGGACAGCCGCCATTTCGGGCATCTCGCCTATCGTGTCGAAAACATCTACGAGATGTGTCAAAAGCTTCACGACGCCGGCGTCACGATCAACCGCCCGCCGCGCGACGGGCACATGGCATTCGTTCGCAGCCCCGACAATATCTCGATCGAGCTGCTGCAAGAAGGTGAGAGCCTGCCACCGCAAGAACCTTGGGCCAGCATGGAAAACACCGGCCACTGGTAAGACTTGGTCGCAGTCGGGAACGGCTGCGGCATTCGCGGGGCACGGCGCCCTCACAACGCCATGTCCCGCGTGTGGCCGAGAACTGTACCGCCTAATAGATATAGCGGATCTGTTCGGACCAGAAACGTTCGATCCGGCGGTTCTGCAGGTTGACCTGTTCCAGGGGCGGATCGTCCAACACGCCCGACATCGCCAGCCCCTCGGCATGGCGCAGGAAGAGACCATGCACCAGCAGCCGCACGTCGAGCCCTTCATCGGTCAGCCTGACACGAACCGAGCGGCGATCCATGTCGCAGCGTTCGTGATGGACATATCCCATCGTGACCAACTTCTTCAGGTTATAGCTGACATTTGACCCCTGATACATTCCACGCGATCTCAGTTCGCCCGCCGACACTTCGGATTCGCCAAGATTGTACAGGATCAGTGCCTGAACGGGTGTCAGGTCGTTTCGTCCGAGGCGTTCGAATTCGTCCTTCACCAAATCCAGCATCAGCCGATGCATACGCTCCAGCAACTGCAGCGATTCCAGATAGGCTTCGGTGCTGTCCTCGATCTCGCTGATCGCGGGTTTTGTGGCGTTGCCGCGTTCAAATTGTGGCATGTGACTCAGCATGAATTTCTGTCCCGTCAGGATCATTCCGCGACCCAGACTAGAACAGAAAAGCGAATCTTCAGTTAATCGCGCTGACCCTCGAAAAAGCACCCGCGATCCGGTTTCAGTCTTGTCCCGCCAGTCGGCCAGCCGCGTGATCGGCGATCCGGTCCAGGATCGCGGACAACTGCTTCGGGCCGCGGTCTGGATCGGGATTTCCCGTCACCCGCCGCGTCACCCAAAGATACAGATCCTGATCATTCTCGGACAAAAGCGCCTCGTATGCCGAAAGATCGTCCTCGGGCAGATCCGCCAGCGGACCGTCCGCGAAATGGCCCAGGATCAGATCCATTTCCTTCATGCCGCGACGCCAGCTGCGCATCCGCAGGCGACGCATCCGAACCGTCTGAAACTCGTCCGGCTCGCTCATGCCCGGTCCCTTTCGGCGGCCCAGGCACGCACCAAGCGTCCGCGATCAGCGGCTGACCGATCCTGCATTGACCATACTCCTGTATCGCGACCGCCATCCATCGGCGTGCCTTGCTTGTGGCTCCGCGCATCGCAGCGTAAGCCATGCTGGCACGCAGTTCAAACCGTCGAGGTTCCCATGAGCTTTCTGGCCGACCGGCTGGCGCGAATCAAGCCGTCACCGACCATCGCGATGACCACAAGGGCGTCCGAGATGCGGGCCCAAGGGCACGACATCATCAGCCTGTCGGCGGGCGAGCCCGATTTCGACACGCCCGAACATATTCGCGACGCCGGCAAGGCCGCGATCGACGCGGGCCATACGCGCTATACGCCGGTGGATGGCACCCCATCGCTGAAGCGGGCCATCTGCGACAAGTTCGCCCGCGAGAACGGCCTGGACTATGCGCCGTCGCAGGTCAGCGTCGGGACAGGCGGCAAGCAGATCCTGTTCAACGCGCTATTGGCAACACTGGATCATTGCGACGAAGTCGTGATCCCTGCCCCATATTGGGTCAGCTATCCCGACATGGTCCTGCTGGCCGGGGGCGTGCCGGTGATCGTCGAATGCGGAATCGCCGACGGTTTCCGTCTGACCCCGCAGGCACTGGACGCCGCGATCACGCCAAGAACCAAATGGCTGATCCTGAATTCCCCCTCGAACCCGTCGGGTGCGGGCTATTCGCGTGATGAAATGCGGGCATTGACCGATGTGATGCTGCGCCATCCGGATGTGTACATCCTGTCGGATGACATCTATGAACATCTTGTTTTCGACGGGTTCGAATTCGTGACGCCCGCGCAGGTCGAACCGCAGCTGAAGGACCGCGTGTTGACCATGAACGGCGTCAGCAAGGCCTATGCGATGACCGGATGGCGTATCGGTTATGGTGCCGGGCCCGAAAGCCTGATCCGTGCGATGGCAAAGCTGCAGTCACAGTCCACCTCGAACCCCTGCTCGATCAGCCAATATGCCGCCGAGACGGCGCTGACGGGGCCCCAGGATTATGTGGCCGAAAGCCGCGACGTGTTTCAGCGCCGGCGGGATTTGGTCGTTGCGGGGTTGAATGCCTGTCCGGGCATCGACTGCCCGGTTCCGCAGGGGGCGTTCTATGTGTACCCGTCCATCGCCGCGCTGATCGGCAAGACCAGCGCCGCGGGCACGCGGATCGACGACGACGAAGCCTTCGCCAACGCGCTGCTCGACGAGACCGGCGTGGCCGTGGTGTTCGGCGCAGCATTCGGCCTCAGCCCGCATTTCCGCATCTCTTATGCGACCAGCGACGCACAGTTGACCGAAGCCATGGCGCGAATCCGCCGCTTTTGCGAAGGATGCAACTGAGCCGCAAACCACGCGTTGGGCCAGCCCGAGCAGGCAGAAGGAGAATGCAATGCTGTCTCGCAATGCGCTGGTGGTCGTCGCCGACGGCCATACCGCAACACTGTTCCGGAACCGCGCCCGTCACGGGCTGGATCTGGAACAGACACGCCATCTGACCCAGCAGGACTTCGCGGATGCCGAACTGGAAGCCAATTCAACGCGCGATGTCGATGAAGCCGCCTTCGCCGCTGGGCTTGCGCATTTCCTGAACGATCTGGTGTTGCGTCAGAAGGCGGATGAACTGGCAGTGATCGCCGATCCCACGACATTGGGACAGCTGCGCAAAAAATATCACAAGCAGTTGCAGCAGCGGATCGCGAAAGAGGTGGCCAAAACACTGACGGGCGCGGATCGTACAGCGGTCGCGAACGCGCTCAGTTGAGCCACGCGAAAAAGGGGCCGAATATTCGGCCCCTTCTCATTTCCGCCTACTTGCCGTTGCAGCGCTTGTCGTAGGGTTTCACCCCCAGATGATAGGGAATCTTGAAGCGACGGTTCTTTTCAGCGCGCCGGCTACTCCAACGCTCGATCATCCGGCCCGCTCGCGCGGCAAGCTGCCGAAACGACGTCACAGCGCCGTCCAGCCGCCATCGACGCTGATCGTCGTACCGGTGATCTGAGCAGCCGCATCGCTGCACAGGAACACAGCCGTGTCGCCGATCTCTTCCACGGTTGCGAATTCCTTCGACGGCTGTCGCGTCAACAGGACGTTCTTCACCACCTCCTCGCGGCTCATGTTGTATTCCTTCATCGTGTCGGGGATCTGCTTTTCGACCAGCGGCGTCAGCACATAGCCCGGACAGATGGCGTTGCAGGTGATCTTTTCCTGCGCGGTTTCCAGCGCCGTGACCTTGGTCAGGCCGACCACCCCGTGCTTGGCGGCGACATAGGCGGACTTGAACGGGCTTGCGGTCAGACCGTGGGCCGAGGCGATGTTCACCACCCTGCCCCAGCCTGCCTTGCGCATCATCGGCAGGGCAGCGGCGGTCGTGTGAAATGACGACGACATGTTGATCGCGATGATCGCATCCCATTTCTCGACCGGGAAATCCGGGATCGGAGCAACATGCTGGATCCCGGCGTTGTTGACCAGAATATCGCACTGGCCGGCCTGCTCGACCAGCGCCCGGCATTCGTCGCCCTTGGACATGTCGGCCTTGATATAGCGAACCTTTACCCCGTGCTGACGCGCCATTTCCTCGGCAAGGGCGTGGTCTTCGTCATTGTCGGTAAAGCTGTTCAGCACCAGATCGGCGCCGGCGTTGGCAAGCTGATGTGCGACGCCCAGTCCGATCCCGGAATTCGATCCCGTCACCACCGCCGTCTTGCCTGTCAGAAATTTCTCGAACATTGGTTTCCCCGATCAGTTTCGCGTTCGCCGGCAGCTTAACTGTCCCTCAGGGGCGGCGCAGCCGGAAAACCGCGCATTCGCCGCATCGCAGCGGCCACGATGACAACGTCGGGTATTCTGCCTCGTTCCCTCATGGCTGCCATGCGCTGCGCGCAAAAAAAAGCGCCCGCACAAGGCGGGCGCAAGTCATGAGGCAGGTTTCATACAGGCAAGAAACCTATCGAGCAGTGAGTTATTTATACGCGACTCCCCGCCCGAGTCCAACAGTGAAGTTCGCGCTGCCATTGACGCCTCTGGACCGAGCCTGTTGAAATCGCGGGCAAACAAAGAACGACGAGGCAGGCGGCGATGCGAATCTTCAAAAACCTTAACAAATGCGCGATCAGACGCGGATTCACGATCTTGGTTCTAGCGACAGCCGGTGTTGCAGCAATGCCGCTGGCAAGTCCCGCCGAGCCGACCCATGGCATTGCAATGTATGGAGAACCTGCGCTGGAGAAAGGCTTTTCCAGCCTTCCCTATGCGAATCCGGAGGCCCCGAAAGGCGGGACGATTCGTCTGGCCGAACCCGGCAGCTTCGATTCCCTGAAACCCTGGGTGCTGAAGGGAAATGCCGCCTGGGGCGTCGGCGTGCATGTCGCCGAGACGTTGATGATGCGGTCGATCGACGAGCCGTTCACGCTGTACGGGCTGCTGGCCGAGTCGGTCGAAACCGATCCCGACCGGACATGGGTCGAGTTCACCCTGCGCCCCGAGGCTGAATTTTCGGATGGCTCGCCCGTGACTGTCGAAGACGTGATGTGGTCCTACAAGACGCTGGGGACCGTCGGTCATCCGCGATATCTGGGCGCCTGGGCCAAGGTCGCCAAGATGCAGAAGACCGGCGACCGCAGCATCCGGTTCACGTTCAAGGAAAGCGACCGCGAACTGGCAATGCTGATGGGGATGCGGCCGATCCTCAAAAAGTCCCAGTGGCAGGATCAGAATTTTGCGGAATCCGGTCTGGAACCGCCAATCGGCTCGGGTGCCTATGTGATCGACAAGGTCGATCCCGGCCGGTCGATCAGCTTTCGGCTGAATCCCGATTACTGGGGCAAGGATCTGCCGATCAATCGCGGCCTGAACAATTTCAACGAGATCCGGTATGATTATTTCGGCGATGCCAGCGCAATGTTCGAGGCATTCAAGGCCGGCGACGTGAACATCTGGCGTGAATTGTCGCCGCAGCGTTGGCAGAACGAATACGATTTTCCGCTGATGACCGAAGGCCGCGTGGTCAAATCAGAAATTCCGAACGAACGGCCTTCGGGTATCATGGGTCTGGTCATGAATACCCGCGATCCGATCTTCGCCGATTGGCGCGTGCGGCAGGCGATGATCGAGGCCTTCAATTTTCAGTTCATCAACAACACGCTGAATGGCGGCGCCGATCCGCGGATCACCTCGTATTTCTCGAACTCGGTGCTGGCGATGCAGCCGGGACCGGCCGAGGGGCGCGTTCTTGAATTGCTAAAGCCCTTCGCGGACAAGCTGCCGCCCGACGCGATCGAAGGCTACAGCTTTCCCGAAGGCAGCGAGCGGATCCTGGACCGCGGCGCGCTGCGCCGCGCGCTGAAGCTGATGGAAGAAGCAGGCTGGACCGTTCAGGACGGCGCGATGAAGAATGCCGACGGCCGTCCGTTCAGTTTCGAAATCCTGCTGAACCAGTCCGGCAGCGCGATGCGATCCGCATCCGAAACCCAGCAGATCCACGACATCTTCCTGCAGGCTCTTGGCAATCTTGGCATCACGCCGCGGGTGACGCTGCTTGATTCCGCCCAATTCGTTCAGCGGACCAACAACTACGATTTCGACATGACGTGGTATGAACGCGCGCTGTCGCTGTCGCCGGGTAATGAACAGCTGCTGTATTGGGGCCATGACGGCGTCACCCTGCCCGGCAGCCGCAACTGGATGGGCATGAACAGCCCGGCGGCCGAAGCAATGATCGGCGCGATGCTGGAAGCGACGACCGAGGACGAGTTCACATCCGCCGTGCGCGCACTGGATCGTGTCCTGACGGCCGGCAGATATGTGATCCCGGTCAGCTTCTCGCCGATCTCGCGTCTGGCCCATTCCGCCGACCTGCATTATCCTGAAAAGACACCCCTTTACGGCGACTGGCCCGGGTTTCTTCCCGAGGTCTGGTGGCAGGAGGCAAAAAAATGAGAGCAGTCGCAACAATAATCCTGGCCTGCGCGTTGCTGGCCGGATGCAATACGGTCGCCGGTGTTGGCGAGGATATCACCGGCTCGGCCCGCTGGTTCCAGCAAAGCCTACCGAGGAGTTACTAGATGAAATGGCACCACGTTCAGGAAAACTGGCCGGCCTTCTACGAGGCGATTCAGGACAAGTGGCCCGAGGTTGACGAGGCAGAACTGGACGAGATCGACGGCGAACAACGCGCCTTCGTCGCCTATCTGGCCGAGGTCACCGGGCAGGAACCATCCGAGGTTCGCGACGAACTGCGCGAGTGGCTGGCCGGTGAGATCCCGTCCGATGTCGTCATGGACCCGATCCACGACAATCATTCGATCAAGCTCAGTTCCAAATATGTGAACGAGGGTGAGGACGAATACGACGACGACGCCCGCTTCGGCGACGACAACGAAGAGCCCGACGACAGGGATTGATCGCCGCCTGCGTCGCGACAAGGGTTGCGATCAACCGGGTGATCTGGCACTTGCGGCCGGCCGCCGCAGGGCGAGGGTCCAGATCACGGGATATGCGATGTCCAACACGCTGAAGATCGCCGCAGGAAGCATCGTCGTCGGCATAGCCGTTCTGGGGCTGAAGCTGCTGGCATGGGTGATGACCGGATCTGTCGCGCTGCTGTCGGATGCGCTGGAAAGCACCGTCAACGTCGCCACCGCGATCGCCGCGCTGATCGCCATACGCGTCGCCGCGCGCCCGGCGGATTCGGATCATCCCTACGGCCATCACAAGGCGGAGTTTTTCAGCGCCGTGCTGGAAGGCGTGATGATCATCGTCGCGGCGCTGCTGATCATGCGAGAGGCGTGGCTGGGGCTGATGCATCCGCCCGCTCTGAACGCGCCGTTCGCCGGGATCGCGGTCAACGCTGCCGCGGGTGTGCTGAACACGATCTGGTGCTGGGTGCTGATCAGGCAGGGACGGCGTCTTGAATCGCCTGCGCTTGTCGCGGACGGCAAGCATCTTCTGTCCGATGTGATCTCGTCCGTCGGGGTGCTGTCGGGCGTTCTGCTGGCCGTGGCAACCGGCTGGACCGTGCTGGACCCGCTGCTTGCCGGTCTGGTGGGGCTGAACATCCTCTGGTCGGGATGGAAGGTCACCGCGTCCTCGCTCAGCGGATTGATGGACGAGGCGGTGTCCGACGACACCCTGGCGGATATCCGGGCGATCATCTCGGACAAGGCCACCGGCGCGCTCGAGGCGCATGACCTGCGCACCCGTCACGCCGGCAGCGTGACCTTCATCGATTTTCACCTTGTCATCGACGGTCAGACTACGGTCGATGAGGCGCATGACATCTGCGACCGGATCGAACAGTCCCTGCGCGCGCGCCTGACCGACGCGCGCATCACCATTCATGTCGAGCCGGAATACAAGGCCAAGCATTCCGGCATTCTGGTGTTGTGACCTGACAGGACCGGGTTCAATAGATCCCGCGCGCACCTTCTTTCCAGACAGAGGGCAAGACGACCACCGCCGCGCCGTGCGGGACGCGTTCATAGATGTCGATGGCGTCCTGATCCAGCAGCCGGATACAGCCCGACGACACCGCCTGGCCCAGGTATTGCGGCTCGCACCCGCCATGGATGCGATACAAGGTGTCCTGACCGTTCTGGAACAGATACAGCGCGCGCGATCCCAGCGGATTGCCCGGACCGCCATCCATGCCGCCATTGGCGATCGAATAGGGTTCCAGATCGGGACGCCGGGCCACCATCTCGTCCGGTGGTGTCCAGCGGGGCCATTTGCGCTTGAACTGCATGCGTGCCGCGCCGTTCCAGGCAAAACCGGCAGCACCCACCCCCACACCATAGCGCAGCGCCATGCCGTCTTTTTGGATCAGGTGCAGCAACGCGCGATCGGGATCGACGACGACGGTGCCGGGCGACTGGTCGGGATACGGGTTCTTGACCTCTTGCCGCCACAGATCGGGCGGAACGACGCCTTGCGGGACGGCCGGGATCGGGAACGGTTCGTCATTGATGGCGCCATAGCGCGCCGGCAGCATCTGCATCGCCGGCGATGGCAGCGTGGCAACGGGCTTGGGTTCGGACTTGGCGCATGCGGCCAGAACGGCGGCCGAACCACCCGTCAGAAAAATGCGGCGTTTCATGATATTTCCTTGAATGCGGTCTGAACTGACATGCGCCCACGCGGGCGCCACGATAATGGGTCAGCCCTTGCGCGGCGGGTCCAGCAGCCCCGGCGGCTCGATCCCCTGCAAGGCCGGGGTTCCGCGCGGCCAGGACAGGCTTGCCCGTCCACCTGTAGGCACATCGATCCCCGCAGGTGGCACCGCATGATCGTGCTGGCATGGATAGCCCGGCAAGGCCGGACCGTGACAGCGGCGTTGCGGGGTCGCCTCGGCAACGCTCGTTTGCGCGGCGCGTTCCTCCATGGCCATCTGTGCCATGTCGCTCGCACGCGCCGGATATGCGTGGCCGAACGCGCCCCACGGCAGCAGCGCCAGGACAAACAGTGACAAAATCGCCGCGGACAGGTTCTTCATGCCACTCATCTTCCAGATGCAGCCGCCCGCGTCGAGACGCCGAACCCACACGACGATTCACGTCCCGGTGAAGTCCCCTAGGCGGCCAGCCGCACCCAGACCGGAACGTGATCGCTGGGTTTCTCGCCTGCCCGCGCCTCGCGGTCCACGCCTGTCTCGACCATCAAATCCGCAGCCTGCGGCGACAGCAGCAGGTGATCGATCCGGATGCCGTCATCTCGGTTCCAGGCACCGCCCTGGTAATCCCAGAATGTAAACGGGCCGCGCCCGGCCCAAGGATCGCGGATGCGCACCGCGTCGATCCAGCCCTGCCACAGGATCGACCGAAGCGCCGCACGGCTTGCGGGCAGGAACAACGCGTCCTCGGCCCATTTCTCGGGTTTTGCCGCGTCGCGAGGCTCTGGGATCACGTTATAGTCGCCCAGCATCACGACCAGCATCTCGCTGGCCAGCAGCGACGCCGCATGGACTCGCAGACGTTCCATCCAGGCCAGCTTGTAGTCGTATTTCGGGCCGGGCGCCGGGTTGCCGTTGGGCAGATACAATCCCGCGATACGAACTGCGCGATCACCGACCACGGTCGCCTCGATATAGCGGGACTGATCGTCCGTCTCGTCACCCGGCAGGCCACGCGTCACGTCCTCCAGCGGCAGCTTCGACAGGATCGCGACCCCGTTGAAGCCTTTCTGCCCGTGGGTTTCGACATTCCAGCCCAGATCGCCGAAATGTTCGCGCGGAAAGCCCTCGTCCACGGATTTGATTTCCTGCAGGACCACGACATCGGCATCTGCGCCGGCCAGCCAGTCGGTCAGCGCCCCGATCCGCGCCTTGACGCCATTGATGTTGAAACTAGCGATCTTCATGGCGGCATCTTTATCAGCGGCACCGTGATTGGCAACCTGCACCAAGCCGTGTCACTGTGATGGAAGGATGTCCTGTCGCCTGCTTGCCCTGATCCTGTGCCTGATCCTGCCCGCATCCGTTGCGTCGGCATCGGATCGGCCGCGCGCGGGGCTGATGTGGAACCAAAGCGGGCTGCCCGCGACATTTCCCCTGCATATCCGAACGCCGCCCGGTCGGGATTATGTCGTATTTCTGGTCGAACCGGATCAGGATCGACGGGTGATGGCGGGCTACATCCATGGCGGCGATCTGTTTCGCATTCTTGTCCCCCCCGGTGAATATGACCTGCGCTTTGCGCACGGCACCGAATGGCATAATCAGGAAACCCTGTTCGGCGCTGAAACAGAATGGACCGAAACCACGTCGCCTCTGGAGTTCCGCATCATCGGAATCGGTCGGCGCAGCGGCTATCTAGTCACGCTGATCCAAACTGATGGAACCGTGAAACTGGCCGAGGCGCGACCGCAGGACCAGTGCCAGATCGCGACATTTGATAGCTCGGTCATGGAACTGGAAGAAGCCGCGCGAATCGCGCGGCTTCTGGGCGGCCCGGATGCGCCGGACCATCCGCCGTTGCGCTATCTGGAACAGGAACTCGAACTTCGCTCGCGCGTCTGCGACTAGATCACATTGAAAAGGACGTGCCGCAGCCACAGCTCGAGGTGGCGTTCGGATTCTCGATCACGAAGCGTGCGCCGATCAGCTCGTCCTCGAAATCGATGACGGCACCGGCCAGATAGGGCAGCGATACCGGATCGACCACGACGCGCTGACCCGCGCTTTCCAGCACAAGGTCGTCGTCCTCGGCCCGGTCAAGACGGATATCATACTGGAAACCGGAACATCCGCCCCCGGCAACCGCGACCCGCAAGGGGCGGATCTCGCTGCCGTCATTGATCTCGGCCAGGCGGGCAAAGGCGCGTTCGGTGACTTTCGGAGGCAGGTTCATGGGGCGTTCCCGTTTTCGTCCTTGGGTGCAGAATATAGGGTTTCCCCGCATCTCTCGCAAGGAAGGCCCGCATCCGTGAACATCGCCCCCTACGCCTGCCAGCCCGAGGACAGCCGGGGCCGCCTGTGGCCTGAACGGATGTCTACCTTCCGTTCGCCCTGGCAGCGCGACCGGGACCGGATCATCCATTCCAGCGCGTTCAGGCGGCTGAAACACAAGACCCAGGTCTTCGTCGAGCATGATGGCGACGCCTATCGCGGCGACTATTTCCGCACCCGGCTGACCCACACGATCGAAGTGGCGCAGGTGGCGCGAACCATCGCGGGCGCGCTGGGGCTGAATGCCGATCTGGCCGAGACGGTGGCATTGGCGCATGATCTTGGCCATCCACCCTTCGGACATACCGGCGAGGACGCGCTGGCATCCCTGATGGCGCCTTATGGCGGGTTCGATCACAACGCGCAGGCCCTGCGGATCGTGACCAGGCTGGAACGGCATTATGCCGATTTCGACGGTCTCAACCTGACATGGGAAGCGCTTGAGGGGATCGCGAAGCATAATGGTCCGGTCACGGGCGATCTACCCTATGCGCTGGCCGAGGTGAACGCCGAATGGGATCTGGAACTGACGACCAATGCCAGCGCCGAGGCGCAGGTGGCGGCGGTTGCGGACGACGTGGCCTATAACCATCACGACCTGCATGACGGGCTGCGGGCGCAGCTGTTCACCGAGGACGAGCTGGCCGAACTGCCGGTGATCGGCCCGGCCTTCGCCGAGGTCGACCAGCTTCACCCTGGCCTGGACCGCATGCGGCGTCGGCACGAGGCGCTGCGGCGTGTGTTTGGGGTGATGGTCGAGGATGTGATCGCGGTGGCGCAGAACCGCCTGACAGGCCTGCAGCCGCAATCCGCGCAGGAAATCCGCGACATGGACGGGCCGATCATCCGGTTCTCGAAACCACTCTACCAGAACATCAAGGCGATCAAGTCGTTCCTGTTCACACGCATGTATCGCGCGCCCTCGGTGGTCGTCGAACGGACCAGCGTGACGGCGATGCTGAACGATCTGTTCCCGCTGTTTCTGGACGATCCGGCGCAGATGCCCGATCACTGGGCCACGATGGCGGGATCGGCACCCGACATGACGCATCGCGCGCGGATCGTGCTGGACTATGTGGCCGGCATGACCGACCGTTACGCCATCGCCGAACATCAGCGGCTTTGCAGCCAGAAGGGCACGGGCTGAGTTCGCGACAAGGATTCTTTTTCCCTGTGATGTGAACCTGTCGGCGCGGCATCGCGTTGGTGCCGCGAAACCTCAACGGCACAAAGGAGGCCAGAAGATGGTCAAGTTCACGCGCAGCGGATCGGCAAAGTGGCAAGGCGGGCTAAAAGACGGCAAGGCGACGGTTTCGACACAATCGGGCGCCCTTTCGGATCAGCCCTACGGCTTCAACACGCGCTTCGAAGACAAGCCAGGCACAAACCCCGAGGAACTGGTTGGCGCAGCACACGCATCCTGCTTTTCGATGGCGCTGTCGAAGATGCTGGAAGAGGCGGGCGTCGGCGGCGTCAGCATCGAGACCACCTCGAAGATCACGCTGGAACAGGACGGTGAGGGTTTCACCATCACCAAGGCGCACCTGACCACGACCATCTCGGGCGACGGCGACAAGGCGAAGATCGAGGAACTGGCGCAGCAGGCCAAGGCCGGTTGCCCGATCTCGAAGCTGTTCAATGCAGACGTGACGATGGACGCCACCGTCTCTTGACGCCCCAACAGGCTTCACGAACCCGAATGCTTCGCCGCGCGGAATCCGGTTCCGCGCGGCGATTTTCTGTTTGACGATCAGTCGGCCGCACGTTTTCGTCCCAGCATCTCGACCGCCTTCCGAACGGCGACATAGAAGACCGGGACAAGGAAGATGCCGATTGCCGCCGACGACGCCATGCCGCCCAGAACACCGATACCGATCGAGTTCTGTGCCCCTGCCCCAGCGCCGCTTGCGATGGCCAGCGGCAAGACACCCAGCATGAAGGCAAATGTCGTCATCAGGATCGGGCGCAGCCGCATCCTGGATGCCTCGATCGCGGCGTCCAGAAGTGATTTGCCCTGCGCCATCAGCGATTGCGCAAACTCCACGATCAGGATGGCGTTGCGCGACGCAAGCCCGATCGTGGTCAGAAGCCCGACCTTGAAATAGACGTCGTTCGACTGCCCGAAGATCAGTGCCGCCGCCAGTGCGCCAAGAATGCCCACCGGCACTGTCAGCAGCACCGCCAGCGGCACCGTCCAGCTTTCATATAGCGCCGCCAGAGCCAGGAACACGACCAGCGCGGACAATGCAAACAGCACCGGCGCCTGATTGCCCGACAGCCGTTCCTGATAGCTGAGGCCGGTCCAGGCTGTGCCATACCCGCCATCCAGTTCACCGACCATCTGTTCCATCGCCTGCATCGCAGCCCCAGATGACAGACCCTGCGCGGCTGCACCGCTAAGTTCCAGCGCCCGGCTGCCGCCATAACGTGCCAGCGATTGCGGTTCCTGTTCCCATGATTGCGTGGCGAAGGCCGCGAAAGACACCATCTCGCCCTGATCGTTGCGCGCATACCAGCGTTCGATGTCGGCGGGTTGGGCGCGCGCCTCGGCGTCGCCCTGCACGATCACCGGACGCAGCTCGCTGCCCAGGGCGAAGTCATTGACATCACGACCCGCGAAGATGACCGACAACATCGCGTTGACCTCGGAGATCGACAGGCCGAACGCGGCCGCCTTCTGCTGATCTATGTCCAGCCGCAAGGTT
The DNA here is from genome assembly GCF_025195095.1 of Paracoccus maritimus. Classification (GTDB taxonomy): domain Bacteria; phylum Pseudomonadota; class Alphaproteobacteria; order Rhodobacterales; family Rhodobacteraceae; genus Paracoccus; species Paracoccus maritimus. Next base: position 42,832 of record NZ_JANAVZ010000002.1, on the reverse strand, counting down.
GTCTGCGTGGGCGATTCGTTGCCGCGCAGGTTCACGACCCGCCCGTCCTGCTGTGCCGTCTGGACCAGTTCGTCGGCGGCCTTAGACAGCGCCTCCTGCCCGTTCCCGGCCTGATCGACCAGATACATCGAGAAGCCCGAGGACGCACCCATGCCCTGAATCGCCGGCGGTTGCAGGAAATAGACCTGGCCCGACCGGTTGGTCATGAAGAAATGCGCGTTCGCCCGCTCGACCAACGCCGCCACGTCCTGCCCCTCGCGCTGGTCGTAGTCGCGCAGCTTGGCGAAGACCATGGCGTTGTTCTGCCCGGACCCGCCGAAGCTGAAGCCCAGCGCGGCAAAGACCGACTCGACCGCCTCGGATTCCTGGTTCAGCAAATAATCCTCGACCTTCTCGACCTGCGCGCGGGTCTGGGCGGTGGTTGACCCGTCCGGGCCCTGCACCATCACCAACATCACGCCCTGATCCTCGTCCGGCAGGAACGATCCGGGCAGGCGTTCATACAGAAGGAACGCCCCTGCCCCGATCGCCACCAGCAGGATCAGCGTCCGGAACGGACGCCGCACCATCCGCGTCACGGCACTGCCATACCCCGAGGTGGCCCGGTCGAGATTGCGGTTGAACCAGCGCGCAGGCGCAATGCCGTCGCCGTGTTTGCGTGGCCGTAGCAGGCTGGCGCACATCGCCGGCGTCAGGATCAGCGCGACACCAAGCGACAGGACCATCGCGGTAATGATGGTGATCGAGAACTGACGATAGATTACGCCGGTCGATCCTGACATGAACGCCATCGGCAGAAAGACCGCCGACAGGACCAGCACGATCCCGATCAGGGCCGAACTGATCTCGGTCATGCTTTTCTCGGTCGCCTCGACGGGGCCCAGCCCCTCTTCCTCCATCACGCGCTCGACATTCTCGACGACCACGATGGCATCATCGACCAACAGACCGATCGCCAGCACCAGCGCGAACATGGTCAGGGTGTTGATCGAGAAGCCAGCGGCAGCCAGAACCCCAAAGGTTCCCAGCAGGACCACCGGGATCGCAACAACCGGAATGATCGTCGCCCGCCAGCTTTGCAGGAACGCCAGGATCACCAGGAACACCAGTACGACCGCTTCGGCCAGTGTGTGATAGACCTGATTGATCGATTCCTCGACAAAGGGCGACGTGTCGTAAGGATAGACGATATCCACGCCCTCGGGCAGCGATGGGGCGATGCCGGCCAGCACCTCGCGCACGGCAGAGGCGGTATCCACCGCGTTCGCCCCCGAGGCGAGGTTCACCCCGAACCCGGCCGCAGGCTGACCGTTATAGCGCGATGCCCCGCCATAGCTTTCCTGCCCGATCTCGATCCGGGCGACGTCCCCCAGAAATACGGTCGAGCCGTCCGGATCGACGCGCAGAAGAATGCGTTCGAATTCACTGACCGTGGAAAGCTGCGACTGTGCCGACAGCGGGATCGTCAGACGCTGTCCTTGGGGCGACGGCTGGCCGCCAAGCGTGCCGACGGTCACATTGCTGTTCTGTTCGGACACGGCTGCGGTGATGTCTGCTGGCGTCACCTGATACTGGGTCATCTTCATCGGATCCAACCAGATCCGCATCGCGTAACCCGAACCGAACAGGTTGATCGATCCGACCCCCGGCGTGCGCTGAACCAGCTCCTCGACCCGCTGCGACACCAGATCGCCCAGTTCGACCGTGGAATAGCGCCCGTCGCTGCTGGTCAACGCACCGACCAGCAGGATCGAACTGGTCGAACGCGAGACGTTCACCCCGGACTGCTGGACCAGATCGGGAAGCTGACTTGTCACAAGCTGCAACTTGTTCTGCACCTGCACCTGCGCGATGTCGGGATCGACACTGTCGTCGAAGGTCAGCGAGACCGAAGCCGATCCGGGCGACGAATTCGAGGTCATGTAGATCAGACCATCAAGTCCGGTCATGCCGTCCTCGATCACGGCGGTCACCGAATCCTCGACGATCTCGGCAGATGCACCGTTATAGCCGGCGCTGATGCGGATGGTCGTCGGCGCGATCTGCGGATACTGCTCGATCGCCAGGCTTTGCAGGCCAAGCCCGCCGACCAGCATGGTCACGAGGGCCAGAACCCATGCGAAGACAGGGCGGTGAATGAAAAAACGGGCCATCTGCGATCACTCCGCCGGCTGGTCGGCGCCGGTCGCGTCCTGCGTCCCCGCCTTGGGTTCCGGCGCGACCTCGCGCACTACGCCATCGTCGTCAAATTCCACCGCGACGGTCTGCACCTCGGCCCCCTCGGTCAGCCCGCTCAGCCCATCCACGGCCAACATGTCGCCCGGCTCTATGCCCTTCGTCACGATCCAGTTGTTCTGCCACGTTCCGTCTTCGGTCAGGCGGCGCTGGGTCGCCTTGCCGTCCTTGATCACCCACGCGGTCAAGGTTCCGGTCTTGTCGCGACTGGCGGCGGACTGCGACACCAGAAACGCCGATACGGTGCCCAGATCGACCTGACCGCGTACGAACATGCCCGGCAGCAACAACCGGCGTGGATTGTCGAAACGAAACCGCGTGTCCACCGAACCGGTCGAGGTCGAGACGCTGAAACCCGGTGCGACCAGTTCGCCTGTGGCCTCGTAGGTCTGGCCGGTCTCCAGCGTCAGGGTCGCTTGCAACTTGTCGCGCATCTGCAACCGACCCTCGGAGATATCCTCGAAGACACGCAGCATCCGGGCCGACGGCTCATACATGTCCACCTCGATCGGGTCCAGCTGCGTGACTGTCGCCAGCGCGTCAGCCTGGCCCGCCGTGACCAGATCGCCGACCGACACCTCGGACACGCTGGCCATCCCGTCGATCGGGCTGGTGACGGTCGTCCAGTCCAGATCGGCTTGCGCCAGCCGCTGCGCCGCCTGCGCCGACTGCAGACCGGCGCGCGCCTGTTCCAGCGTTGCCCGCGCCGCATCGACCTGCGCCTGCGTCGTCCCGGATCCCACAAGCTGCTGGGTCCGGTTGAAGGAGGTTTCGGCCTCGGTCAGCGTTGCGCGGGCCGAGGCGACCTGCGCTTCCGCACTGCTGAGATTGGCGGCATAGGTGGTGTCGTCGATGCTGAACATCGGGTCGCCCACCTTCAGGGGCCGCCCCTCGTCATACAGGATGCCGGTGATGATTCCGCCCACCCGCGGCCGTATTCCGGCCCTGGCAGCCGCTACCGCACGGCCCGGAACGGTCACGATCCGCGGCACGTCCTGACGCTGCAACGTGACGACGCCGACCTGTTTCGGAGGCGCTTCCTGCGCAAGGGCGATCCCCGAAAACGTCAGCAAGGCAAGTATCGCGAGCCGGATCGCGTGTCTTGGACTTGGCATCATCCTATCCTCTTGCAGGAGCAAACCGGCCGGACATTGACGATCCCGGCGCGGGTGTTGTTGCATGAACTTGCGCGCCGTGCAATATTTGCATCTGATGAAATATTCGAGAGCCTGCCCATGACCGAGACCGCGACACTTCGCGATCGCCGTCGCCGCCAGACGGCCAGCGAAATTCAGGCCGCTGCGTTGCGGCTGGCCCTGCGCGACGGACATGATTCGATCACGACCGAAATGATCGCGTCCGAGGCAGGGATCAGCCTGCGCACCTTCTTCAATTACTTCCCGAACAAGCAGTCAGCCCTGGTGGGCCGGCAGCCGGTGATCGAGCAGGATCTGGCGGACTGGTTTCGCAACGCGGACGGCACCCTGATAGACGATCTTTGCGAAGTCCTGCGCCGTCATATGCATGCCATCGATCTGCACCGCGACACGGCACGGATGATCGACAGGCTTCTGGCCCGATCTCCCGAACTCATGCCGGCGTTTCACGCATCGTTGCAACGATTGTCACAACAGCTGTCGCAGTTGATCCTGACCCGGACGGGACCCGACCATGCTCCCGAAGCCGAGCTGGTGGCCGAGATATTTGCCCATGCGCTGGCAAACGGGTTTCGGGCATGGGCGTCGGATACGGACATGAAAATCGACGATATCACGTCCATCCTCGCAACGCAGATCCGCCGGATTCAGGCGCTTTTGCAACGCTGACGCGGCAATCCGGTTCAGAACGCCATCATGCCAAGATATTTTGTGCCGGTGATCGGCTTGCCGTCATTGGCCAGCAGAAATCCCGAGATCACCCGGATCAGCCCCCAGACGGCAAGGAACGCCCAGATCAGGAAACCGATCCCGACGATCATGGTGACCAGCGCCAGCAGACCGATCGCCAGGCTGATCCAGAAGGTGCGGATCTGGAACGTCAGATGGCTGTCCAGCAATTCGTCCCTGCCCCGCGAGAAATAGGCATAGATCACGCCGGCCAGCGCGGTGATGGCGACCGCGTAGCCCACCGCATAAAGACCATAGACTATCTTTGCCGGGGTCAGGTCAGGGGCGGTCTGCGGATCGGTCACGGTCATGGCAGTCTCCTTGGGCGATCAGGGCTGGCCGTAAAGAGCGCGCGCACGCTCTTCGAAGGCCCGTACGATACGCGACATGGCCTCGTGAAAGACGACGCCGATCAGCTTTTGCAGAATGGCATTGCGGAATTCGAAATCAACGAAGAAATCGACATGACAGCCGCCATCCGCAAGGTCCGTAAAGGTCCAGCCGCTGCGCATGTATTTGAACGGGCCATCCAGATATTCCGTGTCGATCCGCAACGCCCCGGTCGAGGGATCGGCCGGAAACAGGACGACCCGGCTGCCGAAACGCTCGCGAAACACCTTGAAACTGATGACAAGATCGGCCGCGATTTCCTCGCTGCCGTCATCGCGGGTCTGGCGGGACCGGATGCGGGCGGCGCTGTTCCACGGCAGGAATTCGGGATAGCGTTCGACATCGGCGACGAGGTCGAACATCTGCTGCGCCGAGTAGGGAAGGTTGCGGCTGTCCTGATGATGCGGCAAGGGAGGCTCTTGAGTTTCGGGGCGTCGCGTCGTGTGGTGCGAGCCACGCAATAGCAGGGCAAGCGGGCAATGAACAACCTGATCTGGCTGTTAAGGGCTTCGAAATGGGCCCGCAATCCGCCCAGCCCGCGCATGGTCAAGCTGGTGTTGGCGATTGTCGCACTGGCCGCGGCGCTGGTCGTGCTGGAAAAGCTGGGCTGGTGGCCCGACTGGGCAAGGCTTGAACACGGGCGGGGCGTCCGCCTGCCGCGCTGATTGCCCTAGCGGCGCGACCGCGCAGTCGCCCGCGCGCGGGGACGCGAGGCCGCGCAGGCCGACAGCAACAGAATGGCGCAAAAGGCCGAGATCGGGGCAAGGGCGTGAATGGTCATGTGATCCTCCGGTTCCGTATCAGGGATATGGGCTACAGCCCGGCCTGGCTGAATGTGTCGCATTGTCTCATGTCGCCCGAACGATAGCCACGCATCAACCATTCCTGGCGCTGCTCGGCGCTGCCATGGGTAAAGCTGTCGGGCATCGGCGTGCGCCCGGCATTCGACTGAATCACATCGTCGCCGACCGCGTGGGCGGCACGCGCAGCCTCTTGCAGGTCGCCCTCTTCCAGGGTGCCGAAACGCTGATCCGCCTGCCGCGCCCAGATTCCGGCATAGCAATCGGCCTGCAATTCGGTCAGCACCGACAGCCTGTTCGACCGCGCCTCGTCCATGCGGCCGCGCGCGGCATTCACCTGCCCCAGCGTCCCGACAAGGTTCTGGACATGATGGCCAACCTCGTGCGCGATCACGTAGGCATAGGCGAAGTCGCCGCCCGCGCCCATCTTCTGCGCCATCAGGTCGAAGAAATCGGTATCCAGATAGATCTTCTGATCGTTCGGGCAGTAGAAGGGCCCCATCGCCGCGGACGCCCCGCCGCAGGCCGACTGCACGACGCCGCTATACAGAACCAGCCTGGGGTCGGCATAGTCGCGCCCTGCCTGCTGGGGCAGAATGGCAGCCCAGACCTCTTCCGTGTCCGCCAGAACGACCGAGACGAACTGGCCGTATTGCTGATCACGCTCGGACAGCGGCGCGTTGGCCTGAGGCTGCCCCTGATCCAGTTCCCGCACCACCGGCGAGATGTCGATGCCGAAGAAATATCCGAAGGCCAGCACCGCCAGCATGCCGACGATGCCGATCCCCCCTGCCCCCGCGCGGCCCATGCCGCGCCGATCTTCGATATTGCCGCTGCCGCGTCTGCCCTGCCATCTCATCGCGTAACCGCCCTTTGCTGATGTCCCCGCCGCGTGCGGCGCGACCTGTTCACCCGATCAAACTGCCCCAAGCGGTCCGTGCGCTTTCCGTCCAAGGGCAACGCCAAGATCACAGCAGCGCGAAACGGACGCAAGATGCTTGACCGCATCCCGCCATCGGTCCATCCACAGCGCCGATAACAGGAAGGGACCGTGATGCTGCGCAGGCTTTACGACTGGACCATGGGCCTGGCGGCGCATCGTCATGCGATGCCGTCCCTTTTCGGGGTCAGCTTCATCGAAAGCTCGGTCTTTCCGATCCCGCCGGACGTGCTGATGATCCCGATGGTTCTGGCCGATCGCACCAAGGCCTGGGCGATCGCGCTGGTGGCGACCGCCGGATCCGTTCTGGGCGCGCTGCTGGGATACTGGATCGGCGCGGCACTGATGGAATCGGTCGGGCAATGGGTGCTGACCGTGTATGGCAAGGAAGAGGCGTATCACCATCTGGCCGCGCGTTTCGCCGAGTATGGCGGATGGGCGGTGCTGTTCGCTGCGCTGACGCCGTTTCCCTTCAAGGTCATCACGATCTTTTCCGGTGCCGTCGGACTGCCGCTGCCGCTGTTCCTGCTGACCTCGGTCATCGGACGGGCTGCACGGTTCTTCGTCGTGGCCGGGCTGCTTTGGCGGTTCGGCCCGCCGATCCGCACCTTCATCGAGAACCGGCTGGGGCTGGTCTTCACGCTGTTCATGATCGCGCTGATCGGCGGTTTCGTCGCGTTGAGGTATCTATGAGGGGTCTTCGTCTTGGCTTGATGGCTGGTGCGGGTTCGGCCGCGCTGCTGATCGCGGCACTGGGCTTTCAGGCGGCGGGTTATGCACCGTGCGAGTTGTGCATCCTGCAACGCTGGCCGCATCTGGCGGCGGTGATCGTCGCGGCCCTGCTATGGCTGACCGGGCGCGTCCGGCTGTTCGCGATCCTTGGCATGGCCGCCGCGGCGGTCGCGACGGGACTTGCAATCTATCACACCGGGGTCGAGATCGGCTGGTGGCCGGGACCGGCCCATTGTTCCGGCGGCGTGGGCGACATCGCCCGCCTGTCCACCCAGGATCTGATGGCCAAGCTGCAAGCCGCGCCCGTGGTGCGCTGCGACGAGATCGCGTGGTCGTTTCTTGGCCTGTCGATGGCAGGCTGGAACGCGCTGTTCTCGGCCGGGTTGACGCTGATCTGGGCGCGCGCGGCGGGCTTGGGCCGCTAGGCCCGCGTCCGGCCGCAAAAAGGCCCGGGCAAGATTGCCCCCAGCATCCGTGTCGGCTATACCGAAACCCAACAAGATGTTGAGGAATTCCCGTGGCCGACACCCCCGAAGACGATCTTCCGGAAACCCCCGACTCGGGCGAAGAAAACGGCGCGACCGAGCGCGTCGTGATGGCTCATGACGGGCCGGTGATCGACATTTCGTCCGAGATGCGGACATCGTATCTGGACTATGCGATGTCGGTGATCGTCAGCCGTGCGATCCCCGATCTTCGCGACGGTCTGAAACCCGTCCATCGCCGTATCCTGTATGCGATGAACGAGACCGGCAACACCGCCGACAAGCCCTATCGCAAATCGGCCCGTCCGGTCGGCGACGTGATGGGGAAGTATCACCCCCATGGCGACGCCGCGATCTATGACGCGCTGGTGCGGATGGCGCAGGATTTTTCGATGTCGCTGCCGCTGCTGGACGGCCAGGGGAATTTCGGCTCGATGGACGGCGACCCGCCCGCTGCGATGCGCTATACCGAAGTGCGCATGGACAAGCCGGCGAATTTCCTGATGGCCGATATCGACAAGGAAACGGTCGATTTTCAGGACAATTATGACGGCAAGGACAGCGAACCGACCGTGCTGCCGGCGCGGTTCCCGAACATGCTGGTCAACGGCGCTGGCGGCATCGCCGTCGGCATGGCGACCAACATCCCGCCGCACAACCTGGGCGAGGTCGTGGATGCCACTCTGGCACTGATCGAAAATCCGGATCTGCCGACCGAACGGATCATGGAGATCATTCCCGGCCCCGACTTTCCGACCGGCGCGATGATCCTGGGCCGATCCGGCGCGCGCAAAGCATATCTTGAAGGCCGCGGCAGCGTCATCATCCGTTCTCGTACCCATATCGAGGAGCCGCGCAAGGACCGTTTCGCCATCGTCATCGACGAGATTCCCTATCAGGTCAACAAATCCAGCATGATCGAACGGATCGCGGAACTGGCCAAGGAAAAGCGGATCGAAGGCATTGCCAGCGTGCAGGACGAATCCGACCGGCAGGGTGTGCGCGTTGTCGTCGAACTGAAACGCGACGCGACACCGGACGTGGTGCTGAACCAGCTGTTCCGGTTTACCCAGATGCAGACCACCTTCGGCTGCAACATGCTGGCGCTGAACGGTGGCAAGCCGGAACAACTGCCGCTGCGCGACTTTCTGACCCACTTCATCAGCTTCCGTGAAGAAGTGGTGGCCCGCCGGACGGCGCACGAGTTGCGCAAGGCACGCGAACGCAGCCATGTTCTGTGCGGCCTCGCCGTCGCGGTCAGCAATGTGGACGAAGTCGTCGCGACGATCCGCAGCAGCGCCGACGCCGCCGAGGCGCGCGAACGCCTGATGCAGCGTCGCTGGCCCGCACACGCCATCGTCGAATATCTGCGCCTGATCGACGATCCTCGGCACCCGGTGAACGAGGACGGCACCTATAACCTGTCAGAAACCCAAGCCCGCGCCATCCTGGACCTGCGCCTTCAGCGCCTGACGCAGATCGGCGTCAAGGAAGTCACGGACGAATTGCAGTCGCTGGCCGAGGCGATCCGCGATTACCTTGCCATCCTGGCCTCGCGCGAACGGATCATGGCGATTATCAGTGACGAGCTGCGCGAGGTGAAGGAACTTTTCGCCGTGCCGCGTCGCACCGAGATCACCGAATGGTCCGGCGACATGCTGGACGAGGATCTGATCGAGCGTGAGGACATGGTCGTCACGATCACCTCGGGCGGCTATATCAAGCGGACCGCGCTGGCCGAATTCCGGTCGCAACGGCGCGGCGGCAAGGGCCTGTCCGGCATGGCCACCAAGGAAGACGACGTGGTGACCACGCTGTTCGTCGCCAACACCCATACCGAACTTCTGTTCTTCACCACCGACGGCATGGTCTATCGCATGAAGACCTGGCGGCTGCCGCTTGGCGGGCGCACATCCAAGGGCAAGGCGATCGTCAACATCCTGCCGATCGAACCGGGCGTGTCCATCGCGGCATTGCTGCCCATGGATGCACCCGAGGCGGAATGGGACAGATATCAGGTCGTTTTCGCGACAGATCAGGGCGATGTGCGGCGGAATGCGCTGTCGGACTTCACCAACGTCAAATCCAACGGCAAGATCGCTATGAAACTGCCCGAAGGCGTCAGCCTTGTGGGCGTGCGCATGGCGACCGAGGATGACGATGTGATGCTGGTAACCTCGGGTGGTCGTGCGATCCGCTTTCCGACAACGGCGGTCCGGGTGTTCAAGGGCCGCGATTCGACCGGCGTGCGCGGCATCCGCCTGACGCAGGGCGATAACGTCGTCAGCATGTCGGTGATAAGGCATTTCGAATCCGATCCCGCGGAACGCGTCGCCTATCTAAAGATGCGTCGGGCCGTTGCGGGCGCGCTGGACGATGGCGCCGAGCCCGACGAGGACGAAGAGGCCGTTGCGGAAGGCAGCATCACCCAGGAACGCTATGCCCAGATGTCGGCGGCCGAGGATCTGATCCTGACCATCACCGCGAAAGGCGCGGGCAAGATCAGTTCCAGCCATGGCTACCCGGTGCGCGGACGCGGCGGTCAGGGCGTGATGGCGATGGACAAGGCGATGCGCGGCGGCGCTCTGGTCGCAAGCTTCCCGGTCGAGACGGACGACCAGATCATGCTGGCGACATCGACCGGGCAATCGATCCGGGTGCCGGTGGAAGGGATCAGCTTCCGATCGCGCAGCGCCGGCGGGGTGCGTGTGTTCAACACCGCCACCGGCGAGGTCGTCGTATCGGTCGCACGGATCGCCGAACAGGGTGATGCCGAAATCGGAGACGACGACGAGGCGAACGACTAGGATATCCCTGCGGTCGGCGGGCCAGCAGGCGATGCCGACCACGGGGATGAGGTGAAGAACGGGGAACGGATTGGATAAGAGTTCGGGCGAGGCGGTACTGCGTGAGCGACTTCAGACCGGGTTTCTCGGACTTATCGCCTTTGGACTGCTGCTGTTCATGCTGGTTCAGGCGCGCTTCATCCTGATCTCGCTGGCCATCGCGATCATCCTGTTCTCACTGACATCGGACGCGATCTTTGCCATCTCGTCACGGCTGAAGGTGCCGAAATGGCTGGGCACGACGCTGGCGCTGATCGGCATCACGCTGGCCTTGCTGTGGCTGTCCACGACCATCGTCACGCAGATCAACGAAGTAGTCATCATCTCGATCACCTACGCCGAACAGGCACAGGCCGCATTGCCCAGCCTGACCGAACGTCTGGGCCCCGAGGTCCAGGAACGGATTCTGACGGCGATTGCAAATTTCAACATCACCGGCTGGATCAGATCGCTTGCCGGGCAGGCATCCGGACTGCTGTCGGGCAGCGTGCTGGTGATCCTGTTCGTCGGCTTCATGTTCGCCGAACAAGTCTGGTTCCCCACCAAGATCGAACGTCTGACGGGCGACCCCGAAAAGGCGTTGCAGGTTCGAAGGATCATCGCGTCGATCATGCACAGGGTAAACCGCTATCTTGTGGTCAAGACGGCGGTCAGCGCGGTCACGGCCAGCGCGGTCTGGGCGATTTTCCGGTTTTCCGGGCTGGAACTAGCGGGCGCTGTCGCGCTGCTGACCTTCATTCTCAACTTCATCCCGTCGGTCGGCTCGATCATCGCCACCGTCATCACAGCGATACTTGCCTTCGTCCTAAGCGGCGATACGACGCTGACCTTGCTGGTCGCGGTCGCCTGCACGCTGGTGCAGTTCATCATCGGCAATGTGCTGGACCCGATGCTTCTGGGGCAGACGCTGCGGCTGTCCAGCTTCGGCATCATCCTCAGCCTGGCGTTCTGGGGGGCCGTATGGGGGGTGCCGGGAATGTTTCTGGCGGTGCCGATCATGGTCGCGCTGATGATCGTCTGCGCGCATATCCCGTGGCTAAGGCCGGTCGCGGTCCTGTTGTCGCGCGAAGGCTTGCCCGATGACGGCAGCAGCGACGATGCACCGCCCGCCCCGCCCTCGTCGCTGGCGGCCTGAGCGCCGGCGTCCAAATAGGCGGTTGATGCGCCATGTCCCGGCTTGCTATCCAATGCAGATAGATAACCGATAATCCGCGATCGGCGGAAGGAACGGGCAGATGAGTTTTCCATATCCTGCGCTGCGCAGCGCTGTGCTGCTTGGCTGCGTCGCCACCACCGTGCTGACAGGCTGCGGCATGCCGGGGCGGCATTCCGAAGTCGAATGCATGCAACGGGCGATGTATTTCGAATCCAACCGATCAAGCCGGGATGGCATGATCGCCGTCGGCAGCGTGGTGATGAACCGCGTCAGGTCTTCTCAGTTTCCCGACACGGTCTGCGGCGTCGTTGCCCAGAAAAACCAGTTCGCGCCGGGCGTGATGCGTCGAAAGATGAACGACCGTTCCGTGCCTCTGGTCCGCGAGGCAGCGACCGCCGTCATGCGAGGAGAGCGTCATCCGTTGGTCGGCAACGCCACCTTCTTTCATACGGCGGGCTACAGCTTCCCCTATGACAACATGCACTATGTTCTGGTGACCGGCGGAAACGCCTTCTACGAAAAACGCAAAAGCCATCTTGTCACTCGTCCTGTGCCGCCCCGCGCGATCGAGGGGCTGACGCGGGGGCGCTGACACCTCGGGCTCGCGCAAAATGGCGGGACCGGCCTACCGGTCCCCGCCACCTTCACCGCCGCCACTGTCGGGCCCGGCATCGCCGCCATCCGCGTCGTCGAAGGCGATCCGCGGATCTTTCACGGTCGCAGGCTCACCGGCAGGCCGCTTCTCGAACGCAACTGGCTGGTTTTCGGTATCATCCTCCGGTCCGGACTTCGGCCCGGCCTTTTCGCCGCGCAAAGCTTCGGGGTTGCGCAACCAGATATCACGCTGAGCGAACGGGATCTCGACCCCCTCGGCTGCGAACCTCTCGGCGATCTGGTGACAGACCTCTGACGTGACGCCCAGGCCTGCGGTCACGTCCGACAGGACTGCGCGGATCTCGAAATCAAGGCTGTCCGCGCCGAAACCGCGAAACAGCACCGCGGGCGGCGGGTCGATGGTCACGATCGGCTGGTCTTCGATGATCTCGGTCAGGATGCGTTCCACCTTGCGGGTGTCCGACCCATAGGCCACGCCGATCGGAATGATGATCCGACCTGTCTGATTGTGGCGGGTCCAGTTGGTGACCGGCTGGCTGATCAGATCGCTGTTGGGAACGATCACCTCGGTCTTGTCGAAGGTTTCCACCTGCGTCGAACGAACCGAGATGCGCTTGACGATGCCCTGCTGACCGCCCGCGCTGATCCAGTCGCCGACACTGATCGGGCGTTCGATCAGCAGGATGATGCCCGAAACGAAGTTCGAGACGATGTTCTGCATGCCAAAGCCGATGCCGACACCCAGAGCACCGGCAATGAATGCCAGCGACGACAGGTCGATCCCCGCCGAAGTGATCGCCAGAAGACCGGCCAGAAAGATCCCCACATATCCAAGCCCCGACACCACCGCGTTCTGCCCGCCCGCATCCAGCCGCGTCTTGGGCAGAACCGAACTGCGCAAGGCGCTCTGCACGCCCCGTGTCACCATGTAGCCGATGCCGAAAACCAGCAGGAACGCCAGCACACCACCCGGCGAGATGGTGATGCCACTGACGCTGAAACCGCGTTCGAACGTGCCCCAGTATTCGGCCAGATCGGTGCGCCGCGCGCCCCAGATCACCATGAAGAGCGGGATCGACAGGATCACCAGCGCAAAGCCGATCAGCAGCGGGCCCAGCCCGTCGCGCGCGCCCTCTTCGCCGCGCTTTACCATGTTGAAGAAGTCGGCAATGAAATCCTGAAGCAGGATCAGAAGGCCGATCAGTGCCAGTGTCAGCGTCCAAGGCCAGACCAGCATGTTCGCGAGGTTGATGAACCCCAGCGCACCGATCAGCACGGCGATCACCACGACGATACGGGTCAGCAACCCGGCCACCGACAGGGTCTTGTGGCGATAGGTCTGATTGGCCCCCGCGGCACCGTGCTTCAGCGTGCGCAGCGCCTTGCCCAACCGGAACAGCGCCACCGCCGCGCCGACAAGCAGCACATAGTGCCAGACCGAGACCGCCCCCTGGTTGATCTCCAGCGGCACCCGCATGACCGGATCGCCGATCCGCTCGTAGATACCCGAAAGCGGCAGGACGCCGCGGGACAGAACGTGATGGATTGCAAACACGGCAGCCAGCGATGTCGTCATCCGCCGCGCCCGCTGCCGCGGCCGGTCTTCCATGTTCAGGGTTTCGTAGTTGATCACCCTGGCCGGAAACAGTTGCCGCGCCAGCCAGCCACCACCGAACAGGATCACCCCCGCGGCAGGCAGCGCATCCAGAAACGGCAGCGTCCATTCGCCCGGCAAACCGGTGGCCTTGATCGCGCGGATGGCAAGATATAGCCCGACCATCGGCAGAATGATCTGCCCCAGCGACACGATGAAGGCCACCACCGCACGCGAGTGTTCGGACGCGCGCGCAGACATGCGCGATGGCAGCGACTGCACCCATGAACGGCCATAGGTCAGCAGGAACAGCGCAACGACCAGATAGGCAACCGCCTGCGGCAGTCGGGGACGCAGCCGCGGCCAAACCTCGCTGTCGGCCAGTTGACCGACCTCGCCACCGACACCCTCGCCCAGTTTCAGCGCATCGGTCATCGCCACGCCCCAGCTTGAGGGGGCAAGCGGCGATGGCGACAGCGTGGCAAGTTCGATCGCCTGCCGGGCGTCGGTGATCTCATCGATCTGCTTGACCAGCGCATCGGCGCGGCTGAATGCCTCGACCGCCTTCAGCCGTGGGGCCTGCAGCGTCGAAAGCTGCTCCTGCAATTCGCTGCGTCGCGCGGCGACGTCTTCGTCCTCGCTTTTGCCTTCGGCCGGTGCCGGTCCCAAGGCGTCCAGCTGTTCCTTGACGGTCGAAATCCGGCCCGAATTGGTGTTCTGCGCCTGCTGGAACTTGCCGCGCCAATCCACGACGGCGGCACGCGTGGTCGCCAATTGTTCGTCCGTCGTCTCTTCGTCGCCCGTCAGTTCTTCGGCCTGTGTGGCGAGCTTCTCCCATGCCGCGTAGTCCGGTCCGCCTTCGACCTGAGCCGCCAGCGGCGAAGCAACCAGAAACAGGACCGTCAACCAGACGGCAAGCAATGCGCGCGACATGCATTGGTCCTTTCTAGTCTTCGAAAACCTCGGGCAGCTCGGGCGCAGCGCCGGTCATCCAGCCCGGAACAGGCAGCCCCTTGGCACGCAGGAATTCGGGATTGAACAGCTTGGTCTGATACCGATTGCCGTAGTCGCACAGGATCGTGACGATGGTGTGGCCCGGCCCCATCTCACGCGCCATCCGGATAGCGCCGGCGACATTGATGCCCGACGATCCGCCAAGGCACAGCCCCTCGTGCTCCAGCAGATCGAACACGATCGGCAACGCCTCGCTGTCGGGAATGCGCCATGCCATGTCCGGCGTGAAGCCTTCCAGATTGGCGGTGATCCGGCCCTGGCCGATCCCCTCGGTGATCGAACTCCCGGGGCTGTCAAACTCTCCGGTCGTGTAAAAGCTGTAAAGCGCCGCACCCTCGGGGTCGGCCAGGCCGATCTTGACCCCGCGCGGCTGCAGCGCCATCGCCACGCCCGCCAATGTGCCGCCCGAGCCGACTGCGCAGGTAAACCCGTCCACCTTCCCGGCGGTCTGGTCCCAGATCTCGGGACCGGTGGTTTCCAGATGCGCTTGGCGGTTGGCGGTGTTGTCGAACTGGTTCGCCCAGATCGCACCGTTGGGTTCGGTCATCGCCAGCGCCTCGGCCAGTCGTCCGGAATAGCGGACATAGTTGTTAGGGTTGCGATAGGGCGCCGCGGGTACCTCGACCAGCGTCGCGCCGGCAAGACGCAGCATGTCCTTTTTTTCCTGACTCTGCGTTTCCGGGATCACGATGACGCTGCGAAACCCCAGCGACGCGCCGACCAGCGCCAGCCCGATCCCGGTGTTGCCGGCCGTACCCTCGACAATGGTGCCGCCGGGCTTCAGTTCGCCGCGCGCCACGGCGTCGCGGATGATGTACAGCGCCGCGCGATCCTTGACCGATTGCCCGGGATTCAGGAACTCCGCCTTGCCCAGAATTTCACAGCCCGTCTCTTCGCTGGCGCGGTTCAGGCGGATCAGTGGCGTGTTGCCGATCGCATCGGACAGATCAGAACAGATTCGCATGGCGATCGACCTTCTGTGGGGACGGGTTCAATGTTCGGAATACCTACACATGGCGGCCATCATTGGGCAACCCCGCGCCGCCTGCGGGGCCACGTCACGAAGTCGACAATTCCTTCATCAGATCCCGGTGCTGCCGGTCCAGCCAAAGCGACAGCATCGCCAGCGGTCCGTTGGTGATCTGACCATCCCGGACCATCGCGGACAGATCGGACCGGTCGATCAGATGACCGCGAATATCCTCGACCTCGGCATCAAGCCCGTTCACACCTGCAGAGCCGTCCGGCAGATCGGCAATGCCGAGATACAGATACAGGAACTCCGTCACGGCGCCCGGACTGGGATAGTGGTGGACCGCCGGAAACAAACGGCCGAGCCGCAGATCCGCTTCTTCCAGCGCCTCGCGCCGGGCAGCATCCTCGACGCTTTCGCCCGCGTCGATACGACCAGCGATCGGTTCCAGCAGCCAGGGCTGGGGATCGTGGCGCAGCGCCGGGCCGACGCGGAACTGTTCGATCACCAGCAGGCGGTCGCGCACTGGATCCCAGGGCAGCACGACGACGGCGTCCCCCATCACGAACCCTTCGCGCGTGATGGCAGGCGTGAACCCGCCCGCATGGGTGCGATGCGACAGATCCCAGACATCCACGGCAAAGAATCCCGCATAGGGCTGGCGACGTTCGATCAACCGCAGATCATCGCCCATGCGCGGCGGAACGAGAGTGCCCCCCGAACGCGGCCCCTCTGCCGCCCGCAAACGGCTTTCGGCCCAGACCGCGATCATCGGCAGCCGCGCCGCGATCTGTGCCGCAGGCAGAAGATCCTGCAGTGACACGATTTCGCGCGCGATCGCCGCAGCCAGATCGTCCGGCCAATCCTGATCCGACCATGGCGCTGCCTCGTTCTGCCCGGAACGAACTCCCCTGATCTGTCCGTCCGGATGATCGACCGCAGGCAGTCCCATGACATCGGCGTAGAACCGCAGTTCGCGGGTCGGAACCGCCCGCAGCACTGGCACCGCACCGCCATCGGATCGCAATACCGGCCAATCTTCCGCGTCAATCCCCGCGCGCTGGCCGCCGATCAGTGTTCCCAGCACCGTCTCGGGCGGCCCCTCAGCCGTCAGCCCCAGCGCAGCCAGCATCTTCGGGGTGGCCAGCGGACCGGCAAGCTGTACAGCCCGGCTCAAAGGTCGCGCCCCTGCATCTGCGCCGCCGCAGCGGTCCCCAGATCGCGAGAGGTCTGCAAAAACAGCGCGTCGAAACCCGCGAACAAGACCGCCGACAGCGACTGCCCCGCGTCAGAGCCCGCAAATTCGATGTAACGCTCTAGCTCATCATCGCTCAGCGGCGAATACGCCAGCATCAGATAGGCCTCCATCCAGCCAAGCGTCTCGGCCCGCAGGCTGGGTTCCTGAGACCAGGCGTCGGCCAGCATCTGTTCCTCTGTCATCGCCATGTCGAACCCGCCAGCCTGCGCGAAGCCCTGCGAGAACGCCACTGCCGCGTTCATCCCAGCGGCGACGTTGGGTCCGACCAGATCGGCATCCTCGATCAGCCGGCCGATCTGTTCGACCCTCGGATCGCTGTGGCTGGCCGCCTTCGAGAACGCCTGGCGCGCATCCTCTTCGACCGCCGGATCAAGCATCGCAAGCCGTGCCGATGTCTCAAGCCGGATCAACCGCTGACCAAGCGTGGTGCGATAGAAATCCAGTGCCATCGAGATCTGCGGATCGGGCAAATCGGACAGGTCCCCCTGCACGCCACGACGAAACAGGGACTCGAGGCGGGCAGGATCATGGATCTGCGCCACGCGATCACGCCATCCGGCCTCGCGCCCGTGCGCGAACATCTCGCTCCGCATCGATTCGGCCTCGATCAGCGCCTCGTCGCGTAGCAACGGCATCAACGCCTCCATCCCCATCACGTCCCACAGCTGAGACACAACTTGCTGTCGGCCTCGCGCAGCATCGGCGTTGGCGGTCGGCGCCGCGATGGCCGGGACGAGGGCGACCTGGGACGCCAGCAGCGCCGCGATCAGAAAAAACATGCGTGACATGGCCGGGCCTTTCACCAAGGGAATGGTTTTTTTTCGATCAACCCCCCTTGCACTTCAACCCCTACCCTTCTAAATCCCCGCCTCACCACCCAAAAGCGCGGAGAGGTGCCGGAGTGGTCGAACGGGGCGGTCTCGAAAACCGTTGAGCCTGCAAGGGTTCCGTGGGTTCGAATCCCACCCTCTCCGCCATTCATCCATTGATCTGCAAAAATTGCCTTATGCGCCTCCTGCCGTTGATGGATGGCTCGCCCCTTACAGGGATGGCGAGACGACATCAGGCTTTTAGCGGGTTGCGGGGCTTCAAGCGAAAATAGCGTCCCGCAGATTCTGTGATTGGGTACGTTCCGACGTCCGGAAGCCATGAATGCTGACCCTGCTGGCCGCATCCGCCGATGCTCTCGCCTGCTCCGATCCGGTAGAGGTGATGAACCCGGCGAATGCCGGGTTCTTCGGTTGCCGTATATGAGACCGCGACACGCAATATGCGCGGCCAATTCGGAGGCTTGTGTTCAGCCTCCCAAAGCGATGCCCTCGCGGCGAGGGTCGGCTCCGCCGGACAGCCCCTCGGGTGTGATCGCGATTCCGTGCAGCCCTGATGTCAGGTCGGTTTCGTTGACCTCGAAGCCCAGATCGGTCAGCGGCTGCGTCAGGGCCGCCGCGTCCGTGCCGGCCTCGACATCCATCGGGCCAAAGCGGTTCACGACATTCGGCAATGCGATCGCCTGCTGAACATCCAGCCCCCAGTCGAGATGGCCGATGATTGCCTTGGCGACATAGCCGATGATCCGGCTGCCGCCGGGCGAACCGATGACCAGAACCGGGCGATCATCCTTCATCACGATGCTAGGGGCCATCGAAGACCGCGGCCGCTTGCCCGGCTCCAACCGGTTGGCGATGGGATAGCCCGCAGCGTCATGGGTCTCGAAGCTGAAATCGGTCAGTTCGTTGTTTAGCAGAAAGCCCTGCGTGAACAGGCGCGAACCAAAGCCGTTCTCGATGGTTGTCGTCATCGACAGCGCGTTTCCGTCAGCATCCACGATCGAGATATGCGAGGTCGAAGGGAATTCGATCGCGCTGTCCTGGCCCCACAGCATCGCGTGGCTCCAACCCGGCGATCCGGCACTGACCTCGGGCAGCGCGTCGTCACCCGACAGCAGCTTGCCACGTTCGGAGAGATAGTCAGGCGCAACCAACCCCTCGGTCGGCACGGGAACGAAATCGCTGTCGGCCATGTAGCGGCCGCGATCCGCGAAGGCCAGCCGCGAGGCATCGCCGATCAGCCGCCAGCTTTCGGGGCTCTCGGCGCCAAGCGCGGCAAGGTCATACCCGCCCAGCATGCCCAGAATCTGCCCCACGGTCAGCGCCCCCGAGGACGGCGGCCCCATACCGCAAATGTCGTGGTCGCGATACTCGGCACAGACGGCTGGCCGTTCGATGACGCGATATCGCGCCAGATCCTCGGCCGACAGCAGACCGGGATTGCCCTCGGCGCTGCGCACTGTGTCGACGATCCCCTCGGCGATCTCGCCCTTGTAGAACGCGTCGCTTCCTTCGGCCGCAAGCCGCCGCAACACATGGGCATAGTCGGAATTGCGCAGTGTGGCGCCAGAGGCAATGGCAGTGCCGTCCGGAAAGAAATAAGCCTTGGTCGCCGGGAACCGGCCCAGCCTGTCGCTGTCCTCTGCCACAAGCCCGGCAAGACGCGGAGACACCTCGAATCCATCCTCGGCCAGCTTGATCGCGTCCTCGAACAGGCTGCCCCAGTTCGCTTTCCCCCAACGCCGATGCGCCGCTTCCAGCAACGCGGGCGTGCCAGGCGTACCGACGGAACGCCCGCCGACGACCGCATCAAAGAACTCCAGCGGCTCGCCATTCTCATCCTGGAAATAGGTCGGTGTCGCCGCCAATGGTGCGGTCTCGCGGGCATCCAGCGTCGTCAGCTTGCCGCTTTTGGCATCGTACCAGACCAGAAACGCTCCACCGCCGAGGCCCGAGCTTTGCGGTTCAACCAGGCCAAGAACGGTCTGCACCGCCACCATCGCATCGGCTGCACTGCCGCCCTGTTCCAGAATCCTTGCGCCCGCTTCGACCGCCAGCGGATTGGCCGCCGCGACCATCCAGTTCTGCGCGGTGACCGGCTTGCCCTCGGATTTCGATGTCAGCGCATCGCGGGCACCCTGGCTTAGTCCGGCGAACGCGGTTTCGCCCGCGGCCTCGCTGGAAATCTCGGGGGCGATGTCATCGGTGGCCTGTTGTGCCACCACCGGCGCGGCCCACGCGCCGCCCGCCAGCAACGCAACCGCAACGCTTTTCCGTTTCATCGTAACCTCCATTGATGCTCAAATGAGGTCAGTCTGTCCCCTGCAACCAAAACGCGCAAGCGCGCAACGCGATGCAGATGAAGCGACCCGCCCGACGCACGGCGTCGGGCAGCGCCCGGCAATCCGGGTGCCCGGTGACGGGTCATCGCGCGGAACGGCGCAACGGGCACAATGTCGGGCGCTTGCACCGCCGGGCGCAAGGCGCCCGGCAACCCGTGAACAGCCCCGCCTAGCGGGCCGCCTCTCGTGCCTTCTCAAGCTCGGGCAGGAAGCGGTTGGTATAGTCTTCGCGGATCAGCGGGCCCGCATGGCGATGCAGGATCCGACCTTCGCCATCAATGATGAAGGTCTCGGGCGGGGCGGTCACGCCCCAGTCGATGGCAGCACGACCACTTGGATCCGTGGCCAGTGCCCGGAACGGATCGCCGTGTTCGTCGAGGAATTCGGTCGCGTTCGACGGCGGGTCCTTCAGATCGATGCCATAGACCGGCATTTCGTGCGACAAGCTTGTCAGCGTCGGATGTTCGGCTCGGCAGGGCGGACACCAGCTGGCCCAGAAATTGACCAGCTTCACACCGGGTGCACGCAGCATGTCGTCGGTCAGCTGGGTCCGGCCGGGCAAGGTCGTCGCCGGCACGGTCGGCGCCTCGCGCCCGATCAGCGCCGAGGGCAGCGCATCGGGATCATCACGCCCCATGCCCCACAGAAACATCCCGGCAATCGCGGCAAAAGCCAGCGGCGGCAGCGCGACAAGCGGCGAAAGCCTAGCCATTCGTCCTGCCCTCCTGCCGGTGCAGATCGTTTCGCGCGCGCGCGTTGGCGGCGACGCTGTGCCAGACGATTCCCGCCAGCAGCAATACCGATACGCCATAAGCCGCCAGCACGGTGCCAGCGTATTTCCCAAGTTCGATCATCCGCGAATCTCCCTAGCCTGCAGCGCGGCCAGGCGCCGCCTGCGAATTTCTGTCCGGGTCCGGATCAGCAGCAGCGCCAGGAACAGCAGCAGGAAGCCCAGCATCGACAGGTATAGCGGATAGCGATAGACCGCGCTCATCCGTTCGCCGGGGGCGACGGACAGGCTGGCGCCCTGATGCAGCCCCTGGTTCCAGAACAGCACCGCATATCGGCTAAGCAGCGCGAAGACCGACCCGACAAGGCACAAAACACCGGTCAGGTCCGCGGCGCTGTCAGGATCCTCGATTGCGGACCACAGCGCAATATAGCCGACATAGAACAGGAACAGGATCAGGAAGCTGGTCAGCCGCGGATCCCATTCCCACCAGCTGCCCCACATCGGCTGGCCCCAGATCGCGCCGGTCGCCAGCGCGATTAGCGTCATCACAGCGCCGACCGGCGCTGCGGCCTTGGCCGCCAGGGCGCTGACATGATGACGACGGATCAGCCAGATCAGGGAGGTGACCAGCATCATCACCCAGATATTGATCGCCATCATCGCCGCCGGCACATGCAGGAAGACGATCTTGACGGTCGCGCCCTGCTTGTAGTCCAGCGGCGTCAGGAAGCCCCAGACGACACCACCGACCGTACACAGCACGGCCCCGACAACGACCCACGGCAGGATCGCGCCGGACAGGCGCATGAACTTGACGGGGTTTGCGTATTCCCAGATCGACATATGTGTTCCCTAGCGGTGGCGCGGGCAAGGCTCAAGTCACATCAGCGCAGGTTCACGCGCAACGCGGCGGCGGCGGCAAAGGGAACCAGCGCGATCACGCCCGCGGTGATGCCTGCCAGAAACAGCATCGGCGTCGCAGGATCGCCGCCTTCGGCCCCGCGACGAACGACCTCGGTCCCGAAGATCAGGGTCGGAATATACAAGGGCAGCACCAGTAGCGACAGCAGCAGGCCACCGCGCCGGAGGCCGACGGTAATGGCCGCGCCAAACGCGCCGAGCATAGACAGTGCCGGCGTGCCGACCAGCAGCGAGGCGATCAGCCACGGCGTCGCCGCACCGGGCAGGTGCAGCAGCAATCCGAAGACCGGCGCGGCCACGATCAGCGGCAGACCCGAGGTGATCCAGTGGGCAAGTGCCTTGACCGCGACGACGCCTTCCAGCGGGATCGGCGCGGTGGCCAGAAGATCCATGCTGCCATCCTCGTGATCCAGCGCAAAGATCCGGTCCAGCGACAGAAGACAGGCCAGAAGCGCACCGACCCAGAGAATACCGGGTCCGATCGGACGCAAGGCGCCGGTATCGGGTCCGACGCCGAACGGCACCAGCGCGCAGAGGATCAGGAAGAACGCGACGGCCAGTCCGAACCCGCCGCCCGCCCGCGTGGCAAGCGCGAGATCGCGTTTCAGAAGCGCCAGCACCACTGCCCCCCCACGCTTGCCGGCACTGCGTTGCCGGCGGTGGCGAAGCGCCCTGGATCGCGCCCGCGGCCCGCGCTGCCAGAACTGGGCACGATTTGGGCCCGGAAGGCCGGGCGCTGCCCGGCGCGTCGCGTCGGGCGGATGCGGCAGCGGGGCCGGACGATCATGCGAACGCCTCGTTGAAGCCTGCGGGCCGCGTCGGCACCCCGGGCTTGGCGCGACGCGGCGTCAGGTCCAGCACCTCGACCTCGTCCAGACCCAGATCGATATGCGTGGCCATCAGCGCTGCGCCGCCCGCCGCCAGATGATCCCGCACCGCTGTCGCGAAGCGTGCCACCGACGCCGTGTCCAACGACACGGTCGGCTCGTCAAGGATCCACAGCTTCCGACCGGTGACCAGCAGACGCGCCAACCCCAATCTACGTTTCTGACCCGCCGACAACGCCGCCGCCGGGCGATCGGCAAGCCCCCGCAGGTCCATTGCAGACATCGCGGCATCCAGCCCGCCACCGCCAAAGATTTCCGCCCAGAAGCGCAGGTTTTCAGTCACTGTCAGCGCGGTCTTCAGCCCGTCGGCATGGGCCGCGTAGGCCACGGCGTCGTCTGGCATCGCGATCCGGCCCTGAACCGGCGGCTGCAATCCGGCGATGGTGCGCAGCAATGTCGTCTTGCCGATGCCATTCGGGCCGCGCAGGATCAGCGCCTGCCCGGCCGCCAGAGAAAAAGTCACCCCTTCGACCGCCCGCATCCCGCCGCGCGCGACGGCAAGATCCTGGACGGTCAGCAGACTCATACGGGAAGAAGGGCGCAGGCGACGCGGCGGCCTTCCGACAGCGTCACGTTGTAGGTCCGCGCGGCGGTCGGAGAGGCCATCGCCTCGACGGCGATCCCCGCGTCCTGCAGCGCCTGCGCCAGGTCCGGCGGCAGATGCGAGATGTCGGCGCCCATGCCAACGAACAAGACGTCGATCCGGCCTGCCAGGGACAGCAGTGCCGACTGATCGGACAAACCGCCCCAGCCGCGGCCGCCGCCCTCGGTCACCAGCACGGCCCCCTGGAACACCTTGCCCCCCACCCGGAAAAAGCCGGGACCATAGCCGTCGACCGGCACCGCCCCGTCGAAATCGGTGGGCTTCATCGCCATCAGGGCGCCTCGGCGCCCGAGAAGGGCGAGCCGTCCTGCTTGGGGTCCTTTTTCGACCAGTCGCGCTTGACGCCCAGCCATAGCACCACGTTCTTGGCCACGTAGATCGACGAATAGGTGCCGATGATGATGCCGAAAGTGATGGCGAAGACAAAGCCGCGGATCACATCCCCGCCCAGAACCAACAGCGCGATCAGGGCGACCAGCGTCGTCCCCGAGGTCATCACCGTGCGCGACAGTGTTTCGTTCACCGACAGGTTCATCAGATCGCGCAGCGGACGTTTCTTGTATTTCATCAGGTTTTCGCGCAGCCGGTCGAAGACAACCACGGTATCGTTGATCGAATACCCGACGATGGTCAGAAGGGCTGCGATGGTGGTCAGGTCGAACTTGATCTGGAACACCGCAAACACGCCCATGGTGATCAGCACGTCGTGAACCAGCGACACGATCGCGCCCATCGAGAACTGCCATTCGAAGCGCAGCCAGATATAGAAGGAGATCGCCACAAGCGACGCCAGAACCGCATAGACCGCGGTCTGGATCAGCTCACCCGACACCTTCGGGCCGACCGATTCGACCGACGGGAAGGTGATCGACGGATCGACCTGCTGCAGCGCCGTCTCGACCGCAGCGATGGTTTCGGGGGTGACGGATTCGGTGCCTTCCTGCGCGCTGATGCGAACCTGCGCGACATGCTGATCCTCGCGGAAGGTCGGGTCATAGACCTGCGTGATCGCGACATCGCCAAGATTCAGCGGCTGCAGCGCGGCGCGGTATTCACCGACATCCACCTGCTGTACGGATTCGGTCCGGATCGTGGTGCCGCCCTTGAAATCGATCCCGAAATTCAGGCCAAACATGAACAGCGCCACCACCGACAGCACGGCCAGAACCGACGAGATGCCGAAGGTCAGGGCCTGCCAGCGGAAGAAATCGATCCGCGTTTCGTCGGGGACAAGTTTCAGACGAAATGCCATGTCAAACCTCGATCTTGCGCGGGCGGGAACGTTCGAACCACGCCACCGTCATCAGCCGCGTCACATACAGCGCGGTGAAGACAGACGTGACGATACCGATGGTCAGTGTCACGGCAAACCCCTTGACCGGCCCCGAGCCCAGAACGAACAGGATCGCGGCGATGATCAGCGTGGTGATATTGGCGTCCACGATGGCGGACATCGCCTTCTCGTAGCCCAGTTCGATGGCACGGGCCGGGCCGCGCGCGGTCTTCAGCTCTTCGCGTATCCGTTCGAACACAAGCACGTTGGCGTCAACCGCCATGCCGATGGTCAGAACGATGCCCGCGATACCGGGCAGCGTCAGCGTCGCCCCGATCATCGACAGCACGCCGAAGATCATGCCCATGTTCACCGCGAGCGCGACCGAGGCAAACACGCCAAGCAGCCCGTAGGACAGGCACATCAGGACGATCACCGCGACGAAGCCGACGCTGGCCGCGATCTTGCCCGCGTCGATGCTGTCCTGTCCCAGTTCGGGACCGACGGTCCGTTCCTCGAGGAAGGTCAGTTCCGCCGGCAAGGCACCCGCACGCAGCAGCACGGCCAGGCGGTTCGCCTCTTCATAGTCCATCGAGCCCGAGATCTGCCCCGAGCCTGTGGTGATGGCCTGCCGGATCACCGGCGCCGAAATCACCTGATTGTCCAGCACGATCGCGAAGGGCTGGCCGACATTGGCGCTTGTATAGGCACCGAACTTGCGCGCCCCGGTCGGGTTGAACCGGAAATCGACCGAGGGCATGCCGTTCTGATCTGTCGATGGCAGTGCATCGGTCAGTTCTTCGCCGGTGACGACGGGCGTTTCCTCGATCGTGTAATACACGCCTTCCTGATCGGCTGCGGGCAGCACGACCTGCCCGATCCCTGCGCGCGCATCCGGATCGGCAGAGGTGCCGACGACGGAATTGAAGGTCAGCTTGGCGGTCGTGCCGATCAGCGCCTTCAGTTCGGCGGCCGACCCGATGCCCGGTACCTGAATCAGAATGCGGTCGGTGCCCTGACGCATGATCGTGGGCTCTCGCGTGCCGACCTCGTCCACGCGACGACGGATGATTTCCAGGGATTGCTGGATGGTGCGGTCGTCGGTGATCGCCTTTTCGGCCTCGGACAGCTGAATGGTGATCGCGCCGCCCTGCGCGTCGATCGCAAGGCTGGACTGCCCTGCCCCGGTCAGCGAGGTGACGGGTTCGGAAAAACCGCGCACGATCTCGACCGCGCGTGACAGCTGGTCGGGGTTGCCGATCTCGATCTTCAGCGTGCCGTCGGGGGCCGCGACACGCCGCACCGCGCCGATCGTGGCACGTTCATCGGCCAACGCGCGGCGCAGCTCCGGCCACAGCGAATCCATGCGCGCCTTGTAAACCTGATCGACCTGCACTTCGCCAAGAAGATGCGCCCCACCGCGCAGGTCCAGTCCAAGATTAACCAGCCCGCTTGGCAGCCAGCCGGGCCAGGCATCCCGCGCCGCCACCAGTTCCGGTGTCGTCACGCCGGTTTTCTCGATACTGGCCACGGCGTCGTTATGCGCCTCGACCCGATTGTAGAACAGGTTGGGCATGGCATAGGCCAGACCCAGAAGGCATATCCCGATGATCAGGATGCGCTTCCATCGGTCGATCTGAAGCATCTCGGCTTGCGCCTTTCAGGTTGTGGCGGCTCAGGAATTGGCGGCGGCCGGTTCGGTCTTGCTCAGCACCTGCGACACGGTCGAGCGGACGATGCGGACCTTGACGCCCTGCGCGATCTCGACTTCCAGCTCGTCATCACGAACCGAGGTGACCTTGCCCAGAATGCCGCCCTGGGTGATGACGTGATCGCCCTTTTTCAGCGCCTCTACCATCGCGCGATGCTGCTTGACCCGCTTTTGCTGCGGCCGGATCATCAGGAAATACATGATCGCGAAGATCAGGATCAGCGGGATGAATTGGGCGAAAGCGGCACCGGTTCCGGCGCCGCCGGCAGCCTGGGCAAAGGCGGGGGTTGCGAACATCAATCTTCCTTTCGGTGTCCGGACCGGAGAAACCGGCCCCTCGAATTGGCGCGCAACCTATCCGCGCCGCCGATCATTGGCAAGAAAGGCCGGACACGACATCCTGCAAGATGCAGAAACGGGTTCGTGAACGGGCCTAACGGTCCACCGGCTGCGCGTGTTCGACAAGGCGGGCAAAGAAACTGGCCCCGACAGGTGCGATCTCGTCGTTGAAATCGTAACCTGGGTTGTGGACCCCCGGCCCGTCGCCCTGCCCCAGGAACAGATAGCAGCCGGGCCGTGCGTTCAGCATGAAACTGAAATCCTCTGCCCCCATCTCTCGTCCCGCATCGTCACAGACCAGCGCCTCGCCGGCGATCTCGCGCGCGACCGATGCCGCGAAGGCGGTCTGTTCGGGGTCGTTGACCGTCGCGGGATAGCCTTCAAGCCAGTCCAGCCGGGCGGTCACGTCATAGGCCGTCCCCTGCCCCGCGCAGATCTGCGTCATCCGGCGGCGAACCATGTCGCGCACCTCGGGATCGAAGGTGCGGACCGTGCCGCAGATCCACGCGGTATCCGGCACGATATTGTCGGCGCTGCCGGTGTGGATCTGCGTGACCGACAGCGCCAAGTCGTCCAGCGCATAGTGATTGCGGCTGGAAATGGTCTGGATCGCGCTGACGATCGACACCGTCGCCACAATCGGATCGGCTGTCAGATGCGGCATTGCGCCGTGTCCTCCGCGACCAGTGACATGGATCTCGAACCCGTCAACGGCCGCCATGATCGGCCCCGGAGTCGTTCGGAAACTGCCCGTCGGTTGGCCCGGATTGTTGTGCACCGCAAACACGCGCGTGATGCCGAAACGCTCCAGCATGCCGTCGCGAACCATCGCGTCACCGCCGCCGCCATCTTCCTCCGCAGGCTGAAAAATCAGGGCCACACTACCTGCAAAATTGCGTGTCTCGGCCAGGTATCTCGCCGCCCCCAGCAGCATCGTCGTATGCCCGTCATGCCCGCAGGCATGCATCCGGCCCGGCACGGTCGAGGTCCATTCCACCCCGCTTGTTTCCTCCAGCGGCAGCGCGTCCATGTCGGCACGCAGCCCGATGGTCGGGCCGTCGCCCTGCCCCTGCACGATCGCGACGATCCCGGTCCGGCCGATACCCTCGTGTATCTCGTCCACGCCGAAATCGCGAAGCCGGTCTGCCACGAAGGCCGCCGTCCGATGACACTCGAATCCCAGTTCGGGATGCTGGTGCAGATGGCGGCGCCATGCGGTCATGTCATCGGCGAAATCGGCGATTCGGTTCAGGACGGGCATGTGGACTCGGGCCTCGGGCTGTGGCACTCGGTTCTGCATCTGGACCCTGCACGGGGAAGTTGCAATGACCAATCCGACCCGCGATCCGGCCGCCGAAATCAGCCGACTGATCGACATCATGGCCGCGCTGCGCGATCCCTCGACGGGCTGCCCATGGGATATCGAACAGGATTTCGCGTCGATCGCACCCTATACGATCGAGGAAGCGCACGAGGTCGAAGACGCGATCCAGCGTCGTGCATGGGACGAGCTGCCCGGTGAACTGGGCGATCTGCTGTTGCAGGTGGTCTTCCACGCCCAGATGGCGCGCGAGGCCGGAATGTTCGATTTCGCCGACTGCGCCGCGGCGATTGCCGACAAGCTGATCTTTCGGCATCCGCATGTGTTCGGCGACGAATCCCGTGACAAGTCGGCAGAACAGCAGGTCCGTGACTGGGAGGCGATCAAGGCGGTCGAACGTGCCGGCAAGGCCGAACGCGGCACGCTGGACGGCGTTGCGCTGGGACTGCCGGCGCTGACGCGCGCGATCAAGCTGCAGAACCGCGCGGCACGGGTAGGATTTGACTGGCCAGGCGCGGACGACGTTCTGGACAAGATCACCGAAGAGACCGCCGAACTGGTCGAGGCGCGGGACCAGCTTGGTCCGGACGCGCTGGAAGAGGAATTTGGTGACCTGATGTTCGTGATGGCCAATCTGGCCCGGCATCTGAAGATCGACCCCGAACTGGCGCTGCGGCGCGCGAATGCGAAGTTCACCCGCCGATTTCAGGCCATCGAGGCCGCACTGGCGACCGAGGGCCGCCGCCCCGAAGACAGCGACCTGGCCGAGATGGATCGACTGTGGGATCGTGCCAAGGCCGCGGAAAAGGCCGCCGAATAGCCGGCAACGCCCGATCTCAGCCCATCAGCGCCTTGCGCAGCATATTCAGCGCGACAAGGAACAGAAAGATCGCGAAATAGCGCTTCAGACGGGCCGCATCGGTGCGATGGGCCAACGCCGCGCCCATCGGTGCGGTGATCAGCGTCATGCAGATCGTGACCAGAAACGCCGGAAAATTGACGGACCCGACCGTCCAGGGGGGCGCGTTCGTGACCGGCAGCAACAGAAAGGCAGCGACCGAAGGCACCGCAATCAGCACGCCAAACCCCGCCGAGGTCGCGACGGCGCGATGGATCGGTCGGCCGTGCAGGGTCATCAGCGGCACGCCGAT
Organism: Paracoccus maritimus; assembly: GCF_025195095.1. GTDB lineage: Bacteria > Pseudomonadota > Alphaproteobacteria > Rhodobacterales > Rhodobacteraceae > Paracoccus > Paracoccus maritimus. Next base: position 13,799 of record NZ_JANAVZ010000002.1, on the reverse strand, counting down.
ACTGCCACCGCCGATCCCCAGCAGAACCGAAAAGAAGCCGATGAACGGCGAGATCACGATCCGGCGCCAGCCCGCCGGCATCTGGTCCGACAGCCGCCAATGCGACCGAGAGATCGCCATATAGCTGGCGATGATCACCACCAGCACGGCAAAGATCACCTGCAGTGTCGCGGTCCGCAGCGCGCCCACCGTCAGCACGCCGACCAGCGCCCCAAGCCCGATCCCCGGCGCCCAGCCCTTCAGGATCTGCCAGTCCACCGCCGCCTTGCGATGATGGGCCATGACCGAACGAAGCGAAGTCACGATGATCGTGGCCAGCGACGTCGCCAGACACATTTGCATGACATCCGGGCCACCAAAACCGGCCTGCGTGAAGACGAACAGGAACGCCGGCACCAGCACGATGCCGCCGCCGACGCCAAGAAGCCCGGCAAGAATGCCCGCGAACGCACCGGTGGCCAGCAGCGTCAGGGTCGGAAGGAGAAGATCGCTCATGGCGCAGCCACTAGCGCGATGTCGGTCTTCTGACCAGTGCCAACCTGATCACGCCGCAAGCCGCGTCACCTGCGACAGGGCCGCATCATAAACCTCGATCCCGCCCGTGCTTGCGCCTTCGGACAGGGTCCGCTTCCAGCCGCGCGCGCCCGGCTGGCCGTGAAACAGTCCCAGCATGTGTCGGGTAATCTGGTGCATCCGGCCGCCGGCCCGCAGATGCGCCTCAATCCGGGGTCGCATCGCAAGGGCGACCTCGGCGGCCGACCCGAACGGCGGCGGCGCCCCCCAAAGCGTATCGGCCTTGCCTAGTATGTCCCATGGCTGATGATAGGCGGCACGCCCCACCATCACGCCATCCATGACCTCAAGATGCTCGCGCACCTCGTCCAGGCTGGTGATCCCACCATTCACCGAAAGATGAAGATCGGGAAACGCCTTCTTCATCGCATGAACCAGCGGGTAGTCCAGAGGCGGCACGTCGCGGTTCTCGCGCGGGCTAAGACCCTGCAGCCACGCCTTGCGGGCATGTATGGCGATACGGCGGGTCCCCGCCGCACGCAGCCGCGAGATGAAGTCGGGAAGAACCGTCGCAGGGTTCTGATCGTCAACCCCGATGCGGCATTTGACAGTGACCTCGACCGGGCTGACCTCCTGCATCGCCGACACGCAATCGACGACCAGATCCGGCTGCTTCATCAGCACGGCCCCGAAGCAGCCCGACTGCACCCGATCGCTGGGACAGCCCACATTCAGATTGATCTCATCATAGCCCCATTCGCTGGCGATCCGCGTCGCCTGCCGAAGCTCTGCCGGATCCGAGCCGCCGATCTGCAGGGCCAAAGGATGCTCAATCGCATCATGGTCAAGCAAACGCGCGCGATCCCCGTGAATGATCGCAGGTGCGGTCACCATCTCGGTGTAAAGCAACGCATGACGCGACATCAGTCTGTGAAAAGACCGGCAATGCCGATCCGTCCAGTCCATCATAGGTGCGCACGACATACGCCAAGGTACGATATTGTGCGATTTTCTTTTCATTGCTGACGTTTATCGCAGCTTGGGCAGTCCCGCCAGAGCATGTTTCAGGACCGTTTATTGCTCGTCCGAGCCCGTTTTCGATCAAGTTACAACAAATGTTGCGCCTGAATCGCGATGTTGTAGCTCGGCCCTACCCCTCTCCGTTCGTCTTTGGGTGATAGGTTCCAATCCGTGCGAGCAAGTTTGCCGCCATTCGCTGCGCCGCGCGTGAACTGTCAGAATGCGAGACTTTCCAGACCGTCACTTGAATGACCATACTAGGCGTTTTCGGCCCTCAACGGACTTCCACGCCCGGAGCAGCAGGTGGCCGGAGCCAGCCCCTATGCGGACGGTCGGAGCAGATGCGAAACATGTTGCAGGTGCGGAAATTTGCGACGGCCTCACTAAAGGCGGACACTCGTTACCATCCTGCCGAACTCGGTGAGGCTGCAGATGGCTCAGGCGGCAGCGGCGCGCACTGCACTTCCCAAAGGCTTCGTCCAGCGCGTTCACTCTGGGCGAAACCTCGCCGCTATAGGCGGTCAACAGTGGGTCGATATCGATGGGGCGGAGCGTTTGGTGCAGGACAAAGCGATATTCATCCGGGCCTACTCGGGTGGGCAAGTGCTTCAGCCTGCAGCGTGAACGTCGTGAACAGCGTCAAGAGCGGCACACACAGGGTCCGGCAGCCGTTCCAGACGCTCCGCCACCATCTCCTGCAGTTGCCAAAGATGCAGGTCATGGACGCCGGCCCGCTCCAGTTCGGTGACAGTATTCAGCAGGTATTCAGCCATCGTGCCGATGTGCCCCACGGCCGAGGCGAGCATGTCGGCCAGCTCATCCATCGCAGGCTCGGGCCGGTACAGCGGAAAGCCGGGGTCGGCGGCGAAGAGTATCGCCTCGACCAGGCCGGTCTCGGTTTCGGCGGTCGCGTGTTCGGGCGGTACCGGGGGCTCTTTCTGCAGAAGGCTCACCAGCGCGCTCAGCGGGTCGTCGCCGGTGTCCATCCGCAGGACCACACCGGAACAGGCTCCGCCCCGATCGAGCGACATCATCAACCCCGGCGTTGACGGGCAGCCACGGAAGCGCCGGTCGGTCAGGCAGAACGCCCGCCGCCACCCGGTCACTTGCGCGGCCCGGCGTTCGGCAACCTCCATGCGCGGGTTCCAGATCAGGGATCCTGCAGCGAAGACCCAGACCGCGCCTTGCGTGTCGAGCCGCTCAAGGAGCCCGGCAGCGGTCCGGTGGTAGAACTCCGGCGGGGGATCTTCGAGCATCACGGGCCCGCGTTCATCGAAGCGCGGCGGCAGCCGATCGACAAGGGTGCGCGTGAGGCGCAGGGTCGGGACGATGGGCGGATGCTTCAGGCCGGACATCAGTTCAGGCACCGGTCGAGACAGGCGAGCCAGTTCTTGCGTGCAAGTTTCGCGATCAGCGGGGCGTCGTAGCCATGCGCGGCCATCGCCTCGAACAGGTGCTGTACGCCGGTGACGTCGCCGATCAGGTCGGGCAGGACGCAACCGTCGAAGTCCGACCCCAGCCCGACATGATCCTCGCCCGCCTGCGCGATCAGATGGTCGAGGTGGCGCAGCATCACGTCCCAGCCGGTGCCTGTGTCCGCCGTGCCATTGGCGTTCAAGTAGAAGGTAGCAAAGTTGAACCCAACCATGCCACCGCGCTCGCGGATCATGTGCAATTGCCGGTCGGTCAGGTTGCGCGGGCTGTCACACAGCGCATGAGCGTTGGAATGCGTGGCCACCAGTGGGGCTGAGGAGACGCGGGCCACATCGTCGAAACCCTTTTCGTTCAGATGCGACAGATCGATCACGATGCCCAATTCATCGCACAGGCGCACCAGATCAAGGCCTGCCTCAGTGAGGCCCGGCCCGGTGTCGGGGCTGCCCGGAAAGGCCATCGGCACGCCGTGGCCAAAGATCGTCGGCCGGCTCCAGACTGGGCCAAGTGAGCGCAGGCCCATGTCGTAGAACAGGTAGAGCGCGTCAAGGTCGGGGCTGATCGCCTCGGCCCCTTCCATATGCATCACGCCCGCGATGATGCCGGCCTTCATGGCTGTGCGGATGTCGGCCACCGATCGGCAAACGCGGAAGTCATTGGGTGCCGAGCGTTCCATCCAGTGCAACAGCCCCGCCATGGCAAGCGCGTCAGGCTGGGCCTGGGGATGTTTCATTTCGGGCGGCATCGGCAGGGCGTAGGGCGGATCGGCCATCAGTACCTTAAAGTCGGGCGGTGGGCCGCTGGACGCGGGTGGCACGAAGATTGCAAAAAGCCCTCCCGCAAAGCTCGCATCCTTCATACGAGCGAGGTCCAGATGACCGCGGCCAGCTGTGCCCAGCCAGGTCTCTTCACGTGGGGTCGGTGTTTTCAGTAATCGCAGCAGAAAGTCGTTATGGCCGTCGAAAAAGGGAGTGGGCGCGGTCATTGGGCAGATTCCTTGTTTGTGAGCGCAGCGAGGTGGGCATCCACCGCGCATAACAGGTCGCTGCAATGCGCATCGGTTATCCCGAGATGCGTGAAATGCCCGACGATATTGGCCAGATAATCTCGGCTGGTGCCAAGATCGCCCGCCCCATGGGCGATATAGCGGACCTGTTCCGCGTAGGTCAGGTCGGGGCGCACGTCCGGCACTTCGTGGTCCGCGACAAAGGTCAACACGCGAATATCCGCATCGCCGATCCGGGCCGGGACAAACCGGGCGAGGTAGCCGGGCGCGATCATCTCGCGTCGGAACAGGATCTCGGTCTCTGCTTCGACATCCGCCGCCGCGATTCGAAAGGCCAGCCCCTCGCACCCGTCGCACCCTTCGACGGCATCCAGCGTCGCGAACAGGCCCGGCGCCTCTTCGGTGCCGCGGCCGCCCCTGGTGTCTACCAGGATCAGGCGGCGGGCATGGCCCGCGACATGGGCACGCCGCACCTCGGCAAAGCGCAAGGCCGGATCCCACATCAGCGACCCATAGCCGAAGATCCACAGATCGCCCGAATGGTCGGCCAGCGCCTCGGCCCGGATCGCCTCGCGCTGCGCGTCGGAATGGACCCAGTCGCGTAACGCCTCCTGTTGGGGGTCTGCTGCCATGATCGCCTCAACGTTGAATGTTCGAAAGTAGGACGTCTCGGTGTCCGCGATCCGGTCGCGCAATTCAGGGTGATGGGCAAAAGGGTCGGTCAGTTCAGGCAAGGCGGCTCTCCTCTTTGGTCTCGCGGACCGGTATCATTTCCATGCAGATGTCGACGCCTTCGACGATGCCCGGAAAATCCGGTGAGCCGGGCACGTCACGAAATCCGGCGCGCCGGTAAAGCGACTGCGCGGCATGCAGTTCGTGATGGGTGGACAAACGGTAGCGGACGTATCCGGCGGCCTCGGCCTCGGTCAGCAACACTTTCAGCATCTGCGCGCCGATCCCGTGACCCCATCCATCGGGACGCACGAACATGCGCTTGATCTCCATCGTCGTCGCGTCCTGCCCGTAGAAGGCGACACAACCTACCGGCGCCGCGTCGAGCCGCGCCAGCAGCAGACAGCCCGAGGGCGGACCGAAGCGTCCCGGCAGGCCGGCAAGCTCGGCTTCGAGGTTGGCGAAGACCGACGGGTTCGGGTCTTTCTCGCCCTTGGCCAAATTCTCCATCGCCCAGGCGAAGAAGTCGCGGAACAACGCCCGCACGGCGTCGAGGTCTTCGGGCGTCTCGGCGCGAGTGATGGTCAGGGTCACGGCAGCACTCCGCACCGTCATCAGAACTGTCCAGAATAGTGCAGCATAACGGCCTGTACGTCCAAATCACCGGAAAAGGCGTCGGGGTTGCGTGCGGTCATCTCACGAACGAAGTCCCGGCGCGTGCGCGCGTCGTCCGGATCGGCGGGCGCGGACATCCGCGTGGCAAGGCTGCGTAGCAGGGCAGCGGCGCGGCGCAGCGAGGCAGCGGGGCGGAGGGCGAAGGCGAGGTTGGTGTCGATGGCGGCCATGATCGGGATCCTTCAAGGCTTGCAGTGTTTGATCCGGCTTGATCCTCTGACGGAAATCTGCCGCGCACTATCCGGGTGATTTTGGTTTCTGTGTTCGATATGATCGAACAATGATGGATCACCTTGCCCGGATGGCGGTTTTTCAGGCCGTGGCGGATGCGGGATCGTTTCGCGGTGCGGCGAAGCGGCTCGGCATTTCGCCATCGGTTGTCAGCCACCATGTCAGCCAGCTCGAGATGCAGCTCGATCTGCCCTTGTTCTATCGGTCGACGCGGAACATCTCGTTAACCGATGCGGGGGCCGAACTGCTGCGTAGCACGCGTCTGATGACTCAGGCGGCCGATAAGGGCATGGCGGCGATGCAAATGCGCAAGGCACAACCCGTCGGCCACATTCGGGTGACGCTGCCGTCAGGCGCACAACACCCCGCGTTCGGGGCAGCCTGGGCCCAATTGCTGAAGAGATTTCCCGGACTGACCTTTTCGATCACCTTCACGGACGCATTCAGCGATCTCTCGGGATCGCAGTTCGACCTCGCGATCCGGGGTGGAACGTCCGGTCTTAAGGATTCAACCTACAAATCCCGCCTGTTTCGACGCTTTGAAGTCTGGCTGACTGCATCACCAGACTATGTGACGGCCCGGTCGCCCGCAAAGGTAATCGAGGATCTGGCGGCCTGGGACTGGATCGAGTTTCCACCCGGGTTGCGCATGAACGATTTTCTGCTCGAGCCGAGGCCTGCCGGTCAGCGTGTCGAGCCCCGCATCGCGGCCACGCTGGATTCCATGTTGGTGGCGGAAGAACTCGCGCGCGAAGGGATTGGCTTTCTTGCGATCCCTAAAGATGTGGTCCAAGACCATGTGCGGGACGGGAGGCTTGTGCGTCTTCTTCCAGATGTGCCGCTTCGTCCCATAGAAACCTATGCGATCTGGCCAGCCAATGTGGGTGACGCAAGCCCGGTTCGGATGGTGCTGGATTTCCTGCTCGAGAACTTGCCCAAGAGCCGCAATTGAGGTCCGGGCAGGTCACTGAAAACCATGTCACGATTCAATGACAGGAAGTCGGGGCTCGCGTGTATCGACGCATCGCTCTGCCGGTAGCACCGCGGCAAGCTAGTCTGGTGCAATACAATGCAGAATGTCGATACGGCTGAACGGCAGCAAGATCGGCCGGTCGTGTAGATGGCTAGGCCCACCGATTGAATGGCGGCTCCCACACACCATTGAAGCGATCCACCCGCTTACCGGCAGGCGGCGGAAACCCCTGCATAAGACCAAGCTCCAGATGAGTTGCGGTATCGAAGGGTTCGGAGATCGCCATGGCAGTAGTCGCCTTTCCAACACTGTCTTCCTCAGCTCCCGCACCAGAAGTGAACGGTTGGGCTCGTGCGGGTCTGACTACCAGGCTAGCATTGCGTGGTAGGCATGACGGCTCCCGACACCGCCCATGTCCGCTTCGGGCTCAGAGTACGAATTCGTCGCAGTTTGAACGAACGACGGCTTCAGGGAACCTGATGTACCTTCTCGTGCAGAACCGCCCCAGAAGAAGCGGCGCACTGGGGTCCGATCACCAGAAAAAGTGGCCGCTATATCGTCCTTGGTCAGCGGCCGGAGGATCGAGGGATACAGAGGCGAAAGCGCTCGCATGTCTGAGTAGAGTAGCGGGCCGGCAAACCGGCGTCCGAAAGTTACAACATTTTTTACAACATGCCCTATCAGGCCCTGGCAAAGCCTTCAGAATAAAAAGGGAAATTCGAACTACCCGTTCCATCCATCATGGGGGCCGTGGACAATCTAGCATTCTGATTTATTTGCATTTTTTGCGTATCTTCAAACTGTTGGCGGGGGATGCTGCTACGCTGGAATACGCCACAATATCCCCGAATTTGCCCCTCTACGACGACTCATTGCACACACGGCGCACACGAAAATGGCCTTCATCACCAAGCTCCCCTCCGGTGCCTACCGGCTCCAGATCAGACGAAAGGGCCGCTACGCGAGCGAGACTGCCCAAAGCCGCGACGACGCCCATCGACGTGCCCGCCAGGCGAAGACCCAGGTCGATCAAGGGCTGGCGCCGAACAAGTCGTCCGTTTCCCGTCTTCAGACCTTTGCCGACCTCATCGACCTTCATATAGACGATATGTGCGAGGTAGGGAAACCGCCGCGTCGCGTGCCAAAGCCGCCTCGCTCACGACGCTCAAGCGCGATCTGGGCAAGGAGAAGATCGGACACCTCGACCGCTCGAGGCTGATCGACTGCGGCAGGATGCGCGCGAAACAAGGTGCGCGCCCGGTGACCCTGGGGATCGATATCGGAGTGATCCAGGCCGATGACACGCGTCCTGATTTTCGCGGTGTCCACCGCCATGCGGCTCAACGAGTTCTGCCGCGTCGAATGGACCGCTTTAGACGTCGTCCGCCGCAGGCTCATAATCCGCGACAGAATGGACCCGCGCAACAAGACCGGCAACGACCAGCGTATTCCGATTTTCGCTGCCACAGGCTTCGATGCCTGAGCAAAGAGTGTTCGCCGGGCGTCCGATCTGCTCTGCGATTCAACGTAAGGCTGATATCCATGCACAAAAAGACACGTTCCAGAGGCCAACGTAGAAAGCTACCTCTCAATCAGTTTGAAAGGTAAGCCACATGTCCAGATTTCTCATGTTTTCTCTCGTTCTCCTCGCGGCATGCGCCCACAAGCCCGACCCATGCGCTCACGAATGCATCAGCGCTTTCGTGGAGTGGGAAGAAGGTTTCGCCCCTCTTCCTTGACCAACACCGTCGCCACAAGCCCCTTCCAAGCTCCGCCACCGATGGGAGAGGTTCACAAATCACATCGTTTGAGACTGGACTGAAAAACGAGAGGTTCTTCAGCACGCCATTCGATGCCCATGATTCGGGATACCACCTTCAGTGTTGAAACTGTCAGCCTGCACGTATGCATCGACATCGGCTGAAAGCAGCTGTCGGTCGAGGACCAAGCCATCCTTCGTCGCAAGATCGGCCACAGATAGAGGTGCTGCAGAGCGTCCAGAATCCCACCCTCTAACGTGGTCGGGTGGGCTGGAGGCACGCGTTGCGCTCCCCCGCCCCCCCAGCGCATGGAAACGGCAATCCAGCGGGCCGTTACCCGACCCGTTCGGATCAGCTTACATGGCTTTGAGTTCCTCCACGGCCGCCATGCAGGCTTCTTCGTCTCCCGATGCCAAGGCGTGATTGGCGCGGGCCATGAGGGCCTCGCGATCGGCATCGACCTTCATCGAGGGCCCCCGCGAGGCGGCATCGGCCGCGTCAGCGGATTCCGACATCGCCGGGTTTTCTGGACCTGAGTCCGCCTGCGCTTCCTCCGCGGCCGTTGGCTCGCCATCCTGCTGCGCCTCGGCGTCCTCGCCCGACATCGCCTTCATCTCCGTGCTTCCGGAGGCTTCTCCTTCAAGAGGAGTATGCGTGCCGTCCTTGGAGATTCCATCGCCAGTGGCAGATGCCTCGGCGCCGCTAGCGTCGGTAGCGGCCATTGTCTCGCCCGACGCGCTCTCGCCATCGCTCGACATCAAGGTTCCGTCGCTTGCGGTCGTATCGCTCGGATCCGCTGCAGGTGCAGCGTCCGTTTCCGCAGAATCTTCGGACTCGGCGGGCTGTTCAAGGGGCGCCAGCGATCCGTCCTTCGAGATGCCCTGGGTCGCGGCGCCAGCGGCGCCGTCTTCGGTCAGCGAGGCCAGTTCCTCGGCGCAGTCGGCATAGACCCCCGACCCCATGATCGCCAGGGCGCAACTTGCCATCAATGTCGTGTGCATCTTCATGTCATTTCCTCCCGAAATGTCAGTTGATGCCCGGGAAACGGCGAGCTGAACCGATCTGTTCCGTCAGCAGACAAAGATCAGTCGTGCCTCGGCGGCCGGTCGAGAGCCGGTCGATCAGGCCTCAGGACTGCTAGCGCCTTTTTCCAGACCGGAACTTGCGCCCCCCAGACCGCGCGCCGCGAGATCGGCGACACCTATGTCGGGTCCGCAGGTCTAGCTGCGGTGTTCGAGAACCGGCTGGTGTCTGTCCGCACTCGCCTTTTCGATAAAGTATTCTGCTGCAAAGAGGTGAAACGGCGCTGGCTCGCAGTGCCGGCACTCCAGCGCTTCAAGATCATCGGCGCCGCCAGCGAAGGGCTCCTAGCCTTGGCAGCTATTTGGGACCGGGGGCCCGCGATGCCAAGATGGTTGCAGACGTCAGTGCGCAAGACGATGATGACACCAATCTCGCAAGCCCGGCCAAACCATTTGGGTTTGCAAAGCAGCGCACCCGAAATCACAGCCTGTTCTATCGCGGCGTCAACCAAGCCCTGATTGCCAGCCCAAAGAAAACGACCGCGGAAATTCGGTTCAGATGTACCCGGTCAGCACCTCTTGGAACGTGTGAGTTGATTTCGTAGCCAAGGGTATCAGGCTCATCGCAACCGCCAGGAAGTGGAGCTGAGACGCCAACTCGGAAAAATGTAGCCGACGGCAAAGTTGATTGTGAAGTTCATCCGCAGGCGTAGATGGAAGCACCATTCGGAAGATCAGGATCGTGCCTGAAGGGCTTAGCGGCGAGGAGAGCTTTGCTAAGATCTGCCGGCAAGACGGAATCGCGATCTTCGCCGTGAGCCTGCTCACTCGCGACCGCTTGCTGGTGCTGGTTTCGCTGGGGCACCTCGCCGTCGCCCTTCGCTGGTTGCGGTCTCGTGGCACGGCATCTGAACCGGCCAGGAAGGACCAGATACTCTTGCCCTTGACGGGCTAGTCTTGACAGCTTTGCTTGTCATCCTGCCCGTCGGAACCCCATCCGGTCGACTGACGTTCGATCAGTGGAGGGGCTTGCATGACAAGACTGCGCGCTCGGATTTTCACCAAGCCGATTCACGGTTGGGCCAAGAGGGCGCTGCCCGCCCTTTCCCAGACCGAAAGCGAAGCATTGACGGCCGGTGAAGTCTGGTGGGAGGCCGAACTGTTTTCGGGCAACCCGGACTGGTCGAAACTCCGCGCCGTCAAGGCACCGCAGCTCAGTGCAGAGGAGCAGGGCTTTCTCGACGGGCCCTGCCGCGAACTCTGCCACATGATCGACGACTGGCAGATTAACCACGTGGCCGCCGACCTGCCCGCCGAGGTCTGGAGTTTCCTGCGCCGGCACAAGTTCTTCGGCATGATCATTCCCAAGTCGCATGGCGGCCTCGGCTTTTCTGCCTTCGCCCATTCCGAGATCATCCGCTACATCTCGACCCGCTCGGTGGCCGCCGCCGTCACCGTGATGGTGCCCAACTCGCTCGGTCCCGGCGAACTGATCCACCAGTTCGGCACCGACGATCAGAAGAGCCACTGGCTGCCCCGCCTGGCCGATGGGCGCGATCTGCCCGCCTTCGGGCTGACCAGTGCAGAGGCCGGCTCGGATGCCTCAGCGATGGTCGACGAGGGCGTGATCTGCAAGGGCAGTTGGGACGGTGAAGAGGTGTTGGGCATTCGCCTCAACTGGGCCAAGCGATATATTACGCTCGCTCCGGTCTGCACCGTTCTTGGCCTCGCCTTCAAGCTACGCGACCCCGCCGGGCTGCTCGGCGATATCGAAGACATCGGCATTACCTGCGCGTTGGTTCCCACCGACCTCGAGGGCGTCGAGACCGGCAACCGCCACCTGCCCTCCTCGACAATGTTCATGAACGGGCCGACCACAGGCACCGATGTTTTCATCCCGCTCGAGAATATCATCGGCGGGCCGGAATATGCCGGGCGCGGCTGGATGATGCTAATGTCGGCACTAGCCGCCGGACGCGGCATCTCTCTGCCCTCGATGGGCTGCGCGGCCATCGCGCTCTCGGCCCACACCACCGGAGCCTACGCGCGCATACGCGAACAGTTCAACCTGCCGATCGGCAAGTTCGGCGGCATCCAGACCCCCATGGCTCAACTCGCCTCGGACGCCTACGCCATGGATGCCGCGCGCCACCTCACCTGCGCCGGACTGGACGAGGGACGCGCGCTGTCGGTGATCTCGGCGATCATGAAGGCTCATGCCACCTACAGGATGCGCGATGCGCTCAACCATGCGATGGATGTGCACTCCGGCAAGGCGGTCATTGACGGCCCTTCGAACTACCTCCAGCCGCTCTACCGCGCCGTGCCCATCGGCATTACCGTGGAAGGCGCCAATATCGTCACCCGCTCGCTGATCATCTTTGGACAGGGCTCGATCCGCGCCCATCCGCACATGCTCGACAACATGATGGCCCTCCAGGAGGACGACCCGGAGACATCGCTAAACGCGTTTGACAAGAGCTTCTGGGCCCATGTCGGCCACACGACCAAAACGATATTCCGCGCCTGGAGCCGCGCACTGACCGGTGGTCGATTTGCGCCTGCTCCGGATGCCGGGGCAGCCGTGCCGATCTACCGCGAGCTGTCGCGCTGGTCGGCGGCTTATGCGCTTACCGCCGATTTCGCTTTCCTCACCCTGGGCGGCGAGCTCAAGCGCAAGGAGATGATCTCGGGCCGGATGGGCGACATCCTGTCGGAAATGTACATCCTCTCAGCCGCACTCAAGCGGTGGGAAGATGAGGGCCGCCAGCAGACCGACCTGCCGGTGCTGCGCTTTGCCGCCGCCGAGGGATTCAAACGCATCCAGACCGCGCTGGACGAGGTGATCGCCAACCTGCCTGCCCGTTGGGCCGCATGGGTGCTGCGCTTTTTCACCCTGCCCGGCACCACCCGCCGCGGCGCTGACGACCGCCTGACCGAGGCAGTGAGCGCGCTGATCTATGAGCCCTCCGAGGCCCGGAACCGGATCACCGGTCGCGTCTTCGAGGGTTGCAACCGCGACGGCGTGCAAGTGCTCAACCAGTGCTACGCCAAGGTCGTCGAGTTGGCCCCGGTAATGAAACGCCTGCGCGATGCGAGGATGCCGCCACGGGAGGCGGTCGAGGCGGGCATCCTCAGCGAGCCCGAGTTGGCCCAGATTGAGGCGATGCAGGCGCTGGTGAATGAGGTGGTCGCGGTCGATAACTTCACGCCCGAGGCGCTGGCCGAGCTGTACCCGGTTCGAACGCCAAATCGCGGCCCCGCCCCACGGGCGGCCGCGGAATGAGCGGACATACCACCCAGCGCGCCTTTATCGTCGATGGCGCGCGTCCGCCCTTTCGCAGGATTCAGAGCGGGCCGCCCCCCATCACTTCCGTCGACCTGGCGGTGGAATCTGGTTGCCCTCTGCTGGTTTGCCGGCCCTTCGATCGCACCGTCTTCGACGTGGTGCTGCCTGTCTGCGTCAAGGTTCTCGCCGATTGTCTGTCGGCCGTCACCACCCTTGGAACATCCGGCCCGTCCACAGGATGACATCACCGCTTCCCATTCTGGGCGAAATGGATTTTGGCAACGCAGGGGGCGCATTGGGACGCAGATCGGTCGCCAGCGGCACGCACTGGGCATCTCGGCAGCAGATGAGAAGTCGAGTTCTGCTTACTGACCGCGCCCTTGCAAGACAATCTTCGGGTCGGGCGCAGTTCCCCACATGAATCGTCTGCAGCCCAGGAGCGCGGTCCAAAGGTGAAGACAGCCGCCAGGCGGCCGCGAACGCCAGGTGATCCACCCTGCCCTTCCTCAGGTTCCGAGAAATCCACAACAAGAAACTGCCGAACGATTTCTACTTTCATGTCTGCATATTTCGATCGGCGGGCAGAAACAGGAACCTCCATCACATGCCGGCGATCGCTCACGACAAGTTCTACACCCCCGGCCCGATGGCCCGAAAATATGTCGGCGACTTGTGGCGGGTGCACGGCATGCGGCCTGACGACCTGTTCATCAAGCCTTCTGCCGGTGCCGGTGCGTTTTGCCCCCATCTTCCGGCGGAACGCCTGATCGCCATCGACATCATGCCCGAGGGCCCGGGCATCGCGATCGGGGCTTTCCTCGGCTTCACGGCACCCGATCATCCCGGCCGTCGCGTCGTGATCGGCGATCCGCCCTTCGGCCGCAACGGCCCCCTCGCCCGCGCCTTCCTGCGTCACGCCATGAGCTTCGCCGATATCGTCGCCTTCATCCTGCCGGCCTCGTCCGCCAAACCCTCCATGCGGCGTGGGATCGATCGCAGCTTCCATCTGGTCCATTGGACCAGCCTCGCCGGTCATCCTTCGAAACCTGCGATGGCAATCATGCGGCGAACACGGTGTTCCAGATGAGCCGAGGCTGTGTGGAAACTCGGCCTTATGGTAGACTTAGACATGGTGGTGGGAGATCGGCATGTCGGGTTTCATCGAAGGCACTGTGCGGGAACAGACGGCTCTTTTTCCAGATCG
>NZ_JANAVZ010000029.1 GCF_025195095.1 Paracoccus maritimus | reverse complement strand
AACCGAGGCCTCTATCCTTGCGCGGCTTATCCAGGTGGTGGAGCGGGCATGATCGCCTTCCCGGCGGGGGTGCGCGTCTGGATCTCTGGCGGGGTCACCGACATGCGCCGCGGGATGAACAGGCATTGGAGGCGGGCCTGGGCATTCGACTGTCAGATTTGCGGGACGAGACTTGTGCAGACCGTTGGCAAGCCCGGTGGCGAACAAATATCCGAAAAACTGATATATCGAGCGCGCCGCGGGGCAGGGATGCTTGAGTGCGCCGCACGATCACGCTGCCCCAGGAAATTTCGTCGAGCAATGCGTGCAGTCACCTTTGCCATGTCACTGAAGACCTTCCGCGGGGATCCGTCATTCGCACTTCAGAATCCCAGACCGGAAGTGAGGCTATTGTGCCTCGCCGCGATCGCTGCCGTTCAATCTCGTCCCTTGGCCAAAGCAGCGATAGTCAGCTCCGGCATCAACGACCATGCAAGGATCGCTCTATTGCGCGCCTTGGAGAAGGAGCCTCGATTGCTTGCCGCGGTTGATCACATCGCGCAAAGGCGCACGAGAAGCGCAGGCCCCATGACAGCCGAATCTCGCAATTAAGGGCAAAGATCGACGCTAAACGCGCCGAATCTCAGATTTAAGGGCAACGCGACAGCAAGATATCCTGCTGCCGGGCATGAACGCGCGTCAGGCGGTCGGCATTTTCGATGCAAGGCGCGCCGAGGCGCTGGCCGTGGTCAGCGACCGGGTCGAGCGCCGCGTGATCGGCCTTCTGACGGAGGCGCATACACTGCGCCGCTATAGCGAGGAACTGGACAAACAGCGCCGCAACATGATCGGTGCGAGGGATTGACCCTTGGCGTCATGCGGGCGCCTGATCGGTAAGCGTCTTCAGCGCCCCACCTTCCGGCTCTCATCCTGATCGGTTCTTTGGACCTTGGTGATTGTTGGAATGGATTTTCTCCATTGAGACTACATTGGAGGTTCTCCCGGTTGGCGGTCGTGGCCGTCGGAACCGGAAGTGGCCAGATGAGGTGAAGGCCCGGATCGTGGCGGAGACGCTGACGCCGGGTGTCACGGTGAATGCTGTGGCGCGGCGTCATGGCGTTCCGGCGAACCACGTTTCGGCCTGGCGCACGCTGGCGCGGAAAGGGCGGCTGGTGCTGGCAGCGCCGGAGGATCCGGTGGAATTTGCATCGTTGATGATTGGCCCGGTTAGTGATGGAGTGCGTTGTGCCGTGGACGCCGGGGACCGGCCCGAGATTATCTCGGGTGCGATGGTAATCCGCCTGGAAACCGGCGCCTCGGCGGAGCGGATTGCGTCGGTCGTGCGCGCCCTGGCTGCCAGCCCATGATGTTCCCCTCGAACCGGGTGCGGATCATGGTCGCAACGAAGCCGATCGACTTCCGCAAGGGTCATGATGGCCTGGCTGCGCTGGTGTCGTCGGTGCTGCGCAGGGATCCGTTCACCGGCACGGTGTTTGTGTTCCGCTCGCGCCGGGCGGACCGGCTGAAGCTGCTATATTGGGACGGCACGGGTCTGGTGATGGCCTATAAGCGGCTGGAGGATGCGCGCTTCACCTGGCCCGCCATCAAGGACGGGATCATGGCGCTGAACCATGCCCAGTTCGAGGCGCTGTTTGCCGGGCTGGATTGGCGCCGCGTCAAGGCGCTGGAGACACGCCCACCAGCTGCGGCAGAATGAATCAGCCGTTTGATTTTGCATGTTTTTGCCCGAGCTTCTTGATAAAAATCGGGCATGTCCGCAGCCTCTGTCATTGACCTTTCCGCCATTCCCGACGCGCAGCGCGCGGCGGTTCAGGCGTTGCTGGAGGAGGTGGCGGTCCTCAAGGATATCACCAAACGCCAGGAGCATCTGATCGCCGAGCTGAACCATGCGCTGCATGGCAAGCGGTCGGAAAAGCTGTCTGAGGATGAGCGGCAACTGGCATTCGAGGACCTGTCCATCGCGCTGGCCGAGGTCGAGGCGGAAAAGGAAAAGCGGGCGGTCAAAGCGGGTGACGGGACGGCCAAGCCCGCCCCCAGGCGCACCATCGGCAACCTTCCCGCTGCGCTGCCCCGCATCGAGGAAGTCATTGAGCCCGACAGCCTGATTTGTCCCTGCGGCTGCGGCGTCATGCACAAGATCGGCGAAGACCGCTCGGAGCGGCTGGACATCGTGCCGGCACAGCTGCGCGTGATCGTCACCGTGCGCCCGAAATACGCCTGCCGGTCCTGCACCGACGGGGTGACGCAGGCACCGGCGCCCAGCCACCTGATCATGGGCGGCCTGCCGACAGAGGCAACCCTCGCCCATGTGCTGGTCAGCAAGTATGCCGATCACCTGCCATTATATCGCCAGAGCCAGATCCTGGCGCGGGCGGGCCTTGATCTGCACCGCGCTGCTCTGGCCGATTGGGTCGGCAAGGCTGCCTTCCACCTGAAACCGGTCGTGGACCGGCTGGCCGAGCACCTGAAGCGATCCGACAAGCTGTTCATGGACGAAACGACGGCCCCGGTGCTGGACCCGGGGCGCGGTGCGACGAAGACCGGCTATCTCTGGGCACTGGCCCGCGATGACCGGCCCTGGAGCGGCGAGGACCCGCCCGGCGTGGTTTACTTCTACGCACCCGGCCGTGCGGGCGAGAATGCCGAAACCTTCCTGACCGGCTTCGACGGCATCCTGCAGATCGACGGTTACACCGGCTACAACCGGCTGACCAAACCCTCGCGCAAGGGCGGCGCCCCCGTTCGGGTGGCCCATTGCTGGGCGCATGCAAGGCGCAAGCTGAAGGAAGTCTTCGACCGCGACGGATCAGAGATCGCCGCCGAAGGTCTGCGCCGCATCGCCGAGTTTTATGCCGTCGAGGCCGATATCCGTGGCGTCTCGCCCGGCCAGCGTCTGTCCGCCCGCCAGGCCCGCACCGCGCCGCTGGTCGCTGCCTTTGGCGACTGGCTTCAGGCACAACGCCGCAAGATATCCAGCAAATCCCGGCTAGGCGAAAAGCTGACCTACATCCATAACCACTGGGATGGGCTGCAAACCTTCCTGACCAATGGACGCGTGGAAATCGACTCCAACAGGGTCGAGAACCTGATCCGCCCCATCGCCCTCAATCGCAAGAACGCGCTCTTCGCCGGCCATGACGAAGGCGGCGTCGCCTGGGGTCGCATCGCGTCGCTGATCGGAACCTGCAAGATAAACGGCGTCGAGCCCTTCGCCTACCTCAAGGCCACCCTCACGGCGATCGCCAACGGCCACCCGCAAAGCGACATCGACGACCTGCTGCCGTGGAACTTCGAGCCGCCAAACTGAACAGCCGGTGGTCCGCAGCGAACGCTTACGGCGGTCCGGGCAGGGTCCCGATAGCGACCGTTGATGAGGTGTTGTTTTTCGGCCCGGTAATCCTCCCTGTTTTTAACGGGGCACAGAAGTAGACCTCAGGCAGCCATTTTCAGCTTCTGGGCGGGTGCCTTTCGGACGGCAAAGCGGGGAGGGCGTAGAGCGATCCGCCCTGCGACCCACAGCCCCGCCAGCGGCCTGCCCATCACCGGCAACCGCCCGATCCAGTTCGGCACCGCAATCAGCACAAAGCCCGCGATGACCGCGCCGAGATAGCCGAACAGGAACTCATGCGCATGCCAGCTGAACGAGTCAAACCCGATGGGCACCGGCTGTCGGCCCATCATCATCGGAATCTACATCAGCATCGCGCCAATGGCCCAGAGGGCCGCCAGCAGGAAGAATGGCCGGAACCCGTAGCTGAAGAGCGCGGCTCCGGTGTAGCTGCGCATCTTTTCCGCGGTTCCCGCCATTCGGCGCTCCTCCTCAGCCAAGTTGCGCCGCAGCCGGGCCAAAATGTTCGTAGTGGATACGGTCATCCGGAACATTGGCCGCGCGCAGACCACGGATCATCGCATCCATGAAACTCGTCGGGCCACAGATGAAGTAATCGGCAACCGCCGTGTCGCTGATCCGGGCCAGCCATTCGGGCTGGATGCGACCGGATTGAACGATGCCCTCTGCCGCCGTTTCCGGGGCTTCATAGAAGACGTGGTTTTCCTGTGCCAAGGTCAGATGGCGGTCACGCATGGCATGGTGCCTGGCGTCGCGGGTGGCATGGACATGGATCATCCGCAGATCACCGCCGCCACAGGTTTCCAGCATCGAAATCATCGGGGTCATGCCGACGCCGCCGGAGAGTAGCACGACCTCGCGCTTGCCCGCCGGATCAAGGAAGAACTCGCCCGCCGGGACGGCGACGTCGATGGTGCTGCCCGGTTCGACCGAGTCATGCAGCCAGTTGGAAATTCGACCGCCCTTTTCGCGTTTGACGGTGATGCGATAGTCACGCCCGTTCGGAGCGGAGGAAATCGAATAGTTGCGGCGGAATTCTTCACCCTCAGCCGGGGTAAAGCGGAAGCTCAGATACTGGCCAGGGCGGTGACGCAGCACCGGACCACCATCGACAGGTTTCAACAGGAAGGAGGTGATCTCATGCGTCTCCGGCGTCTTCGCAGCCACACGGAACTGCCGCCAGCCGCGCCACCCACCATCCGCCTGTTCAGATTGCGTGTAGATCTGCTCCTCTCGTTCGATCAGCATATCGGCAAGGAACCAATAGGCCTCTCCCCAGGCGGCAAGGATTTCCGGCGTGGCGGCCTCTCCCAGCACTTCGGAAACCGCGCCCAGAAGGGCGGTGGCAACATGCGGGTAGTGTTCGGGCAGGATCTGCAGGCCTGCGTGTTTCTGCGCGATCCGCTCCAGCGCGCTAGCCAGCACGGCGGGATTGCGGATATGGGTCGCGTAGGCCACCAGAGCGCCTGCCAGCGCCTTGTGCTGCGGCGAGTCGCCACCTTGGTGCGACATGTTGAAGAGCGCGCGGATCTCGGGATCGGCCAGCAGGCGGCGGTACATGCAGGGTACGATCTGGTCCACATGGGCGGCAACGACCGGCGCTGTGGCCTCAATAACGGACAGGGTTTCTTCGGAAAGCGGCTTGTGCATGATGTCCTCCTGCGCGGCTTTGATGTTTCCTTTGATCGCGTGATAATATCAACTTCAAAAAGATGCCAACAAAAGGTATCTTAAACCGCTGCGACATTCCGTCTCAGCCCGATGACCGACAGGAGAAGGCCGATGCGGCTGAACGATAGCACCGACATGGCCCTGCGCGTGATGATCTTTGCCACCGCCCAAGGCGACCGGATTTTTACCATTGATCAGCTCGTCGCCACCTACCGGCTGCCACGGAGCACGATGATGAAGGTGGTGAATGCGCTGACGCGCGGCGAATTCCTCATTGCGCAGCGCGGCCGCTCAGGCGGGCTGCATCTGGCCCGCCCGGCGGATCAGATCAGCGTCGGTGCGGTGGTCCGCCATCTGGAGACGGACTTCGGGCTGGTAGAATGCATGCGGACGGGAAATCAGTGCATCATCACCTGCCAGTGCCGCCTGATCGCGCCTTTGAAACGGGCGATGGAGGCGTTTCTGGGGGTGCTGGATGATTGTTCGGTTGCCGACATCGCGCTGACCCCGGCGGATTTCCCGATTATCGGTAACGCCACCGTCAGCCGGCTTGGCGCCACGCAGTGAGCACCGTTCCGACATTGACTGAACGGAGTTTGTGGCAGATGACCATTGCGCCGCCGCGCGGGCAAAATTTTCGACCGGCGGTTGCGGGCGAAAGACTGGGATGGATCAGTCGCTGGCGATGGCGGAGCCAGACCGCAACATGATGGTCAGCAACAGCGATGCGTTTTCCTGTGCGAACAGAGAATGGGAAACACCACCGGCGAGGTAAAGCCAGTCCCCCGGCATCATCACGCGGGTTTCCCCGTCAAAGCGGAATTCTACCCTTCCTTCCAAGCATTGGAGCGTGATGCTTCCATCGACCTTGTGTTCCTTCAACTCTTTGCCGGCTGACAGAAACAGGCGCATCGCTTCGAATTCCGTGGTCTTGACCAGTGCATATGGCCGGGCCTGGGCAGCCGCATCGCCCAAGGGTCGCAGACTGACGATCTCACCTGAAGTCGCATGCGGTATGGCCACGGCCTTGCTCCATATCTGCCCCGTCGATGACAATCTTGATGCAGAGCGGCGAATTGACAAGAGGGTTCTGTACGCGGCGGAGTGTATGCCTCCGGGGAGGGCCGCCTGAGCACGGGATTGGATTTCAGCTAAGAGCCTGAAGCTATGGCAGACCATAGCATCATGTCCCAGGTAGAGGTTCTCTCGGTCACGGATACAGGC
>NZ_JANAVZ010000028.1 GCF_025195095.1 Paracoccus maritimus | reverse complement strand
AAAGTTTTACCATGGCGCCCCCGAAGAAAGATACTGAGGCTCTGACGGTGCGCCTTCCGCGCGAGCTCATCGAGGCGATCGATGACCGGCGGCGCCTGGAAAAAGACCTTCCGACACGACCGGAGATGATCCGGCGCGCGCTCGTGCAATGGCTGGAAATGCCCAAGCCGGAGGATGAGGGCTGATCTTGGCAGGAGCGGACGGTCGAAAGAACTCGATCCTCTGTTGCAGATCCTGAAGGGATGTCAGCCGTTTGCGAGGTCCGATAACATGTTACAGACGCTGGCCCCGGTGTCGGGCACCCGACAGCGGTTTTTGCAGACCGTCCGTTGAAGTTCTCCTGCGGCATTGGCGATAGAATTAGCCCATGGCACGAATGATCCTCGACAATCGGCGCGCCCGTCGTCTGTTCCTCGACCGGCATTTGCTCCTGCGCTCGGGATCCGGCGCCGGGAAAGGCGCGGATCTGGAAGGCGTGCTGCACGAGCTCGGGTTCGTTCAGGTCGACAGCGTCAACACGCTGGCGCGCGCGCATGACCTGATCCTGTGGTCCCGCCGTGGCCGCTATCGGCCCGAGGCGCTCGAACAGCTTGTCGCGCATCGCAGAACAGCATTCGAACAATGGACCCACGACGCCTCGGTCATCCCGATGTCATTCTTCCCGATGTGGCGGCTGAAGATGGCCCGCGCCGAAACCCGGATGCGCGAACGGTGGCCGGCTGCGCGCCGTGCGGGGTGGGAGGCAGAGATCGACACCGTTCTGCGCCAGATCGCCGATCACGGACCGACCTGTTCCTCGGATGTGGGGCCAGACGAAAGCAAGGCCTCATCAGGCTGGTGGGACTGGCACCCGTCGAAGACGGCGCTCGAATTCCTGTGGCGGTCCGGTCATCTCGCCGTCTGTCATCGCCAGGGCTTCCGGAAGTTCTACGATCTGACCGAACGCGTCATCCCGGCCGAATACCGCGACAGACGCCCGGATCATGCCGAAAACGTGGATTGGGCGATGTCCGCAGCACTTCAGAGACTTGGCTTCGCCACAAGCGGCGAGCTGGCCGCTTTCTTCGACATCCTGACGCGGGAGGAGGCGAAGACCTGGTGTGCCGAAGGGCTTGCAGCAGGTCGGATCGTCGAGGTGGGCATCACGATGGCAGACGGCGCGGTGAGGCGATGCATCACGACCGAACCGATGCTCGAACTTGCCGCTGCCTTGCCGGAGCCATCCTCGCGGGTGCGCATCCTGTCGCCGTTTGATCCGGCGCTGCGCGATCGGGCGCGCACCGAACGCCTGTTCGGCTTTCATTACCGGATCGAGATCTTCGTGCCGGAAGCGATGCGGAAATACGGCTACTACGTCTTTCCCGTGCTGCAGGGAGATCGCATGATCGGAAGGCTGGATGTCAGGCTTGCAGGCAACGCTCTGGCCGTCAGTTCCTACTGGCCGGAAGCAGGCGTGCAGACGGGCGAGCGGCGGATCCGCGGCCTGAAATCCGAACTCGACCGCGTGAGGGTTCTCACAGGGGCATCCACAGTCGAATTCGCCAGCGAATGGATGCGAGGGTGAAGCCGGCCCATAGCAGGCGGTCGGCGCCTGACAGATGCTACCGTGCAGCTTCTCCAAACCTGACGTTCGTGCATGTCGCAGCAAAACCGAGGTGGCACAGTCTGCTATTCAGTCGGCGAGGTTTCGGCACGGCTTGGGGTGAGCAAGCACTCGCTCTCCGCTTGGAAGTGCTAATTCGCGAAGGCGGCAGCGAGGGACACGGAGAAGGACGCCGAGATCCATTGTCTCAAGCTGGAGCGGGCGCGGGTCTCCGATGATCGTCACGTCCTCAGAGAAAGCCGTCGCGTATTTCGCCAGGGATGCGAAGTGAGATACGCGTTTGTCGCTGAGCATCGGGGCAGTTTTCTGTTCGGGCAATGTGTCGCTACCTACGCATCCAGCCGAGCGGGTTCTATGCTTGGCTAGGGGCTACAACAATCGCGCACGCCCAAGAAGACAGGGGCCAGACTGAGCTGCTGCGCGAGGCTTGGACAGAGAGCGGCAAAGGTCTATGGCTATCGCAAGCTTCATGATGATCTGCCGTGGCAACTGTCGTGACAATGCGTTCGCTGAATGCTTCTTCAATCTGCTCAAGCGTGAACGGATCCGGCGAAGGACCTACCGGACGCGCAAAGGTGCAAGGCGGGACGTGATCGATTGCATCGGGATGTTCTGCAACCCAAAGCGCAAGGACGCGCGAAACAGGATGATGTCACCCGCCGAGTTCGAACGGCAGCAGAAGATGAGCCTCAAAGGCGTCTAAGAAACTCGGGGCTATTCACAACTTGCGCCCTCTGCAAGAAAGTATCTCACGTCCTTGAGGGGAATCCCTCATCGAAAACTCGTTGGGCCGCTCTTACACTACTCGGATGTGGAAAAAGAAGGATTGTATCATGAGCGACGACAAAACCCCGCAACCGGATCCCGCAGAAGAAAACGCCTTCTTCCCATCAGCGTATTCGCTGAGCCAGTTTACCTCTCCGAAATCTGACCTGTCGGGAGCCGATTACCCGACCCCCTATGAGGGCAACAAGAAGATCCTGATGATCGGAGCGGATGAACGCTATCTGTTGACCGACAACGGCAGCTTCTTCTCGACCGGCAATCATCCAGTCGAAACGCTCGCGCCGATGTTCCATCTCGATCGAGCCGGGTTTGATTTCGATGTTGCCACGATCTCGGGAAACCCCGTCAAGTTCGAGTTTTGGGCGATGCCGTCCGAGGATGAGGACATCAAAGGCCTGTTTGCGAAATACCATCCCCGGTTCAAACAGCCGCTGAAGCTTTCGAACGTGATCGCAGAGGGGTTGCAGCATTACGCCGCCATCTTCATTCCGGGCGGCCATGGCGCGCTGATCGGCTTGCCTGAAAGCGAGGATGTCTCTGCCGTGCTGAAATGGGCCGCGGCCGAGGACCGTTTTGTCATCACTTTGTGCCATGGCCCTGCCGCGTTCCTGGCCGTCGAGGATGACGATTTCTATAGTGGGCGGAAGATCTGCGCATTCCCGGATTCGCTCGACGCGCAGACGCCCGATATCGGCTACATGCCGGGCCACCTGACCTGGAAATTCGGGGAAGAGTTGAAGGCAAAGGGGTTCGAGCTGATGAACGACGACATCACAGGGGCGGTTCACCGTGATGGAAAGCTGCTGACCGGGGACAGCCCGCTTGCCGGCAATGCCCTGGGCCAATTGGCTGCCAAGGCCCTTCTGGATGAGTTGTCGAGCTGATGCTGCACTCTGCCTCGGCAGAGGATGCGTTTCTCTGTGCCCGCGCATGCGCGGGCGCAGAGAGCTTGGACAGGCTGTGCGCGTTGGTTCGAGATTTCTCAGCCCCGATGGGCTACGACCGTTTTCTGATATTTTCCGCGTCCGCCAATGCCGAGGATCCCATCGACCGCATTTACTGGGTTGAGGGCGATTGGTTTGAGGATGGCTCATTCGTCGATGCGGATGCCTATGTGCGCCGCTGCCCGGTCAACCGGCATGTCACCGAGGTCCGAGAGCCGTTCTTCTGGACAAAGACGCGGGATTCGGAGGGCGAACGCTACAGGATAGCGCGGCATCCGCGTGGGCGAGGCGTCCATGGGCTTCAGGTGCCGGTGTTCGGCCCGGCGGGTCTGGAAGGAGCGATAAGTTTCGGCGGCCTGCGCATCGACACGTCATTTCACACCCAGCTGGCCATGGAGATCATCGCGCGCGCAGCCTTTGTCGCGATGCGGGCGCGGCTGGAAGGGCCCAACAAGGCGGTTGCCACCGCGCTGACGGATCGGGAACGCCAGGTTCTGACATGGATTGCTGTCGGTCGGCGCCATGTCGAGATCGCCGGCACGCTTGGACTGTCGGAAAGAACCATCGAGAACCATCTGCGCCGTATCCGCAAGCGCCTTGGCGTGACCACGACGGCCCAAGCCGTCCATGTTGCGATCCGGGCCGGAGAGATCTTGCAATGACTCCGTAAAGACCAGCCAAGCTCGGCTGGATATGCGCTTTCGACCGGCTTAAGGCCAAGGCAGCCCTTCACATTCACGTGAAAAGCATGCGTCTCGCCTACGACCTAATGTCTCAGTTACCAGTGCCACTGGAAACCCAGCAGGCTGACGCGGGCGGCCCAGAGCTGACCTTGGTCCTAACATCAGACGCCGCGCCGCAGCTTCACCGAACCCGCCATTCGTGCATGACGCAGCATTTTTTTGGACGCGTGGAGATCGACTGTGGGCGAGATATCCATAGCCGGTCCTGCTTTGGGAGGGCATGGCACTTCACCCCCCGTGCGCCATGCTTGCTGCCACCTCGACGGTCACATGTTCCATCCCGGTCGTCTCGCGTACGCGGCCCTTGACGGCGCGGCGAACGTCGTCCGCTGATGCGCCGGGTGTGAGTTCGACCTCCAGAGTGGCCATGGGACGCTCTTACGTGATCGACCAGGCATGGACGTGATGGGCCCGGGCTACGCCGGGCAACGTGGCTTCTAGATCGGCGGCGACAGCGCGGGGATCGAAACCGGCGGGCGCGCCCTCGAGCAGGATATGCCCGCTCTCCCGCACGACGGTCCACGCCGAGCGCAGGATGATGAGGGCGACCAGCGCCGACAGGATCGGGTCGATGGGAGTCCAGCCAGTCCAGATGATCACGAGCGAGGCCGCAATCGCCGCGACCGAGCCCAGCAGATCGCCCATTACATGGAGGGCGGCGGCACGGACGTTGAGGTTGTCGCCCTCGGCGCGGCTGAGCACCCAGAAGGACAGGATATTCACGACGAGTCCGCTAACGGCGACCCATAGCATCAGCCCGCCCAGCACCTCGTGCGGATCGCGCAGACGCTGGATGGCCTCGAAGAGGATCCACGCCGCGATGACGAACAGCGTGAGCCCGTTCACGAAGGCGGCAAGCACCGAGAACCGGTCGAATCCGTAGGTCCATTTCCAGTCCGCTGGTCGCCGCGCCAACCGGAAGGCGAACCAGGCCAGCAGAAGCGAGGCGAAGTCGGCCAGCATGTGGCCCGCGTCGGCCAAGAGCGCGAGCGATCCAGAGATGAGCCCGCCGATGACCTCGGCCCCCATGAAGCCGCCCGTCAGGGCTGCGGCGATGAGGATGGCACGTTCCTTGGATCGGCGCGCCTCGGGCGTGTCATTGGCCGAGAGGGTCGGGCCGTGCGAATGGCCCGCGTGTCCGTGCGCGTGGTCGTGCCCTGGCGCATGATCGTGCGCATGATCATGATCGCGTCCCATCACCGCGCCTCCGTCTCAAGACACTTTCCTGCCCGGCGCGCGGCGCGCGCGCCAATGGGCATAGGCGGCATGCGCCCGCGGCGAACGTCGGCGACGCGAACGTTAGTCCCGTGGCGGATTGTGGCTGCATCGAAGTCCGTCAGGTGGGGGCAGGGGAGGTGTCGGTCGGTCATGGCAGTGCTCTTGATTCGTCTCGTCCCCATGGTAGATACAACCTACAGCCACTATAGCTTCAAGGGATAATCGCGATGCAGGGTCATTCCATCGGTTTGCTGTCCAAGCGCACGGGCGTGAAGGTGACGACGATCCGCTACTATGAGGGGCGCGGTCTTTTGCCCGATCCCGGCCGCACGGGTGGGGGGCAACGCCGCTACGGCGATGCCGAGCTGGACCGGTTGTCATTTATCGCCCATGCCCGGCAGCTTGGTTTCGACCTCGACGCCATCGCCGAACTGATCGCGTTGCAGGAGACACCCCACGCTGCCCATGGCGACGCGCACCGCATCGCGAAGGATCGGATTATCGAAATCCGTGATCGGATCGCGCGGTTGCGGCGGCTGGAGGCTGAATTGGTGCGCGTCGTGAAGTCCTGCGACGGTCAATCCGATGGGCAACCCTGCCGGGTGCTGAACGCCCTGGCCGACCATCAGGCTTGCGAAAGCGAGCACTGAAACGGTGCTGATCGGTGCAGTCCGCAGACACGGCTGCACGAAACATATTCGGTGTTTCAAACGAGTACGAAACGGCTTTCGGAACGGTAACCGAACTGGCTTCAGGTCTAAGTGGCAAACCCCGCTGTGGTCACAGGACCTTTGCCGAATCGACCATTTGGACGCTCGGCAGTATTTACTGGTTGGCCCTCGAACCGGAGCTCCGGAGGTGCGGGGTGACGCTCTCTTGCTTGGCTGACTGCCCGACGCTTCGGCCCTTACCGGACGCTCATCGCTCGACAGATGTTTTGTGCTGCATCGCCAGACCGGACGTTCGTGCCTGGCGCGGCGCGAATGACCAGGCACGGCCTGCTAGGCGGGACCTTCCGGTCATTCGTATGCCTCCGGGGAGGGCCGCCTGAGCACGGGATTGGATTTCAGCTAAGAGCCTGAAGCTATGGCAGACCATAGCATCATGTCCCAGGTAGAGGTTCTCTCGGTCACGGATACAGGCCG
>NZ_JANAVZ010000027.1 GCF_025195095.1 Paracoccus maritimus | reverse complement strand
CTCAAGGCGATCTGGAAAAAGAGCCGTCTGTTCCCGCACAGTGCCTTCGATGAAACCCGACATGCCGATCTCCCACCATGTCTAAGTCTACCATAAGGCCGAGTTTCCACACAGCCTCGGCTCAAAGCCGACATGCGGCGGTGCGGCGGGGGCGGACTCCTGGCCGGCATCAGCGGCCGTCGCTCTCGGCCCAAAGCATTCGTACCCCGCGCCGGGACCGACCGGTTCCACTCCTTTGCTGCGGCTGCAAGAAAGCTCTCGTCGGCGCGGGAAGTGGTCATTCGCCTATATCACAACTGCAGCGCGGCGCGTTCGGCCGCTGCCTTTGCTGCAGCAACTTTGGGGGCACGCCGATTTCGGACGGCGTTTACATGCTCAGAAGCTTCTGTTTCCGGTCGGCCACCATCAAAGGGCGGCTCTGGGGCGTATTCCAGCGTGAGCATCATCTTTCGCACCCATCCCTCGTCCCGGATCTTGGCCGCAACTGTCAGGCCAAGATCGATGCCCGCGGTAACTCCGCGCGAGGTGATGACGTTGCCGTCCTCCACCACCCGGCCGTCGCTCACCACGGCGCCGAAGATCGGCAGCAGGTCTTTCACGTACCACAGGGCGGTCGCTTTCTTGCCGGTCAGCAGCCCGGCCGCGCCCAGCACCAGAGCGCCGCTGCAATTCGAGGTGACAAACCGCGTCTTGCCGGCACGGTCGCGCAGGAAGTCCAGTGTTTCCGCATCTTCCATCAACGCAGTCGACCCCGTCAGGCCGCCCGGAACGAACAACACATCCGACTCCTGTGGGCAGCTGTCGAAGGTGTCGGTGGGGGCAAGCGACAGGCCGAGGTCGGTGGTCACGGCAGTCTTTGATTTCCAGACGAAATGAAGTTCGCCCATCGTCAGGGAAAAGGTCGTTGCAGGGCCGACCAGGTCCATCATGACCATGTCCGGATGCAGCAACATGATATAGCGCGGTCTTTCTCGTGAGGGAGGTGGAGGTGCGTCGGCGGCGGCCTGCTGCATCTGGCCGAGCAAGGTAGCAATGGCGATGCCCGACGACAGCGACGCGTTGAAAGTTCTTCTGTCCATGTGTGATGTCCTTTGATGCTGCGTGACCCGCCCGGGGAAAAACCGGACGGGTGCCGGAAAGCTCAGAATTGAACCGTGGCATTGACCAGGAAGGTGCGTGGTGCGCCGCGCGAGATACCGGAGGTGAGACCGCCCGAAGCCGATGACCAGTAGTCTTCGCCCAGAACGTTTTCGACCGCCGCGCGGAACACGACCGGGGATTGCACTCCACGGCTCCAGAGATAGCGCATTCCAATGTCATACCGTGCCCAGGCATCAAGTTTCTGGCTGTTTGCCTCGTCGGCAAATTGGCTGCTCATGTAGCTTGCACGCCCGGTCAGGGTCAGGCCGTCAACGCTTGGCAGATCCCATTCCAGTGCCACACTGGACTGAAATTCGGGCGTACCAACAGGGCGGTTGCCATCGAAGGTGCCGTTGGCGGTGCGTTTCAGTTCGCTGTCCAGAACGGCCAGACCGCCGAGAACGCGCAGGCCTTCGGTGGGCTCGCCGTAAAGGCTAAGCTCGAGACCCCTGTTCTCCTGTTCGCCGTTCAGGTCGAAGATCCGGCTGACCGGATCGGTAATCCCGCTGGGCTGGCTGATCTGGTACAGGCTCAGTGCACCGCCCCAATTCGCCGTTTCGTATTTCACGCCAAGCTCGACCTGCTCTGCTGCGAAGGGCGCAAAGATCTCGCCCGCGTTGGCGGCGCTGAAGGGGGCGGTGGGTCCGGACTGAAGGCTTTCAGCGTAATTGGCGTAAACTGAAATCTCCGGCGTCGCACGCCAGACCAGACCGACGCTGGGCGAGAACTTTTGGTCATCATATGCCGTGCCCCTCCCGAAATTCTCGGTTTCGATCCGCTGGAGCCGACCGCCGAACGTCAGGAGCACCTGATCACTGAAGAGGCTCATGGTGTCGGCCAACGCGAGGCTGGTGAAACGGCTGCGCGCGGTGTCGCCAAGAGTGCTGAGACGGATCGAAGATCCCGGCGGCGGGGCAGCGACGGCGCCGGGCGTGTAGAGATTGGAACTGCCAGACGTCAGCGGCCCGCTGCGGGTCGAGGCGATCCAGCGGTCGTCTCTGGTCGCGGCAATCACGACCCGGTGGCCGACGGCTCCGGTGTTGAAGTGACCCTTGACCCCGGCCTGTAGGACCCGGCCCCTGTTGCCGGACGGGAAGCTGTATCCCGTGACGTCGAAATCCCCGTTCGCTTGCAGGTTCGACGGCGCCGCGTAGATGCCTTCTGTCTTGGACTCTTCATATCCGAACCGCGCGAAACCTGTCCAACTGTCGGAGAAGTCGTATTCGACACCGGCGATGGCCGCCATGTCGCGCGTGTCGTAGTGGGCCCAAGGATAGGAAAGGTTGGCCGAGGCCTTCGGTGCGTCGGGCACCTCCGCGCCAGGGGCCAAGGCATAGTACCAGTCGGGTTGGTCGAAGCTGGTTTCCTGATAGTTCAGGTCCAGGCTCGCACGGAACCTGTCGTCTTTGTAGTCGAGGGCCGCAGCAACCGATCCGATACCCTCGGATTGCCCGTCAATCGCAAGGTCGCCGCCTTGCAGCACGAGGTTGGTGCGGACACCGAACTGACCGTCGCTGAACCGCCGCCCCCAGTCGAGATGCGCGCTTGCCTGCGTGTCCGATGCAACGCCGAACGTCAGCTCGCGCGTCTCGGTCTCCTCCGCGCGCTTGGGAACCACGTTGATCGCGCCCCCGATGGCACCTCCCATGGCATAGCCGTTCAGGAAGCTGTTGGGCCCCTTCAGGACTTCGATCCGCTCGTAATTCTGCGGCAGGATGCGCTGATTGGGGGTCATCGCTGGAAGCCCATCGAACAGGGTATCGTAGCTTGAAAACGTGAAGCCACGAAGACGAAACGCATCCCGGTAGGAACTGCGAGGCAGGGCGAGGGTCACTGCCGGATCGTTCTGCACCACATCGGCGAGGGCTCGTGCCTGCTGATCCGCTGCCAGTTTGGAGGTGAAGCCCTGCACCGCAAAGGGGGCTTCCAGGGTGCTGCGCGCTCCCATCAGGCCGAGGCTGGCCCCGTCGGTGACCTGCCCCCCAAACGCCGGGCGGACGTCGTCGCTATTGCCGGTCGCGTGGATGGTGATCGGATCAAGGAGTATGGCCTCCTGCGCCGACAGGAAAGAAGCGTTCAAAGCCGTGCTGGCGAGCAAAAGCCCCGCCAATGTGATTGGTCGTTTCATGGTCTCTCCGACATAGAGCTGGGGGACACGCGTTCGCTCGACAGCAACGCGTGCAAAGGTCTGGCGAAGGCGATCCGGATAGCGGGATCGCGCGTCAGTCAGCCCCGTGTCGGTGGTCCGCGCGTGTTGCGCGACGTGTCACGCGCCTGAGCTTTGCGGTAGAGATCATCGTGTTGCTGCCAGTCCTGGCTTCCGACGAAGCGCCGAGAGATCGTTTGCGGGGACGGAACTGATACGTCGGCCACCAGATGACAGAAGGGGCAATGATGCGTGGCACCGGTGTGGTCACCGCAGATCTCGTCCGGCGACAATCCCGTCGCGGCGATCTCCGCCCGTTCCACGTCTTCCTGCCCCGGCGCCATCATCGCGGCGGACAGAACGCTTCCCACCATCAGCAAGATGACGGCAAAGAGTGTGACAGAGATGTTTCCCGATCGCGAGCTCATGGCATCGGCGTACACGTACGTATAAGAGACTGCTAGGATTTTCGCGCCGTCGTCGCCAAGAGAGCCTGAGATGCAACGAAGTTGGCTCAGGTGACCATTGTAGCCTTCCGATGCAGAGCTGGTGAATGTGCGGATCGGGCCTATCACGTCGTCGAGGACGCTGACGCAGAACCTTGCGAATATGGATATCTGTGAGGAGCCGCCGTTCTTGACCGGCGTAGCGCGCGCGCCTCCCTCAGTGTCGATCACTCAGATCCGGCGGGTGGGCTTGGCGGGACGTCCGCGCACTCGCCCCTTGGGCATGCCGAGGCATGCACGAACGACGGGTCAGGGGAAGCTGCGACGCGGCGCCTGAGATCGGCGACGAAGTCGGCGCAGTCATAACCCTTGTAGGCCCCGGGCGTCAGACGTCGGGTCGAGCCCGGAGAGTGGCAATTGATCATTTAGAGGGCCGTCTTGCGCTCGCGATGGCCGTCGGCGTGGGTCATTTCCGCCTGCACGACGAGGCCGTTGCGGTTCTCCATCAGCGTATGGCCCACGAAGCACAACATCGCTGCCGCGCCTGGCGCTACCTACAAGGACGGGCATCGGGGTTCGTGACCGAGGCATGGATGACGTTCGAGCGCATCTCGCGCCGGAAGCTCACCTCGGCGTTGCAGGGCTGTCATTGCGGGCGAAGGTGGTGAGAAGCATCTGATGAAAATCAAGGTTCATGGGATATTGATGGCCGAACAAGTAAAGAAAGCTCGGGCCACAAGCTGCCATCGCGGTCGCTATTTGCTGTGCCGCTAGAATTATGTCCAAGTCCTGCCTCCTTAGCAATCAAGATATATCAAATATGACATTGACAGTTCCAAATATGAAATGATAGGAGGTCGATCAGGGAGGAAACGACATGGCAACTGTTTCGCTGCAGGGCGTCCGAAAGGACTTTGGGAGCCATACTGTGATCGCGGATCTGGATCTCGAGATCTGCGATGGCGAGTTTGTTGCATTGGTCGGGCCGTCTGGCTGTGGAAAGTCCACATTGCTGCGGATGATCGCCGGGTTGGAGGAGTTGACCTCGGGCGCGATCCTGATTGGTGACGAGGATGTCAGCGAGAAGCTGCCTAAGGATCGCGACATCGCCATGGTGTTCCAATCCTACGCGCTCTACCCGCACATGAGCGTCAGGGACAACATGTCTTTCGCCCTGAAGCTTCGCAATCAGGCACCGGGACAGATCGACGAGGCCGTCAATCGCGCTGCGGAAATCCTGGGCCTTACGGAGTATCTCGAGAGGCGACCGAAGGACCTGTCCGGGGGGCAGCGGCAACGTGTCGCCATGGGGCGCGCGATCGTGCGTTCGCCCAAGGTGTTTCTGTTCGACGAGCCCTTATCGAACCTTGATGCCAAGCTGCGGATCACCATGCGCGCCGAGGTCATCAAGTTGCACCAGGCGCTTAAGACAACGTCGGTCTACGTCACCCACGATCAGGTCGAAGCGATGACCATGGCCGACAGAATCGTCGTCATGCGCGCAGGACAGATCGAGCAGTCGGGCCGTCCCCTGGACCTTTATGACTATCCCAACAGTGTCTTCGTCGCGCAGTTTATAGGGACACCGACCATGAACATCCTCGAAGGCGAGGTTCGTGATGGCCGCTTGAACCTCTTCGATGGGGCCTTAGCCATGGATGCGCAGGGCTTGCCGGATGGTGACCTGCTGGTCGGGATCCGCCCCGAACATGTGAAGATCGTCGCAGGCGATCAAGGACTGGTGGAAGGGACGATCGAACTGGTCGAGCCGATGGGCAACGAGACGATGACAAGCTGCAAGATCGGACAGATCCCGCTGCAGACATGCGGAACTGACCGCGTCGCTGCCCGGCCAGGCGCCAGCGTCCGGCTGGATTTTGACCGCGAGAGCCTTCACGTCTTCGATGCGAGGACCGAGATGCGCGTGCAGCCCGCCAGCAGGCAGATCCGGGTGGAGGCGGTCTCGTGAACATCATCACCATCCTCATCGACAGCCTGAACCGCGATGCCCTGTCGATCTACAATCCCGAAACCCGTGTCCGCACGCCGAATATCGACCGTCTGGCGGCCCGGGGGACGGTATTCGACAATCACTTCGTCGGCAGCCTTCCCTGCATGCCCGCGCGCCGAGAGATCATGGCAGGACGGAAAGAATTCCTGTGGCGTCCATGGGGGCCGCTGGAAGTTTTTGATCCGCGTCTGGCGCAGCTGATGACCGATGCGGGCTTCAGAACCGGGCTTGTGACGGATCACTACCATTACTGGGAGGAGGAGGCGAACGGCTATATTGAGCATTTCGAATCCGCCGATTATGTCCGCGGGCACGAGATGGACCGTTGGAAGCTGGCCGACATGACCGCATCGGTGCCAGCCTGGGTCGAGCGCATGGGACGGTTTCGCGACGAAACCTATACCCGTCAGTATTGGGCAAACGTCAAGGATTTCCGTGGCGAGGAAGACTACTTCCCAGCGAAGGTCTTCAAGGGCGCCGCTGATTGGCTGGACGCGAACGCGGCAAAGGGGCCGTTCTGGCTGCATGTCGAGAATTTCGACGTCCATGAACCGTTCGATGCGCCCGAGCCATATGCCTCGATGTATACAGACGACCCTTCGGCGCGCAGCCGCTTCACGGTCTGGCCGCCGTACCAGAAGTACGATGCCCTCAAGGAGTTCATGTCACAGACCTCGGAAGAAGAACTGGAATATATCCGATCTCAGTACGAGGCAAAGGTGACGATGGCCGATCGCTGGCTGGGCCATCTGCTGGACCGTCTGGACACGCTGCAGCTTTGGGACGACACGGTCATCATCTTCACGACGGATCATGGCCACGATCTTGGTCAGCGGGGCGTGTTTGGGAAGCAGTATCCCCATTATGACAGCCACGCCAACATTCCCTTGGTGATATGGCATCCGGACCATCCAGGAGGCGGCCGGCACGAGGTTCGACTGTCACAGACAGTTGATATCTTCGCGACCACACTGGATGCGGTGGGGGCGCCCATCCCCCCGGCGAACCGGCACAGCCGCAGCCTGATGCCATTGCTTCGTGATGAGGCCGAACCGGTCCGGGATGCGGTGATCTATGGCACATTCGGGCAGGGCGTCTGCATCACGGACGGTGACTGGACGCTGTTCAAGTCACCCGTTCCCGACATGCCGCTGCATGTCTACAGCACGTTCATCGCGCGGCCCCTGATCGTGGACAATCCCGTGGACGGGCGCGTCGGGCGGCTGCCGACACCGCCGGTGGACCAAGGAAACTTCGACGAATCCGTACCCTATCCGATGTGGAAGATGCCGGTGAAGATTGATCCGCGCAGCCATCAGGATTTCCTGTTCGATCGCCGTTCCGATCCTGCCCAGACCAGCAATCGCTGGGATGACAGGGTGGATGTGCGCCAGTCAATGCTTCAGGCGCTGCGCGCACTGATGCAGGAAGAAGGAACGCCCGACGACCAGTGGGAGCGCCTGGGCCTTGAAAAGCCCATCTCCGCGCGGCTGGATCAATCGCAAGGCCTCGCGCAGACTGATGCGGCTTCGATGCCGCAACAGGGAGGATAGGCAGAATGGCGCAAGACGACAGGCCGACCACGCCAAACGATCGCATGCTGATGGTGTTGGAATACCTCAGCGGCGCCAAGCAGGCACCGGTGAGGCAGGCCGACATGGCGCGTGATTGCGGAATTTCGCCAGCGACGCTGAGCCGGATCATCAATGTGTTGTCGGAATGGGGCTATGTCCTGCGCACCAACAAGAACCAGGTGATCGGGAATTTCCGGTTTCAACGCAATGTCAGAATGAGCGAAAGCTATCAGCTTTTCCTGAACACCATGATCACCGAGATCGGTGCCCAGCACAATCTGGTCGTCGAGGTCATCGTGAACGCGGGCAACGACCTGTTCTGGCAAAGCTCGACTGCACCCAGCAATCGAAGCTTTTCTCTGCGCGCCCAGCCAGGCTTTCGGCGTGGCCTGATGGAACTGGATGTTCTGTCACGGCTCTATCTCGCGAGGCTGTCGGGCGAGCAGTTGCGGTCATTGTTCGATCGCGTGAACTTCTCGACCACCGGGGTTCACATGAAGCTGCTGAGCGAGCCCGAGGCGCTGGAAGTGATCGAAGCGGCGCGGCCGAAGCTTGTCGACTGGGATTTCGATGGCAACCGACAGGGCATCCGTCGATTTGCAACTTACATCACCGATCCCGAGGGCAATTTCGCACATCTGCTTTCGCTGGCCGAACCGGCGACTCCGACGCGTGACCGTTCGGCTCACGAGGCAGAAATTTCAGAGATTCTGAATGTGGCGCGAACGCGCCTCATGCAGGAGATGGGCCGAAAGAGTTCATCACCACCTGGCCGAGGGAACGTGGAGGAGCGCTTCGCCGGCTGAGCCAGTCCACGAAAAGGGGGGACCATGAAAAGCTCAAGGACTTGGAAAATCGCGATCTCTGTCGCGGTCACGGCCATGCTTTGCCAGACGGGCAGCGCATGGGCGCAGGAAGAAGAGATCAGCGTGCTGATGTTCTCGCTGCCAGTCACGCGCGGGATCGCGGAATTGACCGACCAGTTCGAGGAAGAAACCGGCATCAAGGTCAATGTCGAGGTGGTCGGCCAGAACGTGTTCGAGAACCAGGTGATGCTTGCCTTTACCGGGCGCACGGGCGATCTGGACGTCGTTCATGTCCCCGCAATCCAACTGCAGCGATGGGTGGCTGCCGGCTGGCTGACGCCAATGACCGACAAGGTAAATGGTTCCGATAACGCAGCGGGCTTCTTTCCATCGGCTCTGACGACCTATGATGTTGCCGGTGAAAATTACGGACTGCCTATGTTCGTGGAAACCGGGCTGATGGCCTATCGCACCGACCTTATCGATACTCCGCCCGCAACATGGGAGGAAACTAAGAACACTGCTGCAGAAGTCCATTCCGACGCAACCGCCGGCATCGTGATGCGGACGTCCCCGGGACAGGGGTTCAACATGTTCGTGCTGCCGATGATCACCCGGGCCTATGGCGGCAAGTTCTTCGCCGACTTTCCCGGCGATATGAGCGTCGTCGTCGACAGCCCAGAGAACTTGCAGGGGTTGGACCTTTATACCGCGATGCTGACCGAAAGCGGTCCTCCGGGCGTTTCTAACATCAACTACCCGGAAGCCGTTGCCCTGATGCAGGCCGGAGGCGCGGCGATGTTCATTGATGGAACGTCGAATGTGGTGCCGACCCTCGACCCCGAGACCAGCAGTGTCGCCGACAAGATCGGTTTGGCTCCGGTTCCGGAAGGGCCGGCCGGAAGATCGCCGGCGATCGCCGTTCATGGTCTGGGCATTCCGGCGTCCTCATCGAAGGCAGACGCGGCCTATCGCTTCATCGAATGGGCAACCAGTGAAGATGTTCAGGCGCAGATCGCGATCAATGAATCCTATCCCGACTTTACCCGTCCGGCCGTCGGCGAGCATCAGGATGTGGCGGACAAATACGCCGCGATCAATCCCGACCTGATCCAGCTTCGTTCCGCATCCTTGTCCGACACGATCCCCAACTATCGGCCACTGATCCCGCAATGGCCTGAAATCGGGGCCGCGATCGGAGACAACGTGAATTCGGCGCTGAACGGCATCATAACGAATGCCGAGGCACTGAAGAATGCGCAGGCAGAGGTTCAGGAAATCCTGGATCAGTAACCGCCGCGCCGGGCCCGTCCTACCGATCCCTTGGCGCGGGCGGGCCCGATAATCCCCTACGGTTCCGGCAATCGAAAGGCTCATGTGATGCAGCATCACGCTACAGCGACAGGGCTGGGCCCGGCCACGTCCTTGTCAGGCACAGCGACTTTGCGGCGGCAGAAGCAGCGCGAGTATCTGCGTTTCATCTATCCGACGATCTTTCTGGTTGGTCTGTTTTCATTCCTTCCCCTGGTCGGGATGCTAGCCCTTTCATTGACCGACTATCACCTCATCAACGGCTGGGGCGGCACCTGGGGCCTGCAGAACTTTGCAAGGCTGGTCTTGGATGCCCGGTTCCTGAATTCGATCTATGTCATGCTGGCGCTAAGCATCGGCGGGGTGGCGGTGCAACTGCTGGTCGGCACGGCGATTGCGGTCGGACTGGATCAGATCGTGCCAAGATGGAAGATCGCGCGCGGTTTCTTCACGATCCCTTTCGCCGTGCCTCATGTCGCGGTCGCGCTGGTCTGGCTGTCGCTGTTCACGCCTACCTTGTCGCCGATCAACGCAGCGCTGGATGCCGTGGGCCTGCCGCAGCCGACATGGTTCTCATCCCAGACCGGCGCGATCTCGGCGATCGTGATCGCCGATACCTGGGCCAATTTTCCGTTCGTCATGCTGCTGATCCTGGCCGCGTTGCAGGGCGTCCCGCGCGATCTGAAGGAAGCCGCCGCCATTGACGGTGCCAGCCAGTTGCGGACCTTCTTCGTCATAACGTTGCCGTTGCTGAAGCCGGCCTTGCTGCTGGTCACGCTGTTCCGGTTCATCGAGACCCTGAAGCATTTTCCGCTCATCTACGTCATGACCAAAGGCGGTCCGGGTCGCTCGACGCAGGCTACCAACTACTACGCCTATGTGCAGTCTTTCGAGAATTCGAATGTCTCTTACGGCGCCGCCATTTCGGTCACGCTGTTCATCTTTGCCGGCTTCGCAAGTTTCTGGGTGGCCCGCATCAATTCGAGGATCAATTCATGATCGACCGTCGCACGGGCTATCGCTTTGCTCTTGGCCGTTTGATGATGATCGTCTTGCTGTGCTTTGCGCTGCTGCCGGTCCTCTGGTCGATCGTTCTGACATTCCGCCCCAAGATCAGCCTTTTCACACCCATCTGGGAGGCGCCGCTGGCGTGGTCTCTGGACAATTTCGGTGCCTTGGCGAGGTCTGATTTTCCAGCTGCGCTGATCAACAGCCTGATTACCGCAGGAGGGGCGACGATCCTTGCTCTGATCGTCGGTATTCCGGCGGGCTTTGCGCTCGCGAAGGGCGGGCTGCGCGGCACGTTCCAGACTTCCTGGGCGCTTTTGCTGCTGCGAATGGCGCCGCCGATCGGCATCGTATTGCCGCTGTTCCTGACATATCTCAACTTGGGACTGCTGAACACGCGCGTCGGACTGACTTTCGCCTACATGTCCCTGACGCTGCCATTCGTCGTCTGGTCGATGTGGACGTCGTTTTCGCAGATCCCCTCGGAACTGATCGAGGCTGCTGCCATCGATGGCGCGACCCTGCCGCAGATCCTGTGGAAGATCGTATTGCCGCTGTCGCGGCCCGGCGTCGTCGCGGCGGCCATTCTGGGCTTTCTGCTGGCCTGGAACGACTTCTTCTTCGCACTGATCCTGACACGTGGCCAGACCGCCACGGCCCCCGTCGCGATAATGAATTTCGTCTCTTACGCAAGTGTCGAATGGGGGGCGATCGCCTTGGCGACGATCGTCCTAACGCTGCCGATCGTGCCGGTCATCATGTTCGCCAATCGCTACATCGTTCAATCACTGGGAGGCGCGGTCAAAGGATGACAGCCAGGGACAATCAACAGACCGCCGAAAAGCGGCCCAACATCGTCTTCATCATTACCGACCAGCAACGCGTTGATACGATCGCGGCAACCGGACATCCTTGGATGGAGACGCCCAATCTCGACCGCCTCGTGCTTGAGGGCACCTATTTCTCGAACATGTATGTCACCGCGCCATCCTGTTCGCCGTCGCGCGCATCGCTGTTCTCAGGAACATATCCGCATACGAATGGAGTTTTTCGCAATGACGAGACCTGGTCCTATTGCTGGGTGGGCGAACTGGCCAAGGCCGGGTATCACTGCGTCAATGTAGGCAAGATGCATACCTATCCGGTCGAGGCTCCCTTCGGTTTTCACGAACGGCACGTGACCGAGAATAAGGACCGCAGCGATCCTACAGTGCCATTCTATCTCGACAATTGGGACAAGGCCTTCTGGGCGCGCGGCTTGACGAAGCCGGACACGCAGACCTACAAACATCGGCAGGATTACCGCAGCAGCTTGGGTGCGTTTGTCTGGGATCTGCCCGAAGATCTGCATTCCGACAATTTTGTGCCCGCTATGGCCTGCATGTGGCTTGATCGATGGGATGGCGACAAGCCGTTCTTTTTGCAGGTCGGAATACCGGGTCCCCATCCCCCCTACGATCCCGTTCAGAGGTGGTTCGAACGCTACCTTGCCAAGGATGATCTGCCCGAGGCGATCCGCCAGGATATTCCGGATCTCATCGAGCCCGTGCGTAAGCTGAAGAAGAAACATGAAGATTCGCAGTATGATGCGGTCATTCACATCCCGGATCCGACCGCCGAACAACTGCACCGCCAGCGTGCGGCCTATTTCGCAAATGTCTCGATGATCGACGATCAGGTCGGCAACATCATCGACGCGCTGGAGAGGCGGGGGGCGCTGCAGGACACCATCATCATCTTCACGTCCGACCATGGAGACTGTCTCAACGATCATGGCCTGTCGCAAAAATGGTCCATGTACGATCAAAGCGTCAAAGTTCCGGCAATAATCTGGTGTCCCGACCGGATAGGCGAAGGCGGTACCGTGTCGGACCTTGTCTCGCTTATGGATCTTGGTCCCACGGTCTTGGAACTGGCGGGCATTGAGCCACCTGAATTCATGGAAGCACAATCCCTGTGGGGCTATGTCGAAGGCAGGGATGTTCCGAAACGTGACGCGGTCTTCTCGGAACAGGCGCGCGACATGATCGTTCAGGCCAGCGAATTTCAGACCATGATCAGGACTGATCGTTGGAAGCTGGTCCACTATGTAGATTACGATACTGGGCTTCTCTTCGACATGCAGGCCGACCCTCGCGAGGTAAACAATCTCTGGGATGAGGCTGAGCACGAGATGACGAAACAGCGCCTGATCTGGAGGATCCTTCGTTGGCGTGTCGAAAGCGCGCTCAAGACCCAATCTTATCACCGTCTTGCGCGATCAACCGAGCCAGTTCCTTCCTAGTCGGACACAGCACTTAACGATCAGACCATGCCTCATCGACATCATGGCATAGCCGTCAGCGCGCGGTTGAACTGGCTTCGTCGCCGGGTTTTAGCGCGCGGCAATGCGATCGGGTTCCTATTTCTGGCGACTCTGATCGGGGCGTTGGCGGGGGGGGTGGTCAGCGGGGTGAGCCTGGCGTCGCATCTGTTGCATAGCCTGCTGTACGGCGTTTCCTTCGCCGCCGGGCTCAGCGGGGCAGGGTTGGCGCGCGGACCGGCCTTGGTGCTGGTGCCGGTGCTTGGCGGCTTGCTGACGGCTGTCTTGATCCACCTGCGCCGACGCCGCGGCAGCATAGTCGATCCGATCGAGGCCAACGCCCTTTACGGCGGGCGTATGTCGTTGACCGACAGCATCTGGGTCACGCTGCAAAACCTCGCCTCGAACGGGTTCGGCTTGTCAGCGGGACTCGAGGCGGCCTACACGCAGCTGTCCTCGGGTCTCGCCTCGAAGCTCGGGCTGAAGCTGAAGTTGCGGCGCGAGGACATGCGGGTGCTGGTCGGCTGCGGCTCGGCCGGGGCGATAGCGGCGGCTTTCGGCGCTCCGCTGACCGGAGCCTTCTACGCGTTCGAACTGATCATCGGCACCTACAGTTCAATTTCGCTGGCACCCGTGATCGCGGCGTCAATCGTGGGCATGCTGGTTTCTCGCGCGCTGTCCGGCAAGACATTCGAGATCGAGATAGGTCATATCGGGGCGATTACGGCGGCCGATTTACTGCCTGCCCTGCTCCTTGGCGGAATCAGTGCGGGTCTGGGCATCCTCGTGATGATCGGGGTAGTGCGGACCGAACGCTTCGCCTCGGCTAGCGGCATACCGTCTTGGCTGCGTCCAACTATCGGAGGCGCGCTGGTTGGGGCCATTGCGCTGATTACGCCGCAGGTCCTGTCCTCGGGCCACGGCGCGATGCATTTTAATTTGGAGAATGATGTTGTCTGGACGATGCTGCTGCTATTGTTCGCGCTGAAGGCTGCCAGCTCGGCACTGACCATCGGCTCGGGCTTTCGCGGCGGTTTATTCTTCGCCTCGCTGCTGCTGGGTGCGCTGATCGGCAAGAGCTTCGCGATCCCGATGGAATGGCTGCTGCCGGGCATGCTGTCCTCGGCCGCCTTAGCTGTGATCGGTATGAGTGCGTTTGGCGTCGCGGTGATAGGCGGGCCGCTGGCGATGACCTTTCTGGCGCTGGAGGTGACCGGCGAGTTTCCGATCGCGGTGCTGGTCCTGGCGGCCTCGATCACCTCGTCGATGGTGGTGCGGCAGACCTTCGGTTATTCCTTCTCGACGTGGCGGTTCCATCTGCGGGGCGAGACGATCCGCAGCGCCCACGACGTCGGCTGGATCCGTAACCTGACCGTCGACCGGCTGATGCGCCGCGATCTGCGCACCGCGCGGGTCGGCATGAGCCCCGAGCAGTTTCGCGAGGCCTTCCCCTTGGGATCGACCCAGCGCGTTATTGTCGCCGATGACGTAGGACGCTATGCTGCGATGGTTCAGGTCGCGGAGATTCATGCCGATGCCGGTGCGGCCGATCCGCGACCCGCACTCTCGGATTTCTTCCATCAGCAGCAGGATGTCTTGCTGCCCGGAATGAACGCGCGGCAGGCGGCAGGCCTGTTTGAGGCCAGCCGATCCGAGGCGCTGGCTGTCGTCAGCGATCGGGTCGAGCGTCGAGTGGTCGGCCTGTTAAGCGAGGCGCATACGCTGCGCCGCTACAGCGAGGAACTGGACAAACAACGCCGCAACATAATCGGTTCGGCTGAATGAGGCATGAGGGACGATGGACCAGAAGTCAGGCGCATCCGGATGCTGCGCAGTCGCGGGGCAGGGCGGGAGACGAGATGATGAATACTTGGCCTATGCCCTTGCGGTGCCGCGCGCGCCGGCCCTTGTGACGGCTCGGCTGCGGGAAAGTCTTCTACCGATCCCCGGCGGCATCTTTGAGATGGGCGCCCGCAGATCGACCTTCGCCGCTGATCTCGACAGCCCGCGCCGAAAGGTGAAGCTGGCACCGTTCCTGATGTCGCCCACGGCGGTCACGAACGCGGAATACGCGGATTTCGTTGCGACGACCGGTTATCGGAGCGTCGCAGAACAGGAAGGGTGGAGCTATGTATTCCATCTGCTGCTGGAAAATCCGGCCGCCCATCCGGTCAGTCCGCCCGGCTTGCCATGGTGGCGCAAGGTTGATGGCGCCTGTTGGCACATGCCTGAGGGACCGGGATCGGACACCAGCGCGCGTGCCGATCATCCGGTGGTCCATATCACATGGTATGACGCGCTGGCTTATTGCACTTGGGCGGGTCTCGCGCTGCCGACCGAGGCACAATGGGAACGGGCGGCGCGTGGGGGGCTGGCGAAGCGCAAGTTTCCTTGGGGCGATGAATTTTGCCCCGGCGGCGTATTCGCAATGAACACCTTTCAGGGCAGCTTTCCCGGTCATAACAGCGCTGCGGATGGCTGGATCAGTACTGCCCCGGTCGATGAGTTTGGTCCCAATGGCTACGGCATGTTCAACATGACTGGCAATGTCTGGGAGTGGGTCGCGGACCGATTCG
The DNA here is from genome assembly GCF_025195095.1 of Paracoccus maritimus. GTDB lineage: Bacteria > Pseudomonadota > Alphaproteobacteria > Rhodobacterales > Rhodobacteraceae > Paracoccus > Paracoccus maritimus. Next base: position 55 of record NZ_JANAVZ010000027.1, on the reverse strand, counting down.
GCCCGCTGCCCAAGGCCGCCCGCCTGCCAATCGCCGATCCCACAGGTCCTTCCGT
>NZ_JANAVZ010000026.1 GCF_025195095.1 Paracoccus maritimus | reverse complement strand
AAGAAGGGCTCAAGACGCGCCATCTGCGCATCCGTGAGCCAGAAGAGATTGCTCATGTCACCGCTCGCTTTTCGAGCAATGAATCAGAACGTTAGAACCTCATCAATAGGTCCTGACCCTAGGATCCAAAAACGCCGCTCAGACGGCAAAGGGGGGAGACAATGCAATCCGATATTCTGGAGGTCGTCGGCCTCTGCAAATCCTTTGGCGGCGTTCAGGCGCTGCGGGACCTTTCCTTCTCGATCCGCGAGGGCGAGGTTCTGGGACTGATCGGCCCGAACGGCTCTGGCAAATCGACCACCGTGAACCTGCTCAGCGGTTCGCTGCCCCCCACCGGCGGTCAGATCCGGCTTGGCGGGCATCGCGTCGAGGCGCTCAGCCAGTGGGACCGGGTTGCGATGGGACTGACGCGCACCTACCAGACCGCCAGCGTCTTTCCAGAATTCACCGTGCGCCAGCATGTGATGCTGGGCTGCGAAGCGCATCGCAAGGTCAGTCCTCTGGCCCAGGCATTTCGCCTGAAACGCGACAAGTCCGAAGAGGATCGCGTTCAGCAAAAGGTGGCGCAGGCGCTCAAACTGACGGGGCTGGAAGCCGAAGCCGACACGGTTGTCGGCGTACTATCCGCCGCGCAACAGCGGTTTCTTATGATCGCGACAGCACTCGCGTCGAACCCACGGGTCATTTTACTCGATGAACCGGCGGCCGGCATGATCTCGCATGAGCGCGAGACCCTGTCGGGCATGATCCGTCGTATCCGCGACACCGGCATTTCGGTTCTGGTGATCGAGCACCACATGGCCCTGATCATGGAAGTCTGTGACCGGATCGTCGTACTGAATTTCGGCGCATCAATCGCGCAGGGAACGCCCGCCCAGATACGCGAAAACCCGGCAGTGATCGATGCCTATCTGGGAGAGGCCGCCTGATGCTTGAGATACGCGGTCTTCGCACCGGCTATGGTGCCATCGAAGTCGTTCACGGGATCGATCTGGACGTGAACGAGGGGGAATGCGTGGCGCTCATCGGCGCGAATGGTGCAGGAAAAAGCTCGACCCTCAAAACGATCTGCGGTCTCTTGCCGGCCCGCGACGGGCAGATCCGTTTTGACGGCCATGACATCACGAACCGCAAGGGACATGCGATCGTTCAGGCCGGGATCACCATGTGCCCCGAGGGACGCCAGGTTTTTCCGGGCATGAGCGTGATGCAGAACCTGCGACTGGGCGCATATGCCCGCAAAGGTGCCGATATCGAGGAAATGCTGGACATGTTCCCGATCCTGCGCGAGCGCGCCGGACAGGCCGCTGGCACCTTGTCGGGCGGCGAACAGGAAATGCTGGCCATTGCCCGCGCACTGATGTCGCGACCCAGATTGTGCATCTTCGACGAGCCGTCACTGGGGCTGGCCCCCAAGATCGTTGCTGAGGTCGCCCAGACCATCGCCCGGATCAAGGCGATGGGCATGACGATCCTGCTGGTCGAACAGAATTCGCTTATGGCGCTTCGACTGGCCGACCGGGCCTATCTGTTCGAAGCCGGAGAGATCGTGCTGGAGGGCACGGGAACCGAGCTGCAGACCCACCCAGAAGTCGTGAAAGCCTATCTGGGACACTGAGCCGGAACATCACAGGAGGGAGGTAAACATGAAAATCAGAGCTTTGCTGGGATGCAGCGCGGCAACGCTGATGCTTGTCGGCGGTGCCCATGCGGCGGAAAAGACGCTGACCATCGGCGTCGCGGACGCACTGACCGGCGGCGCGGCAGTCTATGGGCTGCCCCAGGCCAACTCGGTCGAAATGGCCGCAGATGAAATCAACGCGGCCGGGGGCATCGCAGTGGGCGATGACACCTATATGCTGGATGTCATCGTTTATGACGACAAGGCCAATCCGACCGAAGCGACGAACGCGGTGCGCAAGCTGATCGACAGGGATGGGGTGAGATACATCCTTGGCTTCTGCTGTTCGGGTGCCACCGGCGCCGTGGCTTCCTTTATCGAATACGAGGATGCGGTCATGCTGGTCGGCAATGCCGCCGAGCGGTCGATCACCACACAAGGCATTTCCAATCTGGTGCGCACCCGCCCGCCAGCGGACTATACCGGGGCTGCCGCAGGTGCCTTTGTCGCCAAGCAGGGGCACAAGCGGATCGCGGTTCTGGGCGCGCTCGAAACTTCGTTCTATGCCAGCTATGTCGAAGCCTTCGAGGAAGAGTTCAAGAAATCCGGTGGTGAAGTGATCGCCCATGAGGTCTTTGCCTCGAAGGATCGCGACATGTCTCCGCAACTGACCAAGATCCGCGAGATGCAGCCCGACGCGCTGTTGGTTGTCGGATATGTCGAACCGGCGGCCTTTGCCTATCGTCAAGCGACCGAACTGGGGATGGACGTTCCTCGCTATGGCTTCACCTCCGGCAGCGAAGAGCAATTCCTGCGCGTGGCCAGTTCCGAGCAGATGGAAGGGGTCTGGGACCTGCGACCAACCGAGCTGACGCTGCAATCCACGACCGATGCGGGTCTGGCCTATCACGCGAATTACAGCGAACGCTTCGGCGATGCGCCCTCGCCCAGTTCACCCTATGCCTATGATCAGGCCTGGGCCTTGAAACACGCGATCGAAGCGGCAGGCAGTGTCGAGGATACCGAAGCCGTCGCAGCGGCGCTGCGCGAGCTTGAGGTCTTTCCCGAAGCGGTCATGCAATATCTGCCGGTCGAAGGGAAAATGTTCGATCAGAACGGCCAGGCCTATACCGCCAATGGCGCATTCCAGTGGCAGGAAGGTCATTGGGTTTTTGTCGAGGAACTACCCTCGGATCAGGAAGCTTATTCGCGCTTTCTCTCGACCGTGAACTGAAGATTGGACGGCGCCTGTATCGCGCCGTCCCCTACCCCAACACACAGGAGATATTCTGCCGGCGGTGGCTCTGATCCGCGCGGCGGGACGCTGGAATCATGACCGAGATCCTGCAGCAAATCATAAACGGCATCGCGATCGGGGGCGTCTATGTCCTGATTGCGCTTGGCCTGACAATCGTATTCGGCATCCTTGGCATCGCCCATTTCGCGCATGGTTCAGTGTCGATGTTCGGTGGTTATCTGACCTTCTTTCTTGTCGCTCAGCAGGGTTATCCGTTGATCCTTGCGATCCTTGTCGCATTGGTCGTCGGGATGGTGCTTGGCGTCCTGATCGAACTGCTCGCCTATCGGCCGGTCAGGAACGCGAACCATATCAATGCCTTCATCGTGGCGCTTGGCTTGACGATGATGGTCGAGGGTATAAATCTGCAGTTCTTCGGCGCAGAGCAGGTGGTCATTCCGACCGATGCCGGACGCGTCTTCAGCATCGGCGGCGTGACCCTGCCTGAACTGCGGCTTTACGTCATTCTGGCCGCTGCCGCGCTCATTTTGGCGATGACCATCTTTGTCGAAAAGACCAAGACCGGCCAGGCGATCCGCGCCGTCGCGGAAAACCGCGATGCCGCGATCCTGATGGGCATCAATGTCCAGATGATCCCTCTGATCGTGTTTGCCATCTCGACCGCGCTCGGCGTCGCGGCGGGCGTCATGGTCGGTTCGCTGTTTGCCATTGCGCCGGGCGTCGGCGAGGGGCTGGTCGTCAAGGGCTTTGCTGTCCTGATCCTTGGTGGACTGGGCTCGATCCCCGGTGCCGTTGTCGGTGGCATCGTCCTCGGCGTGACCGAGGCGCTGGCCGCCGGGTTCATCTCGTCCGCCTATAAAGACGTGATCGCGTTCGTCGTGATGATCGCCGTTCTGCTGCTGCGCCCGCAGGGCCTGATGGGGAGGGCGTAACCATGCCGCGCAAACAGATTTTCCTGCTGATCGCGCTGGCTGCCTTTATCGCACTGCCTCAGCTGATTTCAGTCAAATACTATCTTCACCTGTCCATTCTGGCCCTCATCTGGGTGATCATGGCACAGGGACAAAACCTGATCCAAGGCTATACCGGCTATGTGTCGATCGTGCAGGCAGGATTCATGGGCATAGGGGCCTATAGCACTGCGCTGATGGGCAGCCATTTCGGTCTGCCGGTCACGCTGACGATCATCCTTGCGCCGCTGGTCACGGCCGTGTTCGCGCTGGCGACCGGTTATCCCAGTCTCAGGGTCAAAGGCCATTGCTTCGCCATCGTCACCTTGGCGTTCAACATGGTCATCTTCATCGTCCTGTTGAATTTCACCGCCCTGACCAATGGCGAGGCGGGGATCACCGGCATCCCAAAGCCCGGCTATGGACGCGGCGCATGGATCGATTTCCATGACAGGCAGGTCTATTACTATTTCGTGCTGATCGTCGCGGTGGCAATGACGGCTTTGGCGGCACTGATCGTTCGGTCGCGTATCGGACAGATCCTGCTGGCCATTCGACAGAACGAGGATCTGGTTGCCTCGGTCGGGGTGGCGTCTTGGAAATACAAGCTGTTCGCCTTTGTCGTCAGCGCCATGTTCGCCGGTCTGGCCGGCGCGCTCTACGCGCATTACCAAAGCTTTATCAACCCCGAGATCTTCAGCGTGGCGCAATCTCTGGACGCGATTCTGGCTGTCATCATCGGAGGTTCGGGAACCCTGACCGGCCCGGTGATAGGTGCGTTCATCGTGGTTTTCCTGCCGGAGTACCTTCGCTTTGCAGACAGCTTTCGACTGATCCTGTACGGTCTGATCCTTGTACTGGCAACGATCTTCATGCCTCGCGGGATCGTGGGGCTGGCGCGTGATATCGCGTCGCGCCTCGGTGCACGCTGATGACGGATCAAGCCCGGGAAATTCTGGCGGCCATCGGGCAATTCGCCGCACAGCAGATTGCGCCGATGGCACAACATTGGTCCAAGGGACAGGCACCGGAACCGGATCTGTTCCGGCGCGCGGCGGAATTGGGACTGTTCCGACTGGATGTGGCGCAATCTGCTGGCGGTCTGGGGCTTGGCTTTGCCGTCAAGGCCCGCGCATGCCAGGCGATGGCCGCAGCCGATTTCGGCTTCGCAATGTCGCTGGTGAACACCCATAATGTCGCGGCCCGCATCGTAGCCAGCGCCTCGCCCCAGGTGCAGGCCGCCTTTCTGCCAAGCCTGCTATGGGGCGAAGCCAGCGCCTGCACCGCCCTGACCGAACCCGGAGCCGGCTCGGATGTCGCGTCGCTTCAAACCCGCGCGGTGCGCAAGGATGGCGGCTGGCTGTTGAACGGCGAAAAGGCCTGGATCGTCAATGCCCGCCATGCGGCCACCGCGATCGTATATGCCCAGACGGAGGAACACGGAGACAGTTCCGGCATTGCCGCCTTTCTGGTCGATCTGACGGCACAGGGCTGCCGCCGCCATGCCAGCAGTTCGGACTTTGCGCAGGCCAGTGCGGGAACAGGTGGCTTCACCCTGCTGAACGTCCATCTACCCGATGATCATTTGCTCTTGCCCCCCGGCACCGCCTTTGGAGCGATCATGTCCGAGATCAACAGTGCGCGCGCCTATGTCGCCGCGATGTGCTGCGGGATGCTGGATGCAGCGCTGCGACATGTCAGCGCCTATGGCGTGACGCGCCAGTCCTTTGGCAAGCCCCTGCGCGCGCATCAGGCCTGGCGCCTGTCCGTGGCAAGAGCCGAAACTGCCTTGGCTGGTGCCTGTGCCCTGACCGACAGCGCGATTGACCGGATTGATTCCGGTCAGGATGCCCAACTGGACGCCGCATTCGCCAAGATCGCCGCCACGGAAGCGCTTGGCACGCATATGCCGGTGCTGCTGCACGCCATGGGCGCAGAGGGCTTGCGCCCGCAATATCCGATGGCGCGCCATCTTGCCGCCGCCCAGATCGCAACGCTGGTCGACGGCTCGACCGAGATGCTGCTCGAGCGCGTGGCGCGACTGGCGCGCGCCCATACCGAAACCTGAAATGAACGAGGCAAAGATGCGTGTTTACCAGATCGAGGACGACTGGGGCATCGACAATCTGACACTGGCCGAGCGCGAGGCGCCGCGCCCGGGTCGAGGTCAGGTGCTGATCAAGATGCGAATGGCATCACTGAATGCCCGTGACTTGATCGTGCCCGAACGCGGTTATGGGCGGGCGACCGGAAATCTGCCCCTGATTCCGGTTTCAGATGGCGTGGGCGAGGTGATCGAAACTGGCGCAGACGTGACGCGGGTTGCCAAAGGCGACCGGGTTTGCCCGACCTATTTCCAGAACTGGCTCGCCGGCGAACCTTCGGCGGAACGTTTCGCCTCGTCGCTTGGCGGCCCTCTGGATGGGGTCATGGCCGAGATGGTCTGCCTGTCCGAGCAAGGGGTCGTCAAGCTGCCCGACTACCTCAGCGATGCCGAAGCGGCCACGCTGCCCTGTGCGGGCCTGACCGGGTGGAGCGCGATCTCGACACTTGGCAAAGTTCGCGCGGGCGACAAGGTGTTGGTTCAGGGCACCGGCGGGGTCGCGTTGTTCGCTTTGGCCTTTGCCAAGATGCTGGGCGCCCATGTCACGGTCATTTCATCCAGCAACGACAAGCTGGACAAAGTGCGCGCCATGGGTGCCGATGCCGTCATCAACTATCGCACGACACCTGATTGGGCACGCGCCAGCCGCGAGATTACGGCAGAGCGCGGCGGTTTCGATGTGATCGTCGAATTGGGCGGCGCCCTGACCCTGCCCTCGTCATTGCGGGCCATCCGACATGGCGGAACCATCGCGATGATCGGCGTGCTAAGCGGGCTGCAATTTGATGCCTCGCTGGGGCCGATCGTAACACGTCAGATCCGGCTTCAGGGTGTGACCGTCGGTCATCGCGATGGGTTCGAGGCAATGCTGCGGGCGATGGATGCCGCTAAGATGCATCCGGTTCTTGGTCGCAGCTTCGATTTCGCCGAACTGAGGCCGGCGCTGGAACACCTGCGTCATGGCACCGGGATGGGCAAGACCCTGATCCAATTCTGAAAGCTGCAACAGATGATCTATCACACCCGATACTGGGCGCAGCAGGACCCCGAACGTCTGGCCTTCCGGATTTGCGCCACCGGCGAGGATGTCAGCTTTGCCACGCTCGAACGACGCGCCAATCAAGGTGCGCATCTGCTGCGTGAACTGGGCCTGGCCAAGGGCGATCATGTGGTCCTGTTGATGGAGAACCGGCGCGAATTTCTTGAAATCTGCTTCGCAGCGGATCGTGCCGGACTGTATTACACCACTGCAAGCACACATCTTTCTCCTGAAGAACTGGCTTATATCGTCGAGGATTGCGGTGCCCGTGTCCTGCTGACCTCGGAAAAGTTCAACGAGATCGCAGGCCATATCGCCACGACCATGCCGGATCTGGACATCCTGTCCTGCGAGCAATGGAAACGTCGCGCCGCAGCGACGCCCGTCAGCCCCATTTCCGACGAGGCACAGGGCCTCGATATGCTGTATTCTTCAGGAACCACAGGGCGCCCAAAAGGCATCAAATGGCCAATGCCGGACAGCCCCCCCGGGGGGCGAACGATGTTGATCGACCTGCTTGGCGGGCTGTTCGGCTACGGGCGCGACACCCGCTATCTTTCGCCCGCGCCCCTCTATCACGCGGCCCCATTGCGACATTCGCTGGTAACGATCAAATCGGGCGGCACGGCCTTCATCATGTCGAAATTCGATCCCGAGAAAGCCCTCGAACTGATCGAAACCCATCGTATCACTCACAGCCAATGGGTCCCGACGATGTTCGTGCGGCTGCTGAAGTTGCCAGATGAACTGCGCCTGTCGCGTGACATCTCGTCGATGCAGATGGCGGTTCACGCCGCCGCGCCCTGCCCCATCGAGGTCAAGCGTCGTATGATCGATTGGTGGGGACCGGTGATTCACGAGTATTACGCCGGCACCGAAAATAACGGCTTTACCGCGATCGACACCACAGAATGGCTCGCCCATCCGGGGTCGGTGGGGCAAGCCAAACTCGGTAGGATTCATATCTGCGACGAAGACGGACGGGAACTGCCCAATGGCGTCGAGGGCGAGATCTATTTCGAGAATGGCCATCAGTTTTCCTATCACAACGACCCCGAGAAGACCGCTGCAAGCCGCAATGACGAGGGATGGACGACGCTCGGCGATATCGGACGGCTTGACGAATCCGGTTATCTGTATCTGACCGACCGCAAATCTTTCGTCATCATCTCGGGTGGGGTGAACATCTATCCACAGGAAACCGAGAACGCCCTGTTGGCACATCCGGCGGTATTGGATGCCGCAGTGATCGGTATTCCGAACGAGGATTTGGGTGAAGAGGTCAAGGCCGTGGTGCAGACAGTATGCGGATGTCGGCCTTCTGCGGAACTTGAAGCGGAGCTAACGGCATGGTGCCGTCAGCGGCTCTCACCTATAAAATGCCCCAAAAGCATCGATTTTCGCGAGACACTGCCACGCACTGAAACCGGCAAGCTCTTAAAGCGTCAGCTATGGGAGGAGTATCGCCAGCAGCCGATTTTGAGAACGGCGGTGCGAGATTAGTCCACGGAAGCGGCGGCTTGGTGCTGCTGCGTGCGGTGTAAAATTCGTCCATCTTTTCCCTTTCTGTAGTTGCAGGGAGGGCGGGAAAATCTACAGCGCAGAGCTATATCTGAAGGCGCGTCAGGCCTGCGCGTCGGGCATGAGCCAGCTTCAGGCGGCGAAGGAATTCAACATTGCCGCGATACTGTTGCGAAGATGATGACCTTTTCGGTGCCGCCGGGCTACCGGCGCACGGCCAGGGCCAGGCGGCCGAAGCTTAAACCGTTCATTCCGATCATCGATGCGTGGCTTGAGGCGGATCGGCATATGCCGCGCAAACAGCGGCATACGGCAAGGCGGGTATTCGACCGGCTCCGCGAGGAATGCGGGTGCGCCGGCGGTTACACGATCATCAAGGATCACATGCGGGAGCGGGAGAAGCGTCGGCAGGAAGTATTTGTGCCGCTGGCGCATCCGCAGGGCCATGCGCAGGCCGATTTTGGCGAGGCGCAGGTCAGGATTGGTGGTATTGAGCAGAAAGCTCATTTCTTCGTTCTAGACCTGCCGAATAGCGATGCCTGCCATGTCAGGGCCTGTCCGGCGGCGGTGGCCGAAGCCTGGGTCGACGGCCATAGGCGTGCCTTTACCTTCTTCGGCGCGCTTCCGCAGTCGATCGTCCATGATAATGACCGATGCCTGTTGGCCAAGATCCTGCCGGACGGCACCCGCAAACGGGCAGAACTGTTCAGCGGGTTCCTGTCGCACTACCTGATCCGGGATCGCTATGGCCAACCGTGCAAGGGCAATGACAAGGGGAATGTCGAGGGGTTGGTCGGCTATTCCCGACGCAACTTCATGGTGCCGATGCCCGAGTTTGCAACCTGGGAGGCATTCAACCTCTGGCTGGAGGAGCAATGCGAGCGTCGCCGGCTCGATGTTCTGCGCGGCGAAAGCGATACCATCGGCGCGCGGTTGCAACACGATCTGGCAGCGATGCGCCCATTCCCGGCCGCGCCTTTCGAGGCCTGTGATCAGGACAATGGGCGGGTCTCGTCCCAATCTCTGGTGCGCTACAAGACTAATGACTACTCGGTGCGGGTCGCCTTCAGCTTCGGACATCAGGATGTCTGGATCCGGGCCTATGTCAACACAGTGGTCATCGGTTGCCATGGGGAAGTGATCGCCCGTCATCCCCGGTGCTGGGATCGTGACGAGATCGTCTTCGACGCGATCCAGTACCTGCAGCTTCTGGAACAGAAGATCGATGCGCTTGGGCAGGCAGCGCCGCTTCAGGGCTGGAAGCTTCCCGAAGAGTTCGCGACACTGCGCCGGCTGATGGAGGCGCGCATGAACCGGCATGGCCGCCACGAATACATCCAGGTCTTGCGGCTGCTGGAAACCTTCGATCTGGCCGATCTCCAGGATCTCGCCCAAAGCCACGCCCGAAAGGCCGGCTGAACCGTTTCAAAAAATGCCAACGGCACAAGCACGGAACTCTCGTCGGGCTACGCCCTCCCGACGTTGCGTGCTTGTGCCGCCAATTGGCAGACTATTGCACCGCCGCGCGGCCGGGTTCTACCACGCCGTTGACAGCGCAGACGCGCCGCGCAGGCCCAGCAAGCTGCGAATTCCGTGCGCGAGGGTCCATGTCGTCAACTGCGCCGCTGGGGGTTGGGCCGACCGATAGACCTCTCCGGCCAGGACCGGCAGGGCCAGGATCAGCTTTGCCCGTCACCTCATTCGCGGTCCTTTTCCGAAAGGGGCCGCTTGGTGCCTGTCAGCATCGACAGGACCAGGTTTTCATGATGTCGCAGGCTTTCGACCAGCACCCCTGCGACATGCAGGCCCGCCAGAACCAGGATCAGCGTGGCCAGAACCTCGTGGACCTCCTCCATCGTGGACGAGCCCCAGAACGCGTCGGTCGTCTGCAGCCAGCCGGTCAGTGCGGTTCCCGCAACCGTCAGCAGCAGCGCCACGATCATCGCGCCGCCCGCCGGGTTGTGGCCCAGATATCGGCGTTCGCGGCCCGCCCGCAGGTCGCGCAGATGGGCCAGCACCGGGCGCGGCCCGCGGACGAAATCCGCGAACCGGGCATGGCGGGGGCCGATCAGCCCCCATATCACGCGCGCCGCGATCAGCCCCGCGATGACATAGCCCAAGCGCTCATGCACGATCTTGGGCCCCTCGGCAGTCAGCCAGACCCCCGCGATCAGCGCGACCAGCGACCAGTGGAACAGCCGTACGAAGCCGTCCCACACGCGGACGCGCTCAGTCGTCATCACCGACGGCCTCGAAGGTGGCGGGGTCGAAGAACGTCTCGACCCGCTTGCCGTCCTGGTCATGGCCATAGACCTCGTAGCAGCCGTCCTCGGTCTTGACGTTGCTGACGGTCCAGCCTTTCGCGGTCAGGTCGGCGGTCAGTTCCTCGACCGGGCGCCAGTCGGCCTGAGCCACGTCGCAGCGTTCGGCGGCCAGGGCGGGAAAGGCCAGTCCGGCCAGCATCAGGGCAAGAAGGGGGGTACGCATGGATGTCTCCGTCATCTGTGTTTCGACGCGCACAGCAATGCCCGCGTCAGCTTTCGGCAACCTTACAATCCGCGCGCCCGTCACGGTCGATGCGAAGGGTGGAAGCCGTCACCCCGCGGCGACACCGAACAAATGCCCGACGACCGCCGTCGCGGCCATGGCCATCGCCCCCCAGACCAGCACCCGCAGCGTGCCGCGCTTGATCCCCGCGCCCCCCGCCTGCGCACCGACCGCCCCCAGGGCCGCCAGCGCCAGCATCGTCGCCCCCGTCACCCAAACCGCAATCGCCCCGTCCGGCGCCAAGGCCGCCGTGCCAAGCGGCAGCGCCGCGCCGACGGCGAATGTCGCGGCGGACACCATCGCCGCCTGCACCGGCGCCGCGGTCGTGACTTCGGACATGCCCAGTTCGTCGCGCAGATGGCTGCCCAAGGCGTCGTGTTCGGTCAGTTGCACCGCCACCTGTCGCGCCAGCGCCAAGTCCAATCCGCGATGCACGTAGATCGCGGTCAACTCGTCCAGCTCTCCGGTGGGGTCGGTGGCCAGCTCTGCCTTTTCGCGGGCCATGTCGGCCTGTTCGGTATCCGATTGCGAACTGACGGACACGTATTCTCCAGCGGCCATCGACATGGCGCCCGCCGCCAGTCCTGCCAGCCCCGCCACCAGTATCTGGCCGCGGTCGCTATTGGCGGCGGCGACCCCGACGATTAGGCTGGCGGTCGAGACGATCCCGTCATTCGCGCCCATTACCGCTGCACGAAGCCAGCCGATGCGGTGGATCAGGTGCGTCTCCGGGCGAGCGTGCGATAGCATGATGTCACTCCTGTGATGGCGGCGCGTCAGTCACGCGGCACCTATGCGATGCAGCATCGACTCGGCTGTCCGGGTGCCGGCACCATAATAGCGCGTGAACCAGTCCACGTATCGCGCCAGACCCACCGCCAGGGCCGTGGGCTCGCGCGGTCCGGTCAGGCGATCCAGCAGGGTGGTGTCGGCCCAGGTCGCCGCCACATCGCCCGGCTGCATCGGCAGCATCTGCAGCCGCGCGGTCCGCCCCGTGGCGACCTGCAGCGCGTCGATGAACGCCATCAGGGGCACTGGCGCGCCATTTCCGATATTGACCACCCGCCATGGCGCGACCGGCGACAAGCTGTCGCCTGCGACGGGGATCGCCGGGTGATGCGGGATCACGTCCATCAGCGCCCGGATCGCGCCAATCAGGTCATCGACATAGGTAAAGTCGCGCTGCATCCGGCCGCGGTTGAACAGCGGGATGGGCCGGTCCTGCATCAGCGCCTGCGTGAACAGGAACGGCGCCATGTCGGGCCGGCCCCAGGGCCCATAGACGGTGAAGAACCGCAGCATGGTGATCGGCAAGCCGTAAAGCGCGGCATAGGAATGGGCCATCCCCTCGGTCGCCTTCTTGGTGGCGGCATAGAAAGACATCGGCTGGTCGGTGCGGTCGGTTTCGCGGTACGGCATGGCGGGGCTGCCGCCATAGACCGAACTGCTGGAGGCCATTACCAGATGCGCGGGCGGGTGCGCGCGCGCCGCCTGCAACAGTTGGAACGTGCCGCCGAGGTTCGAGGCCAGATAGGCGTCGGGCGCCTCGATCGAATGGCGCACCCCGGCCTGGGCGGCCAGATGGACGACCACGCGCGGCCTGTGCCGGGCCATGATGCTGGTCAGCAGCCCCGGCGTCTGGATCCCCCCGCGCAGAGACAGATAACCGGGAAAGGGGGTCAGTTGCGCCTCTCGGGCGGCCTTCAGCGCCGGGTCGTAATAGGCGTTGTGATCGTCGATGCCGATGACACGGTGGCCTTCGGACAGCAGGCGGCGCGCCAGATGATATCCGATGAACCCGGCGGCGCCGGTGATGAGAACGGTCATGCGGCCCCCTGCAGATCGCCGATGTCGCGGTGGGCAAGCTCTTGCACGACAGGCAGGCGGCGGCGTCTGATCAGCCATGCCGCGCCCAGCAAGTCCACCGCCCCGACCAGCGCCCGTTGCAGATTGCCGTACTTGGACCGTCCCGAAAGCCGGGGGGCATGGGTAACGGGCACGGTCACGACCTGCCACCCCTCGCGCGCGACCATGGCGGGCATAAAGCGGTGGATATGGTCGAAATAGGGCAGGGACAGATAGACGTCGCGCCGAAACGCCTTCAGCCCGCAGCCGCTGTCGCTGACCCCGTCCTGTAGCAGCGTCCTTCGGATGCGGTTCGCAGTCCGCGATGCCAGGCGCCTTGACCAGCGGTCGCGCCGGTCCAGGCGCTGACCCTGTACCAGCCCAAGCCGGTCCCGCCCGGTAGAAAACGCGGCCAGCAGCAGGGGCAGGTTCGATGCCGGGTTCTGTCCGTCTGCATCCATCGTGGCAATCAGCGGCGCCCGGGCGGCCAGAACGCCGCTTCGGATGGCGGCCGACTGGCCACAGGGCCGGTCGTGACAGATCACCCGCAACTGGGGCAAATCGCGTTGCAGCACGGTCAGTTCGGTGCGCGTGCCATCAACCGAGCCGTCGTCCACAACGATGATTTCATGATCGTGCCCTGCCAGCACGGTGGAAATCTGCGACACAAGCTGGGTGATGCTGCCTGCCTCGTCCTTTGCAGGAAGAATGATCGATATGTCGGGCATCATGGAGAGGCCTCCTCTGAACGGAAAAGGGTGTAGGTGTTGCTGCGAAAGAAAAAATGGGCGACGGCGGCCATTCCGGGGATGGTCCCGCCCGTCAGGTCCAGAAGGACCCCGTCGGGATGGGCCTGACGCCAGGTCGGGATCTGGTCCGGGGTCAGGCGGGACACGGGGTGGGTCAGGCGGCCCGCGAAATTCAACTGGGCGTGATAGGTGCCGTCGGTGACTGCGATGCCCGCCGCATCGTAAGGCGCCACCGCACGACCAAGCGCCGTCATGTCGTAGCGCGCGAACAGCAGCGGGCTCAGCCCCACATGGAGCCCGATCATCAGCGCCAAGGGCAGCGCAGCCAAGGCGACCGGGGCCGCGCGAAGGCGCAGGAAGGCCATGACCCCCGCCATCAGGATCACCACGCTCAGGGCCAGCGACCATAGCGGCAGTGGATGACCAAGCTGCGCCAGAGCCGGGAACTGCCCGGTGGCTGCCGCAAGAAAGGCGATGCCCAGGGCGACCAGCGGCAGGGCCAGCCACAGGTCGCGCCGCGTCCAAGGCCGCTTGGGCCAGCCATGGGCAAGCAGCAGGGCCAGGGCGGGCATCTCGGGCAGCATGTAATGGGCCTGCTTGCCGCTGATCAGCGAGAGCAGCACCAATGGTCCCACCAGCCAGATCAGAACCAGACGCGTGGCGGGCTGCGCCCACAGGCTACGGGGCCGCAGCGCCGACCATGCGGATGCTGTCCAACCAAAGGGCCAGAGCATCAGGGGCAGCAGTGCCAGAAAGAACCACCACGGCTTCTGATGTGCGAAGGACGAGACGATGCGCCCGCTGCTTTGGCGCCACAGGATCTCGGTCCGATACTCCGGGCCGCCGAGGATCATGGCCGGCACCAGCCACAGGCACACAAGGCAGAGTGCGACGGCCAGTGCCAGTCCCATGCCGCGCGCCCAGACCTGCCAGGATGGTCGCGCCGGTCCCGCCCAGATCGGCATGGAAAGCGCGGCCGGCAACACATGGATCAGGATGACCGGCCCTTTGGCATAGACCCCGAAGGCGATCCCTGCGCCCAGAGCGATCCACGCCGCACGCCGTGGGCTGCGCGCCGCCGACCATAGCGCCAGCATGGCCAAAAGGGTCGCCGCGCTCAGCATCGCGTCGAACATGGTCGTCGACCCGAAAAGCAGCCAGACCGGCGATACCGCCAGGATCAGCGCCGCCGCACCGGCCCGCTGCGGCCGTTCGGGCCACAATCGCAACGCCAGAAGTCCGGTCAGCGCCACGCATCCGGTGGCAAAGCCCGGCCCGATCAGCCTTGCAGGAAATGCGTGAACGCCCGTGAACGCCCAGATCAGATTGATCAGCCAGAACAGGAGCGGCGGCTTGTGGCCATAGAGTGCTCCGTTCAGATGTGGGACCCAAGGCGATGCCCCGGCATGCATCTCCCACGCGGCGGCAAGATAGCGGGTCTCGTCAACCGGCATGAGCGGGCGGAGCTGGATCAAAGTCAGCGCCGCCAACGCGAACAGCAGCGTAGCGCTCAGAGCAGATCTCATGCGTCGGCCACGCGATGCTGTCGGATCAGCATGAGGTTACGCGCATAGACAACCAGGCCAGCCGACTGGCCAAAAACGAAAACAGGATCTCCGCGCCACAGGGCATAGGCAAGGAGCGTGATGCCGCCAGCGAGAGAGAGCCACCAGAAGGCATGGGGAATGACGCTCTGCCGCATCCGTTCGCTGGCCAGCCACTGGATGATGAAGCGAGCGCTGAATAGCGCTTGCCCGAGAAAACCTACTCCAAGCCAGATTGTCTGATCTGCCACGTCTTTCGCCATCCCGAACTTTTGGGTTGGCAATGGCAGGAGAACCTTACAATCAGCTTACAACGAGCCCATGGACACGCATTGGGTGAGGCGGCTTTTGATAACAGGCCAAGGAAGACCGGATAGCGCAGAACGCGCGTCAGATTGCCTCCGACGAGGGTCGCAACAACGGATGCAGTTGCCCCCAACTCCAGATCAGAACATAAATCCGATTGCCAACCTGCAGGACGATCAACGGCTGCTTTCCAATACTCACGCACTCCCCGCACAGCACCGCCGTCAGCAGGACCTTCGTGCGTCGGGACCATTGGGAACTAAGCGAAGAACATGATCGCGCCTCTGCAGCGAATGACCGTTAGCATCCGGCGTAGGCCGCGGTCATACGACTTGGCGGTGCTCCGCAGCTTTCCAGTTCCATGGCAGTAGAGCGTGCACCTGGGAAGCGGTCGTTTCAGGTAGTCGTGCGAGGACGTCC
>NZ_JANAVZ010000025.1 GCF_025195095.1 Paracoccus maritimus | reverse complement strand
AAAGTTTTACCATGGCGCCCCCGAAGAAAGATACTGAGGCTCTGACGGTGCGCCTTCCGCGCGAGCTCATCGAGGCGATCGATGACCGGCGGCGCCTGGAAAAAGACCTTCCGACACGACCCGAGATGATCCGGCGCGCGCTCGTGCAATGGCTGGAAATGCCCAAGCCGGAGGATGAGGGCTGATCTTGGCAGGAGCGGACGGTCGAAAGAACCCGATCCTCTGTTGCAGATCGTTTTCTGTGCGCCGCGGCAGATGTGGCGCATCATTGCGCTGACAGAACCACTGAGATTCGAAGAGCCAACATGACCAATCCCGATGAGCGAACCTGGACTGTCGACGACCTCCGCCTGTCAGGTCTGGTCTGGGGCCCTGAGGCCGGAACGCCCGTGCTGGCCCTTCATGGCTGGATGGACCATGCCGACAGCTTCCAGACCCTCGCGCCGCTGTTGTGCGATTGCCGGGTTGTGGCGCTCGATCTCAGCGGGCAGGGGCACAGCGGCCATCGCGCGGGACATGGAACCTACAACATCTGGGACGACCTGCCGCAGATCGCGGGTCTGCTGGATCAGCTTGATTGGCGGGACCCTGTGCTTCTTGGCCATTCCCGCGGTGCGAACATCGCGACGCTCTTTGCTGCCGCGTTGCCCGAAAGGGTGCGTGCGCTCGTCGCGCTTGATTCCCTCGTTCCCCAGCCGAATGAGGCCTCGGTGGTCGATACACTGCGCGCCTTCCTGCTTGAGAGCCGCAGCCGGTCCGCAGGCGGGGCAAGAACCTTCCCGCGTCGCGAGCACTACATCACCCGCCGCATCCGCCAGGGCAATACCCGGCAGGTGGCCGAGGCGCTTGCCGACCGCGCGCTCGACGAAACACCCGAGGGCGTCCGCCTGCGCGGCGATCCGCGCCTCTTCGCCAGTTCCGCCATCAAGCTGACGCGCCCTCAGATCGAGGACGTGCTGCGTGCGATCAGATGCCCGGTGCTGAACATCTGGGGCACCGAAGGCATCCTGCATCGCCGTCCTGGTCTAGCGGATCTGGTGCGCGAGGCTGGTCGCCTGATTCCCGATTACGAGCAGGTCGAGATCGCCGGGGACCACCATCTGCACCTGGAACCGCGGGCGGCGGGTCAAATCGCGACGCTGATCCAGACGTTTCTCAGGCAGCGCCAGTTGCAGTGACATGGGCGTCGCCCCTAGATAGACCGGCGCAGACGTCGCCTAGACCGGCCATCACCGCCCGCCGCCAGGCGCCGCGAACGGCGCGCCATGCCGGAGCCATTCTGCATCGGGCACAAGGACGATCTTGCCGATGAAGTCGTTGTCGCGATCCACGAAGTAACGCTCGGCCGCGTGGATTTCGGACAGCCTGAAGGCGCGGTTCAGGACCGGCCGCAGGGCGCCCTCGCGGATCCAGGCGACAAGGCGGTCGGCCTCTGCCCGCGTACCGTGCGAGACGCCAAAGATCTGCACCTGGTGCAGGTAGATCTTCGTCCACAGGATGCGTGTCACGTTGCCCGCGCCTGCCCCCGCAATCGACAGCCGGGGGTAGCTGGTTCTCGCGCTCATCCGCCGGGTCATCACGTCGATCAGCGGGTTCGTCAAGGCCCCACCGACCAGATCCATGACCGCGTCGATCACGACCCCTCCGGTGGCTTCGTCGACGGCCTTCGGCCAGTCGGCGACCTGGCTTCGGTCGATCACGGTCTCTGCGCCAAGCGCGACCAGCGCCTGATCCTTGCCGGGACTCGACACCGCATGCGGGATGGCGCCAAGCAGGCGGCACAGTTGGATCAGCGCAGTTCCAACGCCGCCGCTGGCGCCGGTTACCAGAACATGCTCTCCCGCTGAAATCCCGGCCGCGTTCAGCATCCGGAACGCCGTCTGGAAAGAACACATACCAAGCGTTGCCAGCTCTGCATCGGCAAGGTCGGGTCGTTCGACGGTGTGAAACTGTGTCGATGGCACGGCGACATACTCCGCGAAACCGCCATCGCGACCGTGCCCGAAATAGTCGGGCACAAGGTTTAGATCGTCCCGCGCATCGCCGTAGATATTGAAGTCCAGAAGACCACGCTCGCCCATGCGCGCGGGGTCAACGCCGGCGCCCGTCGCGGCGACGTTGCCGACCACGTCGGCGCCCTGGATCCGGGGAAAGCGGAGTGTCGGCGCATCGCCGAGCTGGAAAGAGGTGACGTCGTCGTCGTTATCGGTTGGGTAGAGCCCCTCGCGGACCTTGCGGTCGGTGTTGTTCTTCGCGGTCGCTGTCACACGCACCAGGACCTCGTCGTCCGCAGGTGTCGGCACGGGAAGGTCGGTCCTGTATTCAAGGCGTTCGAGCCCGCCATGACCGGTCAGCAGGACGCCTGCCATCCGCGTTGGAAGTTCAGTCATAGCCGTCTCCGGATTACCTTCGGCTCGATTCTATCCGGGTTCGGCCGAGTTGTTGACTCGCCGCTTTCGGTCCGAAGGCGCGGACAGCCAGGGCCCGCGCGATAGACATATACAAAAAGCCATCTATCCGCTGGATAGGCCTCTGGTAGAACTCGCTGAGTGTGTTTCACCAGTAGGAGGTTCCAATGTTGGACAGTCAACGGAAAGGCTTGCGCGCTTCGGTCTCCGGAGAGGATCTGCGGCTCATTCTTCGTGCGATCGAAGCCTATAGCCACAATGCCGATTATCGCGAGGTGATCGTGCGCCTGCAAAACCAGGCCGCGGCGCTCGGCGTCTCGCCAAAGCGCGCAATTGTCACGGCGCACTGAAAACGGAATCAAGGGACAAGGGCGAAGTTGGCCCCTTGTGTGACCAGCCGAAGCCACCAGCTTCCTTAGCGGGGCGTGGGCGCTCAGTGCAGCGCAATGGTCCGAGTAAGGTCGGGACGATCAGACGAATTTGCCGTTGGACCTTTGTGATCCGTCCAGATTGTCAGAACTGGTCGCTCCCTGATCTAGGCGCAGCAGGAGGCATTACGGCTGCAACTGCAAAAGGGCGCGTTTTGCATGTTCTTCAATGTCACGAAGGTCGGCCGAGTTGGCGATTTCGCGCCGGGCGTCTTCGATGACCGCCTCGATCTCGGCCGCAAGGGCATCGCGCTGTGCCGCGCAACGCGTGCACGGTGCCATGCTGCGGAACGTCTTCAGCAGATGGATCAGCACCAGCGGCATGCCCGCGCCTGCTTGCCGGATCTGGCTGAAGGCCGCGTTTATCAGACCCGCATGATCAATGTTGGGACCGACCAGGCGCAGTCGCCCCTTCACGTCGTGATAGACCCCCGTCGGCACCGTGCGCTTCGTCAGTTGCGGCCAGGCTGCCGACAGGCGGTGGATTACCGAGACGGCCGTGTATGGATCGTTGATCCCGGGCGAGAGGGCGCGGACCGCGATCTCGACCAGATGGCGTATCGGAAACTCCAGATCCTGGACCGGCGTGCGATGCGGTCCAAGCATGATCGCGGCGCGGATCTGCGCCGCCAGCGCCTGCGTCGCGCGGCCCGCCGGATAGATCCCGAAGGCTCGACCGTTCGCGATCACGAAATCTCCTGCCCGCAGGTCCATACCTATCACGACGTCTGCCCGACGTGCCGCATCGAGGATCTGGTCGATCTCGACGGACTGGACATAGCCGAATCCCTCCATCCCGAAGAAGGCCGCCCGCTGGTCGAAATCCTGTGGCAGGTCGACGTCGGAGCTCTGCTCTGGCTCGGCCGGGTCCAGCTTGGCCACACTGTCGTCCAGTTCGCCTCCGACGGCCTCGATCAGCGTCTCGGACATGATCGAGGTCGCCAGATGATGGATGAACACCACCAACAGCCCAAGGCAAAGCGCAGCGAGCGCGATGGCCAGAGTGACCGAGGGGAAGGTCCCCTCTTGCTGTTCCTTGCCAAGCGCCGACAGCAACAGAAGGGCATAGAGGATTGTCAGGACGAAGGTGCCGAGAACAAGCTGCGTCTGGCGCCGTGCCATGAAGTTCCGGACGAGGCGCGGGCCGAACTGTCCGGCGGCCAACGTCAGCACGACCATTGTGATTGAAAAGACCAGGCTGGTCATTGTGCCGATCGCGGACAGGATGGTGGCGACAATCTCTCGGGCCTGATCTGGCCCGCCCCGATAGAGCCACGCCGCATTGCCTTGCAGCGAATTGCCGTCAAACAATGCATCCAGGCTTCGCGCAAGATACACGAGCGGTGGAGCCATAGCGCCCAGGATCGCCGGAAGGAACCACAGGCTGGTCCTGACCCCGTCCCAGATCGCACGAACCGCGTGCAGCTTTGGCAACGGGCTCATCGTGCGTTGGCCAAGGCGGTGCGCAGTCCGTGCAGCTGACCTGCGCCACGTCCCGTCCGGTCGGCCGTCGGCATAGCTCTTGGCTTCATCTTTGGCGCCTCGTTTCTGCTGGTCTCAACGAAAGAGGCGGGCGGTCGTTCCCAAGCGTAGTGGTCCGGTCCCGGATCAGCACAGGGCGGGCCCTCCGACGTGCGCTTGACGGTCAGGGGCATGGCCTCGGAGTTAGAGCCTGAACAGCCCAAAGCCGAGACAAGGATCGGTATGATAAGACTCTCGGACAGACCGCAATGTGACGTCCCCGGCCCTGAGCCGACTTCAACCCGGATGGTCATGATGCTGGGCGGCTTCTTCGAGTCGAACATCCGTGACCTCTCGCAGCATCCTCGGCGCCCCATAAGGTCAGCTATGCGGACAAACCCGCCGCTCCAAGTTTTGACATAGCCGGTTGGACCACGACGATTGACCGGCGGATACCTGAGCCGCAGATAGGCTAAAATGCCGCTCAGTTCGTCCTCGATATCGGAGATATCGTCCACATAGCCTCGCGCCGTTCCGGCAAGATCTCCCTGGGTGGCCCTGTGTGCGGCGCTGGTGACGAGCATCGAAGATGCGCTCGCCATCGCGGAGGCGGTGGAACACTGAGAAACCGGGCCGGTCGGTAGCGCCCGGTCCACAACTGCCGATAGGGTGACCCAGATTGGCTTTCCGAAGCTGCCGTCGGAGCAGGTTGGGACCAAAGGATCGTGCGGCCGTTCCGTTGACAACCTCGTCGTTCAAGCCGACGTGATCTGAAATCATCAAAGTCCGCGACCAAAGTCCACCATCGCATCATCGTATCGTGGTTGTACTATGGTGCGAGGAGGAAGTTTTCATGGTCGAACGTCATCACGTCGACGAGATCGCGCAGGTTCTGGACGGTCATGCGACTGGCCGCGACAGTTATGTGGATGCTTCCTGGCGGCGATGCGTCGAGATCTACGGCATGGACCCGACACGCCGTGATCCGGCCCACATCGTCACCGATGCCGAGTTTCGCACACACCGCGAGCAGGCCGATTGGATGATCGGGGCTGCACGCTCCTGTCTCCAAAATCTGTTCCGGCAGGTCGCCGGGCAGAATTACGTGCTGCTGCTGACGGATGCCAAAGGCGTCTGCGTCGATTTTTTCGGTGACGATCTCTTTCTGGACGATTTGCGCGGAGCAGGCCTTTACCTGGGCTCGAACTGGTCCGAGGATCTTGCCGGGACATGCGGCGTCGGTGCGTGCATCGTGACCGGCGAACCGGTGACTGTCCATCAGGATGACCACTTCGGAAACGCGCATACGGATCTGTCCTGCACGTCCGCGCCGATATACGACAGTCTGGGTCAATTGGCGGCGGTACTCGATATCTCGCTGCTGCGCTCACCGTCCCCAAAAAGCAGCCAGAACCTTGCGATGTCCCTGGTCATGGCGGCTGCACGACGCGTCGAGATGGCGAACCTCATGGCTGCAAGCCGTGGAGAATGGGTGCTACGGTTTTCATCCAGTCCCGAGTTCCTTGATGTGGACCCTGAAGCGGCCGTTGCCCTTGATGGTTCAGGCAAAGTGATCGGCGCCACCCGCGCCGCAACCCGGATGCTTTCGGGCGGCAGGAACCTGATCGGCGCTCCTATCGACAGCCTGTTGGGGCTGAGTGTCGATGACCTGCCCGATCTGATGCGCGACCGTCCGACAGAAGAGCGGGTCGTGGCTCTGGACGATGGCGGCGCGGTGTTCGGACATGCGATTGCACCGCAGGCGCCGCGACGGATGCAAAAGGTGAACCACGCTCTGCAAAAACGGGCGCAGGGCTGGTTTGGCGGGGCATTGGCAGGAAGCGATCCAACCATGTCACGCGTCCTGTCCCAAGCAGAGCGGCTTGCGTCGACATCTGTCCCGCTGGTGATCTGCGGAGAGAGTGGCAGCGGCAAGACCAAGCTAGCGCGCGCCATTCACATGGCCTCTCGTCGCAGAGGGTTCGCGGTTCTGGACTGCGCCGGAGCAGGACCGGAGGATATGCGCGAAGCGCTGTCTGCTCAGAGCGGACCGACAACACTGCTGTTGCTGCGCATCGAGAACCTGTCATCAGAGACCGCGCAGTTGCTGCCAGGCCTTCTGGATGCGCATCCCGATCTGCGTCCTGTCGCAACAAGCGGTCAGTCCCTTACACCAGGTGCTTCACGAGAGGCGCTGCCGTCGGAGCTTTTATTCCGGCTTTCGGGGTCCGTGCTCGAACTTCCCCCTCTGCGCGAGCGGCAGGATCTGGGCTGGTTGATCGACCGTCTGCTCAGTCGGCGCAGCGGTGGTGAAATGCGCCTGACGCCTTCGGCACGAGCCGAATTGATGGCTCGTGACTGGCCGGGAAATCTTCGCGAACTCGGGAATGTTCTCGATGTCGCCTGCGCATTGGCAGAGAGCAGTGTGATCGACCTTCCGGATCTTCCTGCCGCCTCGCAGGCGCGCAAGCAAGAGCAGGATCTGGAAGCGGTGCTGGACGCCTGCAACTGGAACATGGCCCGCGCCGCGCGCCGTCTGGGGGTCAACCGTTCAACCGTTCTGCGCCGTATCCGCAAGGAAAGGTTGCGCGCACCAGACTAAAATGTTGCGCCGCGTTGCATGCGCAACATGCTGCATTGCAGCAGTGCTGAAAGCAGGGACTTTGGCCAGATTTGCGTGGAGGTGATGCAGCTTCTTTCGCCACTGTCTGCTCATCACATTGCTGATGAGGAGGAGACGCAATGCTAGACTCGACATCCAATGCACAGGTGCAGCAGACGCTCGACAGCTTGAACGCTGCCTTGCAGGCTGGCGACGCACAGGCTGCAAGCACGCTGTTTGCCACCGACAGCTACTGGCGCGACCTGGTCGCCGTGACATGGAACTTGAAGACGGTAGAGGGGCCGTCAGGTGTGCACGACATGCTGAGGGCGCAGTTGAAACACACCAAACCGCGCGAGTTTGCCGTTCAGGATGGCGAAATTCCCGGCGAAGATGGGGGTGTCATCACCGCATGGATTACCTTCGAGACCGCAGTGGGCCGGGGTTGGGGCCTGATGCGCCTGAAAGAAGGGCGGATCTGGACGCTGCTGACCGCCCTTCAGGAATTGAAGGGCTTTGAGGAGAACAAGGGCAATCGGCGCCCGATGGGTGCGGAACACGGCGCTGCAAAGAACCGGAAATCGTGGAAGGAAATGCGCGAAGCTGAGGCGGCCGAACTGGGGTATGCCAAGCAGCCATACACAGTGATCGTCGGTGGCGGACAGGGCGGCATAGCCCTTGGTGCGCGGCTGCGCCAACTTGGGGTTCCGACCATCGTTCTCGACAAGCACGACCGGCCCGGCGATCAATGGCGGTCGCGTTACAAGTCGCTCTGCCTGCATGATCCGATCTGGTATGACCACCTGCCCTACATCAAGTTCCCCGACAACTGGCCAGTCTTCACGCCCAAGGACAAGGTCGGAGACTGGCTTGAGATGTATACCAAGGTGATGGAGATCAACTACTGGACCCGTTCCGAGGTTCAGAGCGCCCAGTACGACGAGGACACCGGGACCTGGGCGGTAAAGGTCAACCGCGATGGCGAAGAGGTCACGCTGCGGCCAATGCAACTCGTGCTGGCCACCGGCATGTCGGGCAAGCCCAACATGCCAGAGTTTCCCGGCATGGACAGCTTCAAGGGCACAATTCAGCACAGCTCGCAACATGAAGGCCCGGATGCCTGGAGCGGCAAGAAGGTGGTCGTCGTGGGCTCGAACAACTCGGCCCATGACATCTGTGCCGCGCTCTGGGAAGCGGATGCCGATGTGACGATGGTCCAGCGATCGTCAACGCATATCGTGCGCTCGGACACGCTGATGGAAATCGGACTGGGTGCCTTGTACAGCGAAAAGGCGGTGGCATCCGGGATGACCACGGAAAAGGCCGACATGGTCTTTGCCTCTCTGCCCTATCGGATCATGCACGAGTTTCAGATCCCGCTTTATGACCAGATGAGGGAACGCGATGCCGAGTTCTACGCAGGGCTCGAAAAGGCAGGCTTCGATCTGGACTGGGGTGACGACGGTTCGGGCCTGTTCATGAAATACCTGCGGCGCGGTTCCGGTTACTACATCGATGTCGGTGCAAGTCAGTTGATTATCGACGGCGAGGTGAAGCTCGTAAAGGGCCAGTTGGAGCGCTTTGACGAGACCGGAGTGGTGCTGTCGGACGGCACGCATCTGGATGCCGATCTGGTGGTGATGGCGACCGGGTACGGTTCGATGAACGGTTGGGCTGCCGACCTCATCAGTCAGGAAGTCGCCGACAAGGTGGGGAAGGTCTGGGGCCTTGGCTCTGACACCACCAAGGATCCGGGTCCTTGGGAAGGCGAGCAGCGTAACATGTGGAAACCGACACAACAGCAAAACCTGTGGTTCCACGGCGGCAACCTGCACCAGTCGCGGCATTACTCGCTGTATCTTGCACTGCAGTTGAAGGCGCGAATGGAAGGGATCGAGACCCCCGTCTACGGTCTTCAGCAAGTGCATCACCTGTCGTGACACGCGTAGCGGTGTGCCGAGCAGCGGCACGCCTGGGCGCTTGGCCAAAATCATTCCGCCCGGCGCAACTTTGACAGACATGGGAGAAAGACACATGAAAGCAGCACGTTGGCATGGCGTGAAGGACATCCGCGTCGAAGACATCCCTGATCCAATCCCCGGCCCGGGCGAAATCAGGATAAAGGTCGCCTGGACCGGAATCTGTGGAAGCGACCTGCACGAATATCTTGCCGGACCAATCTTCATCCCGGTTGGCGTGGACCATCCTCTGAGCCACGATCAGGCTCCGATAACGATGGGTCACGAATACTGTGGCACCGTTGCCGAACTGGGTGAAGGCGTCACCGACCTTTCAGTCGGAGATCGCGTCGCCATCGAACCGATCTTCGCCTGCGGGGAATGTCCCGCCTGCCTCGAAGGCAAGTACAACCTCTGCGACAGCTTGGGCTTCGTCGGCCTGTCCGGTGGCCATGGCGGTTTTGCCGCCTGCAGCGTCGTCCCGGCACGCATGGCTCACCGGATGCCGGACGGTCTGTCGATGGAACAGGGGGCGTTGGTCGAACCAGCCGCGGTTGCCCTGCACGCGGTCCGACTGTCCAGGATCAAGGCCGGTGACAAGGCTGCTGTCTTTGGCGCAGGTCCGATCGGGCTGTTGGTGGTGCAGGCGCTGCGCGTTGCGGGCGCATCCGAGATCCACGTCGTGGAACCTTCCGAGGTGCGGCGGCAAAAGGCACTGGATCTTGGCGCGACCTCGGTGATTGACCCATCGGCAACGGATGCGGTCGCCGCGATCCGCAAGGCGACGGGCGGTGCCCATGTGACGTTCGAGGTGACTGGCGTGCCGCAGGTTCTGCCTCAGTGCATCGACGCCACCCGGCACGAGGGACAGGTTCTGGTGGTATCGATCTGGGAAGCCGAAGCCTCATTCCAGCCCAACACCATTGTGCTCAAGGAGCGTCAGCTGCAGGGCACGATTGCTTACCGCAATGTTTATCCAGCCGTCATGGCGCTGATGCAGCAGGGCTATTTCAATGCCGATCAACTGGTAACCAAGCGGATCGCGCTGGATGACATTGTCGCTGAAGGGTTCGAGGCGCTTGTCGCTGAGAAGTCTCACGTGAAGATCCTCGTCGAGGCACCCGACTGACGTCCCGCAGGAAAGAAAATCCGGCCGCCCTGATACGGAAAAAGCGGCCGGATCGCCGACATTTCGGCGCGGCATGAAGAGCCTCGCCTGCTGCCAGCACATCCTTGCAATTTGCGCGGACTTTCAAATTTTCCACGCGCCCCCTGTATCGAAACCCTGAGGTAAGTTCCGCGCGCTGCATCCCGTCAGATGGCGGCAGCGAACGACTGCTTTCGCCTGTCGATGCGGATGCGATGCCGAATCCCCGCGGACCACTTTCCGTCTGGACCACCGAGCGGATAGCGCCCGACCCAGTCCTCGTTGATATATCTCAACTCGAAATTCTGCTGATTTCATCCGTCTCATCGAATGCGTGTAGTTTCTGCCTTGGTACATACCGAGCGCGGACACATCGCGCACGCGGTTTGCGGGAAAGAACATCGCCGTTTTTCCCGCAACCCTGGCCAGCATGGTGGTCAATTGAGAGAGTCGACGCCTCGGTTAGGTCCAAGTCAGAAATAAACTTGACAGAATAGAAAATTTCCTTTCGTTTGTTTGCTGAAAGGAATCATTCTATGCCTTCGGACTTTCTTACACGTCTCGCACAATCCGCTGATCGCATGACGGCCACCGACCAAAAAATGGTCGCGGCCCTGCTAGACCGGCGCGAGGAGTTGGTGTTCCTCTCTGGCCCGCAATTGGCAGAACGGATTGATGTCCACGGGGCTGCGCCGACGCGATTGGCGCAAAAGCTGGGATACAAAGGTTTCCCTGAACTGCGCAAAGTGCTGCAGGACGAAATGCTCAATGCGCAGGATGCGGCGCGGCGTATGCAACGCTCGGTCAAGTCGGCAGAAAAAGGGAACTACCTGTCTGATCTGATCGCGTCGGAGGTCACGGCGCTTCAAAACCTTGGTGACCTGATTTCGCAATCGGCCGTGGATGACGCGGCGGATGCAATTTTCGCCGCTAAAAAGGTGTTTGTGTTCGCGCAGGGTCACGCGCTGCCCTTGGCGCAGTTCCTGACACGGCGGCTGGACCGGTTCGGCATGACTACGGTGACCCTGACCGGACGCGGCCACGATGTGGCAGAGCGATTGGTTGGAATATCGAAAGACGATGTCGTTGTTTCGATGGCCTTTCGCAAGCAGCCATCAACCTATGCACCGATGATGCAGCATGTCCGCAGCACAGGGGCGGCCTCCATTCTTGTATCCGATCTGGCGGGCCTGATTATGACGCCGGAACCCGACATGGTGCTTGCCGCTCCGCGCGGACGATCCGGCAGCGAATTTCAAACACCAACCGTTCCATTCGTCATCGTCGGCGCAATTCTGCTGACGATGGTCGCGCGCCACGAGGAGGAAACGATTGGCGCATTGGAAAAACTGTCAACGCTGTTTGATAGTTTCAATAAACCCTGAGGAGGGAATGATGAAATATTCTATGACGGGCGCCGTGCTGGTCGCGGTGCTGATGACGACTGCGCCCGCGATGGCGCAGGATCTGGATACCATGCCGCCCGAGGAGTTGTACGAGGTTGCCAAGACCGAAGGCAGTGTCACGGTGTTTTCCCTTTCCAGCCGGATCGCGCGGATAGAAACCGCGTTTGAGGCAAAATATCCGGGCATTGATCTGATCGGACTCGACATCACTTCCACCAAGCAGATTGCGCGCCTCGAAGCAGAACAACGCGCCGAGATTTATGCGGTCGATGTTCTTTATTTGTCCGAAGCGCCGGTCGTTCTGCGCGATTTGCTACCCAATGGCATGGTGACGAAATATGTCCCGCAGCGCGTCGCCGATCAGGTGCCTGCAGAATTGCAGGCCGACCTGCTGACACACCGACTGTCGACCCGCGCCTTGATGTATAACGAAGCGGCTTATCCAAACGGCACGCCCATCGCGAACCTTTGGCAGCTCACCACCGACGAGTGGCGCGGCAAGGTGCTGATGGAAGACCCAAGTCAGCGCGGCGAAGCGCTTGATCTGCTAACAGAAATTTCCTTGCGCAATGACGAAATGGCGGAAGCATACGAGGCCCAGTTCGGCACACCCATCATCGTTGACGATGACCTTGAAGGTGCCGGAGAGCAATTCATCCGCGATCTGTTCAACAACGATCTGGTCATGGTCAGCAGCAGTTCAGCGCTGCGCTCTGCGGTTGGGGACATCAACGCGACTGACCCGTCGGTCGGTTGGACAACCTATTCCGCCGCCCGCGACAACGAAGAAGAAGGCTGGGCGCTGCAAATCTCGAATGACACGGTGCCATCCGCGGGGATCCTGTTCCCGGCGTTGCTGACGATCGCCAAGAACGCCCCCAATCCTGCGGCCGCACGCTTGTTGATCGACTTCATGATGGGGGATGATAGCCCCACGGGCGGACCGGGGTTTGAACCGTTCTATGTCCAAGGGGATTACGCCGCGCGACGCACCATCGAAGATCACCCCGATGCCATTCCGCTTGAAGATTTGAACCTTTGGACGATGGATCCCGCTGCGACGGGTGCGGCCCGTGCCCGTGTCCTCGATCTGATCCTCGTGCTTCAGTAGCGACGCAACCTGGGTGCCCGCATAGCGTGGGCACCTCCCGGGCATCCAAGGACTTTCAAAATGACAGAACTAATCCGCCAGCGGGGTAGCGTCGCTCGACTGCTTCAATCGCGCAACCTTGTCCCTTTCATCATGGTCTGCATCACGGCCGTTCTGGTGATCTTTCCCCTGCTTCGAATCGTGCAAATCTCGCTGACGCCGGACGGACTTGCGGCATGGGCGGATGTGACCAACAGCCGTTTGTCACCAAACCTGTTGTGGAAGCCGATCACCACCACGATGATCCTGGGGGCTTGTGTTGCAACGGGATGTCTGTTGCTGGGTGGGTTTCTGGCGTGGCTGGTTGTGCTGACCGATGTGCCGTTCCGGCGGTTCCTCGGCATTCTGTCGACACTGCCCTTCATGATCCCCAGCTTTGCCGCCGCCCTTGCCTGGGGGACGCTGTTTCGCAACGACCGTTTGGGCGGGCAGCCGGGGTATTTTACCGCCAATGGCGTCACTATTCCCGACTGGCTGGCCTGGGGGTTGTTGCCGACGCTGGTCGTGCTGGTCGCGCACTACTACTCGCTCGCCTATACTATGATCGCCGCCGCGCTGAGTTCGGTGAGTGCCGATCTGGTTGAATCCGCTGAAATGGCGGGCGCGAAGAAATCGCTTATTCTGTTCGGGATTATCCTGCCTGTCGTGACACCCGCCCTTGTCGCAGGTGGAATGCTGACGTTCGCGGGCGCAGTGTCCAACTTTGCGGCACCCGCTTTGCTGGGCGCGCCCGTGCGGATGCAAACGCTGTCCACGCGCATTTACGGCATGGTGCAGACCGGCAATATCGAGCGCGGTTATGTGCTGGCCTTGATCCTGATCCTTGCTGCAGCCGCCCTGTTGTTCTTCAGCGACCGGCTGGTGTCGGGGCGAAAGGCGTTCACGACCGTGACTGGAAAAGGCGCGCGCACCAAACGCTTCGCGCTTGGCTTTTGGCGCTGGCCTCTGTTCGTCGCCGCTGTCGCGCTAGGCATGATGACCACGGTGATCCCTGTCCTGGTGTTGTTCGCGTCCAGCATGGCAGAGCAATCCGGCAGCCTGTTTTCCAACTGGACGCTACATTTCTGGACCGGCCCCGCCGGGACGGATCTGGCGCAGGGTCAAGCGGGCATTTTCCGCGATCCGATCTTGCTCGGCTCAATCATGACAACCATACGTCTTGGCCTGAGCGTTGCGGGCACCACAATGTTGGTTGGCTTGGTCATTGCCCATACGATCGTGCGCTACAAGGGCACCTTCCTTGGCAACACGCTGAGCCAGCTTGCGTTCCTGCCGCTGTTCATTCCCAGCATCGCCATGGCCGCAGCCTATATCGCGATGTATGGCACGTCGATGGGCCGCATTCCGGCGCTCTATGGCACCTTCACTTTGCTGGTGCTGGCGGCGACGGCGAACCTGATGCCCTACGCGGTGCAATCAGGGCGCGCTGTGCTTAGCCAGATTTCCAGCGATATCGAGGAAAGCGCGCGGATGACCGGCGCAGGCCCCATTCGGCGCATGACCGAAATCGTGTTGCCCTTGGCGGTTCGTGGGATTCTTGCGGGGGGCATTCTGGTCTTCATCAAGATCGTGCGCGACCTGTCTTTGGTTGTGTTGCTGTTCAGCTCGACCACGCCGGTGCTGAGCATGATGGCCTTCAACTATGCCGGACTGGGTTTCATGCAGTTCGCCAATGCCATCACGCTGGTCATTCTTGTGATCTGCCTGATGGCCTCGGCGCTGGTCTACCTTATGCAAAATAAAATTCAGGGATGGAAATCGGCATGACCGCTCAGGACCAGATCACCACCACCCCCGCAATCGCGATTGAGCATCTGACAAAGCGGTTCGGGGAAAGCGTCGCCGTGGACGACGTGAACATTAGCGTCCCACCCGGATCGTTTCTTGTGCTTGTCGGACCGTCAGGGTGTGGGAAATCCACGCTGTTGCGGATGCTGGCAGGATTGGAACCCCCGACAGAAGGGCAGATCTCCTTTGGCGGTAAGGTCGTATCCAGCGGTGCATCCGGGGTGCAAACCAATGCCGCTGCCCGCGACGCGGGACTTGTGTTTCAAAGCTACGCGCTTTGGCCGCACAAGACCGTGGAAGGCAACATCGACTGGCCCCTCAAGGTGGCAGGCTGGTCCAAGCAAAAGCGCGCGGAGCGGACCAACGAGGTGATGAAATTCCTTGATATCGAGCCCCTGCGCAATCGCTATCCGGCAGAAATTTCCGGCGGGCAGCAGCAGCGCGTGGCGATCGCCCGCACCATCGGGCCACGTCCGGGCATCCTGCTGCTGGATGAGCCACTGTCAAACCTTGATGCAAAGCTGCGCGTGGATATGCGCAGTGAATTGATGCGGATCCACCGCGGTACCAAGGCAACCTCGGTCTACGTCACCCACGACCAAGTCGAGGCGATGACAATGGCGACCCATGTGGCCGTACTGCGCGATGGTCGGGTTGAACAATTCGGGCCGCCCGATGAATTGCTGCTTAAGCCACAAACCACCTTTGTGGCAACGTTTCTGGGCACCCCTGCTGGCAATCTTGTGCCCGTGACACGCGATGGGGATGGGTTTGTATTCAACGGCATCTCCTTGGCGGTCAGCGCGATTGCTCCTCATCTGGACACTGCGCAATTGCTCTATCGCGCACAGGACATCACGGTCGGCGCGCAAGATGGCCGCCCGACAATGAAGGCGACCTACGCGGAGTCGGCCCCGATTGCGGGCCAGTCGATGGTGACTTGCATGATCGGGGACCTGCGGGTGACCGCCATGGTCGATGGATGTTTCCGCGCCGAACCGGGGGCCGAGATCGATCTGTGTTTCCTGCGCGATCCGGATGCGGTCTTCGATCCCGATGGTCGGAGGGTGGCATGATGAGATTGATCCTGATGCGCCACGGTGAGACGATCTGGAACGCCGAGCAGCGGTTGCAAGGGCATGACAATGCGCCGCTTTCGTCGCGTGGTATCCAACAGGCCTTAGGCTTCAAACCGATGATCGCCGCGCTGAAACCCAAACAGGTGGTCTCGTCCGACCTGGGGCGATGCCGCGAGACGGTGGGCCTGATCGGCTTTCCGGACGCGCCGGCGGACGCCCGCCTGCGCGAGTTGAGCATGGGAGTCTGGACGGGTCAGCGCAAACCGGACCTAATCGCCCAACGTCCTGACGAATATTGGGCCTGGCGCGCAGGCACCTTCCATCCCGAAGGTGGCGAGACATGGGACCAATTCAAAACCCGCGTGGCGGAAGGCTTGCGCGATTGGATGCGCAAGACCGACGGTGATGTCTTGGCTGTCGTTCATAGCGGGGTGATACGCGCCGCTATGGTCGCCTTCCTTGGCCTGCCGCAACACAGCCTGTCGCCCGTCACCCCCGGCACCGGAACGATCCTTCACTTTGATGGTGCCGATGCCGCCTCTGCAATGCTGGAAGGCTATAACATCGGCCTGTTTGCGCCCCAGCCGGCTGAGGCTGTGGCCGACTGAGTGCCGTTGACGCCGAAGCACTTTCGCGACTCGGTGCGAAGGCATCTGGTCTATTGTCATCCGAACCGATTGCCTGTCGGACAGGCCGTAAACCGAACGCTGTAACGCCGACCGAGCTTTATTCAGGCTGACCCAACCTCTTACAGAAAGTTTCCCCTTTGGATGAACCGCATTTGATCCAATTCCTTCTCAACATCGCGGGTGCTGCCGCCTTGCTGATCTGGTCGGTGCGATTGGTGCGCACCGGGGTCGAGCGCGGTTTTGCAGCCTACTTGCGGATCTGGTTGCGCCATTCCGCTAAGAACCGGCTGGTTGCGGTGGCATCCGGCATGGCGGCGGCGGTGTTTTTGCAAAGTTCGACGGCGGTTGCGGTTCTGGTGTCTAATTTTGTTGCCAAGAGCGGCTTGGCGACGGTTGTGGGCCTGACGATCCTGCTCGGTGCGGATGTCGGATCTGCCGTCGTCACGCAGCTTTTGATGGTGCGCTTTAGTTTTTTGACCCCGCTACTGCTGCTGGTCGGCGTGGTACTGTTCTTGCGCGCAGAGGGCAGCACACGGCAGGTCGGGCGTATCATGATCGGGCTGGCGCTGATCCTCGTGTCGCTCGAGCTGATCCGCGCGGCCACCGGACCTTTGGTCGCAAATCCCACCACCGAAACGGTCATGGCCTATCTGGGGCGGGACCTCTTGACCGCCTTTGTGCTTGGCGCGGCTTTCGCCTGGGTCGTGCATTCCAGCGTCGCGGCAGTTTTGCTGTTTGTCACACTGGCGGGGCAAGCCGTGCTGCCGGTTCCCGCCGCAGTTGCGATGATCCTTGGCGCCAATCTGGGGGGGGCGTTCATTGCCTATGTGCTGACTCTATCGGCCCCAATCGCATCGCGGCGCATGGTGATGGCGAACCTCATTTTGCGCGGGGGTGGGGCAGTTCTTACGACCATTTTGTTGGCATTCCTGCCGGACCTGATGGATCAGCTTGGCACAACGGCGGCGCGCCAGACCATTAATCTGCATCTGGTGTTCAATCTGGTGTTGGCTCTGGTGGCTTTGCCATTTGTCGGTGTTATCACTTCGATTTTGACCCGCGTGATGCAAGACAAACCATTGGATGCAACCGCGCTTACCTCGACCAGCGCGCTGGATGAGACCGCATTGGACAGACCGCACCGCGCCTTGGATTGTGCCGCGCGCGAACTGCTGAGCATGGGACAGAACATCGAGCGGATGTTGATCGCGGTTGAGCCGCTTTATGACACGTGGAACAGCTCCGCTGCGGCAGCAATCCGCGATCAGGACGCGACGATCAAGCGGATGCATCTTGAGGTGAAGCTGTATCTGGCGCGTCTGGGTCAGAAAGGTCTGGACGAAGACCTTGGGCGCAGGTCGATGGACCTTGCGTCAATCTCGTCCGGTCTAGATTCGGCCTCTGACGCGATTGCGCGTATCATGCTAGAGCTTGCCAAACGACTTGATGCGCAAAAATTCCGGTTTTCGCCCCAGGGCCGCGACGAGATCGCAGATTTTTCAGCTCGTGTACAAAGCAATGTGCAGCTTGCCTTGAACGTGATGATGAACCAAAACCCCGCAGAGGCCCGCGAACTTGTCGCCGCCAAAGAAAAGGTCCGGAAAGTCGAACAAAAGCTGCAGCGCAGTCATATCGGCCGCCTGCGTGAAGGCTTGGTTGAGAGCATTGAGACCAGCAACATCCACCAGGAAACCCTGCGCGCCCTCAAACAAGTAAACACCGCGTTCTGCATGGTCGGCTATCCCATCCTGCTGAAATCAGGCGATCTGCTGAAAAGCAGACTGACCTAGGCCGCGCCGGTGCCCAATAGGGCGACACGCGGCGAAATCACCAAGAACGCGAGTTTATTAGATTCGAAGGTAAACGACGGCTGAACCCCACATTGCTTGGCTGGCGCGGTGCTGCGGATAGCGTCCCACGGGGTGGTGTAGGAACTGGGGTGGTCTGCCCCCATCAAGTGGTCTGGGTTGAATGTTAGTGCATGGTCGGTCTGACGATCCGTGTCGAACGAAATCTCAATTCCGTTGACGTGGTCGATGCGTTGACCGACCTGTTCATCCTGCGCGGCCCTCCGGCGTATGTCAGGTCGGACAACGTCCTATGTCGGGAAAATCTGGCTGCTTAGGTCAGCAGGTCGTGTGGC
>NZ_JANAVZ010000024.1 GCF_025195095.1 Paracoccus maritimus | reverse complement strand
CACCGGCGATTTTGTATTGGAGGATTTGGGCTTCATCTTCGTTCCTTCGTCACTACGACGAAGCCCAAATCCTCCTTAAATCACAACCTCAAATCTGTGCCATAGGCGCTGATGGGGGACAATCACGCGCGCCAGGCTCTCTGGTGCCCACCGTCCACAAGCCGCAGGATCCGGCCTCGGGCATCGTTCGCCAAAAGGCACGACGGCCGATGGCAGGCGGGACACCTCAAGTTCGCTCAGTTGAGCGACTGCAGCGCTGCTGGTCATCAGTAGGGCGCAGAGTAGTCCAAACTTGTGCATAATATCCTCCTCTGGTGGATACCGATTTTCTACGTCCTGCAGGACCGGTGGTATTATCCCGAACTTGCTAATGATGAATATCAGGCTCGCATAAAATCCTGTCGTGGCGAAGATCAACGTCCATCGTCCCCAAAAGCGTCCTGGATCGCCATAAGATGTGTAGTCATGGCTCGCGATGCGGCGGCCTCATCACCCGCCGCGATTGCCTTGACAATGTGCTGATGCTTATCGCTGTGTGTGGTCTGGAAGGTCGATGCAGCAAGACGGCGATAGCTGCGATCCCAACTTCGCTGCCACCCCCATGTCGCCGCACTCCCGACAATCCGTCCATTACTGCCACAAGTGCGGGATTTTCCGTAATCTGGCCAAGCGTCTGGTGAAACGCACAGTCTGCTCGCTCGCAGTCTGCATGACGCGTCGCCTCCCGACCGTCGGCGATGAGCTGCTTCAGATATCCGACATCCGTGTCACTCGCGCATCGCGCAGCCTCGGCCCCGATCGGAGGCTCCAACACCAGGCGGGCGCGCAGCAGTTCCTCGGGACTGACATCGCCGCCCATGACCGGCCTTCCAGGAAGGTGTCTCGGCCGCTGCCCGACGAATGTGCCCTGGCCCACATGCCGCCAGATCAACCCGTCGCGCTTCAGCACGTCAAGTCCCGCGCGCACTGTCTGCCGGCTGCACTTCAGTCGGTGAGCAAGATCACGCTCGGCTGGCAGGCGATCACCGGGTGAAAGGGCGACAATCATTTCCCGCAACAGGTGCAGAATATCGGCCGACCGCATGTCTTTTCCTTTTCCAAACCAATTTGCGGACCAATGCTACGCTGTGCCATGTGCGTACATCCAGAACAAGGAGCTACATCGATGGGCGAATTACTACTGTTGATCGCTGCGGGATTTGTGTCCGGGATGCTGAACGCGGTGGCGGGGGGTGGCACTTTCGTGAGTCTGCCTGCCTTGATCTGGACGGGCGTTCCGCCGGTCAGCGCCAACGCCACGGCGACTCTCAGCGCACTGCCCGGCTATGCGGCGGGCGCGTGGGGATTTCGCCATGACATTCTGCAGGAAGGTGATTTGGCTCTGCGGACCATCCTTCTGATCTCAGGGCTAGGCAGCATCGCCGGTGCTCTGCTGTTGATCGTCACCCCTGGTGATGCGTTTTTGGCGATCGTGCCATGGCTGCTTCTTCTGGCGACAGCGCTATTTGCGGGTGGACCTGCAATCCTGCGAGCGATCCGCCGACGGGGTGTGTCAGCCATGGGCCCGGCGATCTCTGTCGGTGTGGTCTTGGCCGTATCGATCTATGGCGGCTATTTCAACGGCGGCCTCGGCATCATGCTGCTCGCGGCGTTCGGCTTGATCGGCTACACAAACCTCCACGCGATGAATGGACTGAAGAACGTTCTGTCCGCCTTGCTGTCGCTGGTCTCGTCGGTGGCCTTTGTCTTGGCTGACATGATCTCGTGGCATGAAGCAGGTCTGCTGGCCGCAAGCGCCGCGCTTGGCGGATATGTGGGCGCTCGTGTCAGCAGGGGTATCCGACGCCTGGACCTGCTGCGAATGTTCATCACTGGAGTGGGCACGGCCACGACGATTGCCTTCTTTCTGCGTTGAGCAGGCTGACAGAGGATTAAAGGACTTCCCGCCCCACCTAGGCGTTTCAGCAGACGAGACCGGAACCTGATTTTATTTCTTACCATGGATTGTTCGTTGCCTGCCGGCCGAGGAGTTTCATGCCCGGCGCACTGACCGTGCTCGTGCAGTGACGGGATAGCTTCCCCGGGACATCACCTGCCCATCTGCGTCGACAACGAGACGAAACGCACGGTCGGCACGATAGAAGGTCATGCGCCAACGTCCTTCGTCTTTGCCAGACCCGCTTTCGGAACGGCTGCTGATGAGGCCATTCCGCATCTCCTCCCGGACCTGTTCTTCCGTGATCTTGAAGGCTCGTGCGATCGCGGCTGCTTCCACAACAAACCCGCTGTCGGTTTTGGATACTTCGTTCATCGCACCATCACCCATAATCCGGTACCGCGCCGGTCTCAGCCTATCGGGCTCAGCGCGGCTTCGCACGAGTGCACGCGCTATAAATAGGTATTTACAATACCACTTGGGACGCGTACCTCAATATCACAACCGTATTCAAGGGCTAGGTTGATGAAATCCATCCAGACACCCCCATCCCGCAGCCCCTCCGCGCGAACGGAGATCGCAGCCGAACTCGAGGCACGGACCGGGCTCGATGAAGCGGTGTTGCGCGGGTTGGTCCATGCCTTCTATGGCAAGATTCGCAACGACTCTGTTCTTGGCCCTATCTTCGCGGCGCGCATCGATGACTGGACACCGCATCTGGATCGGATGACGTCCTTCTGGTCCTCCGTTGCCCTGATGACAGGCCGCTATCATGGCGCTCCGGTGCCCAAGCACGTCGGTTTGCCGATTGACTGGGGCCATTTCGAGCGGTGGCTCACACTCTTTCGTGAGACCGCAACGGAGATCTGCACACCCGCTGGCGCCGCCCATGTCATCGAGCGGGCCGAACGCATCGCCCGGTCGCTCAACTTCGCGGTCGAGGATGCACGAGGGAGTGGCATCCCGAACTTGGCTTGAGGCTCGCATGGCGAAGCAATTGGATATCGATGTTGCCCGCGTTCACGACGAGGCGTCCGCCACGGACCGCACGAGGCTTCTCGTGGACCGAATCTGGCCGCGAGGTATTTCGAAGGCCGATCTCGGGCACGATGACTGGATCAAGGACATCGCGCCGACTACCGAGCTCAGGAAATGGTTCAACCACGACCCGGACAAATGGGGCGAATTCCGCAACCGCTACATGCAGGAACTGGCTGACAACACGGACGCCGTTGACCGCTGCCTCGCATGGTGTCGAGCTGGCCCCGTCACCCTTCTCTTCGCTGCGAAGGACCGGGAACACAACCAGGCGGTGGTGCTGCGGGACTATCTGAAACAGCGTCTCACGGGGGATACCACATGAATGCC
Organism: Paracoccus maritimus; assembly: GCF_025195095.1. GTDB lineage: Bacteria > Pseudomonadota > Alphaproteobacteria > Rhodobacterales > Rhodobacteraceae > Paracoccus > Paracoccus maritimus. The sequence goes on along the minus strand of NZ_JANAVZ010000024.1, from coordinate 17,487 downwards.
GATCTGGGGTCCCTTCGCACCCCTCTGTGCGATCTTCTGGGATGTGAGTATCCCGTCATCCTGGCCGGTATGGGTGGCGTCGCGCGCGCCGAACTGGCCGCCGCGGTCGCAAATGCGGGCGGTTTCCCGACCCTGGGGATGGTGCGCGAGGCGCCATCGCTGATCGCCTCGGAGATCAGGGCCTATCGCAGACACGCGGACCGTCCATTCGCAGTGAACCTCATCCCGGCGGCCACCGACCCCGACCTGCTGAACCAACAGATCGACACCTGCCTTTCTCATGATGTGAAGGTGTTTTCCTTCTTTTGGGATGTTGTTCCGGCGATCGTCGCGCGGGTCAAGGAGGCGGGTTGCCAAGTGCTTTACCAGGTCGGCACAGAGCGCGCCGCGCAGGAGGCGGAGGCCGCGGGTGCCGACGTGCTGATCGCGCAGGGACAGGAAGCAGGCGGCCATGTTCACGGGCAAACAGGAACATTCGACCTGACCCGGGCTCTAATTGACAACTTCGACCTTCCGGTCGTCGCCTCAGGCGGCATCAGCACCGGCGACGGCTTGTCCCGCGCGCTTTACCTCGGGGCCCAAGGTATCCAATGCGGCACCGCATTCCTCGCCACAGAGGAATCCTTTGCCCATGACTACCACAAGCAGCGGATTGTTGCCGCCGAAGCGCAGCATACGGTCCTCACCGACGGTTTCGTCCTGAACTGGCCCAAGGGTTCTGCTGTACGAGTCCTTCAGAACAGCGTCACCGCCGCATTTGGCACCGAACTGATGGGACACGATCCCGACACGATTCCGCGGATGGTCATCGCCCACGATGGCGATATTCCGCGACTGCGCCAAAGCACTGACTCGCCACTTCGTACGACCACGGGCAAGCTGGAGGCGATGGCCCTCTACGCCGGGCAGGGCGTCGGCGAAATCCGCGACATTCCCGCCGCTGGTGAGATTCTGAATCGCGTGGTGCGCCAAGCTTTCCGATCTCTTGAGAGCATGCCTGACTTCGGTGAGTTCACGAGGTCCGCCACTTGGAAACCCTGATGTTGACATTGAGCCTGGCTGGCTCGCAAGATTGGGCCGATACGAACGATATGGACAACTGCCGCGACTGGATAGCTTGACCTAATGATACGCCCCGTTTCATCCGTTGTTCCTGATATCGTGCTTTCCGCGCCTTCGATGCGATGCGGGGGGTGTGTGGCCCGGATCGAAGACACCCTCGACCAAATCCCCGGGGTCGAGGAGGTGCGGGCAAACCTGACCTTGAAGCGCATCGAACTGCGAATGGCCGACCAGGCTTCGGGGTTGGACACCATCTTAGCGCGCCTCGCCGAGATCGGGCATCCGGCAACGGAAATCGACGCAACCGACCTTGAAGGTGAAGGACAGGACGAGACCGCCACTGCGCTCCTCCGTGCGGTGGCCGTCGCCGGCTTCGGTGGGATGAACGTGATGCTGCTGTCGGTCTCGGTCTGGTCAGGGGCGGAGGGCGCCATGCGTGCCGGCTTCCACTGGGTTTCGGCGCTCATCGCCATTCCGGTGATCTTCTATTCCGGGCGCTTCTTCTTTACTTCGGCCTGGTCGGCGCTGCGTGCGGCCCGGATGAACATGGATGTCCCGATCGCCGTGGGCCTTCTGCTGGCGCTTGCGCTTAGCCTTTCCGAGACCCTGCGCGGGGCGCAACACGTATTCTTCGACGCCGCCCTCACCCTGACCTTCTTTCTTCTGATCGGCCGCTATCTCGATCACCGAATGCAAAGCAAGGCTCGGCATGAGCTAACCGCCTTGTCTCGGCTCATTCCCGGAACCGCCTGTCAGGTTCTGCCTGACGGTCAGACCAGGGAAATAGCCCCCACACAGATCACGCCCGGGATGGTGCTTCGCATCCATGCCGGCCAAAGGCTGCCAGTGGACGCGAGGATCCAGTCGGGAACCACGGATCTGGATCGTTCCATCGTGACCGGCGAATCTGATGCCGTCATGGCCGCTCCGGGCGATGAAGTTGAAGCTGGCGCGCTGAACCTCACCGGCCCTGTAGAGGCCCTCGCCCTGCGCGCCATGCAGGATTCGTTTATCGCGTCAATGAAACGGATGCTCGGCTCGGTCAACGGTGCCCGCACCCGCTATGTGAGGATCGCGGATCGTGTGGCACGTCTCTACGCGCCCGCGATCCACGTCCTGGCCGGGGCCACATTCCTCGGCTGGTATCTGTCCACGGGCGATTGGCACGTCTCGGCCTTCGTGGCGATCAGCGTGCTGATCATCACCTGCCCCTGCGCGATGTCGTTGGCGGTTCCCGTCGCCCATGTCGTCGCCGCCGGCCGGTTGATGCGCGACGGCATCCTTATGAAGGATGGCTCAGCACTCGAACGCCTGGCTCAGGTGGATCGGGCCGCATTCGACAAGACCGGAACTCTGACGACGAGTTTCGAGTTCATCACGCTTGCCGACGACCTGGCCGGGGAAACCCTGGCCGCGCTGGCGGCACTCGCGAACGCGTCGCGTCATCCTGCGGCGGTCGCGATCGCAAGGAAGCTGCCCAACCAGGAAATGGGATTGCACCAGGTGACCGAGACCCCCGGCCTCGGGATCGAGGGTAAGCTCCCGGACGGACGCCGGGCCCGGCTTGGCCGCGCCTCATGGGTCAGGGAGATTGCCTCCGCCGAGGCCGAGGGCACCGGCCCTGCTTTCGGTCTCGAGAATGCGCCGATGTCGCACATCGTCCTCTCGGAGATCCTGCGGCCGGACGCGGCCAGGACGATCCGCGAACTGGCCACCCGGAACATCCCCTCCGAGATCGTTTCGGGCGACGATGCTGACCGCGTGAGGGAAATCTCCGAGCGTCTTGGAGGGGTCGCCTTTCACCACGGCCTGACGCCGGCCGACAAGATCGCCCATCTCGAGGTTCTGGAAGCGGACGGACACCGGGTGCTGATGGTGGGCGACGGGCTGAACGATACGCCCGCCCTGGCCGCTGCCTATGTGTCGATGTCTCCGGCCAACGCGACCGACGCCGGACGGGCGGCCGCCGATTTCATCTTCCTGCGCGACAGCCTCGCGGCGATCCCCGATGCCATCGTCATCGGCCGCCGGACAGCACGGGTGGTGCGGCAGAATTTCGGATTTGCCCTGCTTTACAACGCCGTCGCGGTGCCTCTGGCGATCGCCGGCCTCGTCACCCCACTGATGGCCGCTGTCGCCATGTCGTCGAGTTCTATTCTGGTAGTCGCCAATTCGCTCCGGCTGAACCGGTGCCCCACCAGCACCACCCGGAGTCCGATGTGGCCAAGGATCCGCGAGGTGCCGGCATGAACATTCTCCTGGTCCTGATCCCGATTTCCCTCGCAATGGGCGCGGTCGGTGTCGGCGCGTTTCTATGGAGCCTGCGAACAGATCAGTATCGTGACCTTTCGGGCGACGCCGAGCGCATTCTCTATGCTGCGGACCGCCCGATTACGCACAAGCATAGAACCAACCCGACGGAACAGGAGCCGGGATTGTGATTTCAAAGCTCACAGAGACGGAACGACAGACCGCCCTGATCATCACCGGCCTCATGACGCTGGTCGGTCTTGTCATGGCCGCTGCCGGTCGCGCCGACGCCATGGGCGTTCATGGCTGGATCGTGCTACTGGCAGCCGGCCTTGTCTTCGGCATCATTCTCCGCTCGGTGGGCGATCCCGAACCATCAGAAGATCGAACCACCAGCTACTACGACGATCCGACCAAGGCCGGGCTGGTGATCGCCCTGTTCTGGGCCGTCGTCGGTATGGGCATGGGCGTATGGGTCGCGGCGCAACTTGCCTGGCCCGACCTGCGCTTTGACGCGGCATGGTCAAGCTTCGGCCGCATTCGCCCCGTTCATACATCGGGGGTGATCTTCGGTTTCGGTGGCAACGCCCTCATCGCGACGTCCTATCACGTCATGCAACGCACCAGCCGGGCGCGTCTGGCAGGGCATGTCTCGCCGTGGTTCGTGCTGCTGGGTTTCAACCTTTTCTGCATCATCGCCGCGTCGGGCTACCTGATGGGTGTTACCCAGTCGAAAGAATACGCCGAGCCGGAATGGTATGCCGATATCTGGCTTGTCATCGTCTGGGTGGTCTATTTTGTGCTTTACATCCGCACGCTGGCGCGCCGGAACGAGCCGCATATCTACGTCGCCAACTGGTATTACCTCGCCTTCATCCTGGTTGTGGCAATCCTGCATATCGTCAACAACCTCGCCGTCCCAGCCAGCCTGACAGGAGCAAAGAGCTACTCGGCCTTCGCGGGCGTCCAGGACGCGATGACGCAATGGTGGTATGGCCACAACGCGGTGGCCTTTTTCCTGACCGCCGGGTTCCTCGGCATGCTCTATTACTTCCTGCCCAAGCGGGCAGAGCGACCGATCTATTCCTACCGCCTGTCGATCCTGTCGTTCTGGGGCATCGTGTTCTTCTACATCTGGGCCGGCTCGCACCATCTGCACTATACTGCCCTGCCGCAATGGGTGCAGACGCTAGGCATGACCTTCTCGGTCATGCTGCTGGTGCCCTCCTGGGCCAGTGCGGGTAACGCGCTGATGACGCTGAACGGCGCGTGGCACAAGGTGCGCGACGATGCCACGCTGCGCTTCATGATGGTGGCGGCGGTGTTCTACGGGCTGTCGACCTTCGAAGGCTCGTTCATGGCGGTGCGCGCGGTCAATTCGCTGTCACATTACACCGACTGGACGGTAGGCCACGTCCATGCGGGCGCGATGGGCTGGGTGGCGCTGATCACCTTCGGCTCGATCTACTCCGTTGTTCCGCTGCTGTGGAAGCGCGAAACGATGTATTCCTGGAAGCTGGTGGAATGGCACTTCTGGCTCGCGCTGGCGGGCACGGTGATCTACGTCTTCGCAATGTGGAACAGCGGCATCATCCAGGGGCTGATGTGGCGCACCTACACCGACAGCGGCACGCTGGCCTATTCCTTCACCGACACGCTGGTCGCGATGCACCCTTATTACGTCGCGCGGGCCTGCGGCGGGGCGCTGTTCCTGACCGGGGCGATCCTGGCGGCCTACAACGTCTACATGACGATCCGGCACGCCCCCGAAAAACGCCCGGAACGCGACTACCCCACCTCGTCCGAAGCCGCCGAACCTGCCGTTCCGGCAGCGGAGTGACCTGATGTTTCGCAAGATCCTCTCCCCCTTCGCCCGCTTCTTCGAATTCCACGCCCGGACGCATTACCGCACCGAGCGGCACTCGATGGCCCTGACCCTCGGCATCATCGTCGCCGCCGGTGTGGGTGGGTTCGTCGAGATCGCCCCGCTCTTCACCATCGACGATACGGTCGAGGCCGCACCGGACATGCGGCTCTACACGCCGCTCGAGCAGGCCGGGCGCGACATCTACATTCGCGAGGGCTGCTATGCCTGCCACTCCCAGATGATCCGGACGCTGCAGGACGAGGTGGATCGCTACGGTCCCTATTCGCTGGCCGTTGAATCGCAATATGATCACCCGATGCTCTGGGGCTCCAAGCGGACCGGACCGGATCTTGCCCGGCTGGGCAACAAGTATTCCGATGACTGGCACGTGCGTCACCTCGTCGATCCACGCGCCGTCGTGCCGGAATCGGTCATGCCGCAATATGCATTCCTGCTGGACGAGACGCTCGAGACAGAGAGCCTGCCGGACCGCCTCGCGGCGCTGCGGACAGTGGGCGTGCCCTACAGTGACGAACAGATAGCCAATGCCGATGCCGACGCGCGTGGCCAGGCCCGGCCCGACACCGACGCAGCTGACGGGGTAAGCGAACGATACGGAGACACGACCGGCATTCGCCATTTTGATGGGCGCCAGGACCGGGTCACGGAGATGGACGCGCTGGTGGCCTACCTCCAGATCCTTGGCGGGCTCACAGACGCCGCCTTCGACAACCAGCCACTCGAGGACGACTGACAGGATGGACCTCACGCACGAACTGACCTCGGCGATCGCCAAGTCCTTCGGACTCTTCTACCTCATCGCCCTGTCGGTGGGGATCACCGTCTACGCCTACTGGCCGTCGTTGGGCAAACGCTTCGAAAAGGCCGCCAACAGCATCCTGGATGACGAGGACGGGCCATGTCGGTAAAGGAACGCGATCCCCTCACCGGGCACCAGACTACTGGTCACGAATGGAACGGGATCACCGAGCTGAACACCCGCGTGCCGCGGGCGGTGTGGTTCTTCATCATCGTCACCCACATTTGGGCGCTGGTCTACTGGGTGCTCATGCCGGCCTGGCCACTGGTGAACACCTATACCCGCGGGCTACTCGGCATTGACCAACAAGAACAGGTGGAAGAGCGCGTGGCCGCCGCGGATGCCACCCGTGGCATCTGGGCGGATCAAATCGCCGCGCTCCCGCTGGACAAGATCCGTGACGATACGCTGCTCATGGCCCATGTCGACCGGACAGCACCCGCACTCTTCGGTGACAATTGCGCGGCCTGCCACGGAAGCCGCGCCGAAGGCGGCCCCGGTTACCCCTCTCTGGTCGATGATGCCTGGCTTTGGGGCGGTGATGACGAAACGATCCTCGAAACCCTGCGTGTCGGCATCAATGCCCCGCATCCCGACACGCGCTATGCCGAGATGCTCGCCTTTGGCCGCGATGGCATGCTCAACCGGGATCAGATCCGCGTCGTGGCGGACTACGTGCAATCGCTGGCGGGCCTCGCTAGCGGCGCCTCGCCCGAGCGGCTGGAGGTAGGCGCCACGCTCTTCGCCGACAATTGCTCGAGTTGCCACGGCGAGGATGGAGCGGGCATGCTGGACCTTGGTGCCCCGAACCTCACGGACACCCACTGGATCTACGGCGGCTCCGATGAGGCGCTGTTCGAGACGATCTATGGTGGCCGAAAGGGCTGGATGCCCGCATGGGAAAACCGCCTGACCGAAGCGCAGCGCAAGTTGCTGGCGCTTTACATCACCTCGCTGGCCGATGGAGGCCAGGAATGACCATTGAGCGACCCCGTGTCCTGGCGATCTCCGCCGCATTGCTGGTGGTGGCCGTCTTCGCGGCCGCCAATATCCATCTCGTCTCGGTCTCGCTGTCGTCGCAACCGAGCTGCGTTGAAACCGCCAAGGAAGGCGCCGGCACCTACCGCCCGGCGAAACCGTCATGCTGAGCCAGAACAACGCCCCGCCGCCGCCCGACAATCCGCACGTCGGGGGCGTCATCCCGAAGGTGGTCCCACCCTTGGCGCGTCCGAGCCCGCACGCCCGCGATCTGCCGTGGCGCACCGCCTTCACGTGGCTGCGTGCCGGGTGGCGCGATCTCTGGTCCCACCCGCTTCCGAGTCTGATCTACGGCCTCGGCGTTTTCCTCGTTTCAGTCGTCGTGGTCTGGTTCCTGTTCCGCCTGGAATTCGACTATGCCCTATTCCCGGCGCTCGCGGGTTTCATGGTGGTTGGGCCGCTGATCGCCGGTGGACTTTATGAGAAAAGTCGGCGACTGGAGGCAGGCGAACCCGTCGGCCTCGTGCCGATGCTCTTCGTCCGGCTTCGGTCCGGCCGTGCCGGTGTCTTCATGGGGGTCATGCTGCTGGGGCTTTTCCTGCTGTGGATGCGCGCGGCGGTCCTGATCTATGCGCTGTTCTTCGGCATGGTGGCCTTTCCCGGCACCGAGGAGATCGTTCCGATGCTTCTCCTGACTCCTACTGGCTGGGCCCTATTGCTGGTCGGCTCTGCCGTCGGTGCGCTCTTCGCCGCCTTCTCCTTCGCCATCAGCGTTTTCGCCTTTCCGATGCTGCTGACCGAGCGGACCGACGCGCTCTCTGCGCTCGGGATCAGCATGGCGATGGTCTGGAACAACCTTGGGGTGATGATCGCCTGGGGCGCCATCGTGGTGGCGCTGTTCGCCCTATGTCTGCTCACGGCCGGATTGGGGCTGATCCTGGTGTTCCCGTTGCTGGGACACGCGACCTGGCATTGCTACCGCGCCATCCGCTCAGACGACGCTGCCGCGCATGAGGATGACCGCATGTTCATTCGTCCGGCCTGACACGGAAACGGCGGGGCTGCAGAAGCCTGCGACCTGATGCGAGACCGGTCGCGGTAAGGCAAATGTCTGGGGCATCGCCAGTAATGCACTCGAAACCGATTGGCGTCGGCGTTAAAACAATCGCAGCGCAGCTTACCCTCACAGCATCCCCTTCGACTTCATCCTTCGGGATAACGGTTTGCACAACGGCCGAGGATCAAATAGCTGATTGGAAAATGGGCACTCGTGATGTTGGTGCACACATTTTTAGCATCCAGCCAACACTCCCCTTAATGCGACGACGCAAATGAACAATATCGACGAAAAGCTACAACCGATCCTTGCCGAAGTAGCGCGGCGCAATGCCGGCGAGCCGGAATTTCACCAGGCGGTGCACGAGGTGATGGAAAGCCTCGGGCGCGTCGTGGCAAAGCACCCAGATTATCTCGAGCAAGCGCTCATCGAACGAATCTGCGAACCCGAGCGTCAGATTATATTTCGCGTCCCTTGGGTCGACGACCAAGGGCATGTCCAGATCAATCGAGGATTTCGCGTCCAGTTCAACTCGTCCCTCGGTCCCTACAAGGGAGGGATGCGCTTCCACCCGTCCGTCAATCTGGGGATTATCAAGTTTCTCGGCTTCGAGCAGACGTTCAAGAATGCCCTGACCGGCCTGCCGATCGGTGGCGGAAAGGGCGGAACGGATTTCGACCCCAAGAACAAATCCGATGGCGAAATCATGCGCTTCTGCCAATCCTTGATGATCGAACTGCACCGCCATCTGGGCGAGCAGACGGATGTGCCGGCCGGCGATATCGGCGTCGGCGGGCGTGAAATCGGATATATGTTCGGGCAATATAAGCGCCTGACCAACCGTTATGAATCGGGCGTGTTTACGGGCAAGGACATCGCCTATGGTGGATCCCGAGCCAGGACCGAGGCAACTGGCTTCGGCAATACGTATTTTACCAAGGCGATGCTTGAAACGCGCCAGACCGACTTCGATGGCAAGCGCGTCGTGGTGTCAGGCGCTGGCAATGTCGCCATCCATACCATCGAAAAGGTGCAATCCTTTGGTGGCAGGGTCATCGCCTGTTCGGATTCTAGCGGCTACATCATAGATGAAGCCGGAATAAACCTTGCCCTGCTTCAGGAGGTAAAATCCGTGCGCCGCGAGCGAATTTCGGAATATGCCAGGTTACGTGGGAACGGAGCCCGATTTATTCCTGTCGGAAAGGGCTCTGTCTGGGCTCTACCCTGTGACGTGGCAATGCCCTCGGCCACCCAGAACGAGCTGACAGGCAAGGACGCGAAATCACTGGTCAAGAACGGCGTTCTGGCTGTCGGCGAAGGCGCGAACATGCCCTGCACCCCCGCGGCGATCCGCATCCTGCGCGAGGCCGGCATCCTGTTCGGGCCCGGCAAGGCGGCGAACGCGGGGGGCGTAGCAACGTCGGCACTGGAAATGCAGCAGAACGCCAGCCGTGACCGTTGGAGCTTTGAGCAGACCGAACAGCGGTTGGCTCAGATCATGAAAAGCATCCACGACAGATGCGCCGAAACTGCCGATGCATATGGCGCCCCCGGTGACTACGTCCTGGGCGCGAATATCGCCGGTTTCGAGCGGGTTGCCAAAGCCATGCGGATGCTGGGAGTGATCTGAGCCGATCCCCTCGGTCATCGAAAAACGAGGGCGATCTCTTCCTTGCTCAGGAGCTTCCATCGACCGGGAGCCAGCGTGTCGTGCAGGCAGAGATCGCCCAAGCGTTCACGTCGCAGAGCTTCGACGAAATTGCCGGCGGCAGCGAACATGCGGCGAACCTGGTGGTATCGGCCCTCCGTCACGGTGATCAGGGCTTCGGTTTCCGAGATTATGTCCAGCACTGCCGGCGCCAGGGGTTTGTCATCGCCTCTGAGCGTGAGTCTGCCAGACGCAAACACTGCGGTTTCCGTGTCATCGAGTGGACGGGCAAGCGTGACACGGTAGGTTTTTCTGAGCCGGCTTCTGGGGCTGCTGATACGATGCAGAAGGTCTCCGTCGTCGGTCAGAAGCAAAAGGCCAGAGGTCTGTTTGTCCAAACGCCCAATGGTTGAAATTGCGGGCTTGCGGCGTCGCCAGCGAGCAGGCAGCCTGTCATAGACGAGTTCGCCTGCCTCCTTGTGCGAACAGGTCACGCCCAAGGGTTTGTTCATCATGACGACCAGGCCAGCAAGCGGATCAAGCGGCTTGCCCGCAACCGTCATGCGGCGGGGCAGGTCCGCGTTGACAGGGATGCGGACGGAGGAGGCGTCCAGGATCTCAGCCTGATCGAAGACAATGCCACCAGACCGCGCCAGCCGCGCGATGTCCTTGCGAGCACCATATCCCATCGAGGACAAGAGCTTGTCTACACGTGTGAATGAACTGCTGGACAAATCTCGTGATCCTCGTAAACGAAACGCACCATGACGGGTTCTTGCGGCTCTATCGCCATGATCGGTCCCACCCGGAAAGTCCAGTTTGTATGCTGGAGAATGACCGGCTTTCGCTCCATCGGAACGATAGTTTCAGGAGCCGGAGGGTGATAGCCCAGATCGCCATGGGGTCGCTTGGTGTTGTGGTGTTTCCTTCTTCACTCGATCGGAGCCAGCGCTTGGCTGGGGCTACAGAAGATTCCTCAGCTGAACACTTTTCGCCGGACCGGGCATTGAAGTTCTCGCAGCATCCGTTCTCCCAAGGTAAACTCGTTTCGGTGTAGGCTGTCTCGGTCACGCAGGCCGAATCCAGTGCCTGACAGCCTCGACGATTCCCTCAACCACGAAGCGCGCGCCGCAACCTTTTGCGCTCTTCGAAGTCCTGGGTGACGTCGCGCATGATCGCCGCGACCGCCTGCAAGTCACCGTCCTCGCCGCGCAACAGGACGATGGAAAACTGGATCGAGATTTGCGTTCCGTCCCGCCGGATTGCTGGAACAGTTAGCAAATCGCCTGCGCCATATTTGTTTGTCGGGTCCGCATGGTGGCCTCGTAGCCGATCCAGTGTAGCTCACGCAGGCGCTCCGGCGTGATGATGTCCAATGACTGGCCAAGCGCCTCCCCCTCTGCAAAGCCGAATATCCGCTCCGCGCCCCCGTTCCAGACTCGGATGATGCCCTTGCGGTCCGCGACCACCAGCGCATCGGGCATGCCCTCGAACAGCTTTCGCGCAATCTGGTCCTTGTCGACTGTTACCCTCCTACCTCGGTCCCTCGCTCGGTGAGTATGACATCCATCGGGATATCGTGGGGTTGCGGATAGATCGTGGACAGCTGCGCCGCGGCGAGACCCACACCAATACTGAAGGGTCGCGGCGACAGCGCCGTCAAGGTTCGATCGAAATACCCCCCACCATAGCCAAGGCGATAGCCTTCGCTGTCCCATCCCATGAGAGGTGCGAGAACGACGTCCGGCATCACCTCCGGAGCGTCCCGTGGCGGCACGGGAATGTTCCAGTGTCCGCGCTCCATCCGGGTCTCCCGAGTCCACAGGCGGAACACCAAGGGCGCCGCCCGGGTCTCCACCAGAGGCAGAGCGATGCTGCGGCCAGACGCCTGCATCTCGATCATCAAAGATCGAAGGTCCGGCTCATCCTTGATCGGCCAATAGAATGCGATGACCCCGTCGCCCTTCCCAGCAGAATGCCCTGCAAGCAATCTCTCCAGTCCTGTCATCAGCGCTACACTTGTTTTTGTCCTCTGGGACGAGGAAAGCGTCCGACGCGCTTCGCGAAGTCGCTTGCGTGCAGCCGTGCGCCACCGGGCCACGTCGCGCGCTTGTTCGGGATCTAAGGCCAAGGGGTCGAAATACCCAGGATCGACCTCTGCCGCCATGCAGGGCGGCGAGGCAAAGTTTCCCTCACTCTTGAAGCTGTTGGACCCATTGTCCATGTACGAACTCCAAACTTCAGGTGTAGTCATTCTCGCGGCAGGAGCCGTCTCTCTGCGCCGGGACTATTCACTTCTCTGGATAAGCGCCATAATGGGCACTGTAAATACCACTTCATGGATGGCAGATGCGCCTTACCTCATTCACCGACTACGGGCTCCGCATGCTGATGCGCCTTGCCAGTGCGCCGGACCGGGCTTTTTCCACGGCTGATCTTGCCGAGGAATTCCAGCTTCCCCGCAACCATCTCATTAAGATCATGCAGAAACTCGGCCGGGCCGGACTGGTGCAGACACGCAGGGGATGCGGTGGCGGTGCCACCTTGGCCCACGCCCCCGAGGATATCCGATTGGGGGACGTGGTGCGAGTGTTGGAAGAGGGTCAGGCGCTTGTCGAGTGCCTCCAACCGAACGGCGGGGATTGCACGATCGACGGATGCTGTCGCCTGAAGATCCGGCTTCGAGTGGCCGAGATGGCCTTTATCGAGAACCTTAACCGCTCGACCCTTGCCGATGTTGCCCTCCCCGCACCGGAACCCGTCTGACACGGCACGGCATCATGACGCCATGTTGGCGCAGGTTAACTGAGACGGCACGTTACACGCGCTTCCTTACCGCAGATCGGTCTGCTACTCGACGCGTCAGACCGGTTCCACGGTTTCGATCTTCATAACGCAGACAATGACAGTGCAGCCGTCTTCTTTCTTTAGGGGCTCCTTCTGGTTTCTTGACATGCCCAAGAGAGTTGCCCCAAGCAGAGACCCCACCGGAATGCGCCCCGGCCGCTCTGCTATGCTCATGGTCAAAATGCCTTTCCGTACTGAACCAGTGCTTTCAGCATAAGTAATGCGTTTCATAGGCAATGCGATTTGGTCGATGCCTTTGCCAATCGCTTTCCCGGCCGTTCGCATCTTGTAGCGCAGGTTCCCTTCTACAAGACGCGGCATATTTCGTGCCGCGGGGTCATCTCGGGAAAGCAGCGACTCGATGCCGGTGCGGTCAGAAGGCCGAAGATAAAACTCCACATCATTGAGGCGATTTTCTGGCGAGATGTCGTAAGCAAAGCTATTCGGCATCCGCACATGTTGTGCGTTGGTCATGTTGGTCTCCCGGGGGCTGATCTCACCAGACCCGATATCTCTATCAAAATGTTCGAGAAATCCCCGGGCGGCCGTGAGCGCGGTTACCCGCTCGCCCCCCGGGCAGGGAGGCGGTTCAGAAGCAGAAACCGGAAGAAGCTTTCGTTCGTAACCATGCACATAGGCTATGCAACAAATGGATTCTGTCAACCGTCACGGCCGCGGTGCCGCGAAGTGACAACACCAAAAGAGTTGGTTCTCACTGCTGCGCGACAAAAAAAACCGAGGTCAGCGATCTCCTTTGGCGGGTCATCATCCATGAGCCTCGTCCGCCTCTGATGGCGTCAGTGCCAGAAAGTCGCAGGCCACGCCGTGCTCTTGATAAGCCCATGCGCATTGCCGATATATCAGTCATGACCATGTTCAGTCTTCATACGAGGTTCCTGCTCAACGCAGGAAACACACTGAACCGCCGGTAGCCCCGGGCGGGATCAGGCCGCTTGCCGGTCCGCGCCTCGGGGTCTCCTCGATCTCTTACAGATCATTCGAAGTGGCATACGCGCCAATCGGGCCGGTGGATCACGCCTGTGCGGGTCGCTCGGCTGACGTGGTGCGTGCGTTTCGGTTCAGTTTCTTCGTCATGGAGCATGACATGCACCCCCACGTCTTCAAATCCGACACCCCTCACTTCTCATCCACTCGAACGACAAATCAACGCAACCGCACGTCTCGAGTGCTTCGACATTGGCTCCGAAACGCATTCCGCCGCTGGCAACGCCGGAAAATGATTGAAGCTCTTCGGCGAATGGATGATCGCATGCTGCGCGACATCGGGATTGATCGCAATGAAATCCCACGCGTCGTCGATGGTTTTACGGATTGCGAACTGAGCATGCGCCCAGTTTCTTCGCATTTGGATGTCGACGCGGGATAGCGCGGCGGCCGAACCTCAGGGCCTACCCTATTCTTGAGACTGCGCACCACCGGACGCCAGTGGTGCGCGGCAATTCCGGACTAGCGGCTCCCATGAAATGAAGAATAGGAGTGTCGAAATGATGATCTGTAAGGCGGACTTCGAAGAGCTGTTCCCGTATCTTTTCGCACCGAAGGACATACAACCTTTGTCGGCAACGTCGAGCGCCAGCTGCCTGAAGCGTGGGAAAGACTATGGTGGTTGCACGACATCGGCAAAGATCATCCCGCTGCGATGCGACTGGCGATACAGAAAGCTCGACGTGGCCCATTCTTCGAGGTGAGCCGTCGGTGACCCACTGACGTCGAAGCCCGCCTCGTGGACCTCGTCATCAATTCGCCTTCTTCACCTTCTCGGGATCTGCGCATCCTTGTCCGTTCCGGAACCGGCCTAGTCGCCAAGATTGACAGGTTGCACCCAAAGACTAAGGTCGCCTCATGATCTCGCACGAAAACCTTTCCCGGTTTCTGCTTCTGAACCGCCCGAGTCCCCGGGCGGTCTGCGCTTGAGCGCGTCTTCAACCACCCGGGGCTTTCTCACATCCTTGCATCTGAGAACGCGGGCTTCACCGCTCCGGGAGACACATCATGACCATTAGCAGGATCCCCCTTGCTTGCCGGCAGTGACTTTTGATCGCTTTTTGAACGCTCTGCTGTCGAGCCCGGCTTTCTTCTCACGTTCGACGACCGGCACAGCATCGAGCGCCTGCTCCGCCATCGCGGAACCAGCAATTCGCCAAACCCCCCTCTTCTAAATGGGCTGCTGCGCCACAAGCTGCGGATCTCGCGCGGAACTCCCGAGCCGGCCTCGCCTGATCTTGTCGTGGCCGGATGCCACGTCACCTACATGGTCAGCGGTGAGGGCGCTCGCAGCGGCGTGCTCTCCATGAACTCCACGCCGGTCCCGGGACATATTCTCGTTGCTTCATTGCTTGGGGCGACCCTGATCTGGATGCGAAAGCTGCAGAAGGTTCCGCTTCTGCGGGACGACGGTCAGATCGAAGTGTTGTGGTGTTGGATGTGCATCCGTCTCCGGACCAAGCCGCGGCCTGATACTCTGATCCGCCCCTGGCGGATCAGGGACCATGGCTACCTATAATTCACTCACATCACAGGCAGATTGAAATGAAACCACGATGAACAAACAACGCCCCACCTCTTCCGGCACCGGTCGGAGGCCCAAGGTCGTCATAAGCGCCGACTGCCTGGGAAGGCTCGAGGCACTTGCTGAGGGCGCGATCCAGCGCAATCCGGACCTTGCCGACCGGCTGCTCGGCGAAATCAGCCGGGCCCGTATCGTTCCGGCGGCGAAACTCTTGGAGAACGTGGTGGCTAACTGTCGTGCGGTGACCTATCGCGACGAAACGACCGGCCAGGAAAAGACGGTAACGCCGGTCTTTCCCGAGGACGCCGACATCGCACGCGGCCGGATCTCGATCCTCACATCGATCGGTGTTGCCTTGATCGTACTGGCAGAGGGCGCATCGCTCCATTGGGACACCAGGGACGGAGAGCGGCGGATTCTGACCGTGCTCCACGTCGCGTCCCAGAATGTCCCCGAAAGCCTGGAGGCACAATGAACCGACATTCCCGGGGCCCTGCCGAAGCCCATGTTCTGCCCGGAAGGAGCCACTTGATGCGCTGACGAAGCCACGACGCTCCTTCCGGGATATCGGCAATCGCCGCTTCGGCGTCTTTCCTTCCCGTTGAAAGAGGGTCTCATGAATCTTCACCTTCCGCTTGCCTGCCCGTCCTGCAAGACATCGCTTCCCCGCGCAGCCGCTCATCGCTGTCCCAGCTGTCGGCACATTCTCGGGGGCAATACCCCCATTATCCGAATTTCCTGTCGTCGTTGTGGCTCTGCCGTTGAGCGACATGCCGGCGCCGCCGTGACCTGCCGACAGTGCAGGTCTCGTCGACCATCGCGGCACCAGCAACAGGGCTGCTGACATGAGATTTCTCTCTTATCTCCGTCGGCTGATGTGGCCTTCCGTTGTGCTTCTTGTCGCCGCCGGTCTGGTATTCTTCGACCAGGATGTCCAGCAGCGGGTCGGACTATCTCTCCGCCTGCTTGGCGGCGTTGTCGGCTGCCTTGCTGCGGCCTGGCTCGGTAGCCGACTGTTCGGCCTGTTCGCAGATCGCCGGAGACGCGACAAGCGCCCATACCCGCGCCTGTTTCGAGATCTCGTGGCGGTTCTGCTGTTCTTCGCCGCCATCGTTGCCTCTGCCGCGCTCTTGCTGGGACAAGGTCTCCTTGGCGCGCTTGCGGGATCGAGCTTGATACTCGCGGTGCTGGGTTTCGCAATCCGGAACGTCGTGGCTGACACGCTGTCCGGCATTGCACTGGGCGTCGAGGCCCCCTATCGGATCGGTGACTGGGTCGATATCGAGCAGGTCGCACGAGGAAAGGTCATCGAGATCGGCTGGCGCACGACACGCCTGCTGACGCTGGACTCGACCTACATGATCCTGCCGAACAGCCAGATCGCGCGTCGGCGCATCATCAACTATTCCGCGCCCAAACCCCAGTATCGCGCGCAGCTGTCTCTAAAGCTTGCGCATGAGGTTCCTGTACTCACCGCCAAGGAAATCATCCTGAAGGCGGTGAGCGAAGCGCGCTTGATTCAGAGCGAACCGGCACCGGATGTCCGCGTTCAGGAGCTGGGAAGCGACGGCAATTCCTATGCGGTCCGGTTCTGGTTGTCGCGCTTCGAACGGGACATCGATTGCCGGGACGAGCTGCTATCTCTGATCGACCGCGCGATGCGGCAAGCGAAAGTCCCGACCCCACGCATGCAGATCGAGCTGAATCGTCCCCACGGGAAAGCCATGCTTTCCGTCGATCATGAAACGGAGGTCGCACGGATATTCGCAGCGCCGCCCAATACAAAGAGCATCGAAGCGTGAGGAGTGGCTGACAACATTGAGAGAAATCCGATGAAAACGGCCATGGCGGCCAGCATCCTCCGGCTGCTCTGGAGGCGGGAAATCGACGTTGCTGACCGAACTCGCTTCCTGAGGCTTCGAAACTGTCGGGGAGCCCGGCAGGAAGATCGTACAGCAGGAGTTGAACGGCGCAGGTGTGGCACTTCGCTGGATCGATCTCGCAGCCTTCGCAAGGCGAGCCATCGATATGGCGACCGGACACCGCAACCGCGTCGCGTCTTCGCAGGGTTGGGTGTTCTTCTATTGCGGGCTGCTGGGAGCGGCCATCGCGCTGGAAGAGGCAACCGGATTGGGGGCCTCCTCCACCCTGTCGGGACACGCCCGCTTCCACCACCAGGTGTTTCTGACCTCACCCTGGCCAGAAATCCACCATAGGGACAGTGAACGCCGACAAGACGTGAATAATATTGGCTGATCGAGGCTTTCGACTGGCACGGATAAGATCCGGCCATTCTGCCAAAGCTTAAGTTAGCATCCGGCGTAGGCCGCGGTCATACGACTTGGCGGTGCTCCGCAGCTTTCCAGTTCCATGGCAGTAGAGCGTGCACCTGGGAAGCGGTCGTTTCAGGTAGTCGTGCGAGGACGTC
>NZ_JANAVZ010000023.1 GCF_025195095.1 Paracoccus maritimus | reverse complement strand
CAGACCTGGAAAGAAACGGAAACTCTCTGAAACGATGACAAAAGCACCGCAGATCACCGCGATGCAATTGGCGCGGGGTAGAGCAGCCCGGTAGCTCGTCAGGCTCATAACCTGAAGGTCGTAGGTTCAAATCCTACCCCCGCAACCAACACTAATTCCTCACTGAAATCAGCATCTTGCAGATCTGCTTCCGCAGATTGCGCATTGGTTGTCTTTTTCCGCCCCGCTTTCCGCGGGGCTTTTTGCGTTTCCGCGGCCAGCCCTGTCACCGGCATCCCGGTTGCCAGGCGCAACAGGCTCGCCAGCGCGCCGTGAAGATCGATCGTCAGACCGCGGCCGTGCGGGTCCGGCGCCACCACGATCTTCTCGATCATCCTTGCATCTCAGCCCGCTCGACCCGCTTCTCTACGGGGTGCATGGTGTGCGCGCACAACTGCTCATGCAGCAGGAAGACTACGAAGCCGCTGCCATAAGGAAAGCCGGCAGGCGATGTTGGACCGTTGGACCGTTGGACGGGCATGCCCGGCCTTCGTCGACGGAACCCGCCCGCTCCGCCATGAACGAGCGGCCATCGCCGTTTCTGCGCCGGACCGTTGGCCCGCAGCGGGGATCAGCCCGGTTCGTCGTCCTCGATCCGGTCGCGATGCAGGCGATAGCAGCGGGGCCGTCCAAGGACCTTCCGATCGGGCATCTTGTATTGCAGGGATCTCTGTTCTCCGCCGGGCGCGAGGATGTCGCTGTCCCGCAGCTCGCCCCAGATGCTGTCGGTGTCGTCGAATTCCTCCTCGACGGGCTGTTTGCGCAGGTAGAGGTGATCATCGTCGCGCCAGCCGATGGCGTCGGGGGTGATCTCGAGAGGGTGTTCCGGGTCGAGATCCATGATCCGCGCGGCATGTCGTGCGACATAGGCGCGGACCAGGTCGAGTGAACCCGGAATGCCCACCAGATCGGTGGGCTCCGGTGGAGGAAGGGCGATCCGCGCCATCGCGAGGGCGGCCTGGCGCGCGCTGCCTTCCGCCCAGGGTAGCAGCCCGAAGCCGATTGCCATCTCGCCGGCACAGCCCACGAGCGCGAAACGTTCCGCGACGGCCGACCGCTGGCCCGGCGATGCCGGGGCCTCTGCCCGACAATGGTCCTGAACCTCGCGGGCCAGGACAGGGAGGCGATCCGTGAGATCCCTGCGAATGCCGGCGAGATCAGCAACCACCCTTTCCAGCCACGACGAGAGCAGATGACCATTTTGGCGCCGCATCGCGGCCTCGAGTCGGCGGACGAAGCTGACGGCATCCTCGCCATGAGCCTCGGAGATAATGCCGTGAGCCGCATGATCCGCCGGAATATCGATAATGCGTGCGGCCAGGGCTGCCGGCACGTCCCTCTTCTTTTTACGCAGGCAGGCGGAGAGCGGCAGTTCGGAGGATGACAGAAGCACCCGCCGCCAGCGCCGGCCTCCATCCGGATCGCGATGGGAGACGATGCGTCCGGCGCCGGCATCGTCGCCGAGGGCCAGAAGCGCCTTCAGATGCCGGGCATCGGGATCGCGCGGGAAAGCATCGAGCACCAGCAATCCGTCCTGGGCTTCGGCGCTGAACCGGTGCAGTCCGGTCTGCGCGGCGGCCCACGGCGTCACGCTCTCCGGCACGCCGATGCAACTGCGGGCGAGATGCAGCATGAGGGATTTGCCGACGGCAGAGGGGCCGAAGACATTGAAGCCGGCCGTCTCGAAGCCCGACCAGCGCAAGAGGGGGCCGGCGAGGGCGGCGGAGATGGCGAAGACCAGCGCCGGATTACCCGCCGACAGCGCCGCGACCTCATCCTGCCAACCTTGCAGACTGCCGGCAGCCATCGGGCGCGGATCAGTAGCGGCCGCATGGACCACCGGGGCGCCAGGCGGTTGATGCACGCGACCGTCGGCCTCGACGAAGCTGATGACGCCATCGGGATCCTGGAACCAGCCGGCAGCGTCGGTGCGCCAGCTGTGCTCGGCACTGGGCCACGCCCGCAGCAGTGCCGCAACCGCGGGTATCCCGGAATGAATGGCCAGGCCGGTATCAAGCAGATGCATGAACGCCGGGCCACGCCCGGAATTGAGTTCGATCTTCGAGATCGCTGCGCGCTTCAGCCTGTCGTCCGCATCAAGATATTCGACCTCGATAGACCAACCGGAACCGTCGGTTCGGCGCAGCGTGCTGGCGACCCGGATCGGACCGCAAACAGCAGAGGGCGGCTCACCCTTTTCGACGATGATCCGGCTTTCCTCGCGAAACGAGTATTCGCGCGGCAAGCTGCACTTGAGCTCGGAGAAGAACCGCGCGACGGCCTCGGGCACCGGCTGCGCCGAGGGAGCGGTATCCTGTCCCGATCCGGCACCGCGGACCTGGTCTGTGTCCGGAGGCAGTAGGCTCTCGACCCATTGGCAACAGTTGATGTCCCTCGTCGCTCGGCCCGCGGTCTTGCGGTATTTGCTGGGAAACGGAATGATCATCGGCATATCTTCTTCGGTTGCGTCAGACGGACTGGCGCAGGATTTCGGTTTTCTGTCGGGTGCTCCGGAATTCTTTCCGGTCTTCTCTCAGTTTAGCCTGGCGAGACGAAATTCATCGCAGTTCAACTTGTGGTTCATGTGGAGAACGCAGGTATTCGGTGGGGTTTCCGTCGATTCCTGTGGAAATCGTCTCGCCTGACCTTCTGACCCTCGAGTTTGGCAGCGTCGGGTCTCGGAATTACCGCGGCTGATCCTGGCCCCTGTCGCGAAAAAGAAATTCGCGTGCCGGACAGGCCAACAGGGGTCAGGAGAGCGGTGAAGGGGTGGGCAGGTCGGCATGCGGGTTCGGTTCGGCATCAACGCCGCCGGGGCTGTCTGACAATTCGAGGACGCCGATCGCCGGAAGGACGGTCGTCACCTGCTCGAGGAACCCGGCCTGCGTCTTCGGGCACTCCACGACCACGACCGCGCGGCGTGGCCCGATCAGCGCCGCGATCTGCGCCGTCTGTCGCAGGTTCGGTGTTTCCGAGGCGATGATCACCAGAGCGTCGGCGCAGGCCGCCGAGATCCGCATGCCGGCGGCAGCGTCGGCGACCACGATACAAATCCTGGCGCGCGGATCGCCCAGGGAACCCAGCCCAGGCCGATGCTCGGGCACAAGATTGCAGAGGCCACGCCCGGGGAGCTCCCGCACCAGATCGTAGCCGAGGAGGTCGCCGCGTGATCCGCGCCGCGCGATCATCGCGAAGCCGTTGCCGAGCGCGCGCAGATCGGCCGCGTGATCTTCGTCGACGCTCGAGCCAAAGCCTTTGTGCCAGATCTGACGGAGGCACGTGTGATCCGGAGGCGTCTGCGCAAGCATGAACCCATCCCGAAGCGCCCCGGTCCGGCGCAGCCCGTGCCGATAGCGCAGCGCCCATTCCCGTGCCGGATCTTTGGGCTCAACGGCGCTGTCCACGCCGTCGGCACGCAGACGGGGGAGGGGAGCAATCTTGCGCAGCCGCATCAGGTCGTCGTTCTGATCTTCTCGGAGGACTTGAAGAAACGCCGACGCAAGGGTGCGCGGCATTCCTTTCAGGCGCTGGCCCAGCCTCTGGCGTTCATCGCGATACTTCAGTTGCAGCGCGGCGATGTTAGCACGGCGCGTCTCCCGGGCTGCATCGTAGCGTCGCCGCTCGGCGGAACGTGGAGCGCGAACCCGATCCGGCTGTCCCGGTGCCGACACAAAACATCCCAGACGCGCGACCAGACGCGGCATTGCGAACTCGGAGCCCAACTGACAGGCTGGCATCCAGTCGCCCGTGGTGACCTCGGTGATCCTCGCTCCCGAGCCACGCGCGAGATAGCGCAGCCCCAATCTCAGCAATCTCGCATGCAGCGCGATCCAGTCCGTGGCCGAGCGCATCGCCGTCCGCGCCGCATGTCGACGTTCGGCGGTCATTCTGTCCCGCAAAGGCATTCGTCCATTCCGCAGCGATGACCCGAGCACACCGCGCGGATCGGGTCGCAGTCCCGCCGCGCGGTCGGCGCGCTTTCCATGCCAATGCGCAGGGGGCTTCGGCACCAGAATGACCTCGCCCTCCATGACATCGTGGTCGAACCGGCCGCGATCCGGTGGCCAGCCGAAGCGATGCTCGATCTTTCGACACGCAAGCTCCAGGCGGGCGTAGTCATGGCTCAGCGACAGGGCCTTTCCGCTCAGCGGGTGTACGCGGTTCAGCACCACATGCGCGTGGATGTTCGGGCGATTGCGATGCACTGCCGTGACATACTGATCCAAACTGGCACCCAACGCGCGCACAGCGATGCGCGCGGCGGCAATGATCTCCGCATCGCGAGGGTTCTCGCCATCGGCCCAGGACAGGACGAAGTGGCATGAGGGATCGCGGAGGGCGGGGTTCAACCCCGCGCTCACAGCCATCTGCATGGGCGCGTCGCGCCAGTCAAGGCAAGCGACCGCGATATTCTCACCACCTCGGCGCGACTATACGCGTCTTACGATCTCAAGCGGGTCTATTACTCGGCCTTCTCGCCGATCCCGGATGCCTCGGCGGCCCTGCCGCTGATCAGGCCGCCTCTGATGCGCGAGCACCGGCTTTATCAGGCTGACTGGCTGATACGCTTTTACGGGTTCGAAGTAGACGAGCTTGCCGGCGCCGCAGCAGGCAATCTGGATCTGGCGGTTGACCCCAAACTCGCATGGGCACTGGCCAATCGCGAGCAGTTTCCGGTTGACGTCAATCGGGCGGGGCGCGAGCTTTTGTTGCGGGTCCCGGGGTTTGGCACGCGCACAGTCAATCGCATTCTCGCTGCTCGCCGGTCGGGCACGTTACGCTATGGCGATCTCTTGCGTATCGGCGCGCTGATGAACACGGCGAAGCCTTTCGTCACCATGCTCGACTGGTCGCCTGGAGTTCTGACCGACAGTGACAATTTGCGCGCCCGTTTCGCGGCGCCGCCGGAACAGCTCAGCCTTTTCTGATGTACCGAGTTGCGCTTCCCCTGCTCGGTTTTCTTCCGGTCTGGCGCGACGCTGCGCGACGCCTGGCCAGCCACGAGATTCCACCGCATCAGGTCGCATGGGATCGGAATGCTGGCCACGAGCTCTTTGCCAGCAAACACCCTCCTGAGACCGAGGGACCAACGCAAGTCACCGCACCGTCCGGGTTTCTGACGCTGTCAAAAACCGTTCTCTGCCACAACGATAGTGCTGCGCCAGCTTTGCTTTACACCGCATTGCATCGCCATCAGACCGACCGTCGCGCCTTGTCCAATCCAGCCGATGCACTTTCGCATCGGATCGAACGTTTGTCCAAGGCAGTTCGTCGCGACATCCACAAGATGCACGCCTTCGTGCGATTTCGGGAATTGCCACGCAACGGTCATCGCCGACGATTCGGCGCGTGGTTCGAGCCGGAACATCACGTCCTTGAGGCGGGGACGCCCTTCTTCGCCAAACGGTTCGCAGACATGGACTGGACGATTGCGACACCCGTCGGCGTCGCTCGGTTTGAAGACGGTAATCTGTCCTACCTCGCCCCCGCGCCGCCGCCTGATCTGCCGACGGACGCATCTGAGGCGCTTTGGGGTACATACTTCGCCAATATCTTCAATCCGGCACGCATCCATCTTCAGGCCATGCGCTCGGAAATGCCGCTGAAGTACTGGAAGAACCTTCCGGAAACACAGCTTATCCCTGAAATGTTGAAGAACGCGGAAAGCCGGGTCAAGTCCATGCGCGCGGCATTGCCGAGTGAGCCGCCGGCGCGGGCATCGCGGATCCTGAAGCGGAACCAGGCGTCCGAAACGGAAATGTCACCCACAAACCTCGCGGAAGCAAAGGCACAGGCAGCGGCATGTCGTCGATGCGACCTGTGTGAGGCGGCATCGCAGACGGTCTGGGGCTCTGGCGATTCTGCGTCGGGCCTGATGATCGTCGGCGAACAGCCGGGCGATGCCGAGGATCTATGCGGCCAGCCTTTCGTCGGTCCCGCAGGGCAACTTCTGCACAGCGAGATGGATGAGGCGGAGATCGGAGCGGCCTGGCTTACGAATGCGGTCAAACATTTCAAGTATCGCCAGCGCGGCAAGCGCCGTATCCACCAAGCCCCCAACCGTCAGGAGATCGTGCACTGCAGGTGGTGGTTGGACTACGAGCGCCGTTTCCTGGTGCCAAGACTGACGGTTGCCTTGGGGGCAAGTGCTGCCTTCGCCTTGACTGGCGACGACAGTCCGATGGAAATCCGCCGTGGTACGATAGAGACTGCCCGTGATGGCGGTCCTGTGTTGATAACCTGGCACCCAAGCTATATCTTGCGCCTTCCGTCCAAAGCCAGCGCCGATGCGCGCGAGCAATTGCGCGACGACTTGGTTAGAGCGCGAACAATTCTGGGCAATCAGAGCGTGAGCTGACGTGATCAGGAAACAGGCTGTTCTACAGCGATACGAAGTCCCACGGGCGCGCCGAACATCGCACGGCGGTCCTCTGCGCCATGAGAGGACCGGGGCCGGGATCTGCCGCACGGCGATACTGGCGATGCGCCCCGGCTTGTCAGGTGACATGCTGCCGCTACGCCACGCAGAGCCGATTTGAGAGCAAAGCGAAATCGTGTATTCCATCGCGAGGAAACCAAGCCATGTCAGCACATTGGATAGCTGCTCGGGAAACGCACGGGGAAAAAACGGTGTTGTGCATCTGACTTTCGAAATAAGCCTAGCTGGCACTGTCCAGGAGTCTAAGGCAGTGTAGGTTTCACATGACGCCGCAAGGGAGATTTGAGCCGAGGTTTCGCTTGCGGCACCCACCCATTACCTGATCTAGCGTCACCGAAACCTGGAGAGACCGCAATGTCGACCACCGGCAAGCAACTATTCACCACGCTCGACGCAGATGGAACGCTGATCGTAGCGATCGAGGAGGTCAGCTTTCCAGATCCGACCGGTAATCAGGTTCTCGTGAAGATGGAAGCGTCGCCGATCAACCCGTCTGATCTCGCTATCCTCGCCGGCGCGGCCGATCTGGAAAATGCCAGCTATGCGCCGGGCAAGTTCGTCGCCACTGTACCCGAGCCATACAATACCGGATCGAAAGCGCGCCACGGCTTGAAGCTGCCGGCCGGAAACGAAGGCGCCGGTACGGTTGTCGCGGCCGGTGACAGTGGCTCGGCCAAGGCGTTGATAGGACAGCGTATCGCTTGTGTCCCGGGCAATGCCTACAGCCAGTATTGTATCGCCGACGCGGCGTCGTGTCTGCCGTTGGGCGATCATTCGGCCGAGGCTGGCGCCAGCGCCTTCGTGAATCCGATGACTGCGCTAGCTTTCGTCGAGAACGCCAAGATGGACGGACAGGATGCGATCCTGCACACGGTCGGGGCCTCGAACCTAGGCCAGATGTTGACGCGGATCTGCAACGAGGACGGCATCGGCCTGATCAATATCGTTCGAAAGGAAAGCCAAGCCGATCTGCTTGCAAAGCTTGGATCCACGCATGTCGTCAACTCTTCGAGCGACGATTTCATGGGTCAGCTTCGGTCCGCGATCGAGGACACGGGCGCCTTCTACGGATTCGATCCAATCGGCGGCGGCAGATCGGTCGACCATGCGTTCCAGGCCATGGAACAAGTTGCCGTAAGCCGGATGGCGGAATACTCGCGCTATGGCTCGAACCAGCCGAAGCGAATGTTCATCTATGGACGGCTGGATACTGGCATGACCATGCTGTCGCCGAGTTACGGATTTGGCTGGACCCTCTCGGGCTGGTTGCTGTTCCCGTTTCTCCAGGCCGCCGGGTCCGGGACTGTCGCTCGGATGCGCAAGCGCGTGCTGGACAACCTCACCACCACCTTCGCCAGTCATTACAAGAAGCGCGTCAATCTTGACGAGATGCTGACCAAGGAAGCCGTTACCGATTACAGTTCGATGAAGACGGGTGAGAAGTACCTTGTTACGCCCTGGTCGTGACAGTCTGAGGCGCGGCTGGCCGAATCGTATCAGGGTTGAAGCACATCCTTGCGCGCCGGTTTTGCCGAGGCCTTGCGCCAGCTCGGCTTGACCGGGGAACATTGGTGCGCGGTTGAGCAGCGCAGTGGACATCTTCAGGCCGCCTAAGACCGAAGGCCATTCGCTCAGCCAATACTCAGAGCATCAGTATTCGTGATCACTCTCGACAATGTATGCCATGCGATCCTGCACCATGTCCGGCAGCGAGGTCGGAACGACGAGCTTGCCCGGATCGCCGTCTCCCACCTGCACCAGCATCACCATGCCCATCGTGTAGTGTGGGCTGCATTTGATGCCATAGAAGCCCGGTGTCTCGAACGTTACCTCGATCTCTTCGTTGATCTGCCCCTTCACCTGCGGCGCATCTTCGGGCCAGATTTCTGGGATGCTGGAGGCGTTATGGCTGGGATGCGTCGCGATGAACCTGACAATGTCGCCCGGTTGCAGCGCGAGAAAGTCCGGTTCGTAGACCATGCTTCCGCTTTCGCCCCGGTTCAGCATCCTGACCTCGTAGGTGTCGGACAGTGCAAGGCCAGGAAGCAGGGTCAGGACAGTTGCGGTCAAGAAGGTCGGCTGCATGGTCAGTCTCCGTGTTATCAACATGGGTGAAAACGCATGACGCGGCTGCCGTCATGCGGGTCGATCAGGGCGTTGGCGCGAACACCGAAAACGCGTGCCAGAAGCGCCGGGTCGAGGATCTCGGCGGGTGGCCCAAGCGCCCGCAGTCGGCCATTCTGCAGGACGGCCAGCCTGTCGCAGCGCATCGCCTGATTCAGATCGTGCAGAGCGATCACGACCGAGACTCCGAGGCTGCGGACCAGATCGAGGATCGCCAACTGGTGCCGAATGTCGAGGTGGTTGGTCGGCTCGTCCAGCAGCAGGATTTGCGGATCCTGCGCCAGCGCGCGCGCGATATGGGCCCGCTGACGCTCGCCACCCGACAGGGTCGACCAGTCGCGATTGGCCAGATGGGCCAGATCGACGCGCCGCAGGGCGTAGGCGACATGGGTGTCATCCTCGTCCGACCACGGGCGCAGCGCGTCCAGCCAAGGCGTGCGACCAAGGGCGACCGCGTTGCGGACGGTGATGCGGTCTGATGTCTCGGCGCTTTGCGCGACGAGCGCGATCTGCCGGGCAATCTGGCGCTGCGGCATGGCTGCCATCGGCTCCCCATCCAATCGCACAAGGCCCCGGTCGGGCCGCACCAGCCCCGCCAGAAGCCGCAGAAGCGTCGATTTTCCCGAGCCGTTCGGGCCGACAAGGCCCAGAACCTCGCCGCGTGCAATGGTCAGGCTGACGCCGTCCAGCAGGTCGCGGCCGCGCACGCGGCGGCCGAGGTCGTGGGCATCCAATATCATGGGGCAGACCTCGCGCGGATCAGGATGATGGCGAAGGCAGGCGCGCCGACAAGGGCCGTCACCACGCCGATCGGCAGGGTCTGGCCCGGAACCAGCATCCGCGCGATGACGTCCGCCGCAATCAGGAAAACCATCCCGATCAGAGCCGAGACCGGAACCAGGCGTGCATGCCCGCTGCCGACCAGGAACCGCGCTGCATGCGGCACCACCAGCCCCACGAAGCCGATGGCCCCGGTGATCGAGACCAGCACCGCTGTCGC
This sequence comes from Paracoccus maritimus, assembly GCF_025195095.1. GTDB lineage: Bacteria > Pseudomonadota > Alphaproteobacteria > Rhodobacterales > Rhodobacteraceae > Paracoccus > Paracoccus maritimus. The sequence continues at coordinate 12,814 of NZ_JANAVZ010000023.1, read as the reverse complement.
CGCCGCCGTCGCGAGGATCAAGACACCCTGCACCCGCCGCACCGGCACGCCAAGCGAAGCCGCGGACTCGGTCCCGAAGGTGAAGGCGTCGAGCGCCCGGACATGCCACAGCGCCGAACCGACGGCGATCAGCACGGCGCCGACCGCCAGCCACACATCGTCCCATCGCACGCCCGAGAGATTACCCAACAGCCAGAACATGATGCCCCGCGCTTGCTCGGCGCTGGCCGAGCGCGCGATAATGAAGCTGGTCATGGCATTGAAAAGCTGCGAGCCGGCGATGCCGGCCAGCACGATCTGCGCCGCCCCCCGCGCCGTCGGCCCACCGCCGGAGAGCCGCGCCAGTCCCACGACCAGCGCAAAGGCCGCCAACGCCCCTAACAGCGCCCCCACAGACATCGGCAGGAACGTCGCGCCCAGCCCGGCCACCGCGACCAGCACCGCCCCCGTCGAGGCACCGGCCGAAATACCCAGAAGGTAGGGATCGGCCAGCGCATTGCGTAGCAGCGTCTGCAGGATCAGCCCCGAGATCGCCAGCCCTGCACCGCAGGCCCCGGCCACCAATGCGCGCGGCAGCCGGTAGGCCCAGATGATCCCCTTGTCGATCGGGTCCACCGGATAGCCGGCGCCCCAGAGTTGGTTGGCCAACGCCTGCCAGACGGTGGCAAGAGGGATCGGCGTCTCGCCCAACGCTGCCCCGACAAGGGGGGCTGCCACGATCAGCGCCGCCGCCCAGACCCAACCCGGCGCCCGTGGCCGCCGGATTGCGGCCACGTCGAGATGGCCGGTCACTTCGACAGCCTGTCCATGCCCTCGGCCAGAACCTCGAGCCCGTCGATCAGGCGGATGCTGGCATGCATCGCCTCGGCGTCCAGGATCACGATGCGGTTCTCCTTGACGGCGGTCATCTGGCCGGTCACGGGATCGGACTTGAGAAAGCGCAGCTTTTCCTCGAAGTCGTCAGCCGGAAAGCGGCGGCGGTCCATGCGCGCGATCACGATGACGGACGGGTCGGCGCGCGCTATCGTTTCCCAGCCCACGGTCGGCCATTCCTCGTCCGAGGTGACGACGTTGCGCAGGCCAAGCCGCTCCAGCATCCAAGCGGGAATCCCCATCGCGCCGGCCATGTAGGGATCAAGCTCCAGATCGGCGGACGAGAACCAGACCGCAGCGGAGGAGTCCGGCAGGTTCATCGCCGCCGCACGCTCGACCACGGCGGTCTCTCGCGCCTTGAGGTCGGCGATCAGCGCGTCGCCGGCATCCTGCGCGTCCATCACCCGTGCCATCTGGTTTATGCTGTCCCACACGGTCTGGATGTCGAAGGGCGCAAGGCGGGTGCCGTCCGCGCCAACGAGGTTGTCCTTGCCCTCGCAATCGGCGGGCATGACATAGGCCGGGATACCCAGATCGGCGAACTGCTCGCGCGTGCCGACGGCGCCCTGTTCGCCGATCATCCATTCGAACATCGTCGGCACGAAACCGGGGCGCTTTGCGACCACCGCCTCGAAGCTGGGCATGTTGTCGCTGATCCGTTCGACGCGCTCGTTCTCGTCCTCAAACTCGGGCAGCACGGCATTGAACCACAACGCGGTCCCCGCCATGCGGTCGGCCTGACCCAAGGCATAGAGGATCTCGGTCGTCGCCTGCCCGATCGAGACGACATTGTCGGGGCGCGCCGAAAAGGTCAGCGCGTGCCCGCAGTTGTCGATGGTCAGGGGATACTCAGTTGGCGCGGCCATGGCGGCGGGCGCTGCCATCGCGAAAAGCGCGGTCAAGGTGAAACGATTCATGGTCGTCCTTCATCATGCGAAGAACGGGGCAGAAGAAGGCGCATCGGCAGGGCGAAGGTCCGGCCTTCGACTCTGCCGCATCTAGCGGTCAGGCTCGATCACTGCCGGCTCGCGGCACATGCGGTCTTTCTCCGGGGCACCCCGCCCGGGTTGGTTTCGATCGCGATGGCAGGTCTCCTGACTTGCGGATCGTGGCCTTCCCCGCCTTCCCGGCGCTGCTGCGCCAGTGGCATCATGAGGTCGGCTCACCGCTTACAGTTGCGGGGGCAGTCGTGGATTTGGCGCCTGATGGCTACACCGCACCACGTTCCCTTTTCACCCGGTTTGGCGTGGCCGTCCCAGGAACCATCGTGGGCAGTCATGGTGGGAATCGGTGAGCAGGTCAACTGAAACTCGCCAAGTCGATCAATGCCGAATTTCGATAACACGCATTCAAGCATGCAGAAACTAACCGCGAAGAAGCTTGTGCGAGGATTCGATCTCGGTGCCGTCCGGAACTTTTCCTGAATGTCCGCGACTTCGGAGTGCGGCACTTGCGCGAAACGCTCGGCGTCTTTCGCAGACTGATTGGCCTGAGCGCCGTGCAGTTCGTCCCGGAGGGCATCTCGGGCAACGTTTCCGAGATGTGCTGTAGGAGGCTGTCCGAACCTGCGGTGATGCTGGCATCTCATCCCCAATTCCGATCCGAGGGTGCATCGTCAGAACCTCGGCGAGCCGAGGTCAATGCGCAGGAGCATCCGGAGCATTTCCCGACGCAGTCTTGTTGGTCGAGCGACAGCCCGAGCCGGATTCTGGATCCTCTCTCGCGAGAAACTAACCGGATATGTTTCTGGTGTCCCCCTCCTGAGCAGCCGGACGAAATACCACGCATCGGGCTGCCGGCAAGGTTGGGGCAATCAATTCGACGCCACGTGGCTGACTTCCCCGCTCCTCCGATCTCCCGACGTCGGAAACCGGCTGATCGAAGTTCGATGCGTGCCTCATCCGCGGGAGCGCCCGCGCATTTCGTCACCGCGGTCCGCACAGGGCGGCGAGCCACGCCCGCCTGGCGCCATCAGAAGGGCGGAGCGGCGGCATGGCATACCCGGTTTCTATATCACAGCTGCAATATATCCGGTTTCCTCTTCTGCGGGGCCCTGTTGCACAAATCGGGGTCTGGCCGAAGCTCCGCTTTCCCCGGACAGAGTTATCCTACGGGCCGGGTGACAGGTATGCCTAGCGTGGTGTAGCCGTTCAGGACGGCGATGCGGACCTGCAGTTCCGCGACTTGGCGGTCGAAGTCTCGGGCTATCAGGAATCGACCGAGCAGCTTGATGCAGTTCATCTTGGCTTCGACCCGGCTCCGGCGGTGATATCCGCTCCACCGTCGCGAGATATCGCGGCCCAAGTACTTCGCGGTTCGCAGCGCTTCGTTGCGAGCGACGGCACCACGGCTCGCCGGTTTCCAGGGCTTTGCGTTCTTGCGTGGCGGGATGACAGCGGCGGCACCGCGGGCCGCTATCGCCTCGTGGCATTTGCGGGTGTCATAGGCACCGGCAGCAGTCACCGAACCGATCTGCTCCCCTGGCGGGATCTGGTCGAGCAGGTCAGGTAGATAGGTGCATCACCTACGTTGCTTCCGGTGACCTTGACGGCCCGGATCTCCAGCGTTTCCTCGTCAGTTCCGATGTATTTCTTGCGCCAGATGCGCCGCTTGGAGCCACCGTGCTTGCGGGCGTTCCATTCGCCTTCACCCTCGGCCTTGATACCGGTGCTGTCGATCAGCAGGTTCAGCGGGCCTTTCCCTCCACGGGAGGGGATAGCCACGTTCAGCTTCCGCTGGCGGCGGCACAGGGTGCTGAAGTCCGGCACCGGCCAGTCCAGCCCCGCCAGCCGAAGGAGACTTTCGACGAATCCAGTCGTCTGTCGCAATGGCATGCCGAACAGCACCTTCATCGTCAGGCACGTCTGAATCGCCGCATCGCTGAAGCTCGGCTGCCGCTCACGCTTTCCGGTCGGAGGTGGTCTCCACACCATGTCAGGATCAAACCACACCGTCAGCGACCCGCGCCGCCTCAGCGCCTCATTGTAAGCCGGTCAGTTCGTGGTCCTATCCTTCATTGGGGCCCAACTGCTCGTGCCTCCCAGCTATCATTCTGGATTCATGAACGGAATCCCTCGAACGATTTGTGCAACAAGGCCATGCGCTGCCTGAAATCCTTAGGCGAGCTCATCATGGCTAGAGACCCGGACCGGTAGGCCGCCGGAATCCACATCCGCATCGCCCTCATGAGCCGCTTCGACGCCCTCGGCACCGCCGAGATCGTCCGTGTGGCCTGACGTCAGCGGGGTAGGGGGCGGTCACGCCTCAGGCTGTGATAATGCAACAACGCCGACCTCAACACCCAAACGCGTGAGAAACTCGCCCTCTGTCATCCCGCAGAGCGTGAGTTCAGATCACAGCCTTAAGCAGAAGGTGACCCGCATTCCTACTGATCCTGCAGGTTTCAATCTGGCACAAATGCCCTCAGGAGTGGCTACCCAACCCATCGTCAAACCCTGTTCCAGTGGCGCTGACGGGGAACAAGCTTCAGGTCAGGCCGCAGCGACTGAGTACGACCACGAGGTGTGACAGGACATAGCGAGCAATTCTGCCGTGAAACTGCTCTGGGCGCGTCACTTTCGCAAGCCGCGGACCTACAATCCAGTAGGCCCGGACAAATGCCTGGCCAGCGTGGAACCGGATCAGATGCCGGTCCCGGAAATGCCGCAGCGCCACGACATCCGGATGCATCCGGTTGCCATAAGCTGCGGTTGCCACGAAACAGGCCCCTCCAGATGCGTCCTCCGGGTTTTGCTCATCCTCGTCGTCGGGTTGCCGATCATCTTCCGGATCCGGAAGCCGGGTCGGGATGTCCGGATCACTCGGGTCCTCCGGGGTTCCCGGATGGGGATCAGGATGTTCCGGCTCAGGATTTGGGTTGGACGGATCCGGCTTGCCCGGATTGCTCCGGGGACGCCAAGGGTCCTCTGCATCGGGATCGTAGCCTGCGTACTGTGCGGGTGACAGCTCAAGCCTGTTGAGGGTCGCCTCGATTTCCTCCCATGACAGATCGAAATCGCCGCCGTCGTCGGCGGTGGCTGCGCCGACGCCATCATAGATCTCAATGACCTGCTCATAGGTCAACCCATCGAAGAAATCCGCGTCCGGGTAGCCGCCGGAAGCAGCTGATGCGTACTCCACACCAGGTTCGGCATCGTGTTTGCCGGCGAAATCGAGCACATTGTCCTGCAAGGTTTCGAGACGACCAGCGCCTCCAGAGAGGCGCACGAGCCCACCATTGGGCAGGTCGATCAGCAGGTCGCCGTCCACGACCCTGCACGCATCTCTCAGTTCGTCGCCGGATTCAAAGGTTCCGCCTAGGCCGAGCATGTCGTCATCCGAGAAGTCGCTGATCACCACCTCTTGGTCCGACATGGCATAGACTAGGTCACTGCCTCTCCCGGTCTCGATTTCAGCACGATCATCGTCATTGCGGCCGGTGGCGAGTATGACATCGTCACCATCGCCGCCCTTCACGGTGTCATCGCCGCCATCTGCGAATATTACGTCGCCCTCGTCGCCAGCTTTGAGGAGGTCGTCCCCTTTGCCACCGCTGAGCACGTTTCGACCGCCGCCGCCATCGAGCGTATCGTCACCAACATGGCCGCGCAGGATGTCCATGCCCTCGCCTCCGACGATCTCGTCCTCCACCATGCCGGCACTCTCGTCGGTGACGTTATGAGCGCCCTCGATCGTGAGGTCCCGGCCGGGCTTGGACATCACGAGAACAGCCATCTCGCCGGGAGCGAGTGTGACGTCGTCCGGCGCAGCCTCGCCACTCGTCACGTTCATGTCGCCCCGGGCATCGGCGATCTCACCATTTTCGGGTGGCTCCGGGATAGACTCGTCATACCACTTGGAATAGGGCGAATCCGCGTCCTTCAGGTGGTGGACGGCGACGTGCCAGCCTTCCGGTATCTCAGCGAGACCAATCTTTCCGTCCTCGTCGCCCTGATTGTGAAGGAAAATCACCCTCTGACCCGCGTCGCGGAAGCCCGTCACCTCGAAGCTCTCGGGTATATCGAGCTTGGCGGACGCGTCTTCGTCGCTCATCGTGGATTTGCCGATCAGGTTAGACTCGGCAAGATCGTAAACCTGCCCCAGCGGGGTCGCCTTGACAACGATATCTCCACCATCGGCTTCGCCGGGGGGGAACCTCGTGTCATAAAACTTGTTCGAAAGCCATTCGTAGGAAATGCCCCAGTGCTGATACTCATCGACGCCCTTGTCGATATGGCCGGAGAACTCTTCGATCCATGCCGCGGCTTGGTCTACCCCCGTGGCGGTGTGCCCAGTCACGTTGTACTCTGACACGGATAATTTCAGATCCTCTCGAAACCCCTTGATCTCGCGGAACTCCTTCATCGGATCGATGGCCCAGTCCTGCTGCCATTCGGTATGGTTCCGATCGAGATTGGGATAGGAATGCTGGAAGATGGTGTCGACGAGTGCACGGTTTCCGGGACTGATCATGGACGCGATGTCCCGGGATTCGTCCGGGCCGTCCCCTCGCCACGCAGCACCAGCCTGGATGCCGATGCCTGGCGTCTCCCAACCCTCATGCTGATCCGTGATCCGCTCGGCCATCTCATGGAGCGACTTGATTTCCGCGTTGGCGACCATACCGTATTGCTTCGGGGTCATGGGGCCGAACATCTTCGAGCCCCAGAACTCGTTTCCGATCTCGAAATCGCGGATCTTTACATCCGGATATTCGGACAGAGCCCGCTCAAGTTCGCCGATATAGCGGTCGAATGCGTCATGACGGAATGTTCCGCTGTCCCGATCGAAAAACTGCTGGCTCGGCACGACAATCGTGAGGCTGGTGTCGGTCTCGCGAGCAAACTCGAACGCTTCCCGGATCGTCATTAAATAATTCTCGTCCTCGCGATCCATGGGCTCGCCGAACATGCGCTGAAGCCCACCATTTTCCCAAGTTTGATCCTCGGTGACGCTTCCACCAGGATAGCGAAAATTGCTAAAGGAAACCTCTTTAAGAACTTCGCGGAATGGCGAACCTGACTCGACGCTGTCGCGTGTGAGCACAATATTTCCGCCGAAATGACCTGCCGTCACCATATACATTGTTTTTCCCGCCATATTTTGACGACGAATGGCATCCAACCAGGAACGAACAGCGAGAGCGAAATGAGAAGCTCGCAAAGTTCATAAATCCAGCCGTGACACGAATTGCAGATCGCCAGGAGTCTCAACTAATTGAGACATTTGATCGGAAAAATTAAAGTGAGGATAACGGTCGCCCTGAACTGCTGGAATTTAGGGATGCTTTTATTTAAGAATTTATCTATTAGGTTCTGATGGCGTCGTTGCGCGAATCGGAGGGAGGGATTCACTTAGCGAATCCTGACGGTTAGATCGGGCGCATGCCGAAGCCCACACCCACCCGCTACCGCACGACGGACTGGTCAACCTAAAACGCGTCGCTCAGGCAACGGGGCTCGCTCTCGGTCTGGTTTGATCCGGACATGGTGTGGCATGCGGAGAAGTCAGGCAAGCGGGGACGACCCGAGACCTTCTCGGATGCGGCGATCCGAACCTGCCTGACGCTCAACGTGCTTTTCGGGCTTCCAATCCGCCAGACGGTGGGACTTGTCGAGAGCCTGATCCAGATGGCCGGAGTCGATACGCCGGTTCCGGATTTTTCGACATTTTGCCGTCGCCAGGCGCGGCTCGCGGTGCAGATCCCGTATCGCGCCTCCGGGCAGCCGCTGAACCTGTTGATCGACAGCATTGGTATCAAGTTCCGCAGCGATGGTGAGTGGCTGGCCCGCAGGCATGGAACCTCGCGCCGCAGGCAATGGCGGAAACTACATTTCGCCATGGACGCAGGCACGGGAGACGTCAGCGCTCTGGAGTTCACTTGCAGCCGTCAGGGCGACAGCCCGTTGCTGCCAGAGTTGTTGTCTCAGATTCCGCCCGACAAACCGATCGATACCGTCACCGCCGACGGTGCCTATGACACGCGACGGTGTCATGAGCCGATCATCGAACGAGGTGCCGATGCTATCATATCCATTCGTCGCAACGGACGCGCCTGGAAGGCAGACTGTCCGGGGGCCATTGCGCGAAACGAGGTTCTGCGTGCAACACGGCACTTGGGCCGGGCGCTCTGGAAGAAGTGGGCGCGATACCATGTCCGCAGCAGGTTAGAGCCCAGGATGAGCTGCCTGAAGCGCTTTGGGGAGCGGATCATGCCACGAGACCCCGACCGCCAAACCGCCGAAATTCACATCCGCATGGCAATCATGAACACCTTCACGGCCCTCGGCAGGGCCGAGATCAAAGCCGTCGCCTGAACTCACGTCGGAAAGCGCAAACTCACCCAAAAATCTGATTTGCGCAACAACGCCGGCTTATCGGTCCGGATAGAACCTGGGCGTCGTCTGCTTGTAGGCCGCCCAGATTCCCATCCAGCCGCTTGGCAGTGCGGCATCGTGGCGCAAAAGCGCAGACAAATTTACCCGGTATTTGCAGTTTATGCAACCACTCCTTCAGTCGGCAGAACCATCAGCATGCACCGGGGTCTCTGCTGCGAAGTTTGCATTCTGCGCCAGGGGCAAGACTGACGTGCCTACCTTGCCCGCTATCGGTAACACCATGACAGGATGCAAGCGCCTCCTCCGCAACAGCGCGGAGGAGAACGCTTAATTATCCGATTTCAGCTTCAGCAAGTTGATAAGTTTATTGGATCGCGATCAAGGGTAACGCTACAGCAGTACTGTTAATTAAATGACAAGAAACCTTTAAAATGGAGTTAATTTCGATTTTTTGCCTCCGCGCCCCGGGGCAATGGCAGCACCGTTCGACGTTGATGTGTAGGCCGCATGATCTCTCCGTTCGATGCAGCAACGCACAGCACATTAGGATTTGGGTAACTAAGCCATGGCACGTTTTCGATGTGATTCGCGCACCCGTCACATTCGCATAAGGAAACCCAATGCGCCGGACAATGAACTTCGATACACTGAACGAATATCTGACCGCTGCCCACGTCACCGTCATGTTGTGTCGGGCACATGCCGATCAGTTCGACCTGGATCAGGAAAGCTCTTCAGATATCGAGTTCAAGATTTCTCAGCACATATCGGAACTCGAAGATCTGAGGCATCAAGTCTTGACGAGGAACGTCAGCAACAGAAGAGCGGCACCGAGCGGCGGCGGGCAAATTCTGCCGATGCGCCTCAATCAGGCCGAGCCCGGGCGCACTCCGAACCTTCCTTCAACGATGTAGCGCGCGGGTTTCGGAGCAGTCCGTCCCGAGACGCTATTCATCTTCAGCGTGCAGGTCATTCAACCATTTCGCGCTTCCGCAGGATACCGCAAGTGATGTCCACGCTTGCTTTAACCTTGGACAGGCGGACGTTGCGCCAAGAAGGTAGCTACCATCATGGAATCGAAAGGAATTCAGTAGACCGGCCTACTTTTCATTCAAGGCGTGCCTTTTGAGCAACAGGACGGTAGTGCACCTCTACCCTCAGTTGTTTTAGGGAACCAATCTGTTCAATCTCCGTTTGTCGATGGATGCTCCACCTAGCTCGCTAGTGGTTGTCGCCTCGAGTCTGAACCCAACCAACCGTTTACGGATTTTTGCTGAAATGCAGGCCGCCTGCTTAGTCTCCTCCGTCGTCGCGGGTGCGCTGGGTGCACTCATTGCCTGGCTTGCCGATTTTGGTATGGTCACGATCTTCCTGTCGTTTTGGGCGACGGGGACCACGGCATTGATCCTGACGGCATCATTGCAAATTATTTTCAGTGTGGTGTCTCGATGGTGGTGGGCGCAATCGATCTCGTTCCGTTTCCATACGATCCTGTTGCAATCCTGCATTGTCGCTGGCGCTGGAATTGGCTCGCTTATTCTAGTCTTGCTTGGATCTGTTTCGACTTCAGCGGCCTTTCTGGGTTTCGTTCTCATTCTGGCTTCGCCGGCTTGGCTAACATATGCGCTGGATAGCCATCTTGGTCCGCCAATGCCGTCCCGGCCCCGAGGGTATCTTTAGCACAATTAACCTCAGCTCAATTTCCTCTTCGTAAATTTAGTCGATATCGATCCGCAAAATGCATTCGCTTTTGCGGCACGGAAGAGGTGTGCGCACTCTTCAGGATAAGGCGCGCCCTTGGCAACCAACGAGGACTGCACCGATGGCGAATGTCTATGGAACACGCGGAGACGATCACTTGATGGGAACCAGCGACGCCGATCGGCTGGATGGGCGTTGGGGGGTCGACATGCTTCACGGTCTAAGAGGCGACGATCTGATACACGCCGGCCGGCTTGGCGGCATGGTGAGCGGCGGCGACGGTGACGACATCATCCATGGCTACGGTTTTGGAGGGCCATCGCCTCACCGGTATCAGACCCATCTCATGGGAGGGTTCGGGAATGACATATTCAAACTCCACGTGGGCCGGTTCAGTTCTGACGACGCGTCCTATCGCTTCGGTCACCATGTCTTCGGAGGTCAAGGCAATGATCGGTTCGAGTTCGTCGGGGTCGGTCGCTCGAACCAGCGCGTGATCGGACGCATCGACGATTTTGACCCCAGCCGCGACACGATATGGGTCGATGGTCAGCTGGTCGATTTGTATGATCCTCCCGAGAATGTCCGCGTGGTGGCCCTGAACGGGCAGCAATGGCTTCTGATCGACGAACGCATTCTGTACTCGCTTGACGGGGCGCGTCACCGCTCGGCTACGGTGGCGGCAGACGGCAAGAACGCCGACGAGTTGCAGGAAGATCATTTTATCGACTGGCCGCGGCAATGGGCGAAACATGTCCCTCAGTCCGCGACGGTAAGATACCACGACCCGGTAAACGCTGTTCCAGAAAAATACTTTGAAGATGTCCCCGGTGATCTAAACCGCATCTCGGCCTCCTCGCAACTCGTGGAAGGCACAGGCGGCGCAGATTTCATCCTGGGTGCGCAAAATGTGGACAACCTGATCCGCGGCGGCCAGGGGGCCGACTATATCTGGGCAAACCGCGGTGACGACTCGATCAACGGTGGCGCGGGGGACGACACGATAGACGGCTTCTTCGGCAACGACGTGATCTACGGTCAATCCGGAAATGACATCATCAACGGGAATAAATCGCACGACCTGATCTATGGCGGTCCAGGCAACGACACGATTTCGGGTGGCCTGGACAACGACACGATCCACGGTGGCATCGGCTGGGATCTTGTTTTCGGTGGTTCTGAACATGACAAGATATTCGGAGATGCCGGAAACGATCGTCTGTTTGGCGGCCCCGGAAACGACACCATCGTCGGATCGACAGGGCACGACAAACTCTATGGCGACTTCGGAAACGATATCCTGCGCGGCGGCAGCCACAATGATCTTCTGGTCGGCGGCGCAGGTCACGACCGCTTGGCAGGCGGCACCGGCGCAGACAGTTTGACGGGGGGATGGGGTCGAGACCTGCTTCTTGGCGGAGAGGGCGTCGATTTGCTGCGCGGCGGCCCTGGTGCGGACACGTTCATCTTCCACTCTCCTCGCGACGCCCCGGATGGCAGGACGATAGAGACGATCATCGATTTCCAGCGGGGCATCGATACGCTTGATCTTCACGTCATGGACGCCAACGTGTCGCGTCGCGGAAACCAGGCATTCGACTTCAGTGACAGCGGCCCTGCCGCGCACTCGGTCTGGGTTGTTCGACATCAGGACGACGTTATTCTCCGTGGAGATGTTACTGGCGATGGCAGCGCCGATTTTGCGATCAAGTTTCTGAACGAGTCTGACCTCCGCGAGGCGGACATCCTGATGTAGCTTGGCGCCAGTGCGCGGTATCCGGTGCCGGTCGGCTCAGAAGAGGAAAGAGATAGATACCAGCGCACTCCACAGGAAAAGCGCGGCCGGCAGAATAATAAGCTTTATGGCGAGGGACCACGCCGCCACGATCACGCATCCGCGCAGACATGCACAGAACAGGTCTTGGGCGGCTATCTGCGGGCGCAACGACATCAATTTACTGTTCCGATAGTGGCTCGCGCACAATCGCAAGTATCGCAAGAACGCGATCATGATCCGATCCATGCGGCAGCCTTCTATCGATCTGGCGTTCTCGTTCAGGTGCCGCGCCCGGAGCGCTACGCGATCCACAAGCCGATCATCGCCGATCGCCGGCGCGACGGGGCAGGCAGCCTCAAGTCCGCCAAGGATCGAGAGCAGGCGGCCTTCCTGATCGAACCGATGGCCGAGGATCGGCCCGATGATGTGGCCCGGGCCTATGCCGCTGCGTTGACGATTGGTCCGCACTGGCGCGAGCACATCGACAATTCGCTGAAGCGCCTGCCGGAAACCAAGACCATTCTCGACAGCCTGGATACCGCGAGGTGATACTGCTGGGATGTGGATCATGCCGCCGACAAATCCACGCACACAGATCGATAATAACCGCTACGCCGCGAACTCGACAGTGCTGTGCCCATCCGCGCGATTGCTTAGGGTCCAGACTCATTGATGGTCATAGCCAGAAGATGACGGCTGCGGCGAGCGCGATGGCGGACATGCCTGAGGGACCGGGATCGGACACCAGCGCGCGTGCAGATCATCCGGTGGTCCATATCACATGGTATGACGCGCTGGCTTATTGAACTTGGGCGGGTCTCGCGCTGCCGACCGAGGCACAATGGGAACGGGCGGCGCGTGGGGGGCTGGCGAAGCGCAAGTTTCCCTGGGGCGATGAATTTTGCCCCGGCGGCGTATTCGCAATGAGCACCTTTCAGGGCAGCTTTCCCGGTCATAACAGCGCTGTGGATGGCTGGATCAACACTGCCCCGGTCGATGAGTTTCGTCCCAATGGCTACGGCATGTTCAACATGACTGGCAATGTCTGGGAGTGGGTCGCGGACCGATTCGGCCCGCTGCCCAAGGCCGCCCGCCTGCCAATCGCCGATCCCACAGGTCCTTCCGT
>NZ_JANAVZ010000022.1 GCF_025195095.1 Paracoccus maritimus | reverse complement strand
CAAGGACTGGCGCCGGATCGCCACCCGCTACGACAGATGCCCCAAGGTCTTCCTGTCGGCCATCGCTTTGGCCGCCGCCGTCATCTTCTGGCTATGACAATCAATGAGTCTGGACTCTAGGTCGTCCAACGACTAACGTGAATCGTTACCCACACATCGATTCCGGGACGTGATGAATCGGACAATCGGAACTGCATCGCGACCGCTGAAATGCGGGTTTGCGCGGCAGCGCCGATTCGCTAGGATGGCAGTCGTCACGGATCGGCAAGAATGCAACGCGGGATCAAGGCGCTGACGAATCACCAAAATTCCGACGCAGGACACCAAGGAGATACCAAAGGTGTGATATCGGTAGGGCCCCCTGCCAGCGACGATCCCGAACGGTCGACCCTGACCCAGTCGCGTCATGGAGACATGCTGGAATTGGCCGGTTCCCTGAATGTCTGGACCTTGCCACAGATGCCGCGCCGTGCGCCGCCGCAGCTTTCGATCGCCATGCTGGAACGCCTGGATACCGCCGGTGCGTGGTATCTGGCCCGCGCCCGCCAGCAGGGCAGCCGCCTTCACGGGGGCAGCGCCGCGCAGGCCAGCCTGATCGACACCGTGGCCAAGGCGCTGCCCGTCGCCGATGACGTTCCCGCACCGACACCGCGCCTGCGACGTGCACTGGCCGAGACCGGGCGCAATGTGATCGCCGCGCTGATCTTCTTTCGCGAACTGGCAGAATATCTGGGCCGCTTTCTGGCCGCATTCTGGCGAGGCATCCGCCACCCTCCGCAGTTCCGCCTTACCTCGCTGATCCATCACTGCGAGCAGACCGGCCTGCGGGCCGTGCCCATCGTCACGGTGATGTCGTTCCTGATCGGTGTGGTGCTGGCATTTCAAGGCGCCACGCAGCTGCAGCAATTCGGGGCCGAAGTCTTTGTCGTGGACCTGATCGCGATTTCGGTGCTGCGTGAACTGGGTATTCTGCTGACCGCAATCATCGTCGCCGGGCGCACGGCCTCGGCGCTGACAGCCTCGATCGGGTCGATGAAGATGCGCGAGGAAATCGACGCGATGCGAACCCTTGGGCTTGATCCGGACATGGTGCTGATGCTGCCGCGGATCCTGGCGCTGATCCTGATGCTGCCGATCCTTGGACTGCTGGCCGATCTGTCGGGTTTGCTGGGTGGTGCGATGATGTCGTGGATCACGCTTGGCATTTCGCCTCCGATGTTCCTGTCCCGGCTGTCGGATACCGGGGTCGGCAATGTCATCGCGGGGTTGGTCAAGGCGCCGGTCTTTGCCGTCATCATCGGTGTCATCGGATGCCATGCGGGGATGAAGGTTGGCAAGGACGCGGAATCCCTGGGGCGCATGACCTCGGCCGCGGTGGTCAACGCGATCTTTGCCGTCATCGTCGCGGACGCGCTATTCTCGATCCTTTTCGCCGAGATCGGACTGTGAGCGCCGCGAATGTCATCGAGGTGCGCGGCTTGCGGACCCAGTTCGGCGATCACGTCGTCCATGACGGTTTGGACCTTGATCTGCGGCGTGGCGAGATTCTTGGCGTGGTCGGCGGGTCGGGCACAGGGAAATCGGTCCTTCTGCGCAGTATCGTGGGGCTGATCCGACCCCGGGCGGGCAGTATCAGCGTGCTGGGGCGTGATGTCGGCGCGCTGTCCGGAGCCGCGCGCGAGGCGCTGGAACGGCGTTGGGGCGTGATGTTTCAGGACGGCGCGCTGTTTTCGGCCCTGACCGTGCGCGAGAATGTCGAAGTACCACTGCGCGCGGTGCCGGGTCTTGCGGACGCGGATCGCCGCGCGCTGGCCGGGCTTAAGGTCTCGATGGCGGGGCTGCCCGTGAAGGCCTGTGATGCTTTTCCGTCCGAGTTGTCGGGCGGCATGCGCAAGCGTGCCGGTCTTGCCCGCGCGCTGGCCCTGGACCCCGAGATCGTGTTTCTGGACGAACCGACCGCCGGGCTGGATCCCATCGGCGCGGATGCCTTTGACCGGTTGATCGTCGCCTTGCGCGACGCGCTGAACCTGTCGGTTTTTCTGGTCACGCACGATCTGGATACGCTGCACAGCTGTTGCGACCGGATCGCGGTTCTGGCGGAAAAGCGTGTGCTGACCAGCGGTACCATGGCCCAGATGTTGCAGATCCAGCATCCATGGGTGCATGAATATTTCCACGGGCCACGCGCCCGTGCGGCGATGTCGTCGCGACGGAAAGGCGATTAGGCAGATGGAAACCAAGGCGAATTACGTGCTGATCGGCGCCTTCGCGATTGCTGGATTCCTGGGCATGATCGGGTTCCTGATGTGGTTTTCGAACCTGCAGCTGAACCGCCAGTTCGCCTACTATGATGCCTATTTCCCCGAGGTGACGGGGCTGACCGTGTCTTCTCAGGTACTGTTCGCGGGCCTCAATGTCGGCACGGTGGTAGATATGCAGTTGGCGCCGGACAATTCGGCATCGGTGCGTGTCCGGCTGGAGATCGACGAGGAGACCCCGGTTCGCGCGGATTCGCGCGCCTCGATCGAATCTTCGGCGGTCACCGGCATCTCGACCGTCTCGATCACCCCGGGAACCGGCACCGCCCCGTTGCTGCGAGAGGCGTCGTCGGAATCGGTACCAGTGATCCTGTCCGGTCGGTCGACGCTGCAGACATTGGGCGAACAGGCCCCGCAACTGCTGGCGCAGCTGAACGTGCTTGCCGAACAACTGACGACGCTGCTGGGGGACGATAACCAGGCGCGGGTCGCCCAGATTCTGACCAATGTCGAACGATCGACCGGCAATCTGGACCAGACCATGGCGGATGTGTCGAAGGCGACCGAGGCCGTGTCGGCAGCCGCGACCGATCTCGCAGGCTTCGGCGATCGTCTGCAGGATCTCAGTCATTCCGCCGACAAGACGCTGGCCCAGGTCTCTGGCGCGGCGGAAGAGGCGCGAACCGCACTTGCCGGCGTCAACGGCTATGTCAGCGAAGATCTGACACCGCTGACCAATCAGTTGCAGACCAGCGTGGCGGCACTGCAGGGCGATCTGTCCCGGATTGCCGGCCGTGCCGACACGACGATCGACAAGCTGGACCGTGCGCTGGATAGCACGACCGGAACCTTTGACGCCGCGGGTGCGGTGATTGCCGATCTGGGTCCGGTCTTTGCGGATCTGCGCCAGACACTTGGCCGTCTGGACGACGCGCTGGCCGGCCTGCCGGATGATGTTCCGCTGATCGCTGCGCGGTTGCGCGATGCGGCGGAATCTGCCGCCGGCGCCTTCGATTCCCTGCGCGCCATGCTGGACAGCTCGCGCCGGCCGGTGCAGGCTTTCACGCGCGACGCGCTGCCGCAATTCTCGCGCCTGTCGCAGGAATTGCGAGGGCTTGTCGCGAATATGGATCAGCTTGTCTCGTCGCTGAAACGAAATCCCGCGCAGATCCTTCGGGGTCAGCCCACGCCCGAATTCCGACGTTGAGGTGCCCATGTTTCGTTCCGCCGCCCTGCTTCTGTCCTTGACCGCTTTCCTGCCCGGTTGCGCGGCCCTGTCCGCGCTGCAGGGCGAGCCGAACCGCGACGTGTTTGAATTGCGGGCCCCGTCGGTCGGGTCGGGGCAATGCGGTCGGGGACGGCTGGCAGAGCTGGTGGTCGAGCCGCCGAAGGCGCGTGGCACGCTGGACAGCAACCGGATCATGATCCGCCCGTCTCCGTTGCAGACCCAGTATCTGCCGGACGCTATCTGGGGCGATCCGGTCCCTGCGACCTTGCAGCGGCTGCTTGTCGAGACGCTTGGCGGATACGATGCCTTTACCCATGTCGGCCGCGCGCCGCTGGGGGTTGCCGGCGACTATGCGTTGATCAGCGAGATCGGCGCCTTCAATGCCGAACTGGCTGGCGACGGTGCACTGATCCGCATTGCTGTGGATGCCCAACTTGTGCGGGAAAGCGACGCCACGGTTGTGTCGCGCGGCCGCTTCGCCAGCAGTGCCGAAGCCGCCAGCACCCGAACGTCGGATCTGATCCCGGCCTTCGACGCGGCAGCGCAGGATACGGTCCGCCAGATCAGTGCATGGGCACTGCGCGGGATCGGCGTCGAACCGGGCAGGTGCCGCTGATCACTCCGGTGGTGCGGCTGTCGTTTCACGCAGCATCAGGCGCGGCTGCACCAGGGTCACGGGCATGATGTCCCGACCGGCGATGCGGTCCAGGATCAGCTGCGCGGCCTGACGACCGATGTCACGCTTGGGCTGGCGGATCGTCGTAAGTGCGGGGGTCAGATGCGATCCCATCTCGATATCGTCGAAGCCGATGATCGACACATCGCGTGGCGTATGGATGCCTGCGCGCAGCAGCCCGGCCATGAACGCACAGGCCATCTCGTCGGAAAAGGCAAAGATCGCGCGGGGCCGATCCGCGACCGGCAGATCCAGCCACATCCGCGCCGCGTCCTGCCCTGCCTGCAGGGTGAAATCGCCGGGAAACATGGTCAGCCGCGACGCGCCAGCAACATCGCGAACACCGCGCATGCGCGCCTGGTGCAGCACATTCGCAGGGGGGCCGCCGATCACGCCGATATGGGTGTGGCCAAGCTGCAGCAGATGCCGCATCGCGATCCGCGCGCCCTCCTGATTGTCCAGCATGACCCCAGGCAGCGCCAGCCCTTCGACCCATTCACAGGCGGTTATCACCGGCGGAAGGTCACAGCCGATCGGATCACCGGGCATCGTGACCAGACCGTCCAGCAGGATGATCCCATCGGCACGCGACGGATCCATGAACCGTTGCAGTGCCGTATCTCGACCCTCGCCCTCCAGCGTGTCGGCCACCAGAAGGTCATAGCCTGCCCTGGCCAGTTCGCGGCCCATCCCGTCAAGGATCTTGGCAAAGAACGGATTGCCCAGATTCGGGACCAGAGCAACCACCGTTCCGGTCCGCTGCTTGCGCAGGTTTCGCGCCGCATGGTTCATGCGATAGCCGGTGGCGGACACCGCCGCGATCACGGCCTCGCGGGTCGGCTCGGCGACCATCGCCGGGTTCGACAGCACGCGACTGACGGTCGAGGCGGACACCCCTGCCAATCTTGCGACATCTGAAAGCCGGGCTCGGCCGGGGGGCGGGGCGCGCTTGTCCATCGCCAGAGGTTATGCCCGCGGCGACGGCACCGCAAGAATTTGTTTGCAATCGATTGCAGACCAGTGCAGCCTAGTCGCAAGGGAGAGGAATCATGCAGACGATCAAGGGACCGGCGCTGTTTCTGGCGCAGTTCATCGGTGACGCCGCGCCATTCGACAGCTGGGACGGGATTACCCGGTGGGCCGCCGATTGCGGCTATACGGGCGTGCAGGTTCCGACATCCGACCCGCGGATCCTGGACCTGGACAAGGCCGTCGAATCGCGCGTCTATCGCGACCAGTTCCTGGGCGTCGCGCAAGACAACGGCGTCGAGGTAACCGAGCTTTCAGCCCATCTGCAGGGTCAGCTTGTTGCCGTGCATCCTGCCTATGATGCCGGGTTCGACGCCTTTGCCCCCGCCGATGTGCGCGGGAACCCTGGCGCGCGCCAGGGATGGGCGGTCGATCAGGTGGCCAAGACGATCCGCCTCAGCCATCTTCTGGGTCTGGACCGGATGGCGACATTCTCGGGGGCCTTGGCATGGCCCTATCTTTATCCGTGGCCACAGCGCGCGCCGGGGCTGGTCGAGACGGCCTTCGACACGCTCGCGGAACGCTGGCGTCCGCTGCTGGATCTGGCCCAGGATCAGGGCGTCGATATCTGCTTCGAGATCCATCCCGGGGAAGACTTGCATGACGGCATCACGTTCGAGATGTTTCTTGACCGCGTCGGTGGGCACCGGCGGGCGAACATGTTGTATGATCCGTCCCACTACTTGCTTCAGCAGCTTGATTACCTGCAGAATATCGACATCTATCACGACCGCATCCGGATGTTTCACGTCAAGGATGCCGAGTTCAACCCGACTGGCCGGCAGGGCGTCTATGGCGGCTTCCAGTCATGGGTCGATCGAGCGGGGCGGTTTCGCAGCCCCGGCGATGGTCAGGTGGATTTCGGCGCAATCTTCTCGAAACTGACCGGCTACGGGTTCGACGGTTGGGCGGTTGTCGAATGGGAATGCGCGTTGAAGCACCCTGAAGACGGCGCAAGGGAAGGCGCGCGCTTTGTCCGCGACCAGATCATCCGGGTCACGCCGCACGCCTTCGACGATTTTGCCGCCAGCGACGTCGACCCCGCAGCGATCAAAAGGGCTTTGGGACTATGAAACCGATCCGGCTTGGCATGGTAGGCGGCGGCAGCGGTGCGTTCATCGGCGCGATCCATCGCATCGCCGCCCGGATGGATGGAAATTTTGCGCTGGTTGCGGGTGCGTTGTCATCTGACCCCCAGCGGGCGCGGAGCAGCGCCGAAGATCTGGGCATCCGCGGCTATGACGATTTCGCCGACATGGCCAAGGCCGAAGCTGCGCGCGATGACGGGATCCAGGCCGTCGCCATCGTCACGCCGAACCACATGCACGCGGACCCTGCGGTGGCATTTCTGGACGCGGGCATTCACGTGATCTGCGACAAGCCGTTGGCCGCGACGCAGGAACAGGCAGCCCGCATCGCCGATGCCGTACGGCGCAGCGGCGCGCGGTTCTTCTTGACGCACAACTATTGCGCCTTGCCGATGCTGCGCGAGGCGCGCGCGATCGTGGCCGAGGGCGGCGTGGGCGATCTGCGCCTGGTGCAGGTCGAATATCTTCAGGGCTGGTTGTCCGACCCGGCACAGGGAAAGCAGGCCGAATGGCGCACCGATCCCGGCCGCGCGGGGGCCGGCGCCCTTGGTGACATCGGAACGCATGCATGGCAGTTGGCACAGTTCGTCACCGGGCAGACGCCCTCGCACCTGTCTGCAGAGGTGTCCAGCATCGTGCCTGGTCGGCCCATCGATGACGACGCGCGCTGCGCCCTGCGCTATGCGTCCGGCGCCAAGGGCGGGTTGTGGGTCAGCCAGGTCGCGGTCGGGCAGGAAAACGGTCTGTCCCTGCGGCTGTTCGGCACGGCCGCCGCGCTGGAATGGCGGCTTTCCGCGCCCGAACGGCTGATCCTGACACCCAAGGACGGGCCTGCGCGCATCCTGACCCGTGCACAGGATCGCAGTCAGTCCTATCGCACCCCGCCGGGTCATCCCGAGGGCTATCTTGAAGGGTTCGCCAATCTCTACAGCGACATCGCCGCGATCATCCGGGGCGATACACAGCTCGCCGACCGCGTTCCGGGGCTGGCCGATGGCCTGTCGGGCATGGCGTTCATCGCGGCGGCGCAAGCATCGTCTTCAGCCGACGGCGCCTGGGTCGAGGTCGCGACATGACCGTTCTTGCCCTGCATGGCGTCTCGAAAAGCTTCGGTCCGATCGAGGTTCTGCACGACGTCGATCTGGCGCTGGATCCCGGTCAGGTTCACGCCCTGATCGGCGAGAACGGCGCAGGCAAATCCACGATCATGAAGATCCTGGGCGGGTTTCTGGACCCTACCGAGGGGCAGATCCTTCTGGACGGCAAGCCCGTCCGCTTTTCCAGCGGTCCCGAGGCCGAGGCGCAGGGCATCGTCGTCATCCATCAGGAATTCAACCTTGCCGCCGATCTCAGCGTGGCAGCAAACGTGTTCCTGGGCCGCGAGCCGGGTGGTCTGCGGCTTGATCACAAGGCCATGCGCAGGGATACGGCCGCGCTGCTGGCGCGACTGGACACGCGGATCTCGCCCGACACGCTGATCCGCGATCTGTCCGTGCCGGATCGCCAGATGGTCGAGATTGCCAAGGCCCTTTCGCGCAACGCCCGCGTCCTGATCATGGACGAACCCAGCGCCGTGCTGACCCATCGCGAGGTGGGCACGCTTTATGACCAGATTGACCGTTTGCGCGCCGATGGCGTGGCGATCCTGTATTGCTCGCACCGGCTGGACGAGGTGGCGCATCTGGCCGACCGGATCACCGTCCTGCGCGACGGTCGCGTCGTCCGTCAGGCGATGCGGGGCGAGATGACAGAGGACGACATGGCCGCCGCGATGGTCGGCCGCGAATTGCAGGATTTCTATCCGCCCAAGGGTCGCCCGTCACCGGATCCCGCGCTGGATTTGCAGGGGCTATCGGTTCCCGGCAGGGTCCACGATGTCAGCCTGACCCTGCACCGGGGCGAAGTTCTGGGTATTGCGGGGCTTGTCGGCTCGGGCCGCACCGAACTGGCCGAAGGGATCGTCGGGTTGCGTTCCGCGACCGGCGAGATCCGTGTGAACGGCCAGAAGGTCGCGATCCGCAATCTGCGCGACGCCTTCGACTCGGGGCTGGCCTATCTGACCGAGGACCGGAAAGAGGCCGGGCTGCTGCTGGACAAGGGGCTGACCCAGAACCTGACGCTGGCAGATCTGCCGCGCTTCGGTCTTTGGAGGCTGGACCAGCGGGCCGAAACCGAGGCCCTGGCCCACGCGACGCAGGAATTCGACATCCGCGCCCCCGACCCTGCGATGATCGCGGGCAAGCTGTCTGGCGGCAACCAGCAGAAACTGCTGCTGGCCAAGACCATGCTGCCGGACCCGCAGATCATCATCATCGACGAACCGACACGCGGGATCGACGTGGGCACCAAGCAGCAGATCTACGCCTTTATTCGCCGTCTTGCCGACGAAGGCCGCAGCCTGATCGTCATCAGCAGCGAGATGGCCGAAGTGATCGGCCTTGCAGACCGTGTGCTGGTCATGCGCGAGGGACGCATCGCGGGCGAAGTGACCGGCAAGGACATGACCGAAGACAAGATCGTCCGTCTCGCGATGGGCGTCAGCGGAGAGGCCGCATGAAACCTGACCTTCACACACTGGGCCCGTTGATCGCACTGATCGCGCTGATCGTTTTGGGCGCGCTTCTGAATTCGGCCTTTCTGGCGCCGGCCAACATCACCAATGTCCTGGCGCGTTCCGCCTTCATCGGGATGATCGCGGTCGGCATGACCTTCGTCATCACCGCCGGCGGGCTGGATCTGTCGGTGGGGTCGATGGCCGCGTTCCTTGCCGGCATCGCGATCATTGCCATGAACGCCGCCCTGCCGGGGCTGGGCGAGAATTGGGGCACCATCCTGATCGGGATGGGCGTCGCGATCTTGGGCGGCATCGCCGCAGGCTTTCTGAACGGTGCGCTGATCACCAAGGCCAGGATCGAGCCCTTCATCGTCACGCTGGGGACGATGGGGATTTTCCGGTCGCTGGTCACATGGCTGGCCGACGGCGGCACGCTGAGCCTGGATTACGGCCTGCGGACGCTGTACCGGCCGGTCTATTACGGCGGTATCGGCTGGGTGACATGGCCCATCATCGCCTTCGCGCTGACCGCCTTCGCCGGCGAATGGATCATGCGGCATTCCCGCTTTGGCCGCCATGTCGAGGCAATCGGCTCGAATGATCGCGTGGCGCGCTATTCGGCCATCGATGTCGGGCGCGTCCGGCTGCTGACCTATATGCTGCTGGGTCTGCTGGTCGGACTTTCGACCGTGCTCTACGTGCCCCGCCTCGGGTCGGCCTCGGGTTCGACCGGCGTCCTGTGGGAACTTGAGGCGATTGCCGCCGTCATCATCGGCGGCACGGCGCTGAAAGGCGGCCGCGGTCGCGTCTGGGGCACCGTCGTCGGCGTGCTGATCCTGTCGCTGATCGACAACATCCTCAATCTGGCGGATCTGGTCAGCCCCTATCTGAACGGCGCGATCCAGGGCGTCATCATCGTTCTCGCCGTCGTCTTGCAGCGAGAGAAACGCACCGCCGACGAGCGGTAATACAGGGAGGAAAATCAATGCAACGCAGAAACCTCATGAAGGCGGCCGCGCTGGCCGCAATCCTGGGCGGCGCTGGCGCGGCCTACGCGCAGGACGCTGAAAAGAAGATCATCGGCGTGTCGATCCCTTCGGCGACGCACGGCTTCATGGGCGGCCTGAACTGGCATGCCCAGGACAGCATCGAAAGGCTGGGCGAAACCTATCCGCAGCTGGAATTCGTGCTATCCACCGCCGGCGACGCGGCCAGCCAGGTCAGCGACATCGAAGACATGATGGCCACCCGCAACATCGACGCGCTGGTGGTCCTGCCCTTCGAATCCGAACCGCTGACCGCGCCTGTCGCCGCCGTCAAGGACGCGGGCAAATTCGTCACCGTCGTCGATCGCGGCCTGTCGCAGGACGGGATCGAGGATCTTTACGTGGCCGGTGACAACACCGCCTTCGGTCGCGTCGCGGGCGAATATTTCAGCGAAAACCTTGAGCCCGGCAGCAAGGTCGTCGTCCTGCGCGGTATTCCGACCACGCTGGACAACGAACGTGTCGAGGCATTCCAGGCCGCCCTTGAGGGATCCGAGATCGAGATCCTCGATATGGAACATGGCAACTGGAACCGCGACGACGCCTTCACGGTCATGCAGGATTTCCTGTCGAAATACCCCGAAATCGACGCGGTCTGGGCCGCCGATGACGACATGGCGATCGGCGTTCTGGAAGCGATCTCGGCAGCCGGGCGCAGCGAAGAGATGTGGGTGATCGGCGGCGCCGGCATGAAGCAGATCGTCGAAAGGATCATGAACAACGATCCGCAACTTCCGGTGAACGTGACCTATCCGCCGGCGCTGATTTCGTCCGCGATCGAGATGACGGCGCTGAACTTCGTCTCGAACGCGCCGATGGCAGGCCGTTACATCATCGGCAGCCAGCTGATCACGCCCGAGAACGCCGAACAGTTCTACTATCCCGACAGCCCGTTCTGAGAGCCCGCGATGGTCAGCCCGGCCGCCCGCCATTTTCGGCGTCGGCCGGGCCCATCGCACGGATTTCGTCAGCCACCAGCGATTGCAGCCGCCACAGGTTGCGATCGTTGATTCCGAATTCTCGCAGATGCAGCACTGTGTTGTGCAGGTATTCCGCACATGATCCGACAGGCCCACAGGCTCGGGCCAGGATCGGCGCGACCTGATCCAGCGGCTTGCGGCTTTCCACCCGGTCTCCGCGCGGACCTGCCCAGAAGACCAATGCCCGCACGCGCCCTTGCCGGGTATGGACCGGGATCCAACGGATCATGTCCACATTCTGGTGAAACCGGATCTCGCGCATCAGAAGCCGGCGCAACTGCGCATGACGGTCTTCATCGGGCAGCCGATAGATCACCCCGTCGCAGCGTCCGCCGCGTTCAAGCGCCATCATCAGGCCGTTCTGCCGGGGCGATCCGCGCCAGCGTGTCATGCGCAGGCAGAACGACCGGTGCCAGCCATAGGCCGTCGCCCGGCGATGGTCCACGGCGTCGAAATCTGGTTTCCAGATCAACGAGCCATAGGCGAAAAGCCACAGCGGATCATCGCCGCATTCCCGTTTGTAGCGGGCGGCAAGCTGATCCACCTCGTTCTCTTCAAGTTGGGTCCAACCCGGCTCGGGGCCCAGATCCGGCTCGTCCCGCAAGCTGCGCTGAACCAGTTCGGGGGTCAGATCCATCGCCTTGTGCGCAGGGCGGGCCACCTGCCGGTCGTCCATGCTGTCCTTGGCCATCTAGGGTCCGTCACATTCCTGTCCTGCCCCTACCCTAACGATCATGCCGCGACAGACCAGCCCCGCATGCACGGCGATTTCAACCGCAGAGGCTGCGCCCTAGTCGCGCGGGCGGACAGGCGGCCAGATCCGCGACCAGACGCCATCGCGGCGGATCAACCCGTGATGCAGTGCCGCGCCGATATGCACCGCAAGCACCGCGATCAGCAGCAACGCGGCAGCGTAGTGCAGACCCTTCGCGGCATCTGCCAGCGCCTCGGACTTGGCAAGCCACGGCCCCGCACCCAGACGGTCCAGAAGCTCGATCGGGAAGCCGCCCGCGCGGACCCTGACAAACCCGCTGATCGGCATCACGATCAGCAGAAGATACAACAGCCAATGCGACACCGCCGCCGCGCCGCGCTGCCAGCCGGGCAGGGATGATGGCAAGGGCGGCGCGGGGTGGCGCAGACGATAGATCAGCCGCAGCAAGATCAGAGGTATCAGGATGACGCCGATATTCTTGTGAAACAGGAACAGCGTGTCCTGAAGCGGCCGGGCAATCCCCTGTTGCGTCATGATCAGCCCGGCGGGGATCATCAGCAGCACCGCAGCCGCGATGATCCAGTGAAAAAGCCGCGCGGGCGTCTGGTAGCTGTCTGAATGCCGGGTCATCATGTTTCCTCTTGCGACCTGAGTCTAGCGCCCGCGAACCGTTCTGCCTAGCGGGACAAAGGCTTTGCTTGACGCTGCACGGGCTTCGCATAGGCTTGGCCGAATGTGTGCAACCCGCCCCGTCACTTCTGATCTCATGCGGCCCCCGGCTGCGATGTTGCCGCTGTCGCTTCAGCTGGCCATCTGCGCGCTGGCAGGGGTCGCAGTGATGCAGCTGTGTCGGCATGGCGGTGCGGCGGGCGACGCGACGGACTGGTGGATCGCTTCGGTGCTGTATCTGGCGGCGTCGGGCGCTGTTCTCATGCTGATGCGCCGCTTTTATCCCCATTCCCGGATCGGCGGCTGCAACGCCGTGACATTGCTGCGCGCCGCGCTGGTCGCCGCTTTGCTGCCGCCTCTGGCGGCGGGCGAGGCGGCGGGACTGACGGTTGCCATCATCGGGGGGGCTGCCCTTGCGCTGGACGGGGTGGATGGCTGGCTGGCACGGCGCAGCGGTCTTGCCTCGGGGTTCGGCGCGCGGTTCGACATGGAGGTCGATGCCGCATTGGCGCTGATCCTGTCGCTGCATATCCTGTCGGGCACCAAGGTCGGAGCCGAGATCCTGTTGCTGGGGCTGACACGCTATGTATTCGTGGCAGCGGGTGTGGTCTGGCCTGCGCTGACCGCACCGCTGCCACCACGGTTCCGGCGCAAGCTGATCTGCGTGGTTCAGCTGGCGACGCTGGTCCTGCTGCAATTGCCGGCACTGCCCGCGGACCTGACGATCTGGCTGGCCCGTCTGGCGGGGGCCGCGCTGCTGTGGTCCTTTGCCGTCGATATCCGATGGCTGTGGAGGCATGCATGACCCATGGCCCGCTGCGTCTAGCGCTGGCCGCCGCTGTTCTGGCCGCCGTTCTGGCGCTGCCGCCGGTCAGCGGGCCCGGCATTCTGGTGATCGAACTTCCATTGCTGCTGGCCGCGTTGTGTCTGATCGGCGGGGTGGCGCGGGTCGTCGTGACAGTCGCGCTGTCGTTGCTGGTCGTTCAGAAAATCGCCGATCTGGCGATGCAGCAGGCGCTGGGGCGCAATTTCAACACGGTGGCCGACCTGCCGCTGATCCCCGCTTCGATGAACCTGATCACGGGCAGTTTCGGGCAGCTGGCGGCGGTCGGGGCTGCGCTGATTGCCGCACTTGCGGCGTGCGGCATCATCTGGTCGATCTGGTGGG
Source organism: Paracoccus maritimus (assembly GCF_025195095.1). GTDB lineage: Bacteria > Pseudomonadota > Alphaproteobacteria > Rhodobacterales > Rhodobacteraceae > Paracoccus > Paracoccus maritimus. Next base: position 12,788 of record NZ_JANAVZ010000022.1, on the reverse strand, counting down.
CGACCTGGCCTTGGGCCTCGCGCGTCTGGCGGCCGCAAACCCGTCTGGCGGCTGTGGCCGTCTGCATCGTCATGCTGGCCCTTCCGATGACAGGGGTGTACGCGGCGGATAACGGCGCCTATGCGCTGTCGAAGATGCAGCTTGCGCGCCAGACCGTCGCGGATCTGCGGAACCTGCGTCGGGCAGCGGCAGAGGATCCGTTTGCAGGGCAAGCGGGTCTTCTGGACCGAATTGACCGTGACGTGCTGGTGATTTTCGTCGAAAGCTATGGCCGGGCCAGTTTCGACGTGGACTTTCATGCCGAACGCCACCTGAAGACGCTGCGCCGCGCGCAGGCACGGCTGGAACGCGCAGGGCTGTCGATGCGGTCGGGATTTCTGTCGGCGCCGACGCAGGGCGGGCAAAGCTGGCTGTCGCATGCCAGTTTCGCCAACGGGCTGTGGGTCAGCGACCAGACCCGCTATCGCGCGGTGGTGGCCAGCGGACGCCGGTCCATCTTCCATCTGGCCCGAGACGCGGGCTTCGCGACAGCCGCAGTCATGCCCGCAATCACCATGCCCTGGCCCGAGGCGCAGCGGATGGGGTTCGACCATATCCTGCCCGCCGCGGAACTGGGTTATCGCGGCAAGCCGTTCAACTGGGTCACCATGCCCGACCAGTTCACGCTGACAGCCGCCGACCGGATGTTGCGAAGCGATCCGGACCGGCTGAATCTGTTTGCCCAGATCGCGCTTGTTTCCTCGCACGCGCCGTGGACGCCTGTGCCGCATTTGCTGGACTGGGACGAAATCGGTGATGGCACCGAATTCAACGCGATGGCAGTCTCGGGCGACAGCCCCCGTGATGTCTGGCGCGACCGCGATCGCGTTCGGCGGCATTACCGCGATTCCGTCGACTATGCGCTGCACACGGCTTTGGAATATGCCGAACGTCAGGGGCCGGACGGTCCGCTGATCTTTCTGCTGGGGGACCATCAGGCAGCACCAAGCATCGCGATGGACGATGGCCCCGACGTTGCGCTGCATGTCATCGGTCCGGAAAACCTGGTCGCGCGAACGTCCGGCTGGGGGTTCACCCCCGGACTGATCCCGCCCGAGGGAAGTGACGCCATCCCGATGGACAGGATGCGCGACCTGATCCTGACCAGCTTTACCAACGCCGCGGCGCCGTCATGAGGTTTCTGCGCGCAGCGATTGCCCTTTCGATGCTGGTGCTTGTCTGGATGGCGCTGCGGGGCACCGATGCCAGCGCGCGCCTGGCCGACATGTCCCCAGGATGGGCGTTGGCGGCGTTCATCGCGCTCAGCGTGCAGACATGGCTTTCGGCCTGGCGCTGGCGGCTGACAGCCCGGCAACTGGGCATCCGGATGGGCGCGTTCCATGCGCTTATGGAATATTACCTTGGCCAGTTGGTGAACCAGATCCTGCCGGGCGGCATGGTGGGCGATGTCGGGCGCGCCCTGCGCAGCGCAGGCGGCAACGGCAAGACACCCGCCGCGCTGGCCGTCATATTGGAACGGTTCATGGGCAATGCGATGCTTGTGATCGTGCTGCTGGCCGCCGCCGTCACATCGTGGGCATGGCCGTTGGACCAGCCCCTGCCCCCTCATCTGCCCGCGATCCTGATCGCCGTGCTGTCGATCGCCGTCCTGGCGGCGCTAATCGTCGCCCGCGCCTCGGGCCGTGTCGCGGCGACCGTCCGGCAGGCGGTATCACTTGGTCTGCTGGCCCCGGGCGTGCTGCCGCGCCAGATCCTGCTGAGCCTTGGCACGGTGCTGGCCAATATCGCCGCCTTCGCTCTGGCCGCCCGCGCCACCGGCAGCACGCTGCCGCCGCTGACCGCGTTGATCCTGATACCCCCGATCCTGTTCGCCATGATGATCCCGATCTCGGTCGCCGGCTGGGGCATCCGAGAGGGGGCAGCGGCGGCGATCTTTCCGCTGGCAGGACTTGGCGCCGGGGCCGGTCTGGCCGCCAGCGTGGCATTCGGCCTGTTGTTCCTGACCAGCAGCCTGCCGGGGCTTGTTGCGCCCATATTGCGACATGGCGGGAACGCAAATGCGCGTCGGGGTGTTTGCCCATCAAGGTCCGCGCCGGACAAACCCAAGATGGAGGTTTCGTGATGTCTTCCCCCACCCTCACGCGGCGCGGGCTGCTGGCGGCCGCAACCGGCCTCGCCGTGCTGCCCTTCGCGCGCCGCCCCGCCCTCGCGGCGACGCCGGTCAGCCTGCAATTATCATGGCTGCATTCGGTGCAGTTCGCAGGCAGCTATCTGGCGCAGAAGAACGGCTGGTGGCAAGACGCCGGTCTGGACGTGTCGCTGCTGCAGGGCGGGCCGAACGCGCCGGTCGAGCCCCCGGTCGTGTCCGGAACCGCGTTGGTCGGGATCTCGGCCGCCGATTACACCGCCGCCGCCGTGGCGCAGGGGGCGAATTTCAAGATTATCGGCGTCGCGATGCAGAAGAACCCGTTTGCGATCGCCTCGCTGGCCGACAATCCGGTCGCCACACCCGCCGATCTGGAAGGCCGCAAGATCGGCATGGCTCTGGCCAACACGCCGGTCCTGCAGGCGCTGTGCACGCTGAACGATGTCGATTTCGACGCGATCCAGATCGTGCCGACGCAGTATTCCGCCCAGCCCTTGGTGTCCGGCGAGGTCGACTGCCTGCTGTGCTGGGAAACCGACCTGCCCGTCGCGATGGCCATCAACGGCATCGACGCGCGAACCATGCTGATGGCCGATCACGGCTATGCGGTCCATTCCCAGACCTATATCGCGACCGAAGAAAGCCTGCGCGACCACCGGGCGGAACTGGTCGCGCTGATGTCGGGCGAGGCACGCGGATGGGACGCCTATCGCGGCGACACCGACGCCGCGGCCGAACTTACGGTGCAGATGTTCCCGGACGCCGGTCTGGACCTGCCCACGCAAAAGCTTCAGGCGGAACGTCAGGTGCCGTTGATGTTTTCCGACCTGACCGACCAGCATGGGTTTGGCTGGTTCAGCGATGACAGCGTTCAGGCCAATATCGAAACGCTGGCCCTTCTGGGGCGCGAGGTCACGCCCCAATTGTGGGATCGCTCGATCCTCGAAGAAGTCCATGGCTGACACCGACGGCCGCGCACGGATTGTCTGCACCGGACTAAGCAAGGCGTTTCCCGGCGGCCTGCGCGCCGTCGCGCCGCTTGACGTGACCTTCGACGCAGGCGCGACCACGGCGCTGGTCGGACCTTCGGGCTGCGGAAAATCGACGCTGCTGCGGTTGATCGCCGGGCTGGAGGAACCCAGCGAGGGCGAGGTGCGCATCGACAATCTGACCCCTGCCCGGCAGAGGTCGCGGGGCGCGATCTCGGTGGCGTTCCAGGATCCGTCGCTGCTGCCATGGCTGACCGTTCGCGCGAATGTCGCGCTGGCGCGGAAACTTGCTCGGCAACCGCCCGACCCGGTCCTGGTCGAGGATCTGATCGGTCTTGTCGGCCTGTCGGGGTCCGAGGACACGCGACCAGCCGCCTTGTCGGGCGGCATGCGCCAACGCGCCGCGATTGCCAGGGCGCTGGCGACGCGGCCGCAGATCCTGCTGCTGGACGAACCCTTCGGCGCGGTGGACGAACTGACCCGTCGGCAACTGGCCCGCGACCTGCCGCCGCTGTGGCAGCCGCGCGGCACGACGACATTGCTGGTCACCCATTCCATCCACGAGGCGGTGACGCTGGCCGACCGTATCCTTGTACTCAGCCCGCGCCCGGCACGGATCGTCGCGGATATCGCCGTGCCGCTGCCGCGTCCGCGCGGCCCAGAAATGACGGACAGCGCCGAGTTCCGCGCACTGGTGACCCGAACCTCCGAGGCGCTGGCGCAGGGCGACGCCGACAACGCCCCGATGGCGGCGCAATGATGCGCGCGGTGGCCGTCGGCCCGCCGCTTTTGGGCGGGGGCGTTCTTATCCTTGGATGGGTGGCCTTGGCTGCCGCCCTGCAAGGCGGCCATCTGGTTGCAGGTCCGGCAGAGGTCGCGGGGTGGATCACCACGAATCCCGGCCTGATCGGACGCGCCTTGGGCGCCACCCTGGCCAACGCCGCGCTGGGGTTCCTGGCTGGTAATCTGGTCGCCGTCGCACTGGCCGCGGTGGCGATGATCTGGCCGCGCCTTCTGAACCTTGTTTCGGGACTGGCGCTGGTGGTCTTCTGCCTGCCGCTGATCGCGACCGGCCCGATCCTGCGAGTCCTGATGGGCCCAGGCGACGGCCCGCAGATCGTTCTTGCCGCGCTGGCCGTCTATTACACCACGCTGATCCCGCTGCTGACCGGCCTGCGCGCGACCCCCGCGGTCTGGCTGGACCTGGTCCACAGCTATGGGCGCGGCCGCTGGTCCGAGTTGATCCATGTCCGCGCCCGTGCCGCCCTGCCCTATCTGTTCGCGGGTCTGCAGATCGCCGCACCGGCCGCGTTCCTTGGCGCAATGGTGGGCGAATTCACCGGCGCCGAACGTGGCATGGGCGTCTTGACCATCCGCTTCATGCGGGCGCTGGACGTGCCGGCGCTGTGGGCGATCGCGGCGCTGGCTGCGGCTGTCTCGATGGCGGTCTATGCCGCGATCGGCGCGCTGGCGCGGGCCGTCTTGCACGACCGCCCGCCAGTGATCCTTGCACCGCCGCGCGTCATGGGGGGGTCCCGTCCGGAACGGGTCATGCAGCCCATCCTGCTGGTCGCGGTGGTGCTGGTCTTGTGGTGGGGGGCCATGGCGCTGCCGGGCATGAATCCGTTTTTCGCCAAGTCCCCTCTGGACGTGATGGCCGCGCTGACCACGGCGCCCCAGGCAGCCGCGACCCGCGATACGTTGTGGACGGCACTGGCCGAAACGGCGGTATTCCTGCTGCCCGGCTATCTGGCCGGGTTGATCCTTGGCGCGGGATTGGCCGTCGCGCTGGTGATCGTGCCGAACCTGTCGGCGCTGGTCATGCCGATCGCCGTCGCCCTGCGGTCGGTGCCGATCGTCACGACGGCACCGCTGATCGTGCTGTTTCTGGGGCGCGGCGCGCTTGGCACGATTTCACTGGTCGCAGTGATGGTGTTCTTTCCGACGCTGGTTGCTTGCCTGCACGGGTTGCGCCAGGCGCCGGGGCAGATCCTTGACGTGTTCCATACCTATGCCGCCGGGCGGCTGCGCCAGATGGCGCATGTCCGTCTTCCCGCGATGCTGCCCGCGCTGTTCGCCGCCGCCAGGATGAGCGTTCCTGCCGCGATCCTTGCCGTTACGGTGGTCGAATGGCTGACCACCGGTCGCGGTCTGGGCAGCCTGATGGCGCTTTCGGCTTCGGTGTCGGACTATAACATGCTGTGGGCAGCAGTCGTCGTGGTCACGACGATTTCGGCCGTCTGCTATGCCGGTGTCGCAGCCGTCGAACGGCGCATCCTGTCCATCTATGCCCCCGAACAGGTCCGCCGGTGATCCCCGCCGCCTTTGCGATCCCGGGGGACATCGACACCCTGACCGGCGGCTATCTGTACGAAAAGCGGCTGCTGTCGGGCCTCCGCGATCTGGGACACGATATGCAGCATCTGGAACTGCCTGCCAGTTTTCCGGATGCCGGTCCCGACGACATGGCACACGCGGTCGGCATGTTGCGGTATCTGGACCCGGCCCGCCCGCTGATCCTTGACGGGCTGGTGTCCGGCGCCATCGACCCCGCCGGGCTGGCAACTGTTCGTGCCCCGGTGATCGCCATGGTCCACCACCCGCTGGCGGAAGAAAGCGGGCTGAGCGCTGCGCGCCGCGCGCAGCTTCTGCAGACCGAGCGGGAAAACCTGCGACTGTCGCGGCATGTACTGGTTCCCAGCCCGCATACGCGCCGGATCCTGATCGACCGCTATGACGTGCGGCCCGCGAAGATCACCGTGGCCCGGCCCGGCGTGGACAAGACACGCCTGCCCCGCGCCCCGGTCAGCCCGCCCCTGATCCTGTCTGTCGGCATCCTGCATCCGCGCAAGGGCCATGACGTGCTGATCGCGGCCCTGAGGCGGATCGCGCATCTGGACTGGCAGGCGGTCATCGTCGGCAATCCGTGGGACAGATCCCATGCCACCGCCTTGCAGGACATGGTGAGCGCCAGCCCTGTCGCAGAGCGGATCCAGCTTGCTGGCCGCCGGGTCGGCGACACCCGGCTGCGCCGCCTTTACGCCCGCGCATCGGTCTTTGCACTGGCGACCAGATACGAGGGATACGGCATCGTCTTCGACGAGGCCTTGCTGAACGGATTGCCGGTGGTCAGCTGCGATACCGGTGCAGTGCCCGAGACGCTGCCCTCCGGCACAAGATTGCTGACACCGACCGACGATCCGGCGGCGTTTGCAACGGCGCTGGAAAACCTCCTGTCTGACGGGGCGCTGCGGGAACGGCTGACCCTGGCGGCTGAAACGGCCGGTCAGGCCCTGCCCGATTGGCGCGACACGGCGACGACCGCCAGCAAGGTCATTGCGGCGGTCGCAGGTTCGGAACGCTGAGCGCAGATCGCGCGACGATCAACGCCGCGCGAATCTTTCACATTCAGTTCAGGCGGCTGCCGTCCTGTGGCGAGAAATAGGACACTTTCGACAGATCGAACGCCAATGGAAAGCGCGTCTTCGCCACCACCGCGCTTTCGGCGCGCAGCCGTGCGGTCACCGGTTTGCCGCCCAGATGCGTCACGGCAAATGTATCCGCGCCGGCGGGCTCGACCACGTCGATCATGACATCGCCCCCCGCACCTTGGGCATTTTCGGGCAGATGCGCCTGTCCGGTCGCCTCGTGGATGTCTTCGGGACGGACACCCAGAACGATTTCGGCCGGCAGATCGCGCGCGACCGGATCGGTGATGACCAGCGGCTCGGCCCCATCACGGTCTATCTCGATCCGGGTCACGCCGTCCTGCGGGCGCGCCCGCGCCGGGATCAGGTTCATCGCCGGGCTGCCCATGAAATCGGCCACAAACATGTTGGCCGGGCGATTATAGATCTCTGCCGGGGTGCCGATCTGCTGGATCACGCCTGCCTTCATGACGACGATCTTGGTGGCCAGCGTCATCGCCTCGATCTGGTCATGAGTGACATAGACGATGCTGGCGTTCAGATCCTGATGCAGCTTCTTGATCTCGGTCCGCATGCTGACGCGCAACTTGGCGTCAAGGTTGGACAGCGGTTCGTCGAACAGGAACAGCTTCGGATCGCGGACCAGCGCCCGGCCCATCGCCACGCGCTGCCGCTGGCCACCGGACAGCTGGCCCGGCTTGCGATGCAGAAGCTGTTCGATCTGCAACTGACCCGCCACCTCTTTCAGCTTGCGGTCCTGCGTCGCCTTGTCCACCCCGCGCACCTGCATGCCGAAGGTGATGTTCTTGGCCACCGACATGGTCGGGTACAGCGCATAGGACTGGAACACCATCGCGATGTCGCGATCCTTGGGGCTGACGCCCGTCACGTCGCGGTCGGCGATGCGGATGGTGCCGCCGGTGATCGGCTCCAGCCCCGCGATGCAGTTCAGCAGCGTGGACTTGCCGCAGCCCGACGGGCCGACCAGCACCAGAAAGTCGCCTTCTTCGATGCTGATATTGATGTCGTGCAGGATATGGGTTTCGCCATAGGATTTCTGCAGGTGGTCGATTTCGAGGATCGGCATGGGATCACCCTTTCACGGAACCGGCGGTCAGACCGCGGATGAAGTATTTCCCGGCGACGACATAGACCAGAAGCGTGGGCAGCGCGGCGATGATCGCGGCGGCCATGTCCACATTGTAGGCTTTGACGCCGGTGGTGGAGTTGACGATGTTGTTCAGCGCGACGGTCACGGGCTGGCTGCCCGGCCCGCTGAAGCTGACCCCGAACAGGAAGTCGTTCCAGATCTGGGTGAACTGCCAGATGACCGAGACGGTGATGATCGGCAGCGAGATCGGCAGGAAGATCGACCAGAAGATGCGGAAGAAGCCCGCCCCATCTACCTTAGCTGCGCGCACCAGCTCCTGCGGGATGGTGACATAGTAGTTGCGGAAGAACAGCGTGGTGAAACCGATCCCGTAGATGACATGCACGAAGATCAGCCCCGGAATCGTCCCCGCAAGCCCCATCAGGCCCAGCATCCGCGCCATCGGCATCAGCACCACCTGGAACGGGATGAAGCAGCCGAACAGGATCGCGGCGAAGAACAGGTTCGCACCCGGAAACCGCCACTGGGCGAACACATAGCCGTTCAGCGCGCCGACGATGGTCGAGATCATCACGGCGGGCACCGCCATCAGGACGCTGTTCCAGAAGAACGGCCGCAATCCTTCGCATTGGGTGCCGGCACAGGCACTGGACCAGGCCTCGATCCACGGTTGGAAGGTCAGACCGCGCGGCAGCGCAAGCAGGCTGCCGGTACGGATTTCCTCAAGGCTTTTCAGCGACGTGGTCAGCATCACGAAAAGCGGCAGCAGATAGAACAGCGCAAACAGGATCAGGATGCCGTAAAGACCCCAGCGCAGTATGGTTGTATTACTGGTCACGGCGCGGCCTCAATTCGCTGTAAAGATACGGGACGACGATGGCGAAGATGACCATCATCATGATCATTGCGCTGGCGGCCGCCTGACCCAGATCCCCGCGCGAGAATGCCATCGCATACATGTAGGTCGCGGGCAGATCGGTCGCATAGCCGGGGCCGCCATTGGTCAGCGCGATGACAAGATCGAAGGCCTTGATGGCCAGATGCGCCAGAACGATGAAGGCGGACAGGAAGATCGGCGCCATGGTCGGAATGATGATCGCCGAATAGATCCGGCGCGTCGGAATGCCATCGACCTGCGCGGCACGGATGATCTCGGTATCCACCGATCTGAGTCCGGCCAGGAACAGCGCCATGACAAATCCCGATGCCTGCCAGACGGCGGCGATGACGATGGTATAGATCGCCATTTCCGGCCGGATCAGCCAGTCGAAGGCAAAGCTCTCGAACCCCCAGCCGCGGACCATTTCCTGGATACCCAGACCCGGGTTCAGGATCCATTTCCAGGCCGTGCCAGTCACGATCAGCGACAGAGCCATGGGGTAAAGATAGATCGTGCGCAGCACACCTTCAGCCCGGATCTTCTGATCCAGGAAGATCGCCAGCATCAGTCCGATCAGCATCGAGATGATGATGAACAGCGCCCCGAAGATATAGAGGTTGTTCATCGCGACGTCCCAGCGCGGCGAGGCGAACAGCCGGGTGTATTGCCCGAAGCCATCAAGCTCGTATCGCGGCATCAGCTTGGATCGCGTCAGACTGACCCATGCGGTCCATGCGATAAAGCCATAGACGAAGATCAGGATCGCGACGAAGGACGGCGCAAGCACCAGCTTGGGCACGTTGCGTTCAAGCCATTCCATGTCCGGAGGTCCCCCCAAATGATAAGGCCCGCGCCGAAACGCTTCGCCGCGGGCCGTCTTTGCGTGATTACATCTGCGAGGCGGCGACGGCGTCGGCCAGTTGCTGCACCGCGTCCTCGGACGACATGTCGCTGTTGAAGAAGTTCGTCACGACATCGGTGATCGCGCCGGCCTGCGCACCGCGCAGCGCCATGCCGTGGGCATAGGACGGCAGCAGCGACCCGTCTTCGGCGTCAGCGCTCATGTCCTGGTTGGACTGCTTGGCGCAATCGTCGAACTCGTCCAGCGCCACATCGGTGCGGGCGGGGATCGATCCCTTGTTCAGGTTGAACGTCTTCTGGAAATCAGGACCCATGATCAGCTTGGCCAGCAGTTTCTGCCCCTGCTGCTTGTCCTCACCCTCGACATTGAAGAAGGCAAAGCTGTCGACGTTGTAAAGGAACCCGTTGCCCGGCGTCGGCCAGCAGACGAAATCCACCCCCGGCTGCTTGCCGGCGGCCAGGAACTCGCCCTTGGCCCAGTCGCCCATGATCTGGAATGCCGCCTCGCCGTTCATCACCATGGCGGTGGCCAGGTTCCAGTCGCGGCCCGAGAAATTGTCGTCGACATAACCGCGCAGGGTGCGCAATTCGTCGAAGACGCCCTTCATGGTGTCGGACTTCAGCGCCTCGGGGTCCAGATCGACCAGCGCCTTCTGGTAGAAATCGGCGCCCTGCCCCAGCACGACGGTTTCGAAGATCGTCGCGTCCTGCCAGTTCTGGCCGCCATGCGCCAGCGGCGTGACGCCCGCCTCTTTCAGCTTTTCGGCGGCGGCATTGAATTCTTCCCAGGTCGTCGGCTGGGTGATGCCGTGTTCATCCAGGATCTGCTTGTTGCCCCAGATCCAGTTGACGCGGTGCACGTTGACCGGTGCCGCACACCACTGGCCATCGCATTTCATGTGTTCGGCCAACTGCGCGGGCAGGACATCGGCCCAGCCATTCTCCTCGGCGACCGAGCCGATATCGGCCAGCCCGGTTTCCTCGTACCATTCCTGGATCGCCGGACCCTTCAGCTGCACGGCGGTCGGCGCGTTGCCGGCCAGAACGCGGGCGCGCAGGGCGGTCATCGCGGCATCGCCGCCACCGCCGGCCACCGGCATGTCGGTCCAGGTGCCGCCCTCGGCCTTGAACTGGTCCTGCAACACGGCGACGGATTTCGCCTCGCCGCCCGATGTCCACCAGTGCAGAACCTCGGCTGTCGGCTCGGCCATCACCGGGCCAGCCAGCATCATGGCGGTCGAAGCCGCCAGAACGGATTTCATATACATGGATCCTCCCAGATCTTTGTTGCACGGACTCGCGGTCCGCGTCGGCCATCATCATGCCAAATCCACAGCCATGACGACAACGCGGATCAGCCATGCGTGCAGCAGAAATCCCCGCGCCACGTTACAAACTGTTACGAAGCCTCACGCGGGGCTGCTAAGAACGCCCTGAATGCGCGGAGGATACGCCGATGAGCCTGCACCGGCTGCTGATCGTCGAAGATGACGCCGAGATGGCGGCGATGCTGGCCGCCTATCTGCAACGGCAGGGATTTCACGTGACCTGCACCGAAAGCCGCGCGGCCGCGCTGGCCGCGCTAAGCGCCGCGCGGGTCGATCTGATCCTGCTGGACGTGTCCTTGGGTGACGATGACGGGGTTGCGATCTGCGCCGAGATCCGCGCAGCCCAGGATGTGCCGATCATCATGGTCTCGGCCTTGTCCGCGGATCATCAGCGGATGGCGGGATACGAGGTCGGGGCCGACGACTATATCGCCAAACCCTTCAATCCCGAACTGCTGCTGGCGCGGATCCGGGCGGTGCTGCGCCGCGCCCATCGCGCACCCAGCCTGACGCATCGCAGGCGCGACGCCGTCTGCCGCTTTGCCGATTGGCGCTATGACGCCCGGCGCGACGAGGTCACGGCACCCGGCGGTTGGCAGGTGGCGCTGTCCTCGCGCGAGACGGCGTTGCTGCGCGTCTTCCTGGCGAATCCGCTGATCCCGCTGAGCCGCGAGGAAATCGCTGCCGCGCTGGACGATGAAGAGGCAGCCGAAGGCCGCGCGATCGACATGCTGGTGGGCCGGTTGCGGCAGAAGACCGATACCGCGCTGATCCGGACCGAACGCGGCACCGGCTATGTCTTCGCGGCCGAGGTGACGCGCAGCGATGTTTAGGCGTCTCAGCCTGCGCTGGCTGGCCAGCCTTTGGGTGGTGCTGGCGATCATCGTCGGCGGATCGGGCGTCTGGGTCTGGATGTCCTCGGAAACGGCATGGCGCACGCATCTGGTGCAGGCTTATGTTGCCGGGCTGGCGCTGCATGACAGCCTGCTGAATGGCGGCGCCCTGCCCGACGGGCTGGAGGTGACGCAGCTTGCCGTGCCACCCGTGCTGCCCGCAGGCTGGCGCGAGACGCGGATCAGCCTGACCGGCGGACGCCCCGACATGGCGCAGGGTCCGCGCCTGTCGGTGCGCATCCAGTCGCCGGATATCCAGTATCCCGCTGCCGAGGTGCAAAGTTTCGGCGGCGGATCACAGGCCGCGGGACTTGCCTCGGTCACCCGCACCCTGGCGCGGTTCTGCAGCGAACCGCGGCTGTTCGTGCAACTGGACGACGGGGTCTGGAGCCGGATCGACGGCATCCCCGTGTGGGGCTGCGACGCCGCGCCGCCGGACCGGCGCCTTTTGGCCGCAGCCATCCTGTTCGGCGGGCTGGGATTGCTGCTTGGCTGGGTTGCCGAAGTATCGTCCGCCTTCAGCAATTTCGCCGCCGCCCTGCGCGATCACCGCGCCCGCACCGCCGCCCTGCCCGTCGGCGGCGTCGAAGAACTGCGCCAGACCGCCGAGGCGGTGAACGCCTATGTCGCACAGGACCGCGCGGCGCTGGAAAACCGCGCGATGGTGCTGTCCGGCGTCAGCCACGATCTGGGAACGCCGGCAACCCGCCTGCGGCTGCGCAGCGCGTTGATCGAGAACGACGAGCTGCGCGCCAAGCTGGAACGCGACATCGACGAGATGACCAGCATGATCGACGGCGTGCTGACCTATACAAGGGCCGAGATCGGATCCGAGCCATTCCGTCAATTGTCGCTCAACTCTCTGGTCGAGGCTGTGGTCGCCGATTATCAGGATGTCGGCCTGCCGGTCCGGATGGTCGCGCCGCCCGCGCGGCGCACCGGGGCCGGCACGCTGTTCGCGCGTGCCGCGTCGCGCGAGATGCCTGATCCCCACACGATCCTGATGCGCGGTCAGCCGACCGCACTGCGCCGCGCGCTGTCGAACCTGATCGACAACGCCCTCAAATATGGCCGCGAGGCCGAGGTGGCGGTGGACGGTGATGCCGACGACGCGTGGATCACCGTCACGGATCGCGGGTCGGTCCTGACCGG
>NZ_JANAVZ010000021.1 GCF_025195095.1 Paracoccus maritimus | reverse complement strand
AGACCCTCGAATATCGGCGCTTGCAGCACCGCAAGCTCGCCGCATAACATCATCCCAAAGACGAGGCCCGCTCTCCGCTAATCCACGCCCCGAGTTGCGCCAAATGTTCTGACGACGGACAATCAGCTTGACGGCATTTCTCGACCATACCGGGTGACCTGCCCAGACGGGATCGGGCTGCGCCTCGAGGATGGGAAAAGGATCCTCGAACAGATCCAGAGGGTAATCCTTTACGATCAGGTCGATGAGATCATTCGAGAAAGCCGCGTATGCCCGGATTGCGCCTCGGTTCGTGCCATTCATGACTATCGCACGCGCGATCTCGACACGCTCTTTGGGCGGGTTCGGGTCAAAGCCGCGCGCATGCGCCGCTGTTCGTGTGATGCCAGGTCAGCGGCGATGCCCGGTGGACCTATTTCTCCGCTGGCCTATTTCTTTCCAGACCGGGCTACCCCGGAGCTGCAACGGCTACATGCGGACCTTGGTTCCCGGCATACCTTTCGCGAAGCGGCGCGGCTGATGAAAAGCTTCCTCCCCTGCCATCCGCCCCATCACACCACGGTGCGTGACCGGTTGGGAAGAGTAGCCACTGGGCTCGAGAAAAGTCGAAGGGCATCAGGCGATCCCGTTGAAGCCCCGCCCAAAGGTGGTTTGACGGTTTTTCTGGACGGTGCGCATATCCGCTGTCGACCGGAGTATCAGCAGCGACACCTGGATCTTGTGGTCGGCAAGATTGAAAGTCGCAATATGTGCCGACGATTTGGCTTGGTCGCCAATGCGACGGCATCGCCAAGCAGCCGCATGCGAGAAGAGCTGTCCGACTATGGATGGAAGCCAGGCCGTCTGTTGACGGTAATCTCTGATGGCGAGCTTGCTCTCCCGAACCTCATACGGAATGCCGTGGGTGGCGACGGTCAGGTGAAACATATCCTCGACTGGTGGCACATCTCGATGCGCATTCAACATATCGAGGCCGCCGTTCAGGGTCTGGTCCAGACACCGGGGTTCACTGGAGTTCCAGTGCTGTTCCAGCGCCCCGCGAAAAGCCTCCGTTGGCGGCTTTGGCATGGCAGAGCACGGGTGGCGGAAACATATCTGAAGGCGCTGATGCATGATTGCGTCGGCCTCGGGGAAGAACCTCTGGCTGTCCGCACCGCTGCCGCTCGTGTGCAGGCCCGCTGCGAGACACTGTACACCTATCTCGCGAACAACATGGAAGCCCTTGTCGACTATGGCCGACGGTACCGTAACGGGCTGCCCATCTCGTCTTCTCGTGCCGAAGGATCAGTTGATGACATTGCCAATGCCCGCATGGGAAAGCGCAGGAGGATGCGTTGGTCGCCCAAAGGGGCTCACCGAGTAGCCGTCACAAGGGCCGCAGTTCTCGATGGTCGGCTGACCGTCGCAAACAGAAAACGCCCCGCATGACCCCCATGTTCTGTCCACTCCCGCCGCCGATCGCAGCGATAGTTCGCAGTGAACACGACAAGGAGACTTTTGGCGCAACGGTCGCGGACAGATCAGGAGAAGCAGATGTGCACCACGAACAATGGAGCTCGCGGCGTTGACTTGGCCTTACCGCGAACACCATGCGGGCTCGTAGCATCTGATAGCCACGCATAGCTCATTTGCTTTTCCGCAGGCTTCAGAGCTCCATGCGACCTCTCTTTCCCCCGAAAGGAAGGAAAATCTAACAGGCTGCTGAAGAAGTCGTGCTGGCAGGACGTTGTCCCGGCGGCCACGATCGGAAGGCGGCTCTCCGCGGTCGTCGGGCTCGGGTCCGCAGGCTCCTTTCGTCCTGCCCGTTAGGCCAGGAGCTTCGGTAATCTGGCCAGATTGCAGGCCGCCATGGTCATCGTGAACTGCGCGCGGACCCTGTCGAGGCCGCGGTGAACGGTCTGGGCCATGCCACCCACCGTCTTGGCCCAGCCGAAGGGTTCTTCGATCTTCTTCCGGCACCGCTGTGATAGAGCGTAACCGGGATGCTGCGTGGTCCGCCCGTCGATGGCTGAATGCCGGGCCTTCTGTGCGACATGCGGCGTCACGACCATGCGCCTGAGCTCGGCGACGAAGTCGGCGCTGTCGTAACCCTTGTCCGCCCCGAGCGTCAGGCGCCGGGTCGAACCCGGAGAGTGGCGATTGATCATCTCGAGCGCCGCCTTCCGCTCGCCACGGCCATCGGCGTAGGTCAGGTCGGCCTGCACCACGAGGCCGTTGCGGTTCTCCATCAGCGTATGCCCCATGAAGCAGAGCATCGCCGCGGCGCCCGGCGCCTTCTTGTAAAGGCGCGCATCCGGGTCCGTGACCGAAGCATGGGTGGCGTTCGAGCGCTTCTCTCCCCGGAAGTTCACCTCGGCGTTGCGGCTCTGGCGGGGCGTATCGGTCATCGGCTGGGTCTCGGTCTGCTGGGGCTGGTAGGTGTCCGTGGAGGTTTCGTCGGCGGGTGGTGACGGCGGCCCGCCGGGACTGCCGTCTTGTGGCGGCGGCGGGCTGTCCTTCGGCTGGAAGCTCTTCATCGAGGCCCACGCCTTGATCAGGGTGCCGTCGACCGAGAAGTGCTCGTCCGACAGCAGCGGCTTGACCGAAGGGTGCCCCAGGATCGCGGCCATGATCTTGCGCGACATGTCGGTGGTCAGCAGCCGGTCGCGGTTCTTGGTGAACACCGTGGGGACCCAGACCGGGTCGTCGATGCCGAGACCGACGAACCACCGGAACAGCAGGTTGTAGTCCATCTGCTCCATCAGCTGTCGCTCCGAGCGGATCGAGAACAGGATCTGGAGAAGGCTCGCGCGGATCAGGCGCTCCGGCGCGATGGAGGGGCGGCCGAAGTCGGTGTAGAGCCCGTCAAACTCGGCATCGAGGCTCGCCAGCGCGTCATTGACGATCTGCCGGATCTTGCGAAGTGGATGACCCGCCGGGACCCGCTCCTCAAGATCAACATAGCTGAACAGCGACCCGATCGCCTCGTCTGTCCCGCGCATCGCCACCCCCGCCGCCGCCGCGCCAAAGGTGAATCATGTTCTCGAAACCGCGTCGAGCCCGGCCTTTTTCAGCAGCCTGCTAATGCTCTCGCCAGAATTCTGCAGGTGTTCGGGTCATCCCAACCTTCTGTATTCGGCCCGGCCCGCTTCGCAGCGGGCCAAGGGGTGTCAGGCCCGCACGACCAAGACGGGGATTGCGGAACGGGTCACAACCTCGGTTGCCTGACTGCCAAGTAGCATCCGCTTCAGCCCGCGCCGCCCGTGAGAGGCCATACAGATGAGATCGCAACCGAGTGCCTCGGCGCGCTCTAAGATAGTATCAGCAGGCGTGGCATCAGGCACATGCAGGGCGGTTGCAGAAACGCCCGCATGTCTCGCACGCTCTGCGGCGGCCTCAAGGATCCGCTCTGCCGTTTCGCGCTGCGCCTGATCATAGCCCTCGAGAACCGCCGCTGGCGTGTATGCCCCTGCCCCCATCGCCGCTGCTGCAATCGGGAAGGGCGGCGTCACAGTCAGGATCGTCACCGCAGCGCCGATGCTGGATGCAAGTGCAATGCCATGCTCAAGGCCGAGGCCCGCGTTCTCAGAGCCATCGGTGGTGATAAGGATGTGCTTATACATGAGAAACCTCTTGAGGTTGGGAGGAGGGATGCGAGGCCGCTTTTCGCGCCGCGCCGCGATCATTGCGGATCGGATCGGCGAGCAGCCGCAACCCGTTTAGCACCACCAGAACCGTGCCCCCTTCATGGCCGATGACGGCAAGCGGCAAAGGCAGCTCGAAAAATAGCGCCGAGACCACCAGAAGCACCATCATCGCCAAGGCAAAGCCGAGGTTCTGCCGGATGATCCGGCGGGTACGCAAGGCCAGTGTCCGGGCGGCGGCAAGGCGGGTCATGTCCTCGGACAGAAGCGCCACATCTGCGGCCTGCAGCGCCACTTCGCTGCCCGCAACCCCCATGGCGACGCCGACATCCGCCCGGGCAAGGGCAGCGGCATCATTCACCCCGTCGCCGACGAAGGCCGTCCGGCCCTTTTCGGCAAGCGCGGCAACCAGTTTGACCTTGTCTTCCGGCAACAATTCGGCGTGGATCTCCGCATCGGAAAAGCCGAGCTCCCGCCCGATCCGTTCGGCCACCGGGCGGCGATCCCCGGTCATCAGGGCCAGCTGCGCCACCCCCGCCGCACGCAGTTGCGAAAGCCCGGCGGCAGAGCTTGGCCGCGGGCGGTCTGCCACCGTGACGCCGCCGATCAGCTGCTCGCCACGCCCGATCCAGGTGACGGTTTGGGCCGAGGCCTTCAGCCGCTGCGCCCCGGCCGTATCGACCCGCGCCCCCATCCGCTCCAGCATGCGCTGGTTTCCGGCCCAGATCGGCCCCTCTTCGTCGATCCCGGTGATGCCCTCACTGGGATGGGTCACGACATCCCGGATGGCGGCGGGGGCAAGCCCCTCGGCCTCTGCCCGGTTCCGGATCGCGGCGGCGATCGGATGCTCGGACTGCGCCTCCAAACCCGAGAGCAGCGCCAGCATGCGCCCCTCGGGGATCTCTGAGGTGAGGTCGGTGACCTCTGCAACTCCGGTGGTCAGGGTGCCGGTTTTGTCAAAGGAAAAGCTCTTCACTTCTGCCAAGGCTTCAAGCGCCGCGCCACCTTTGAACAACACGCCGCCCCGTGCCGCAGCCGCCAGCGCCGACAGCATGGCGGCGGGCACCGAGATCACCACGGCGCAAGGGCTTGCCGCCACCAGCAGCACCGCAGCGCGGTAGAGGGCGTCGGAGGCGGAAGCCCCCATCCCCCACAGAACCACAAAGGCCAGCATGGCCCCCAAAAGCACGGCCACGGTGTAGCGCTGCCCGAACCAGGCGCTGAAGGTCTCGGAAGGCGCGCGGGCGGCTTGGGCCTCGGTCACCATGTCGATCATCCGCGCCACGGTGCTGCTTTCGACGGTGGCGCTTGCGCGCATGGTCAGCACGGAATTGAGGTTGACCGTCGCCTCGAAAAGCTTCGCTCCGGGCACCTTTGAGACGGGCATCGACTCTCCGGTGATCGTCGCCTCGTCGACCGTGCCTTCGCCGGTGACAAGCACGCCATCCACGGGCACGCGCGCGCCCGGACGCAGGACAAGCAAATCCCCCTCGCGAAGCGCCGCGACGGGGATTTCCTCTGTCGCGCCCGTGGCGCTCAGCCGCAGTGCAGTCTCGGGGCGCAGCGCCATCAGCGCCTCGATCGCGCGGCGGGCGCGGCCCATAGCGCGATGCTCCAGCGTGCCCGAAATGCTGAAGAGTGTGAGGAGAACGGCCCCCTCCAGCGGGGCGCCGACGGCAAGCGCGGCCAAAGCCGCGATGATCATCAACAGGTCTATGTCGAGCACGTGGTCCTTGAAAAGTGCACCAAGCGCGCGCAGCCCCGTCGGAAGCCCGGCCGCAAGATAGACAAGTGCAAGCCCTGCCGTGAGCCAGATCCCCGGCAGCACGAAGGTGCCGAAGAAGGCGGCCGCCATGCCGAAACTCGCCGCGAGCGTGAGGGGAAGCATGAGGCGTTCTTCAAGACTTACAGGGGCGGTGCTGGGCATAGGAAGCTTCCTGTGTTGACACGCATGCGGCGGGTTCGGCGCATGAGGAGCCGATAATTCATTCCGTCCAACGTCGGCTATGACCCAGATCAATTGCAATGATCTGGGTCACCCTACATTGTTACCGGAAGTTTAAGGAAGTCGATGGCCTCGTCAGCGTTTCAATCCATCGAGCGTGGATGAGCGGTGAAGCCTTGGCGCGGCCTGGAATCTACAGGGTCAGATCGACAGTATGAAATTGGAGCGGGACGGCCATGACCTATCAGTCAGCCCATGAAGAAGTACATTTCGTCAACCGCAGCGGTTGGTTGCGGGCCGCGGTGCTCGGCGCCAACGATGGGATCGTCTCGATCTCGGCGCTCATCGTGGGCGTGGCGGTCGCCAATCCTTCCGCAGAGGCGGTGCTCATCGCAGGCGCCGCGGGATTGGCCGCCGGGGCGATGTCGATGGCGGCGGGGGAGTATGTCTCGGTCAGCTCACAATCGGATATTGAAGGTGCTGACATCGCCCGTGAGGCGCAGGCTCTGCGCGAGACACCCGCGGAGGAGGAGGCGGAACTGGCTTCTATCTGGGAGAGCCGAGGTCTCTCGCCCGCGACGGCAGCGCTTGTCGCGCGCGAGTTGACCGAAGCTGACGCGCTTGGGGCCCATGTGCGCGATGAACTCGGCCTCTCTGAGGTGCATAGCGCCAATCCCTTACAGGCTGCCTTTGCCTCTGGGCTCACGTTCACTTTGGCCGGGGCTGTGCCGATGGTTGCTGCGCTCGTCTCACCCGCAGAAACTGTCGCCGTCGTGGTTACTGTGACAACGCTGCTCGCGCTTGCCGTTCTCGGGGCTCTCGGGGCTTGGGCCGGCGGAGCCAAGTTGTTGCGACCAACACTGCGTGTGGTCTTCTGGGGCGGTGCCGCGATGGCAGTGACCGCCGCTATCGGGAAACTATTTGGGGTCGCGGTTTAGGCCGTGTTGACAAAAGGGATTCACAGGGTAAAGTTCCGGCGCTTCGCCATTCTCGTATCCCTTCAAAGGTTTGGGATACACCTTAGCCGACTGTCCGGATTCCTAGGACCACTTCACTTGAACGGATTGCTAATCGCGACCTTGACTGAAGCGGGAGAGGATGTGGCGCTCGGACGAGCGACTTGCGACGATGTCCTGCGTCCCAAACCGGAGTGCCCTTACTGAATGGCATCGGTTTCGCCACCGGCCTTCGCAAACGTTGATGTGGCGTTGATGCAAAACGGGGATGGGGACGCCCGACTGTTTCAGTCATCATCCAAGCTTTTGATCATAGGGGATTTTTTGGTTGCGGGGACAGGATCTGCGAACTGTTTCGCACTTGCAAAGACAATACTCTGACCCGCATCCGGCGCGTGATCAGTGCCCAAGAGCAAATATGTATTGGTTGCGGGGGCGCGCAACCTACGAGACCGACACTCGATCCAAGCGGCCATCTGACCGACCGTATATAGCCGCCTGAAAGCACCTGAGGCGTCCGATCAATCGTGTTGAAATCTCCGCACGAAACGCGGAAATCCCAACATGACTTATACAGGATCGCAGTTGGCAAGCTGACTTGGATAGTGGTCTAGATGGGACGCCAGCCGAATACCCCATCTGAACAACCAGGCAGCATTGCGTTCATCAGGGCGGTTTGCAGCATCTGTCGCTGATCCGCCTCGGGGATAGCCAGCAAATCCGCAGGCCCGAAAATCGCACGATGGGTCACGAAACCGCTGAGAAGGCTAAGCGCGAAATGCGCCCGTCCCGGATCCGCATGGCCAAACGCCCTGCTTAGAGGCAGGGCTAGTGACGTGCCAAAGAATTGCGCAATGATCGCCCGCGCCTCGCTGCAGAGGCTGGACTGTGTCAGTAAATGAAGCGGCCTGACATCTTCTACCTTGCGCGGATCACGCAGGAAGGCCAGATCGCAGATCCGGTTGATCATGGTCGCGCCATCGGGGTCCCCTGCGGCGATGTCATCGAGGGGCGCAAGCGCCAGCAAGGCCTGACGGAATATCTCGGCCTTCGACCCGAAGGCGCGATGGACATAGGCCACATCGACCCCAGCCGCGGCGGCGATGTCGCGCAGGCTGGTGTCGGAATAGGGCATCCGCGCGAAAAGCAGCATCGCCGATGCAAGAATGCGTTCTTTCCCGGTTGCCTGCCCCGGCATGCGGTCGGTCGAGTTGGCTGAGTTGAGCGTCCTTGGCATGGGTGGCTTGTGTTCGTCCGGTGGCTTCGACGCGAAGAAACTGAAAATGCTGCCCCGGAGCAGAGGTGCGGCAAGGTGCAGCCCAGACCGGGCCGTGTTGTTTAGCTGGTTTTTCAACAGCAAACAACCAGCAGCCGCTTTTGCGCGACAATACAGGTTTTTACCCTGTCATCGAGCGTTGACAACAGGGGAGCGTAGGGCGAAGACCGCATCGGGACATGCGCGAAGCATCCATCAGCACAGCAATCAGAGGCAGATCATGGCAAAGCCCGGCAGAAACACCATTATTCTGGGCGGCCTGGCCGTTGTCGCCGTGCTTGGCTGGCTGGCCTGGGACCGGCTGCAACCCGCCGGTCTGCCGGCGGGTTTTGCCAGCGCCAATGGCCGGATCGAGGCGACCGAGGTGGATATCGCGGCGCTCACCGGCGGCCGAATCGCCGAAATCACCGCTGCCGAAGGTGACATGGTCAGCGCAGGCGATGTGCTGGTGCAGATGGACGTGGTGCAGCTGAACGCACAAAAACGTCAGGCCGAAGCGCAGCTTGCCCGCGCCGAAATCGGCGTCGAGACAGCAAGGGCGCTGGTCGCTCAGGCCGAGGCACAAGAGCGCGCGGCCCGGGCCGCGGTTGATCAGGCAGGCTCGGTTGCCGATGCCGCGTCGCGCAGGCTTGAACGCTCTGAGCAGCTTGCAAAGACCAGTGCGATCTCGCAGCAGGTGCTCGATGATGACCGCGCCCGGGACGCCCAGGCCCGCGCCGGTGTGGCCTCGGCCGAAGCCAGCCATGCGGCAGCGCTGGCGGGGGTCAGCAGCGCGCAGGCGCAGGTGGTCGATGCAAGTGCGGCCGTCGAGGCGGCAAAGGCGTCGATTGATGCGATCCAGGCCTCTCTGGACGACGCCACGCTGAAAGCGCCGCGCACGGGCCGGATCCAGTATCGCATCGCACAAGAGGGCGAGATTGTCGGCTCTGGCGGGCGGATCCTCAGCCTTGTCGATCTGGGCGATGTCTATATGACGGTTTTTCTGCCGACATCGCAGGTCGGCCGGGTGCAGGTCGGATCAGAGGTGCGCCTTGTCATGGATGCGGCGCGGGAATTCGTGATCCCGGCCACGGTTTCCTATGTTGCCGATGTGGCGCAGTTCACGCCAAAGACGGTCGAGACCGCCGATGAGCGCGAAAAGCTGATGTTCCGCGTCCGTGCCCGCATCGACCCCGAGCTGCTGTCGCGGCATATCGAATATGTCAAAACCGGCCTGCCGGGCATGGCCTATCTGCGGCTTGATCCGGATGCCGCCTGGCCTGACTTTCTTTCCAATGTCGTGAAATGACCGGCTCAGTTGCCGGGGTCTCCGGCCTGACGCTGCGCTATGGCAAGGTCACGGCGCTTGACAATGTGACGCTGGAGATCCCTGAGGGGCGCATGGTCGGGCTGATCGGGCCAGACGGGGTCGGAAAGTCCAGCCTTCTGTCGCTGCTGGCCGGGGCACGTGTGATCCAGCAGGGCAAGGTCGAGGTTCTGGGCGGCGATATGCGCGATGTGGCGCATCGCAACCGCGTCTGCCCCCGCACCGCCTATATGCCGCAGGGTCTGGGCAAGAACCTCTACCCGACGCTTTCGGTCGAAGAGAACCTTGATTTCTTCGGCTCGCTTTTCGGTCATGACAAGGCCGAACGCGAGCGGCGGATCACCGATCTGCTGGCTGCGACCGGCATGACGCCGTTCCGGTCGCGCCCGGCGTCAAAGCTGTCGGGCGGCATGAAGCAAAAGCTGGGTCTGTGCTGCGCGCTGATCCATGATCCCGATTTCCTGATTCTTGACGAGCCGACCACCGGCGTCGATCCGCTGTCGCGCCGCCAGTTCTGGGATCTGATCGACCGCATCCGCGCGACACGGCCGGGGATGAGCGTGATCACCGCCACCGCCTATATGGAAGAGGCCGCGCGCTTCGACTGGCTGGTTGCGATGAATGCGGGCCGGGTGCTGGCCACCGGCACCACCAGCGATCTGCTGTCGCGGACCGGGGCCGACACGCTTGATGCAGCCTTCATCGCGCTTTTGCCCGAAGAAGACCGGGGCGAAGACAGTGCCGTGGTGATCCCGCCGCGGACCACCGATGACAGCGATATCGCCATCGAGGCCGAGGGGCTGACGCAGCGCTTTGGCGATTTCGTGGCGGTCGACAATGTTTCCTTCCGCATCCCCAGGGGTGAGATTTTCGGCTTTCTGGGTTCGAACGGCTGCGGCAAGACGACGACGATGAAGATGCTCACCGGGCTTCTGGAGCCGAGTGAGGGCCGGGCAAAGCTTTTCGGCCATGAGGTCGATGCAAGCGATCTGTCGGTGCGCCGCCGGGTCGGGTTCATGTCGCAGGCCTTCTCGCTCTATTCCGAGCTGACGGTGCGTCAGAACCTTGATCTGCACGCGCGGCTTTTCGATATGGCGGCCGAGAAGATCCCCGCCAGGGTTGACGAGATGATCGCCCGGTTCGATCTGGGCGACGTGACCGACAGCCTGCCCGAGGCGTTGCCGCTGGGTATCCGCCAGCGGCTTTCGCTGGCGGTGGCGATGATCCATGCGCCCGAGATCCTGATCCTTGACGAGCCGACCTCGGGGGTGGACCCGGTGGCGCGCAACGGCTTCTGGCGCATTCTGGCGGAACTTTCGCGCAAGGATGGCGTGACGATCTTTGTCTCGACCCATTTCATGAACGAGGCGGAATGGTGCGACCGCATCAGCCTGATGCATGCGGGCAAGGTGCTGGTCTCGGACACCGCCGAGGGGATCACGAAAGCCAAAGGTTGCGCCACGCTGGAAGACGCGTTCATCGCCTATCTTGAAGAGGCGATTGGCGAGACGGCACCCGCCCCCGCCGCTGCGCCCGAGGCCGCGCCCGAGGCCCCCGCAGCCGGGGTGACCCATCATGCGCAGCAATCCGGCTTCAGCCTGCGGCGACTGCTTAGCTATTCGCAGCTGGAAAGCCTGCAATTGCAGCGCGATCCGATCCGGCTGACCATGGCGTTGGTCGGCAGCCTTCTTCTGATGATCGTGGTGGGGCTGGGCATCAACATGGATGTCGAGGATCTGACCTTCGCCGCCCTTGACCGCGACCAGACCACCACCAGCCGCAATTATATCGCCGATATTGCGGGATCGCGCTATTTCATCGAACAGCCGGCCCTGACAAGTTACGACGAGATCGACGCAAGAATGCGCTCGGGCGAGCTGGCGCTGGCGATCGAGATCCCGCCCGGCTTTGCCGCCGATATCGCGGCAGGCAGGGATGTGCAGGTCGGGGCCTGGTTCGACGGCGCCAACCCCAGCCGCGCCAATACGGTGCAGGGCTATGTGCAGGGCATGCATGCCGACTGGATCACACGTCAGGCGCGTCAGCTTTACGGTGACAAGGCGAGCGGCGGCAGTTTCGAACTGGTGACCCGATACCGCTACAACCCCGACGTGCGCAGCCTGAATGCGATGGTCCCGGCGATCATCCCGCTGCTTTTGCTGATGATCCCGGCGATCCTGACCACGCTTTCGGTCGCGCGTGAACGCGAACTGGGCTCGATCATCAATTTCTACGTCACGCCGGTGACGCGGCTGGAATTTCTGCTTGGCAAACAGCTGCCCTATATCGCGCTGGCCATGCTGAATTTCTTCCTGATGATGGCCATGGCGGTCACATTCTTCGCAGTGCCCTTCAACGGCAGTTTTCTGGGCTTTACCCTTTCGGCGCTGATCTATGTCACCGCGACCACGGCGCTTGGTTTTCTGGTGTCGGTCTTCATCGCAAGTCAGGTCGCGGCGCTGTTCGCGACCGCCATGCTGACGATGATCCCGGCGGTCAGCTATTCGGGTTTGATCGACCCGGTCTCTTCGCTGTCGGGTTTTGGCCGGGTTCTGGGCGAGATCTACCCCTCGACCTGGTTTATCACCGCCGCGCGGGGGGCTTTCTCCAAGGCCTTCGGAATGGCGGAACTGGCCGGGCCGATGCTGGCCATGGGCATCGCCATTCCGGTGATTATCGGGCTGGCGGCGGCCTTCCTGAAAAAACAGGCGAAGTGAGGGGCGGATGAACCTGCGCAACACCTTCAATCTGGGCGTCAAGGAATTGCGCGGGCTCTGGCGCGATCCGGTGATGCTGGTGCTGATCGTCTATTCCTTTTCGCTCTCGATCTGGACCTCTGCGAACGCCTCGCCCGAGGCGCTGACGAATGCCGCGATCTCGATCGTGGATGAGGATCAGTCGCATCTCTCCGCCCGCATCACCTCGGCCTTTTATCCGCCCTATTTTGTCGAGCCGCAGATGACCACGACGGCCGAGATGGATCGGCGGATGGATCAGGGGCTGGATACTTTTGCGCTGAACATCCCACCGGATTTCGCGCGCGATGTGCTGGCCGGGAAAAACCCGGCGATCCAGCTGAATATCGACGCGACAAGGATGAGCCAGGCCTTCACCGGCGGCGGCTATATCCAGCAGATCGTGTCCTCCGAGGTTTCGGAATATGTGGCGGGCTACCGGGCCGAGACCGCGCTGCCGGTCGATCTGGCGCTCCGCGCGCGGTATAATCCCTCGCTGGATCCGAAGTGGTTCGGGGCGATTTCCGCCGTGATCCAGTCGATCACCATGCTGTCGCTGGTGCTGACCGGCGCGGCGCTGATCCGCGAAAAGGAACATGGCACGGTCGAGCACCTGCTGGTCATGCCCGTCACCGCGACCGAGATCATGTTTTCCAAGATCTGGTCGATGGGGCTGGTGGTGCTGCTGGGGTCGATCTTTTCGCTAAGTGTTGTGGTGCAGGCGCTGATGGCGGTTCCGGTGCAGGGCTCGGTCGTGCTGTTTCTTGCGGGCGCGGTGCTGATGGTTTTCGCCATGACGGGGCTTGGAATTTTCCTTGCCACCATCGCCGGGTCGATGCCGCAATTCGCGCTTTTGCTGATGATGGCGCTTTTGCCGCTGCAGGTGCTGTCAGGCGCGATGACGCCGCGGGAATCCATGCCAGAGATCATCCAGACCATCATGCTTGCAGCCCCCAACACGCATTTCATCATCCTCTCGCAGGGCATCTTGTTCCGAGGTGCGGGGCTTGACGTGGTCTGGCCCCAGTTCGCGGCGCTGGCGGCGATCGGGGTGGCGCTGTTCTGGCTGGCACTGATACGATTCAAGAAATTCCTGCGGTAAGGCATATGTTGGGCCGCCTGCTTCTGATCCTGACGCTTGCGCTTGCAGGCTGCGCTGCGCGTCCGGGGCCGGAAGTTCTGGCCCCCGATGCCGGTGCCCTGCCCGAGGGCGCCCGCCTTGTCCGGGTGCTGACCATGACCACCCGCGCGCCCGAGGCAAATCTGCCGGGGGCCTTTGGCGACTCTCGCTCCATCCGGCCAAGCTGGCTGGAATACGAGGTCTCGGTGCCGCCTGGCCATCGGCCGGGAAAGATTGAATGGCCGGATCGCAATGGCAGCAGCGCCGACCGGAATTTCGTGGTGCGCAGCCGGCAGACGCTTAGCCGTGACGCCTTTGCAAAGCGTCTCTCGCGCGAGGGGGTCGGGCTTTATGTCCACGGCTTCAACACCCGCTTTCATGAGGCCTTGTTCCGCACCGCGCAGCTTTCGGTCGATGCGCAAATCGAGGAAAAGCCCGTCCTTTTTACATGGCCCTCGGCAGGCTATCCGGGCGCCTATCTGGCTGATCGTGACGCGTCTGACTTTTCCCGCGCGGCGCTTGCCGATCTGCTGCGGCTTTTGACAAAGGGTCGGTCCGCTTCCGACGCGGTGCCGGTGCTGGCTCACAGCATGGGCGCGCGGCTGACGATGGAGACGCTGGTGCAACTGCGTCTTGCCGGGCGGGACGATGTGCTGGACCGGATCGAGGTCATCCTTGCCGCCCCGGATATTGATATCGATCTTTTCCGCGCCCAGATGGTCAGCCTTGGGCCGATGAAGCATCCCATCACGGTGCTCGTCTCCTCGGACGATCTGGCGCTGAAACTGTCGTCGCAGCTTTCGGCACGTCGGATACGGCTTGGGCTTGTCGATGTGCGTGATCCGGCGGTCCAGCGCCTGGCGGTCGCGACCGGAATACGGATCGTGGATATTACCGATATTCCGACCGATGATCCCGCCCACAGCCGCTATGTCGGCCTGCTTTCCGGCGAGGCCGGGGCTGTGGTTGAAAACACCCTTTTCGGTGAGGTACGCTTGGCGGGGGCCTTTGTCTTCAATCAGGTCGGTGGTGTCTTCACTGGCATCGGTGATGTGCTGGCGGATTGAGGCCGCGGCCTTGGCCCGGCGTTGGTGCCAGCGGCATTGGCCGGGTCATGGCCTCGACGTCGCGCCGTTTTGCCGGTAATCGTCCATGATGATCAGGGCAGGGACAGGGGATTCCGTGTCCGCCGCCGGACGCCGATGCTTTGCCTGTTCAGTCCGGGGGCGGCTGTTTCGGCGGTTTGACGGCGCTTTACGACATGTCGTCGGCATCGGGCCTTGGGCGCAATGCCTATGTTCAAGAAAAATCTTGAACTCTTTGATTTCGATCAACACTCGTTGATAGTTCTGTGCTAACTTCCGCCGGTAAATTGGAGACGCGACATGGCCCTTACTCCCAAATCAGATGGCTCGGGTGCAACCGGCGATGAAAGCCTTGGCATCGAGGCTTTTCAGGCCGTTGACCGCATACGAGAGGCGCTCTCGGGACAGCTCAGCGGCGGGGTCTCGCCCGGCTCGCTGATGATGGCCTATGTCGACTGGGCCTTTCATCTGGCGCAGGCACCGGGCAAGCAGATGGAACTGGGCGTCAAGGCGGGCCGCAAATGGCAGCGTCTCATGGCGCATCTGATGGCCTCGGCGATGGATCCGCAGGCCGCGCCGGTCATCACGCCCTTGCCGGGCGACCGCCGTTTCGCCGGTGAAGCCTGGGCGAAACCGCCCTTCAGCTGGATGTCGCAGGCTTTCCTGCTGCAGCAGCAATGGCTGCATAACGTCACCCATGAGGTTCCGGGCGTGACGAAGCACCACGAGGATGTGGTGTCTTTTGCCGCGAAACAGATCCTTGATGTCTGTGCGCCTTCGAACAACCCTTTTACCAATCCCGAGGTTGTGGCACGGACCTGGGCTACCGGAGGCATGAACCTTGTGAAGGGCTGGCAGAACTGGCTGCAGGACGTCGTCCGCCAGATCCGGCAGGAGCCGCCAGAGGGTGTCGAGGCCTTTACACCGGGTCGCGATGTGGCGGTGACGCCGGGCAAGGTAATCTTCCGCAACCACCTGATCGAACTGATCCAGTATACGCCCACGACAGAAACCGTGCACCCCGAGCCGGTGCTGATCGTTCCGGCCTGGATCATGAAATACTATATCCTCGACCTCAGCCCGGAGAATTCACTGATCCGCTGGCTGGTGGCGCAGGGCCACACGGTTTTCGCCATTTCCTGGCGCAATCCGGGTGCAGAGGATCGTGATCTGACGCTGGAGGATTATCGCCGGCTGGGCGTGATGGCCGCGTTGGATGAGATCACCCGTCTAATGCCCGATCAGAAAATCCACGCCACCGGCTATTGTCTGGGTGGCACTTTGCTGTCGATCGCGGCGGCTGCCATGGCGGGGAAGGGGGACGCGCGTCTCGCCTCGCTGACGCTGCTTGCCGCGCAGGTCGATTTCGCCGAACCGGGCGAGCTTGCGTTGTTCATCGACCCAAGCCAGCTGCATCTTCTTGAAAGCATGATGTGGAACCGCGGCTATCTCTCTGCCGATCAGATGGCGGGGGCGTTTCAGCTTTTGCGCTCGAATGACCTCATCTGGTCCCGGATGGTGCGCGATTACATGATGGGCGAGCGGACGGCGATGAATGATCTCATGGCCTGGAATGCCGACAGCACCCGGATGCCCTATCGGATGCATGCCGAATATCTGCGCAGGCTTTATCTGAATAATGAGCTTTCTTCGGGACGCTTCACCGCCGGGGGCAAGACAGTTCTGTTGCAGAACATCCGGGTGCCGATCTTTGCCGTCGGGACCGAGCGCGATCATGTCGCACCCTGGAAGTCGGTCTACAAAATCCACCAGTTCACCGATTGCGAGGTGACTTTCGCGCTGACGTCGGGCGGGCATAATGCGGGGATCGTCTCTCCTCCCGGTCACCCGCGCCGCCGCTACCGGCTGGCGACCCGCGCCCATGACGACGCGCTTTTGCCGCCCGAGACCTGGGTCGAGGCCAATCCTGCAACCGAGGGTTCGTGGTGGACGCCCTGGCAGGCCTGGCTTGCCGCGCGTTCGGGTGCCCCCGCCGCGCCGCCCGCAATGGGCAACGCGCTGGCAGATGCGCCCGGCACATATGTTTTCCAGAGGTGACAAGATGACCGGCACTCTGACCAACTATCTGTTTCACCAGATGAAAATCGGCGACCGCGCCAGTCTTGTCCGCCACGTCGGTCCCAAGGATATTGAATTGTTCGCCGCTGTTTCCGGCGACGCCAACCCCGCGCATCTGGATGCCGGTTTCGCCGCCCATGGGCCGTTTGGCCATGTCGTGGTGCACGGCATGTGGACTGCGGCGCTGATTTCGGCGGTGCTGGGCACCCGCCTGCCGGGGCCGGGGACGATCTATCTCGACCAGCAGATCCGCTTTAACAAGCCGGTTTCGCCAGGCGATACCATCACCGCCGAAGTTGAAGTGGCCGAGCTGATCGAGGGCAAGAACCGTGTCCGCCTGACGACCACCGCCCGCAATCAGCGGGGCGAGGTGGTGCTTTCGGGCGAGGCGCTGGTGCTGGCCCCGGTCGAGCAGGTGACCTGGGTGCCGGGTGACCTTCCCGAGGCGGTGGTCCTGCCGAAGGGGCGCTGGCAGGGCTTTGTCGAAGAGGCCCGCGCATTGCCCCCGGTGCGGGCGGCGGTGGTGCATCCCTGTTCGAAATCCGCGATCCTTGGCGCGATCGAGGTGCGCGACGAAGGCCTGCTTGACCCGATCCTGATCGGTCCCGGCGCAAAGATTCGCGCGGCGGCCGCCGAGGCCGGGGTCTCGCTTGACGGCTTCCGGATCGAGGAGACAGAGCACAGCCATGCAGCGGCGGCGCGGGCGGTGGAACTGGCGGCCTGTGGCAAGGTCCAGGTGCTGGTCAAGGGCAGCCTGCATTCCGATGAACTGCTTGCGGCGGTGGTTTCGAAAAGCGGCGGCCTGCGCACCGAACGCCGGATCAGCCATGTCTATGCGATGGATGTGCCCGCCTATCGCAAGCCGGTGATCGTCACCGATGCCGCGATCAATATCGCACCGACATTAGAGCATAAGCGCGACATCTGCCAGAATGCCGTCGATCTGATGCGGCTTCTGGGGCGCGATCAGCCGAAGGTCGCGGTGCTGGCGGCGGTCGAGACGGTGAACGCGACGATGCCCGCCACGCTGGATGCCGCCGCGCTGACGGTGATGGCGGCTCGAGGCCAGATCACGGGCGCGCTGGTTGACGGGCCGCTGGCCTTCGACAATGCGATCAGCCCCGAGGCGGTGGCGACGAAGGGCATCGTCTCGCAGGTGGCGGGCGAGGCCGATATTCTTCTGGTGCCGGATCTCGAGGCCGGGAACATGCTTGCCAAACAGCTGATCTATTTCGCGGGCGCCACGGCCGCGGGGCTGGTTCTGGGCGCACGGGTGCCAATCGTTCTGACAAGCCGGGCGGATCCTTTATCGGCCCGCATCGCCTCGGCTGCGCTGGCCAAGCTGGTCGCGGTCCGCAAAGCGGAGGGGAAGGCGTGACCCGCGATCTGATCCTGACATTCAACACCGGATCCTCGACTATCAAGCTGGGGTTTTACGCACTGGAGGCCGCCGCGCCGCGCCCGCTGGCCTCGGGCGTGATCGATTTCCGCGATGAGCCTTTCGAAGTGCGCCTGACGCGCGAGGGCAAGACCTTTTCAGGCCCGATCACAGCGGATCCCGGCGATCTGACAGCCGTGCTGAACCAGGCTTTTGCCTGGCTGGCCGGGCATTTCAATCTTTCGCGCCTTGCGGTGATCGGCCATCGGGTTGTGCATGGCGGCGATGTCTTCACAGGACCAGCCCGGATCACCGATCAGGTGATCGCGCAGATCGACGCGCTGGCGCGGCTTGCGCCGCTGCATCAGCCGCAAAGCCTTGCGCTGATCCGGGCGATGCGGGGGCTTTACCCCGATGTGCCACAGACAGCCTCTTTCGACACGGCGTTTCATGCCACCAACCCGCCCCTGATCCGCCGCTTTGCCCTGCCGCGCGCGCTTTATGATCAGGGGATCAAGCGCTATGGCTTTCATGGTCTCTCCTACCGCTATATCGCCGGGCAACTGGGCGATCTGGCCACCGATGCAAAGGTGGTCGCCGCACATCTGGGCAGCGGCGCAAGCCTTTGTGCGATCCGGGGCGGCAAGAGCATCGACAGCTCGATGGGGTTTTCGACGCTGGACGGCATCCCGATGGCGACGCGTTCGGGTGCGCTGGACCCCGGCGTGATCCTGCATCTGATGGGCGAAATGGGGCAAAGCCTGAAACAGGTCGAGACCATGCTCTATCGTGAAAGCGGCCTTCTGGGCGTGTCGGGTTTCGAGGCTGACAGCCGCGAGCTGATGGCCAGCACGCGCCCAGAGGCTGCCGAGGCGATCGACCTCTTTTGCCTGCGCATCGCGGGCGAGGTGGCACGGTTGGCGACCAGCATGGGCGGGATCGATGCGCTGGTCTTCACGGCAGGAATCGGCGAGCATCAGCCCGGTATCCGCGCCCGTGTCGCCGCGCGGCTGGCCTGGCTTGGGGCAGAGCTTGACCCCGATGCCAATGAAGCAGGGTCGCGCAGGATCAGCACCGCCGCCAGCCGGGTGCAGCTTCTTGTCATTCCGACCGATGAGGAAAGCATCATCGCCCAGGAGGCCGTCAGCGAAGAGGCAGCGACATGATTGATCTGAAAGGCAAACGCGGCCTCGTGGTTGGCGTGGCGAATGAGGCCAGCATCGCCGCCGGTTGCGCCAGGGCCTTTCGCGCGGCGGGGGCAGAGCTGGCGCTGACCTTTCTTAATGAAAAGGCCCGGCCATGGGTCGAACCCGTGGCGCAGGAAGTGGGTGCGCCGCTGTTCCTTCCTTGCGATGTGCGTGAACCCGGCCAGTTGGAAGCCGTGTTTGACCGCATTACCGCTGAATGGGGGCGGCTTGATTTTCTGCTTCATGCCATCGCCTTCGCCCCGCGCGAGGATCTGCACACCAGCGTTGTCAACGCTTCGGCCGAAGGTTTTGCGACGGCGATGGATATCTCTTGCCACTCCTTCCTGCGCATGGCGCGGCTGGCGCGGCCTTTGATGCAGGCGGGTGGTTCGCTGATCACGGTCAGCTTTTACGGCGCGGATCGGGTGGTCGAGAATTACAACCTCATGGGTCCGGTAAAGGCCGCGCTGGAGGCTTCGGTCCGCTATGCGGCGGCCGATCTGGCGGGCGAAGGGATTCGTGCCTTTTCGCTTTCAACCGGTCCGGTCAAGACCCGCGCCGCCTCGGGGATCGACCGGTTCGATGCGCTGATGGATAAGATTCGCGCCCGTACGCCTGCGGGAAAACTGGTAAGCATCGAAGAGATCGGTACGCTGGCGGCCTTTCTGGCAACCGAGGCCGCAAGTCCCATGAGCGGATCGGTGGTCTATGCCGATAACGGATTTCACACCACCGCCTGAGGCAGGCGCGGGGCCCCGCCCTTGACCGGAAGGCGGATCCGGGGCAAAGCGGAATCAACATCAGTTGACAGCATTCTGACAGGCGCCGCCGCGTGACCTTCTTTACGGTTCATCCCTTCCATTCCTTCAATCTTGCCGTGGTCTTGCTGATCGCGGGCAAGATCCTGACCCTGAACATTGATCTTCTGCGCCGCTATTCGATCCCCGAGCCGGTGGCGGGCGGCTTTCTCTGTATCGCGGTAACGGGGCTCCTCTGGGCGCTGTTCGATCTGAAGGTCTCATTCGAGATGGGGATCCGTGATTTCCTGCTGCTGGTGTTCTTTGCCGGTATCGGGCTGAAATCCGATATCCGCACGCTGCTTGCGGGGGGCAGGCCGTTGGTGATCCTGTTGATCCTTGCGACCAGCTTCATCCTTTTGCAGAACTTCGCGGGGATGGGGCTGGCGAGGCTCTTTGGAATGGAGCCGAAGGCCGGGCTGATGGTCGGCTCGGTTTCGCTGACCGGCGGCGTTGGCACCACGCTGGCCTGGGCACCGATATTCGCCGAAAAGCTGGGGATCACGAATGCGCTGGAACTGGGGGTCGCGGCCAATACTGTCGGGCTAATCGCGGCCTGTGTGATCGGCGGGCCGATTGCGGCGCTCCTGATCCGGCGGGGCGGGCTGAAGGCGGAAAACAAGCGCGATCTGGACATCGGCGTTCCGAATGAGGGGCGCGCGGTCCGGATGGATTACTTCTGCATCCTCTGGTCGATCCTGGCGCTGAATGTCACCGTGCTGATCGGGCTGGCGCTGCATGAGGCGATCACGGCGGCCGGCGTCACGCTTCCAGCCTTTGTCAGCTGCCTTGTCGCGGGGATCGTGCTGCGCAACCTTTTGCCGCTGGCCCCGAGGCGGTTAGTGCGGCGGATCTGGCCTGGGGTCGATGATGCGCTGGCGCTGATCTCGGATCTGTCACTCGGGCTTTTCCTGATCATGGCGCTGATGGGCCTGCAGGTCTGGGAGCTGAACGGCGTCCTTCTGTTCATTACCGCCGCCCTTGTGATGCAGATCCTGCTGACGGTCGGATTCACGATTTGGGTCGTGTTCCCCGCGATGGGGCGCGATTATGAGGCGGCGGTGATCTCGGCCGGGTTTGGCGGTATCACGCTCGGCTCAACCGCCACCGCCATCGCCAATATGACCGCCGTGGCGCAGCAACATGGCGCGGCGCACCGGGCCTTTGTGATCGTGCCGCTGGTCTGCGGCTTTTTCATCGATATCGTCAACGCGCTGATCATCTCGGCGCTGGTCGGCTAGGGGAGTGGACAGAACATGGGGGTCGTCGTCGGTGATCTGGCCTGTGCTAAGGTAAGCTCTTTGTATGGGGGGCTGCCATGGACGTACGGATTACAATCGAAACGACCTTCGACAACGGGGAGAAGCGCACTCATCAGCTTGACGGCATTTCTCGACCATACCGGGCGACCTGCCCAGACGGGATCGGGCTGCGCCTCGAGGATGGGAAAAGGATCCTCGAACAGATCCAGAGGGTAATCCTTTACGATCAGGTCGATGAGATCATTCGAGAAAGCCGCGTATGCCCGGATTGCGCCTCGGTTCGTGCCATTCATGACTATCGCACGCGCGATCTCGACACGCTCTTTGGGCGGGTTCGGGTCAAAGCCGCGCGCATGCGCCGCTGTTCGTGTGATGCCAGGTCAGCGGCGATGCCCGGTGGACCTATTTCTCCGCTGGCCTATTTCTTTCCAGACCGGGCTACCCCGGAGCTGCAACGGCTACATGCGGACCTTGGTTCCCGGCATACCTTTCGCGAAGCGGCGCGGCTGATGAAAAGCTTCCTCCCCTGCCATCCGCCCCATCACACCACGGTGCGTGACCGGTTGGGAAGAGTAGCCACTGGGCTCGAGAAAAGTCGAAGGGCATCAGGCGATCCCGTTGAAGCCCCGCCCAAAGGTGGTTTGACGGTTTTTCTGGACGGTGCGCATATCCGCTGTCGACCGGAGTATCAGCAGCGACACCTGGATCTTGTGGTCGGCAAGATTGAAAGTCGCAATATGTGCCGACGATTTGGCTTGGTCGCCAATGCGACGGCATCGCCAAGCAGCCGCATGCGAGAAGAGCTGTCCGACTATGGATGGAAGCCAGGCCGTCTGTTGACGGTAATCTCTGATGGCGAGCTTGCTCTCCCGAACCTCATACGGAATGCCGTGGGTGGCGACGGTCAGGTGAAACATATCCTCGACTGGTGGCACATCTCGATGCGCATTCAACATATCGAGGCCGCCGTTCAGGGTCTGGTCCAGACACCGGGGTTCACTGGAGTTCCAGTGCTGTTCCAGCGCCCCGCGAAAAGCCTCCGTTGGCGGCTTTGGCATGGCAGAGCACGGGTGGCGGAAACATATCTGAAGGCGCTGATGCATGATTGCGTCGGCCTCGGGGAAGAACCTCTGGCTGTCCGCACCGCTGCCGCTCGTGTGCAGGCCCGCTGCGAGACACTGTACACCTATCTCGCGAACAACATGGAAGCCCTTGTCGACTATGGCCGACGGTACCGTAACGGGCTGCCCATCTCGTCTTCTCGTGCCGAAGGATCAGTTGATGACATTGCCAATGCCCGCATGGGAAAGCGCAGGAGGATGCGTTGGTCGCCCAAAGGGGCTCACCGAGTAGCCGTCACAAGGGCCGCAGTTCTCGATGGTCGGCTGACCGTCGCAAACAGAAAACGCCCCGCATGACCCCCATGTTCTGTCCACTCCCACTCGCGTGGCCGAGGAAGATCTGATCGCCAAGTTGCGCGAGGCTAATGTTTTGGATCTGGCATCGGTCCGCGCTGCCGTGCTGGAGACTACCGGTGATATTTCGGTCTTGCACGGGGATCATATGGATAGGCAGATATTGAAGGGCGTGGGAGATCCGTGAAGTGACGTCCCGGTGCGTGGTGTAGGTGTCGGTGGCCAGTGGGTTTTTCCGTAGGGTCGGGTCGCTGAACCCACCTGAAGCGAGGGATACCCTAAAGGTCACCTTCCCAGCTTCTGCGGCTTGAAAACGCCTGAGCAATAAACGTAACAACGCTAGAGCACCTGTGGGTGATGTTTATCGCATTACCTACTTGCAAAGCAAATACTTATTTTGATAGTCTGACGTAGACGCGTCAGACAACTTTCTGGAGCGCGTCGCATGACCAACCAAGTACAGGTTAGCAACGAGGTGCTCACCCTTGAGATGTGTAGAGAGAGGTTGCTGGAAGGGTGGGAGCTGCACGTTGTCTGTGCGGAGGACCCCGTCCCGGCTCAGAACACTGTCCGAGGCTCATGGTATCTCGTCGCTGTCGAGCCGGAAACGGGTCGCTTCGGCGTCGTGGTCACACAGCGGGACCTGTACCGGGAGCGACGTCGGGCGGAGCAGTCTGGAACAACACTCGATCCATCAGATTACGCATACAAAGAGATCAAGACCACGACCGGGCTCTTTAACGCTCAAACTGATCTGGGCATTACTGCAACCGTCATTCCCGGATCGAAAGGCGTCACCATGGTCGCTCAACTGTCCCCAAGCACCGAGCGGCCATAATCGTGAATATTCGGGAAATCGTTCTGGCACCCTGAAGCCACTATCCCGCCGTGCTCTCCTTGCATCCTTGCTGGCGACGCCCCTTGCGGCCGGCGCCGATGTCCTCTCCGAGGCCCGCGGCTTCGTCCTGAACGCCGGCGCAGCCCGCGATATCTTCGCGCGCCCCGAGGACGATCCCGAATACTCCCGGACGCCTGGTGACGAGCCCGCACTGATCCGCTCGATGCTGGTGCCCACCGAGGCGCCGGCGTCGATCCGCGAGATGGTGACGGCAGCCGCAGCGCGGTATGCATCCCACCCTGCGATTCGCGCAGCCGGGTTTTCGCCCCGAAACTGGAACGCCTACTTCCACTCGATGATCCAGGTCGAAAGCGGGTTCAAGGTCACAGCCTATTCCTCGGCCGGCGCGATGGGGCTTGCGCAACTCATGCCCGGAACCGCCCGCTTTCTCGGCGTCGATCCGCGCGATCCGGTCCAGAACCTCGATGGCGGGGCGCGCTATCTGCTGATGCAACTCGGCGCTTTCGGCACGCCCGAACTCGCACTGGCGGCCTACAACGCCGGCCCCGGTGCGGTCCGCAAGTATCGCGGAATTCCGCCCTACCGGGAAACCCGGAACCATGTCCGCAAGGTCATGGCGATCTATCGCAACCGTTTGACATAAAGGAATTACCCGATGCTGAACTTCAGGCAAAAGCTCGTCGCCGCCGTGATCTGGTGCACGGCGGGAATGCAGGCCCATGCCCAGGAGGTCGATCTTTCCGGGTTCGAGGATACCGGCGAAAGCATCATCGAGCAGCTGCGCGACAACAACCTCGCCCTGACCGCCGTTGTCCTCATCCTGCTGATCATCGGCTTCCTGGCGATCTTCACCAAGTTCATCGACTGGAAATGGATCGGCGTGACGGTCGTCGGGCTGTTCTTCATCTTCGGCGGTGACAACCTGGCCGAGTCGATCATCGCGATCTTCCGTGGCTCCGGCACCTGATGCGGGAGAACGTGTATATCCAGGGGCTCAACCGGCAGGCCAGATTCTTTGGTCTGCCTCTGCCCCTGGCCGGGCTGGCCTTCATTCCGCCGTTCCTCACGTTCATCTTCCTCGACAGCCTTTGGTATCTCTGGGCGATCCCCGTTCTCTGGGCGGCTCTCTGGGCCGCCTCGGTCATCAATCCACATTTCGCGCGCTTCATCGCGGTCGTGACCTCGCGCACGCCTGAGCGGCTTCTGCGCGCCAGTTCTGGATCACGGTATGAATGATATTTTCCCCAGTCCGATCCGGGCACTGTTCGGTGGCGCCCGCGACCTCGAAGACATGCTGCCCTATCTCTTCGAGGAAAATAACCATGCCATCGCCACGCGCAGCGGGGCACTGGTCTCAGTCGTGAAAATTGCGGGGGTCAATCCGTTCACGGCCAGCGAAAGTGAACTGGCACATATCAACGACCGGCTGGCCGAGCTGGTGGACAAGTCCGGCAACAATTTCAGCTTCCACTTCCACAAGATCAGGTCGGCCTATCACGACTTCGACTATCAGCCGAAAGCCTTCGTCGAACCGGGCTTCGGCAAGGAACTGGACCAGGCCTGGCGCGCGCACATCACGTCGGCGGGCCTCTGCGTTCCGGTGTTGTTCCTCTCGGTGATCGAGCGAAAATCCATGGCGGAGCGGATGCCTATCTTCGGCGGCTTTCTCAGTCATGGGCGCCAGGATAACCTGCCCGAGCGCCTGTCCGATCTCGCGGAACTTGCCCAGAGCGTGGCCGAGACCCTGGGCGATGGCTCGGAGCTGCTGGCGATCGAGGATGGCACGCTGACCGGGTTTCTGCGCGCCATCTCCACGGGCATCTATGCGCCGCTGGCCCGGTCCGAGACCGGCACCATCGTGGACGATATCCGCACGCCCATCGAGATCTATGACCGGGCCGTGGAAATCGGCGACGACTTCGAGACGCGATACGCCTCGGTGATCAGCGTGGCGAACCTCTCGCCCCAAACTCATGGCGGCATTCTCGACACGCTCTACACAGATCCCGATATCCTGATTTCCTGCACCTACCAGCCGCTTCTGCCTGACCTGATCTCGGCCAAGGCGACAACCCGGCTTGAGCAGACGCTTGAGGAAAGCGCCGGCGGCAAGATCGCCGCGCAGCTTCAGGAGGCCGCCGAGGATCTGCAAATGGGCCAGATGGGCTTTGGCGACAGCCAGACCATCGTGACGGTCTATGCCGCAACCCCCGATGCCCTCAAACGCAAGGTGACGGCGGTCACGGCCATCCTGCGCTCAAAGAAGCTCAAGATCGTCGTCGAAAAGCACGGGCTGGCGGCAGCCTGGTTCGCGCGGTTTCCGGGCAATCACGAGTTTCAGAAGCGCCCGCTGACCATCTCCAACCGGAATTTCTCGGACTTCGCCGCGCTGCACATGGTCCGGCTCGGCAAGCCCGCCTCCGAATGCTATTGGGGCACGCCGATCACGACCTTCAAGAGCTGCGCCAATTCACCGTATGATTTCTCGTTCCACGGTCGGTTCGCCCACGCGGACTCCGAGCCGCCGTTTGCCAGCACCCTGATCGTCGGCCCGCCCGATGCGGGCAAATCGACGATCATGGCCTTCCTGGCCGCGCAGGCACGGCGCACCGGATGCCGGATCATCGCCTTCGACAAGGACCAGTCGCTGGAAATGCCCCTGCGCGCGCTTGGCGGCACCTATACCGCCGTGCGCGCGGGCCGGAACACCGGCCTCAACCCGCTGGCCTCGGAAATCGACGAGGAAGGTCAGGCATGGCTGCGCAGCTGGCTGACCGCGCTTCTGGAACGCAAGGGCCACCAGCTGTCGGTCAGCGATTCCGAGAAACTGGCGCGCACCGTCGAAAGCAACGCGACGGCCCTTCCGTCCTTCCAGGACTTCACCAACTTCACGACACGGTTCCGCTCCTTCGAGGGCGATATCGGGGCGCGTGTCGGTGAATGGTCCCCCAACGGCCAGTACGGCTGGGTCTTCGGTCAGGACAGCGCGCCAATCGTCGATTTTAGCGCGTCCGATATCGTCGGTGTCGATATGACGGCGCTTCTCAACATGGAGATCGAGCGGACCGCATTGCTGGCCTATCTCTTCCGGCAGATCGAGAAGACCGTCAGCGCCAGAACCCCGACCCTGCTGGTCCTGGAAGAGGCGGGCGTGTTCCTCGACGATCTCTACTTCCAGCGCGAGCTGAAGACCTGGCTGGCGACGCTGCGCAAGAAGAACGTCGTCGTCGTCATGCTGGTGCAGTTCGTCTCGCAGA
>NZ_JANAVZ010000020.1 GCF_025195095.1 Paracoccus maritimus | reverse complement strand
CGATCTGGAAAAAGAGCCGTCTGTTCCCGCACAGTGCCTTCGATGAAACCCGACATGCCGATCTCCCACCACCATGTCTAAGTCTACCATAAGGCCGAGTTTCCACACAGCCTCGGCTCATAAGTTCCATAATTCAGATTATACTGTTTGCCGATGTATAACCCAGATGGAATTGTCGCGAACTGGAAAAGTTGATCTGTCGCCTCTGCCCAGACGGATGATCCTTGTGCCATCCAGAGACGGGTCATCCGGAACAGCGATATGGGCCCTATCGTGATCGGCGAGCGAGAAATTCCGAAGATCGAGGCTCAGTCGCGGGTCAGGGACACCACGCGACGGATCGCCGCGGCATAACCCTCCAACCCAAGCCCGGCGATCACGCCGTCCGCGCGCAGCGAAACATAGGAATGATGGCGGAATGCCTCGCGCTTGTGCACTTGGCTGATGTGAACTTCGATCACCGGTCCGTCGAAAGCGTTCAGCGCGTCCAGGATCGTGACCGAGGTGTGGGTCAGGGCAGCCGGGTTGATGACGATGCCGCAGGCCGTCTCGCGCGCCTCGTGGATCCAGTCCACGATCTGGCCCTCCCAATTCGATTGCCGCATCAGGATGTCGTGGCTTTCGCCGGCGGCGTCCCGGCACAGCAGCTCGACATCCTCAAGTGTCTCTCGGCCATATATTTCGGGCTGGCGGCGACCTAGCAGGTTCAGGTTCGGGCCATTCAGCACATGGATCTTCTTCATTCGTCAACTTTCTGGGATAGGCCACGGATGCCGCGATCCTAACCCGTCAGAAGGGTGCGCGTCAGCGGATTTCTTGATGGCAGACGGCCCGAGGCCGCGCGTCACGCCACCTGCACCTCTGGGTCCACCGCCTCGCTGTCGTCGGGGGCGATCATCTCGGTCACGCATTTCTGCAAGGTGATCATGCCCAGATGCGTCCCGTCCCGGCTGACGACATTGGCACGGTTCGTCTCTGCATTGGTCATTGCCCGTGCGGCCTCTTCCAGCAGCGTCGTCGCGGTCAGGGTCACCGGCGTTTCCGCCCGTTCGCCCTTGCGCATGATGGTACGGACCGAGATCACATGGCCGCGGTTCACGTCCCGCACGAAGCTGCTGATATAGTCGTCGGCCGGCCGCAGGACGATCTGTTCGCCTGTTCCCTGCTGGATGATCCTGCCGTCGCGCAGAATCGCGATCCGGTCGCCAAGGCGCAGCGCCTCGTCCAGATCATGGGTGATGAAGATGATCGTCTTGCGCAATTCTGCCTGCAGGTCCAGCAGCACCGATTGCATGTCCGTCCGGATCAGCGGGTCCAGCGCCGAAAACGCCTCGTCCATCAGCAGGATCTCGGCGTCGTTGGTCAGCGCACGGGCAAGGCCCACGCGCTGCTGCATGCCGCCGGACAACTGGTTCGGATAGCTTTCCTCGAACCCGTCCAGTCCTACCCTGCTGATCCAGCGCCGGGCACGCTCGCCGGCCTCTTTTTCGCCGACGCCGCGGATGTTCAGCCCATAGGTGGTGTTTTCCAGCACCGTCCGATGCGGAAACAACGCGAATTTCTGAAAGACCATCGCGGTCTTTTCGCGGCGAAACTGGCGCAATTCGGTCTGCGACATCTTCACGATGTCGCGGTCCTCGAAGATCACCTCGCCCGATGTCGGTTCGATCAGGCGGTTGATGTGTCGGATCAGCGTCGATTTTCCGGACCCGGAAAGACCCATCACCACCTGGATCTTGCCTGCGGGTATGGTCAGGGTGATGTCGTCCAGGCCCAGAACGTGGTTGTGCTTGGCCTTCAGCTCTTCCTTGGTCATGCCCGCCTCGACATCGGCCACGTGGGCCGCACCGTTCGGACCGAAGATCTTGTAAAGCCTGTTGATCTGTATGTCGTGTGTCGCCTCAGCCATGCACGGCCTCCAGATGCTTCTGCAGACGCTTGCCATAGGCCTGCGTCGCGCGGTCGAAGATGATCGCAATGGCGACGATCGCCAGTCCGTTCATCACGCCAAGGGTGAAATACTGGTTGTTGATCGCCTGCAGGACCGGCTGGCCCAATCCGCGCACCCCGATCATCGAGGCCACAACGACCATCGCAAGGCTCATCATGATGGTCTGGTTCACGCCCGCCATGATGGTCGGCAGCGCCAGCGGCAGCTGCACGTCCTTCAGTTTCTGTCGCGGGTTCGACCCGAACGCCTCGGCGGCCTCCAGCACGTCGGCGGGAACGTGACGGATGCCCAGGTTGGTCAGGCGGATGACCGGCGGTACGGCATAGATCACCACCGCGATCACGCCCGGCACCTTGCCAAGCCCGAAGATCATCACCACCGGGATCAGATAGACGAAACTGGGCATGGTCTGCATCATGTCCAGGATCGGTGTGATCAACTGGTTGGCACGATCCGAGCGCGCCATCAGGATGCCGGCAGGAATGCCGATCACCACGGCGATCATCGTGCAGACCGCGACCATGGCAATGGTCCGCATCGTGTCTTCCCACATCCCGAAGAACCCGATCAGGCAAAGCGATATGATCGTGCCCAAGACGATCTGCCAGCTTCGGCTGAGCGCCCAGACCAGACCTGCGATGGCTGCCAGGACAAGAATCCAGGGACTGCCGATCAGCAGATCCTCGATAAAGACCAGAAGCACCTGGATCGGGTGGAACATGGCCTCCAGCGTCTCGCCATAGGCGCGGGTAAAATCGCGAAAGGCGCCGTCGATGGCGATGCGCATGTCGCGCAGGTCGCCACGGCCAAGGGATGGGAATTCAATCAGGTCCATTGTTCTTCTTCTTTGTCAGTTCGCCGGTCGTCCGAACGAAAGCGGGGCGTAACCTGCACGCCCCGCCTGTCTGCTTGCCGATCAGAGCGCGTCCTTGACCTTGGCGGCGACATCCTCGCTGACCCATGCGGACCAGACTTCGGGATGGTTCTCTAGGAAGTACCAGGCGCCGTCTTCGTTGGTGGCCTGATTGTCGCCCATCCAGGCCAGCAACCCGTTCACGGTCTCGTTGGTCCAAGCGCGTTTGCCCAAATAATCCATCGTCACCGCATTATTCTCGGCGAACTCTTCGGTCACGGCGGTGAACACGTCCGAACGCGGCCATTCATTCAACTGCGGATCGGGGCAGTTGTTGACAACCGTGCAGTTGTCCCACTGCTCGCGGTTATGTTCGACGCCCAGTTCCAGCTTGGTCATGTCGTATTTGCCAAGGATCGCGGTCGGCGCCCAGTAATAACCCAACCAACCCTCTTCACGGTTGAAGGCCCGCGCGATCGAGCCGTCAAGCCCGGCGGCAGATCCGGAATCGACCAGTTCGAACCCTTTGTCCTCACCGTTCAGCGCGCGATACTGGTTCGCGGTGATGATCTGGCACGCCCATCCCGACGGGCAGTTGAAGAACGCGCCCTTGCTGCTGTCCTCGGCGCCGGGGAACAGATCCGGATTGGCCATCGCGTCCTCGATGGTCTTGATGCCATGTTCCTCGGACAGCCAGGTCGGCACCCAGAAGCCTTCGACACCGCCATCGGACAGGATTTCCGACGCGATCACGATGCGCCCTTCCTCGACCGCGGCATCCAGCGGGATCTTGACCGCGTTGACCCAAAGCTCGGGCGCCACATCGGGTTCGCCCTTCTCATTCATAGAGGTGAAGGTAGGC
Organism: Paracoccus maritimus; assembly: GCF_025195095.1. Lineage (GTDB taxonomy): Bacteria > Pseudomonadota > Alphaproteobacteria > Rhodobacterales > Rhodobacteraceae > Paracoccus > Paracoccus maritimus. The sequence continues at coordinate 22,804 of NZ_JANAVZ010000020.1, read as the reverse complement.
ACCGTATCGCCGGTCACCAGCGCCACATCGCAGCCATAGCCTTCTTCCAGGATGATCTTGTCGACCCAGGCGGCCAGTCCGGCCGAGGCCCAGTTCATTTCGGCGATGGTCAGGCTGCCGCAGTCTTCGGCCGCGAAGGCCGCGGGCGCCGCGACCATCAGACCGGCAACAGCCAGTGCGGGTTTCAAAGCTTTCATGAGAGGTCCTTTCGTTTCTTGTCACATTCGGGGGCCGAACGGCCCCGCGACTGGCCGCACAGGGCGACCGCAAGCACGCAAGCTTGGAAAAATCATAGAACACCGATCACCGCTTGTCACACATTCGCGACGCGGAATTCCCAAATTACTGATAATTATTGCTTTTTGTTAGCCGCGTTGGCGGATTTTGGGCATTGGAGCGTTCATGCCGCAGATCTTTGCCTGCGGCATCAGGACGGCGTGGGAACGATGCTGCGCCGCGATAGCCACAGCGACAGGGCCAGAAAGGCAATCGTCAGGACATAGATCGTGACGGCAATCGGGCTTTCGACAAGGATCGTGAAATCCCCGCCCGAGATCGACAGCGCCCGACGCAGATTGTTTTCCATGTCCATGCCCAGAAGCAGGCCAAGCACCACCGGCACAAGCGAAAACTCCAGCTTGCGCAGCACGAAGCCAAGGATACCGAAGCCGACCATGACCATCAGGTCGAATGCAGCATGCGTGATCGCATAGACGCCCAGATAGCTGATCGCGACGACCAGCGGCATCAGGCACCAAGCAGGCAGGCCAAGGACGCGGGTGAACATGCCGATCAGCGGCAGGTTCAGGATCAGCAATACCAGGTTCGCCAGATACAGTGCGGCGACCAGACCCCAGACCAGATCTGGGCTGCGCTGAAACAGCAATGGACCGGGTTGGATGTTCAGCGAAATCAGCATCGCCAGCATCACGGCGGTGGTTCCCGATCCCGGCACCCCCAGCGTCAGCATCGGGATCAGCGCCCCGCCGCTGGCGGCGTTGTTGCCGGCCTCGGGGGCGGCCACGCCGCGCGGGTCGCCCTGCCCGAAGGTGCCCTTGTCGCTGAGCCTTTTCTCGAAGCTGTAGGACATCACCGCCCCCAGCGACGCCCCGGCGCCCGGCAGGATGCCCGCAACGAAGCCGATCAGCGATCCGCGCAGCGAGGCACCCAGCCCTTCGCGCACGCGACTGAAACGCGGGAAGACACGGCCCGGCGGAACCAAACCGCCACCATGCGCCCGTTCTTCAAGGAAGAACAGGATCTCGGAAATCGCGAACAGCCCGACCAGTGCCACGATGGGATCGAAGCCGTCATAAAGATTGAAACTGCCGAAGGTATAGCGGGCCACCCCGGTGGATGGGTCAAGACCCACCGTGCCAAGCATCAGCCCCAGCATCGCGGCCAGCAGCGTCTTGCGCGGGTCGGTGCCGGTGATCCCGCCGATCGTGGCAAAGGCCATCACATACAGTGCGAAATAGTCGGAGGGTCCGAAATGGATCGCGGCCTTGGCCAGCATCGGAGCGAACAATGTCAGCCCGATCGTCGCCAGCGTCGCGCCGATGAAGGACGCCAGGCCCGAGATCGCCAGCGCGTCGGCAGCCTGCCCCTTCTTCGCCATCGGATAGCCGTCCAGCGTTGTCATGATCGCCGGCTCGTCGCCCGGAATGTTCAGCAGAATCGCGCTGATCCGCCCGCCATACATGCAACCGTAATAGACAGCCGACAGCAGGATCATCGACGAGGTCGCGTCCAGCCCGAAGGCGAAGGTCAGCGGGATCAGGATCGCGACGCCGTTGACCGGACCCAGCCCCGGCAGCGCGCCGATCAATGTTCCGGCAAAGCAGCCGCCGAAGATCAGGGCCAGATTGATTGGCAGCGCGGCAACGGCAAAGCCGGACCACAGCGAAGACAGAATTTCCATGTCAGCCAAACCATGTGCCGACCAGGGGCAGCGGCAGCCCCATCAGCCGGTCGAACAGAACATACAATCCCGGCGCGGCAAGACCTGCGGTCACGACACCGGCCAGCGCGGTTGCACCCATCAACAATCCCAGCCCGAGAATCGAGACGAAACTGGCTGCGACGAACCCAAGCGGTTCCAGCATCAGCGCATAGAAGATCAGCAGCGCCACCGCCGCCGCCTGCCGCGCCAGACCCGCAGGCCCGGCCCAGATGGCGGTGTGGCGCGGCCATATCGCAAGAGACAGCCCCAGAATGATCGCCGGGATGCCGACCACGCGCGGAAAGATCGCAGGTCCCAGCGGATCGCCGAAACCTGCGGTATATCCCGCCGACAACCAGACATAGCCGGTTGCCAGCAGCACGAAAGCCAGTCCGGCAAGCCGGTCTGTCACTGGATGACACCGATCTGACGCGAGATCTCGGCCATCTGTTCCTCTTGTTCGGCGACATAAGCGCTGAACTCTTCGCCGCCGCGCCAGATCGGCTCCAGCCCACTTGCCTTCGCGGTTTCCTGCCAGCCTTCACTGTCATACAGCGTCTTCAGCTTATCGACCCAGGCAGCATAGTCATCGTCGCCAACCTCGCCACCGGTGTAGAAGCCGCGCCAGTTATAGCCGGTCACATCATAACCCTGCGACTTGGCCGTAGGCAGGTCTGGAAATGCCGAAACCGGCTGATCCGACAGCAGCGCCAGAACCCGGATGTCGCCCGATTCGACGAAACCCTTGATTTCGCCCAGGTCGGTCGAGACCAGATCGACCTGTCCGCCCATCATCTGCGTCACTGCGGGGCTGCCGCCGTCGAACTGGACCCAGCGGATCTGGTCCAGACCCTCGACTTCGCCGGCCTGCGCCAACAGCAGCAGACGAATGTGATCCCAGCCGCCCGCGCCGGACGATCCGGATGTGACGACCGAAGTCGGATCTTCTTTCAGCCGCGCCATCAGGTCGTCCAGCGACTGGATCTCGCTGTCCTTGGCAACCGCAATCGTGCCGACATCGGCGCCGAGCATCGCCAGCCAGCGCATCGCATCGGTTCCGGCAGGATACTTGCCCTGCGCGATCTGGGTGATGCCCACGGTCGAGGTCGCGACCAGCAGTTCCGCATCATCGGCGCGCTTGCCCGCGACATTGGCATAGGCCACTGCGCCGACGCCGCCGGGCATGTTGGTGACCTGCATGTTTCCGTCGACCAGACCTTGTTCAGAAAGCAGGCGGCCAACTTCGCGGCAGGTAAAGTCCCAGCCACCGCCTGGGTCTGCCGGGGCGATGCACTCGGCCGCAGTCGCGGGCAGCGCGAACAGCATCGTGGCAGCCACCCCGGCGGCTTTCAGCCCGTTCAGTTTCCGGATCATCCTTGTTCCTCCCTGAGATGATGGTTCTTTTATTCTCCGACGATGCCACGGCGGCCCATGAAGAGCCTTGCATTCTCGATGGCATCACGCACTTCAAGTCTGACAGAAGCCGAATGGGCCAGCACCGCCCGCGCAGCGCCCTCGGCGTCGCGCGCTTCGATCAGGTTCAGGATCGCGCTGTGTTCGCGATGCGTGGTCGCACGCCCTTCCTCGGACGCGAAGCTAAGCCAGCGGGCGCGCAGGGTGCGCAAGGTCACGTCTTGCAGCGCGGTCTCCAGGCAGCGGTTTCGTGACAGCGCGGCGCAGCGGACGTGAAAATCAAGGCCCATCTCCAGCCAGCGTTCGGGTGTGAATTCTTCATGGCTGAAGTTCATGCTGTGCCGGATCGCCGCGATCTGTTCCGGCGTCGCCAGCTTGGCGGCCAGCCGGACGGCGGCGGGTTCGACGATGTCGCGAAAGGCGAACACCTCGTCGATTTCGGCCATGTCGAAGGGCGCAATTGCATAACTGCGACCGTCCCGCACCACCAGCCCGTCACGGACCAGATGGAACAGCGCCTCGCGGATCGGTGTGCGCGAGACCTGGAACTGCGCCTCCAGCGCGCGTTCGCTGACCGCCTCGCCCGGCACCAGATCCAGCGACAGGATCGCGAAACGCAGACGGGACAGGATGTCCCGTTCGTCGGCTTGCTGACCTGTTGATGCCATCATTGACGCCTCCCGAGAAATTGGTATACCAATCCGGCATTCAATTGCAAGCCGGTTCTATTCAGGGGGATACCGATGGCCAGCCGGATAAATGGATTTCCCGAACAGGCCGTCATCACCGAGGTCGGTCCACGTGACGGGCTGCAGTCGGAGCCGGGCTTCGTGCCGACCGACGACAAGATCGCGCTGATCCGCGCGCTGATCGATGCCGGGCTTCGCCGGTTCGAGGTGACATCGTTCGTCTCACCCCGCGCCGTCCCGCAGATGCGCGACGCGGCCGAGGTGATGGCAGTGTTTCGCGACCGCGACGACCTGCACCTGACCGCGCTGGTGCCCAATGCCCGTGGCGCCGAGGCGGCGATCGAGGCTGGCGTCGATGCGATGGTGCTGTTTGCCTCGGCATCCGAAAGCCACAATCTGAAGAACGTGAACCGCAGCCGCGCCGAGTCGCTGCAGGGTTTCGCCAAGATCGCCCGGCTTGCAGAAGGCTCTGACGTGCACCTGCAAGGGGCAATCGCCACGGCATTCGGATGCCCGTTCGAGGGCAACGTGGACGTGCAGGCGGTCGTCGATCAGGCCAAGGCCTATCGCGATCTGGGCATGGACTACATCACCCTGGGCGACACGACCGGGATGGCGACACCCGCGTTAGTGGCGGAACGGGTTGGGGCACTGCGGTCGTTTCTGCCCGAAACCGATCTGGCACTGCATTTCCACAACACGCGCGGTGTCGGGCTGGCCTGCGCCTATGCGGGGCTGTCGCTGGGTGTCACCCATTACGAATCCAGCATCGGCGGGCTTGGCGGCTGCCCCTTCGTGCCGCGCGCCACAGGCAATGTCGCGACCGAAGATCTGGTATATCTGTGCCACGAAAGCGGGGTCGAGACCGGCACCGACCTGGGCAGGCTGATCGACGCGGCGCATCTGGCCGAGCGGATCGTGGGACGCGAACTGCCCGGCCAGATCATGAAGGCGGGGCCGCGCCTGCAAACCGCCAGCATGGACAGTGTGAGGACCGCCAATGGCTGAACCGGTGAAAGGGCCGCTGGACGGCCTGCGCGTGATCGACCTGACCCGCGTCCTGTCGGGCCCCTTCTGCACCATGATCCTTGGCGATCTGGGCGCGGATGTCATCAAGATCGAACCCCCCAAGGGCGATCCGGTTCGTGGGCAGGGGACCATGACCGACGGGCATTCAGGCTATTTCGCAGGCTTCAACCGCAACAAGCGATCGGTCGTGCTGGATCTTTACAGCGACGCCGGCAAGGCCGTGCTGCGCCGTCTGCTGGCAGATGCCGATGTCCTGGTCGAGAATTTCCGCCCCGGCACGCTGGACAAGCTGGGTCTGGACGAAACGACCTTGAAAGACCTGAACCCGCGCCTGATCGTGGCCAGCGTGAACGGCTATGGCAGCACTGGTCCCTATGTGGATCGCCCCGCCTTCGACTTCATCGCGCAAGCGATGAGCGGCTTCATGGGCGTGAACGGCGAACCGGAGGGGCAGCCGATGCGTGCAGCCCCGCCCATCAGCGACCTGATCGCCGGGATCTATGCGGCGACGGGCATCCTTGCAGCCGTGATCGGCCGCCAGAAAACAGGTCAGGGTCAGGCGGTCGAGGTTGCGATGGTCAACGGGTTGGTCAGCCTGATGGCCTATCTGTCCTCCGAATATTTCGCGACGGACAAGGTGCCGGCGCGGACCGGCAACGATCATCCGCTGGTGTATCCTTACGGGCTGTTTACCTGCTCGGACGGACAGATCGCGGTGGCAAACTCGCATGACCAGATCCTGACGCGTTTCTTGGAAACGCTGGACCTGGGCTGGATCATGACCGACCCGCGCTATGATACCAACCCCAAGCGGATGGCCGCACGCGAGGAGCTGCGCGACCTGATCGACAGCCGGATGGCCGGCAAGACCCGCGATCACTGGCTGTCGGTGCTGAACGCGGCGGGAGTGCCCTGCGGAATCGTGCAGAACCTGCAGCAGGTCTTCTCGGACCCTCAGATCGCCGCGCAGCAGATGGTGATCGAGGCGCCATGGCAGGATGGACCGGCGCTGAAGGTGCTGGGATTTCCGATCAAGCTGAACGGCACACCCTGCGCCGTTCACCGCCCGGTGCCACGCCTGGGCGGTGGCACCACCGAGGTTCTGACCGAGGCCGGGTTCGATCAGGACCAGATCGCGGCACTTGTGCAGGATGGCACGATCGGCACGGACTGATCCGCGTCGCTTTCGTTTGACGACCCCTGCCCTTGCTGCGAAGAGGGCCGCGAACAGCGCGGAAGGACCATGACATGTCTGACATCGAAGCGGTGATCTTCGACCTGGATGGATGTCTGGTGGATAGCGAGGTCCACTCGCTGGAGGTTCTGGCAGCCGAGCTTGCCGATGCCGGCATGGGTGAAATGACTGTTCAGCTGCTGCGAGAGCGGTTTCTGGGCGTCTCGATCGCCGCCATCATCGATCATGCCGTCCAGCGCAGCGGGCAGCCCCGCCCCGACGGTTTCGCCGAACGCTTCGAGGATCGACTGTTCCAGCGGTTTCGCAGCCGGTTGCGCCTGATCGAGGGAGTGCCGGATTTGCTGGAAACACTGCGTGCACGCGGAATTGCCACGGCCATCGCCACCGGCAGTTCGGTGCGGCGTCTGGCGGTGACGCTGGATTGCGTCGGATTGACGGAGAACTTCAAGGGCACCGGCTTCAGCGCCGATCAGGTCGCACGCGGCAAACCGGCGCCGGACCTTTTCCTGCTGGCTGCAAATGGTCTGGGCGTGGCCCCCCACCGTTGTGCTGTGATGGAAGATTCGCCCCTTGGCGTCGCCGGTGCGATCAGTGCCGGGATGCGGCCGGTTGGCTTCGTCGGTGGCAGCCACCTGGACGGAATGCGCGACACGCATGCGGCGCGACTGCGCGAAGCGGGCGCGTTCACCATTCGAGACGATGCCGCGAGGATGGCCGACGCACTGCTTGACGGCGCAAGATAGCCCGCCACTTTGGCTCTGCCCGGAACCGGGTCAGCCGCCAGCCGTTGTGATCGCGAAGGCGTGAACGGTCCCCCGGTGTCATCCGGGCGGCACATGCCGCAGGAATGCGGGACATTGGCAAACAGCGTTGTAAGATGACAGTAACAAGACTTCGGATGACGGGCCTGCTGGTCCTGCTGACCTTCGTATTGAATTTTCTGGCCCCGGCCACCTTGCTGGCGCAGACCGACGATGGCTCCGCAGAAACGACTGACAGCACAGAAGCCGGTATCGAGCCGCGAAGCAGTCTTGAGATTCTGCTGGAAGTCATCGAGGACGATCAGGCACGGGCCGCGCTGGTCGAGGATCTGCGCGCCGCGCAGCAGCAGGCAGCGCCTCCGATGGATGATCAGATCGTCGAGACGCTTGCCCCTGCCGATGCGGCCATACCACCCGAGGGGATGTCGTTCGGCCGCCGGATCGCCCTGATCACGCAGGACACGGCGCAGGATATCGCCTCGCGTGCTGGCGCGGTCTGGACGCAGCTTGGGCAGGCATCCGATGCGTTTGACGGGCTCAGCGGCAATGAGGCCGGCGTGCTGATCGACGCGCTGAGGGATCTGGCGTTGGTCATCGTGGTGACCGTGGCAGTCTTCGTGGCGCTGCGGCGGGCGGGCAAGGCGGTCTATGCCAGAATGGGCGCAACGGCGCGCGACAGCGGCGTTGTCAGAACGATTTTCCTGTTCATTGCCTCGGCGCTGATGGACGCGCTGATCGTCATCGTCGCCTGGGGCGTCGGCTACCTGATAGCGACCATGCTGCTTGGCGATGTCGGCAGCATCGGAATCCGACAGACGCTGTATCTGAATGCGTTCCTGCTGGTCGAGATGGCCAAGGTGGTCGTCAGGCTGGTGCTTTCGCCATCCGCGCATAATCTGCGGCCGCTGCCGATCTCGGATATGGCGGCGCGTTATCTGACGCGGCGAGTCAATCTGATGGTCGGGCTTGTCGGCTATGGTCAGTTGCTGGTTGTGCCGATCCTGAATGCCAATGTCTCGATGGAGGCGGGGCGCGCGGTGTCGGCGCTGATCGCGCTGACGGTCGTGGGCATTGCGATCTGGCTGGTGCTGCGCAATCGTCGGCCAGTGGCCGACTGGTTGGAAGGCGGCGGTCAAACCGCGGCGCGCCCCGCCACGACGTCGCACGGCTTCGCCGATCCCGGTCATGATCAGGATCTGCATCCCGCCGACGGCGAGCCGGTTTCGGGTCGCAGGAAGCGCGGGCTTTTCCATGCGCTGGTGCGCAACTGGCATCTGCCGGTGATGCTGTATCTGCTGGTCATGCTGGTGCTGGTGTTGATCCAGCCCGGCGATGCGGCATTCCGGTCGCTGCTGAACTCGGGCCAGGTTCTGGTCGCGGCGCTGGTCGGCATGACCCTGTCGGGCATCCTGACGCGCGTGATCGTCGGCGGGGTTCACCTGCCGGAAAACGTGAATGCGCGCCTGCCGTTGCTGGAACGGCGGCTGAACACCTTCGTGCCGAAGGCGCTGTTCGTGCTGCGGTTGGTGATCTTCGCGCTGGTCATGATCTTCGCGCTGAATGCGATCAACATCATCGATCTGCGCGAATGGATGGCCAGCCGGATCGGCGTCCAGCTGACCGGCACGATCTTCTCGGTCGCGGCCATCCTGATGATGGCATTCCTGGTCTGGGTCGCGCTGACCTCGTGGGTGGATTACCGGCTGAATCCGGAATTCGGCTCGGTCGCCACCTCGCGGGAACAGACCCTTCTGTCGCTGCTGCGAAATGCCGCCACAATCGCCCTTCTGGTCGTAACCCTGATGTTCGTGCTGGCCGAGATCGGCCTCGACATTGCGCCCCTATTGGCATCTGCGGGGGTTCTGGGTCTGGCAATCGGCTTCGGCGCGCAAAAGATGGTGCAGGACATCATCACCGGCATCTTCATCCAGTTCGAGAACGCGATGAATGTCGGTGACGTGGTCACGGTCGGCGGAACGACCGGCACGGTCGAACGCCTGACGATCCGCTCGGTAAGTCTTCGCGATCTGGCTGGCGCGTTCCACGTCATTCCGTTTTCATCGGTGGACATGGTCACGAATTATGTGCGCGAATTCGGCTATTTCGTCTGCGACATGGGCGTGGCCTATCGCGAGAACATCGCCGAGGTGAAGCAGGCGATGCTGGATGCATTCGAAAGGTTGCGAGCAGATCCCGATCAGGCCGCGCTGATTCTGGGCGATCTGGAATGGTTCGGCATCAATTCCTTCGGTGACAGCGCAGTGGTGGTCCGGGCCCGGATCAAATGCGTGCCCGGATCGCAATGGGGTGTCGGGCGTGCCTATAACGGCCTGCTGAAAGAGATCTTCGATGACCGTAATATCGAGATCCCGTTCCCGCATCAAACCATCTATCTGGGCGAATCCAAGCAGGGCACGACACAACCCATCCGCATCGCGGCAGAGGACGGCTCGACACCCTCGACGGCATGACATCGGTCGGTTCGGCGTGGCGGCCGCGATCAGTCCGCGATATCTATGGAAAGGCTGGCCTGACGGTCATTTCCGATCGCCGGAATGATCGCGCGCGCCAGCGTCGCAGGCGATATGGGCTTGTGCAGGATCTCGATGCTGCGGCTCGCGGCCTCTTGCTGAAGCGCGTCCGAGCGGTTCGCGGTCATCAGGCATTTCACCGATGTCGCCGGCAGCAGACCGGCCAGACCGGTCAGGCACGCGATTCCGTTCATGCCTGAACCAAGCTGGTAATCCACAAGGCAGATATCCGGCTCGACCCCGGTTTCCTCGATCAACGCAATCGCGTCTTCGCCGGACGAAACGTCCAGCACGTCGATGCCCCATTGTTCCAGCAGTTGCGACAGCGCCAGCGTCATCTCGGCGTCGTTTTCCACGATCAGCGCCGTCAGGTCGGCCACACGGTCCTGCGCTGGGGGTTGTGCGGGATGGTCGGCCGCCGCGCGGAGATCGCCCTGCCGGGTCGAAGCCACCTCGACCGAAAAGGTCGAGCCCCGCCCGGGCGCCGACCTCAGATCCAGCCTGTGTCCCAACAATGCGGCAGCGCGGTCGACGATCGCCAACCCCAGGCCAAGCCCTTCGGCGGCGGATGCCTTGGCGTCCAGACGTTTGAATTCGTTGAAGATCACCTGCTGATCCTCGTCCGCGATGCCGCGGCCGCTGTCGCGAACCTGGATCAGCTGGCTGTGGTGCCGGTCTCGGGCAGCGATCAGGATGCGGCCCGTATCGCTGTAGCGGATCGCGTTCGAGATAAGGTTCTGCAGAATGCGCCGAAGATAGATCCTGTCCGACACCACGGTCGCGCGGGTCGGCCGGAAGACAAGCTGCAGCCCCTTCTGTTCGGCCAGCGGCGTGAAATCCTCGCGCAGTTGATCAAACAGCGGCCCCAGAGAGATCGGCTCGATGGTCAGCGCCGCCTGCCCCGCCTCGAGGCGTGAGATGTCCAGCAGCGCCTCCAGCAGCGCGCTGACAGAATCGAGAGAACGCTGTGTCTTTTCCAGTCTTGCGCGATGGCGCGGGTCGTCGATGTCTTCTATCAGGGACCCCACATACAGCGTCGCTGCGGACAGCGGCTGCATCAGATCATGGCCCACCGCAGCGACGAACCGGACCCGTGACGCGTTTGCGCGCTCTGCCCGCGCCAGCGCGTCTTCCAGTTCCAGCGTGCGTTCGGTCACGCGCGCCTCCAGCGTCTCGTTCGCCCGGCGGATCTGCTGCATCGCCTCGCGGTGATCGGTGATATCGTCGATCGACATCACGAAGCCGCCGTCAGGAATCTCCTGCGCAAAGATGGCAAAGCTGCGACCGCCGCCTTCGCGTCGCAATTCGACCTGAAAGCTGGTCTTGCGCCGGACCGAACGGACCCAGTCGGCCAGCATGTTCGCCCCGCGATGCGGGGGAAAGGCGAACTGCGTGCGCAATTGCTGCCACATCTCATCGAAATGCGAGCCGGTGCGCAGCCGGGCCCGCGGCAGGGCCAGCATTTCCGCAAGATTGGCGTTCCAGCCCAAAAGCCGCAGGCGCCCATCGAAGATGCACACACCCAGCGGCACATGATCCAGCGTCGCTTGCAGGATCCGGGCCTGATCATCCAGCATGCGGCCACGCTCTTCGCGTTCGGACCGGATCAGTTGTGTCACCTCGGTCTGGATGATCGCGGTGCTGCCATCCGCGGTGCGTTGTTCCGAAACCTGCACCCAACGACCCTCGGCCATCTGCTGGGTCAGCATGAAGTGCCGTTCGCTGTGGCGCTGACGCCGCATTGCGATCCAGTCATCGCGGCTCATCCCCTCGGGCATGACCAGATGGCGCGATCGGGCGGCCAGCCGCAGATAGTCATCAAAGGGCAGCCCCGGCTTCAGCCCGTCCACGATATCCGGCAGCAGCGCGTTGAAACGCGAATTGCACATGATCAGCACATCCGACGCGTCGAACAGGGCAAATCCCTCTTGCACCGCCTCGATCGCATTGGCCATGTTCTGACGGGCGATATCCTTGTCGCGCCACGCATCGGCCAGCCGCGCATTCGAGGCATTCAGCAGATCCAGCGCATGTTCCAGTTCGCGGGTGCGGGCGCGCACCTCGTCCTCCAGCACGGCGGCGCGCTGGAACTGGGCATAGCCGACGCCGTTGTCATCGGGCAGGTTCTCGACGTGGCGGATCAGGGACTGGGTGATGCGCACCAGCTTCTCATGACGTCTTTCAAGATCGTCGCCGGGCGACATCATCCGGTCGATATCCGCAGGCAAACGGGGTTCAGTCATCGGCCGTCATCCGGGCCGTAGAACGCCACGCCGGTAAAGGTCTGGTTGACATGCATGCTGCCGAACTGTTCGCCATAGGTCGAAAACCCGGCAACCCGATGTTCGCGCAGGATGCGCGAGACCTCGGACACTAGCTGCCGGCTTTCCGCGTCGATGCGCCGAAAGATGCAGTCAAAGGCCAGCATCATGCCGGGTTCACGTTCGGCGCGCATCTGCGCCAGCGCGGTGTCGAGATGCGCGGCGATGCTGCTTTCCTCGGACAGGGTCAGGACCATGCCTTCGGCCACGGCGCCGAAAAAGATCAGCGCGTTGTCCGGTCCCACCCCACGAATCGAGCGGACATGATGTCGCCCGCCCGCCCGCACCAGAACGGGGCGGGTCGCAAAGACAACGCTGCCCAGGCTTTCGACCGGCACCGACAAAAGCCTGGCATATTCCAGTGCCGCCGGTTCATCGTTGATGCGCAGGACCGCGCGGCTTTGCGGATCGGCGGCGGTGACAACCATCTGCGTGCGCGAGGGCCGCGTCGAATCCAGCGAAAATGTCTGCAACGGCGCACGTGCGCGCAACAGGCACAGTACCGCCGAACGATCATGGGCGGCGCCGCGCGCAAAGATCTGGGTCTGCTTGAAGCGACGCCCGTCCCCGGCCGAACCGCCGATCACGGGAACCGGCCCAAGCCCGCCCGCCAGCGAGGCGATCAGCGACTCCTCGTGCCCTGACACGCCGTCCACCAGGAGAATGCCCAACTCATTCGGAAAATCCTCGGCCCTGCGGTGCAGGTTCTGGCGTGCGGTCTGCAGCTGCGACACAACGACCCGGGAATCGACTTCATCCAGAGGATCGATCAACACCGTCTCGACCGCAAAGCCTGCGGCGGGAAATGCGACCGCGACGATCCGCCCCTCGGCATAGCCGTCCTCGCACAGCTCGCCGGCGGTGGTGCATCCGGCGATCTCTGCCTGGGGGAACAGACTGCCGGCGCGATGCAGGATACCCGAAGGATCGGCCTGTGGCGCCGCAAAGATCAGAACCAGTGCGAAGGGGCCTTGGCCAAGATCAGCGGCCAGCCTGCGGACGGGATCTGGATCATTGACCGGGACGGACGCGCGAACCGGAATCATCGTCCGACGTTCCACCGCATATAGGGGGCGCTATGAAGTTCCTCCTGCATCGGAAAGCTGTCCCGTCATCGTTGCGTCGCGCGCCAACAGGACCGCCTGTGTGCGCGACGAGACCCCCAATTTGCGCATGATTGCCGTGACATGCGCCTTGACCGTCGTCTCGGCGATCGACAGTTCGTAGGCTATTTGCTTATTCATCATGCCGTCGCAGATCAAATCAAGAATCTTCGCCTGCTGCCGGGTCAGTTGGGACAGGCTGCGGATCGCCCTATCCATGTTGTCGGGCGCGATCGCACCGGGTTCCCGATCACAGGGCAGGTCCGGCGCATAGACCTCGCCCGCCGCCAAGGACTGAAATGCGGCACGAAACACCTCGCGCCGGGAATGCTTGGGCACAAATCCGGCCGCGCCCGCCGCCAGCGATGCCCGAACTACCCTTGACTCGTTCACGGACGTCACCAACAAGATCGGGATCTCGGGCGCGATGCGGCGCAGGGCAACCAGGCCTTCCAAGCCATCGACATCGGGCAGGTTCAGGTCCAGCAGGATTACGTCGAAGTCACGCCCATCCTCAAGAAACTGCGCAGCCTGCGCCAGGCTTTCGGCATGTGTCACACGCTCGATCCCGGATACGGATTGCAGCGTCATCGCAAGTGCGTCACCGAACAGCGGATGATCCTCGACGATCAGCGCGGTACGGAAGACCGGCTTCGCGCCGCTACGGAACAGCCTGTCGGACATGGATACACCTCGCAGCGAAGAACCATCCCCTGCAGCTTAGGTCGTATTTGCCTCCAGGCCGACCTGTAAATTGGTCGCATGGGCGGCGACAGACGGAATGGTCCGATCAGTCGCGTGCGGCAGCGGTTGCAAAGCCGCGCAATGCCTGTTCCATCTTGTCCAGGTAGGGCGCGTCGTCGTCCAGATGCAGGTCGTCGAACATGTCCTCGGGTTCCTGCCACAGGATCTGGGTCTGGTCGCCGTCGCGATAGACCAGCATCTTCATCGGCAGGTACAGCCCTGCGCGAATGTCCTGCTGCATCGGCTGCGTTCCCAGTTGCGGATTGCCGAAGATCAGCACCTGCGAATCGGCCAGCTCCAGCCCGGCGTCGCTTGCGCCCTTTGCGTGATCGACGCGGGCAAATACCATCGCCCCTGCATCCTTGACGGCGGCCTCCAGTCTGTCCATCACTTCGGCGACCGGGCGCTGCGTCGCAACGCTTTCTGTATCGGCATGCGCCGGAACGGCCAGAAAAGCGGCTGCAACAACTGTCGGGATCAGGCGGGACATGTCAATCTCTCCTTGCTGACGTCGGTTCGCTACCCAACCATGTCGCCGCAGGCAGGTTCCCATCCCGCCATCATTCCTCATGCGGCGATTGGGCCAGCCGCATCCCCTCGCGCAACGGGACATGCGGCGCATCGATTCCAAGCTCCTCCAGAAATGAAACCAGCCCGTTGATCGTCTTGAAGCTTCGCATGTCGGCCAGATTCCGCGCGGTCACCAGACGGCGCAGTTGGTCGCCATCCGGCGAAATCGCACAAATGACCCACTGCCCGAAATAGTTTGCGTGACGTTTCTGCGCCGACGCCAGACAAGTGATCTCGATTCGCCAGCCCTGCCCTCCCAGAAGGCGAAAACGGTCCTCGGTCACCGCGTCAGACTGGTTTTCCGGAAATGTCGAATGCACCAACGAAGATCCTCTGCGACCGAATCCGCTTCGTCCGCAAGCCGTATCATTGATGCAAAACGGAAAATTTCCGTCAAGGCAAAATCGACCGCCGCGCCATCAGCGCCTGTGCGACGCCCATGACCGACGAAGAATTCGACAAACCTGCGCCGCCAGATCGCCGTGCGCGAAGCCCTAGTGATGCATGTGCGGCTGCGGCGCAGGCGGCTGCGGTCGCCCGACGGGGGCGCGTACCGGACAGGCAAAGGCAAGAAACCGGCCGTCATCATTGCACACGACATCTCCAAGCGGTTCAGGCGTCCAGCCAAGTCGCGATGCCATGCGCAAAAAGGCCGGCGGACCCAGAAACAGGCAGTCGGTCGCGCCGATTCGGTGCAGGTAACCGTTGGCCGCTTCCAGAATTTGTTCGGCCAGCCCCGACCGATGGACTGCGGCAAAGCGGGTCAATTCCCAGCACTTCGGATCGGTGGGCGGCGCATCGTAGCACAGGTGATGCGGCATTCCCGGCAATAGGCCCAGATGTGCATCCCTGATCATGTAGGAATAGCTGACCTTTCCTTTCCCGAACAGCTTGTCGGTCCGCTTCAGTCGCGCGCCGCCTAGGACCTCACCGTCCTCATGGGCGATCACATAGGCGGTGTCGAAGGTATCGTACTGCTCGAACTCGATCCCTTCCGCGTGGTGCAGCGGCCAGCACATCTGGTCCACGAAAATTTTCTTGCGAAATTCGAAGAACTTGGCGACCAGATCGAACCGGTCCATGTCAAATGGCAGGACGAGGACATCGACCCGCAAGGTGGAATTCATCTTGTACCTCGGAAATGCTAGTGTTTGAGAAAATCGGGAAGCTTGGCAAGGCCGAGGAACTGGCGACCGCCGGTGATTCGGTTGGGAAGCCAAAGTCCCCCCTCGCGCACCTCGACAGTCAAAACACCGTCATCGGCATATGCGTCGAAATACTCCAGCATCGTTTCGACCATGTCCCTGCTGAACTCAGCGTCTGCCAGCTTCTGTTCGTTGAACGCTGTTACCATCTGAATCTCCATACTGGTGTAAGGGCACTAAAAACGCGTAAAAGGACGCTGTCGCGGACAAAATTGCAAAAGTGACTTCTGGGCATATCCCATAAGCTACTTTGCCCATCACATGAGCGCGAGGAGGCGGAATTGCTGCATGATCTGATCCCAAATTTCGGCGACGAGATTGCCGAACTGCACCGCTTGGCGCCGTCGGGCTGGATCATGGGATTCAACCTGACCTATCAGGGGCCAGAGCATCTGTATAACGCCTATCCCGAGGAATGGCGCGACATCTATCAGGAACGGAACTACTTCTTCGCGGATCCGATCGCCCGCTGGACGGTCGAGAACGAGGGCTGGATTCGCTGGTCCGACGTTCGCAAGCGGCCAGAGGACATGGCTTTCATGCACGCCGCGCAGCAATTTCGCCTGAATTTCGGCGTGGCGATTTCACGCAAGACCGATCTGAAGCGGTCGTTTCTGACCCTGTCGCATCCACGTCGCGAGTTCACCGACGACGAGATCGTCACCCTGTCCACGAAATTCAACCTGTGGACGGACTTGGTCCTGAACCGCGCCTCATTGACCGGGGCCGAACTGGCGGTCCTGGAATGCCTTCGCGACGGGCTGGCACAGGGTGCCATCGCCGCAAAGCTGGGTATCGCCGAGGCGACGGTAAAGCAACGCGCCCAGAAGGCTTGCACAAAACTCGGGGCAAAGACCCGCACGCAAGCCGTCGCGATCGCCGTGGCCCGCAACTATCTTTGAACCGTCCGGTGCAGAACTGATTGCTCGGCGTATCCCAAAAGCTATCTTCGTGGCCGCCGGCCAAGCCTAGAAGAACCTGCGCCTTATCCGATCCAGGATCGCAAGAAAATACCAGTTCAGGCGCGACCCGACGCGGGTCACCGTCGAACCGTCCGGCGTTGGGTCCGGGTTGAACGACCTTATCCGCTGACCGATCTCGAAGCTGTCATCGGCGCGAACGCAATAGCTGCAAAGATACCAGAACAGAAACTTGTGGCGCCAGGACAAGGCGGGCGGATCGGGTCGCGCGATGGCGGCGGCCAGTTCCGCCTGGCTTCGCACCTGTTGCACCGCCATCGCGAAATCGGACGCAGCAAAGCTGATCACGGGGCGGTCTTGCAAAAGGGCCTCGAAGAGAACGCCGGAATTGGCGCCCACGACCAGTTCCGCGTCAGGGATCAGGTCGTAGATCGATCGATCAGACAACACGACCTCCGGGCGCTGTCGCAACTCTTGCAATGCAGCGTCGATCCGGCGACTTCGACAGCGGGGATGACGCTTGATGACCGTCGTCAACCCGCGCGCGGACGCGGCATCGACGATCGTCTTCAGCGCCGCGCGACTATCCAGCCACAGTCCTTGTGCCACGCTGTCGTTTCGCAGTTGGAGCGGAACGAAAACATACCCGCCCGCTATGCGGCGCGCCTCGGCGGGGGGTTGCGGATATTTCGATCGGTTGGCGTGCCGCAATTCATGCCCGAGACGGCTGACGAAAGAGGCAGCGGCGCGATCGTCGCCAGCCCCGATCTGGTCACGGAAGCGTTCAGGAAACCGGGCCAGTTCCGAAAAGCAGGAATAGCCCATCCGATCCATCGTATAGAATGGCGGGACATAGGATTCCTTGCAGCGAAGGATGTTCCCGGCTTCTCCATAGGAATGAAAGCTGAGGACCAGATTCTCCGAGGCGGTCGGCCGCGCGGCGCGTTCGGCGCCGCGAGGAAGCCAGACCGGATCGATCAGCACCCGCATACCGGCCAAGGCCGACAGAAGCGCGCTGTAGAAAAGACGGTGCCGATCGCCGTCTTCAGGGTTCATGAACC
The DNA here is from genome assembly GCF_025195095.1 of Paracoccus maritimus. Taxonomy (GTDB): domain Bacteria; phylum Pseudomonadota; class Alphaproteobacteria; order Rhodobacterales; family Rhodobacteraceae; genus Paracoccus; species Paracoccus maritimus. The sequence continues at coordinate 5,320 of NZ_JANAVZ010000020.1, read as the reverse complement.
AGGCTTCCGGCACCTCCAGCGTGACGGTTTTGCGTGAGGTGACCATATCCGATGCGGCGGGCGGGAAGTTGCGGTCGATATCGCTCAGATCCGTTCTCCCATCGGAAAGAGCAGCCGGCCCACAAGCTTTGCGGCGGGATTGTTCAGATTGCGGACGAACGCAACGGGATCAGCGTGCAGACGGCGCACCGCATCATCGCCCCCGCGACGCTGGACCAGCGGCTGGAGAGGCCGTATCCAGAAGCGTAGCACCTGCCGCGGCCCCAGCGTGCTGCTGTTTGAGTAGGCAAGCCAGCGCAACCGCGGATGGCGCCCCACCCAATGCTGATCGGCAAAGGCCTTTGGATCTGCGCGAAGCTGGTTGGCCAGATCGGGTCGGCCGCGCTGACGATAGACCATCGCAAGCAGCGGCACGGACGACCAGAGCCGCCAGCCGAATACTCCGAAATTCACGATGCCGCGCGACCGCGAGCCGCCGGGGCGCGGGCTTCTTCGGTTCCCATAGGCAGTTTCGACGATCTCGAATTCGGCCAGGTGGACAGGGCAATCGGCGGGCGCGGCCGCGCGCTGTGGGAAAAGCTGGTCCCCGGGAACACCAAAATAGTCCCGCGCAATGCGATCATTGCCGACGCGTGCCGCTTGCATGATCTGGTCTGCCGTCTCGTCTGTCAGGAACCAGGGACCTGGCATGTCAAGCTTGTTTGCCTGGCGCCAGGCATTCAGGCCGGACACGGCTTCCTCGATGAAAGTCAGATAGGCTTTCATGTCGCGAAATGGACGCTTGTTGAACTGGCGGATCAGTTCGACATGGGCGGCCGACAACCGCGCATCATTGCTTTTGTTCCGAGCCGGCGCAGGCAGAGTCGCGATCTCGGAAAGCCCGGTGATCTCGGCAAAATCACTGGTGATGTTCCACGACCCTCCACGGGTCCGCTGATACCGCCGAAGATGCAGGGCTTCGCGGGGCAGAAGCTGTTCCCAGTCACGCACAAGGCGATCATAGTCCAGCCAGTCCCGGGTCTGCTCCTCGCCAAGCCAGGTCGCGAAGCGCACGGATCTGCTGCTGATTGCCCCGCCTGCCACGAACTCGGCATATTGCGAATTTGCCCATTCGTCCTGACGGCGCAGATAGACAACCATCTCGGTCGGAAAATCACTGAAATAGCCGGGCAGCGCCAACGCTTTTGGGTTCAGGAAGAACGCCTCGGAGGACAGGATGATGGTGTGGACATGGCCCGGCATCAGCGCCAGACCGTTCAGAATATGCTGGCGCGGGTCGGGATTTCCGCTGGATGCTGCCTCCATGAACCGGGCATGTCCGGCCTGCTTGTGGGGTCGGTCGGCCTGCCAGAAAAGCCCGACCTCAGGATACCAGATGCCCTTGCGCAGAAGTTCCGGCCGGTTGTCCTCTAGCAGGTGTTGCAAAATGGTGCTGCCGGTCTTCGTGGCACCCAGATGCAGGATCAGGCGAGGCCGCTCTTCGGTCTGGGTCGGCGGCGTCCTTGGCGCGCTGACACGATCATTCCGCGCATAAAGGTTCAGCGCCTGCTGCAGGCCATGATGGGCGGGATCCTGTGGAGTGCGCAGGTATTCGCGATACAAATCGTCCGCAGCGATCGGCGCCAGTGAAAGCGCAGCCTCGATCAGGTCAACGCGGCGCATCCGCGTCGCGGCCAGCAGCAACCCATAGGCGTTCGCGCGCAGATGCCGTTCCGACAATTGCGACGGCGCCGAGATAAGATCCTGCGGCTGAAGCCCTGCGCGATCCAGCGTTCGTGCCAGCGCATCGATGAATGTTTCGGTCTTCTGTTCGGCCAATGCCGTCTTCCACGCGAAGCCGAAGTAAAGATAGTGCAGGAATTGCGACACCTGGAACCGCGCCAGCCACCAATGCGGCGACGACGGTTCCAACGCGCCGTGATCCTGCAACTGACTGACGACCAGATCGAAATTCTGCAACTGATCGCGCACATCGGACATGGTCTGGGCACGCCGCACCGCCGAATCCGGCCGAACCCGATAGACCACTCCATTGCTGTCGGACAGCGAGATGACCGGATCTGCCATATAGGCCTGCAGCAGGAATGCGCGTTCCTCGCGATAGGTTGTGAGGAACCGCACATTGCCGCGGTCCAGGAAGTCGCGTCGATACAGCCAGTTCCAGAAATGCCGTGAATGTGCGATTGCACGATGCTTTTTCAGCGACGTGCGCCTGACCTCGCGGGGGAAATAGTTTTCGGTTGTATCGGGCCGCATCTGCAGCACCGCGCCGCTTTCGTCTTCGACCTGTTCGTGTCGCTTGCGGAAGCGAACCATGTCGGCATTGTCCGCATCCGCCACCGCGACGATATTCGACAGATGTGCCGGATCGGGCATGTAGTCGTCAGGGTCTATGAACAGAACATAGCGGCCCCGCGCCAGATCAATCCCCTGATTGCGGACGAAGCCGGGTCCGGCATTTTTGCTGCGTCGGACCAGCCTGATCCGGGGATCGCGGTCGCAATAGGCCTGAATCACCGCGGCCGAATTGTCGGGGCTGACATCGTCGATCAGGATGACTTCGAAATCCCTCATGCTCTGGCGCTGAATGGATTCGATGCACTCGCCGACATAGCGTTCCACGCCATGCACAGGAATGACGATAGACACGACCGGTTCCGCCGATGCGGATGTCGGAACCGGCTGAACCGGGCGGTTCGCCTCAATGAAATCCAGCACATCCTCAATCCGGGCCGGAACGTCGCCTTCCGGCAGATGGTAGATCGTGTACCAGATGTAGAAGGCGTGGAAGAATTCGATCAGGTCACGCTTGCGGTGACGATGCGGCACCTCGGCCCGGTCGTCGGTCAATCCCCAGCCTGCATAGCAAGGCGCGCCGAAACAGACCACCTCCTTGCCGGCCAGCAGCGCTTCCAGCCCCATGCCGCTTGTGCCGACATAGACCTTGTCGACCAGGTCGAACAGGTCGAAGGGATTTACCCCGTCGCGCAGGATACGAACCCGGCCTTCGGATTTCAGGTGATCGAAATAGCCGCGTCGCGTCCCGCCCTTGACCCAGTTGAGGTCGGGATGCGTCTTGACCAGAATTTCGGCGTCCGGGTTCTCGTCGATCGCCGCAGCCAGCATTGCCTTGAAATCGTCAGCAGACGCCCGGCCATAGAAGGTCGAGGCATCCGAGAAATTCTGGTCCACCACAAGCACACGGCGCGAGTAGCCGGGCGACGTTTCAGGCGTGAAGAACGGCTGCGAATTGTATTTCGAGATCTTCGCCTCGACGATCCGGCGCATCGCCGCCCCGGCTCGGGCGCGTTCCGCATCGGACAGCGCGAATTCGCTGTTCAGCCGCTCGTCCAGCCTGGTTTCGTAGTCTGCCATGTAATACTGGGCGCGATCATCGAAGATATAACCCAGGCAGGCCTGCCGGGGATCGCGAGATGCCAACGCCTCGGACCAGCTGGTGGTCGAGGCCAGGAAACCCATCTCGAAGAACAGCACATCGTCGTCCGCACGCACATGCGGCAGCAATGCCTGTGTGCTGTCATGCGATTTCGACAGGTCGTCAAGGATCGCCCCGTACATCAGCACAGGTGCGTCTTCGTCGATCCGTCGTTCGTCCACCGCGATCAGGTTGGGAAACAGCCGTGGCAGGTTGGCCGAGAAGGCACCGGTAAGGTTGCGACGACGAAAGCCGATGCGATGGGGCAGCAAGCGCCGGTTCAGCAGGTCTTCGCGAAAATCCGTGACGTCGCGCGCGACGGGTCGATCCAGAAGCTTGAGGAAGTTCGTGTAAAGCTCCGAACCTTCGGTCTGGGTGTCGTGCTGGTTGCTCATCGCCCTGGTTGGTTCCTGTGTCGTCGCGGTGCGGCGAGGCCGGTCTGATCCACGCCGCCTGCCGGGGTAGCAGGCAGGCGCGTCATGCCAGCCGCCACACGCGAAAGGCAAGTGCAAAGTGCCGCAGCTCTTCCCGGTCGGAGAAACTTAGCCTGCCACCTCTGCCAGAACGCCGATCATGCCGCCTCTGGCAGCAGCATCTGCCCCGGTTTCCGGCGGGCACGCCCCATTCCAGGCCAGCGTATGTTGCACGACAGGTTTGCGCAAAGCCGGATTGCGTGGGGTTATTGTCAGATGTCCCTGAACCACCATTGGCTTGTTTCCGGGGGCCCAAAGCAGAAGGTGCTTAAGTTGGAATTCGGGTCCGGACTCTCTGGCGCTGATTTGTGCGGAATACGGGCCGCGCTTCTCGGATCCACTTTGAAAGATAATCGCGGGCCCCCGTTTGGAGGCAATCATAAAGCAGGCAAGAAGGCGCCCATCCATCTGTATATGCAACGGTTCAGCCATCGGATGGATCTTGCAATCTATGATCCGGTTTACGAAACTCACTGACCCGGCCTGATCAGGTGCAAGAATCCGCAACTCCCGCTCTGTGAATCGGCCGTCTTCGGCGCTATCGCGCGGTATTACCGCCTGCGATGCCTTTTCCAGAACGACGCGCGCAAGCGCGCGAGGAAACCCCGTTTCGGTCGAATAATGCGGATTGTCGCGATACAGCACGTCCGCCGACAGATGGCTGAAGTCGCGCAGCCACAATTGTTGCGCGTCCACACTGTGCAGGCCATATCGCGCCAGCAGGTCGGCCAGGGCACCGCGGTAGCGGCTTTGTTCTTCGCCTGTCGCTTCGGATCTGTTGTACAGCAGAACGGGCAGCACCCGATAACCACGACGGCGGCAGATCTCGAACAGCCAGCGATTGTGATAGGTCATCACCCGTCCGGGTTGTCGATGCAGAAAATAATTTGTCTCGTTCAACGAGTATTCCCACAGGATCACGGGGTCAGGCGGCAGGTCAACACAGCTGAGAAGGCGATATAGCCCCATGGCTGTCGTGGCCGCACCTATGCTGAGATTGATGACCTGATCGGGGCGAGGATGCATGGCCTTCAAATGATCGACCCAGCCGTTCCGAAGCAACGAGTTCGAGCCACCGATAACCACAACCGCCGGGGTTTCGTGCATGTCCTGCCTCTTGCGTCTCGGACCCTTGTGGGGGCGTTCTTCTTTGTCTTTGCAATGCCGGCGCGCCGGTCCCAGACATGCGCGGTTTCCACGACATCAACGATAGGCAGGATATCTGCCATAGGTTTCGGCACAGGCACAAGGATTCTGATGTGCCACGGCAGGAAGCAGGACCAAGAGCCGGCGCGCTGTCGAACCTGATCGACAACGCCCTCAAATATGGCCGCGAGGCCGAGGTGGCGGTGGACGGTGATGCCGACGACGCGTGGATCACCGTCACGGATCGCGGGTCGGTCCTGACCGG
>NZ_JANAVZ010000001.1 GCF_025195095.1 Paracoccus maritimus | reverse complement strand
CACGGAAATCACCAAAATACTTCGTGATCGCCGCCGTCAGCGTCGTCTTGCCGTGGTCAACGTGACCGATCGTCCCGATATTGACGTGCGGTTTCGTCCGTTCAAACTTTGCCTTTGCCATAACTGGCTCCTCTTCTTCTGACGGTGCGTGCAGGCACGCACCCTACGGGGGTTGGTAGGGTGCGCGGACCGCGCACCGCCCTTATGCGTATTTCTTCTGGATCTCGTCCGAGATGTTCTGCGGTACAGCCTCGTAATGCGAGAACTGCATCGTGAACACCGCGCGGCCCGACGACATGGAACGCAGGTTGTTGATGTAGCCGAACATGTTGGCCAGCGGAACGAACGAGTCGATGACATTCGCGTTGCCGCGGCTGTCCTGCCCGCGAACCATCCCGCGACGGCTGGTCAGATCGCCGATGATCGACCCCGTGTATTCCTCGGGCGTGACCACCTCGACCTTCATGATCGGCTCCAGCAGCTTGGCGCCGGCCTTGCGCAGCCCTTCACGCATTGCCGCGCGCGAGGCGATCTCGAAGGCCAGAACCGACGAGTCGACATCGTGGAAGGCACCGTCGATCAGGGCGACCTTGAAGTCGATCACGGGGAAGCCCGCCAGCGGGCCGGAATCCATCACCGACTTGATGCCCTTCTCGACGCCAGGAATATATTCCTTCGGCACCGCACCGCCCACGATCTTGCTTTCGAACGAGTAACCTTCGCCCGGCTCGGTCGGGGTGATGACCAGCTTGACGCGCGCGAACTGACCGGTACCGCCGGTCTGTTTCTTGTGCGTGTAGTCGATCTCGGCTTGCGACGAGATGGTCTCGCGATAGGCCACCTGAGGGGCGCCGATATTCGCCTCGACCTTGAACTCGCGCTTCATGCGGTCGACCAGGATGTCGAGGTGAAGTTCGCCCATGCCCTTCATGATCGTCTGGCCCGATTCCAGATCGGTCTCGACGCGGAAGGACGGATCCTCTGCCGCCAGACGCTGCAGGGCCAGACCCATCTTTTCCTGGTCGGCCTTCGACTTCGGCTCGACCGCGATCTCGATAACCGGATCGGGGAAGGTCATGGTCTCCAGGACGACCTGCTTGCTGGCATCGCACAGCGTATCACCGGTGGTGGTCTCTTTCAGACCGGCCAGCGCGATGATGTCGCCCGCGAATGCCTCGTCGATCTCTTCGCGGCTGATCGAGTGCATCATCATCATCCGGCCAATACGCTCGCGTTTGCCCTTGGTCGAGTTGATGATCGAGTCGCCCTTCTTCAGCACGCCCGAATAGATCCGGGTGAAGGTCAGCGAACCGACGAACGGGTCGTTCATGATCTTGAACGCCAGCGCAGAGAACGGCGCGGAATCGTCGGCAGGACGCTCGATGTTGCGCTCTTCGGTCTCGTCATCGGGGCTGAAGCCCTTCAGCACCGGCACGTCGATTGGCGCGGGCAGGAAGTCGATGACCGCGTTCAGCAGCGGCTGGACGCCCTTGTTCTTGAACGCCGAACCGGCAGCGACCGGGAAGAACGACAGCGACAGCGTGCCCTTGCGGATCAGCTGGCGCAGCGTATCTTCGTCAGGCTCGTTGCCTTCCAGATAGGCTTCCATCGCATCATCGTCCTGCTCGACGGCAAGCTCGATCATGTTGTTGCGCCATTCCTCGGCCTGATCCTTCAGTTCGTCGCGGATCGGCTGGCGGGTCCAGGACGCACCCAGATCCTCGCCGCGCCAAGTCCACTCTTCCATCTTGATCAGGTCGATGATGCCTTCCAGCTTGTCCTCGGCGCCGATCGGCAGGGCGATCGGGCACGGGGTGCCGCCGGTGCGGTCCTTGATCATCTTGACGCAGTTGAAAAAGTCCGCGCCGATCTTGTCCATCTTGTTGACGAACACGATCCGCGGAACCTTGTAACGGTCGGCCTGACGCCAGACCGTTTCGGTCTGCGGCTCCACGCCGGCATTGGCGTCCAGAAGGCAGATCGCGCCATCCAGAACGGCCAGCGAACGCTCCACCTCGATGGTGAAGTCGACGTGACCCGGCGTGTCGATGATGTTGAAGCGGTACTTGGTGTCCGACGTGCCGTCGGCAGTCGGGTCTTCCTGGCGCTGCCAGAACGTGGTGGTCGCGGCAGACGTGATCGTGATGCCGCGTTCCTGTTCCTGTTCCATCCAGTCCATGGTCGCGGCGCCGTCATGCACTTCGCCGATCTTGTGCGACTTGCCCGTGTAGAAAAGGATGCGCTCGGTCGTCGTCGTCTTGCCGGCATCGATGTGGGCCATGATGCCGAAGTTGCGATAACGCTGCAGCGGATAATCGCGTGCCATGGTCGGGATCCTTTCGCTTTACCAGCGGTAGTGGCTGAACGCCTTGTTGGCGTCGGCCATCTTGTGGGTGTCTTCGCGCTTCTTCACGGCGGTGCCGCGGCCGTTGACGGCGTCGGCCAGCTCGCCTGCAAGGCGCTCTTCCATCGTATTCTCGTTACGGTTCTTCGCGGCCGTGATCAGCCAGCGGATCGCCAGCGCCTCGCGGCGGACGGGGCGGACCTCGACGGGAACCTGGTAGGTGGCACCACCGACGCGGCGCGAACGCACTTCGACGGAAGGCTTCACGTTGTCCAGGGCTTCGTGGAAGACTTCGATCGGTTCGCGCTTGAGGCGGCCTTCGACGCGCTCCAGCGCGTTGTAGACGATTCGCTCTGCGGTCGATTTCTTGCCGTCAACCATCAGGTTGTTCATGAATTTGGTCAGCACGCGATCGCCATATTTGGCGTCGGGCAGGATTTCGCGCTTTTCAGCGGCGTGACGACGGGACATTGATGCCTCTCCTTATTTCGGACGCTTGGCGCCGTATTTCGAACGACGCTGACGACGATCCTTGACGCCCTGGGTATCCAGCACACCGCGCAGGATGTGGTAACGGACACCCGGAAGGTCTTTCACACGGCCGCCGCGGATCAGCACGACGCTGTGTTCCTGCAGGTTGTGCTTTTCGCCCGGAATGTAGGAGATGACCTCGAAGCCATTCGTCAGGCGGACCTTGGCCACCTTACGCATAGCGGAGTTCGGTTTCTTCGGCGTCGTGGTATAGACGCGCGTGCAGACGCCGCGCTTCTGCGGACATCCCTGAAGATGCATCGACTTGCTGCGCTGCACCCTGGGCTGCCGCGGTTTGCGGATCAGCTGTTGAATCGTCGGCATTCGGTTCCCCGTCTTGCTCTGTCAATACTCGCAGCCGACCGGCTGCGCCACTTCTCGACGGCATTCTGCGCGAATCGCAAAACGCCAAACCCATCCGGCCCCGAAAGGGGTGGATGGTCAAATTCCAGAGGATCGGGGCATTTTTGGCCCGGATCGTGACCACACAGGTTCTGGTCCCCGATGCGGTTTCCCGCCGGGTGTCGGGCGTATAGGGGGAATCGGATAGGGTGTCAACACAACCCGCGAATGCCGATGCCGCCCTGGCCGGTTCATCGAGACACCACATGGCCCCGGGGTCAAGACCGCTGCAACTGCGCTTCGCGCCAGATGGTGTATCCCCCTGCCCCGACGATCAGGATCGCGCCGATCCATGTCCAGGAATCCGGCCATTCCCCGAAGATCAGCAACCCGGCAACGATCGCAACCAGCAACGAGGTATAGCGGAACGGCGCGACATAGGAAATCTCGCCCACGCGCATGGCCGCGACCGCCGTCAGATATCCCAGCGTCAGGAACGCACCGCTGAGAACCAGCAGCGCAAGCTGCCGCACATCCGGCGCAACCCAGCCATCCCAGATCACCCCGACGAAGCCGGTGACCGCGACACTAAGCGCCGCATAGAACGCGATCGAGGCCGATCCGACATGCCGACCGAACAGTCGTGTCACCATGTCGCGCAGGACCATCAGCAGCATCGCCGCCAGCGCGACAAGGGCCCAGATGCCGAACGTCCCGCTGCCCGGGCGAAGGATCAGCATTACCCCGATCATGCCGACCACCACCGCCGAGGTGCGGCGCCAGCCCAACGGTTCGCCAAAGAACACGGCCGCGGCCAGCATGATCGCCAGGGGCAGCGACTGCATCACCGCCGCAAGGTCGCCGATTGCCATGGCACGCAGGGCATTCAGGAACAGGACCGTCGAGCCGACCTCGCCCAACACACGCCAGAACATCGGCCAGCGATCGCCGCGCGCCAGTCGCAACTGCAACCCGCCCTCGCGCCGTGCCAGAAACCACAGCACCACCACCATCGCGACGCCTCGCAGCGCGATGGCCTGATACAGAGGCATCGTCTGTGTCACGTATTTCATCACCGCGTCGTTGCAGCCATATCCCAGCATGGACAGGCACATCAGCACCGCACCGCGCAGGTTGTCGCCAGGCTGAAGCGGCTGGGTGGTGATCGAGGCCGGGCTGACCCGGCGAAAGGGCGATATCAGGGGCGCGCGCATGAAACACCGTGAGATTACCGGACATTCCTGCGATAGGGCCAGACGCGGTGACTTGAAAGCCCCTTGCCCGTCCGATGGGCAACGCGTCCCGCCACGACCATGACATGCTGGCCCGGGGATTTCAGACAAGAAAGGCCCGGCCGATATGGCCGGGCCTTTCTCAGTTCATGTCAGCGATCTCAGTCTTCGCTGTGCTCGTGCACATCCGCGACACTGCTTTCGGATGCCGGTTGATCCATCGCGGGTTCCGGCGCCGCCAGCGCGGCGGCAGCCTCGGCCTCGGCGCGGCGCGCCTCGATCACCTCGGCATCGCGTTCGCTGGCGATGCGGCGAACACGCGCGGTGGCCCCGCCGGTGCCTGCCGGGATCAGCCGGCCGACGATGACGTTTTCCTTCAGACCAACCAGCTTGTCGCGCTTGCCTTGAACGGCAGCCTCGGTCAGCACGCGCGTCGTTTCCTGGAACGAGGCGGCCGAGATGAAGCTGCGGGTCTGCAGCGACGCCTTGGTGATGCCCAGAAGCACCGGCTCGCCCGAGGCCGGGCGGCCCCCCTTGGCTTCGATCTTGGCGTTCTCCTCCTCGAACTCGTCGCGTTCGACATGCTCGCCCTTCAACAGCGTTGTATCGCCGCTGTCGATGATCTCGATCTTCTGCAGCATCTGGCGAACGATCACCTCGATGTGCTTGTCGTTGATCTTCACACCCTGCAGTCGATAGACATCCTGCACCTCGTCGATGAGGTAGTCGGCCAACGCCTCGATCCCCATGATCCGCAGAATGTCGTGCGGTGCCGGGTTGCCGTCCATAATGTAGTCACCCTTCTGCACGAAGTCGCCTTCCTGCACCGGGATGTGCTTGCCTTTCGGCACCATGTATTCGACGGGCTCCTGACCTTCCGCTGACGGCTCGATGGCGATGCGGCGCTTGTTCTTGTAGTCCTTTCCAAAGCGCACATAGCCGTCGATTTCGGCGATGATGGCGTGATCCTTCGGACGACGTGCCTCAAACAGTTCCGCCACGCGGGGCAGACCCCCGGTGATGTCCTTGGTCTTGGCACCCTCGCGCGGAATACGCGCGACGACGTCGCCCGGGCGGATGTCCTGACCGTCCTCGACCGACAGAATGGCATCGACCGACATCGGATAGCTGACCGGGTTGCCCTGATCGTTGCGCACCGGTTCGCCGTTGGCATCCATGATGATGATCTCGGGCTTGAGGTCGTTGCCCTTGGGCGCCGACCGCCAGTCCGTCACGATCTTCTGGGTCATGCCGGTTGCCTCGTCGGTCTCGTCGCGGACCGACAGGCCCGTGGCAAGATCGACGAACTTCGCCACGCCGCCCTTTTCGGCGATGATCGGCAGGGTATAGGGATCCCATTCGTACAGCTTGGCGCCGCGGATGACGCGGTCACCGTCCTTCACGAACAGCTTGCTGCCGTAGAACAACTTGTGACTGGCGCGTTCCTGCCCCTGATCATCCATGATCATCAGCTGCATGTTGCGCGACATGACCACCATCTCGCCGTTGGCATTTTCCAGCACGCTTTCGTTGCGGAACTGGACCGTGCCCTCGTGCGAGGCGGCCTGGAAGGACTGCTGACCACCCTGTGCGATGCCGCCGATGTGGAAGGTCCGCATCGTCAGCTGGGTGCCCGGCTCGCCGATCGACTGGGCGGCGATAATGCCCACCGCCTCGCCGATATTGACCAGCGTGCCGCGTGCCAAATCGCGACCATAGCATAGCGCGCAGACGCCATCCTCGGATTCGCAGGTCAGCGCCGAACGGATGCGGACGCTTTGCACGCCCGCCTGTTCGATCGCATCGGCCTTGCGTTCGTCGATCAGCTCGCCACCGCGAATGATGATCTCGTCCTCGCCGGGGACCAGCACATCCTCGGCCGCGGTGCGTCCCAGAATACGCTCGGACAGCGGGGCGATGACCTCACCATCGTTGACGGCGGCCGAGGCGGTGATGGCCTGCTCGGTTCCGCAATCATGTTCGCGGATGATGCAGTCCTGTGCCACGTCCACCAGACGACGGGTCAGATAGCCCGAGTTCGCGGTCTTCAACGCGGTATCCGACAGACCCTTCCGGGCACCGTGGGTCGAGTTGAAGTATTCAAGAACGGTCAGACCTTCCTTGAAGTTCGAGATGATCGGCGTCTCGATGATCTCGCCCGACGGCTTGGCCATCAGGCCGCGCATGCCACCCAGCTGCTTCATCTGGTTGACCGAACCCCGAGCACCCGAATGCGCCATCATATAGACGCTGTTCGGCTCCATCTCGGCGCCGCTCTCGTCCTTCTTGGTGGCCGAGATCGTCGACATCATGGCCTCGGTCACGCGGTCGTTGCATTTCGACCACGCGTCCACGACCTTGTTGTACTTTTCGCCCTGGGTGATGAGGCCGTCCAGATATTGCTGTTCGAACTCTTTCACCTGTTCCTGGACTTCGCCGACGATGTCCCACTTGTTGTCGGGAACGACCATGTCGTTCTTGCCGAAGCTGATGCCCGCGCGGAATGCCTCGCGGAAGCCAAGCGACATGATCTGGTCGCAGAAGATGACCGACTCTTTCTGACCGCAATAGCGATAGACGGTGTCGATGACGTTCTGGATGTCCTTCTTGCGCAGAAGGCGGTTGACCAGTTCGAACGGGGCCTTGGCATTCATCGGCAGCAGCGCGCCCAGGCGCACACGGCCCGGCGTCGTTTCAAACCGGCGGATGACCTCGTTTCCGTTCTCGTCGATCTGGCGAATGCGCGCCATGATCTTGGCGTGCAGATGCACCTCGCCCGCGGCCAGGGCATGTTCGACCTCTTCGATATTCGAGAAGGCCATGCCCTCGCCCTTCATGCCCTCGCGCATCATCGAGACATAATACAGGCCCAGAACCATGTCCTGCGACGGGACGATGATCGGCGCGCCGTTGGCGGGCGACAGAACGTTGTTCGTCGACATCATCAGGACGCGCGCTTCCAGCTGCGCTTCCAGCGACAGCGGGACGTGCACGGCCATCTGGTCGCCGTCGAAATCGGCGTTGAAGGCCGAACAGACCAGCGGGTGCAGCTGGATCGCCTTGCCCTCGATCAGGATCGGCTCGAATGCCTGGATGCCCAGACGGTGCAGCGTGGGCGCGCGGTTCAGCAGAACCGGATGCTCGCGGATGACTTCGTCCAGGATGTCCCAGACCTCGGGGCGTTCCTTCTCGACCAGCTTCTTGGCCTGCTTGACCGTGCTGGACAGGCCCTTCGCCTCAAGCCGCGAATAGATGAACGGCTTGAACAGCTCCAAAGCCATCTTCTTTGGCAGGCCGCACTGGTGCAGCTTCAGTTCCGGGCCGGTCACGATGACCGAACGGCCCGAAAAGTCGACCCGCTTGCCCAGAAGGTTCTGGCGGAAGCGACCCTGCTTGCCCTTAAGCATGTCCGACAGCGACTTGAGAGGGCGGCGGTTGTTCCCGGTGATGACGCGGCCTCGACGGCCGTTGTCGAACAGCGCATCGACCGATTCCTGCAGCATGCGCTTTTCGTTGCGCACGATGATGTCGGGCGCGCGCAGCTCGATCAGCCGCTTCAGACGGTTGTTCCTGTTGATCACGCGGCGGTACAGGTCGTTCAGGTCCGACGTGGCGAACCGGCCGCCGTCCAGCGGCACCAGCGGACGCAGTTCCGGCGGAATGACCGGAATTACGGTCAGGACCATCCATTCCGGACGGTTGCCGGATTCCAGAAACGACTCGACGATCTTCAGCCGCTTGATGATCTTCTTCGGCTTCAGTTCGCCCGTCGCCTCTTTCAGATCCTCGCGCAGCTGTTCAGCGGTCGCCGCCAGATCGATATTGGCGAGCATCGCGCGGATCGCCTCGGCGCCGATATCGGCGGTGAAGGCATCGGCGCCATAGCTGTCCTGCGCGTCCAGATATTCCTCTTCGCTCAGCAACTGGCCATAGGTCAGGTCGGTCAGGCCCGGCTCGATGACGACATAGTTCTCGAAGTAGAGGATGCGTTCCAGATCGCGCAGCGTCATGTCCAGCATCAGGCCGATGCGGGACGGCAGCGATTTCAGGAACCAGATATGCGCGACCGGCGCGGCCAGTTCGATATGGCCCATCCGCTCGCGGCGGACTTTCTGCAAGGTGACTTCGACGCCGCATTTCTCGCAGACCAGGCCGCGATACTTCATGCGCTTGTACTTGCCGCACAGGCATTCGTAGTCCTTGATCGGACCGAAGATGCGCGCGCAGAACAGGCCGTCACGTTCCGGCTTGAACGTGCGGTAGTTGATGGTTTCGGGCTTCTTCACCTCGCCGAAGGACCAGGCCAGAATTTCTTCCGGCGAGGCCAGCGAGATCTTGATTTCGTCGAACTGCCGCGGCGGGGCCAGCGGGTTCAGGGGGTTGGTGGCAAGTTCCTGGTTCATTTTCAAATCCTAATGAAGGGCACGGGGGTGGGGACGGGTGAGGGCCGCAGCCCTCACTCCTCTTCCTCCGCATCCAGGAGTTCCATGTTGAGGCCCAGACCCCGGACCTCCTTGACCAGCACGTTGAACGATTCCGGCACGCCGGCCTCGAAATTGTCCTCGCCCTTGACGATGGACTCGTAGACCTTGGTGCGGCCGGCGACGTCGTCCGATTTGACGGTCAGCATTTCCTGCAGGGTATAGGCGGCGCCATAGGCTTCCAGCGCCCAGACCTCCATCTCACCCAGACGCTGACCACCGAACTGCGCCTTACCACCCAACGGCTGCTGGGTCACAAGGCTGTACGGACCGGTCGAACGGGCATGCATCTTGTCATCGACAAGGTGGTGCAGCTTCAGGATGTATTTCATCCCGACGGTGACCTTGCGGGCGAATTGTTCGCCCGTGCGGCCATCGAACACCACCGACTGGCCCGACGTATCGAAGCCAGCGCGCGCCAGCGCGTCGTTGACATCGGCCTCTTTCGCGCCGTCGAAGACCGGCGTGGCGATCGGAACCCCGGTGCGCACGGTGTTCGCGTGCTCGACCAGAGTGTCGTCCTCCATGCCTTCGAAGGTCTCGGAATACAGCTGATCGCCGTAACCGATCTTCATCGCCTCGCGCACCGGGGTCATGTCGCCGTTGCGGCGATATTCTTCCAGCGCTTCGTCGATCTTGATGCCCAGACCGCGCGATGCCCAGCCCATATGGGTTTCAAGGATCTGGCCGACGTTCATCCGCGATGGCACGCCAAGCGGGTTCAGCACCAGATCGACCGGCGTACCGTCCGCCAGGAACGGCATATCCTCCATCGGCACGACCTTGGACACGACGCCCTTGTTGCCGTGACGACCGGCCATCTTGTCGCCCGCCTGCAGCTTGCGCTTCACGGCGACGAAGACCTTGACCATCTTCATCACGCCCGGCGGCAGATCGTCGCCCTGACGGACCTTCTCGACCTTGTCCTCGAAGCGGGCCTCAAGAGCCTTCTTCTGGGCGTCATACTGATGGTTCAGCGCCTCGACTTCCTTGGCGATGTCTTCTTCGCTGACAGCAAGCTGCCACCACTGGCCGCGGCTGAGGGTTCCCAGCAGATCCTCGGTGATCTCGGAGTTCGCCTTGACACCTTTCGGTCCCTTGACGGCGGTCTTGCCCATGATCAGCGATTTCAGACGCGCATAGATGTTACGGTCCAGAATCGCCTGCTCGTCGTCGCGGTCGCGCGCCAGACGCTCGACTTCCTCGCGCTCGATCTGCAGGGCGCGTTCGTCCTTGTCCACACCGTGGCGGTTGAACACGCGGACTTCGACGATCGTGCCATAGGCCCCCGGCGGCAGACGCAAGGACGTGTCGCGGACGTCGCTGGCCTTTTCACCGAAGATGGCGCGCAGAAGCTTTTCTTCCGGCGTCATCGGGCTTTCGCCCTTCGGGGTGATCTTGCCGACCAGGATATCGCCCGGTCCGACCTCGGCGCCGATATAGACGATGCCTGCCTCGTCGAGGTTGCGAAGCGCTTCTTCACCGACGTTCGGGATGTCGCGGGTGATTTCCTCGGGCCCCAGCTTGGTGTCGCGGGCCGCCACTTCGTATTCGTCGATATGGATCGAGGTGAACACGTCGTCGCGGTGGATCCGTTCGGAGATCAGGATCGAGTCTTCGTAGTTGTAGCCGTTCCACGGCATGAACGCGACGACCACGTTCCGGCCGATGGCCAGCTCGCCCTGATCGGTCGACGGACCGTCCGCGATGACCTGACCGCCTTCGACTTTCTCGCCCACCTTGACCAGCGGACGCTGGTTGATGGTCGAGGACTGGTTCGAGCGCTTGAACTTGCGCAGACGATAGATATCCACGCCCGCATCGCCGGCCTCGAGGTTCTCAGTGGCGCGCACGACGATACGCTGCGCATCGACCTGGTCGATGACGCCGCCCCGACGCGCGGTGATCGCGGCGCCGGAATCGCGTGCCACGACGGCCTCCATGCCGGTGCCGACGAAGGGCGCCTCGGCGCGCAGCAGCGGCACGGCCTGACGCTGCATGTTCGAGCCCATCAGCGCGCGGTTGGCGTCGTCGTTTTCAAGGAACGGGATCAGTGCCGCGGCGACCGAAACCAGCTGCTTCGGCGAAACGTCGATCAGATCGACGGCATCGACCGGGTTCAGCATGAAGTCGCCCGACTGGCGGGTCGAAATCAGTTCGTCCACGAAGTTGCCGTCCGCATCCAGCGTCGCGTTCGCCTGCGCCACGGTGTGACGCATTTCCTCGGTCGCGGACATGTAGACCACGTCGTCGGTGACACGGCCGCTTTCGACCTTGCGATACGGAGTCTCGATGAAGCCGTACTTGTTCACCCGCGCGAAGGTCGCGAGGCTGTTGATCAGACCGATGTTCTGACCTTCCGGCGTCTCGATCGGGCACATCCGGCCATAGTGGGTCGGGTGAACGTCGCGAACCTCGAAGCCTGCGCGTTCGCGCGTCAGACCGCCCGGCCCAAGGGCCGAAAGGCGCCGCTTATGCGTCACTTCGGACAGCGGGTTGGTCTGGTCCATGAACTGCGACAGCTGACTGCTGCCGAAGAATTCACGGACGGCTGCCGCTGCGGGTTTCGCGTTGATCAGGTCCTGCGGCATCACCGTGTCGATCTCGACACCGGACATGCGCTCGCGGATCGCGCGCTCCATGCGCAGCAGACCGATGCGGTACTGATTTTCCATCAGTTCGCCGACCGAACGCACACGACGGTTGCCCAAGTGGTCGATATCGTCGATCTCGCCCTTGCCGTCGCGCAGCTCCACCAGTCCGCGCACGCAGGCCACGATATCTTCGTGGCGAAGGGTGCGCTGGGTGTCCGGTGCGTCAAGGTTCAGACGCATGTTCATCTTCACCCGACCGACCGCGGACAGGTCATACCGCTCGCTGTCGAAGAACAGGCTGTTGAACAGCGTGCTGGCAGCCTCGACGGTGGGCGGCTCGCCGGGGCGCATGACGCGATAGATGTCCATCAGCGCCTGATCGCGGTTCATGTTCTTGTCCGCCGCCATCGTGTTGCGGATATACGGACCGACATTGACGTGATCGATGTCCAGAACCGGAATATCGGTGACATCGTTGTCCAGCAGCACCTTCAAAAGGCCGCCCGACAGATCGCCCTGCTTGTCATATTCCGCAGTGATCTCATCGCCGGCCTCGGCGTAGATCAAGCCGGTTTCCTCGTTGATGATATCCTTGGAGACAAAGCGACCGATGATACGCTCGAACGGAACCAGCAGGCTGACCTGCTCGCCCGAATCCAGCAACTGCTTGACTAGGCGCGGCGTTACCTTGTCGCCCGCTTTGGTGATCACCTCGCCGGTATCGGCATTCACAAGATCGTAGGCCGGGCGCGTGCCCCGAACGCGCTCGGGGAAGAAGCGCGTCACCCAGCCCTGACTGCGGCCGTCCTTGCGCAGCGTGTAATCGACGGTCTCGTAGAAGGCATCCATGATACCTTCCTGATCCATGCCAAGCGCATAAAGCAGGGTCGTCACCGGCAGTTTCCGGCGGCGGTCGATGCGCGCGAAGACCAGATCCTTGGCGTCGAATTCGAAGTCCAGCCAGCTGCCGCGATAGGGGATGATCCGGCAGGCGAACAGCAGCTTCCCCGAGGAATGGGTCTTGCCCCGGTCATGGTCGAAGAACACGCCGGGCGAACGGTGCATTTGGGAAACGACGACGCGCTCGGTCCCGTTCACGATGAACGTGCCGTTGGTGGTCATCAGGGGCATGTCGCCCATGAAGACATCCTGTTCCTTGATGTCCTTGACCGATTTCGCGCCGGTGTTTTCATCGACATCGAACACGATCAGACGCAGCGTCACCTTCAACGGTGCCGCATAGGTCATGTCACGCTGCTGACATTCCTCGACATCGTATTTCGGGCGTTCCAGGTCGTACTTGACGAATTCCAGCGTCGCGGTCTCGTTGAAATCCTTGATCGGAAAGACCGACTGGAACACGCCCTGAATGCCGTCGCCATCGTTGTGGCCGGTGCCTTCGCCCGAGTTCAGGAACAGATCGTAAGAGGATTTCTGAACCTCGATGAGGTTCGGCATCTCCAGCACTTCGCGAATATTGCCGTAATAGCGCCGGATGCGCTTCTGGCCGACATAGGATTGCGCCATGGGGTCTTGTCACCTTTCGTCTTCGCGCGCGATCCGGGTCGGGGCCCCCGGATGCGGCCTACGAATGCAGGGGTGAGGTTCCATTCGTGCCGCGCGTCCCACCGCGTGGCTCCCGAACCTCGAACATGCCCTGAAGGAAGGTCTGCGACGGATCGTCCAAATCGCCCTTCAAGACAGATTCGGCAGGGACCGGGAAAGCCCGGACCCTGCCACATTCATCCAGCAAGAAAGCCGATTACTTCAGCTCGACCTTGGCGCCAGCCGCTTCGAGCTTTTTCTTGATTTCTTCGGCTTCGTCCTTGTTGGCGCCTTCCTTGACCTTGCCACCAGCTTCGACCAGGTCCTTGGCTTCTTTCAGGCCCAGACCGGTGATGCCGCGCACTTCCTTGATCACGTTGATCTTGCTGGCACCGGCCTCGACCAGAACGACGTCGAATTCGGTCTTCTCTTCGGCAGCTTCTTCAGCGCCAGCAGCCGGACCGGCCATCATGACGGCGCCACCGGCAGCCGGCTCGATGCCGTATTCGTCTTTCAGGATGGTTTTCAGTTCTTGGGCTTCCAGCAGGGTCAGGCCCACGATTTCTTCGGCGAGTTTCTTCAGATCAGCCATTTTTCCGTTCTTTCCAGTTAGTGTTCCAACGTCGGGTATTCAACCACCAGTCGGGAAAGGGTTGCGTCAAGCAGCCTCGCGCTCTTCCAGAGTGCTGAGGATGCCCGCGATGTTGCTTGCAGGCGCGCCGATCGCACCGGCGATGTTGGAAGCAGGGGCGCCGATGCAGGACACGATCGAAGCAATAAGCTCGTCACGCGACGGCATGGCGGCCACGGCTTTCACACCGGCCGGATCCAGCGCCGAGTCGCCCATGGCACCGCCCAGGATCACGAATTTCTCGTTCCCCTTGGCGTATTCCTGGCAGACCTTGGCCGCAGCCACAGGGTCTTCCGAGAAGGACAACACGGTCATGCCCGTCAGGTAGTCGGCGATGCTTGCGCAAGGCTTACCTTCCAGGGCGATCTTGGCGAGCTTGTTCTTGGCAACACGCACCGCACCACCTGCTTCGCGCATCTTCGCTCGCAGGTCCTGCATTTGCGCAACCGTCATTCCCTCGTAGTGGGCAACCACCACGACGCCAGAGCTTTCAAAGATCTGGCCGAGTTCATCGACCACCTGTTCTTTTTGTGCTCTATCCACGGTTTCACTCCAATATGGGGGTTTCCCCCCGGCTCTCACTTTGTTCCGGCCCCGAGGGACCGGATCGGGTCCGTGAGGGACAAGATCGCCCGAAGGTTCAACCTTCGGAAAAATGCTTGTTCCCATCTCAGGAAGGACATTAAGCCTTGGTCCTTGCGGACCGCGGCACCCTCCGTCTCGGACAGGACGGGGCGGCGTTTCGGCAGCCCCGTCATTCCCGGCTTACAGGCCGGGAAATTCCTTAATTGGCGGTCGCCGAAGCGACGTCCACCGAAACGCCCGGCCCCATGGTCGAGCTGATGGAGACCTTTTTCATGTAGGTCCCTTTCGCGCCCGAGGGCTTGGCCTTCTGTACCGCGTCCACGAAGGCACGCAGGTTCTGAGCCAGCTTGTCTTCGTCGAAGCTGACCTTGCCGATGCCGGCATGGACAACGCCCGCCTTCTCGGCCTTGAACTGAACCTCACCACCCTTGGCGGCCTTGACGGCATTCGCGACATCCATCGTCACCGTGCCGACCTTGGGGTTCGGCATCAGGTTGCGCGGGCCCAGAATCTTGCCCAGACGGCCGACCAGCGGCATCATGTCCGGCGTCGCGATGCAACGGTCGAACTCGATCTTGCCTGACTGGATCGTTTCCATCAGGTCCTCGGCGCCGACGATGTCCGCACCCGCTGCCTTGGCTTCGTCAGCCTTGGGACCACGGGCGAACACGGCCACGCGCACATCCTTGCCGGTGCCGGCGGGCAGCGTCACGACGCCGCGGACCATCTGGTCAGCGTGACGCGGATCGACACCCAGGTTCAGCGCGATCTCGATGGTTTCGTCGAACTTGGCCGAGGCCGAGCCCTTGACCAGCTTGACGGCATCCTCGACGCTGACGTTGGTCTTGCCTTCAAAGGCGGCGCGGGCCGCGGCTTTTTTCTTCGCAATCTTCGCCATGGCTTAGCCTTTCACCTCGATACCGATCGAACGGGCCGAACCCAGAATGATCTTCATCGCCTGATCGACGTCATTGGCGGAAAGATCCGTCATCTTCGACTCGGCGATCTCGCGCACCTGCTTGACGGTCACATAGCCAGCGGTCGCGCGACCGGGCTTTTCCGAACCCTTGGCGCGGTTGCGCTTGCCCACCGGCTTCAGGCCGGCTGCTTTCTTCAGCAGGAAGGACGCCGGCGGCGTCTTCGTCTCGAAGGTGAACGACTTGTCGGCGTAGTAGGTGATCACGACCGGAACGGGGGAACCCTGCTCCATCTCCTGCGTCTTGGCGTTGAACGCCTTGCAGAATTCCATGATGTTGATACCGCGCTGACCCAGTGCGGGGCCAACGGGGGGCGACGGGTTCGCCTGACCCGCCTTGATTTGCAGCTTCAGCTGCCCGACGACTTTCTTGGCCATGTGGCCTTCTCCTTATCATCACGCCCCTGCCCTTGACCGGACTTGCGGGGCCGACTTAGCGGTACGGCCCGTATCCCCGAAGGGACCGGCGCCTCCCGCAACCAATCACGCGGTCTTGGCGACCTGCGTGAATTCCAGTTCGACCGGGGTCGGCCGGCCGAAGATCGAAACGGTGACCTTGATCCGCGACGCCGCTTCGTCAACCTCTTCGACCATGCCCGAAAAGCCCTCGAAGGGGCCATCGGTCACATTCACCTTCTCGCCCACGTCAAAGCGGATCAGGTTGCGCGGTGCAGCCTCGTCGCCATCGCCGGTGCGGTGAAGGATGGTGTTCACCTCTTCGTCACGCATGGGCATGGGCTTGCCCTGCGATCCGAGAAAGCCGGTGACCCGGTTGATCGAGTTCACCAGATGATAGGTCCGATCCGACATGTCCATGTGGACCAGCACATAGCCGGGCATGAAACGACGCTCGGACGTCACCTTCTTGCCGCGGCGGATCTCGATGACCTCCTCGGTCGGGACCAGCACCTCGTCGATCTGCTCTTCAAGGCCCTTCTCGGATGCCGCCTGACGAATCGCCTCGGCGACCTTCTTCTCGAAGTTCGACAGGACGCTGACCGAATACCAACGCTTTGCCATGTCTCGATCGACCCCTGTTCGTCTTTCGGGAATCACCTGCACATGCCGGCAACCCCTTGAATTCAAATGCGCCCGGCAAAATTGAAATCGGCGCGCATGCGGATTCGATGCACGCCGTCAACCGGACAGTCGTGGGCAGATACCGCCACGCGCCCGGAATTGCAAGCCCGGATCAGCCGCTGATGAACTTCAACCCTTCGGTCAGGCCGAAGCGGATCACCAGATCCACCAGAAAGAAGAAAATACTGGTCAGCGCGGCCATGATGAAGACCATGATCGTGGTCGTGATGACCTCGCGGCGGGTGGGCCAGGTGATCTTGGCGGCCTCGGCGCGGACCTGGTTGATGAACTGGACAGGATTGGTGGCCACTTGCGGCTCCTCGCGGAAATTCAGTTGGGCATTTAACTGGCGACGCGCGGCGATTCAAGCCCGCACCGGAAAAGCACCCGCCGGACACACGACATGCACAGCGCGTACACCGACAACGCACGCCGCGTTAACACAACCGAAACGACTGCCGCCGAGCGACCCTGCCGATCAATATCGCCTGGCAATTCGAGACATGTATGGAGGCCTGGCAGGGGCAGGGGGACTCGAACCCACGACCCTCGGTTTTGGAGACCGATGCTCTACCAACTGAGCTATACCCCTGCAGCGCAGCCCTGATAGGGTTTGCGACGCGCGCCGTCAAGCACACAATCGGCGACTGATGACGCCGGGCGTGCACCGGGCAGGAATCACTAGATCCAGCCGCCGATATTGTCGCGGATGACAGACATCATCACCTCGATATGAGCCGGGTCGTCGTTCAGGCACGGGATATAGGTGAAGTCCTTGCCGCCTGCGTGTTCGAAACTTTCGCGGATCTCTCCGTTGATCTCTTCCAGGGTTTCGATGCAGTCTGCCGCAAAGGCGGGCGAGACCACCGCGATATCGGTGACGCCCTGTCGGGCCAGTTCGGCGACATGTTCGACGGTATAGGGACGCAGCCATTCCTCGCGGCCGAAGACCGACTGGAAGGTGGTGTCGATCACGCCGTCGGGCCAGCCAAGCTCCTGTTGCAGAAGGCGCGAGGTCTTCTGGCACTGGCAGTGATAGGGATCGCCCTGCATCAGGTATCGCCGTGGCATGCCGTGATAGGACGCGACCAGACGTGACGGCACCCTGTCCCCCAGGGTCCGGCGGACCGAACCCGCCAGCGCCGCGATATAGTCGGGCCGGTCGAAATAAGGATCACAGGTCCGCACCGAAGGTTGCCAGGTCTGTTCCATCAGCGCCCTGAACAACTGGTCGTTCGCGGTCGCCGAGGTCGGCGCGGCGTATTGCGGATACAGCGGCAGGAACACGATCCGCCGACAGCCGGCCTTCACCATCCGATCCAGCACATCCGAGGTCGAAGGATTGCCATAGCGCATGCAGAATTCGACCATCACTTTGTCGCCCCATTCGGCCTGGGCGCGGTCGCGCAGCGCCGCCGTCTGATCGCGGGTGATCGTCATCAGCGGGCTTTCGCCCTTGTCTTCGTTCCAGATCAGCTTGTAGTTCGCGCCGGAACTGAACGGTCGCTTGGTCAGGATGATGCCCTGCAGGATCGGCTGCCATTTCCAGCGCGGCAGGTCGATCACCCGGCGGTCGGACAGGAATTCATTCAGATAGCGACGCATAGACCAGTAATCATAGCCGTCGGGCGTGCCCAGATTGGCGATCAGGATGCCGGTTCTGGCGGGCTGGATCGCGGGGTGATCGGCGGGCGCGTGGTCTGGCGTCATGGCTTGTTCCTGATTTCGTTCAGCGCATCGGCTAGGCGGGTCTTGGCAGAGCCGGGCCGCAGCGGTTTGGGCTGCGATTCGGACGGGGCCCATCCGGTCAGAAAGACCAGATCGAAGGTCGTTGCGACACGGGACGGATCGTCGCGGTCGGGATGATGTTCGGCCATGATCGCGGCGGCGCGGGCAAACACCTCGCGCCGTGTCGGACGGCGCAGGCGGGCGGCCATGGCGTTGCCCTCGCCCATGGCGCGCAAGTCGCGCGCGAGATGGATCAGGTCGCGATAGCTGGCACGCTGGCTGACCAGGTCGGCGACCGGCAGCGCCAGCCCGGCACGTCCCAGCAGCGCGCCCATGTCGCGGATCTCGCCCATCGGCAGGATGCGGGGCGACAACCCGCCCGTGACTTCCGCCTCGGCCTGCGCCAGAACCTGGCGGACCTCGTGCAAGGTCTGGCCGCCAAGACAGGCGGCGATGAACAATCCGTCTTCGCGCAGGGCGCGTGCCGACTGCACGATCTGTCCAACCGGGTCGTCCGCCCAGTGCAGCGACATGGCGTGAATCACAAGATCATGCGCGCCGGGACGCAGATCCAGCACCGGATCATCGGCCACGATCCTCGCATCCGGGAAGCGCGCGCGCCAGAAATCGGGAAATCCCGTCACCAGGGCGGTTTGCGTAAACGATCTGTTAATCTCGGCCAGCCTATCGTGGATCTCGTCCGCGGCAAGGCGGTGCAGCACATCGGCATGGCCCGCGCGGATCGCGCGCCGGCGCTGACGCTTCAGCGCCGCGCGGTCGGTCAGGACAGGGCGATCGGTGGCAGAGGGGGCTTCCATGGGGATGCAACATAGGGTGCTTCGCAGGGCGATGAAAGGCGCGCTGGCACTGCTGTATCCGCCGCAATGCATCGGTTGCGGCGTGCCCGTCGCGGGCAGCGCCGAAGACGACACGGGGCTGTGTCCGGATTGCTGGCGCGAGACCCGCTTCATCACCGGCACCGCGTGCAACCGCTGCGGCGCCCCGCTGCCCGATGATGGCACCTGCCGCACCGACGACGAATCGCTGATCTGCGACGATTGCCTGGCGATCGCGCGTCCCTGGCGGCACGGCCGCGCGGCGATGGTCTATTCCGGCACGGGTCGCAGCCTGATCCTGTCGCTGAAACATGGCGACCGGCCCGACCTGGCGCCCTTTCTGGCGGGCTGGCTGTCCCGTTCGGCCGCGCCGCTCGTGCGGCCGGGCATGGTCGTCGCGCCGGTCCCGCTGCATCTTCGGCGGCTGATGAAGCGGCGCTACAACCAGGCGGCACTGGTCTCGGCGCATCTGGCAAGGTTACGCGGGCTGCAACATATGCCCGATCTGCTGATCCGCCACCGCCACACGCAGGGTCAGGACCATCGCAATGTCAGCGACCGTTTTGCCAATATCGCCGGTGCGCTGGGGGTGAACCCGCGCCGCAGCGCGCGGATCGAAGGCCGGGCGGTGCTGCTGGTCGACGACGTTATGACCTCGGGCGCGACGCTGGCCGCAGCCGCCGAGGCGCTGCTGGCGGCTGGTTCGGGTCCAATATCGGTCGCGGTTCTGGCGCGCGCGGTCAAGGATGACTAGATTTGTCCCTGGAACCTGATGACCGGAACGCCATGACCCAGAAACCTACAGTCGAAATCTACGCCACCCGCACCTGCCCGTTCTGCATCGCTGCCAAGGCGCTGCTGGATCGCAAGAATGTCAGCTATGCCGAGATCGATGTCGGCGCCGAACCCGAACGCCGGGCCGAGATGATGCAGCGCGCCCACGGCAAGCGCACGGTGCCGCAGATCTTTGTCGGCGAAACCCATGTCGGCGGCAGCGATGAATTGCACGCGCTGGAGCGCGCCGGCAAGCTGGACCCGCTGCTGCAGGGCAAAGCGGCATGACCGGCGGCGACATGTTGAAGGTCGGGCTGGTCCAGCTGAACGTCAGCGACGATCCGATCGCGAATCTGTCGCAGACCATTCCGCTGATCCGGCAGGCGGCTGCCGAGGGTGCGCAGCTGGTGCTGACGCCCGAGGCGACGAATATCCTGTCGCCGGATCGCAAGCGTCAGGAGGCGGTGCTGCATGTCCAGGCCAAGGATCCGACCCTGTCGGCATTGCGATCCGAGGCGCGCGCCGCCGGGATCTGGCTGCTGATCGGATCGCTGGCGCTGAAATCCGGCGATGGCGACCGTTTCGTCAACCGCAGCATCCTGATCGATCCCGACGGCGAGGTCGCGGCCAGCTATGACAAGCTGCACATGTTCGACGTGAAAATTTCCGAGACCGAGCAATATCGCGAGAGCGCCGCCTATCGCCCCGGCGATCGGGCGGTGGTGACCAAGGCGGCAGGTGTGCCGGTGGGGTTGACGATCTGCTATGATCTGCGGTTCCCGCATCTTTACCGCAAGCTGGCGCAGGCCGGTGCGCGGATCCTGACGGTGCCCTCGGCCTTCAGCCCGACAACCGGCGCCGCGCATTGGGAGGTGCTGATGCGCGCGCGCGCCATTGAGACCGGCTGCTTTGTGCTGGCCCCCGCGCAATGCGGCACGCATGACGCGCCGCACAGCCCCGATCGAGTGCCGCGCCGCAGCCACGGGCACAGCCTTGCCGTCGATCCCTGGGGCAAGGTGCTGGCTGACGGGGGCGTGACGCAAGGTCTGAGCATGGTCGAGCTTGACCTTGGGGCAGTTGACAGGGCACGGTCGCGCATTCCCTCGCTGACCCATGACAGGCCGTTCGACGGCCCGTGAGACCTTGCCCAGACAATGAACAAGCCCGTGACAGACATCGAGAAACCGCAATCGACCGACCGGCTGGCCGCAAGCCTGTTCGCCGAGGTGCTGATTGCCGATCAGCTGTCACGCAACCTGATCAGCAAGGCGCTGCCGCGCGGCATGCAGATCTCTCATTTCTCGGTGCTGAATCTGCTGGCGCATGTGAACGAGGAACGCACCCCCGCCCAGTTGGCCGAGGCGTTCCACGTCACACGCGGCGCGATGACCAACACGCTGTCGCGGCTGGAATGGGCCGGGCATGTTCATATCCGCCCGGATTGGGACGACGCGCGGCGGAAATTCGTGTCGATCAGCCCGGCGGGTCGCGCGGCGCGGGATGCGGCAATCGCCGCGTTCATGCCGCTGATTGCCGAAGTGGTGCGCGATATCGGGGCGGATCGGGTGCGCGGCGCGCTGCCGGTGTTGCGGGAACTGCGCATCCGGCTTGAGGGCGGGCCGGACTGAGGTTGGCCGGTCAGGTCGGGCGCCGCGCCGTCAGGATATAGTTGACCGACAGATCGCGGTCCGACAGGTGCCACCCGAAACCGATCGGGTTGAAGACCATGCCGCGCCGATCCACGACATTGCAGCCTGCCGTTGCGGCCATCGCGGCCAGTTCGTCCGGCTTGATGAAGCGTGCCCAGTCATGCGTGCCCCTGGGCAGCCAGCGCATGATCCATTCGGCCCCGATGATCGCCGCGCCGAAGCTTTTCGCGGTGCGGTTCAGTGTGGACATGATTACCAGTCCGCCGGGACGCAGCAGATCGCGGCAGGTGGCGATGAAGGCCCCCGGATCGGCGACATGTTCCACGATCTCAAGCGCCATAACAACATCGAACCGCTCGCCCGCATCTGCCAGTGCCTCGGCGGTCGTGGCGCGATAGTCGATCGCAAGGCCCTGCTGGTCGGCGTGAAGCCCGGCGACTGCGATATTGCCCTGGGCGGCGTCCGCACCCACGACATCGGCGCCCAGACGCGCCATCGGTTCCGCGACAAGGCCACCGCCGCAGCCGATATCCAGAATACGCAGCCCATCGAATGGCCGGGCGCCCTTGCGATCGCGGCCAAACTCGGCCGCGATCTGGGTGGCGATGTAATCCAGACGCACCGGGTTCATCAGGTGCAACGGCCTGAACTTGCCCTTGGGATCCCACCATTCTGCGGCCATCGCCTCGAACTTGGCAATTTCGTCGGGGTCGATGCTGGTCATGCTTCGGTCCTTCTGGCAGGCGCTGTCGGTTGTGTCTATACTGGTCGGATGGACCGAATGGCAGGGCAAATCTCCGCGACACATGGCCGCCTGCACCCGGCGGACGATCCCTTCGACCGCCGCATCCTGAATGTGGGCGACGGACATCGTCTGTATATCGAGCAATGCGGCAATCCGGAGGGACGGCCGGTGCTTGTGCTGCATGGCGGGCCTGGTGGCGGATGCAGCCCGTTCATGCGCAGGTTCTTCGATCCGGCCCATTTCCGGATCGTGCTGTTCGACCAGCGCGGCTGTGGCCGGTCGCGGCCCACCGCATCGGTCGAGGCGAACACGACGCAGCATCTGGTCGCCGATATCGAACGCATCCGCGCCGATCTGGACATCCCGGCCTGGCTGCTGTTCGGCGGCAGCTGGGGCGCAACGCTGGCGCTGGCCTATGCCGAGGCGCAACCCGACCATGTCACCGGACTGGTGCTGCGGGGGGTCTTTCTTGGCCGGCAACGCGAGCTGGACTGGTTCTATGGCGGCGGCGCGGCGCGGTTCTTTCCCGATCTGTGGGCGCGGTTTCAGGATCCCATCCCCGAGGCGGAGCGCCACGACATGATCGGCGCGTATCATCGCCGCCTGTTTTCGGAAGACGCGGGACGGCAGGGCCGCTATGCCCTGCCCTGGCTGATGTGGGAAAACGCGCTGGCGGGCCTGCAATCGGCACCGGTCAGCCACGCGCCCGCCGAATATGCCCGCGCCTTCGCCCGGCTAGAGAATCATTATTTCAGCAACCAGTGCTTTCTGGAGGAAGGTCAGCTTCTGCGTGACCGCCACCGGATCGAACATTTGCCCGCGGTGATCGTTCAGGGCCGCTATGACATGGTGTGCCCGCCCGGAACCGCGCATGAGTTGGCCGAGGGCTGGCCGGGCTGCGAATTGCGGATCATCCCCGCATCGGGTCACGCCCTGTCCGAACCGCGCATCTCGTCGGAACTGGTCCGGGTCATGGACACGATCCGCGACGACGATCTGCGCGACGGTTCGGCCAGCGCCGGTTCAGCGTGACAGCGAGGCCAGCGGCAGGCTGAAATTGCGCACAAGCCCCGAGGCCGCACCGCCGCCGGTGATCTGCCCTTCAAGAGGCCCTGCCACCAGAAGATCGATCAGCTGCGATCCGAAACCCGGCGCGGAGGGATCGGTCGATATTTCGGCATCGCCACCCGTCGTGTCCGGATCGGTCGACGTTTCCGACCAGTCCAGTTGCAGCGAATTGCCCCCCAGCCGCCATCCGATCGCCAGCCGCCCGCCGCCATCGCGCAGCGCGCCGTATTTTGCGGCGTTCGTGATCATTTCGTGAAAGACCAGCGCCAGAGTCGCTGCGGCGCGTGGCCCCAGATCGATCTGCGGCCCTTGAAAATCCAGCGACAGGCCCGGCCGCTGATAGGGCGCGGTCAGGGTTTCGATCAGCCGGTCAAGCGGGACGCTGCCAGCCGCCAACTTGTCAGACGCCACGCTCGGCGCGATCAGCCCGTGCGCCGCCGATAACGCCTGAAGGCGCTGTTCAATCTCGGCCGCCAGAGCATCCGCGTCATCTTCGTGCGCGCGCCGGCTGATGCGGACGATGGCCGACACCACGGTGAAAAGATTTTTCACGCGGTGGTTCATCTCGGACAGCAGCAACTGCCGCGCGGCCGCGGCATGCCGCAGCGCAAGTTCGCTTTCGACCATTGCGGCCAGGCTGTGCATCGAATCGATCTGATCCTCGGACCAATCCCGGGACGAGGTGTCGATGGCGCACAGCGAACCGATAGCCTGGCCGTCGGGCGCATGGATCGGCACGCCCAGATAGGCGCTGACCTTCAGGTCGTGCACAGCACCGTTGTCGCGTAGCAGCGGGCTTTGCAGCGCATCCGACACGACCAGCGGGGCATCGCGGCTGACGACATACTGACAAAGCGAATGGCTGAGCGGGGTCTGGCGGGATTCGGCGACACCGTCGGGCAAGCCCGCCTGCGCCTTGAAGAACTGCCGCGTCTCATCGACCAGAGAGAAAAGCCCGACAGGCGCTCCGGTCAGGCGTGACGCCAGCCGGATCACCCGGTCGAACGTCTCCTCGGGCAGACTGTCCATCAGGTCGGACGCTTTCAGCGACGCCAGCCGCGCAGGGTCTGAAAGCCTGCCGCGATGATCGTCCGGCGCGGTGTCGAGGGGGGTGTCGGGCAGGCTCAATTCCGGCGTCCTTGTTGCAAGCGCATCAGGCTAGATCAGTTTCGCGGGGCAACGCAAGCCGGGCGGCGGCGCCCCCACACCAGATGCGAATGTCCGCTGTGCCGGTGCGATGTCTGCGGGCTGTCAGTTGCCGCCGCCCTCGGCGGGCAGGTCGGGTGCCTCACCCTGCGGCTGTGCGGCGGGCGGGGTTTCCGCCGCAGCGTCGTCAGCCTCGATCAGCCGGTTGTCCTGCCATTCGCCCGAGGCGACCTGCCCCGTCGCATAGCGCATCACGCCTTGGCCCTGCCGCTTTCCCGCAACGAAGTTCCCTTCATAGCGGTCGCCATTGGCATAGGTGGCGACCCCGTCTCCGTCGATCTCGCCATCCTTCCAGCCGCCCTCGTACACGAAACCGTCGGGGGTGGTCAGCTTGCCCTGCCCCGCCCTGAGACCGTTCGCGAAGCTGCCGGTATAGACGGTGCCATCCGGATAGGTCGCCTGGCCGTCGCCATGCCGCTGGCCGTCTTTCCACGCCCCGGTATAGACGTAGCCGTCGGGATAGGACATCCGGCCCTGACCGTCGTTGCGGGCGTTCCGGAAACTGCCTTCATAGACCATGCCGTTGGCATAGGTGGCCTTGCCCTCGCCCTCGATCACGCCTGCGTTCCACTGGCCCTCATAGGTCGATCCGTCGGGATAGGTGATCTTGCCCGTGCCGTCGGGCCGGTCGTCCTTCATCTGACCGACATAGACCGAACCGTCGGGATAGGTGATCCGGCCGCTGCCCTCCATCCGGCCCTCGACCCAGTCGCCGGTATAGACATAACCATCGGTGCCGGTGAACGTGCCGGTGCCGTGGCGACGGTCGGCACTGAACTGGCCGTCATAGACATCGCCGTTGGCATAGGTCGCAATGCCCTGCCCCTCGCGCTTGCCCGCCACCATCCGGCCCTCGTAGCGGTCGCCCGACGCCTGAACCAGAACGCCGGTGCCCGACATCTGGCCCGCCGACCAGATCCCGTCATAGGTCATCCCGTCGGCCATGGTCAGCTTGCCGCGCCCGGCACGCTGCCCGGCCAGCATGCCGCCTTCATAGATCGACCCGTCGGGATAGGTGATCCGGCCCTGGCCTTCCTTGACCCCGGCATTCCAGTCGCCTTCGTATTTGTAGCCATTCGGCTGGGTCAGCACGCCTTTGCCCTGGTGCAGGCCCTTGACGAACTGTCCCTTGTAGACGCTGCCATTGGCATACTGCGCCTCGCCCTCGCCGGTGATCTCGCCGCCGATCCAGTCGCCTTCATAGGTGCCGCCATCGCCATAGGTGATCTTGCCCTTGCCGTCGGGCTTGCCGCCGGCGAACTGGCCGACATAGACCGATCCGTTCGGGAAGGTCGCGGTGCCCTGCCCCATGATCTGACCATCGACCCAATCGCCCTCGTAGCGATAGCCATTGGGCAGAGTATAGCTGCCCTGACCGTGCTGGCGGCCATTGCGGAACGTGCCTTCATAGACGCCGCCATCGTCGTATTTCTTGGTGATGACCTGCGCATCGGCCACAGTCGTGGTCGTGAATATGGCCAGCGCCGCCAAACCTGCCCGAAATGCTGCCTTCATCAACCCGCACCCTTCGTCTTTTGCCTCATGGTCTATCGCAACCGGACGTCACGCGCAAAGCCCGACTTTTCCTTTCAGGAATGATCCCCTATCACGGATGCGAAAACACAGGGGGCCCTGCCATGACCGACCGTTTCCGCCTGACCATCGGGCAGTTGAACGCCACCGTCGGCGACCTGTCTGGCAATGCCCGCAAGGCACGCGAGGCGTGGCAGACCGCGCGTCAGGCCGGCGCCGACATGCTGGCGTTGCCGGAAATGTTCATCACCGGCTATCAGACCCAGGATCTGGTGCTGAAGCCGGCCTTCACCCAGAAGGCGATGACCGCCGTCATGGCGGTGGGCGAGGCCTGTGTGGACGGCCCCGCCATCGGTATCGGCGGTCCTTGGCGCGATGGGGACAAGCTGTATAACGCCTATTTCGTCTTCAGGAACGGCAAGCTGGTGGCCCGCGTCCTGAAGCATCACCTGCCCTACAAGCAGTTGTTCGACGAATTGCGCCTGTTCGACAGCGGCCCGATCAGCGGACCCTATGTCGTCGGCGATGCCCGGATCGGCAGCCCGATCTGCGAGGACAGCTGGTATCCCGACGTGGCCGAGACGCTGGCCGAGACCGGCGCCGAGATTCTGGTGGTGCCCAATGGCAGCCCCTATCACCGCGAAAAACTGGATCTGCGCATGGGTCACATGGTGGGGCGCGTGGTCGAGACCGGCCTGCCGCTGGTCTATGTGAACATGGTGGGCGGGCAGGACGATCAGCTTTACGACGGCGCCAGCTTCGTGCTGAACCCGGGCGGCAAGAAGGTGGTCCAGCTTCCGCCCTTCGAGGAAGCGATCGCGCATGTCGATTTCATCCGCAGCGCCGAGGGTTGGCAGGCGCAGCCCGGCCTGATGGCCACCCAGCCCGATGCCTGGGAACAGGATTATCACGCGATGATGCTGGGCCTGCGGGAATATCTGCGCAAGTCGGGCTTCAGCAAGGTCGTTCTGGGCCTGTCGGGCGGCATCGATTCCGCGCTGGTCGCGACCATCGCCGCCGACGCGATCGGGCCAGACAATGTGCGCTGCGTCATGCTGCCGTCGGAATACACGTCTCAGGGCAGTCTGGACGACGCCGCCGATTGCGCAACGCGACTTGGCACACGTCTGGACACCGTCCATATCGAGGGTGCGCGCGACGCCGTGGCCGATGCGCTGGCGCATCTGATGGAGGGGACCCAGCCCGACACGACCGAAGAGAACATCCAGTCGCGCCTGCGTGGCGTGATGCTGATGGCGCTGTCGAACAAGTTCAACGAGATGCTGCTGACCACCGGCAACAAGTCCGAGGTCGCGGTGGGCTATGCCACCATCTATGGCGACATGGCGGGCGGCTATAACCCCATCAAGGATCTGTACAAGACACGGGTGTTCGAAACCAGCCGCTGGCGAAACGCCAATCACCGCGACTGGATGATGGGCCCCAAGGGCGAGGTGATCCCGCCGCAGATCATCAGCAAGCCCCCCTCGGCCGAGCTGCGCCCAGACCAGAAGGACGAGGATTCGCTGCCCCCCTACGAGGTGCTGGATGCGATCCTTGAAGGATTGGTCGAAAAGGATCTGGCGCTGAAGGATCTGGTTGCCCAGGGCTTCGACGCCGAAACCGTGAAACAGGTCGAAAAGCTGCTGTATATCAGCGAATGGAAACGCTATCAGGCCGCCCCCGGACCGCGCATTTCCACCAGGGCGTTCTGGCTGGATCGCCGCTATCCGCTGGTCAATCGCTGGCGGGACGAATTGTAGCATCTGCGGCGCGGCCCGGAATCGGGCCGCACGCGCGGGCCCGATCAGACGAACTGCAGATCGTCGAAATCCTTCACGCCGTGAATGACGATCAGATCCGCATCGTCGCCCACGGTCAGTTGCAGCGTTCTGCCATGAACCGCGACCGATGTGATCCCGGCGTCTCCGATATCGATCCTGTCCAGGTCGTCATGGTCGCGGATTTTCAGCACGCTGGTCTGCTCATCAGAGATTTCGTCCACAAAGACGAACTGGTCGGCACCCTTGCCGCCGAACAGGACGGCGCCATCGCCCTGTCCATGGATCAGGTCGTCGCCCGCGCCGCCACGGATCGTATCGGCCCCCAGTCCGCCACGCAGGCTGTTGTCACCGCCATCACCGCGGATCACGTCGTCGCCTTGGCCGCCGATCACGTTCTCGATCGATTTGAGCGTGCCAAGTCAGGCTGTCCTGAAGAGCATCGCCGTCGCCCAGCATCTGCACCGCATCGGCGTCGTTATCCAGATCATAGCTCCACGCCCCGCTTGTGGGGTCGAAGGTGAACCGGCCATAGTCGCCGCACAGGGATGGCGGCGTTTGAAAGCCGGCCTGTCCCTGATCCTCGTCCGCGATCGTCAGCAGGCCGCCCGTGGTCGTATGGCCGTCCTCGGCGACCCGCCCGGCTGCGTCTCCGCCAATCGAGGCCGGGTCATCGACATCATTGATCGTCACGCTGATCGACTGGCGGGCCGCGCCTGCCCCATCGTTGGCCTGAACGATCACGTCATAGATGTTGTCCTGATCGGAATCGGTCGGCGCTTCGTAATTCGGGGCCGTGTTGAAACGAAGCGCTCCGGTCTTGGCGTCGATGGAAAACGCCGCCGCGTCGGAGCCCCCTGCAACCGCATAGCTTGGCAAGGCGCCCTCGGGGTCGAAGGCCGTGATGGTCGTCACGGCCTGCGTATTTTCGCCCATCTGCAGGGACAGGCTGGCAGCGCCGTCACCCGAGGTGATGATCGGCGCGTCGTCATCGCTGCCGGTGATCATCACCTCGACCTCTTGCGTGGCGACGCCGCCATGATCGTCGGTGATGGTGACCAGGAAATGCTCGATCCGCGCTTCGCCCGGCGCAAGGAAATCCACGGCGCGGCTGTCCACTGTATAGGTCCAGTTGACCGCGCCGCCCGTGCCGTCGCCCGTCGTGTCGGCGTGCAAGGTGACGTCAAGCCCCCCAAGCGCATCGGTCGTCAGCGCGCTGGCCGTGACTGAATGCGTCGCGTCGATATCGTTGTCCGCAAAGCCGAACGCCCCTGCCGTGGCCAGCACCCCCGCATCACCCCGCAACTCGGTCACTTGCCCCGGTGTGGTCCAACGCGCGTCCAGCGAAAAGCCAAGGGTCGCCGCCGCGACATCCTGCAGGGGGGCGACTTCGGATACCGTGATGCCCAGATCAGCCGCCGCACGTTCCTGCGCCCCGAGCGCGCGCGGATCGACGCCGGTGATCGTGCCGAACAGGGTCAGGCTGCTGAGATAGGATCCGTATTTGCTGGCATGCAGATTATCGTCCCACCACAGATCAACCTTGCCGTCGCTGCCCGCATCGGGCGCATAGGGATCGCGCGTCGCAACACCCTGCTGAACCGCCAACAGGAACGCCTCGCCCACCGGCGCCACCTCCCTGAAGATCGGATTGGCCTCGGCCAGACCGCGATAGGCGTCGCGCAGATCGTCTGTCATGTCCTCGAGCGACAGATAGTATTCCGGGGCAGAGACCTCGAAGGTGGTCACTTCTCCGGTTTCCTCGTCGGTCGAACGCTCAAGCGCACCAAGGACCAGATCAGGTCGCGCCCAGGTTTCGTAAAGATAGACCTGCGTGACGAGGTTCGCGTTGGCGTTGGCGGCGATCTCGCCATCCGCCGCGCCCGTGGTCGCATATTCGGCCAACTTGACCGCGTAGGTGTTGAACGACGCCAGGTTCGGGTTCTCTGCCCCTGCAGTTTCGAAACTATCGGCGCCGGTCACGGTGAAGTCCCCGGACGGCAGCGTCGCGGATCCGCTGACCTCGAAACCGACAGTCAACGCATCGGTCGCCGCGCCACTGCGGTGAAATTCGTAGACCAGATTGCCGTCGCCATCCTCATAAACCGTCGCCGAGGCAAGGTTCATCGTGATGTTGGGCAGGGAGGGATCCGTCTCGGGGTCTAGATCGTCGTTCAGGATCGTCGCGGCGACCGGACCAAGGGTGCCGACGTTATAGCCGTCGCTGTCGGCCAGGCTGAGGCGGATCGATTCATCTGCCTCGATCTGGGTGTCCGGGCGGGGGTCCAGGGTAAAGGTGACCGAACTTGCGCCCGCAGGGATGACGACCGATCCGCCACCCGCGTTGGATATGGTCACGTTCTTCGGCGATCCACTGGTCCTGCGATCAGCTGCCGGGCAAGATTCAGCATCCCGTCCCGCAGCATCGCGGCGCGGTAGGTGGCGTGCATGTCCTGGCTGGAACGACCGGCATGGATCAGCGTCACCTCGACCCCGCCCCGTTCGAACAGCAACGGCTCGAAGGTGATGACGGTGCCCGGACGTTCGGCATCGGGTGCGTTGCCGTTCGCGATGACCGCGTCCAGCGCCTTGCCGTTCGCGGGCGCTAGTTCAGTGTCCAGCAAGCCTTCTTCGCTGCTGATCACGATGCTGGCCTTGTTGATCTCGCCCAGCCAGAAGAATTCGTCGCGTTCGGCCGCCTGCTGGGTTTGCGCGGTCGCGATGCCGGGCAGGCAGGCGAATGCGCCGGCCAGCAGCACTCCTGTCATGCCTTGGCGGAAAGCTGGTGCCGTCTCACTAGGGCGTTTCATCGTTTCTATTCCCTCAACGATTGATTCGCTGTTGTCAGACCGTCGGCAAAGAAGCGGCTGCGGGCCGTCCGACCCGCAGCCGCGTTTCAGTCTGTCATGTCGCGTTGACCCGCTGACCTCGCATGGCGCGCTGCAGAACGAACAGACCTGCGGCCACCGCCAGCCCGATGGCGTCCGTCAGCCAGCCCCCGTCGACCATCGCCAGAGCGGCAGCCAGCAGCACCGCGCGCAGAACGATGTTCAGCCGACCGAAATAATAGCCGATCACCGATGCAGACAGCAGGAACATCCCCAGCATCGCCGATACGAAGACATGCAGGATGTCGATCCATTCGCCCTGCATCAGCAGTTCATGCGACGAAAAGAACATGAACGGCACGATGAAGGCGGCAAGCCCAAGGCGGAAAGCCTCGAACGAGGTCTTCATCGGGTCCGACCCCGCAAGCCCCGCCCCCGCATAGGCGGCGAGCGCGACCGGCGGTGTGATCGCCGACATGACGGCATAGTAGAAGACGAAGAAATGCGCGACCAGAACCGGGATGCCCAAAGATACCAGCCCAGGCGCGACGACTGCCGCGGCCACGGCATAGGCGGCCGTGGTCGGCATGCCCATTCCCAGCAGGATCGAGATGCACATCGCAAAGAACAGCGCCAGAAGCTGGCTTTGATCGGCGATGCTCAGCAGCAGGGTCGAGAAACGCGCGCCTACGCCCGTCAGCGCGATGACACCGACGATCACTCCGGCGGCGGCACAGACCGCAACCATCTGGATCGACATGCGCGCCCCCAGATCAAGCGCGTGCAGGATCTGGCGCGGTCCCATCCGGTGCGGGGTAAGCCAGCTGACCACGGCTGCCGACACCATCGCCAGCGTGCCGGCACGAATGACCGAATACCCCGCAAACAGCGTATAGATCAGGATGATGATAGGCAGGAACAGATAGACCTGACGGACCAGCACGGCGAATTTCGGTAGTTCGGACCGGGGCAGCCCCTTCATGTCCAGCTTCAGCGCCTGCAGATCGACCATGAAGTAGACCGAAATGAAATACAGCACCGCCGGGATGATCGCGGCCACGACGATTTCCGTGTAGGGAATGCCCGTGACCTCGGCCATGATGAACGCACCGGCCCCCATGATCGGCGGCAGGATCTGCCCACCCGACGACGCGGTCGCCTCGATGGCGGCGGCCGATCTGGCCGGATAGCCCACCCGCTTCATCAGCGGAATGGTCAGCGACCCGGTCGAGACGACATTGCCCGCCGAGGTGCCGTTGATCATGCCCATCAGGCCGCTGGCAAAGACGGCGACCTTGGCCGGTCCGCCGCGCGCCTGACCGGCGGCGGCGAAGGCGAAGTTAACGAAGTAATCGCCCACCTTCGATGCCTGCAGGAAAGCCGCGAAGACGATGAACAGGATGATATAGGTCGAAGACACCGCGATCGGCGCCCCCAGGATCCCCTGATCGGTGAAGATATAGGTGAAGAAGCGCGAGGCGTTATAGCCACGGTGGTTCAGGAACCCCGGCAGCCACGGACCCAGGAACGAATAGGCGATGAACACGCTGACGATCACCACCAGCACAAGCCCGGTCAGGCGTCGCGTCAGTTCAAGGATCAGGATCACGCCGGCGATGGCGGCATACATATCACCCGGCTGCGCCATCCCGGTGCCCGCGCGAAGGCGCAGGGCCCCGACAACGAACAGGATATAGCCAAGCACCGCGATCGACGCGATGCCCAGAAGCCAGTCCCCTTCGTAGATCCGGTTGCGATCGCGACCAGAGTAAACCCAGCCCGCCACCAGCGCGGCAATCGTTCCGACAAGCAGCGGAATGCCGAAACTGTTGAAGATGAAGGCGGAGGGATTGGCCATGCCTGCGAACCAGCGTCCAAGCCAGGCATAGGCGATCATCGCAAAGGCATATCCCACCCCTGCCAGCGCCAGTGCCAGCAGCGCCTTTTCAGGCATGCCGCGGTCCGACAGCTTGCCCGCCGCACCGGTCGCCTCATCGGATTGCGTCAGCGCCGAATAACCCAGGAAGCCGATCACGAGACCGCCGGTGACATGGATCAGTCGATAGGCCCATGTCTCCATCGGAAACAGGTTCATGACCAGAATATGGAAAAGCGTATAGGCGATGCACAGCGCGGCGAAGACGAGGCCGTTTCGCCCCCGCAGGTCGCGTTGCGTCGGGGTCAGTGGTTCGTCATCCACGCCCTGCGCGATGACGGGTGACTGGGTGGGCTCGGGATGAGACATCTGCCGCTCCGTTGCAAAAGGGTATCGCCGTGCCGCGCCCTGTGGGCGGCATCGTGGCTGCGCGGACAATCGCCGCAAATTACTGGAAGGTTTGGTGGGGATGCCCCGTCATCCGGGGCATCCTTGCCGCCTTACGGACGCAGTTCGTCCGGGATCTCGATGCCGGCTTCGTCGAAATAGCGCACCGCGCCGGGATGATAGGGCAGGAAGCTGTTCTGACCGACATTCTCGGGTAGGGTTTCGGCCGCTGCCGCGTGGATCTGAACCATCGCCTCGTTGTTTTCCATCACAAGCTTGGTGATCTCATAGGCCAGGCTCTCGGGCATTTCAGCCGAAGCGGTGGCAAAGTTCCACATCGCCACGGTCCCGTGCGCCGGGGTGTCCGGATACAGGTCCGCCGGAATATCGAAGGCCGAAACCTCGGGCATCGCCTCAAGGATCTGGTCGCGCTGCTCGTCGGTGAACCCGAAGATGTTCACCGGGTTTTCTGCGGCAATCTGCGAGAAGGCCGAGATCGGCACGCCAGCGGCAAACGAGAAGCCATCGATCAGACCGTCCTTGACCTGCCCGGTCGAGTCACTGGCGCCTGCATAGCTGATGTTCGGGCTGACACCGATCACCTCGAAGAAGCGCGGCCAATAGGTGGCAGCGGTGCCGCCGGCCGGACCGACCGAGACGCGCTTGCCGTCCAGCTTGGACACGTCGTCGATGCCCGTGGATTGCAACGCAACGGCCTCGAACGGGGTCTGGTACATCGGGAACAGCGCGCGCAGCTGCTTGTGTTCCACACCAGGCGCAAGTTCGCTTTTGCCGGTCCAGGCCTCGTGTGCCGGTCCCATGGTCAGCAGACCGACCTGATGATCACCGGTTTCCACCAGAGTGGCGTTCTGAACCGGGCCGCCCGTCACCTCGGCCGAGGCGTTGACGCCCAGGTTCTGACTGATCAGCGCCGCAAGTCCGGTCCCGTAGATGAAATAGGTGCCGCCCTGGCTGGCGGTGCCGATGGTCATGCTGCTAGGCCAGTCCGCGCGATCTTCCTGTGCGACGGCCGGCTGAAAGATCATCAGCGCGGCGGCGGCGGCAAAGGCGAGACGATAGGTTTGCATGAATTTCCTCCCTCTATGCATCCTCTCCGCGGGCCATGCCCGTGGGATGCACAGTTGAAAGCACCTTGCACAGTTTTGTCGCAAACCTTGCTAGCGCCACCGAAGCCCAAAAAACGCCGCCGCACCGCAGCAATGGGTGGAAAAGGTGACATCGCTTCGCAGGCATGTTCCCTGCGGACCGCATCAGTCGTCGGTTTCGTCGGCGTCCAATCCGAACCGGGTCTTGTCGATCCCGTATTTCTGCATCTTTTCGTAAAGCGATTTTCGCGACAGCCCCAGTGATTCGTAGACCGGTTTCAACTTGCCGCCATGGTTCAGCAACGCCGCCGCGATCACGTTCCGCTCGAACGCGGCGACCTGATCTGCCAGGCGCATCGGTTGTTCGTCTTCCCCGTCCAAGGGTTGCAGCGCGATGCCCATCGCATAGCGATCGGCGGCATTTCGCAGTTCGCGGACATTGCCCGGCCAAGGCCGCGAGTTGATGTCACTGATGACCCTGGGCGACAGCGGCGGCGGTTCGCAACTGTATCGTCCGGCGGCCTCTTGCACCAGCTTGCTGAACAGAAGCGGAATATCTTCCTGCCGGTCGGTCAGGGGCGGAACCGTCAAGGTCACGACGTTCAACCGATACAGCAGATCGGGCCTGAAATTGCCCGCCGCGACCTCTTCTTCCAGCGGCTTTCGGGATGTGGCCATGAACCGCACGTCCAGCGGCCGTTCATCGTGCGAGCCAAGCCGGGTGATCACACGCTTTTCCACCGCCCGCAGGAATTTTCCCTGTACCTGGGTCGGTAACGAGCCGATCTCGTCCAGCAGGATCGTTCCGCCCTGCGCATGTTCCAGCTTGCCGTATCTTTCGCGCAGGGCACCGGCAAAGGCGCCGGCCTCGTGCCCGAACAGTTCGGATTCGATCAGGCTTGCCGGCAACGCAGCGCAGTCGATCGCAACGAATGGCTTGGTTGCCCGCGACGACAGATCGTGCAGCGCACGCGCCACCACTTCCTTGCCGACGCCGGTCTCGCCGACGATCAGCACGTCTGCCTCGGTCGGTCCGATGGTGCGCATCCTGCGCCGAAGATCAATCATCAGGCTGGAACGCCCGATCAGCCGCTGTTCCAGATCGTCATTTTGTCCGGCGGCGGCGCGCAGCACCCGGTTTTCCAGCAGCACGCGCCTGAATTCCATCGCGCGGGCGGCGATTTCGGTCAGATGCGTGGTCTTGAAGGGTTTCTCCAGAAAATCATAGGCGCCGTCGCGCATCGAGCGAACGGCAAGCTGCACGTCCCCGTGCCCTGTCACAAGGATCACCGGAATTTCGGCATCAATCTCGGCCACGCGGTTCATCAGGCTTAGCCCGTCAAGGCGGGGCATGCGGATGTCGGTGATCACGATGCCCCGAAACCCGAAGCTGAGCAGATGCAGCGCCGACTGCGCATCGGAATGATCCTCGACCTCGAAGCCTGCCAGATCCAGGGCCTGCGCCATGGAAAGCCGGAAATCATCCTCGTCGTCGATCAGCAGCACACGGCCTTTCATGGCGATTCTTCGTCCTCTGGTCTTGCCGCTTTCAACTCTATCTCGAATATGGCGCCGCCTGACGGCGCATCGCGCAACCGCAGTTCGCCATCGAAATCCCGTATGATGTTATACGAGATGGACAGGCCAAGCCCCAGTCCCTGTCCGACACCCTTGGTGGAAAAGAACGGATCGAAGATCCGCTCCTGTAGATCCGGCGGAATTCCCGGCCCGTTGTCGATGATGCTTACCAGCACGTTTTCACCCTTGTCGGCGGCCGCGATTACAATTCTCGCATCAGGGGTTTCGCGCAGCGCATCCAGCGAATTTGCCAGCAGATTGACCATTACCTGCTGCAGGCGGACGGGTTCTGCCATGACCCACAACTGATCGGGAACACCATCTGAATCGATGCGGATGGCCGACCCTTTCAGCCGCCACGAGATCACCTCGACGCTTTCGCCGACCAGGGCGGCCAGATCGACGGGACCAAGTTGCTGCCGGGGCTTACGTGCGAAATTGCGAAGCGTGCGGCTGATTTCGGTCATGCGATCGGTCAGGCCAAGAATACGCGTGATGTTCTTGCGCGCCTCATCCCACCGGTCGCGCTCGATATAGCTTTCGGCGTTTTCGGCAAAGTTCCGTATCGCCCCCAGAGGTTGGTTGAACTCATGGCTCAGCGCCGCCGACATCTGTCCCAACGCGGCCAGCTTGGCCGATTGCACCAATCGGCGCTGCGTGCGGCGCAGCTCGGTCTCGGTCGCGCGGCGTTCTGTGACCTCGTCGCGCAGACGCGCGTTGACCGATGCCAGTTCCGCGGTCCGTTCCTGCACGCGTTGTTCCAGAAGCGCCTGCGTCGCCCGCTGATACTGGGTCAGTTCGCGCTGCCTGTTCCGGCGCTGCATGACGACCCCCAGCCCAAGCGTGACGAACGCGATCGCAAGAACCGCCAGCAAGACCATCGTCCATGCCTGCGAACGGGCCAGGGCGGTATCGACCAGCACCCGCACGGTCCATCCGGCATCCTGCATCTGTTGCGCGATGACCAGAAAGCGGCGCGAACTGCCGCCATCATCCACGGTCACCAGTTCATCGCCGTCATAGCTGCCGGTCACGCGCAAGGGCAGAACACCGATCTGAGCGTCGGCATAACGCTGCACTTCGCGGGATCGCTGCAACGCCTCGATGCTAAGGGGTGCCAGCGACGAATAGGACCAGTCCTGCCGGGCCGACAGAAAGATGATCCCCTCGGGGTCGGTCACGATGATCTCGTATTCCGCCGCGCGCCAGCTTTCCTCCAGAAGGTCCAGATCGATCTTCTGCGCTATGACACCCGTGATCGCGCCACCCTGCCGGATCGGCGCGGCGAAATAATAACCGCGCCGCTGTGACGTGGTTCCCAAGCCATAGAAACGCCCGAATCCGCCCTGCAGGGCATCCGCGAAATAGGGCCGATAGGAAAAGTTCTGCCCCGTGAAGGGAACATCCGAATCGTAGTTGCTGGCGGCCACCGTCAGCCCGTCGGTGTTCATCACGTAAAGATCGGACGACCCAAGCAGCGTGTTGACCGATTGCAGGTAGGCATTCGCGGCCTGAACGACATCGCTATCGGCAGGGTCCGAGACGACCCGTCGCACCAGATCCTGCTGCGCCAGCAATTGCGGCAACCGTTCGTATCGGGCCAACTCGCCATTCAGCGTGGCGACGACCAGACGCATCGTATTTTCGCCGCGCGCCTTGCTGTCCGACAGATAGTATTTCGTCAGTGGCCCGATGCCGAACACGGAAACGGCAAGGCACAGCGCGATGCAGCACGCGAACAGAACCACCCTTTGGTCGGGCACAGCCTCGTCGCGCTTCATCGCGGGCAACGTCATCTCTTGGATCGCCTTGTCATTTCAAACAGTCGGGCACGCCCCTGACCACTCTATGAGGTCTTGCAACCAAGATCCAAGGATGTACCGGGATGCCGATCAGCCTGCCGCTCGCCGCTCTTCGTGGCGTTGCAGAAGACGCGCGATCGCAGGTATCGCAGGAACGATCATGAAGATCCGCACCAGATGAAATGCGGTGATCAGCGCGACGTCCAGTTCCAGATACTTGGCGGTCAGCGCCATCTCGGTCACGCCTCCGGGCGCCGCACCAAGAACCAGATCCTCCCACGTCATGCCAAGAAAGATCGACAGGGCATAGCCGGTGATCGTCGTAAGCCCCAGGAACAGCAGCGTTGACAGGCCGATCGACGCAACCGTCCGCCCCGCCGACACGAACAGGGAACGGCGGAAGGTCGACCCGAGCCAGGTTCCCAGCAGAATCTGAGCAACGGACAGCACGGCTGGAGGAAACGGGGCCGGTGTCGTTCCGAACGCGGTCAGGGCGGCAGAAGCCGCCAGCGCGCCCAGAAAGAACGGGTTCGAGATGCGCAGGAAGCGGAACACGAAGGCCGCGGTCACGGCGGCGGCGATCAGCAGCAGCGATCCGAAAGCATCGAAATCCTGTGCCGAGGTCAGTCCCTGACGATCCGGCCAGCCATCGATGGCGTAGATCGTGATCGGCACCAGAACCACGATGGACGCGATCCGAAGCGTCTGCGCGAAGATGATCGGTCCGGGGGGCAGGCCCATGCGCTCGGCGATGATGGCGGCCTCCACCGGGCTGGTCGGAATGGTCGACAGCAGCGATGCGACAAGGCCCGTGCCCGAGATCCGGCTAAGGACAAAGGCGACAAGGCAAGCGCAACCCGCGGTCAGCAACGCCATGCCGACCAGCAGCGGCATCAGGTCCAGAAGCTTGCCAAGAGCCGCCGGCGAAAAGGACAGCCCGACTTGCGCGGCCACGATGATCTGCCCCAAAGGGCGCGTGCGCACCGGAATGATGTAAGTCGTGACACCGGCGAGATAGAGCAAGGCGGTCGCAATCAGCGGGCCGATCATCCAGGGCAGCGGCGATCCTGTCGCGCTCATCAGCCAGCCGCCGAGTGCGGCAAAGCCGTAGATACCCACGGGATGCACGATCTTGCTAATTTTCATGACCAGATAGCTCCCTCGTCATGTCGTCCGCCATGACCTCGTTGAAGATTTCGGTCACCGGGGCGGCAAGAAAATGGATCGTCGGGCGCGAGGCTGTTCCCGTGGGCCGGAAGATCGACCCGGATACAGCGATAGTGACGTGGCAGATCCGTATTCAGTGCCCAGTGTCCCCGGCTGGACAGGATCCCATGCACCAGCAGCAATGCCGGCTTGCCCGCAGGATCGGCCTTGAAATGAAGTTCGTGCATTCGTCGTTCCGCCCTCCCGCCTAAGGTTGATCCATGGGCAAGGTTGCAGCAACTGCAATATATCAGGGTATGGGCCGAGCAAAGGGCGGGTTACAAGATCAGCCGACAGCCTGCTCTGCCTGTCGATGACCGGACGGCAATATGCCGGAATTTTTCGCCAAGCCTTTTCGACTGATAGCCCGGTAGAGAACAGTGCAGGCGTGGGTGCCAACTCATCTCGGGATCAAACCGGATCGTCAGCCAGCCACGGTGCCGGTGCGTGTCTGCGCAAGCTTGCGACATTCTGCCTTTTCAAATGATCAAAGTTGCTCTGATCACGAATCCCGGTTCGCGGCATGCATTGTCGAGAACAACCCTTTGAAGGGCTTGATTATCTCTCGACGAACATGACGACAGATTTCAGGGAAGGAAAAGGTGGTAGCGGAGGAGGGATTTGAACCCCCGACACAAGGATTATGATTCCTCTGCTCTAACCAACTGAGCTACTCCGCCACGGGTGTGGGGCGATGTAAGGGGTGGCGCAGGGGGCGTCAAGC
The DNA here is from genome assembly GCF_025195095.1 of Paracoccus maritimus. GTDB lineage: Bacteria > Pseudomonadota > Alphaproteobacteria > Rhodobacterales > Rhodobacteraceae > Paracoccus > Paracoccus maritimus. The sequence continues at coordinate 627,787 of NZ_JANAVZ010000001.1, read as the reverse complement.
GGTTTTCTGGAACATGTCCGAACAAACGCCGACGCTCCGCCTCATCTTTTTGTTCCGTCTTGGAAAACGCCGACGCAGTCCGCCCGATCCGATGTCGCAGGATCGCGCAAAGCAACAATCACGGGCGCATGGCAGGACATCGATCAGCGACGCTTCCAGTCATGGAACCGTCGCTGACGCTGCGCCCACAACTGCCGTTAACCGCGCGCCTTCACCACTTGAAGCAGCGGCATCAGGTCGGCCATCTCGGGACCGTGCGCCTGCCCCGTGACTGCCTTGCGCAGCGGCATGAACAGCCCCTTGCCCTTGCGGCCGGTTGCGGCCTTCACCTGCGCGGTCCACGTGGCCCAAGTGGCATCGTCGTAGGGCGGCGGCGGCAGCAGCGCCATCGCATCCACGATGAAATCGGCATCTTCAGGATCGATCTGCGGATCGGCCCCGGTGCTGAAGATGCGCCACCATCCGGCAAGATCGTCCAGCGTGGTGATGTTCTTTGACGTCACGCGCCAGAACCGCGCGGCCTGTTCCTTCGGGACGCCAAGCGCCAGGATCTGGTCCTCGACCGCCTCGAACGGCAGCGACTGGGTCTTTTCACGGGTCAGCGGCCACAGATCTTCGGCATCGAACTTGGTGGGCGATGCACCGAACCGCGACAGGTCGAACTCGTCCGCCAACTCGTCAAGACCTGCCAGCGTCACCGGCTGGCCCGACCCCAGCCGCGCCATCAGCGACAGCAGCGCCTCGGGCGCCACGCCAGCTTCGCGCAGATCCTTCAGCGACAGCGCGCCGATCCGCTTGGACAGCTCTTCGCCCTTGGCGCCGGTCAGAAGGCTGTGATGGGCGAAGTTGGGGGGGGTGCCGCCGATCGCCTGAATGATCTGGATCTGCGTCGCGGTATTGGTCACGTGGTCAGATCCCCGCACGATGTCGGTCACACCCATATCGGTGTCATCCACCGATGACGCGAAGGTATAAAGAACCTGTCCGTCGGCACGGATCAGCACCGGATCGCTGACCGAGGCCGCGTCGATCGAGATGTCGCCCAGAATGCCGTCATCCCATTCGATCCGCTGGTGATCCAGACGAAAGCGCCAGTAGCCGTCGCGGCCCTCGGCGCGCAGCCGATCCTTGTCCGCGTCCGACAGGTTCAGGCCGGTGCGATCATAGACCGGGGGCTTGCCCATGTTCAGCTGCTTCTTGCGCTTCAGGTCCAGTTCGGTCGGGGTTTCGAACACCTCGTACAGCCGACCCGATTCGCGCAATTGCCGCGCAACCTCGGCGTAACGGTCCAGACGCAGCGACTGCCGTTCGACACGGTCCCAGTGCAGGCCCAGCCATTCCAGATCCCGCTTGATCCCATCGGCATATTCCTCCTTGCTGCGCTCTTGATCGGTATCATCAAGGCGCAGGATGAAGGTGCCGCCGGCCTTTCGCGCGATCAGATAGTTGAACAGCGCGGTCCGCAGGTTTCCGACATGGATGTTGCCGGTGGGTGACGGTGCGAAGCGGGTGGTGGTCATGGGCTGTCTCCTGTTGCCGTTGCTCTTTCACAGAAGCCGATTCTTGTCCATATCAGGGAATGAACGCAGGAGGTGTGGATGGCGGACTGGGACGGGATCAGGGCACCCGACGCGAACGAGATCGAGGCGATGGCGCGGGCGGCGCTGGTCACGCTGCCGGCAAGGTTCGCGGGGCACGCGCAGGATGTCGCGATCCGGGTCGCCGAATTCGCGCCCGACGACGTGCTGGACGAACTGCAGATCGACGATCCGTTCGAGCTGACCGGGCTTTACGACGGCATCCCGGTGACCGAGAAATCGGTGGCCGATCAGCCCGAAGGGCCGGACATTGTCTGGCTGTTCCGCCGCCCCTTGCTGGACGAATGGGCGGCGCGCGGAAACGTGACCCTGGGCGAGCTGATCACCCACGTCGTCACGCATGAACTGGCCCATCATTTCGGCTGGTCCGACGACGACATCGCGCATATCGACAGGTGGTGGGAATGACCTTGCCCGGCAGCGAGACCCAGGCCCCGATCCTGACGGTCACGCTGAATCCGGCGCTGGACCTGTCCACCGCCGCCGACGAGGTGCGCCCGGACCTCAAGCTGCGCTGTGACAAGCCGGTTGTCGATCCCGGCGGCGGCGGCATCAATGTCAGCCGCGCGATCAAGGTGCTGGGAGGGCAGTCCACGGCGATGGTCGCCCTTGGCGGCGCGACCGGCACCCGGATTGCGGATCTGCTGAAATCCGACGGGCTGTCCATCCTGCGTCTGACCGCGCCCGGCGAAACGCGACAATCGCTGGCGGTGACCGATCGTGCGACGGGCAGCCAGTATCGCTTCGTCATGCCAGGTCCTGAATGGCACACGACCCATGTCTCCGACATGATGTCCGCGGTTTCTGAAACCGCGCGCGCGGGCGGCTGGGTGGTTGTCTCGGGGTCCAACCCGCCGGGCGTGGCGCCCGGCTTCGAACAGATGCTGACCGTGCGCCTGAAGGATGGCCGGGCGCGGCTGCTGGTCGACACGTCAGGCGAGGCGCTGCGGGCGCTTGCAGGGTCGTCAATACCGGTTGATGTGCTGCGCATGGACAGCCACGAGGCAGAGGCGCTGGCTGGCCGCCCCCTGCCCTTGCGCAGCGACAGCGCCGCATTCGCTGCCGGGCTGGTCAGGGAAGGTGCCGCGAGGTCCGTCATCGTCGCCCGCGGCGCAGACGGGTCGGTGATCGCCGGCCCTGACGGCGCGTGGCATGCCGAGGCAGCGCGGGTCCGGGTGGTCAGCGCGGTCGGCGCAGGGGACAGTTTCGTGGCGGGGTTCGTACTGGCCCGGGCCCGCGAATGGCCCGTGGAAGAAGCGCTTGCCCTTGGTGCCGCAGCCGCCTCGGCCGCTGTCATGACACCGGCAACCGAACTGTGTCACGCCCATGACGTCGAGCGCATGTTTGCCGAACGTGTTGTCACCCGGATCTGACGCAGGCCTGCGAAGTAGGCCCCGCCAGCACATGCCGCAAAAAAAGCCGCCCCGAAGGGCGGCATGTGTTTTTCATGCGGGACGACTGACGCGGATCAGGCGGCCTCGGCTTCTTCCGCCTCGGCGGCCATGCGGCGCTCGCTTTCCTCACGCGACAAGGCAACCGATGTGCGGACACCCTTGGACACGAATTCCATCAGACCCTTCACGACCCGTTCGTTCGGATCGATGCCGGCGCAGCTCAGCACTTCGCGACCATCGCGGGACCGGGCCCAACGCGCGATCTGGTCGGGGCCGTTCCCATATTTCTTGTCGTCAGCGATGGCATCATCCAGCGCCGCCAGCACCACGGCCGCAAAAAGCTTGCGGGCGCGCTGGCCTTGTTCGAAATTGAAAGCTGAGCCGTCAACAAAATCACGCATTCCATTCGTCCATTCTTATGCGGACCTCGGGTCACCAAGGCCCTTGCGGGAGGAACATGACGCAACCCCGCGTTTTTTCTTTCCGTTTCTTCGACGGTGCCGCCTGCAATAGACCAGAACCCCGCCGATTCGATATTCCCGCAACCGCATAGCTGCCATGCATAGCCCGCATTCCATGTAAAACTCAGAAGAAATTTACATGTCACTGCCAGAATCGGCGGCGGATCGCCGCTGATCCTGCCTTGACAACGCGCCAATCCTGTATTGGTTGCCTCTGTGTGCTGCTGCGGATATAGGAACGCGACACCGCCGTTCAACGTCCGGACGAGCGGATTTTCCGTAACATCCGACAGAGTATGGTTCATGCCCAAGATAAACGGCAACGAAATTCGCCCCGGCAACGTGCTGGAACATGACGGAGGCCTGTGGGCCGCCGTGAAAGTCAATCATGTCAAACCCGGCAAGGGCGGCGCCTTTGCGCAGGTCGAACTGAAGAACCTTCGCGACGGCCGCAAGCTGAACGAACGGTTCCGCAGCGAGGACAAGGTCGAACGCGTGCGTCTGGACCAGAAGGACCAGCAGTTCCTGTACGAGACCGACGGCCGGCTGGTTTTCATGGACAGCGAAACCTTCGAGCAGACCGAGCTTGATGCCGATCTGCTGGGTGAGCGCCGGCCCTTCCTTCAGGACGGGATGACCGCAACCATCGAATATTACGGCGACGAGGCGCTGTCGGTGTCGATCCCGCAGAAGGTCACCTGCAAGGTCACCGAGACCGAGCCGGTGGTGAAGGGCCAGACGGCGGCGAACAGCTACAAGCCTGCCATCCTCGACAACGGCGTGCGCATCATGATCCCGCCTTTCGTCGGCGAAGGTGAAGACATCGTCGTTAACACCGAGATGTTCGAATACAGCGAACGGGCCTGAGGCTCTCGGACCGTGTCCGATCCGGACATCGCGGGCGCGGGAGGATCGCCCTGCCCCCGCATTTTCGGAGAAAGCCCATGCGCGATGCGACCAATCTGATCGGACGCACGCTCATCGCGCTGCTGTTTCTGGGCGGCGCGGTGCAGAAACTCGCCGATCCGGACCCCGCCGCACGGATGATCGACGGGATCGGCTTGCCCGGTGCTTTGATCTGGCCGGTGGCGGTCTTTGACGCCATCGCCGCGCTGGCCTTGGTCCTGGGACCGCGCGTCGGGATCTGGGCGATCGTGATGGCGGTCTATTGCATGGCGACCAGCTGGTTTCACTGGCAGCTGCGGGCCGACCCGTGGCAGGTCACCATCTTTGTCAAGAATTGGGCCATCGCGGGCGGTCTGCTGATCCTGGCGGCCCAAGGTCCGGGTCGGTGGGTGATCTGGCGCTAGGACGGACCGTGCGGCTCTTGGCCAGACGCGATCTGGGGCGCGAACAGGTCAAGCTGGGCCGGTTCATCATGCGCGATGTCCAAAAAACCCGATAACGTGACGCCAAGCAGCCGTGCCCCGCGCGGGTCGGGCAGCACCTGCCGGATCAGCGCGCGGGCCTGATCCAGCAACTCGGCCTCAGAGCCGACCGGGCGCGGCAGGCTGCGCGCCCGTGTGATTTGCTGAAAATCCGAGAACTTGACCTTGGCGGTCACCGTCCGCCCCTGCAGGCGGTGGCGGTTGACGTGGTCCCACACCTTGCGTGCCAGGGGCGCGAGCGCGTCATCGGCCGCCTCGAGCGTCATCAGGTCCGTGAAATAGGTGTTCTCGGCGCCGACGGATTTGCGAATCCGTTCAGGCCGGACCTGCCGGTGGTCGATCCCGCGTGAGATATTCCAGTAATATCGCCCCGCCTTGCCAAAGCGACGGGTCAGAAAATCCAGATCCTGCGCGCGCAGGTCGGCGCCCGTTTCGATCCCCATCGCGTTCATCTTTGACGCGGTCGCCGGGCCGATGCCGTGAAACTTGCCGACGGGCAGGTGCAGCACGAAATCGGGGCCGCGTTCAGGCGGAATGACGCAAAGCCCGTCGGGCTTGTTCTGGTCCGAGGCCAGCTTGGCCAGAAACTTGTTATAGCTGACCCCCGCGCTGGCGGTCAGGCTGGTGGCCTGCAGGATTCGCGCGCGGATCTCTTTGGCGACCTGGGTCGCGGTCTGTCCGGGCCACAGATGGTCGGTCACGTCCAGATAGGCCTCGTCCAGCGAAAGCGGCTCGATCAACGGCGTATAGTCGGCGAAGATGTCACGGATCTGGGCGCTGACCTCGCGATAGACATCGAAGCGGTGCTTGACGAAGATCAGGTCCGGGCACAGACGTTTTGCCGTGACAGACGGCATGGCGGATCGCACCCCGAACACCCGCGCCTCATAGCTGGCGGCCGCGACCACGCCGCGCAAGCTGGATCCGCCGACCGCGACGGGCTTGCCGCGCAGTTCGGGGTGATCGCGCTGCTCGACCGAGGCATAGAACGCGTCCATGTCGATATGGATGATCTTGCGCAGCGGTGGCTGCGCGTCGGGGGCCATGTCGGCCCCACGGCTCATGCGGCGAAGACGCGGGCCGGGCCAGCCTCCATGCCGTCATCCAGCCGGTCAAAGCGGACATGGGCAAGGCCCCGCCCGCCCGACTGGGTGAACAAGGTGCCGACCGCACGCCCGTCGCGGGTGATCTGGGTGCCGACCGGTGCCTCGCCCTCGACCCGCAGCGTGGTCAGACCCTTGCGCAGCTCGGCCTTGTGCTTCATCCGCGCGGTGACTTCCTGCCCGACATAGCATCCCTTGCGGAAATCGACGCCGTGAAGACGCTCGAAACCGACCTCCAGGATGAACGTCTCGTTCGGGATCAGTTCGATCAGCGTCTCGGGGATGCAGTGCTCGACCCGAATCGCATCCCAGTCGCTGCCGTCATCGCCCGTCTGGCCATAATGTCGCCAGCCAAGGACATCGTGCCGCGGATCGGCGATGGCGCCGTCAGGGACCGGACCGGTCCCTCGGGCGACGGTCATGTCCGTAGGTTGCAAGTCCACCTTGGATCTCAGTTTGTACATCGACAAACGCCGGATCAGGTCGTCAGCCAGCCCCGCATCGACATCCAGCAGCAGCGCATCGTCGTCCGGGACGATCAGGAAATCCGCCAGATACTTGCCCTGCGGTGTCAGCATCGCGGCCCAGCACGGCGCCCGCGTCACGTCGTTCGTGACCAGCCCCTGCAGGAATTCGACGCGATCCTCACCCGTAACGCGAATGATCTTGCGGTTCATAGCTCGTCTCCGAATTGCAGTGCCACAAGCCGGGCATAGGCCCCGGCCTTTGCCATCAACTGGTCATGGCTGCCCTGCTCGACAACCCGTCCCGCCTCGATCACCACGATCTTGTCCGCATTTCGGATGGTCGACAGCCGGTGCGCGATGACCAGCGTGGTCCGTCCCGCCGACAACCTGTCCAGCGCGTCCTGAACCAGCCGCTCGCTGGCGGTGTCCAGCGCGCTGGTCGCCTCGTCCAGCAGCAGGATCGGCGCATCGCGCAGAACCGCCCGGGCAATCGCGATGCGCTGGCGCTGACCACCCGACAACGATGAACCGCGCGGGCCGGCGGGACTGTCCAGGCCGCGCCCCATGGGATCGACGAAATCGGTGACGTGGGCCGCCTGCAGCGCGGCGGTCAGGGCCTGGTCATCCGCGTCGGGTCGGCCCATCAGGATATTGTCGCGCAGAGATTCGTCGAACAGCGCCGATTCCTGCGCCACGGCCGAAAACTGGTCACGCAACACGCCCAGATCATAGTCCGCCACCGGTATCCCCCCCAGCGACACGCTGCCGCTGTCGGGGTCGACCATCCGGGTCAGAAGGTTGAAGACGGTGGACTTGCCCGCCCCCGACGGCCCCACCAGCGCGGTGGTGCGCCCGGCCTCGGCCGTGAAGTCCAGACCGCGCAGCACCGGCTGCCCGTCATAGGACAGCCATACGTCGCGCAGCGCCACTGACATGTCGGGCGGCGGCTCGCGCCGCGCCCCCGACACGATGGCTGAACGGGTGTCGAACACCTCGTAGATCCGTTCAAGGCTGGCGGCGGCGGTCTGCCACGTGCCGGCCAGTCCGCCAAGCCGGCGCATCGGCTGAAAGGCCAGCGCCAGGGCGGTGAAGAACGACATGAAGTCCCCGACACTGCGTTCGCCTTGCATCACCTCTCGGCCGCCAAGGGCCAGCACGGCGACGAAGCCGATGCCGGTGACGATATCGGTCATTGCCGGGATCACGCTGCTGGTCGCGGCGACCTTGACCTGCGAGTTGCGGAATCGTTCGACGATGCGCTGGAAGCGAAGGGTCTGATCGGCCTCGGCCCGGTTCAGCCGGATCGAGGTGATGCCGTGCATGATCTCATCCAGCCGGGTGGCGCGGGCGCTGGCGGTGGCGCGGTTCTGACGCATCTTGCGCCGGATATAGCGTTGCACAAGCGCAGCCGGGGCGATCAGCAGCGGCGCGCCAACCATCGCCCCCAGCGTCCAGACCGGATCCACCGTCAACGCCACCCCGAACAGCATCACCAGAGAGATCGCGTCCCGCGTGGCCCCGGTCAGCAACGTGGACCAGACACCCTGAACGGCCATCGTGTCGCCCTGGATCCGCTCGATCAAGGCGCCCGGCGCATTGTCGCGAAAGAACCTCCCGTCAAGCGTCAGGATATGGGCCAGCAGATCGGTCTGCATCCTGGTCGAGATATCCAGCGAAATCCGCGTCAGCAGCGACTTGCTGGCGACCAGCGTCACCGCGCGCAGCAGGAAGATGCCGAAGATTGACCCGCCGACCCACCAGATCGCGCCCGGTTCTTTGCCGACGAAGACAAGGTCGAACAGCGGCTTCAGCATCCACGAGATCAGCGCAAGCGTCGATCCTTCCAGCGTCATCAGCAGAAAGGCCAAGGCCATCGGCCAACGATGCGGGCGCAGATAATCCGCCCAAAGCCGGCGAAACAGGGAAGTTGTCGGGACGGACTGGATCACGGGCTGCGCGGACCTTCCTGCACCGGTTGTCGTGTTCCGCCCAGCCATAGCCCGGTCCGCCGGTCACGGGCAAGGCGACAGGTGAGGCGCGGCGTGTTGACAAGTGGTGTGGAGCCGAGGATCGCATATCGGGATGCGCCTGATGATAGGACATCGCCAATCGCAGATCGCTGTTCGATGGCGTTCCCCCGCGTCACGGCTTGTGCCGCGGCGGCACCACCTGCAAGCTCCGAGAAACGCAATCCGGGGAGAGAGTCCATGCTGCCACCGATCCTGCAAGATCTGCGGATTCCCGTTGTCGGCTCGCCGATGTTCATCGTCTCGGGGCCGGAACTGGTCATCGCCCAATGCAAGGCGGGGATCGTGGGAAGCTTTCCGGCGCTGAACGCCCGCGAGAAGGACGGCGAACCACCGCTGCTGGATGCGTGGCTGACCCGGATTTCCGAAGAACTGGACCGGCACAACCAGGCGAACCCGGACCGCCCTGCCGCGCCCTTCGCCGTCAATCAGATCGTGCATCGCAGCAATGCAAGGCTGGAACGCGACATCGAGATCTGTCACCGCCACAAGGTGCCGATCTGGATCACTTCGCTGGGGGCCCGCCCCGAGGTGAACGCGGCGGCGCATGATTGCGGCGGCATCGCGCTTCACGACATCATCAACAACGTCTTCGCCAGAAAAGCCATCGACAAGGGCGCCGACGGCCTGATTGCGGTTGCCGCCGGTGCCGGCGGCCATGCGGGGCCGCAATCGCCCTTCGCGCTGATCCAGGAGATCCGCGAATGGTTCGACGGTCCCTTGCTGCTGTCCGGATCGATCGCGACAGGCCGGGCGGTGCTGGCAGCGCGCGCGATGGGCGCGGATCTGGCCTATATCGGCAGCCCCTTCATCGCCACGGACGAGGCGAACGCGCAGCCAGACTACAAGCAGATGATCTGCGACAGCGGCGCGATGGATATCGTGACCTCGTCGCTGTTCACGGGCGTGTCCGGGAACTACCTCGCGCCGTCGATCCGCAATGCGGGATTGGACCCGGACAACCTGGATCAGGCTGATGCAAGCGCGATGAATTTCGGGCAGGGATCGTCGAAGGCGAAGGCCTGGAGCCAGATCTGGGGTGCTGGCCAGGGCATCGGCGCGATCCACGACATCGTTCCGGCGGCGGATCTGGTCGACCGGCTGGCCCGCGAATACGCCGAAGCCAAGTCGGAAATGGCGCGATTGTGACCTTTGCGAAGCGGGCCCGGCATCCCATATAGGGCTGCGACAGGACCCGATCCGTGGAGGGCGACTTGGCTTATCAGAAGACGAAGGACGCGATCGACCGGCTCTCGCCGGAGCAGTATCGCGTGACGCAGGAAAATGGCACCGAACGTGCCTTCACCGGCGAATACGACCATCATTTTGAACCGGGCATCTATGTCGATGTGGTGTCCGGAGAACCACTGTTCATCAGCGCGGCCAAATACAATTCGGGCTGCGGCTGGCCCGCCTTCACCAAGCCCATCGACGAGAACGTCACCGAACATCGCGACGTCTCGTTCGGGATGGTGCGGACCGAGGTGCGGTCTCGCCACGGCGACAGCCATCTGGGCCATGTGTTCCCGGACGGACCCGCCGAACAGGGCGGTCTGCGCTATTGCATCAACTCGGCCTCGCTGCGCTTCGTTCCGAAGGATCGGATGGCGGCGGAAGGCTATGGCGACTATCTGGATCAGATCGAGGAGGCTTGACATGACCGAACGCGCTGTTCTGGCGGGGGGCTGTTTCTGGGGCATGCAGGATCTGATCCGGCGCATGCCCGGCGTGATCTCGACCCGGGTGGGTTACACCGGCGGCGATGTTCCCAATGCCACCTATCGCAACCACGGCACCCACGCCGAGGGGATCGAGATCGTCTTCGACCCGTCGATCATCAGCTATCGCCAGCTGTTGGAATTGTTCTTCCAAATCCACGACCCGACCACGCCGAACCGGCAGGGGAATGATATCGGGCCCAGCTATCGGTCCGCGATCTATTACCTCGATGACCGGCAGCGGCAGGTGGCACGCGATACGATCGAGGATGTCGAAGCTTCGGGGCTTTGGCCCGGCCGGGTGGTGACCGAACTGGCCCCGGTGGGCGACTTTTGGGAAGCCGAGCCAGAACATCAGGACTATCTGGAACGGTTTCCGAACGGCTATACCTGCCACTTCCCGCGCCCGAACTGGGTGCTGCCCAGACGGAGTGCCGCCGAATAGGCGGCGCGAGCTGCAGGGGGCAACGACCCGCAGGGTCGTTTCATCCGGATCAGAAGGCCAAGGCGCCGCGAAGCAAGCTTCGCGGCGTTTCCTGCGTCCCGCGATGGCGCCGCCGTCAAACGCGGCACCTGCGGCGAATGGCGCACGCGGCGGCGCAGACCCGAACCGCGGCGTTGCAGTCGCGGCATCAAGCGGGTCGGTCGTTCCCTTCATCATCCGGCGGTGAAACACCGAAGACCGCACAATACAGCGCCGGCACGAAGATCAGCGTGATCAGCGTGCCGGCGATGATCCCGCCCATCATCGCGAAGGCCATCGGTCCCCAGAACACCTGCCGCGAAATCGGGATCAGCGCCAGCGAGGCGGCAGCCGCGGTCAGCAGGATCGGTCGTGCGCGGCTGTCCGACGCTTCGAACACGGCCTGCCATCTGGAACGGCCCTTGCCCAGAAGCTCCTGGATTTCGTGCACCAGGATGACCGAGTTGCGGATCAGGATCCCCACCAGCGCCAGGATCCCCAGTATCGCGACGAATCCCATCGGCACCCCGAAGGGAACCAGAACCGCGACAACCCCGATCAGTCCCATGGGCGCCGCAGCAAAGACGATCAGGGACAGGCGCAGGCTTTGCATCTGCGCCATGACCAGCACCGCCATGATCAGCAGCATGACGGGCACCACCGCAGCTATGGGCGCCTGACTGTCGCCCGAGCTTTCGACCGTACCGCCGACCTCGACCCTGACCGACGCGGGTAGTCCCGCCGTGAATTCGTCAACCCTTGGGGCCAGCGCCTGCACCAGCGTCGCGGGCTGGTCCTTGCCGTCGATCGCCGCCTTGACCGTCGCGGTCGGCCGACCGTCGCGTTGCAGGATCAATGGCTGTTCGGTGCCGTATTCCAGCCCGACAAGGGTCGTCAGCGGGATCCGCTGACCGCTGGATGTGGTCAACTGTAGGTTTCTGATCGACCCCAGAGTCTCTCGATCCGAAGCATCGCCGCGCGCCACAACATCAATCAGGTAGATGTCGTCGCGCAGCTGCGTCGCGACAACCCCCGAGAATAGCGCCGACAGGGAATCCGAGATATCCTGACTGGTCACGCCCAACTGGCGGGCCTGATCCTGATCGACCCTCAGCCGCACGACACGCGCGGGCTCGTTCCAGTCAAGCGCGATGTCGCGCAACCGGTCGTCCGTCGCCAGGACGGCTGCAAGGTCGCGCGCCACATCGCGAGCCATGTCGATATCCGGCGCGCTGACGCGGTACTGGACCGGCTTGCCGACAGGCGGGCCGATTTCCAGGTTCTTCACATAGATCTCGACCCCCGGAAAATCCTCTGCGGCCAGTTGATTGATCCGCGCCTTGACGCGATCGCGCGCGGCAAGATCCGGCGTCTGGATCACGATCTGGCCCATATGCGGGCCAGGCGTCGGCACGTCCATCGACAGTACGAACCGGGGCGCGCTGCGGCCGACATAGGATGTCCAGAACAGTACATCCGGATCATCGGCGAATGTCGCCTCGAGCCGATCCATGTCGGCACGGGTCTTGGCGATCGAAGCGTTCTGGCGTTCGGTGATGTCCACCAATACCTCGGTCCGGTCCGAGGTCGGAAAGAACTGCTGCTCCACAAAGCGCATCCCGAACACGGACAGCGCGAAGACCGCCAGCGTCACCGCGATCGTCAGCCATTTCAGCCGCATCGCCACCAGCAGCAGCCCGTGGAAGTTGCGGCGCAGCAGTCCGGGGCGCTGCCCTTCATGACGCGCGACGGCGGTTGTCAGGAAGGTCACCCCCAGAAGCGGCGCGAACAGAACTGCCACGATCCACGAGATCACCAGGGACACCGCGATCACCACGAACAGCGAGAAGGTGAATTCACCCGCCGCAGAATTGTTCAGTCCGATCGGAATGAAGCCTGCGACCGTGACCAGCGTGCCGGTAAGCATCGGAAAGGCGATCGAGGTCCAAGCATAGCTGGCAGCGGCAGTCAGCGATTCGCCGACCTCCAGCCGCGAGATCATCGTTTCGATGGCGATCATGGCGTCATCGACCAGCAGCCCCAACGCGATGATCAAAGCGCCCAGTGAAATGCGTTGCAGCGTGATTCCATAAAGATCGAGGATCACGAAAGTGATCGCCAGGACCAGCGGAATGGTCAGCGTGACCACGAACCCCGCCCGGAACCCAAGGCTGATGAAGCTGACGACCAGCACGATGATGACCGCCTCGGCCAACGCGCGGACAAAATGGCCGACCGCATGATCGACCACATGCGGCTGATCGGCGACCTTTGCCATCTCGATCCCGATGGGCAGATCCGCTGCAACGCGCTGCATCAGATCGTCCAGCTGACTGCCGAACTCGAGGATGTTCTCGCCCTCGCGCATCCCGATCTGCAGGCCGATCGCGGGCTGGCCGCGATAGCGGAACAACGTGTCAGGAGGATCCTTGTAGCCGCGGGTCACGGTCGCCACATCCGCAAGGTTGAAGAACCTTTCCCCAACCCGAAGGTTGACGGCGGCGATCGCGGAAACATCGTTGAATTCACCATCGACCCGAACCAGCACCCGTTCCTGCCCGGCCTGAATCACGCCCGACGGCGCGATGGCGTTCTGTGACGCAAGCGTGGACAGGACTTGCTGTTCGTTCAGCCCCAACGCCGCCAGCCGTTGGGTCGAGAATTCCAGGTGGATTTCTTCATCCTGCTGGCCCAGAAGTTCGGTCTTGCCCGCCGCGGGAAGCGCAGCCACCTGCCGGCGAATATCCTCGACCCGGTCCCGCATCTCGCGTTGGGTGAACCCGTCAGAGGTGAAGGCATAGATATTCCCGAACACGTCGCCAAAGTTGTCGTTGAACTGGAAACCCGCGAATTCCTGCGGAAAGTCGGCGCGAATATCGCCCATCATCTGTCGGACACGGTTCCAGATCTCAGGAACCGCAGGCCCGCGCGTGGTCGGCAGCAATTCGACATAGACCACCGCCTGACCCGGCGTCGTGACGGATCGGGTGAAGTCAAGCTCGTCCAGTTCCTCCAGCTTGGTCTCGATCCGCGTCGTGACCTGCTTCAATGTCTCCTCGATACTGGCCCCGGGCAACGCCGCGCCAATGATCATGGTCTTGATGGTGAAATTCGGATCCTCTTCGCGCCCCAGATTTCCATAGGCCAGCACACCGGCCACCATCGACACGACCAGCAGGAACCACACGAAGCTGCGATGCTGAAGCGCCCAGTCGGACAGGTTGAACCGGGTCATGGCACCACTCTCCGACCTACCGCCTGACCATCCTGCAGGGAATGGACACCGCGTATCACCACCTCGTCACCCTCGACCAATCCCGACATGACCATGATTCTGTCCTGTAGGGCGGGGCTGGTCTCGACCTTCACGGCCTCGACGCGGCCTGCCGCATCTGCGGCTTCGCCCTCGCGGGTCACGCGCCAGACGATGTCCCGGCCGTCCACCACATGGATCGCCGCAGCCGGCAATGTCAGGACAGGTTCTCCTGCCGAACCAAGGCGGGCCCGCACCAGCGCGCCCAGGCGGAACGGCGTCTCGGATGGCAATGTCAGATACAGCCGCCTTGTGCGCGTTGCGGTATCGGCCATCGGGTCGATGCGGTCCAGAACGGCGGTCACCTGCTTGTCCGGGTCGGTGCGCTGCCAGACCGTGAACGTCGCGTCCGACGGCAGTCCGACGATCGCGGATTCGGGCAGATCCACCACGGCTTCGCGACGATCCTCGGCAGACAGCTGCAGGATCGGCGCGCCAGCACTGACCACCGCGCCCGGCGCCTCGAAGACATCGCTGACCACGCCCGAGAACGGTGCGATCATCGTGGCGTTGTTTTGCGAATCCTGCGCCCGGACCAGTTCTGACCGGGCCTGTTCGGCGGCAGCGGCGGCGGCAGCCGCCGCCTGTTGGGCCTGTTCAAGCTGCGCGTCCGAGGCGACATTCCGGGCCGCCAGCGCCTCGGTTCGTTGCAAAGTCGTGCGCGCGGTGCTGAGTTGGACCTCGGCCGCATCGACGGCGGCCTGAGCGGCCCGGGTCGTCGCGGCCATATCCTCGGTCGCAAGTTCGGCCAGAACCTGCCCGGTGCGGACCCTGTCGCCCAATTCGGCATTGCGGACGACCATGCGACCCAATGTCTGAAACGCCATCGTCACCTGCGTGCGGGACTGCACGACGCCCGGAACCCAGCGCGCCGCCTCGCCGCGATCCTCGACGATTTCGGTGACGACCGGGCGCGGCGCCGATTGTTCCTGCGCCTGGCTTCCGAAATTCAGCCAGGCAGGCAGATCAAGTGCGACCGCGGGCATGGTCCACAACAATGCGCCGCCCAGGCACAGGATCCGCGCCATGGAATGCCGGGCAATCACGGCGACACCCCGGCGGGTTGAACCTTGCGATCCGGATAAAGCAACTGAGACCCGGCCCCGACCACGGTCTGACCCGCCGCCACGCCGTCCGCTACATAGACGATTCCGTCTGCGAAACGGTCGATCCGGACCGGCGTCAGATGCACCCGGTCGTCATCATCGACCACCCAGACCGCACTGGTATTCCCATGCCTCATCAGCGCCGTCCATGGCAGCGCAACCCCCGGCTCTGCCGACATCTTCAGATGTCCGCGCACCGCTGCACCCAGCAACGACACATCGCTGCCCACCTCGCCAATCAGGGCGCGAACCGTGACCGTTCCGGTCTGCGGATCGACAAGCGGGGCGATCTCGGTAATGGTGCCGGACATCTGCTGGCGGTTGAAATCGATCGTCGTCAGGTCGACGGTCAATCCCATCGCCTCGCGCAACAGCGGGTGATCGGCGGCCTGAAACACGGCTTCCAGACCGTTCAAAGTAGCCAGGGTAAATGCCGGCTGCGCGGCGCCCACGACCTGGCCCGGGGCAATGTCGCGGCTGGTGACCACAACGGGCTGCGGAGCGCGCAGCACGGTCTCATCCACTGCGCGGCTTGCCTGGTCGACGGCGCTTTCCGCGCGCCTGACCGAACCGTCCGCCTCGGACAGAGCCTGAGCGGCCGCATCGCGCGCGGCGCGGGTGCCCACCCCGCGTTCCAACATGGCCCGCGCGCGCTCGTCGGCCTGCCTTGCCTGCGCCTGCGCTGCCCGGGTTGCGGCAAGATTGGCCTGCGCAACCTTCAGCGCCTGATCCTGCTGGACCGAATCCAGACGCGCCAACGGCTCTCCGGTCTGAAAATGATCGCCTTCCTCGGCCAGGACCTCGACAACGCGCCCGCTTTGGCGAAACCCCAGCGCGATACTGTCCAGCGCCTCGATCGTGCCGGTCAGCTGTATGTCCATCTGCAACGCCTCTTCGCGCGCCACCACGTACTCGACGCGCAGATCGGCGGCCTGCGCCGGCAATCCGCACGCGACCAACCCTGCGATCAGCAATTTCAGGACATCCAGGACGTGCATGGAATGAGCTTTCAAATGCGGGCGTTGTGCAACAGAACAAGCAATTTGGGAAGCCCCCTGCCCCTACGTTACCGCGGCTTGTTTATGAAATTGTTCATTATTCCAGCTTTCGTCACGCAGGATGCGCGACAGCGTGTCCACCGCGCGTTCCACGTCGTCAAGATCGTTATACAGCGGCGCAAATCCGAATCGCAGAACATCTGGGGCACGGAAATCCCCGATCACGCCGTTCGCGATCAGCGCCTGCATCACCGCATAGCCCTGCGGATGGCGAAAGCCGACCTGGGAACCGCGCCGCTCCGGATCGCGCGGCGAATGCAGGGTCAGGTCGGGACACGCGGCCTCGACCCTTGCGATGAACGCTTCGGTCAGTTCGACGGACCTGGCACGCAGGTCCGACAGGTTCACATCGTCCCAGACATCCAGCGCCGCGTCCAGCGCCGTCATCGCGATCACCGGCGGCGTGCCGACGCGCATGCGTTCGATCCCCGGCGCCGGTGCATAGCCCAGATCGAAGGCGAAAGGCGATTTGTGGCCCATCCAGCCCTGAAGGATCGGCTGCGCGGCATCTCCATGCCGGGGATGAACCCAGATGAAGGCCGGCGCGCCCGGCCCGCCGTTCAGGTATTTATAGGTGCAGCCGACGGCAAAATCAGCATCGGCTCCGGTCAGATCGACATCCACGGCGCCCGCCGAATGCGCCAGATCCCACACCGTAAGCGCCCCGGCATCATGCGCCCTGGCGGTCAAAGACCGCATATCGTGACGCCTGCCAGTGCGGTAATCGACCTCGGTGATCATCAGAACGGCCAGATGATCGTCTATCGCTGCCTCGACCTCTTCGGGGGCGACGACTCGCAATTCCGCGCCGACGGCGCGCGCCAGCCCCTCGGCGACATACAGATCCGAGGGGAAATTGCCGTTGTCGGACAGAATCACCCGTCGATCCGGCCGCAACGCGCGCGCGGCGCTGACCGCCTGAAAGACCTTGATCGACAACGTGTCGCCCATCACCACCTGGCCCGGCCCCGCCCCGATCAGCCGCGCTATCCGATCCCCGACCCGGCGCGGCTGGGTGTACCATCCGGCCTTGTTCCAGCCGGTGATCAGCATCTCGGACCATTCGTCCTGCATCATCGCCGCGACCCGAGCCTTGGCGGCGTGGGGCATCGGCCCCAGTGAATTGCCGTCAAGATAAGTGACTCCCTCAGGCAGGTGAAACGCGGCGCGGGTGCTGGCGAAATCGGTCATGGTCTCTCTCCCTACTTGACCGGATGCTAGCAGCCCGATCTGCTAGGCGGAAGGAGGCCAAGATGCTGTATCGGATCATCGACTGGGACGACGCCTATGCCAACGGCGCGCATATCGCGCGGGCCGAGGATTATCCGCCCCTCTGGTCGCTGCGTGCGGCGGAGTTCCGGGCCGCGCACCCGCCCGAATCCCTTGGGCGTGGGCATCTGTTTCGGCCTGCCGGCGCCGCACGCGGCCTGGTGGTGTTCGTGCATGGCGGATACTGGATGAAATTCGACCCCTCGGTCTGGTCGCATCTGGCGGCGGGTCCGCTTGGCGCAGGCTGGGCCGTGGCGATGCCCGCCTACACGCTGGCGCCAGCTGCACGGATCGGCCAGATGACCCGGGAAATCGCCACCGCCATCTGCGAGGCGGCAACCCGTGTCGACGGCCCCATCGCGCTGACCGGACATTCGGCGGGCGGGCACCTTGCCGCGCGGATGGTCTGTGATGACGGCACGCTTCCCGACGACATCGCATCGCGGATCATATGCTGCCTGCCGATATCGGGGCTGTTCGATCTGCGCCCGCTGATGCGCACCGCGCTGAACGACACGCTTGGCATGGATACAGCCGAGGCGGAAACCGAAAGCCCCGCCCTGCTGACGCCGCGTGCGGGCATACCCCTGACCGCCTGGGTCGGCGGGTCAGAGCGGCCGGAATTCATTCGCCAGTCGCGCCTGATCGCCGACATTTGGGCGGGGCTGGGCGCCGCGACAAGCCATGTGATCGAGCCCGGCCGCCAACATTTCGACGTGATCGACTCGCTGTCCCACCCCGACAGCGCCTTGACGCGCGCCCTGATCAGCCGCTGAAGACATCGGGGTCAGGCCCGGTCCGCGCGTCGCTGTCCAGGGCGTCGATCTCGTCCAGCTCGGCGTCGGTCAGACGCAGCTTGAGCGCATCGAAGTTCTGCTGAAGCCGCCCGGAATCCTGTGATTTGGGGATCGCGGACAATCCACGCGCGAGATGCCATGCGATGATGACCTGGGCGGGGCTTGTCCCATGGCGCACGGCGGCCTGCGCGACCGGCGCCGCGTCGAAATCGGCGGTCCGGCCCAAGGGCGCCCAGCTTTGCGTGACGATCCCCAGCCGTCGATTGACCGCCCGCATCGCGGGCTGGTTGAAGCTGGGATGCAACTCGATCTGGTTGACGGCGGGCGCGACGCCGGTTTCGTCGATCAGCCGATGCAGATGCGGTTCCTGAAAATTCGCGACGCCGACCGACTTGATCCTGCCCTGATCGCGCAGTTCGATCAGCGTCTTCCATGTCTCGACATACAGATCCTGCTGCGGAGCGGGCCAATGGATCAGAAACAAATCCAGCCAGTCCAACCCGATCCTCTGCATTGTGGCATCAAAGGCCCGCAACGTCCTGTCGCGCCCGTGCTGATCATTCCACAGCTTCGAGGTCACGAACACCTCGTCGCGGGGCACATCGCCATCGCGCACCGCCTGCCCCATCCCGGCTTCGTTGCCATACATCGCTGCACCGTCGATCAGGCGATATCCGATGCGCAGCGCCGTAGCTATGGCTTCGGCGGTGCCTTCAGCGGGCATCTGCCACACCCCCAGTCCCAGTTGCGGCATCTTTCGTCCGTCGTTCAGCATCAGCATCGGTTGGGTCACGCGGCACCTCTTGTTGGTCAGATCACAACCAACGAACGCATGCGTCAGCGGTCGGTTGCCTCAGCCGGTGAAATCCGCGACCGTCGCGCCGGTGATTGCCAGAAGACGCGATGGCGCGATGGCAAAGATATGCCGCGGCGTTCCTGCCGCAGCCCACACGATGTCAAAATCCGACAGGCGGGGGTCGAAGAACGCCACGACCGGGCGCAGATGCCCGACCGGCGCGACCCCACCGATCGCGAAACCGGTCTCGCGGCGGATCAGATCGGCATCGGCCTTGCCCAGTTCCTGACCGGCGACGGCAGCGGCCTTCAGCGGATCGACGCGATTGCCGCCTGCCGTCAGGAACAGCGTGACATGGCCATCGTCCAACCCGCGAAAGATGATCGACTTGGCGATCTGATCGACATTGCAATCAGCGGCGGCGGCTGCCTCGGCCGCCGTCCGCGTCGATCCGGCCATTTCCATCACCTCGACCGTCTCGCCCGCCTCTTCCAGCGCCGCCCTGACCCGTTTCAGACTTTTGCTCATCACACGCCTCCGGCACTGACCGTGCGAACACTAACCCGCACGCGCCGGATCGCAACCCGTCCCGGCCGACGGATATCGGGTGCACGCATTTCCCCGTTACGGGCTTGCACAGTGGGCCGAGACATGCTGTTGCGGTCGCGGCGGCCCTGTCGTCCGCCCTGCATGATCGCGACGAGGCCCCGCCCGATGGAAGTCTATACGCTGCTGATCCAACTTGGACGCAAGACCGGCGACGGCCTGCCCAAGGGCGCCACCGGCGCCGCCCTGATCTGCTATGCCTCGGGCCATGACGAGGCCGAAGCGGTTCGAGAAACGGTCGCAATCCTGAAACAGGCCGACATGGCCCCGCTGGACGTGACCGGCCACGGAACCCTGGACGAACGGATCTCCGACGGCCACCAGATCGACGCCGACGAACGCGCCCTGATGCAGAGGGCGCTGGACGAAAACGCCGTCATCATCGCCAGTCTGGAACCGTTCTTCGACGATCCGGCCTGAGCAGTAGCCTGCAAACCTGCAGACAGGGAATGTCGAGGCCGATCTATCCAAGCCGAACTGTGACTGCTACATTCGTTCACAACAAGAACAGCAGCAGTCAATAACAGGCGATCCACATGACATTTTCCCGTTTTTTCATGTCCACGGCGCTGATCGGCGCGTTGGCGTCCTGCGCCGGCTCGGTCAACCGCACGCCAGCGTCCTACGGGGCGCCGGTGACGCCGGCCAGCATTCCCGCCGCCTCGCCCGGGGACGCGGCAGGGCTGCAGAACTTCGTGCAGTCATTCCGGCCTCGCGCATTGTCGGCAGGGATCTCGGCGGGCACCTATGACCGCGCCATGCGGATCGCCCGCTATAACCCCGACGTGATCCGTCTGGACCGCAAGCAGGCCGAGTTCTCGCGCCCGGTCTGGCTGTATCTTGACAGCGCGGTATCGGACGCACGGATCAGCACGGGACGCGAAAAGAACGCACAGCTTTCCAGCACGCTGTCGTCGATCGAAGCGCGCTATGGCGTCCCGCGCGAGATCGTGCTGGCCGTCTGGGGGATGGAGTCGAATTTCGGGGCCAATCGCGGCAAGATGCAGATCATCCCGTCGCTGGCCACACTGGCTTATGACGGTCGCCGCGGCGAGATGTTCCAGAACCAGCTGATCGCGGCGCTGCGCATCCTGCAGGCCGGCGACACCGACCCCGAGCACATGCTTGGAAGCTGGGCGGGGGCGATGGGGCACACCCAGTTCATGCCGACATCCTATCTTGATTACGCGGTCGATTTCACCGGCGACGGTCGTCGCGACATCTGGTCCGAAGATCCGACCGATTCACTGGCCTCGACCGCGAATTATCTTGCCCGGAACGGCTGGCAGCGTGGCCAGGCCTGGGGTGCCGAGGTCCAGTTACCGTCGAATTTCAACATGGGCCAGGTCGGCAAGGGAAATCGAAAGTCCAGCAGCGCGTGGGCCGCACAGGGCGTCACGCGGATGGGCGGCGGCGGTCTGCCGGGCGGCACCGGATCGATCATCATGCCCGCCGGCGCGCGTGGCCCGGCCTTCCTGATCCTGGACAATTTCCGGTCGATCCTGCGCTACAACAACTCTGACAACTATGCGCTTGGTGTGGCGTTCCTGGGCGAACGCATCGCCGGACGGTCGGGAATCCAGGGCGCATGGCCGCGCAACGACCGGCCGCTCAGCACCGCCGAACGGAAAGAGATCCAGCAGCGACTGAAGGCCAAGGGCTTCTACGACGACGAGATCGACGGGCTGTTCGGCTCTGGCACGACCGAGGCGGTGGTGGCCTATCAGCGGTCGATCGGCGTGACGCCGGACGGATATCCGACCTCGATCCTGCTGGGTCAGTTGCGGCGCTAGGTGCCGCGACCCAGCCCTCGGATCAAGGAAAAGGCGGCCCTGCGGGGCCGCCTTTTTTATTGATGCGATGCGTGTCGCGCCCGCCTAGCCTGCGGCAAGCGCGGCGATGATGCGATCGCCCATCTGGCTGGTCGATACAGCCGTGCCGCCCTGTGGTCCCATCAGATCGGCGGTGCGCACACCATCCGCCAGCACGCGTTCGACCGCACCTTCCAGTTCGGCAGCGGCGTCACCCTGATCGAAGGAATAGCGCAGCGCCATCGCAAAGCTGAGGATACAGGCAATGGGATTCGCCTTGCCCTGACCGGCAATATCGGGGGCGCTGCCGTGAACGGGTTCATACAGCGCCTTGGGCCGGCCATTCGCCATCTTCGCGCCAAGGCTGGCCGAGGGCAGCATGCCAAGGCTGCCGGTCAGCATCGCCGCCGCGTCCGACAGCACGTCGCCGAACAGGTTGTCGGTCACGATCACGTCGAACTGGCGGGGATTGCGCACCAGCTGCATCGCGCCGTTGTCGGCATACATATGCGACAATTCGACATCGGGATATTCGTTGTCGTGGACCCACTGCACCTCTTCGCGCCACAGGATCCCGGATTCCATCACATTGGCCTTCTCCATCGAGCAGACCTTATTTCCGCGCTGCCGGGCCAAGTCGAAGGCCGACCGGGCGACCCGGCGGATCTCTCCGCTTGTGTATCGCTGAGTATTTATGCCGACCCGACCTCCCTCGTTTTCGGGGTTGTTGTTGTCGTCATGAATGCCGCGTGGTTCACCGAAATAGACGCCCGAGGTCAGTTCCCGCACGATCAGGATGTCCAGCCCGGCCACGACCTCGCGCTTCAGCGACGAAAAATCGGCCAGCGCGTCGAAGCATTGCGCGGGGCGCAGATTGGCGAACAGGTCCATCTCCTTGCGCAGGCGCAGCAGGCCCCGCTCGGGCTTAACGCTGAAATCGAGGCTGTCGTATTTCGGCCCGCCGACCGCGCCCAGAAGAACCGCGTCGACCGATTGCGCGCGAGCCAGGGTCTGGTCGGCGCAAGGCGTGCCATATTCGTCATAGGCCGATCCGCCCACCAGATCATGCGAGACATCGAAGGACATGCCGCGATTGTCCTGGAACCAGTCGATGACCTTGGCGACTTCGGCCATCACCTCGGGGCCGATCCCGTCGCCGGGCAGGATAAGAAGCGAATAGCTGTCGGGCATGCGGGATCTCCTTCTGGCACGCCAGAGGGGTTAGCCCCCGGCCCGCGCAGGGTCAAGATCGCTGCGATCAGCGCCCGCCGAAGGTCAGCCGCCAGCCCGCTTCAATGCCAGCCGTGCGGCGTGCAGAACCGGTTCGGTATAGCCCGACGGTTGCTCGGTTCCCTTGAACACCAGATCGCGCGCCGCATGGAAGGCGATGCCGTCAAAATCCGGCGCCATCGGCCGATAGGACGGATCATCGGCGTTCTGTCGATCGACGATTTCGGCCATGCGCTGCATGATTTCATCGACCTCATCGCCTGAAACGATGTCGTGATGCAGCCAGTTCGCGATATGCTGGGCCGAGATGCGGCAGGTCGCGCGATCTTCCATTAGGCCGACATCGTTGATGTCGGGCACCTTGGAACAGCCAATACCCTGATCGACCCAGCGCACGACATAGCCAAGGATGCCCTGGGCGTTGTTTTCCACCTCGCGCCGGATCTGATCGCGCGTCCACATCCGATAGCTGGCAACCGGGATATCCAGCAGCGCCTCGACATAGGCGCGGCGTCCGCCCTTGGCCAGTTCAGCCTGCACGGCAAAGACATCGATCTTGTGATAGTGCAGCGCATGAAGCGTCGCGGCCGTGGGGCTGGGCACCCAGGCAGTGTTCGCCCCGGCCTTCGGATGTTCGATCTTGGCCTCCAGCATCGCGGCCATCTTGTCGGGAACGGCCCACATGCCCTTGCCGATCTGCGCCTTGCCCGACAGTCCGCATTCCAGCCCGATATCAACGTTCTGGTTTTCGTAGGCGGTGATCCAGCCCTTGCGCTTGATGAAATCCTTGCGGCTGAACGGCCCCGCCTGCATCGAGGTGTGAATTTCGTCGCCGGTCCGGTCGAGGAACCCGGTATTGATGAAGCAGACCCTGTCCCGCGCGGCGCGGATGCATTCCTTCAGGTTGACGCTGGTGCGCCGTTCTTCGTCCATGATGCCAAGCTTGACCGTATTGCGCGGAAGGCCCAGCACGTCCTCGACCAGCGTGAAGGTAGCGTCAGCGAACGCGACCTCTTCGGGGCCGTGCATCTTCGGCTTCACGACATAGATCGACCCCTTGACCGAATTGCGCGGTCCCTGGGTCTTGCGCAGATCATGCATCGCGATCAGCGTCGTGACCATCGCGTCCATCAGGCCTTCCTGGATCTCGTATCCGTCGCGATCCAGAATCGACGGATTGCTCATCAGATGGCCGACATTGCGGACCAGCAGCAGTGCCCGCCCCTTCAAGGACAGCGCATCACCGTCGGGTCCGATATAGTCGCGGTCGCCTGCAAGACGGCGATCAACCTGCTTGCCGTTCTTCACGAAGCTTTCGGACAGATCGCCCTTCATCAGCCCCAGCCAATGCCGATAGGCCAGAACCTTGTCCTCGGCATCCACGCAGGCGACCGAATCCTCGCAATCGATGATCGCCGACATCGCGGATTCGATGATCACGTCCGCAAGCCCCGATGCGGCCGTCTTGCCGATCGGATGGCTGCGATCGAAGACCAGTTCCACATGCAGCCCGTTGTTGCGCAACAGGATGCTGCCTGGCTGCTGAGGGTCGCCGCGATAGCCCGCAAACTTTTCCGGTTGCTTCAACGGCGAGCCGTCAACCAGCAACCGGCCATCCTCGACCCGGTATTCCTCGGCCCGTCCGTGGCTAGTGCCGGCCAGCGGGAACGCCTCGTCCAGAAATACGGCCGAACGCATCACGACACGCGCGCCCCGACCCTTGTCGAAACCGGCCTCGGCTGGGGGCGGCCCCATCGCATCTGTGCCATAAAGACCGTCGTAAAGGCTGCCCCAACGGGCATTCGCCGCATTCAGCACAAATCTGGCATTGGTGATCGGAACCACAAGCTGTGGCCCCGCGACGCTGGCGATCTCGGGATCGACATTTTCCGTGCCGATGCGGAAATCCTCGCCTTCGGGCAGCAGGTAGCCGATCTGGGACAGGAACTTCTTGTACGCGGCGCCATCATGCGCCTTGTCGCGCCGCGCCAGGTGCCAGTCATCGATCAGGCGCTGAAGCTTTTCGCGCGTCGCCAGCAGTTCACGGTTGCGGGGACCGAATTCGTGGACCAGTCGCGACAGCCCGCCCCAGAACCTGTCGGCGTCGATATCCAGCCCGGCAAGCGCCTCGGTCTCGATGAAATCTGCCAATCGATCCGCGACCTGCAGATCGTGGCGAACGACATAGCTGGTTTTCGTCGGTTCGGACATCTTGGCTCTCGCTGTGGTCACTGGCGCGTCACTGTGCTCGCATACCACTGTATACTATCAGCGCGCCCGGTTAAATCCGGGCTGAACGGCGCCATTCCCTTTGACTGGGCAATACTGTTTCGCGGTTTCCTGAAGAATGGCGCGGCGGACGCGCCAAGTCAAAGCCCCATCGGCTGAACGTGCCAGATATCGTTCATATAGCCCCTGATCGTGCGGTCAGAGGAAAAGAACCCGGATCGTGCGATGTTCAACGTCGCCATTCGGTCCCACCCGGCCTGATCGCGATAGGCGGCATCGACCTTGCGTTGCGTCGCGAAATAGTCGTCGAAATCCGAGGCGACAAGGAACGGATCGTCGTTCCATGTGCGATCGAGCAGAGCATAGTAGGGATCCGGACGACCGAACCTGCCTTCGGCGATCAGATGCAACGCGGCTTTCAGATCATCGCTTGCCTCGATCGCGGCGCGCGCATGCCCCGGCTTTGCGCGGGCCTTGTCTGCCTCGTCCGTGGTTAATCCGAACAGGAAGAAATTCTCGGGCCCGACAAGCTCTCGGATCTCGACATTCGCACCGTCCAGCGTTCCGATGGTCAATGCGCCGTTCATGGTGAATTTCATGTTGCCGGTCCCCGACGCCTCCTTGCCGGCGGTCGAGATCTGCTCGGACAGATCGGCGGCCGGGATCAGGTCTTCCGCCATCGAGACGTTGTAGTTCGGCGGATAGGCGATCTGCAGCAGGTCGCGTGTCACCGGATCGGTGTTGATCTTCGCGGCAACGTCGTTGATCAGGTGGATCACCGTCTTTGCCAGCCAATATCCCGGCGCGGCCTTGCCACCGAAGATCTTCACGCGCGGGGTCCAGTCGCCATTCGGATCGTCATGGATGCGACGCCACAATGCGATCGCCTCGAGGATGTTCAGCAACTGGCGCTTGTATTCGTGGATCCGCTTAATCTGGACATCGAAGATAGCGTCGGGATCGACCTTCATGCCCAGCCCGGCAAGCACACCGTCCGACAACCAGACCTTGTTGGCGCGCTTTGCCCCCCGCAGCCTTTCCCGAAAGGCCGGATCGTCCGCATGAGACTCGAGCTGTTTCAACTGATCCAGATCGCCGGTCCAACCCTCGCCGATGGTCTGGTCCAACAGCCCGGCCAGCGCCGGGTTCGACATGCGCAGCCAGCGGCGCGGCGTGACGCCATTGGTCTCGTTCACGATCCGGTCGGGGTGCAGCTTGTGCAGGTCGGCGAAGACCGTCGATTTCACAAGATCGGTATGCAATGCCGACACACCGTTGACCCTGCCTGCCATGATGAAGGCCAGTTCACCCATCTGCACCTGATCGTGCTGGATGATACCGACATGGTCGGGACGTCCGCTTGTCTTGCGGTGATCCTCATCGATCATCTGGATGATCTGCATGTGACGCGGCAGCACACGTCCCATCAGCCAGGTGGACCAGCGTTCCAGCGCCTCGGGCAGAAGCGTATGATTGGTGTAGTTCATGGTACCCTTGGCGATATCACGCGCCTCGGCGAAGCCCATGCCGTGATCATCCATCAGAATGCGCATCAACTCCGGCCCGGCGATGGCCGGATGGGTGTCATTCAGCTGGATCGCTACCTTGTCAGGCAGCATGCGCAGATCGTCATGTTCGGCCAGGAACCGGCGCAGGATGTCTTGCAGCGCAGCAGCGGTCAGGAAATATTCCTGCTTCAGCCGCAGTTCCTTGCCGGATTCGGTGCCGTCATCTGGATACAGCACGCGGCTGATCGTGCGGGCAAGCGCCTCGGGCTCTGCGGCAGCCGCATAGTCACCAGCGTTGAAGCGGTGCAGATCGAACAGAGTCGTCGGATGCGCGCCCCACAGCCGCAGCGTGTTGGCCCATTCGCCCTTCCAGCCGACAACGGGCGTATCATAGGCCCGCGCGATCACGCTTTCGCTGGGATGCCAGACGGCGCGACCATCGACCTGTTCGACATGGCCCTTGAAGCCGATGGTAAAGCTGTAGTCCAGCCGCACGAATTCCCATGGATGTGGCTGGTTCAGCCAGTCCTCGGGGGTCTCGACCTGCTGGCCGGCCTCGAACCGCTGGCGGAACAGCCCATGTTCGTAGCGGATGCCATAGCCGAATGCCGGGCATCTCAGCGAAGACAGCGATTCCATGAAGCAAGCGGCCAATCGGCCCAGACCGCCATTGCCAAGCGCCGCATCCGGTTCGTCATCCAGGATCTCTTGCTTGTCGAGACCCAGCATCTCAAGCGCCTCGTCCATCGCGTCGTCCAGCCGCAGATTGATGATGGCGTCACCAAGGATGCGGCCGATCAGGAACTCCATCGACAGGTAATAGACGCGCTTGGCGCCCTGATCGCGCGACGACCGCAGCGCCGACATCCATGGCGTCACGATCAGGTCGCGAATAGTGTAGCTGACAGCAAGACGCCAATCGAACGTGGTCGCGAACTCTTCTCCCCGCCCTTGGGTGTGGGTCAGGTGATACAGGATCTGGTCACGAAGCGTTTCGGCGGAGGGAAGCTGGATCACGACAGACCTCGCAGACAATGATCTACAATAGAAAACAGGACGCAGAGCGCGCGAACCTGCGGCCAACCGATAGCAGGCCGAACCGGTCCGTCACGTTCTGATAGCGCAATCGGCCATCCAGTTCCTGTTGCCAGCTTTCCCGTGCCTTGAAAAGCATGTGTCTGCCTGCGACGGGGTCAAGGCGCTGAAATCCGTGGCAGGATTGCCGCGCTTGGCTAACCGCACTTGCTGTCCTCGCACAGCACGAAGGCCGCGACGCTGTCCGCATCGATCAGCGCCTCGTCAAGGATTTCCTGATCGGGCGCCGCATCCTGCGCGGTGTCGAACTGTCGCCGCCAGTGCCCGCCGCCGCCATTCGTGTCTGGCAGGCGCACGGTCGTCCGCGCCCCGGCATTGAAGACGACGAAGACGGCGCCCGGCAACGCAGCATAGCCGGGGGTGCCCGAGGCCATGCGCATCTCGGCCGCCAGCAATCGCAGGTCGGGGTCGGTCCAGTCCTCGTTGGTCATGGGCTGGCCGTCCGCGCGACGCCAGAACAGGTCGGGAAGGCCGTCCTGTTCGCGCGGTTGGCTGTGCAGGAACCGCTTTTGCCGCAGGATCGGGTGCGCCTTGCGAAACGCGATGGCACGGCGGCAGAAATCCAGAAAGGCGGGATCTGCTCCATCCCAGTCGACCCAGCCGATCTGGTTGTCCTGACAATAGGCGTTGTTGTTGCCGCCCTGCGAATTGCCCAGTTCATCCCCCGCCAGGATCATCGGGGTGCCTTGGCTCAGCATCAGGGTGGCCATCAGGTTGCGGCGGCGACGCGCGCGGCGTTCCAGAACTTCGGTATCGTCGGTCGGCCCCTCGAGCCCACAATTGTCCGAGACATTGTGATTGTGCCCATCACGATTGTCTTCGCCGTTCGCATCATTGTGCTTGTCGTTGTAGCTGACCGTATCCATCAACGTGAAACCGTCATGCGCCGCGATGAAATTCACCGTCGAGGTCGCGGGGCGCCCGTCATGGTCGAACCGGGCTGCCGATCCCGCGACGCGCTTGGCCAGCTTGCCGATCAGGCCGGCATCGCCGCGCCAGAAACCCCGGATCTGGTCGCGGAAACGGTCGTTCCATTCCGCGAAAGGCGCGGGATAGGACCCAAGCTGATAGCCGCCCTCACCAATATCCCATGGCTCGGCGATCAGCTTGACGCGATTGAGAACAGGATCCTGACGAACCGCCCGGAAGAACGGCCCGTCACGGTCGAAAACCCCGCGGGTCCGCCCCAACACGCTGCACAGATCGAAGCGGAAGCCATCGACATGCATCACCTCGACCCAATAGCGCAGACTGTCCATGACCAGACGCAGGGTGAAGGGACTGTCCAGGTTCAGCACGTTCCCCGTGCCGGCATCGTTGATGTAGTAGCGCGGATCATCGGCCAGCCGGTAATAGGCGGCGTTGTCCAATCCGCGAAAGGACAGGGTCGGTCCCAGCTCGTTGCCCTCGGCGGTGTGGTTATAGACCACGTCCAGAATGACCTCGATGCCCGCCCTGTGGAAACGCGCGACCATCTGCTGGAATTCGGCAATGTCGCCATCACGCATATAGCGCGGCTCTGGCGCGAAGAAGCCATAGGACATGTAGCCCCAGTAATTGGTCAGCCCCTTGTCGGTCAGGAAGCGGTCGTCTGCGAAGGCATGCACCGGCAGCAATTCGATCGCGGTGACGCCAAGATCGTTCAGATGTTCAAGGACCGGGTCCGACGCCATTGCCAGATAGGTGCCGGAATGCGGAATGCCGGACCGTCCGGCGGTCAGGCCCTTCACATGCGCCTCGTAGATGATCGTGTCGGTCATCGGGCGGTGTGGCGGCTGGTCCGGCCCCCACGCAAAGCTTGGATCGGTGACGACGCATTTCGGCATATGCTGGGCACTGTCGCGGCGATCGAAGGACAGGTCGGCATCGCCGTGCCCCGCGCGATAGCCGAACAGCGCGTCATGATTTCGCGGCGTGCCGGTCAGCCGCTTGGCATAGGGGTCGATCAGAAGCTTGTGGGCATTGAAACGATGGCCCTGATGGGGCGCATAGGGCCCGTGAACGCGGTATCCGTATTTCTGTCCCGGCCGCAGTTCGGGGATATAGCCGTGCCAGACATGCCCGTCGCGTTCGGGCAGGTCGATCCGGGTCTCGCGGTTCTTGTCGTCGAACAGGCACAGGGTCACACGTTCGGCGTGCTGCGAAAAGATGGCGAAGTTGACCCCCGCGCCATCGAAGGTTGCCCCCAAAGGGGTCGGGTGCCCGGCGGCAATCACAAGTCTGTCGTTCATTCGGTCGCGGTCATCTCGGCGTAGAGGGCGGCGTACTGCTTGGCCGACTGATCCCAGCCGACCGGTTGCGCCATCGCGTTCTGCTGAAGCCGGGACCATGTTCCGCTGTCCTTGTAAAGGGCGCAAAGCCGAGTCAGCGCATTACGCAACGTCCCCGCATCGACGGGGGAAAACTGGATGCCGGTGGCGACCCCGCGCGTCAGCGCGGCGGGCGAGGCGTTGATGACCGTATCGGCCAGACCGCCGGTCAGCGCGACCAGCGGCACGGTGCCATAGCGCAGCCCGTAAAGCTGTGTCAGCCCGCAGGGTTCGAACCGCGAGGGCACAAGAATGGCGTCGCCACCGGCGATCATGCGGTGCGAGAACGCCTCGTCATAGCCGATGCGGACCGCGACATGAGGACTCTGCGCGGCATTCTGGAAGGCAGTCTGCAGTTCCGGATCGCCCGAACCAAGCAGCGCCAGCTGCCCGCCGCCATCCAGCAGCGCAGGCAGCGCCTGCAACACAAGATCCAGCCCCTTCTGATGCGTCATCCGCGAGACGATCACGCATAGCGGTCCTTCGCTGTCCGGCAGGCCCATCTCGGCCCGCAATGCGGCCTTGTTGGCGGCTTTTCCCGCAGGCTTGTCATAGGCGGCGATGTTCGGATCGGTCGCCGGATTCCACGCGTCGTCATCGATCCCGTTCAGGATACCCAGCAGCGCGTCGCGCCGGTGCCGCATCACCCCGTCCAGACCCATCCCGAACTGCGCGGTCATCAGTTCCTCGGCATAGGTTGGTGAGACGGTCGTCAGCCGGTCCGCGCCGATCA
Source organism: Paracoccus maritimus (assembly GCF_025195095.1). Lineage (GTDB taxonomy): Bacteria > Pseudomonadota > Alphaproteobacteria > Rhodobacterales > Rhodobacteraceae > Paracoccus > Paracoccus maritimus. The sequence goes on along the minus strand of NZ_JANAVZ010000001.1, from coordinate 597,308 downwards.
GCCCGGCCTTCAGCGCCGAGATCGCGCCCCAGTATTCGAACCCGTCGGCATGAAACCGCGCCGGGTCCAGCCGCAACGCATGCAGGCGGGCGGGATCGGCCCGGCCGATAAAGGCGATGTTGTGGATGGTCAGGACGGTGCGGATGTCGGTTGCCTGCATCCGCCGCAGATACTCGGTCACGAAACCGGCTTGCCAGTCATGTCCATGCAGGATCTGCGGCCGCCATCCACGAGCGCCCTGCGCGGCGATATGCGCGCCCACCCAGCACAGCGCGGCAAACCGTTCGGGATTGTCGGGCCAGTCTTGCCCGTCAGGCCCCAGATAGGGGTTGCCCTCGCGCGCGAAAAGATGCGGCGCATCGATCACCAGAAGATCAAGTCCGGCAGCCTTGCCGGCCAGCAGCCGGGCCGGTCCGCCGAACAGATCCTCGAATTCATCGACCTGCCTGCCCCCCTTCAGCGCCGCCATCACCGCCGGATAACCCGGCAGCAGCGTCCGCATCTGAACCCCTTGCTGCGCCAGCGCGGCGGGCAGCGCGCCCGCCACGTCGGCCAGCCCGCCGGTCTTGACCAGCGGCGCGCACTCCGAGGCGACGGACAGAACCTGCGTCAAAGTCCTGCCGCCCGCCTGTCCAGCATGTCCTGCGTGATCAGCGTCACGCCGCCTTCGCTGACCCGAAACCACTTTGCGTCCTCCTGTGGATCCTCTCCGACAATCAACCCTTCGGGAATCACCACGCCACGATCGATCACCGCGTTTCTAAGCCGCGCATGTCTCTCGACCGTGACATAGGGCAGCGCGACGACGTGATCCAGCGCCGCATAGGAATTGGTGTGGACCTGGGTGAACAGCAGCGAATTGCGGATCTCGGTGCCGGAAATGATGCAACCGCCCGACACCATCGAGGAAATCGCGATGCCGCGCCGATCCTCTTCGTCGTGAATGAACTTGGCCGGTGGGGCGCTTTCGGAATAGGTCCAGATCGGCCAGTCCTGATCCCACAGGTTCAGTTCCGGGGTAAAATCCGTCAGGTCGATATTGGCCTGCCAGAACGCATCCACAGTGCCCACATCTTTCCAATAGGCCGGCGCGCCCGCTGCCCGCACGCAGGAATCGTCAAACTTGTGCGCCATCGCCTTGCCGTTCCTGACGATGTCGGGGATCAGGTCATGGCCGAAATCATGGCTGGAATTGCTGTCGTCGGCATCCCGCGTCAACAGGTCCCGCAGGAAGGCCCAGTTGAAGACATAGATCCCCATCGACGCAAGCGACTTGTCCGGATCTCCGGGCATGCCGGGCGGATCCTTGGGCTTTTCCAGGAAGCTGGTGATGCGGCCGCCGTCATCTACCGCCATCACACCGAAGGCGCTGGCTTCGCTGCGCGGCACCGTCAGGCAGCCGACAGTCACGTCCGCGCCACTTTCGACATGCTCGCGCAGCATGATCTCGTAGTCCATCTTGTAGATATGGTCACCCGCGAGGATGATGATGTAATCGACGTCATAGCTGTCCACGATGTCGATGTTCTGGGTCACGGCGTCGGCGGTGCCGCGATACCAGTGATCTTCCGACATCCGCTGGCTGGCAGGCAGGATATCCAGAAACTCGTTCCGCTCTGCCCGGAAGAAGTTCCAGCCCCGCTGGCAATGACGGATCAGGCTGTGGGCCTTGTATTGGGTGGCGATCGCGATCTTGCGAATCCCAGAGTTCATCGCATTCGACAGCGCGAAATCGACGATCCGCGTCTTACCGCCGAAATAGACGGCAGGCTTGACGCGCTTGTCGGTCAGTTCTTTCAGTCGGCTGCCACGCCCGCCCGCCAGCACGAAGGCCATTGCCCGGCGGGTCAGTCTTTTCGTCTCGACCATGTCAACTCCTCCTCAGGATGACTGTTGATCGGCAGTGAAGATCACCACCGACAGCGGCGGCAGCGTGACTGCCATGGATGCGGGCTGCCCATCCTGCGGTCCCCCGTCCGCCTGCACGCCGCCAAGATTCCCCTTGCCGCTGCCGCCATAGATCGCGGCATCGGTATTGATCGCCTCGCGCCAGCGTCCGGCCTGCGGAACGCCGATCCTGAATCCCTCGCGCGGGACCGGGGTGAAGTTGCAAACCACCACCGCTGGCGCGTCGTCAGCCTTGCCACGGCGAATCCAGGCATAGGTCGATTGCGCCGGATCGGTGGCGATCCACTCGAAGCCAGCCGGATCGCAGTCCAGAACGTGAAGGGATGGCGTGTCGCGATAAAGCCGGTTCAGATCGCGCACCAGCGATTGCACCCCCTTGTGCAGCGGCTGTTCGGCCGCGTGCCAGTTCAGTTCGCCGTTGTGATTCCATTCCTCGGGCTGGGCGAATTCGCAGCCCATGAACAGCAGCTTCTTGCCCGGATGCCCCCACATGAATCCGTAATAGGCGCGCAGATTTGCGAATTGCTGCCATTCGTCGCCCGGCATCTTGCGCAGCATGCTGCCCTTGCCGTGGACCACCTCGTCATGGCTGATCGGCAGGATGAAGTTTTCCGAAAACGCATACATCAAGCCGAAGGTCATCTGGTCGTGATGGTATTTCCGGTGCACCGGATCCTGCTGGATGTAGCGCAGGGTGTCGTTCATCCAGCCCATGTTCCACTTGAACCCGAAGCCCAGCCCCCCCGCATCAACCGGTGCCGAGACCTTTGGAAAGGACGTGCTTTCCTCGGCCACGGTCATGATGCCCGGGCATTCGCCATAGCTGACCACGTTCATGTTCTGCATGAAGTCGATGGCCTCCAGATTCTCGCGCCCGCCATGCTTGTTGGGCACCCATTCGCCGTCCTTGCGCGAATAGTCGCGATACAGCATCGACGCCACCGCATCGACGCGCAGCCCGTCGATATGGTATTCCTTCAGCCAATACAGGGCGTTGGCGATCAGGTAATTCTGAACCTCGGTCCGGCCGTAATTGTAGATCAGGGTGTTCCAGTCCTGATGAAACCCCTCGCGCGGGTCGGCGTGTTCGTAAAGCGATGTTCCGTCGAACCGCGCAAGCCCGTGCGCGTCGGTCGGGAAATGCCCCGGCACCCAGTCCAGCAACACGCCCAGCCCTGCCTGGTGCGCGGCATCGACCAGATCGCGGAATTCGTGCGGCGGACCAAAGCGGATGGTCGGCGCATACATGCCGACCGGCTGATACCCCCACGAACCGTCGAACGGAAATTCGCTGACCGGCAGCAATTCCAGATGCGTGAACCCCATGTCGGTCGCATAAGCGACCAGGTCGCGGGCCAGTTCCTTGTAGGACAGCGGACGCCCGTGATCGTCCCAACGCCTGCGCCAGCTGCCCAGATGGACCTCATAGACGCTGATCGGCGCGCGGCGATCCTGCGCATCGGCACGCGTCGCCATCCAGTCGCCGTCATGCCAGCCATAACCCGAGATATCGCGCACCACGCTGGCCTTTTCGGGCGGGTGTTGGCTGCCGAAGCCGACCGGGTCAGCCTTCTGCATGACGCTGCCATCGGCGCCGAGAATCTCGTATTTGTAGATTTCGCCTTCACCGACACCCGGCAGGAAAATCTCCCACACGCCGCTGGTGCCTACGCGCCGCATCGCGTGGCGTCGCCCGTCCCACTGGTTGAACTGACCCACGACCGAGACGCGCTGCGCGTTCGGCGCCCAGACCGCGAAATGCGTGCCCGCGACCCCCTCATGGTCGGTCGTATGCGCCCCAAGCGCATGCCAAAGCTGACGATGCGTCCCCTCGCCTATAAGATACCGGTCCATGTCCCCCAGCACCGGACCGAAGCGATAAGGGTCTTCGAATTCCCATTCGACGCCACCACCGGTCCGCGCCTTCAGCCTATAGGGTCCGGCCCCCACCTTGCCCGCGAACAGATCACCCTCGATCCGCTCCAGCGGCACCTCGCCCTTCTTCGTCAGCGCGCTCAGCGCCGATACATCGGGCTGGAAGGCCGTCACCCAGATACTGCGCCCGTGCTTGTGCGGGCCCAGCACTTCGAAAGGCTGGTCGTGGCGACCGTCGCGAAGCCGCGCGCGGTCCTTTTCATCGATCGGGGCAGGATTCGGCATATGTCTCATGACCTCACTCTATCCTGCGCAAAGATTCGGGCAATGCGCCAGTTAACGCTAACATCTCTTGCACCATCCGGCTATAGTATTGCTGAATACGCTTCGAATCCCCCCGATTTGCCGCAAGACAAGGAGGCAGCCCATGGCCGAATGGTGGCGCGACGCAGTGATCTATCAGATCTATCCCCGCAGCTTTCAGGACAGTGACGGAGACGGCATCGGCGATCTGCAGGGCATCACAAGACGCCTAGATCATGTGGCAGAACTGGGGGCCGACGCGATCTGGCTGTCGCCGATTTTCACGTCGCCGATGAAGGACATGGGGTATGACGTGTCGGATTATACCGACATCGACCCCCTGTTCGGCACAATTGCCGATTTCGACGCGCTGATCGCACGCGCCCATGATCTGGGGCTGAAGGTCATCATCGACCAGGTCATCAGCCATACCAGCGACAAGCATCCGTGGTTCGAGGAGTCGCGCCAAGACCGAACCAATCCCAAGGCCGACTGGTATGTCTGGGCCGATCCCAATCCCGATGGCACACCGCCCAGCAACTGGCCTTCGGTCTTCGGCGGCCCCGCCTGGGAGTGGGAGCCGCGCCGGCGGCAGTATTACCTGCACAACTTCCTGATCGAGCAGCCCGACCTGAATTTTCACCACAAGCCGGTGCAGGACGCGCTACTGGAAACCATGCGCTTCTGGCTGGAACGCGGCGTCGATGGTTTCCGGCTGGATACGGTGAACTATTATTTCCATGATCGCGCGCTGCGCGACAACCCGCCGAACCCGGACCATACCGGCCCGGAAACCTACGGGTTCCAGCAGCATATTTATTCCAAGAACCGCCCCGAAAACATCGCCTTCCTCAAGCGGATGCGGGCGCTGACCGACGAATATGACGACCGGATGATGGTCGGAGAGGTCGGCGATGGCGGTGAGACGGCGATCCGCATCATGGCCGAATACACCGCCGGCAATGACCGGCTGCACATGTGCTACAGCTTCGAGATGCTCAGCCCGGAGTTTACCGCCAGGCATTTCCGCCATACGATCGAGGGCGTGCATGACGGCGCACCGGACGGCCATTCCTGCTGGTCCTTCTCGAACCATGACGTACCGCGCCACGTCACCCGCTGGCTGAAACACGCCGAGGATGCGGACACACTGGCCCGTCAGTCCATTGCCATGCTGGCGTCGTTCCCGGGCACGATCTGCCTGTATCAGGGCGAAGAACTGGGCCAGACCGAGACCGAACTGGTCTATGCCGAACTGACCGACCCGCCTGCCCTGCGTTTCTGGCCCGAGGTCAAGGGACGCGACGGCTGTCGAACACCCATGGTGTGGGACGCCGACCAGCCGAATGCCGGCTTCAGCGACGGCACGCCCTGGCTGCCCGTGAAGGCCCCGCAGTCCGCGCGGGCGGTCAGGGCGCAGCAATCTGCGAATGACAGCGTGCTGGGTGCCTATCGCGACACGCTGGCGTTCCGGAAATCGCAGCCTGCCCTGCGCTGGGGCGAGACCGAGTTTCTGGACCTGCCCGAACCTTTCCTCGGGCTGCGCCGGACAAGGGACGGCGAAAGCCTGACCTGCGTCTACAACCTGTCGGCCAAGGCACACCGGCTGACGCTGCGCGACAAGACGGAACTTGCCGGCCCGTCACGCGCAAGCCTTCAGGGCAAGACGCTCAGCCTGCCCGCGAACGGGTTTGCCTGGCTGGAAGGTGCACCGGCCCTGTCGGCCTGATCGCGTCTATTTCTCGGGCTTGCGCCAGATGAACAGCGCAAGCCCGAGATAAATCCCGGCAGCCCCGAACAGGATCGCCCAGAACGCGTTGCCGTGCCACAGTTCCATCCCGGCCCACAGGAACGGCAGCACAACGCACAGCACGCGCACCCAGGCCGCGCGAAAGAACGGAGCGTTCGGGTCAACCAGCATCTTTTTTCCTTTCCTGTCGCCGAACCGCGCCGACGCCGCTTCTTCTTTGAACAAACACCCGGTGCCACCGGCCGGACAAGGCCCTGCCCATCGGAATCGTGACAGACCGGACTGCCCTAGCCGGATGCCGGTCCGAACAGGTTGGCATATTCCGCCCGAAGGGCCGCCTTCTGGACCTTGCCCATGGTGTTGCGCGGCAGTTCATCCACGATCACGACCTTCCTCGGCTGCTTGAACCGCGCCAGCCGGTCGGCCAGCCCGTCGATCAGCGCCTGCGGATCGGGATCGGCGCCCGGCCGGCGCGCAATGATTGCCACCACGGCTTCGCCCAGATCGGGATGCGGCACACCGATCACGGCGCTTTCCAGAACGCCGTCGATCCGGTCGATCTGTTCCTCGACCTCCTTGGGATAGACGTTGAACCCGCCCGAGATCACCAGATCCTTGCCGCGCCCGACGATGGTGACATAGCCGTCGGCGTCCTGCGTGCCCAGATCCCCTGTGGTGAACCATCCATCCGCCGCCAGATCCTCGGCGGTCTTTTCGGGCATCCGCCAATAACCCAGGAACACGTTGCCACCGCGCACTTCGATCATGCCGACCTCGCCTTCGGAGACCGTTCTTCCGTCGCTCCCGACAATACGCAGTTCCACACCCGGCAGGGGCAGCCCGACCGTTCCGGCGCGGCGATCCCCCTCATAGGGATTCGATGTCGACATGTTGGTTTCGGTCATCCCATAGCGTTCAAGGATGCGGTGTCCGGTCCGATCGGTGAAGGCGCGATGCGTCTCGGCCAGCATCGGCGCACTGCCCGAGGTGAACAGCCGCATCCGCGAGACCAGGTCACGATCGAAATCGGCCCGGTCCAGCAGGCGGGTGTAGAATGTCGGAACGCCCATCATCGCGGTCGCGCGCGGCAACATGCGGATGATCGCATCGGCATCGAATTTTGGCAGCCAGATCATCGCGCCGCCCGACAGCAGCGCGACATTGCCGGCGACGAACAGACCGTGGGTGTGAAAGATCGGCAGCGCGTGCAGAAGCACGTCGTTCGAGGTGAACCGCCATGCATCCATCAGCACCCGCGCGTTCGACAGCAGATTGTCATGGCTGAGCATCGCGCCCTTCGATCGCCCCGTCGTGCCCGAGGTATAAAGGATCGCAGCCAGATCGCGCCCCTCGCGCGGGATAGGCCAATGCGCCTCGGAATGGCTGATTGCGGCATCCATCAAACTGCCTTTGCCTTCAGCATCCAGCGTCATCAGCCGCTTGTCACCATCCATGAACCGCGCCCGCTGTTCGGCGCGCGCTGGATCGCAGACCACCAGCGCAGGTTCGGCATCGCCCACGAAATAAGCGATCTCTGCAGAGGTGTAGGCCGGGTTCAACGGCAGGAACACGGCGCCCGCACGCAGCGTGGCCAGATACAGCGCGAACGCCTCGGGCGATTTCTCGACCTGCGCTGCAACGCGGTCGCCGGGTTTGACCCCCTCGGACACCAGCAGGTTTGCCAGTCTTCCAGACAGCAGGTGCAGCGCGTCGTGGCTGATCGTCCGGCCATCAGGCAGGATCAGCGCGGCGCGGTCGTCCCCGCGACAAGACCCCATCAGCGCGTCGAACAAGGTATTGATGGTCATGCGGTTTCCCCGGATTGTACGGCATCCAGCCCGCGTTGCCAGGGCGGATCTTCGGCAAATGCGTTGGCCAGATGGTCGATGAAGGCGCGCGTCTTGCGCGGCATGGGCCGGATCGGCGGCCACACAACGCTGACCGGCATGGCACGCTGCGGCAGGTTCGGCAACAGCCGCTGCAGCCGCCCATCGCGCAGCGCATCGTGAACGATGAACAACGGCAGCAGCGCCAGACCCAGCCCGCCGATGGCCAGATCGCGCATCGCCTCGCCATTATTGGCGGTGATCCTGCCGATGGGTGGCGGCGCGACCTCGTCGCCAAAGGGCCATGTATCGGCAAGTCGCGCGTTCAGATATCCAATGGCATGGTGGCGGCCCAGATCGGCGGCATCGTCAACCGCGCCATGTAACGCAAGATAATCCGGGCTGGCGACAAGGACATGGGGATCCTCGCACAGGCGGCGTGCCACTAGCGTGCTGTCCTTCATCTGCCCGATCCGCAACGCCACATCGAAACCCGCGCGCCCCAGATCTGCCAGCTGATCATCATAGTCCAGCACGATCTCGACCTCGGGATGGGCGCGGGCGAACCCGGCGATCACGGGGCCCAGATGGCGGATGCCGAAGCTCATCGGGGCCGCGACCGCCAACCTGCCGCGCAGGGGCGCGTCCTTGCTCGCGATGTTTTCGGTTGCCGCGATCAGTTCGGCCAATGCCGGGCGCAGGCGATCGGCCAGCGCATGCGCGTTGTCGGTCGGTGCGATCCGGCCGGCATGGCGCGTGAACAGCGGCACCCCCAGATCGGCCTCGAAATCGCTGATCCTCTTGCTGACGACCGATTTCGACAGATCGGCGCGCGCGGCAGCGCCCGAAATGCTGCCTGCATCCAGCACCGCCAGAAAGGTCTGTATGTCAGCGATCCGCCAATTCATGCGCGGAACAATACCGGCCCGCCAGCCGTTCGCAATATCCGAACGCCGCTTTGCCCATGCGCCGGGTGTCACGAACGACCGCCCCCGGCCATATTGACCCCAAGCAACCGCAAAGGAGCCGCATCATGCAGCTGACTGGCATTCATCATCTGACGGCGATTACGGCCGATGCGCCGGGAAACAACCGGTTCTATACCGAAACGCTTGGCCTGCGCCGGGTGAAGAAGACCGTGAACCAGGACGACACGTCGGCCTATCACCTCTTCTTCGCCGATGGCGCCGGAACGCCCGGCACCGACATCACCTTCTTTGACTGGCCGGTGGGCCGCGAATCCCGCGGCACGCATTCGATCAGCCGCACCGGGTTGCGGGTCGCCGAAGACAGCCTTGACTACTGGGCCGGACGCCTGGCCGATCTGGGCTTGTCGACCGGCAATATTGTCACCTTGGATGGTCGCCCCAGCCTTGATGCCGAAGACCCCGAGGGCCAGCGCCTGCGCCTTGTCGCGGCACCACAGCCCGTGGGCGAGTCATGGGCGAAAAGTCCGGTCCCTGCGCAGCACCAGATCCGCGGGCTGGGGCCGATCACGATCTCGGTCCCCGACCTTGCCCCGACCGAGGCAGTGCTGACGCAGGTGATGAACATGCGCAGGATCCGCGACTATGCCAGCCCGGATGGCGAGGGCAGCGTGCATGTCTTCCAGATGGGTGACGGCGGCGCGGCAGCCGAACTGCATGTCGCGGTCCAGCCCGGACTGCCCGTCGCACAGCAGGGCGCAGGCGGCGTCCACCACGTCGCCTTCCGCGTGCCGGGCAAGCCCGAGCTGAGTGAATGGGCGACACGTCTGCAAGAGTTCCGCGTGCCGAACTCGGGCGAGGTCGAACGCTATTATTTCCGGTCGCTTTACTTCCGCGAACCGGCGGGCAATCTGTTCGAGATCGCCACCGACGATCCCGGTTTCGATGTGGACGAGCCGCGCGAAACGATGGGCGAAGGCCTGTCGCTGCCGCCCTTCCTTGAAGGCAAGCGCGCCCGGATCGAGGCCGGGCTGAAGCCGCTGGATTGACACGACCACCGGGCGGCACTGCGCCCGGCCACCCAAAGGAGAAGGGCATGACCACGATTCTCGGACTCAGCGGCAGCCTGCGCCGCGCCTCCTACAATTCCGGCCTGCTGCGTGCCGCGCGTGACGCCGCCCCCGAAGGCGTGCAGATCGTGATCGGCTCGATTGCCGAGGTGCCGCTATACGACGGCGATGCCGAGGCAGCATCGGGCACGCCGCCGGCGGTAAAGCGCCTGACCGATCAACTGGCCGATGCCGACGGCCTGCTGCTGGCGACGCCGGAATACAACAACGGCATTCCGGGCGTCTTCAAGAATGCCATTGACTGGATGTCGCGCGGCGAAGGGCTGAAGCTGTTCAAGGGCAAGCCGGTCGCGGTGATGGGTGCCTCGCCGGGTAATTTCGGCACGACCCTGGCCCAGACCCACTGGCTGCAGGTGCTGAGAACCTTGAACACGCTGCCGTGGCACGAAGGACGGCTGATGGTTTCGCGCGCGGGCGATCTGTTCGATCAGGGCGGCAACCTGACCGACGACAAGACCCGTCAGCGGCTTGCCGATTTCATCGGCGGTTTTGCCGCGACATTGCGGTGACACCACAGGCTGTTGCGGCAATCGGCCGATAGCCGGTTTCCCGGCCGTGCAATCCCTTCACGAGAGGACGAAATGACCCAGACGATGATCGATCATGTAGCCCTGACCGTGCGTGATCTGCGGGGCATGGCGCGGTTCTATGAAACCGCGTTGGGTATGCGTTCGCACGGGGGTGATGGCGAAACCTGCCGTCTTGGCGCGGGCGACCGGGTCCTGTTGGAGTTGCGCCGCGACAGCGCCGCGACGCCGCGTGATCCGCGTCAGCCGGGGCTGTTCCATACCGCCTTCCTGTTGCCGGGTCGCGCCGATCTGGGCCGCTGGCTGCGACATGCCGCGCAATCGGGTGTGCGCCTGACCGGCGCCAGCGATCACGGCGTCAGCGAGGCTGTCTATCTGGACGACCCCGAAGGCAACGGGATCGAAATCTATCGCGACCGGCTGCAGCAGGACTGGTCACGACAAGGCGACCGGATCGAGATGTTCACCATGCGGCTGGATCTGGATGATCTGGCCGCGGCAGCGTCAGGCGACTGGCAGGGAGCGCCGCAAGGCACCTCGGTGGGGCATGTCCATCTGCAGGTCGGCGATCTGGACCGGGCCGACGACTTCTTTCGCAGTGACCTGGGTCTTGCACGGACCTTCGATGCGCCGGGCGGCGCCTGGTATGGCTGGAACGGCTATCATCACCACCTGGCGGGCAATGTCTGGAACAGCCGGGGTGCGGGACCGCGCGATCCCAACATGGCCGGCCTGGCCGAGGTGATCATCAAGGATCACGCCTGCGCCGGAAACCTGCGCCAGGATCCTTGGGGAACGCGCTTCCGCTTCATCTGAAACGAGGGGATTCGAACAGCGGCAGCCCCGAGGTTGTCGCCCCGAAGCCGCCCTCGGTGATCAACCGCGCAGTTTCGGCTTTTCGCCAGGTGCGGTCGTGAACGCATCCGCCCAATCGGGATGCTTGGCGTATTGCGCCTGCACATAGGGGCAGATCGGGATGATCCGAAAACCTTTCTGGCGCGCGTCCTGAACCATGTGCCGCACCAGCGCGCCCGCCGCTCCGCTGCCGCGCAGCGGGTCCGGCGCGCCGGTGTGGTCGGCGCTGATCAGACCTTCGCCGCGAAGCGTGAAGGTCAGTTCGGCTTCGGAGTCGATCCCTGCGACACGGGCGACATATCGCCCGCTGCGGGGTCCGGTTTCTTCCTTGGTGACGGTGATCTCAGTCATTCCGTTCTCCTTCCATCCAGCTTTGCGCGACCGTCAGATCCGCCTCGGACAAGTCGTGCCCTGCCGCGACGGTGCGGGCATCAAGATCGGCACCCGACCCGCTCAGCCAGTCGTTCAGCGCCGGTGCATAGGCCCCATAAGGATCCCTTTCGCCCGACACGCTAAGTACATGCGTCCCGGCCAGATCGACCTGGGGCAGATCCGTCAGCACGGCCATGGGCCTCAGCAGGATCGCGCGTCGAATCAGGCCCGGTGACAGGCCCATCACCGCCGCGGCGAAGTTCGCTCCGTTGGAATAGCCCAGGACGGTGATCTGGTCGCGATCCAGTCCGTAGGCCGCGATTGCCCCGTCCCAGAAGGCCGCAAAGGCCGCCGCCTCGGACCGGATGTCATCCTGATCGAAGCTGGTCATCGAAGTGCGGCGGAAGAACCGCGCAACACCCTCCTCGATCGAACGCCCGCGCACCCCCAGCAGCGCAGCGCGGGGCGCGATGCGATGGGCAAGCGGCATCAGGTCGGCCTCGTTCCCGCCGGTGCCATGCAGCAGAACCAGCGTCGAACCGTCGGCATCGTCGGGCCGATGAATGCGATGTGTGAAGGGAAGCTGTCTCATCACGGTCCTTTCCTCGCCCGGACGGGCGAATTGCGGCAGCGAAACGCGCAGATCTTCCGCGCGGTCCGCAAAATGCGGCGGGATCATCAATATCCGACCAAGACGATCCTCGCTTTCGTCTGCGGTCATCCCCGGCGCATCGGTCGCCAGTTCGACCAGCGTGCCGGCAGGTTCACGCACGTAAAGCGAGGTGAAATACTTCCGGTCATGGACGTGCACCTCGCCCAGATTGCGCGTCTGCAGCGTGGCGCGATGCGCCTCGATCGCAGCGACATCAGGCATCCGCAGCGCAACATGATCGATGATCCCGGTGCCCGGAATGCCCGGAACGAAGCCCGAGACGTCGCGGATATCCAGCACGTCCCTGTCCGAGATCAGGCGCGTCACCCCCGCCTCGACCGGTCCGGTCTCATAGCCGAAGCGGGTAAGGAACGCGGCGGTCTGTTCGGGAAGTTCGGACCAGATCGTGACGGCATGCAGGTGGTGTGGCGCAGCCGGCCAGCCCGTATCGGCGATATCGGTGCCGACCAGCTTGACGATGATACCATCGGGATCCTTCAGTCTCAGAACCGGTTCATCGAACTCGCGGGTCGGGCCCTCGATACGCCGCCCGTGCTGCATGGCGCGGGTCAGCCAGTCGCCGATCCGGCCGCGCGGGATTGCCAGCGCGATCTCGGCCACCTGACCGTGCCCCACACGTCCCGGTGCCCCATCCTGCCAGACGAGGAAACTGACCAGCGTGCCGGGCGCACCCGTGGCGTTGCCATAGAACAGGTGCAGTTGATCCGCGTCCTCGAACCCTGCCGTCTGCTTGACAAGATGAAGGCCAAGAAAACCCATCCAGAAATCGACATTCGCCTGAACGTCGCGCGTGATCGCGGTGACATGATGCATTCCACTGGTCATGGGGCACCTCCTTTCCCGATCAAGATGGGTGACCGGCAGGCGCCCGGCCAGCACCTTGCCCACCAACCCGGCGTTCGTCAAAACAGAACGCATCGCCGCTTGGCTGTTCGACGAATTGGCACCATTCTCGTGTCAGACACAGGAGGAAAGCATGAGTTGGAATCCCGCCCTGACCCCCGGCTGCCCCGATGAGATCGGACCCGACGCCATCGAGACGCTGATCATCCCGCGCGCCCGCGACATCGGCGGATTCGAGGTGCGCCGCGCGCTGCCCGCCCCGAAGCGACAGATGGTCGGCCCGTTCATCTTTTTCGATCAGGCCGGCCCGGCCGAGTTCCTGACCGGCAAGGGGATTGATGTGCGACCGCATCCGCATATCGGGCTGGGCACCGTGACATATCTGTATCGCGGCGATTTCCACCATCGCGACAGTATCGGCAGTGATCAGATCATCAGGCCCGGCGCGCTGAACTGGATGGTGGCAGGCAAGGGTGTCACCCATTCCGAACGCACCTCGGACGCGGCCCGGCAGGGACCGAACGGTCTGTTTGGTATCCAGACCTGGATCGCCCTGCCCGAAAGCCACGAGGACGTCGCGCCCAGCTTCGAACATCACGGCAAGGACAGCTTGCCCGAAATCGCCGATCAGGGTGTCGCGGCGCGGCTGATCCTTGGCCGCGCCTATGGTGAGACCGCGCCCGCGAAGCTGTATTCGGACACGTTCTACCTGGATGTCATATTGCAATCGGGCGCACGCTTTCCGCTGCCGACCGATCACGAGGATCGCGGCATCTATATCACCGAAGGCAGCATCCGCATCGCCGGACAGGAATATCAGGCCGGGCAGATGATGGTGTTCCGGCCCGGCGATGCGATCACCGTCCAGGCTGGCGACGCGGGCGCGCGCATCATGGCGCTTGGCGGCGAGACGCTGAACGGGCCACGCTATATCTGGTGGAATTTCGTTGCCTCGTCGCGAGAGAAGATCGAAGAGGCAAAGCGGGAATGGCGCGAAGCTCGCTGGGGCGAGGGCCAGTTCGACCTGCCCCTGAACGATCGCGACGAATTCATTCCGCTGCCCGAGTAAGGAGAAGACATGTCCGTCAAGACACCGCAGGACGTCCGGGACTTCTGGTTTTCCGACCAGATGCAGCCTTTCTGGTTCAAGAAATCGGACGACATCGACCGCCAGATCATCCAGCTTTTCGGCGAAACCTACGAGTCCGCGCATGCCGGCCGTCTGAAACACTGGCTGGACGGGCCGGAAGACGCGCTGGCACTGGCGATCGTGCTGGACCAGTTTCCCCGTAACATGTTCCGCGGATCGGCCCGAAGCTTTGAAAGCAACGATCTGGCGCTGGCCGTGGCGCGTCAGGCGCTGGCCGATGGCCACGATCAGCAGCTTGATCCTACCCGCCGGCAGTTCCTGTATCTGCCCTTCATGCACAGCGAGGATCTGCAGGATCAGGAGCGATCGGTGCGGCTTTACGAGGCACTGGGGAACGAACATTCGCTGCATTTTGCGCGCGAACATCGCGACATCGTCGCCCGGTTCGGCCGTTTCCCGCATCGCAACGCCGTCCTGGGGCGCGAGAACACACCCGAGGAAGCCGAGTTCCTGAAGACCCATGACGGGTTCTAGCAAGGCCGCGCGAAGGCCCACATTTCCGCAAACCTGACTATAGAGACAGGCGATTCGGTAAACCTTTGCGTGCATTAAAGATTGCGACAAAACCGCCGCGAGGTTAGGTTTTGTCCGCGCGATCCGCGCTTTTGTATGTGTTCCGAGTAAACCGCCCGCCCTTCGCGACGGGCCCGAGAAAGTGACGTGTCGTGCTTTGTCTTTTCGTCCCGACCCGAGGCCGCCCGTGATGACGGCACATCCCGATCAAGCCGAACTTCTGGACGCGGGGGGCAACGCGGGCTTTGCGCCCGATGCCGTGCCGTTGATCGTCGATATGGACGGCACGCTGTGCCGGACGGACACGCTGCATGAAGGCGTTCTGGGCCTGATGGCGCAGAACCCGCTTCAGGCGCTGCGCCTGCCCGTGTGGCTGCGCGACGGAAAAGCGGGTTTCAAGCGTCATGTGGCTGACCGCCACCTGATCGATGCCGCCACATTGCCCTATGACGACGATGTGCTTGACCTGATCCAGATCGCCCGCAACGAAGGCCGCCCCGTCGCGCTGATCTCGGCCGCCGATCACCGGCAGGTCGAGGCGGTAGCGAATCATCTTGGCCTGTTCGACCTTGCCTTGGGAACCGGCAGCCCGATCGTCGAGGGCAATCTGCGAGGCGAGGCCAAGGCACGCTTCCTGGTCGAGAATTTCGGCGAGGCCGGTTTCGACTATGTCGGCGACAGCAAGACCGATCTGCCGGTCTGGGCGCTGGCGCGGCGTGCCTATGGCGTGCGCGCCGGGAACCCCCTGCGCAAGGCCGCCGGAACCCAGGGCACGGCGTTGGAGACGGTCGGCAATGGCGGCGGCTGGCCCGTCCGTGCGCTGATACGGGCCTGCCGGCCGCATCAATGGGCCAAGAACGTGCTGATCCTGCTGCCGGTACTGACCGCGCAGGAACTTGGCCATCTGCCCGCCGCGCTGCTGGCGATGCTGTGCTTTTCGCTTGCGGCATCGGCGATCTACATCATCAACGATCTGGTCGATCTGCCGTCAGACCGCGCGCATCCGCGCAAGCGCCTGCGGCCATTCGCCTCGGGGGCCGCGAACGCGCAGCAGGGTCTGGTCGTCGCCGCCTGCCTGCTGGTCGTGTCGGTGCTGGCGGCGGCGGTCCTGCTGCCTGCCGCCTTCCTTGGCGTTCTTGTGACCTATTTGGTCGCGACGTCGCTCTATTCATTCTGGCTCAAGCGCAAGATGGTCGCGGATGTGCTGGGCCTTGCCGCGCTTTACACGCTGCGGATCGTGGCCGGCGCGGCTGCAACCGGGATCGTGCTGTCGCCATGGCTGCTGGTCTTTTCGATGTTCCTGTTCTTCTCGCTGGCCACGATCAAGCGCCAGGCCGAGCTTGAGGACATGGCCAAACGTGGAACCGAAACCACGGCGGGCCGCAACATGCTGATCGGGGATCTGCCGATCCTTCAGGCCATGTCCATCGGCGCCGCGCAGATGGCCGTTCTGGTCTTCGCCCTGTATTCTCAGGATGCCGAGGTGCAGACCCATTTCGGCACCCCCGACCTGCTGCTGCTTGTCTGTCCGGTGCTGTTCTTCTGGCTGGGTCGCATGCAGTTGCTGACCCGTCGGGGTTTCATGACCGACGATCCGATCGTCTTCACCATCCGCGACAAGGTCAGCCTGGCCAGCGGCGTGGTGATGCTGCTGATCTTCGCCCTTGCAGCACGCGGGGGAACACCATGACGACCGCCCGTGCATTCTGGATCATCCTTGCCATCGGCATGGGCCTTCGGGTGCTGTGGGCCATTGCGGTGCCGGTGATGCCTGTATCCGATAGCTGGGCCTACCACCAGTTTGCCCGCAACATCGTCGATCATGGCGTTTACGGCTGGACCGCGACCGAGCCGACTGCGTACTGGGCGGTCGGCACCTCGGCTGCGATCGCCTTCACCTACTTGTTCACCGACAGCTACTGGGGGGTTGTGGCGCTGAACCTGCTGGCCGGGTTACTGACGATCACGCTGACCCATCAGCTTGCGACACGCTGGTTCGGCACCGCCGTCGGAATCGCGGCCATGGCGATCGTCGCGCTGTGGCCCAACCTGATCGTCTTCACCACCGTCCTGTCCAGCGAGCTGTTCTTCATTGCTCTGACCTTGGCGGGGCTGTTCTTCTGGCAGCGGCCTGCGGGCCATCCGATGGCCAACCTGATCCTTGCCGGGCTGATCTGGGGCGTCGCGGGCTATGTCCGACCGGTGATCCTGCTGGTGCCCGTGGCGCTGGCTCTGGTCGATCTGGCGCAGGGACCGCGCCGCTTTGCGATCACTGCGCTGGAGGCCGGGATCACCGTCCTGCTGATCCTGCTGGTGGCGCTGCCCTGGACGATCCGCAATGACCGTGTGCTTGGCGCACCGGTCATGGTTTCGACCAATTTCGGACCGAACCTGTGGATGGGCAACAATCCGGACAGCCATGGCGGATACATGCCCCTGCCGCCCGAAGTCGAGACCATGTCCGAGATCCAGCGTGCAGACCATCTGAAGGAAAAGGCCAAGGACTTCATCCGTGAAAATCCTGCCGACGCCCTGAAGCTGATGGCGGTCAAGCTGGTCAAGCTGAACAGCCGCGAGACGATCGGCGTGGTCTGGAACGGCGACGCCCTGGAACCCCGGATCGGCGGCAGCGGGATGACCCTGCTGAAGCTGATCGCGACCGGCTATTGGTATCTGGTCTTCCTTGGCGGCTTCGCGGGCATCGCCGTGCTGGTCCGGCAATTCGGCTGGTTGGCCGGGTTCTTCAACCCGCCGGTGGCGTTGTGGGGCTATTTCACCTCGCTGCATGCCGTCGTGGTGGCCGAGGACCGGTATCACATGCCCAGTTCCGCGTTCATCGCGATGATGGCCGCAGTTGCGCTGATCGCGCTGGTCCGCAAACGTGCGCTGCGCACGATATCGACAAAGGCAAGCTTCGCATGATGAACCATTGGCTTCTGATCGTCATCGCCGCGGGGTCGAACGTGGCGCTGAATCTGTGCCTCAAGAAGGGCGGGCAATCGCTGGAGACCGGCAGCCTGTGGCGACTGGTGCTGTCGATCCTGTCGTCGGGCTGGATGTGGCTGGCGGTGATCAGCGCCGTCGCGCTGCTGACCGCCTTCGTCGCGGCGATCCGGATCTATTCGCTGAGCCTGACCTACACCGCGGTCACGGCGCTTGCGATGGTGACGCTGACCGTGGTCGGCGCGCTGTTCCAGCAAGAGGTCATCAACCTGACCCGCGTCGCGGGCCTCAGCCTGATCATCGCGGGTCTGGTTGTCACCGCGATGGCGGGCAATGTAGGCTAGGCCGATCCGCATTCCGGAGACGCCATGCCCGACCTGCCCTGCTTCTACGCACCCGAAACCCAGGCGCATGATCCGCGCTTCTGGATGCTGCGCGGCGTCCCAAGTCCGAACAAGGAACTGCCCGAACGCGCCGCGCGGCTGTTGACGGGGTTGGCGCGGCTGAATCTGACGGTCGCGACGCCGCCGGAATCCGACCGGGCGGCGATGCGGGCCATTCATACCGAACGGTATCTGTCCTTTCTGGAAACCTGCTGGGACGAATGGCAGGAATTTCCCGGCGCCGGCCCCGAAGTGGTGGCGAACCTGCATCCGCAGAAAGCCTCTCAATCCTATCCGGATGGCATCGTGGGTCGCGCCGGCTGGCATCTTGCCGACACCGCCTGCCCGGTCGGCCCGCACAGCTGGACCGCGGCGCTGCGCGGTGTGGACACAGCACTGGCGGCAACGGCATCGGTGCTGGATGGTGCGCCCGCAGCCTATGCGCTGTGCCGGCCCCCCGGCCATCACGCCGACGCGGACGGCGCGGCGGGGCATTGTTTCCTGAACAATTCCGCCATCGCGGCGCAAGCCCTGCGCGACCGCCACGACCGGGTGGCGATGCTGGATATCGATGTGCATCACGGCAATGGCACGCAAGAGATATTCTATGATCGGAATGACGTGCTGACGGTGTCGGTCCACGCTGCGCCCGAAAACTTCTATCCGTTCTTTCTCGGCTATGCCCGCGAAACGGGGCGCGACGCGGGCAAGGGCTACAACCTCAACCTGCCTCTGGCGATGGGATCGGACGATGAGGCATGGTTGTCTGCCATCGAGGCCGCACTTGGCCGCGTCCGGGACTTCGCCCCCGGCGCGCTGGTGCTTGCGCTGGGGCTGGATGCGCACGAAAACGACCCATTGCGGGGATTGGCCGTGACCACCCCTTGCTTTGCCAAGGCAGCACGGATGATCGCGGATCTGGGCCTGCCGACCGTCATGGTTCAGGAAGGCGGCTATCTTTCCGACGACCTGACCCTCAACATCGAATCATTCCTGGGCGGTTGGCTGAACCGCCGACCCTAAAGAAAGCGCCCCGCGGTGATCGCGGGGCGCCTGTTCGCTTTCGGTTTTACCCCTAACCGGGACAGGCCGCGCCAGTGTCGATCCATGCCCGCGTCAGCTGGCCGAAAAGCTGCTGGGATCCGGGGGCGGGCGTCCTGCCCTCGCCAGGATCCCAGCCCCAGCCGACCAGACCATCATTGGCCATGTGATCGTGGATCTCGTCCATCGTCCGGTCGCCGTTGCGTTCGGGATCCTTCAGTTGCGCGCAGATCTCGCCCAGGCTCATGTCGGTCCATGCCATCTCGACCGGGGCCAGGGACCAAGGCTCGTGACCGGGAACGCTTTCGATTCCGCCAACGCCGACGGTTTCATAGTTTTCCGGCCCATGACATGTGTTGCAGGTCATGCCCGGCGCCCCGAAATCCGCAGCCCCCCGCACGACCGGCGGCATATGCGGATGCATATCATCGCCCTGCGTCGGACTGTCGCCCTTTGGGTGGCAATTGAGGCAGCGGGGATGGGTCAGAACCTTGCCCATCTCTTCGAAGATGGCGGCCGACCGTTCGGACGGGTCCGCGATGCTTTCAAATTCGGACGGGGCGCGCAGGTCCTGCGCCGCAGCGGGGAAGGCCAGCACAACCGAAAGCGCGACGGGCATCATCAGGCGTGTCATCATGTGCCTCCTCATGCGACGGGAACGATGGGCAGACGGCGCAGCGCCTTTCCGGTCATGCGACGCCAGGCATTGGCGACCGCAGGGCCGATGGGCGGCGTGCCGGGTTCGCCGACGCCTGTCGGCGGCTCGGCGGACTGCACGATCTCGACCTCGACCGCGGGCATCTGCGGGATCCGCATGATCGGATAGCTGTCCCAGTTCTGCTGGCGGATGGTGCCGCCCTGATCCAGCGTGATCTCGCTGAACAGCACGGCAGAGAGTCCATAGCCGATCCCCCCCTCCATCTGCGCGCGCACGATATTGGGATTGACGGCCAGCCCGCAATCGACCGCGCACCAGACACGGCGGACATGCGGAATGCCGCCACGATCCTCGACTTCGGCAATCTGCGCCACATAGCTGTCGAAGGATTTGACCACTGCGACGCCATATCCGAAATCGCCCGACATGTCGGCCATCTGGGCCACGCGCTGCAGAACCCCCTTCTCGCGCGGATG
Organism: Paracoccus maritimus; assembly: GCF_025195095.1. Lineage (GTDB taxonomy): Bacteria > Pseudomonadota > Alphaproteobacteria > Rhodobacterales > Rhodobacteraceae > Paracoccus > Paracoccus maritimus. The sequence continues at coordinate 577,156 of NZ_JANAVZ010000001.1, read as the reverse complement.
ATCGTCGCCCAGCAAGGCCAGCCGCCCCTCGATCGGGTCGCGTCCGGCCTTCTCCAGCAGTTCATCTACGAAGCATTCGACGGCGAACCCTGTGTGGCTGTGCCCGACCGACCGCCACCACAGCGTCGTTACCGGCGACTCCATCTGTGCCCAACGAAGACGATGATTGGCGGTCGTGTATCGCAGTTCGGATGCGCCCTCGAAAGCGCTGAAATCGGGCCCGCCCTGCAGCATCCCCTCGAACGGGGTGCCGATGAAGATCGGCTGCGCTGCAATCCCGTGATCCCAAGCCGTGATATTGCCATCCGCATCCAGCGCCGCGCGGATGTTGTGCACCGTCAGCGGGCGATAATATCCCCCCTGGATGTCATCCTCGCGCGTCCAGAGCAACTTGACCGCGCCGGGGCCATGCGCCTTGGCAACCTCGCCCAGTTCGGCGGCGAAATGCGCGTCAGGCTGTGCGCGACGGCCGAAACTGCCGCCCGCCAGCATGGTATTCAGCCGAACGTTCTGAATGCCAAGGGTGCTGGCCAGCGTCCCGACATCGCCGGTCTGCATCTGACTACCCATCCAGACGTCAGCCTCACGATCGCCCAGACGGATCACGCCATCCAGCGGCTCCATCGGGGTATGGGCGAGGTAGGGAAAGACATAGGTCGCCTCGACCATCTCGGCGCCACTCAGCGCCTGATCGACATCGCCTGTGGCCTCGACCTCCCAATCGCGCGCCGCATGTCCGGTGGCCCGCGCAGCCGCGGTCCATTGGTCGATCATCTGGTCGGTGCTGCGCGTTTCGGCGGAACTGTCGTCCCAGTCGATCTCCAGCGCCGCACGACCTTTCAGCGCAGCAAAGGTGTTGTCGGCATAGACCGCGACCCCTTGCGGGATCTGGGCAACCTTCTGTACGCCCGCCACCTGCAACGCGGCGGAATCGTCCACCGAGGCGACGGTCGCGCCGAATTTCGGAGGATGGGCAACGACCGCAGTCAGCATCCCGTCCAGATACACATCCAGCGAGAATTCGGCCTGACCGTCGGTCTTGGCCTTTGTGTCCACCTTGGGCAGGTCGGTACCGATCAGCCGGAACTGGTCGGGCGACTTGACCTGCGGATCATCGGGGGCGGTCTGGCTGGCAGCGGCCTCGGCAAGTTCACCGAAGCTGGCAGACTGATCTCCAGCTTTCAGAACACCTTTCTCGATGGTGATCTGATCGGCAGGCACGCCGAATTTCTCGGCGGCCGCCGCGACCAACATCGCGCGGGCGGCGGCACCTGCCTTGCGCATTTGCATGAAGCTGTTCGCCATCGAGCTTGAACCGCCGGTGCCCTGCATCCCGAAAGCCATATTCGCGTATTTCTCGGCATCGGCGGGGGCGGCCGCGGCACGCATCTGGCCCCAGTCCGCGTCCAGCTCTTCGGCCACAAGGGTCGTCAGGCCGGTATATGGGCCTTGGCCAAATTCGATATGCTTGATCAGAACCGTGACGGTGTTGTCAGGCGCGACGCGGATGAAAGCGTTCGGCGCCCAATCTCCGTCAAGCGCAGGCAGTTCGTTGAAATAGCCGGGTCGCGCCTCGGCACGCGCAAGCTGCGGCAACGCGACCGCGACGATCAACCCGGTCAGGAAACCGCGGCGAGAGGTGTGGATATTCATCGCCTAGCCCTCCAGCGTCTTGGCAGCATCATGGATGGCCTGCCGTATACGGACATAGGTCGCGCAGCGGCAGATATTGCCGGCCATCGCGTTGTCGATGTCCTCATCGGTCGGCGCACCGTTCTGCTGCAGCAGCGCAGTCGCCGACATGACCTGCCCTGACTGGCAATAACCGCATTGCGGCACGTCGATGGCGGTCCAGGCGGCCTGCACGGCCTCGGCCTCGGGACCGGACAATCCCTCGATCGTGGTCACATCGGACCCCTCGACCATCGAAATCGGGGTGACGCAGGACCGCCGCGTCATGCCGTTCAGATACACGGTACACGCGCCGCATTGGGCGATCCCGCAACCGAACTTGGTGCCGGTCAGGCGCAACTCGTCCCGAAGCACCCACAGCAAGGGGGTATCAGGATCGACATCCACGCTTCGATCCTGTCCGTTCACGGTAAAGCTGATTGTCATCGCTGGCCTCTCCTTCTGGCTGGCTGAGACGAGCCTAACAGAATTCCCGCAAGACGCGACCTCTAGCCGAAGAAAACTCGCCCGGCGGTCAACACGCTCAGGCGCGATCCGTTCCGCGCGCCCGTTGCTTTACCCGCCCGCCGCGCCAGACTATCACATTTCCACGACAGGAGGGGCTCATGCGGATCTGCATCATCATCGCCGGGGGCACGATCACCTGCGCCGGAAAACCGCTGGCCCCGATGCCTGCGGACCGGTTTGCCGGCGCCGCACGACAGCTGCTGGGACCGACCCTTGCCGCGACATTCCCGCAGCTGGATCTGCACTTTGATGATGGGCTGCGCTTTGACAGCGATTCGGGACTGCTGGACAGCACCGATCTGCGACCGGGCGACTGGTGCCGCATCGCCCGCCGCATCCTGACTGGTTATGCCGATCACGACGCGTTCGTCGTGCTGCATGGTACCGACACGATGGATTACAGCGCCGCCGCGCTGCCCTTTCTGCTGAATGTGTTTGACCCGCTTGGCCTTGGTCGTGCGGTGCTGTCCAAGCCGGTGATCCTGACCGGCGCCCAGTTGCCGCTGTTCCGCGAGACGAGCGACGGTCTGGTCTTGAACGCGGGGGGCGACGGTTTCGCGAATCTTTCCGGTGCGCTGGCCTGCGCCGCACTGCGCATCCCCGAAGTGTCGTTGTTCTTCGACGGCAAGCTGTGGCGCGGATCCAGGGCGATCAAGGTCTCGACCACGCGCTTCGCGGCGTTCGACAGCCCGCATTTTCAGCCACTGGCAGAAGCGGGCATTGGCGTCTGGCTTGGGCACGCAGCGCCGCTGCCGGGCCCTGCCGATCCACGGCTTGCACTGGATGACCCCTCGGCGCGGGCGATGGCAACAGCCCAGCTTGATGCTGTGGAAGCGTCCATCGAACAGCATCCGGTCGTCGAACTTCCGGCCACTCCGGCGGATCATAGCCGCCAGTATCCGCCCTTGGCCGCGATGATCGATGCAGCAGTGGCACAGGGCGCGCGCGGCGTCCTGCTGACCGGCTATGGCGAGGGGAACCTGCCTGCGGGCGGCGGCGGGATCGAGGCCGCACTGAGACGAGCGGACGACGCGGGGGTGACGATCATGGTCGGCAGCCGGGTCATCGGCGGGAAGGTCGGCACCTTCAACTACGCCGCCGGGGCGTGGATCGCCGGAACCGGCGCCGTCGGGGCGGGCGACATGACCCCCGTCGCGGCCTTCGCCAAATTCTCGGTCCTGTCGGCCGCCGCAAACCACAACGGCTGGGACCGCGCTGGCCTGCGCCTGCTGATGCAGAGAAATCTTGCCGGCGAATGCACCGGGCAGGACAGGCTTGTGGATGGCGCGGTCCTGCGGCCGGGAATGGCACTAAAATCGGCCTGCGGCGGTGCGTCGCTGGACAATGGCCCCGACGGGTTGGTCCTGCGGACGGGCGATGGGCGGCCCGTATGGTCACTGGACAGGCCCGGTCGGCTGATCATGCGTGACGCGCCCGCCTTCGTTGCCCCGGACGGCGCGGTGCTGTGGCAATCCGACGCCCGGTTGCCGGGCGGTGTGCTGATCCTTGAAGGCGACACCCACCCTGTCCTGATGCTGCACGATCCGGCGGGCCGCATTGCGCCGCTGAAGGTCGCGCCGATCCGAGATCGAGGCGCAAGACCCGGACCTTGACGGCACCGAGGATGAAAAAGCCGCCGGAACACCTGCCGCAGGGAGGAGGGGGGCGGCGGTGCCCGGCGGCTTTCCCGAAAGGTCCAAGCACACGGACCGGGGAGGAAATGCCCGAGGTTTGTTCGCCTCGGCATTTTCAACTTGCCCGACAATCCCGGCCGGGTCACGCGAATGCGGCATGGAATTGCCGCAACGCAGCAAGATGCTTCATCTTTCGGCACTCGCGCGCCGAAAGATGAAAATTTCAGCCGTTCTGCAACCAAGCCTTGCAGCCGCGCACGATTACGCCGCCGCAAGTGCGTCCAGATAGGTTGCCGACCACCAACCGACATCGTGTTCCACGACATCGCGCAGCAGCGCCGAATGGCGTCTGCGACGTTCATTCGCGGTCATGCGCATGGCGCGGGCGATGGCCTCGGCCAGTTCCCATGGATCATGCGGGTTGATGATCAGTGCGTCCCCCATCGTTTCCGCCGCGCCAGCGAATCGCGACAGGATCAGGACACCGGGATCGGAAACGTCCTGCGCTGCCACATATTCCTTGGCCACCAGGTTCATGCCGTCGGCCAGCGGTGTCACCAGCCCGATCCGCGCCTGCCGATACAGCCCTGCCAGCACGTTGCGGGGGATCGGACGATGGATGAAACGGATCGGCGTCCAGTTGACCGTCGCGAACTGACCGTTGATCCGGCCGGCCAGATGCTCGGTCTCTTCACGGATATCCTGATACGCCTCGACCGCCTCGCGCGTCGGCGGGGCGATCTGCAGGAACGATATTTTCTCGTGAAGATCGGAATTGTTTTCCATCAGCAACTGAAACGCGCGAAATCGGTGCGGGATACCTTTCGAGTAGTCCAGCCGGTCGACCCCGATCATCATCTGCGCGCCGGTCAGCGACCGCATCCGATCCTCGTCCGGCGCGGTGCGCGCCTCTTCGATGAACGCCGCCGTATCGATTCCGATGGGATACACATCCGCCCGCAGGACCCGCCCTTGCAACAGCAGTCGATGATCGTGCAGCGGCTCGATCTCGGCCAGCTGCCGGGCGCTTTCGGTAAAATTCGACAGGTCGCGCCCGGCCTGAAATCCCAGCAGGTCGTAATGGGACAGCCAGTCGAACAATTCGCCCGGATTGGGCAATGCCGCGCAGTCGGCGGGACCGGGGAACGGGATATGCAGGAAATGGCCGATGGGGCATTCGACACCCAGCTTGCGCAGTTCAAATGCAAGCGCGAACAGGTGGTAATCCTGCACCCAGATCCGATCATCGGGGCGCAGATGCGGCACCAGCAGCTTCGCGATGCGTTCGTTCACCCGGCGATAACCTTCGACATGACCGGGCAGGATGCGCATCAGATCGACGCGCCCGTGGCACAGCGGCCAGAGGACCGAATTGGAATAGCCCAGATAATAGGCCTCGTAATCTTCCTGTGTCAGATCGAAACTGGCACGCTGGAACGCGGCGCCGGGATGCCAGGCCAGTTCGTCTTCCGGGGACTCGACCGGTTCGCCGGCAAAGCCGACCCAGAGCCCGCCAGAACTGCGCAGCGCGTCCTGCAAGGCGACGACAAGCCCGCCCGAGGGGTTGTCACCCAGAGGAAGGCGGTTCGAAACGACAACAAGCCTGGACATGATGTTTCCTCTCAGACCGCCAGCGCGCGGTTCAGCCAACGCGACAACGCGACGGGATCGGCAAGCCGATAGCGGGCACAACTGTCGCCCTCGCCGATCTTGATGCCGAAACCGCCCTGCGACTGCGCCTCGGCCATCGCGACCTCGTCAGTCAGGTCGTCACCGGCATAGACCGGCATGCGCCCGGCGAATTGCGGCAGATCCATCAGCCGGGCCAGCGCGCGGTCCTTGCGGGCATTCGCGGGGCGCAGTTCGATCGCCATCTTGGCCTGCTGAATTGCAAGCTGGGGATAATGGGCAACAAGTTCCGTCATCGTGCGATCGACCCATTCGGACAGATCGGGGGCGGCGCGATAGTGCATCACCACCCCGTGCGGCTTCGGCTCGATCATCAGACGGTCGTCATGGGCGGCCAGGTCCCTGGCCCTGACATGCAAGGCATGGACATCCAGATCGGCGGCATCGACCGGGGCGATGTCTTGCCCCGGCAAGGCCATCTCGGCCCCGTGGCTGCCGGCGATCGCGCCGGGAAAGCCCGGCAGATACTGGCGCAGATCATCCACGTTGCGCCCCGACACCAGCGCCACCGCCCCGCCAAGGGCCTTGTGCAGTTCCGCAAGCATGTCGGGCGTGCCGGGCGGCACGATGATCGCATCGGGTCGTTCGGCGATCTCGACAAGGCAGCCGTCGAAATCCAGAAACAGCGCGGCATCGCAGGGCAGATCTGGCGGTGTCATCTGTGGGCTGTCTCCTGTGTCGCGGGCCGTCCGCCGCGCTGTCTGCGAAGACAACCACGAGACCCGTTGAACGGTTCATTTCAAGCGTGTCGAAAAACTGCCCCGCGACGCCTCCGGGGGCAAGCGTCAGAATTCCACCCCCGCCTGTGCCTTGATCCCCGCCCGGAACGGATGCTTGATCATCGCCATCTCGGTCACAAGATCAGCGGCGTCAATCAGCGGCTGCGGCGCCCCGCGTCCGGTCAGAACGACATGACTCATCGGCGGCTTCTCGGCCGCAAGAAAATCAGCGACCTGCGCCGTGTCCAGATAGCCATAGCGCAGCGCAATGTTGATTTCGTCCAGAAGCACCATCCGGATCGCGGGATCGCGGATCAGTTCGCGGGCCTTCTGCCATCCGGCGCGGGCCGCGGCGATGTCGCGCGACTTGTCCTGCGTTTCCCATGTGAACCCTTCGCCCATCGCGTGGAACTGGCACAAATCCCCGAAATGGTCGGTCAGCAGACGCCGTTCGCCGGTCTCCCATGATCCCTTGATGAACTGGACCACCGCGCAGGGCATGTTATGCGCGATGCAGCGCATGATCATGCCGAAACCGCTGCTGCTTTTCCCCTTGCCCGGCCCGGTATGAACGATCACCAGGCCTTTCTCACCGGACTTGTCCATCATCATCCGGTCGCGCGCGGCCTTCTTCTTCGCCATTTTCTGCGCGTGCCGGGCCTGTTCCTCGGGGGTGATGTCGCATGTCTCGCTCATCCGTCTGCTCCCTGCGCTTGACAATGGCAGCGCGCCAGCCTCAGTTGAGGGCGCGCTGGTTCCTGTCACTGTGACAGGCGAAGAGGGAATGCGAAAGGCCCCGCCCGAAAGGGCAGGTCCCGAACGCAGCCGCCCCCGCGACCGTGACCGGAGAGGTCGCCCATGCCACTGGCCCACATGGCCGGGAAGGCGGGCAGACCGTTTGATCCGCAAGCCGGGAGACCTGCCAGCGCCGATTGTTTACGGGCGGACGGGGTGTTCCGCGACCGGCAGGCAGAGGCTGGCCGTGCGCCCGTGTCTGTCCTTCTGGCCCCACCCCTGACGCGAAAAAGGAAGGGGCCGCGATGCGCGCCATTTTGCATGTCTGCACGACCTGCCGCGGGGTTGCGGCAGAGCCGGTCGAACCACGCCCCGGCACGCGCCTGCATCAGGCGCTGGAAACCGGTCCGTTGCCAGATGGCGTGGAACTGCGCGCCGTCGAATGCCTGTCCGCCTGCTCTCAGGGTTGTTCGGTGGCGCTGTCCGCACCGGGCAAGTGGACTTATGTCTATGGCCGCCTGGGCCCCGAAGATGCCGACGACATTCTGACGGGGGCCGCAGCCTATGCCGCCACCGCCGACGGGCTTGTTCCATGGCGGGAACGGCCGACGATCTTTCGCAAACAAAGCCTTGCCCGAGTCCCACCGCAGGAGTGATCCGTGACCGATCTGACCAAGACCCCCGTGACCATCATCACCGGCTTTCTGGGCGCCGGAAAGACCACGCTGGTCCGCCACCTGATGCGCAACCCGCAAGGCAGGCGACTGGCCGTTCTGGTCAATGAATTCGGCACCGTCGGCGTCGATGGCGAGATCCTGAAGGGCTGCGCCGGCGACAACTGCCCGGCCGAGAACATCATGGAACTGTCGAATGGCTGCATCTGCTGCACCGTGGCCGACGACTTCATCCCGACACTGGAGGCGCTGATGGCGCTGCCGCAAAAGCCCGATCACATCCTGATCGAGACATCCGGTCTGGCCTTGCCCAAGCCGCTGCTGAAGGCTTTCGACTGGCCTGCGATCCGGTCGCGGATCACCGTGGACGGGGTGATCGCGCTGGCCGACGCCGAGGCAGTGGCGGATGGCCGCTTTGCCCCCGACGCGGCGGCGGTGCAGGCACAGCGCGAGGCGGATGACAGCCTGGATCACGAAACCCCTCTTTCCGAGTTGTTCGAGGATCAGATCGCCTGCGCCGATCTGGTGCTTCTGACCAAGGCCGATCTGACCGGGGCCAAGGGGATCACGGCGGCCCGCGCCGCCATCGAGGCCGTGGCCGCCCGCAAGCTGCCCATCCTGCCGGTCACCGAGGGGGCGATCGACCCTCAGGTGGTGCTTGGACTTGGCGCTGCGGCGGAAGATGATCTGGCCGCGCGGCCCAGCCATCACGACGGCGCCGACGATCACGAACACGACGATTTCGACACGGTCGTGATCAAGCTGCCGCAGATCGACGATGTGGAAGGGTTGGTGGCGGCCATCGAACGCCTTGCGCGTGAACAGAACATCCTGCGCGTGAAAGGCCATGTCGCCATCACCGGAAAGCCGATGCGGCTGTTGGTGCAGGCCGTCGGCGCGCGGGTCCGGCACCAGTTCGACCGCCCTTGGGGCGACGCGACGCGCATCTCGCAGTTGGTCGTGATTGGCGAACATGACCACGTCAACGAAACCGCGATCCGCGACGTTCTTCTGCAGGCCGTGCCCGTCTGATGCATGTCGTCTTCCGCGAAAGCCACGGTCTGGATGAAACCGACACCCCCTACGATCCCGGTCAGACGCCCGCGGATCTGGTGGTGCTGTCCTATTCCGACAGCGACCTGGGCGCTTTCGCGGCGGGATGGAAACGCGCGAACGGCACGCTGCCGTCTTTGCGGCTGTGCAATCTGGTGGCGCTGCGCCATCCGGTGTCGGTCGATACCTACCTGGAAAACACGCTGGCCGGGGCAAAGGGTATCCTGATTCGCCTGATCGGCGGCGAGGCCTATTGGTCCTATGGCCTTGCCTCGGTGCAGGATCTTGCGCGGCGCAAGGGCATCGCGCTGGCTGTGCTGCCCGCAGACGGGCGGGACGACCCCAGGCTGGATACGGTCTCGACCGTGCCGGGTTCCGTGCTGCGGCAACTCAAGCGGCTTTGCGATCAGGGCGGCGCGGTCGCCGCACAGGCGGCGCTGGCGCAGATGGCGCTGGCCGCAGGCCTCAATGCCGGTCCGGTGCCGGGTCGGACGACGCTGCCGGACTGGGGCTTTTACGATCCCGATGCCGGCGTGATCCCGGCCGCGCCAGAGGGGCCACTGGCCATCGTCAGCTTCTACCGCAGCTATCTTGCCGCAGCCGATACGGGCCCCATCGACGCGCTGATCCATGGCCTGCGACGCGCCGGGTTTGCCAGTTGCGGGGTCTTTGCCCCATCGCTTAAATCGCCCGGCTTCGGGGCATGGTTTCAACAAGCCCTGACAGACAAACCCGCGGTGATCGTCAACGCAACCGGATTCTCGGTCCGGGCCGAGACTGCATCGGGCCCGTTCGACGACTTGGCTTGTCCTGTCTTCCAGGTGGCGCTGTCCACGAATCGTCGGCACGAATGGGCGCGGGCCGAGCGCGGGCTTTCACCAGCGGATCTGGCGATGCATGTGGTCCTGCCGGAAATCGACGGCCGCATCTTCGCCGGCGCAATCAGTTTCAAGGCGCCTGGGCCGCGCGATCCCGACCTGCAATTCAGCCGCTTCGCGCATCGCGCAGATCCAGACCGCGTCGCGCGGGCTGTTGATCGGATCGCGGCATGGCACCGATTGTCGATCACGCCACACGCCGCGCGGCGCGTGGCGATGATCCTGTCCACATATCCCGGTCGCGACTGGCAGATGGCGCATGCGGTGGGGCTGGATGCGCTGGCCTCAGCCGATGGAGTCGCAAGCATGTTGGCGGACGAAGGCTATTGCGTCCCGACCGGGGTGTCGGCGCAAGCCCTGCAAACCGAACGTATCGCGTTTCCGGTCGCGGAGTATCTGGCGGCCCTGAAATCACTTCCCCAACGCCTGCGGGAAGACCTGTCCAGGACATGGGGCGAACCCGCAGAAGACCCGGCCTTCGCGGATGGCGCATTTCATTTCGCAGCCACGCATCGCGGCAACCTGTTGCTTGCACTTCAACCCGAACGCAGCGACCAGCGCCAGCGGGACGATGACTACCATGACCTCAGCCGCGTGCCGCGCCACGCCTATGTCGCCTTCTATCTGTGGCTGCGTGCGCAGGGCCTGCACGCGCTGATCCACATGGGCGCGCATGGCACGCTGGAGTGGTTGCCCGGCAAGGCCGTGGCATTGTCGGAAAAATGCTGGCCCGAGGCATTGGCGGGCGCGCTGCCCATCATCTATCCGTTCATCGTCAACGATCCGGGCGAAGCCGCGCAGGCCAAGAGGCGTCTGGGCGCCGTGACGCTTGGCCATCTGCCGCCGCCGATACAGCAGGCGCGGATACCGTCGGGGCTAGGCGATCTTGAGCGGCTTCTGGACGAATATTCGACCGCCGACGGGCTGGACCCCGGACGCCGCGACCGGCTGATCGCCGATATCCGGGACGAGGCGCGCGGCGCGGGCGTCGAAACGGATCTGGGCATTCCGGCCGGCGCATCGTCCGCCGAGGCGATCACCCGGATCGACCGCTTCGTGTGCGACATCAAGGAAAGCCAGTACGGCGCCGGATTGCATGTCTTTGGCGCAGGTTCCTGTGGCCCCGAGGAACGCGCGGGCTTGCTGGCCGCGCTGAACGGAGACCACGTCCCACCCGGCCCGTCGGGGTCGCCCGCGCGCGGGCGCAGCGACGTTCTGCCCACCGGACGCAATCTCTACAGCATCGATCCACGCGCCGTGCCGACGAAATCGGCCCATGCGCAGGGCGTGAAACTGGCGGAAGAGGTGTTGCGCCGGCACCTTCAGGATCACGGCGACTGGCCGCGCGGGCTGGTCATCGATCTGTGGGGCAGCGCGACAATGCGCACGGCGGGCGAAGAATTCGCGATGGCGCTGCACCTGGCCGGTCTGAAACCGGTCTGGGACGCAGGATCGGGCCGCGTTTCCGGCGTTGAGGTGATTCCGCTGGCGTTGCTGGACCGCCCGCGCATCGACGTGACACTGCGGGTATCAGGGCTGTTCCGCGACACGTTCCCGGTGCTTGCGCAACTGTTCGAGACCGGTGCGGCGGCGTTGGCGGGGCGCGACGAGGCCTCGTCCGATAATCCCTATCTTGCGCGCGGCCCGCGCGTCTTCGGCCCCGAACCCGGTCAGTATGGCCTGGGGATGGGCGTCGCCGCCGGAACATTCACCGAAGCCGCGAGGCGGGCCGCCGCCGAGGCGTGGCTGGCGGCATCAAGCTGGGCGATCGGTCAGGACGGTGTGCCCCGCCGCGAACGCCCGGCTCTGGAAGCCAGGCTGGCACACGCCGACAGTTTCGTCCATGCGCAGGACCTGCCTGAAAGCGATCTGCTGCTGGCCGCCGACTATGCCGCGCACGAAGCCGGTTTTGCTGCGGCGATGGCCCGGATCGGCGCGGACGCGCCGGCGATGTATCACCTTGACACCACCCGACCGGACCGTCCCCGGGCCCGTGCCCTGACGGAAGAGATCGCCCGCGTGGTGCGCGCGCGGGCCGCCGATCCGCACTGGGCCGATGCAATGACGGCGCATGGGTTTCGCGGTGCCGCGGAAATCGCCGCGACGCTGGACCATATGGCGGCGTTTGCGCATCTGGCCCAGGCCGTGCCCCCGCATCTTTTCGACCTCTATCACGATGCAACGCTTGGCCGGGCCCGGATCGTGGCGTTCATGGCGGATGCCAACCCCGCCGCGCTGGCCGCCATGCGCGACCTGTTCCGTCGTCTGGCCGAGGCCGGTTTATGGGTCACACGGCGCAACTCCATCGCGGCCACGCTGGAGACCGGATCATGACGCCGATCAGGGGATGGTGTCCCGGAGCGCTGCGTCCGATGGAGTCAGGCGATGGCTGGGTGGTGCGGCTGCGGCCGCAAGGCGGGCGGCTGACATCGGCCCAGGCCGCGGGGATCGCACAGGCCGCGCGCCAGCACGGCAATGGCCTGATCGACCTGACCGGGCGCGCCAATCTGCAACTGCGCGGCGTCACGCCCGCCAGCCACACCCCGCTGGTGGCAAGGCTTCGGGCGCTGGAACTGATCGATCCCGACATTGCGTCCGAGGCGCGCCGCAACCTTGTCGTCACACCCTTCGCGGACGCCGAAACCGACCGGATCGCCGACGAACTGCAGGCCGCGCTGGCCTTGTGCGATCTGACCCTGCCCGCCAAATTCGGCTTTGCCGTCGATACCGGCCCGGCCCCGGTCCTGGCCGACACGCCCGCCGATATCCGGCTGGAACGTGGCGCGGATGGTTTGCCGATCCTGCGCGCCGATGGCATGACGCGCGGGCAAAGACTGTCCGGTGCGGCACAGGCCATCGCCATGGCCCGCTGGTTTCTGAGCCTGGGCGGCGCGGCTGATGGCCGGGGACGCATGGCGGCACTGATCGCGCGTGGGCCGCGCCCTGAGAATGCGGTACACGCCCCGGCTTTGCCGCGACGCGCCCCGGGTCCGGGACGGGTCGCGCAGGGCGTGCTGGTCGCGCCGGAGTTCGGCCAGATGACCGCCGACCTGCTGGAGGCGATTTCTGAACTTGGTCCGCTTCGCGTCACCCCGTGGCGCATGCTGCTGATCGAGGGGTTGGCGACCGTTCCGGCGCTGAGCGGCCTGGTTCTGTCTTCCGAAGATCCACGCCTGCGGCTGCGCGCCTGCACCGGCGCGCCCGGATGTGCGCATGCCTGTGCGCCCACGCGCAATCTGGCGCGACAACTGGCCCCCACGATACCTGATGGTGCGATTCTGCATGTGTCGGGCTGCGCGAAGGGCTGCGGATGGCCGCGTCCGGCCGATCTGACGCTGACGGCGACCCCGCAAGGTTTCGACCTGATCCGCAACGGTCGCGCGGGCGATGCCCCGCAGCAGTCCGGGCTGCGGCCCCATGAACTTCCAGGAATCCTGTGATGCGACATGTCTATGAAACCGACGGCGCCGCGATCTATCGCAGATCCTTCGCCATGATCCGGGCCGAGGCCGATCTGTCCCGCTTCAACGATGAAGAGGAGCCGGTGGTCGTCCGAATGATCCACGCGGCAGGCCTGGTCGGGCTGGAACGCAATGTCTGTTTCACCCCCGGCATGGCCGCCGCTGCACGACGCGCTTTGCAGGGTGGGGCGCCGGTGCTGTGCGACGCGCGCATGGTCAGCGAGGGGATCACCCGTTCGCGCCTGCCCGCAGAAAATGCGGTGATCTGCACGCTGCACGATCCTCGCGTCCCCGACATGGCGCGCGCGATGGCCAATACCCGCAGCGCCGCAGCGATCGAATTGTGGCGCCCCCATCTGGCCGGTGCGGTGATCGCGATCGGCAACGCGCCGACGGCGCTGTTCCACCTGCTGAACATGCTGGAGGACCCGGCCTGTCCCCGCCCCGCAGCCATCATCGGCTGCCCGGTCGGCTTCGTCGGGGCCGCGGAATCGAAACAGGCCCTGATCGACGCCGCGCCGGTGCCCGCGCTGATGGTCAGGGGGCGGCTTGGCGGCTCGGCCATCACCGTGGCCGCCGTCAACGCGCTGGCAAGCCGGAGGGAATAGGCGATGGGCAAGATCATCTGCGCGGGCCTTGGCCCCGGCGATCCCGACCTGATCTCGGTCCGCGCCGATCGGGCGATCCGGTCAGCGCGTCATGTCGCCTATTTCCGCAAGGCCGGACGACCGGGACAGGCGCGCCGCATCGTCGATGGAATGCTGGCATCGGGCGCCGACGAACACCCGATGGAATATCCGGTGACGACCGAACTGCCCTTCGACAGTCCCGCCTACAACAATCTGCTGGCGGCCTTCTATGACGACTGGGCGCATCGACTTGCGGCGCTGGCCGCCCACGAGGATATCGTGGTGCTGTGCGAGGGCGATCCGTTCTTCTACGGCTCCTTCATGCATCTCTATGTCCGGCTGCGCGACAGCGCCGCGATCGAGGTCATCCCCGGCATTCCCGGGATGGCCGGTTGCTGGAACGCCACGGGACAGCCGGTCACATGGGGTGACGATGTGTTGTGTGTGTTGATGGGTACCCTGTCCGAAGCGGATCTGACGCGGCACATGCAAGGCGCCGATGCGCTAGTGGTGATGAAGACCGGGCGCAACCTTCCCAAGATCCGGCGTGCGCTGGCCCGTGCGGGCCGATTGGATTCGGCGTGGCTGATCGAACGCGGCACCATGCCTGGTCAACGCGTCGCGCGGCTGGCCGAGATAGAGGACCGGGACTGTCCCTATTTCGCAATCGTGATGGTCCACGGCCAGGGGCGGCGTCCCATCCGATTGGCCGGGGCCGCGGAATGAGCGGCTGGATCACCGTCGCCGGAATCGGTCCGGGCGCCGAGGCGCAGATCACCCCCGAGGTCAGTGCGGCGCTGGCCGAGGCGACCGATATCGTTGGCTATGTTCCCTATGTGGCCCGCATCGCGCCGCGCCCCGGCCTGAGATTGCATCCATCGGACAATCGGGTCGAACTGGACAGGGCAAGATCGGCACTGGACATGGCCGCCATGGGCCGTCGCGTCGTGATCGTGTCATCGGGCGATCCGGGCGTCTTCGCGATGGCCTCGGCCTTGTTCGAGGCGCTGGAGGCGCATACCGGTCAGGAATCCGACATCCGCATCCTGCCTGGCATCACGGCGATGCTGGCCGCCGCCGCCCGCGCCGGTGCGCCGCTGGGGCATGATTTCTGCGCGATCAACCTGTCGGACAATCTCAAGCCATTCGCGATCATCGAACACCGGCTGCGCCATGCGGCACGGGGCGATTTCGCGATGGCGTTCTACAACCCCCGATCGGCCAGCCGGCCGGACGGTTTCGCCCGCGCGCTGGCCATTCTGCGCAAGGAATGCGGACCCGACAGGCTGATGATCTTTGCCCGCGCTGTCTCGACCCCGGCCGAGACGCTGCGCATCGTCACGCTGGCCGAGGCCACGCCCGACATGGCCGACATGCGGACCGTCGTACTGGTCGGCAACCGGGCCACGCGGCGCGTCGGGCGATGGGTCTATACACCGCGCAGCGATCGCGAAGGCCTCGTCTGATGCACCCAGTCCATCGCAGCTTCCGGGTTATCGACACTGGTGCATGGCGGCAGTGCCGGACGGTCGACCATCACGACCGGCAGGCCAAGTCGCCGTGCCGCGATCAGCTTGGCCTTGGCGCCGGTGCCGCCAGCGTTCTTGGTGACGATATGGGTGATCGCATGGTCACGCAGCAGCGCCTCGTCCGCGTCGGGCGTGAACGGGCCACGCGCGATGACAGCATGCGCGTTGCGCAAGGGCAGCGGGGCAGCGGGTGGATCCACCAGTCGCAGCAGCCAGTAATGCGGACGTTCCGCAAACGCCGCCAGATGTTGCCTGCCGATGGCCAGAAACACGCGCGCCGGTTCTTCGGGCAAAGCCTTCGCGGCTGCCTGCAAATCAGGCACATGCAACCAGTTGTCGCGGGCGTCGGGTTGCCATGGCAGGCGGTGCAACGACAGGATCGGAACCGTCGTGGCCTTTGCTGCGGCGATGGCATTGCGGCTGATCTGGTCCGCGAAGGGGTGCGTCGCGTCAATGACATGGCTGATCGCCTGCGCCCGCAGATAATCGGCCAACCCATCGGCACCGCCGAACCCGCCAATGCGGATGGGCAGCGGCTGATCCACCGGATACGTCGTCCGGCCGGCATAGGAATAGACCGCGTCCATCCCCGCATCGGCCAGCAACCGCGCCAGTTGGCCGGCCTCGGTCGTGCCGCCCAGAAGAAGGATGCGTGACATGGATGAACCCTGGCTGACCATCATCGGCATTGGCGAAAATGGCCTGTCGGGACTGCCGGATGCAAGCCGGTCGATGCTGTCGCGGGCCGATATCGTCTTTGGCGGTCCGCGTCACCTTGCGCTTGCCGAGGCGGGCGACAGGGGTCGGCAATGGCCGGTGCCGTTCGATATCACGCCGGTCCTGGCCGAACGAGGCCGCCGCGTCGTCGTTCTGGCGTCAGGAAATCCCTTCTGGTTCGGCGCGGGCGGCAGCCTGACGGCTCAGTTGCAGCCCGGCGAATGGCGCGCCCTGCCCGCGCCGGGCGTGTTCTCGCTGGCCGCCGCACGGCTGGGATGGCGGATCGAGGATACGACCTGCCTTGGCCTGCATGCCGCGCCGCTGGCCCGGCTGCGCCCCTATCTGTCGCGCGGTTGCCGGATCATTGCCACGCTGCGCGACGGTACGGCGCCACCTGGGCTGGCGCGGTGGCTTTCGGCGCAGGGTATGGGTGCGATGGGCATGGTGGTGCTGGAACGCATGGGCGGGCCGCAGGAACGGGTGCGCTTCACCCGTGCCGAAAGCTTTGGCGCGATCGGTGCCGATACGCCCGTCGCGGTGGCGCTGAACGGCGATGATCTGCCGCGAGAGATCGGCCTGTCCCGCGTGCCCGGCCGCCCGCAGGCGACATTCACCCATGACGGCCAGATCACCAAATCCGCCATCCGCGCGATCACGCTGGCCGCGCTGGGTCCACGCTCGCGCGAGATCCTGTGGGATATCGGCGGCGGGTCGGGTTCCGTCGCGGTCGAATGGGCGCTGGCTGGCGGACGGTCCTGGACGGTAGAGCCGCGCGAAAATCGACAGCGCAATATCGAGGCGAATATCAGGGCGTTCGGGATGGACAATCAGGTGACCCTGTGCCCGGGCGCCGCGCCTGAGGCGCTCGACGACCTGCCCGAACCCGATGCTGTCTTCGTCGGCGGTGGCGGCAGCCAGGCGCTGTTTCGCGATCTGTGGGCCCGGCTGCCGACGGGTGTGCGGGTCGTCGCCAATGCCGTGACGCTTGAAACCGAGGCTTTGCTGTTCGACCTGCAAGACCGCCACGGCGGCAAGTTGCAGCGGCTTGAGATCGCCGAAGCCGCGCCTTTGGGCCGAATGCGGGGCTGGCAGGCCGCCCGCCCCGTCACGCAATGGCAGGTGACGCGATGAGGATCGCGGGCATCGGGTGCCGCAGTGGTGCGTCGGCCAACGCGCTGCGCGATGCCTTGACCCAAGCCGAGGCGCGCGGCGGACCAGCCTGCGCGCTGGCGACCATCGACGCCCGCCGGACCGAGGTCGCCGCCTTGGGACGGCCCCTCCATCTGGTCGCCGTCGCAGGCATCACGACGCCCAGCCAGTCCCCGCGCGTCCTTGCGACCCATCGGACAGGATCGGTGGCCGAGGCCGCCGCCCTGGCCGCATGCGGTCCGGGCGCGCGGATCGTGGTCCCCCGCGTCATCAGCCGTTGCGGCAGCGCCACCGCCGCCATTGCCGAATCCCAGCCCGAAGGAACACGATGACCGTCCATTTCATCGGTGCCGGTCCCGGCGCCGCCGATCTGATCACGCTGCGCGGGCGCGACCTGATCGCCGCCTGCCCGGTCTGCCTTTACGCGGGATCGCTGGTCCCCGACGCGCTGCTTGCCCACTGCCCGCAAGGCGCGCGGATCGTGAATACGGCCCCCCTCAGCCTCGACCGGATCATTGCCGAGATTCGGGCGGCGGATGAAGCAGGCCAGGATGTCGCCCGGCTGCATTCGGGCGATCTGTCGATCTGGTCCGCGATGGGCGAACAACTGCGACGGCTGCGCGATCTGGGCATTCCCTGCCAGGTCACGCCCGGCGTCCCCGCCTTCGCCGCCGCAGCCGCCCTGCTGCAGACCGAACTGACGCTGCCCGGCATCGCGCAATCGGTCGTTCTGACGCGAACGCAGGGACGCGCCACATCGATGCCCGAGGCCGAGACATTGGCGAATTTTGCCAGAACCGGCGCGACGCTGGCGATCCATCTGTCCATTCATGCGCTGGACCGCGTCGTGTCCGAATTGACACCCCATTTCGGACCGGGCTGCCCTGCCGCTGTGATCTGGCGGGCAAGCTGGCCCGACCAGCGGGCGATCCGCGCGACACTTGAAACCATCGCCGATCGGGCACAGGGCATCGATCGGACCGCCCTGATCCTTGTCGGCCACGCGCTGGCGGCAGAAGGATTTGATGAAAGCCGCCTTTACGCCGCCGATTACGACCGCAGGTATCGCCCGGTCGGCCCCAGCCCGCGTTTTTCCGAATGACGCCGGGGCTGATGATATCGGCGCCGGCCTCGGGAACCGGCAAGACCACGCTGATGCTGGGGCTGCTGACCGCGCTGAGGGCGCGCGGCCTGTCGGTGCAGCCGTTCAAGTCGGGCCCGGACTATATCGACCCGGCCTTTCATCTGGCAGCATCGGGTCGCGCCTCGTTCAATCTCGACTCATGGGCAATGGGTGCCGCGCAGATCACATCTCATGTGGCGCTGGCGGATGATGCCGATCTTGCGCTGGCCGAGGGGTCGATGGGTCTGTTCGACGGGGTCGCGCAACCGGGCGAGACCGGCATCGGCGCCAGCGCCGAGATCGCGGCGCTGATGGGGTGGCCGGTGGTCCTGATCCTTGACGTGTCCGGTCAGGCGCAATCGGCAGCGGCGGTGGCACGAGGCTTTGCCTCGCTGCGGCCGGATCTGCCATTCGCGGGCGTGGTTCTGAACCGCGTCGCGTCGGTGCGGCACGAGGCGCTGATCCGCGAGGGCATGCAGGCGGCGGGTATCGCGGTTCTGGGCGTGCTGCCCCGGCAGGGCAATATCGATCTGCCCGAGCGCCATCTGGGCCTTGTGCAGGCCGAGGAAACCGCCGGTCTGGACGATATCCTGCAGCGCGCCGGCGACTTCATCGCGGCCCATTGCGATATTGACCGCATCGTCGCGGCGGCCGCCGCACGCGCCCTGCCCCCCTCCACCCCGCATCGCCCGCTGCCCCCGCCGGGCCAGCGGATTGCGCTTGCCCGTGATGCGGCCTTCAGCTTCGTCTATCCGCATCTGATCGCGGAATGGCGCCGCCAGGGCGCGACGATCCTGCCGTTCTCGCCGCTGGCGGACGAGCCTCCGGATCCCGGCGCGGATGCATGCTGGCTGCCCGGAGGTTATCCGGAACTGCACGCGGGCCGCATCGCCGCCGCGCAGGGGTTCAGAATGGGCCTGGCGAAGTTTGCGCAAACCCGGCCTGTGCATGGCGAATGCGGTGGCTACATGGTTCTGGGGGCCGGGCTGGTCGATGCGGCAGGCCTGCGGCACCAGATGACCGGATTGCTTGGTCTGGAAACCAGCTATCAGAAACGCCGGATGCATCTGGGCTATCGCCATGCCAACCTTGTGGCCCCGTTTCCGGGTCTGGCGCAAACTCTGGCGCTGCGCGGACACGAGTTTCACTATGCCTCGATCCTGTCGCAACCGGATGCGCCTTTGGCACAGATCCGCGACGCCAACGGCACGGTTTTGCCCGAGACCGGATCCTATCGCGCCACGTCGGACGGGGGCCATGTCACCGGCACGTTCTTTCACCTGATCGCCGGGGCGCAGAAGGCTTGACCGCAGGCAGGCTTTGCCGTCTATCTGACATTCTGATCGGTGCCCGACAGACGCAGGAAAGCGTCGGGCTTAATCGGGAATGGGGAAGGGCGGACCAAATCGCGGCGCCCGAAGCCCCAGCCGCCCCCGCGACTGTATGCGGCGAGCGTGGTTCGACATCGCCACTGGCCCGAAGGGGCCGGGAAGGCCGAACCTCACGCATCGACCCGCAAGCCAGGAAACCGGCCCTCAGCACGCAACCAGATGCCGTCGGGGATGACGGCAAAGGAGAAAGACATGCATATCGAACCCGGCGTCGTCAACGGCGCCAAGATCCTGCTCAGCTATGCGACCGCGGCCGGCGCGGGCGCATATACGATGAAACTGGCATGGGACGCGCTGCGCGAACGCGGTCCGGCGTCGCTGCTGATGCGCGGCGCGATCGCAACCGCGCTGGTCTTCGCGTTCTTCGAGATCCTGCCGCATTTCCCGGTCGGTGTCTCCGAGGTGCACTTCATCCTTGGATCGACACTGTTCCTGATCTTCGGCCCGGCCCCCGCCGCGATCGGACTGGCGCTGGGGCTGCTGGTGCAGGGGCTGTTTTTCGCGCCGTTCGACCTGCCGCAATACGGCATGAACCTGACCACGCTGCTGGTGCCGCTGTTCGCATTGCAGGCACTGGCCTCCAGGATCATCGCGCCCGGCACGCCCTATGTCGATCTGCGCTATGGTCAGGCGCTGGCGTTGTCCACGGCTTATCAGGGGGGCGTGGTCCTGTGGGTCGCGTTCTGGGCGATCTACGGTCAGGGACTGGCCGGGATCGATGGAATCGCGACTTTCGGCGCGGCTTACATGCTGGTCGTCCTGATCGAGCCGCTGGTCGATCTGGCTGTGCTGGCAGGCGCCAAATCATTGCGCGGGCTGCGCGACAGCGGCCTGGTGACACCGCGCCTATACGCCTGATCGAAACGGGGCGCCGCCGGCCATGATCACACTGACCCTGATCGGCATCGGCACCGGCAACCCCGATCACCTGACACTGGCAGCGGCGTCCGAGATCGCCGCCGCCGATCTGATCCTGATCCCACTGAAGGACGCGGGAAAAGAGGATCTGGCCGGACTGCGGCGGTCGATCTGTGATCGCCATGCCGGGCCGCGCACGGGAATCGTCGAATTTCCCCTGCCGCGTCGCGACAGCGACGACCCCGACTATTTTCAAGCGGTGGAGCGTTGGCACGATGCCATCGCGGTCGCGTGGCAGGACCAGATCACCGCGCATCTTCCCGACCTTTCGGGCCGGGTGGCGCTGCTGGTCTGGGGCG
Organism: Paracoccus maritimus; assembly: GCF_025195095.1. GTDB lineage: Bacteria > Pseudomonadota > Alphaproteobacteria > Rhodobacterales > Rhodobacteraceae > Paracoccus > Paracoccus maritimus. The sequence goes on along the minus strand of NZ_JANAVZ010000001.1, from coordinate 556,359 downwards.
ATCCGGCTTTGTACGACAGCACGCTGCGCATCGCCGACCGGCTGCGCCTGCCGGTCACGCGCCGCGTCATACCCGGCATCACCGCCATTCAGGCACTATGCGCCGCCCATGCGATACCCCTGAACCAAATCGGCGCGCCGGTTCAGATCACCACCGGCCGTCGCCTGCGCGACCATGGCTGGCCCGAGGGCGCGGACACTCTGGCGGTCATGCTGGACGGCGGCTGTGCCTTCCTGACCCTGCCCCCCGACGACCTGCATATCTGGTGGGGGGCATTTCTTGGCATGCCGCAACAAATCCTGGATCACGGACCCTTGCCCGAATGCGGTCCAAGGATCGCACGGACGCGTGCCACAGCCCGCGCGGCGCATGGCTGGATCATGGATATCTATCTGCTGCGCCGGGCCTGACCGGAACGTCCTGACAGGGATGCGCGTTCGAATAGGCTTTCGGGCTGACGGAAAGGAAATCCACCATGATGCGCCTTCTGGTTCTTGGGATCGGGCTGGCCGCCGCGGCTCCGGCGATTGCCGCCCCTGCGACCGATCCTTTCATAGATGATCGTTCTTCGGCCGAGCGTGTGGTCACATCGTTATACAACGCGATCGACCGGCAGGAATATCTGCGCGGCTGGAGCTATTTCTCGGAAAGCACCGCCCCGGCCTACGAAGAGTTTCGCGATGGATACGCGAACACCGAGGCCGTCGAACTTCGGATCGGCGAGGCGACCAGCGAAGGGGCTGCAGGGTCGATCCATTCGTCGGTGCCGGTCGCGCTGCGCGCCACGACGACCGATGGCACGACCACCGTCTATCAGGGCTGCTATCGCCTGACACAGGTTCAACCCGCGATTCAGGACGCACCGCCATACAGGCCGATCCAGATAGATAGCGGCGCGCTGACCCCGACCGACCAGCCATTCGACACCGCGATGGGGCAATGCGAATGACCAACGCGACCCGGCGCGGTCAGTACACGGCAGTCGGCGGGACGGCATCGGGGATCAGGATGAACTGCGACCCGCTGTTGAACGCATCGAAACTGTGGGTCCAGACATGCTGTGGCCACCAGACCTGCATCCGCCCCTCGGCCGGCATGTAGGCAGCGGTGTAAAGCGTGCCGAAGCCAGAGGCGAAGGCCGTGGAATACAAGGGTGGGCGCAGGAACACGCCAATGAAGCGATCCTGTGTCTCGGGGTGCATGGTCAGCCGGTTCAGCAGGAAACGCTGACGTTCGACCGTGGCGGTGAACCGGGCGTGGCTGGACCACTCCACCCGTTCCTGATGGTTCGTCGCAACCGGAGTGATCGAGATTATCGTCGGCCTGTCGGGCGTCAGATAGGCCGTGATGTATCGCCGGTGCCGGTCCAGAACCGTCACGTTATAGCTCATGTGGCAGGGTACGCGCTTCAGCACCGCTGCCGCCTCTTCCAGCGTTTCGCAGGTTTGCAGGATATAGCGCAGGATCAGCGGGATCCCGAACCCCTCACCCACCTCGCGTCGCCCGCCGAAAGTCAGCGACAGGCACAGCCCAGCATCGTTCATTCCGTCGATAAGGCCGAACATGCCATCGCTCATCCCGATGACGCGCCGGCCTTGCCAGCTGGTGGACAGAAGGATCGCATCGAACGCGGACGGGCTGTAATCGTAGTTCCTGACCAGCAGCGGGCGTTCGCCCTGCCAGATCGCCTGACTGCAGCCCGACAGATAGCGCGGCGGACAAAAGAAGCTGAGAAACCGCGCCTGGCTGTCACCGCCCCCCGCAAGCTCGCAAAGCTGTTCATAGAGGGGCAGGATCTCGGGCATGTGAGCCTTGAGCGCCAGGCGGCATTCGCGATAGGTCGGTCGCCCGGTCACCCCTTCCGAGGCCCACCATCGCCGGTAGGATGGCCAGAATGCACGGAAAAGCCCGGCCCATATGGGGCCGGGTTCGTCTTCGCTGATCGCTTTGAAATGCAGCGACATGAAACCTGCTACATGATCTTGAACGCGGGCGGTTCCAGCGCCTGTGCCGCAGGCAGCGGCCGGGCGGAATACGCGTTCTTGATGCCGTGGATCCATTTCTGCGCACGCTCGGTCAGCTTGAATCCGGTGGTCATCGAACGGCCGCGCATCACCAGGATGCCCAGATCGGCGCCCTCGTAGCGATAGTCATTGACGCCCGAGATACGCAGGAAGAACGCCTCGTTCTCGCTTTCGACCGCGCGGCGGTGGTAATCAAAGCGGTCGAAGACGACGCGCCCGTCCTCGAGCATCCGGTAGATCCCGCTTTGTGGTGCATCGGTGATGATGTCGACATTGTCGTCGGTATGCTTGATCACCATCTGCGACCAGCTGTCGATCATGTCGGGGTCTGCCCACCGCGCATTGATCTCGTCCACATCCAGCTCGAACGGTTTTTTCGAGAAGGCCAGCAGGTGGAACAGGAACAACGGCGCATCTGCATGCGCGAATGCCGCGTGATTGGTCATTGAACTGCAACCGGTGATGCGCGGGTTCAACTCGCCCAGCCACAGATCGCCGGTCTTCTTGTCGATCAGGAAGTCCAGTTCGAAATAGCCGCGATAGCCTTCCTTGCGCAGCTGTTCACCGAACTTGAACGTCAAGTCACGCGCCTGCTGACGCGCCTTGGGCGGGAATGATGTCGCGAAGATCTCGTTGCCGCACCAGCCGCCGCGATAGGGGGTCAGTTCCTTGAAGCCCACCAGTTCGGTCATCAGCGGACCGACGATGGTTCCGGCCTGCGTCACGCAGCCCTCGATCGCGGACCCACGACAATCGATCCGCTTCATGATCTTGATCTCGCCCTGTCCGACGATCTCATGCTCGTGCTTGCGGAAATCGGCCTCGGACTTGATGAAGAAGGTCGTGTGGCCGCTGTCGCCGAACGCCGACTGAAGCACCAGGTCATTGCCCAGACCGGCCTTTTCGCAGACCTTCTTCAGATGTGCGTAGTCCTTGACCTCGGACAGGGTGTTGGGAACCGACGGCACGCCGGCCTTGTTGCCGATCCGGACCGTCTCGATCTTGTTGTCGCAGCGCTCGCGCAGCTTCGCCTTGGGAAACCAGACCTCGCCGCCCAGTTCCTTGACCAGCATCTCGGTCTTTTCGTCGAACATCAGGAAGACGAATTTCGGCTTGCCGCCGCGCCGCTTGACCAGGTCGATGACCTCCTTGTGCTGAAGGAGATAGTTGTTGATATCCTCGATCGACTGGAATTCCTCATGCGGCATTTCCGAGGGAACGAACACGTTAGGGTGTCGGCCGTCGAAGCAATCCATGTAGCAGATATATTTGAAGTTCTTCACCCACTCGTCGATCCCCAGCAGGTTGAAGTTGGTCGCCGAGACGAAATAGATCGGGTCCTGATTCGTGTGGAAATAGCGCCGGATCTCTGAAATGTTCTTCAACATCTTCTTGGGCATTGGCGGTTCCTTCTCCCTGATTGTTTTTTTGTTTAGCCGTCCGCAGGGCGCCCCGATGGCACCTTGCGGCAGGTCGTTCTTGCCGTTTCCATCCCTGCCAGCCTTGCGCGCATCCGGGCGCGACGCAAGGGCGCAGTCTTGCCCCCGCGTCGCGGCGGATCATTCCTTTGTGCCCTGCGCCAGCGGGAAGGGCGCCAGATTATCGCGATATCCGGCACGGCCGAAGGCCTCGACCCGCGTCTGATCGGCGTTCTCCAGCGCGGTGCGGGGATCGGTGGATTGCAGTCCGGCCGCGGAACCCTGTACCGGCGTCACCAGCGGACCCAGCGTCTTCAGATAGGCGTCAACGCCGCTGTCGCGGTCATAGACCGAGAAATCGGCGTCCCGGTCGCGAAAGCTTTTCAGCACCTGCCCAAGGCCTTTCATGCCGGTTTCGCGCTGACGGCGAACCAATTCCAGATCGACCTCGATGGGGAAAATGTCTTCCTGCCCCGCAGACTGATGCAGGACCAGCGAAGACGGGTCCACGACCAGTGACTTGCCGACGCCGCCAGCGCCCAGTCCGTTCACATCGAAGACATAGCACTGGAACTGTGCCGCCGTCGCCCGCGCGATGGCCAGCTCGGCATCGCGGTCCGTCGTGCCTGTCAGGACGGGGTGCAGCAGCACCTCGACGCCCTGGCTGGTCAGTTGGCGGGTCGTTTCGGGGAACCAGATATCATAGCAGATCGACAGGCCGAAACGGCCCACCTCGGGCACGTCGAAGATGCAGAACTCGGTGCCTGCCGAGATGCCTTCCTCGTAGGGCCGGAACGGAAACATCTTGTCGTAGGTGGACACGATCTCGCCCTCGGGGTTGATCACCACCGAAGTGTTCATGATCCGCCCGTCCTGAAGCTTCTGAAACATCGAGCCGGGGATCAGCCACAGCTTGTATTGCCGGGCCTTTTCCTGGAACCGCTCAAGCGCCTCGTTCGGGAAGGGCTGGGCATAGCGATGCAGGGGACCATAGGGCGCCAGTTCGCTGAATAGCGCCATCTGGGTCCAGGGAAACCGGGCCATCAGGATATCGACGCGGTGCAGCATCGCCTCGACATTCGAGTGCAGCGCATCGACATGCATCTGGATGCCGGCAATCGCGAAGGGTGTCATTTTCGTTCTTCTCCAGTTTCGTCTCGCGCGTTGCGACCGCCGGGACGTGTTCATGCGTCGATTTGATGACGCTAGTTCTTGCCGGCCGCCGTCTCAAGCGCCGTTGTGGGGCGGGACAGCGGCGATCTCGGCCGACGATGCAACACCGCCCGAACCCATCCCGTTCCGCCAAGGCCGCTGCGTCCCTGAAACACGGCACCCCGCCGCGATGATGGCGGCGGGGCTGTGGGATCAGGCAAATGCGCGCAGGAACGGGGCGTTCAGATCAGGCTGCCGCCGCACGGGCGTCCTGCGCGGCCTTGGCGGCGCGCAGCGATTCGGACAGCGTCTCCAGCGCCTCGTCGAAGATCTCGTCCTCGATGGTGATCGGCGACAGGAAACGGATCACGTTGCCGTAAACACCGCAGGTCAGCAGGATCAGGCCGCGCGACATCGCCTCGTCGCGGACGGCGGTGGCCATCTGCGGCAGGGGCGTGCCATCCGCATCGATGAATTCGGCGGCAACCATGAAGCCCGGACCGCGCACATCGGCCAGTTCCGGCACTTCGTTTCTCAGCGAGGACAGCCGCGACTTCAGCGCATCGCCCAGTTTCTGGGCCCGCGCGCACAGATCTTCGTCGCGGATCACGTCCATGACCGCCAGCGCCGCGGCGATGCCAAGCGGGCTGCCGCCATAGGTCCCGCCCAGCCCGCCGGGCTGGGGCGCATCCATCACCTCGGCGCGGCCCACGACGCCCGACAGCGGATAGCCGCCGGCAAGGCTTTTCGCCATCGTGGTCAGATCGGGGGCGACATCGTAGTGCTGCATGGCGAACAGCTTGCCGGTGCGGGCAAAGCCGGTCTGCACCTCGTCGGCGATCAGCAGGATGCCGTGCTTGTCGCACAGCGCGCGCAGCGCCGTCATCAGTTCGGCCGGGGCCGGATAGAAACCGCCCTCGCCCTGAACCGGCTCGATGATGATCGCCGCCACGCGGGCGGGATCCACGTCGGATTTGAACAGCCCCTCGATCGCGGCCATCGAATCGTCTGCGGTGATGCCGTGCGGCGCCATCGGGAAGGGAACGTGCCAGACATCGCCCGGCATCGCACCGAAACCGGCCTTGTAGGGCTGAACCTTGCCGGTCAGCGACATTCCCATGAAGGTCCGGCCGTGGAACCCGCCGCTGAACGCGATGACCCCCTGCCGCCCGGTGAAGGCGCGCGCGATCTTGACCGCGTTCTCGACCGCCTCGGCACCGGTTGTGGCGAACAATGTCTTCTTGGCAAAATCGCCAGGCGCAGCGGCATTCAGCCTTTCGGCCAGCTCGACATAGTTTTCGTAGGGCGCGACCTGATGGCAGGTATGGCTGAAATGATCGATCTGTGTCTTGACGGCCTCGACCACGCGGGGATGGCTGTGGCCGGTGTTCACGACGGCGATGCCCCCGGCAAAGTCGATATAGCGATTCCCCTCGCTGTCCCACAATTCGGCATTCTTCGCGCGTTCGGCGAAGATCGGCGTGGCAACTCCCACGCCGCGCGCGATTGCGGCGGAACGGCGGGCGGAAAGTTCTGCGTTGGTCATGGCGTGACTCCTGAAATTCTGCTCAATATATTAATCACGGCGATCAGCGGGGCAAGATCTTTCGCGGCGTCGCACCAGGATGTGAGCTTTTCCCGCACCGCGACAGCGGCTCGGGAAAACCGGGTCGGACGAGGCAGGACATGAGCGATACGGATTTCGACATCGGCACGCGGCTGCGCCTTCTACGGCAGGACAAACGCCTGTCGCAACGCCAGCTTGCCGCCCGCGCGGGCGTCACGAACGGGCTGATCTCGATGATCGAACAGAACAAGATCAGCCCCTCGGTCGCCAATCTGAAGAAGATCCTGGACGGGCTGACGACCAGCATGGTCGATTTCTTCATGGAAACCGAAGAAGAGCCGCGCACCTTCTGGGCGCATGACGAACTGCCCGAGATCCGATCGGCAACCGTTCATGGCCCCGAGGCGACCGCCGCCAAGCTGTCGCTGCTGCGCATCGGTCGTGCGGATCGCAACAGCCTGATGATGCTGCACGAAACCTACGACCCCGGCGCCGATACGGGCGAGACGCTTTACAGCCACGAGGCGGAAGAGGCCGGGATCGTGATCGAAGGCCGGATCGAGATCACCGTCGGCGACGAGGTGTCGGAACTTGGACCGGGCGATGCCTATATCTTCGACAGCCGCCGTCCTCACAGGTTCCGCAACACTGGCAACACGCGCTGCGTGATCGTCAGTGCCTGCACGCCGCCCACATTCTAGGCCGCGCGCAGGACAGGCTCAGCCCTTTTCCTTTTCGACCCGCTTCAGTGCCTCGGCGGTGAAGACCCGCAGTCCAAGATCCGGCCGGTATCCATGGATCTCGCTGACATCCAGCGCCCGCATGAAGGTCAGGATTTCGCGGCTGATGACCTGACCGGGCACCAGGATCGGGAACCCCGGCGGATAGGGAATGATGAACGAGGCCGACACCAGTTCCTCGCCATTTTCCAGCTTTTCCTTCAGCGCCTGATCCAAGTCCAGATAGTCGCAATTGTCTTCGTCATAGGCCAGAAAGAACGCGCTGCGGATATCCCCCTCGGGTGTATCGCCGTCGCGGAACGCCGTGTGGAACCGGCTGAAATCGGGCAGCGGCGGAACCTGTTCGACAAGGCTGTGCACGCGCGCATCAAATGAACGACGTTCCATCTTGGACGCGTCGTCAAGCAGATCCTCGAGGTCCTTGGCGATGCTGACCAGCACTTCGATCAGATAGGCGATCGAGGATCGCGTCGTGCCGATATTGGTCATGAACAGCACGCTGTTGCGCGAGGTCTTGTTGATCTGGATGCCGTGCTTGTCCATCAGGATCTGGGTCTTGAACGTATCGCCGTCCCAGCCCGTGCCGCCGACGGCCAGCGTAACCTTGGTCGGATCAAGCACGAATTCGTCAGTCGCCCAGTGGTCCCAGCTGTCCTGCCAGCCGCGCTTTGAGTCGTAGTAGGCCTCCACCCCGCTTTCCCGATAGTCATCCGGGATCATGTCGGCCAGCGTCAGAACCTTGAAATACTTGGACAGCAACGGATGGGTGCCGATCGCGCGCCGCAGCGACATCGCACTTTCGATCTGGCGCTGGACGAATTCGTATCCCTCAAGCTCGACCTGACGGCGGCCGACATCCAGCGATGCGATGATCTGGTAGTTCGGCGAGGTCGAGGTGTGGGTCATGTAGGCTTCGTGGAAGGCCTGCTCGGTCTCGCCCTTGAAGTCCTGATCATAGACATGGATCATCGACCCCTGACGCAGCGAGGTCAGCGTCTTGTGCGTCGACTGCGTCGCATAGACCCTGACCCGCGCATCCGGGGGGGCGATCAGCCGCGTGTTCAACACCTCTTGGTCTTCGGCATCCTTCAGTTTTTCCTGTTGCGCTTCCCACGCATGCACGCGTTCCGGCGCGCGCAGGGCATGGCGCAGATTGGCAGCGGTGGCCATCGCGGTACGCTGACGGAACGCCGGATTGAAGCGCGCGAAGGCGAACCATGCCTCGTCCCACAGGAAGACGAGATCCTTCTTGATCGCCAGGCATTCCTCCATCACCCGTTCGACATTGTAGATCAGCCCGTCAAACGTGCAGTTGGTCAGCAGGACCATTCGGACCCGGTCCAGCTTGCCCTCGGCCTTCAGTTCCAGCAATTTGTGCTTGATCTCGCGGATCGGCACGGCACCGTACATGGAATACTGGTGCAGCGGATAGCTGTCCATGTAGACCACGTTCGCCCCGGCCAGCACCATGCCGTAATGGTGCGATTTGTGGCAGTCGCGGTCCACCAGCACGATGTCGCCCGGCCGGATCAGGGCCTGCACGACAATCTTGTTGCAGGTCGAGGTGCCATTGGTGGCAAAGAAGGTCTGCTTGGATCCAAAGGCGCGTGCTGCCGATTCCTGCGCCTTCTTGATCGGGCCGCGCGGCTCCAGCAGGCTGTCCAGGCCGCCCGACGTCGCCGAGGTCTCGGCCAGAAAGATGTTCGGGCCATAGAAGGCGCCCATGTCCTGAATCCAGTGGCTGCGGGTGATCGACTTGCCGCGACTGATCGGCATGGCATGAAAGACGCCGGTCGGCTGTTTGGAGTATTCCTTCAGCGCGGTGAAAAACGGTGTCTTGAAACGGCTGTTGACGCCTCGCAGGATGTTCAGGTGCAGTTCAAGGAAATCTTCCTGATTGTAGAAGACCCGCCGGCACCCGCCCAGATCCATCGCCGCGATCGTTTCGGCCGATCGGTCGGTGACCAGATATGTGTCCAGTTCGGGCCGGATACGATGGACCAGCCTGCATGTCTCGGCGCCGTATTCGTCGGGATGGAGGGCATCCACCTCTTCTTCGTCGCTGGCACGGCGCAGATATTTGTTCAGGATTTCGACATTGTTGCGCGACTTCAGCGCCAGCCCCGGGCGCACGACGACGGCTTGCACGTTGTAATTGAACAGAATGCCGATCAGCGCGTCTTCCAGGCTGGGGACGATGACCGGTTCATAGACAAAGGCATCCTCGGGGCGGCGGGCGCGCTGCAGGTTCGACCGCAGCCAGCGTTCCTGATGTTCGTTCAGATCATCGACGATCAGAACCTCGAAATACGGACGACCCAGCGCCCTGGCATCTGGCGACAGCGCGACTTCATCCTCGAAATCCTCGGCCTCGCCGTCTTCCGAGGTCAATTGAATCGTTCGCCGGCGATAGGCACCCGAAATCAGCGCCCGTGCGGCCCGCCGTACCGTATGCGAGAAATCGGGGATCTTTCCCTGATCCAGCAGCCGCCGCATATAGGCAAAGGCCGTCGCGCCGGGAAAGGCCCAATAGGTTTCGATCGGCGCCAATGCCTCGAACAGTTCCTCGGCCTCGGCAAGCCGTTTGCGTCCGCGCCGGCCTTCGACGCCATGCAGGGAAAGCTCTTCGGCGATGTCGCGCAACGCGCTCCAGCGGTCTGATCGCAACTGGGTGGCGCTGTAATAATCGCCGATGCGCGACAGTTTGTTGGCGATTGGCTTTGCCCCGTCGCGGTGTTGTTGGTCATTCATGTGCAGTTACCCCCGGGTCTTTCGCGTCATGCGCGGTCGGTGCTTTGGCACCTTGTTCACCAAGGATGGCCCACAAATACGGGAACACACAATCGCTAAAAACTTTGGCGCGACCGTGCGGCGCGGCAGCATGTTCAGTTTCGCGACGGGTAAATGCCCTCCAGCGCGATGATGAAGGTCACGCCAGGGACAAGGTCCGTCATGCGCGCGGCTGCTTGACCGGTCGATACCGGCTGCATCGGTCCCTGCTGTCTTGCGCCGTCACTGTCTGGTGCCTCGGCGGAGGGCCTCTGGCCTTCGGGATGCCGGCGCAGATCCGGCACTCCGAAGGTCTCGCGCCCGTCGCCGCCATGGGCCGTGCCAAGAAGGCTGTAGAGCAATTGATACCGCTCGATCGGCAGCAACCGTCCGTCGCAAGGGGCCCATCCGCGCGGCGCGAACGTCCCGGCGAACATCACGATTTGCCCGACAAGTGGTTCCATCGCCGCGCTCCGCACTCTGCCTATTGAAAGTCCCGCCGCATTCGGCGGCCAGTTCTGATTAATATGCAAGCAATCACGCTTCTGTGTCCCAGCGCACAGAAGCCGATCCTGTCTTGCACTAGCCTTATGGTTGAACCTGGGTCGGGCCCGAAGTTTCCCATTCGGCGCCATTAGCGGATCGGGTTCGATGTTCAGATGGGCCGGGGGTGCGGCCTGTCCGGTAAACGGTACTTTGACCTGCGGATTTTTCTGGGGCGCGGGTCGGCGGGCGGTCGTCGAAAGGCAACCGTCCGTTTCTTTTTGCGTCGTCACCGCGCTCTGACAGGAACTGAACCGTTTCTTTTCGCTTCACAAGCGTGCCCGATCTGGTCCATCTTGCCGCCAAGCTTCGATATTTTCACGATATTTATACAGACGGGGTCGAGATGTCTTCGCCACGCCAGAAAATCGCGATCATCGGTGGCGGAGTCGGTGCGATCACCGCGGCCTATGCCATCACGCAATTGCCGAACTGGCAGGATCGCTATGACCTGACCATCTATCAGATGGGCTGGCGGCTTGGCGGCAAGGGGGCCAGCGGTCGGAACGCGGAGATGGGCGAACGGATCGAGGAACATGGCCTGCATATCTGGGCGGGCTTCTATGACAACGCCTTCCGATTGATGCGCGACTGCTACGAGACGATGGCACGCGACGGTTTGCGACGGACCGACGCCCCGCTTGGCACGCTGGAGGCCGCGTTTCACGGACTGGACTATTTCTTTCTTGCGGAAGATGTGCAGCAACCTGACGGCACCATGGCGCTGCATCCCTGGCGCATCGACTTTGCGGCGAACAAAGAACAGCCAGGCAGCGGCGGGGTCGTCCCCTCTCCCTACACGCTGTTCCGGATGCTTTTGGACCGCATCGCGCAGCTTCTTGAGGGATCGGGCAGCCCGCTCTTCGGTGCATGCCAGGTGTCGACGCAGTTCCAACCCGCGTTCCGGGGGCGCGGACTGCCCCTTGTCGCGCCATCGCCCCTGCACCACCTGCGCGCTTATGCCGAAAGTCTTCCCACGGATGCGCGTCATCACAGCCGGTCCGAAAAGGCCGCTCTTGCGGCTTTGGTGGCCGAGACGCAGAACTGGCATGGCGACGTGTTGGCGCAGCTGCCCGAAGGCGACGCCTCGCGCCGGCTGCATTACCTGATCGACCTGTCGCTGGCCTTCGCGCGCGGCACGATTGCCAACGGCTGCTTTCTGCAAGGCTTCGACGCCATCGACGATTGGGAAATCAGCGCATGGCTGCTGCATTACGGGGCATCGCGGCAGTCGGTTTATTCCGCGGTCTTCCGGGGCTGCTACGATTATGTCTTCGGATATCCGGGCGGGGTCACGGATCACCGCAGCGTGGGGGCGGGCACAGCGATACGCGGCCTTCTGCGGCTGGCGTTCTGCTACAAGGGATCGCTGTTCTTCAAGATGCAGGCCGGCATGGGCGACACGATCTTCGCCCCCTACTATCAGGTCTTGCGCCATCGCGGCGTCAGGTTCCGGTTCTTCAATGCAGCAACCAGACTGGTGCTGAACCACGACCGCAGTGCGATCGATGCGGTCGAGATGGTCCGGCAGGCCAGCGTCGCCGGCGACGAATACCACCCGCTGCGCGACGTCGCAGGGCTGCCCTGCTGGCCGTCACAGCCGTTATGGGATCAGATCAGCGACTGGTCTGATCCCGATTTCGAATGCGAAAAATCGCCGCCACGCGGCCACGCCTATACGCTGCGGCGCGGGCAGGATTTCGACCAGGTCATCCTTGGTGCCTCCCTGGGATCCATGCCTTATCTGGCGACCGAGTTGCGTGATGCCTCGCCCCGCTGGCAGGCGATGATGGACAAGGTCCAGACCGTCGCCACCCATGCCGCGCAGTTCTGGACCGACAAGACGCCAAGGGAACTGGGGTGGAACGGGCTGGTGGCGCAGCACAATCCCGGCGACCAGACCCACCTGCAAACCGTCATCACCAGCTTTGCAGAGCCGCTGGACACATGGGCTGACATGTCCGACCTGCTGCCGCGCGAGACATGGCCGGATCCGCCGCCCAAGGCGATCGCGTATTTCTGCAGCCCCGCCCATGACGCCGGTGTCGACCATGGCACGATGGAACAGCGCAGCAGGGAATGGGCCGAGAGCCAGCTTGTCCGCATGTGGCCGGGCGCGCAGAAAGACGGGCGCTTCGACGGCCAGATCCTGCACAGCATCGACGGTGGCGATGACGATGCGCGTTTCGCCGCGCAGTATTATCGCGAGAATTTCTACGGCTCGGAACGCTATGTGCTTTCGGTGCCGAACAGCGTGCAATACCGGCTGCCGCCAGACGGATCGGGCTTCGAGAACCTGTATCTGGCGGGCGACTGGACGCGATGCGGCATCAACGCGGGATGCGTCGAGGCGGCGACGATCTCGGGGTTGATGGCGGCGCGCGGCCTGACCGGCGCGGATATCCAGATCACCGGTGAAGGTGATCTGGCACCTGATGCCGGGCCGGGCGACGCCGCGCGACTGGCCAGCCCCTATGCGCAGACCGCGCCCTGGCCCGTCACGCCGTTCTACGGCACGGGCAGTATCGATGGGTTCTTCAGCTTTCACGCGGTGGATTCCGCCGCCCTGCAAGCGGTGCTGCCGGACGGGATGCACCTGCTGCCGCAAGGCCTGACGCCACCGGGAACCCACCCGGTCGCCTTGCTGGCCAACCAGCAAGTCGGGGTGCGTATGTCGGTCCTTCCCCGCCTGCTGGGATATCGCGACTATTTCGAGGCGATCGTCGCGATCAACTGGGTGGGGATCGATGGTCAGGACGGCATCTTCAGCTATCTGCCGAACCTGTATCTGAACAGCCGCGCGCCGCAACTGGCCGGTGTGTGGATGTATGGCTTCAACAAGCGCATGGGCCAGCTTCGGATGGACAACAGCAGTTACCATGTCGCCTCGCCCCAGGCTGCGCCCATCTGGTCGGGACAATATCAGCAGCCGGGTTTCGCGCAGGCGCTGATGGATTCCCCCGAATGTGCTGCGGTCGAGGCGCTGTGTCAGCAGGTCGTGGTCAGCCAAAGCCGGTTCGGCGGTTGGCATTATTCGGCCTTCGACTTCAATCTCACCTCGGCACGCGTCGCACCGGTATCGGCCCTGATCACGGTGACCGATGCCACGCTGGCCAACCTGCCCGAAGGGGAAATGAGCGCCAGACCGTTGTCGATGCAGCCGGGCCCGGCGGCGTTTCGCGATCACGGGTTGCCCGGCGCCTTCCGCATCTGGACCAGCTGGACACTTTCGAATCCGTTCGACAGCCATCGCCTTGCGGTGCTAGAGGCAGAACGCTCCCGCTTGCCGTGACGCACGGGACGCGCGGGGGGGACAACATGCCGGCATCCGCCGATCCTGACATCCTGAACCGAAGAGGAGAGCGCCGTCAGGTGACGGCGATCTTCGTCGATGTGGTCGGCTTCAGCGATTTCGCCAGCACCGCCGACGCCGAGGATCTGCAGGACTGGCTGGACGGGTTCTATGGCAGCACCGGTCGGATCGTCGATGCGGGCGGCGGCGAGATCACCGAATTCCTTGGCGATGGAATCGTGGCGGTCTTTGGTCTGACACGGGCCGAGGAACTGGCCGCGCGCAAGGCCGTCGAGGCGGCCCTGGCGATCGCCCGCCTTCCCTGCTTCACCTTCCCCGACGGACGCAGCGTGGCATTGCGCGCCGGTGTCGCCACCGGCGAGGTCGCGACCCGGATGCGGTCCGCCAAGGGCACCGACGGTCCCTTGCCGCGCATGACCGGCATGGTGACCACCCTGGCGCAGCGGCTGCAATCCGCGGCCGCGCCCGGCGAGGTTCTGATCGCGGCGGAAACCCATGAACTGCTGCGCGGCGCGCTGCCTGCGCGCGCCCGACCAGATACCGTTCTGAAGGGGTTTGGCCCGATGACGGTCTATTGCGTCGATGCCGGACAGCAGACCGCGGGCGGCATGCCGGGCGAGGATCTGCGCGAACAACCGTTCATCGGCCGCACCCAAGAGCGGGACCGAATTCGTGACGCGACCGACCGGCCCTGCCTGCTGGTCGGGCCGGCCGGAATTGGCAAGTCGGCACTGGCGGGTACCTTTCTGACCGGCGACCAGCCCTGCGCGGTGTTTCAGGCCGATGCGCTGGAAGGCGGCGCGGGCCATGTTCCCTTCCGCCGCTGGCTGCGGTCGCTGTTCGGCGGCGCGCAGCCCGACTTCGGACAGCTGCGCGCGACCTTCTCACAACTGGATGACGATGCGGTTCTGGGGCTGGCGCTGATGCTGAACCTGCCGCAGGGCAACGCGCTGCTGGCGCGATTCGCCAGCGGCGCGCTTCGTGATCGGATCGAAGGCGCATTGTCTCAGGCCGTCCGGGCGCGGAACCCCTGTGGAATCCTGCTGTTCGAGGATCTTCACTGGCTGGACAGTGCCAGTTTCGGTGTGCTGCGCAGACTGCTGCGGGATATCCAGGGCGGACCGTGGCGCGTTCTGATGACCAGCCGCGAGACCAGCCTGATCGACCGCCACCTGTCAGACCTGTCGCTCGAAACCATCCGCCTCGATGCGTTCGACGCCGATGAATCCCGCGCCTATCTGGACGCGGTTCGCCCGGACGGGTTGTCGCCTGCCACGCGCGACGATGTGATCCGGCACGCGGGTGGCGTTCCGCTGTTTCTGGAACAGCTGATCCGCCACGCAGCCCAGCACAATCCCGCAGCGGGCGAGTTGCCGGCCACGCTCAGCGACCTGCTGACGGAACGGATCGACAATGCCGGACCCGCGCGGTTCGCGTTGCTGCAGGCCTCGGTTCTGGGTCGCGGCTTTTCGCAACGGCTGCTGCAGGCGCTGGCCGCCCCGGCGGATGACATACCGCAACTTCTGGCGATGGCGCACCGGGCCGATATCCTGCGTCCTGCGGGTCCGGATCGCTGGGTCTTCAGCCATGCGCTGCTGCAACGCGCCGCCTACCGGATGCTGCTGCGCGGCACGCGCATCGCGCTGCATGCCCGCGTCGCCGAACTGCTGCAAGGCACGTGCGCCGACCTGACCGAGGCCGGACCCGCCATGCTGGCCAATCACCAAAGCCGCGCACAGCTGCATCTGCCCGCCGCCCGCAGCTATCTTGCCGCCAGCCAGCAGGCCCTGCTGCGCGGCGCGTTCTCCGAGGCACAGGACCACGCGCAGTCCGCGCTGCGCATGTGTGCCGGCGTGGCGGTGGGGCAACCGGCGCGGGCGGACCTGGAAATCGCCGCCTATACCGCACTTGGTTCCACGCTGATGCAGTCGCAGGGCTATGCTGCGGCGCCGGTTCGTCGCGCCTTCGACCAGGTCATGCGACTGGCCAGCGACCAAGTCGCACCCGGTCACGAGAACGGCGCGGCACTGTTCGGCAGCTATGCCCACGCCATCATCGCGGGCGACCGCGCCGGCGCCGACCATCTGGGCCAATTGCTGCACCGGACGGCGGATGCCGCCGAGGCCCAGCTTCGGCCCGACCGGGTCGAGATCCGGCTGGCGGCCGAGGCCGCGTCCAATTGCGGCCGGTTCTATTCGGGCGAGTTCAGCGAGCAGTTCGACCATATCGCCCGCATCCGTGCGCTTTACGATCTTGAACGCCACGCGCCGATGATCGCGCAATACGGCATGGACATCTTTGCCGCCGCGCAGATGTTCGAGGTGCCCGCACGGGTTTTTTGCGGCGAGACCGACAGCCTGACCGCCCTTCTGGCCGAAACCGACGCCCATCAGCAGGCGCTGAACATTCCCGTCATGCAGCCATATGCGTTGATCTGGGGCAGCGTTCCGTTGCACGCCGCCGGGCGTGTCGACGAGGCGCTGGCGCGGCTGCAGCGCGGCATGGCGATCGCCGCCGAACAAGGCGCCGAATTCTGGGGGCTGATCGGCCAGTGCTGGCTGCACGTCATCCAGCCCACCAGCAGCGACAGCGTATCGGGACGCGAGGCGTTTGACGGCGCGATCCGCAGCCTGCGCGCGATCGGCGCGTTGATCGGTTTGCCCTATTTTCAGACCCATTATGCCGCGGCGCTGGCTCGGGCGGGCGAACTGACCCAGGCCTTCGATCTGTCCGCAGCCGCTGTCGAGGAGGGTCGGCAATCGCGACTGTGGTGCTGGCAGGCCGAGACAATGCGCCTGCATGCGGCCATCGCCCTGCGCCTTGGCCGGATCGAGGTGGCGCATCGCCATCTTCAGGACGCCGTGGCGCTGGCTGACCGCCAGGGTGCCCGGCTGTGGCAACTGCGCGCCGCGCTGGATCTGGCCGACCTGCCACAGGATGACGGCAGCGCGATGGCCGTCGCCCGCAGCTATTTCGCCACCGACTCGCACCTGCCCGAGATACGCGGCGCGCGTATCGCGCTGGCCGGTTGAGGTCTCGACATGGGACAGGCATTGCTGAGATATGATCTGCCGCTGCTGGCCGGGATCAGCGCCGAGGATCTGGACGCCCTGAATGTCCGCAGCCATGTCGTATCCCTGTCCGCCTGGGAAACCCTGTTCGAGCAAAGCGACGCCGCCTGTGATGTCTATTTCCTGATCTCGGGCGCGCTGATGGCGATCCACTGGACCGAGGACGGGAGAGAAATCATCTTCACCCGCTTTCAGATCGGCGATCACTTCGGGGAATTGTCCGCGCTTGACGGGGGCAGCAGATCGCTGGCCGTCGTGGCACGCGAGCCGTCGCAGGTGCTGGTGCTGGAACAGGCGTCGTTCCTGCGGATGCTGGATCGCCTGCCGCTGGTCCGGCAACGCATGTTTCTTTCCCTGACCGATCGCGTCCGCGTTCTGACCCGGCGTCATCTGCAGCTGGTGACGCAAAGCGTCGAGCAACGGGTCCGGTCCTATCTGGTCTCTTTCGCGTTTGAACGGGGCCTTCTGCATCCGGGCGCCGTGCTGACCGACATGCCGACCCATTCCGAAATCGCCGCGACCATCGGGGCCAATCGCGAGATTGTCAGCCGCGTGCTGTCGCATCTGCGCCGGCGGGGACTGATCCGCACCGGCCGCCGCCGGATCGAGATCATGCACCCCGGTGCCTTGGCCGAAGCCGAGATCTGACGGCAAACGCGAAAGCCGCAAGATCATGGCTGGGCCCGGCAAGGTTCCGACCATCGCCGGGCTTTCAAACCATCCGGGACGATGATAATGCGGCGACGCCCGCCCTGTCGGCGGGTCAGTTCGATGACCGGGCCCCTCTGGCGGATGCGGCGGCGCGTCCGTGATGTCGGCGTCGCAACTTTCCAGACGCCGCCGAGACATTCAATCATGCAGGACAACACCTCTTCCCCGGGCCGCCCGCCCAGTGATCACGCTGGAACCGGCGATGGCTCGACGCTTGGTTATTTTCGATGGGCCTTCATCGTCACCGCGCTGGGGCTGGCCCTGGGAGCGGTTCTTGGATGGCAGACGACAGGCAGCGCGGTCGGCACGCTGACAATCTTCTTCATCTGTGTGGTGCTGGCGGTTCTCGAGATCTCGCTGTCCTTCGACAATGCCATCGTCAACGCCAACAAGCTGAAGACCATGACGCCCGTGTGGCGGCGGCGCTTCCTGACCTGGGGCATCCTGATCGCGGTGTTCGGCATGCGGATCGTGTTCCCGCTGCTGATCGTGGTGATCGCCGCACGGATCGGGCCGTGGCAGGCAATGGTGCTGGCGGCAACCGAGCCGGGCGAATACGCACGGATCATGCATGACGCACATTTGCCGATTGCGGCGTTCGGCGGAACCTTCCTGATGATGGTCGGGCTCAGCTTCTTCTTCGATTACGAAAAGGACGTGCACTGGGTCCGCTGGCTGGAACGGCACATGGCCCGGTATGCCAGCATTCGCGGGGTAGAGGTCGCCATCGCCCTGATCGCCGTCATGGGCTTTTCGCGTCTGCAAGCCGATCCGGTTTCGCAGCAGGTGTTCCTGTCTGCCGCGATCTGGGGCCTGCTGACCTTTCTGCTGGTCGAGGTGCTGGGGGGTCTGCTGGACGACGCACAGAACACGCGCGCAAATGCCGCGAAGGGCGGGCTGGGCGCGTTTCTCTATCTCGAGGTGCTGGATGCATCGTTCAGCTTCGACGGGGTGATCGGGGCCTTCGCGCTGACGCAGAACCTGTTCATCATCGCCATCGGGCTGGGAATTGGGGCGATGTATGTCCGATCAATGACCATCATGCTGGTCGAACGTGGCACGCTGACCCAATACCGCTATCTGGAACATGGGGCGTTCTACGCCATCATTGCGTTGTCACTGATCATGTTCGTGCAGTCACTGGTGCATATCCCGGAAATCATCACCGGGCTGGGCGGCGCTGGCCTGATCGGGCTGTCGCTGTGGTCCTCGGTCCGGTCCAATCGGGCCGAGATGCAGGCAGCACAGTCAGACGCCGCCTGAACTGCAAGGCGGGTCGCGGCGTCAGGCGCGACCCGCAGCAGCCGACAGAAGCGAGGGGTCGATGCCCTGCGCCTTCAGCGCGGCCTGCCATTTCTCGTCATGATCATTGCCGAAGATCAGCTCTTCCGCGCCGTCGCCGGTCAGCCAGCCGTTCTGCAACATTTCTTCTTCCAGCTGGCCCGGCCCCCAGCCGGCATAACCCAGAGCCAGCACCGCAGATTCCGGGCCCTCGCCATGTGCCAGATCCTCAAGGATGTCGCGGGTCGTGGTCATCGCCAGCACGCCCGAGATCCGCAGCCGCCCTTCCGGATCTTCACCATGCTCCGGCACGTTGTGCAGAACGAAGCCGCGCCCCGGCTCGACCGGGCCGCCGAAGCGCACCTCGATCTGGCGGGCGGCATCATCCGCCTCGATCCCCAACTGTTCCAGCAGGTCCCCGAAGCCGATCTCCGGCAGCGGACGGTTCAGGACCAGCCCCATCGCCCCTTCGTCGGAATGCGCGCACACCAGCACCACCGACCGCTGAAAGCGCACATCCGCCATTCCCGGCATCGCGATCAGGATCTTTCCGGTCAGATTTCCGTCAACATGGTCGTCAGGCTGGTCGTCGGGGCTGCTGCTCATGGGGCCTCCTTTGTCTTCAAGATCGGCGCTTGGCGCGATTGTTGCAAGGCCCCCGCGCGTTTGTGACTTGGGCGCGCCCCCGGCTGCGGCTATCCAGCAAGGCATGAAACATCTGCCGGCCCTTGCATTCGTATTCCTGACAATCGGCGCATTGCCACCAATGGCGCAGGATCTGCCGCCGGGGCTGTCGTCGGCCAGCCTGCTGCCAGGCTGGACCGACCAGGACGGCAACCGGGTCGCGGCGCTGGAATTGCGGCTTGAGCCGGGTTGGAAGACCTACTGGCGCAGCCCCGGCGACAGCGGCCTGCCGCCCAGCTTTGACTGGCAAGGTTCAACCAATCTTGCCGGGATCACGCTGCACTGGCCCGCACCGCAGGCGATCAGTTCGGGCGGCGATCTGAGCCTTGGCTATCATGATCGACTCGTGCTGCCGTTCACGGCCCACCCCGCCGATCCTGCGCAGCCGATCGCCTTGCAGGCCGCCGTCGATTTCGGTCTGTGCGAGAATATCTGCGTGCCCGCCCATGTTGTCTTGCAGTCCGCCCCGGCGGCGGACAGCCCCGACCCCGTCATTCAGGTCGCCCTGACCCAGGCGCCGCAGTTGCTGGACACGAGGCCGCCCTGCCGCCTGACCAGCATCGACGACGGAATGCGCCTCAGCGCGGTGTTGCCCGATGAAGACCGGACCCAGGCGGCGGCGATGGAGCTGGTCGACCGGCCCGAGGTCTGGGTATCACAACCTGTCCTGACGCAGGACGGTGGCAGCGTTCGCGCGACGGCGGATTTCGTGGCGCCGTCCGGCGCGCCTTTCGACCTGCACCCCGAAAAGGTGCGGATCACGCTGGTCCGCGCTGACGGCGCGGTCGAGATGCAGGGCTGCGACCTGCAAGACTGACCGCGCCCGTCACCATCACCACCGCCAGCAACGCGCAGACATACCAGCCAAGTGCCGCCCAGATTGTGGGGGCCACGGGAACCCATTGCGGCAGCCCGACGCCAAGCGCCGGCAAAAGCGTCGCGGGCAGCAGGATCCCCAGGAACGACATTCCCGCAAGGCCTGTGCCAAGGCGCACCGGCCCACGCAGCGCGGGCGCGCGCAATCCCCGCCCAAAGCCCTGCCGCGATCGTCCGATATCCGCGCCGATCCCCAGCACTGCAGGCACGACCAGAAGCACGACGAACATTCCGAAGCCCAAGCCATAGGCCAGCGTCACCACGGTCGGCTTCAGAAACAGCGCCTGGGACGACCGTTCATACAGCAGCGGCGCCAGACCAAGAACCGTCGTCGCGGTCGTCAGCAGGACAGGTCGGAACCGGTTGCAGACGGCATCGACGATCGCAGGCCGCAGGCCTCGGTCGCGGGCGTATTCGTCGATGGTCGAGATCAGGACGATAGAATCGTTGATGATGATCCCCGACATGCCCAGCAGCCCGACGATCGAAAACATCGACATCGGCAGAGCCCAAAGATGGTGCCCCCAGACCGCGCCGACGAGGCCGAAGGGAATGACCGACATCACGACGAAGGGTCTGCTCCAACTGGCGAAGATCCAGGCCAGGACCATGTAGATGCCGGTCAGCGCCAGCCCGAAACCCAGCGCCGCGTCGCCCAGAAAGTCGCGTTCCTGTTCCGCAAGTCCGGTGGTCTGATAGTTGATGCCGTATTCCGCAGCGACCGCGGGAAGGATCTCGGACTGCAGAAGCGAGGTGATCTGGGCCGCGCGCGAGGGATCGTCGCCAGAGATATCGCCGGTGACCGAAATCATCCGTTCGCCATTCTCTCGGCGGATGATCGAGAAACCGGCCTCGGTCCCAACGGTCACGATGTCGCCAAGCGGCACCCATTGCCCGGACGATGTGCGCATCATCATCCGGTCCAGAAAATCTCCGCGGCGCTCATCCTCGGGCAGTTCCACGCGGATCGCCCCGGTTCGGGTGCCGACCGGATATGTCGCCGCCTCGATCCCCGCCAATCTCTGGCGCAGTTCTCGCGCCAGCATCTCGGTGGTGAAACCCAACGCCTTGCCCTGCGGGGTCAGTTGCAGCCCCAGTTCGTCCTTGTCATAGGACATGCTGTCTTCCAGCGCCGACACCTCGGGGAACGCGGACAGACGCAGCTTCAGCGCCTCGGCCGCGTCCTTCAGCCGCTGCGCCTCGGCACCGGTCATCCGCACCGAGATCGCGTCGCCGCCCGGCCCCGACATGAACCCGCGAAAGCTGATCGCCTCAAGCCTTGGATCGCTTGGCATCGCACGTTGCAGGGCTGCAACGAAATCGAAGCTGGAATAGGGCCGGAAATCGGGATCGATCAGCTCCAGCTGCACCGCGCCCAGAAGATCGGCGTCCTTGGTATCCGATCCGGGAAGCGGGCGGCCGGAATTGCTGCCGACCATGGTCATCGCATGCGTCACCGGGTTGACGCCGTATTCCGCCTCGTACTCGGCCGCCACATCGTCGACGGCGGCCTGGACCATATGCATGACACGGATCGTATCGTCGCGCGTGGCCCCCGGCAGCATCGCGAAATTCCCCGCCACGCTGCCCTGTTCGGGCGCATCGAAGAACCGCCACGGCACCTGCCCCATCATCAGCGCGGAAACCGACCAGGAAAACAGCACCACCGTTCCGGCCAGAACCGGATAACGCAGCCGCAGCACCCACACCATCAGCGGGCGCAGAACATGGCCGACCAGCCAGTCCAGCCCGCGGTTCACCACCCGCGAAGGCCGGTCATACCAGTTCCGCCGCGCCGCGCGCGTCAGGGCGTGGGACATGTGGTTGGGAAGGACCAGAAAACACTCGACCAGCGACGCGATCAGCACGAGGATCACCGTCATCGGGATATCCGCGATCATGTCGCCGAAACGCCCGCCGATGGCCATCAGCGCAGTGAAGGCGATGATCGTGGTCAGCGACGACGACACCACCGGCGCCGCCATGCGCCCCGCGGCACGCTCGGCCGCGACGACGGCCGGTTCACCCAGCTTCCGGGCGCGATAATCCGCGTGTTCACCCACAACGATCGCATCATCGACGATGATCCCCAGTGTCAGGATCAGCGCGAACAACGAGATCATGTTCAGCGTCATGCCCGCCGCATACATCAGCCCCACCGCCGCCAGCAGCGAGGCCGGAATGCCCGCAGCCACCCACAGCGCCGTGCGGGCGTTCAGGAACAGGAACAACAGCGCCAACACAAGCCCAAGCCCGACCACGGCATTGTCCAGCAGCAGTTCCAACCGCGCCGCGATCAGTTCCGCGCGCGCGCGGACCAGTTCGACACCCACCCCTTGGGGCAGGGTCGGCTGCATCTGCCCGACGACTTCCTCGACGCTGCGCTGCATGCCGATCGCATCACCCGATGCGCTGCGCTGCACCTGAACCATCACAGCAGGCTGCCCATCGACATAGTAGGCGGTGTTGCGATCCATGCCCGACAGGCGCACATCCGCGACATCGCCGACCGTCAACTGCGTGCCGTCCGGCAACGCCGTCAGCAGCAGGCCGGACACGGAGGCTGGATCGCGCGTCTCGACCCCCGTTCGGACCCGTGATGCGCCCGAGGCCACGTCTCCCGCAGGGCTGACCGAGGCCGCCGCGCCGACGACCGTCGCGATTTGTTCCAGCGTGATGTCATGGCGCACCAGATCGGCCATCCGCACCTCGACCAGAACCTCGGGGGCGGCAATGCCGGTGAGACTGAGCCTGGTGATTCCCTCGGCATAAAGCCGGTTGACGAAATCATCCGCAATCCGCGTCAATTGATCCAGTCCGACCGGCCCCGAGATGACCACGTCGGCGACCCGGTCGCGCCACGTGCTGCGCTCGATCTCGGGATCTTCGGCGGCCTCCGGCAGATCCCCCGCCCCGCTGATCGCGGTCTCGACATCGGACTTGGCACGCGACATGTCCCAACCGGGTTCGAACTCGACCTCGATGCGTCCGCTGCCCTGCACGGCGCGCGAGGTAGTCAGTGCGACGCCCTCGACCCCGATCAGGGCCGGTTCAAGAACCGCGATGATGGAATTGTCCACATCTTCGGGACCGGCGCCGTCCCATTGCACCCGCACGTCGATTTCCTGCACGACAGTATCGGGAAAGAACTGCGCGCGCAGTTGTGGCGCGGCATACAGCCCGCCCACCACCATCACCGCCATGACCAGATTGGCCAGCGTGCGGTGACGCGCAAAGACAGACAGCAGCCCGCGCCCCTCAGCCATTGCCCTTCCCCTGAGTGTTCAGGGCGCGCTGATCCTGTGCCGGGACGGGCGCGGCGGCATCGCGCACACGGATCCCTGTGCCAAGTTGCGGTGCGCGTTCGGCAACGATCCGTGCGCCCGCCAAAGCGGCTGGCACTTCGACGATCACATCGTCGCCCTGACGACGCAGCACGCTGACCGGCATGGCTGTCAGCCGACCCTCGGCATCGGCGACCAGAACTGATCCGTCATTGCCGACGGCAGCGGCGGGGAGCAGGGCGGCGTTCGCGATCTGCGGTTCGGATATCTCGACGCTGACGAAGTCGCCCGGCCGCAGGACGTCCGAATCGGACAGGATCCGGGCATAGACGATCCGGCCCGCCGACCCCTCGGCGACCGAGGCCGCGGCGCGGTCCAGCCGCGCCCGGGACGTCAGCCGACCGGCAGACCCATCCAGCACCACCATCGCGGGCAGATCCTGCAACCGGCCATTTTCCGTCAGAAGCCGCGCATATTGATCCAGCGACAACGGCACCTGGACCTCCAGTGACGCCGGATCGATGATTTCGGCCAGTTGTTCGTTCAGGCTGACCAGCCCCCCTTCAACCGCCGTGACCGAGGTCACGCGGCCCGCGAAACCGGCCCTGATTTCGGTATCTGCCAATTCGCGTCGCGCCTCGGACAGGTCGATTTCCGCGCGGCGCAGTGCATTCTGGGCCGCGGTGACGGCGGATTCCGCCGCGGCGAGGGCCGAGCGTCCTGCGATCACCGCCTGCTCGGCGGTCGAGACCGCCAGTTCGGCGGTTTCACGATCAGCACTGGTGCCAAGACCCCGGTCGGCCAGCGATTCCTGACGGGTCAGCGCCGCGCGGCGCAGTTCGGTCTGTCGCTCGGCCGCAGCCAGATCATCGGTCGCCACCTGCACGTTGCGTTCGGCATCGGCCAAGCTGGCCTGCGCGTCGTCCCTTGCGGCAAGCTGGTTGTCCAGCGCGGCTTGCGCAGCCGACGGATCGACACGGACCAGCAACTGACCCTGGCGGACCTGCCCGCCCTCCTGCATGGCGGGATCGAGATAGACGATCTGCCCCGCCGCGCCGGATCGCAATTGGAGCCGCCGCCGCGATTCGACGGTGCCAAAGACCTGCATGACGGGCTGAACCGCGCCCGGCGCGACGGTCAGCAGCCGGGCGGTGTAAACCTGTTCCTGTCCCTCGCGCGCCATTCCCCCGGATCCGCGCGACGACATCGCCTGAAACAGCTGAAAGCCCGCCACGAACAGCAGGCCGAAGGTCAGAAATGTGATGAACAGCCCGGACAGACTGCGGAAAAGAAAACGCATGCGACGGTTCCGTTAGGTGCCTGACAGGCTGTAGCCCATGATGCGGAAACGGAACCTAAACGGAAAGCCCGTCCAGCCGGTCGGCCAGCGACAGAAGGTCGCCCCATGCCTCGCGCTTTGCGACCGGGTTGCGCAGCAGATAGGCAGGATGGGTCATCGGCAGTGCCGGGCGCCCGAACGCCTGCGTCCACTGGCCGCGAAGCCGCAGGATGCCGCGCCGCCCCAGCGCCGCCTGACACGGAATATTCCCCATCAGAACGACAAGATCCGGGCCCGCCAGATCGATATGCCGCTTCAGGAACGGCATGCTCACAGAGATTTCATCGGCAGACGGATCGCGATTGCCCGGCGGGCGCCATGTCAGCACGTTCACGATATACAGCGCCTTTTCGGCATCGACCGCACTGCGCGACAGTCCGATCGCGTCGAACATGCGGTCCAGCAACTGCCCTGCGCGCCCCACGAAGGGACGACCCTGACGGTCCTCTTCGTCGCCCGGCGCCTCTCCCAGGATCAGGACGCGCGCCTTCGGGTTTCCGTCCGAGAAACAGAAATTGCGGGCGCCCTTCTTCAGCTCGATCCCGTCGAACGCCTCTTGAGCCGCTGCCAACGCGTCCAGACTGTCTGCTGCCGCCGCAAGCGCCTCGGCCTGGGCGATGCGGGCGGCTACGTCGTCGGCGGCATCGGCCAAAGGCGGCGCCGACCGAGCGGTTGCCTGCATCGGCAGGGGCGGCATCGGCGCGGTAGGCTTTGGCCGCGCAGCCAGTTCGAACCGGTCAACCGGGCTATCCAGAACCGGTTCGTCCACGCCCATCTCGACCTGCCATTCCAGCAGGGCCAGTGCGGTGTGGGCGTCCAGATCGATTCCCTGATATGTCGGATTTGCGTCCATCGGCGCGCAGGCTAGGCCGCGCGGGCAGGCGGGGCAAGATCAGTCAACTACCAGCATGTAGCCGGTGCCGCGTATGGTCTGCAGAAAACGCGGTTCCTTGGGATCTGTTTCGATCTTGCGGCGCAGCCGCGTGATCTGCACGTCGATCGCGCGTTCGGAATTTTCCGATTCATCGGCATTTCCGCTGCCCCGACCCAGGTCGTCGATCAACTCGGTGCGGCTGACCGGTTGGCCGTGACTTGCCGCAAGCCGACGCAGAAGGGCCTGTTCCGTCCCCGTCAGGCGCAGCAGCGCATCGCCCTGCCACAACTCGCCCTTGTCGGTGTCATAGCGCAGGTTGCCCATCGTCAGGAACTTTGGCTGGGCCATTTCCGCGACAGGCACCCGCCGCAGGATCGCGCCGATCCGCAACAGCAATTCGCGCGGCTCGAACGGCTTCGACAGGTAATCGTCCGCGCCGCTTTCAAGACCGGCGATCCGATCCTCGATTTCGCCCCTTGCGGTCAGCAACAGGATGGGGGTGTCCAGCCGCTCGCGCAGCGCTCGCGTCAACGAAATGCCATCCTCGCCCGGCATCATCACGTCCAGAACGATCAGGTCGAACTCCAGCCCCGCCAGAAGCCTGCGCGCCTGTGCCGCATCGCGCGCCATGGTGACCATGAAGCCGTTCTTGCGTAGGAACCTCCCCAGCAGGGCACGGATGCGTTCATCGTCATCGACGATCAGGACATGACTTTCCTGGCTGCTCATGGCGGGCCTCAATTCTCGTCGGGCAATTCCTTCATTGCCTGATACTGCGCGCGCGTCTCGGGGTCCATCATCGCTTCCAGCACCTGGCGAAAGCCGGCGACGGCTTGTGGCCCCGCGTTGCGATAGGCGGTGCGCATGCGCGCGCGCTGTGCCTCGGACAGGCGACGTTCAAGGGCTGTTCCCTTGTCCGTCAGGAACAGCCGGCGTTCGCGCCGATCGCGATGCCCGACCCTGCTTTCGACCAGTTGATCCTCGATCAGCGTCCGCAACACCCTGTTCAGCGATTGCTTGGTCACGCCCAGAACCGCAAGAAGCGACGTCACCGTCAGGCCCGGATCGCGGTTGATGAAATGCAGCGCGCGATGATGGGCGCGACCATAATCCATGTCCGCCAGGATCAGGTCGGGATCGGCGGTGAAGGCCCGATACGCGAAGAACATCGCCTCGATTCCGCGGCGCAGCTGGTCGTCGGTGAGGAACAGCAGATCCTCGCCAACCATCTGTTGGATGCGCGCCTTCTTCTGCATTCGGAATATCCTTTCGATGCTTCGCGCTTGATAGGGCAGCGTTGTTGACTTTCCAAGATTCGATTGCTAGCCGTCAAGTGCTTCGCGCAATAAAAGGGCCGGACTCGGGCGGACCCGCGCAAGATATGAAAAATCCCGATCCGAATGGAGACAAAAATGACGGCGGCTTACGACGATCGCGACGGCAAGATCTGGATGGATGGCGAACTGATCGAATGGCGCGACGCGAAGGTGCATATCCTGACCCATGCGCTGCACTATGCCAGTTCGGTATTCGAGGGCGAGCGCTGCTACAACGGCAAGATTTTCAAGAGCCACGAACATTCGCTGCGGCTGATTGAATCCGGTCGCCTGCTGGACATGCCGATTCCCTACAGCCCCGACGAGATCGACGCGGCGAAAGAGGCCGTTCTGAAGGCCAACGGCTTCGAGAACGCTTATGTGCGGGTCGTCGCATGGCGCGGGTCAGGGCAGGACATGGGCGTTTCGGCAAGCCGCAACCCGGTTCGCATGGCGGTCTGCGCTTGGGAATGGGGCAGCTACTACGGCGATGCAAAGATGCAGGGCGCCAAGCTGGACGTGGCCAAATGGAAACGTCCCAGCCCCGAAACCATCCCGACCGCAGCCAAGGCCGCCGGCCTTTACATGATCTGTACCATGTCGAAACATGCCGCCGAGGCGAAAGGCTGTTCCGACGCGCTGTTCATGGATTGGGAAGGATATGTCGCGGAAGCCACCGGGGCGAATATCTTCTTCGTCAAGGACGGAGAGATCCACACCCCGCTGGCCGACCGTTTCCTGAACGGGATCACCCGCCAGACCGTCGTGCAGATGCTGAAGGACAAGGGGCTGACCGTCCACGAGCGCCGCATCACCCCTGACGAGTTGGAAGGTTTTCAGGAATGCTTCCTGACCGGCACCGCAGCCGAGGTGACCCCGGTCGGGCAGATCGGTGACTGGCATTTTCAGGTCGGCCAGACCACCCGCGACATCGCCGAGGATTACGAACGGCTGGTCCGCAGCTGACACCGGCATATCTTCGCAGAAATGGAAAGGGCCGCAGCAAATGCGGCCCTTTTGCTGATCCGGCAGAACCATGTTCAGGCAAGCCGGTCACGTTCGATCCGCAGATATTCGGCGGTCTTGCGATTTTCCTGCCCGCGAGTCTGGGGGCGAGCGCGCAGCGCGGCGACCGCCGGATGGATGCCGGCCTCGCGTTCCTGCCGCGTGTATTCGCGCAGGCGTGTTCCGGCATGAGCGCGTGGCTGATCGCTGATATGCTTGGTCATCTTCGGCCCTCCTCTGGTCCTTGAGTCCCGAATATAGGTCCGAATCGGTCCGATTCAAAGACCTCAGGCGGCCTTGATTCCCTGCGCGGCAGCCAGAACGGCATGCAAAGCCGAGGGGTTGTCGTTGGCCCGCAACTTGCTGCGCAGGTCACCGTCGCGCAGCGTCCGGGATACTAGAGCCAAGGCCTTGAGGTGATCGACACCGCTGCTTTCGGGTGCCAGAAGGGCGAAGACCAGATCGACCGGCTGGCGGTCCACAGCGTCGAAATCCATGGGCTTTTCCAGTCTCAGGAACAGCCCAACCACCTTTTCCAGCCCGTGCAGCCTTGCGTGCGGCAGGGCCACGCCCTGCCCTACCCCGGTCGGGCCAAGGCTTTCGCGCTCTTGCAGGGCATCAAGAACTTCCGACGCGTTCAGCCGGTATTCGGCTGCCGCCAGATCGGCCAGTTCCTGAAACAACCGCTTCTTCGACGTGATCTGCCCTACCGAGCGCACGGCGCCGGGCTTCAGGATCTCGCTGAGTTGCATGTTTGCGCGTCTTCCCCAAGCTGTGCGCCCCCGGGCTTGAACCCGGGGGCGGCTCAGTTTCTGCTGGCGTGGCGGTTGGCGTCAGCCATTTCCGCGCGGATCGATCCAGCCCACATTGCCGTCTTCGCGGCGGTGGACGACATTCACGCCACCATGTTTCTCGTTGCGGAACACCAGAAGCGGCGCCCCCGCCAGTTCCATCTGCATGACCGCGTCACCGACCGACAATGTCGGCACACGGGATTCCATCTCGGCGATGATGATGGGCTGCAGTCCGCTGTCTTGCGTTTCCCATTCCTCCTCGTCGGCGGCCAGCACATATATCCCGGCCTGACCGAACACAACCGGTTCCGAGCGATCCTTGTGATGGTCCTTCAGGCGACGCTTGTAGCGCCGCAGCTGCTTGTCCATCTTCTCGCGGCAGGCTTCGAAAGCCGCATAGATCTCGGTCGCGACGCCCTTGGCCTGCACCGTCAGGCCGGTCGAAAGATGCACCACCGAATCGCACAGGAACTGATGCGCATCCTTGGAAAATGTCACCGTCGCGTCGGTCGGACGCTGCGAATACTTTGTCACCGTCTCGCCCAGCTCGGTCTCCACATGGGTACTGAGGGCATCACCGACATCAATGTGTTTTCCGCTGATGGTGTAGCGCATCGTCTTTCCTCTCCGGTTGCCCGTCCCTGCCGTATGCGCCGACCCGTTCAAGAAGCCGGCCTACGGCGGAAAACGGGGATGGCGGGGCACGGCGCGTCACCGCACCCGCGTAAGTCAATTTGGTGACAGCAAATCGGTTCTGTCAACGGGGGGCACGATTGCGTGAGCAGTTTCCGCATCCGGCGCAGCACACGATCAGACCATGCGAAAGCCTTCGCCCAGATAGACTTCGCGCACCTTCGGATCGGACACGATCTGTTCGGTGGTTCCCGACATCAGCACATGTCCGTCATGCAGGATATAGGCGCGATCCACGATCCCCAGCGTCTCGCGCACATTGTGGTCGGTGATCAGGACGCCGATTCCGCGCGATTTCAGATCGTGGACCAGTTCCCGGATTTCACCAACCGCAATCGGATCGACCCCGGCAAAGGGTTCGTCCAGCAGCAGGAATTTCGGATCCGACGCAAGGCATCGCGCGATCTCGACACGCCGCCGCTCGCCGCCGGACAAGGCCAGCGCCGGGGCGCCGCGCAGGTGCGTGATCGAAAAATCGCCCAGCAACTCCTCAAGCCGGTCGCGGCGATGCCGGGGATCGCGCAACGTCCCCTCCAGCACTGCCATGATGTTCTGCTCGACCGTCAGCCCGCGAAAGATCGACATCTCCTGGGGCAGATATCCGATGCCCATGCGCGCGCGACGAAACATCGGCAGGCGCGTCGCATCGCGGCCGTCGATCAGCACCTGCCCCGCATCCGGGGGCACAAGCCCCGCGATGCAGTAGAAACAGGTGGTCTTGCCCGACCCGTTCGGGCCCAGCAACGCGACGACCTCGCCGCGCGACAGCGACAAGGAAACGTCGTGGATGACCGGGCGATTGCGATATGATTTTCGCAGGCCCCGAACGATCAGGCCACCATCGCCCTGCTGTGAATCCCCGGTCATCAGTTTCCTTCAGGTTGCAGGACGGAACGGACCCGGCCATCGACCTGCGCGGTGCCGGAAACAAGATTGACCACCATCTTGTCACCCGTCAGCGCGTTGCGTCCCTGTGTCATGACGACATCGCCTGTCAGGGTGACATTGCCTGATTCCACGTCATAAACCGCCTCGCGCGCCTCGGCCGCATCCGCGCCCGATACCAACGTGACACTGCCGGTCGCGTGCAAGGACCGGATGCGGTTCTGCCCCCCCTCGGCGTATTCGACCGTGACGGTTTCCGCCGACAGCCGCATGTCGCCCTGTCCGATCACGACATTGCCAGTAAACACCGCGCTGCCGTCGGATTGATTGACAGACAGGCTGTCCGCGGCCACCTCGACCTGGGCCGAAGTATCGGCCTTTACACCACCGAAGGCGATATTCTGGGCCGTCGCCGGCGCAGCGGCCAGCAGCAAGGCGATGCTCAGGGGGCGAAGCATGGGTGGTCGGCTCCTTCGGCGGTTCATCAAGTGCTGGGGTTCAGGGTTGGTATATCAGACGGACATCGCCGGAGAAATTCAAGATTGCGGCCTCATCCGCGTCTGCTGCAGCACCGCCCTCTGGCAACAACTCCATCTTCTCGGCGGTGATACGCCCGAAGGGGGCGCTGGCATCAACGCCGTCACCGGCAGCCAGGCGCGATCGGTCCGTCGCCGCGTCCATCATTGGCGTTTCCAGCGTCCAGCCCGATGAAAGCGTCATCCGAACGCCACCCCGCAATCCGATCAGACCGTCGGTCAGCACCGCATCAGGGGCGGTCAGATCGGCGTTGAGACCGTCGGGACGACGCCAGTCCAGCCGCAGATCACTGGCATTTCCGTCAGATCCGTCATTTCCCGGCGTCGCCTGCCCGGCCTTCAGCGAGATCCGGGCCCCGTCACTGGTCACGCCGGCATATTCAGGCGCGATCACACGGGGACCGCGCGCCATGTTCTCGGCATCCACCTCGGCATAGGGAATCCGCGGCTCGGTGCCCGGCTGACGCGAAAACAGGAACATCGTCGACAGGATCGCAAGCGCAGCCAGCGGCAGAAGCACGCGCAGCCAGCGAACGATGCGGGTCCGATTCATCGCACTAGACCAGTCCCGCCCGCAGGCAGTCATGGATATGCAGGATGCCGCGCGGCGTGCCATTCTCGACGGCGAAAAGACAGGTGATCTTGCGATCCTGCATCTCGGCCAGCGCGGCTTCTGCCAAGGCGTCGGGTGTGATCACGCGCGGCTGTGGGGTCATCACCTCTGCGGCGCTGTGATCCAGCAGGCCCTGCATGTGACGCCGAAGATCGCCATCCGTGATGATGCCGATCAGATGCCCCGAACCATCCGTCACGCCGGTCACCCCATATCCTTTCTGGCTGATCACCAGAAGCGCGTCGGTCATGGGGGCATTCTCATCGACCAGCGGCATGTCGGCATGCATCAGGTCACCGACCTTCGACAACAGCGCACCCAGCTTGCCACCGGGATGGAAGGTGCGAAAATGTTCGGGCGTGAACTCGCGATGTTCCATCAGCGCGATCGCCAGCGCGTCGCCAAGGGCCAGCGTCATGGTCGTCGATGTGGTTGGAACGATCCCGTTTCCACAAGCCTCTTCGGCCGCGGGCAGGACAAGCGCAACGTCCGACTGCCTCAGCAATGTCGAATTCGGTCGCGACGCCACG
The DNA here is from genome assembly GCF_025195095.1 of Paracoccus maritimus. Classification (GTDB taxonomy): domain Bacteria; phylum Pseudomonadota; class Alphaproteobacteria; order Rhodobacterales; family Rhodobacteraceae; genus Paracoccus; species Paracoccus maritimus. The sequence goes on along the minus strand of NZ_JANAVZ010000001.1, from coordinate 524,341 downwards.
CCGATCAAGGGGATCTGGAACCGCCGCGTATGCGCGATCAGGTCCGCCAGTTCAGGCGTCTCGCCACTGTTCGACAGAACCAGCGCCACGTCCGCACGTGTCACCATGCCCAGATCGCCATGACTGGCCTCGGCCGGATGAACGAACTGAGCCGGCGTCCCAGTCGAGGCCAGCGTCGCGGCGATCTTTCTTCCGACATGGCCCGACTTGCCCATACCGGATACGATCACGCGTCCTGTCGAACCAAGGATCGTCTCGACAGCCGCCAGAAATTCCGGGCCAAGCCCCGAGGCCAGCAGATCCAGCCCCCGGATCTCGGTCCGGATCACGCGCCGCGCGGTTTCGATGTAGTCGTTCAAGCCGAATGCCTCTTCTTCTTTGCCCAAATACCTGCCTGCAAACCCCCGCGGCATCGCGCCACGGTGCCACCTTCATCTAGTGATGAAAGATATCGTTTTCATCGCCCCAACCCAACAGGTCCAGATGCGCCCGCGCGGGCAGGAAATCGAAACAGGCCTGCGCCAGCCCCAGCCGGTTTTCGCGCTTCAGACGTTCTTCCAACGCATCTTTCAGCTTGTGCAGATGCAGCACATCGGATGCCGCGTATTCCAGCTGTGCGTCGGTCAGGTCAGGCGCGCCCCAGTCGCTGGTCTGCTGCTGCTTGCTGACATCGACGCCCACCAGCTCGTTCAGAAGATATTTCAGGCCATGACGGTCGGTGAAGGTCCGCACCAACTTCGAGGCGATCTTCGTACACCAGACTGGTGAGGTCACGACGCCGAAGGCGTTTTCCAGCGCCGCGATGTCGAAACGGCCGAAATGGAACAGCTTCAGCACCTTTGCGTCGGTCAGAATCCGGCACAGGTTCGGGGCTTCGGTCTGGCCGCGATCAATCTGGACCAGATGCGCGTCGCCGTCGCCCGAGGACATCTGCACCAGGCACAACCGGTCGCGACGCGGGTCAAGGCCCATGGTTTCGGTATCGATCGCCACCACTGAACCAAGGTTGACGTCGTCGGGAAGGTCGTTCTGATAAAGATGGATGCTCATTCTATTGCCTGCTTCTTCTGGCTCGCCCCCTCTGACCAGAAACCATTCGTTTGGTCCAGAACTAACGCCGTCGAAGCCGGGGTTTTGCCCACAACCGCATTGCCGCGGCAGGCCCGGGCTGCAAGGCGGACTTTCACCCGCGTTCCATCCTGTCTAAGGTCGCGGCAATTTCACGGGAACGGGCAGCATGAGCAGCAAGACCATCATCAGCGGCGATTCAGGCCCCAGGAAAGGCGCTCCGATCACGTCGCAGCCCAATCTTCTGATCGTTGCACAGGCGGGAAGGCTGGAATATCAGGCGCTGATCTTCATGGCCAGTCTGCGTCACGCGGCCCCGGACTGGACCGGGGGGGTCTTCGTCGCCGAACCGCAACCCGAGGGCGCATGGTCCGGCCACGACACCGCGATCACTGCCGAAACGCGCCAGGCGCTGCAGGATATGGGGGCGACGCTGCTGCCTTTCACCGCGCAGCATTTCGGTGCAGCCTATCCCTATGGCAACAAGATCGAGGCACTGCTGGCGTTGCCACCGCGCGAACCGTTCCTGTTTCTGGATACCGACACGCTGATCAGGGGGCCGCTTGACCGAATTGCCTTCGACGCCGCCCGCCCCTCGGCATCCATGCGGCGCGAAGGCACCTGGCCGATCCCGCCGCTTTACGGACCGGGCTTCGGCGGCATCTGGAAATCGCTCTATGACCGTTTCGGGCTGGATTTCGAAAGCTCTCTCGACACGACCCAGCCGGACGAACACTGGGAACGCTATCTCTACTTCAACGCGGGCTGGTTCTTCGGACCGGACCCTGCCGAATTCGGCAGGCGGTTCCTGAACTGGGCGATCGCGATTCGCGATCAGCCGGGCGACGAACTGGCCTGCCAAAGCCTTGATCCATGGCTGGACCAGGTCACGCTGCCGCTAGTGATCCATTCCTTCGGCGGCGGACGCCCCGGACCGGAACTGGCCGGGCTGGACGGTGACATCACCTGCCATTACCGCAACCTGCCGCTGCTTTATGCACGCGAGGAGGACGCGGTATTGGACGCGCTGGAAAGTGCTGTTGCCCCCAACCGGATCAAGAAATACCTGCGTGCATGGGAGCCGGCGAAGAAGCTTATCTACCAAGGCAAGGGTCGCGACAAGATACGGCCCATGTTCGACCAGACGAACCTGCCGACGAAGGAACAGCCGATTCGCAACCGGCTGAAGCACAAGGGCTGGTGGCTGGTCTAGACCTCAGCCCTCGCCCTCGCCCGCGCCCTCCGACGAACGTGCCCAGATATTCACGTCGCCCGAGGCCGACAATTCGTCGATCCGCGCCAGCTCTGCGTCGCTGAAATCGGTGTTGGACAAGGCCCCGACGCAATCCTCGACCTGCGATGGCCGCGAGGCGCCGATCAGCGCGCTGGTCACACGGCCGCCACGCAAGGTCCATGCCACCGCCATCTGCGCAAGGGTCTGGCCACGCTGTGCGGCAAGTTCGTTCAGGCCGTTCAGACGCGCAATCATGTCATTGGTCAGCCAGTCGGTCGCCAGCGACTTGCCCTGCGCGGCGCGGCTGTCCTGCGGAATGCCGTTAAGATACTTGTTCGTCAGCATCCCCTGCGCCAGCGGCGTGAACACGATGCTGCCCATGCCCAGATCGTCCAGCCTGTCCAGCAGCCCGTCATTCTCGACCCAGCGATTCAGCATGTTGTAGCTGGGCTGGTGAATCAGGCAGGGCGTGCCCAGATCCTTCAGGATCGCCGCAGCCTCGGCCGTGCGCTGGCTGTTATAACTGCTGATCCCTGCATACAGCGCGCGCCCCGACCGCACGATGTGATCCAGCGCCCCCATCGTCTCTTCCAACGGCGTCTCGGGATCGAAGCGGTGCGAATAGAAGATATCCACATAGTCCAGACCCATCCGCTTCAGCGACTGGTCGCAGGACGCGATCAGGTATTTGCGGCTGCCCCATTCACCGTAAGGGCCCACCCACATGTCGTAACCGGCCTTGCTGCTGATGATCAGCTGATCGCGATAGCCCGCGAAATCGGTCCTCAGGATCTCTCCGAACGCCTCTTCGGCGCTGCCGGGGGGCGGGCCGTAATTATTGGCAAGGTCGAAATGGGTGATGCCCAGGTCGAACGCCGTGCGGCAGATGTCACGCTTGGTCTGATGTGGGGTGTCATGGCCGAAATTATGCCACAACCCAAGGCTGATGGCCGGCAGCTTCAACCCCGACCGACCGCAGCGCCGATAGGTCATCCGGTCATAGCGGTCGCCGGCAGGCTGGTAACGCAGTTCTTCAACCATGGCTTAGCACCTCGTCGCAGCGGGCACAGACGCCCGGATGGCTGTGGCTGCCGACATCGGGCAGGATCTTCCAGCAGCGCTGGCATTTCTGACCTTCTGCCAGTTCGAACACGACGCCCAGGCCCGGCGCCTCGGACATGCGGAACGCCTCGTTCGGGGCGGGATCGGAGGTCAGCGCAAGATCCGAAACGATGCACATGTCGGTGAAGTTCACCGATTTCAGCGCCGCCAGCATCTCGGGATCCTCGACATGCACGATGGGCGCAGCCTCCAGGCTGGCGCCGATGGTCTTGTCGGCGCGCTTGACCTCCAGCGCCGCCGTCACCACGCGGCGCGCGCGGCGCACATGATCCCATTTCGCGGCCAGCGGCTCGTTCAGCCAATCGGCAGGCGTCACGGCAAAGTCCCGCAGATGGACGCTGTCGGATTCCGACGGGAACCGCGACAACCAGACATCTTCCATGGTGAAGGGCAGGATCGGCGCCAGCCACGTCACCAGACGGTGATACAGGATGTCCATGACCGTCCGCACCGCGCGGCGGCGGGTACTGTCCGGCGCATCGCAATACAGCGCATCCTTGCGGATATCGAAATAGAAGGCCGACAGATCGACGGTGCAGAACTGGAACAGGGTCTGGAACACACCCTGGAAGTCATAGGCGTCGTAGCCCTTGCGCACGGTGTGATCCAGCTGCGCCAGCCGGTGCAGGATGAACTGCTCCAGCTCGGGCATCTCGGCAGGGTCGATCTTCTCGGCGTCGTCGAACCCGGCCAGCGCGCCCAGAAGGAAGCGCAGCGTGTTGCGCAACCGGCGATAGCTGTCGGCCGTGCCTTTCAGGATCTCTTTGCCGATGCGGCTGTCGGCGGTGTAATCGACCTGCGCGACCCACAGACGCAGGATGTCGGCGCCGTATTGTTCGACGACCTCGGCAGGCAGGATCGTGTTGCCAAGCGATTTGGACATTTTCATGCCCTTCTCGTCCAGCGTGAAACCATGCGTCAGCACGGCCTTGTAGGGGGCACGCCCCTTGGTTGCACTGGCCTGCAACAGCGAAGACTGGAACCAGCCGCGATGCTGGTCGGTGCCTTCCAGACACAGATCGGAGATGCCATCCGGACTGCCGTCCTCGCGGTCGCGGATGACGAAGGCGTGGGTCGATCCGCTGTCGAACCACACGTCCAGCACGTCCATGACCTGATCATAGTCGTCGGGGTCGACGACGCCGTCCAGGATCTGCTCCTTGAACCCGTCGCGATACCATGCGTCGGTGCCGTCACGCTCGAACGCGGCGATGATGCGGTCGTTCACGCGCGGATCGCGCAGCAGGAAATCCTCGGCATCGGGCTTGGCGCCCTTCTTCACGAAGCAGGTCAGCGGCACGCCCCAGGCGCGCTGGCGCGACAGCACCCAGTCGGGTCGGTTCTCGACCATGGAATGGATGCGGTTGCGCCCGCTTTGCGGCGTCCACTTGACCAGCTTGTCGATCGAGGTCAGGGCGCGCGCCCGGATGGTGCTGCCATATTCGCCCATGCCGTCTTCCAGCGGCCTGTCGATAGCCGCGAACCACTGCGCGGTGTTGCGATAGATCAGCGGTGCCTTGGACCTCCAGCTGTGGGGATAGCTGTGCTTGATCTTGCCCTTGGCCAGCAAGGCGCCCGCCCAGGCAAGGTTCTTGATGACGCTGACATTCGCGGGACCATCCTTGCCGTCAGGCTGGATGATCGCTTCGCCGCCGAAGATCGGCAGATCGGTGCGATACGTGCCGTCGGGTTCGACGTTATAGGTCATCTTCAGACCGTGCTTCAGCCCAAGCTGATAGTCGTCATCGCCGTGGCTGGGCGCGGTGTGGACAAATCCCGTCCCCGCCTCGTCGGTGACATGGTCGCCAGGCAGCATGGGAACCGGATAGTTCCATTCACCGTCCGCGCCCTCTGCAGCGCTCAGCGGATGGGATAAAGTGAGACCATCCAACTCCGATACTGCTACATCACGCAGGCGGGTCCAGCCCTCGATCTTAGCAGCAGCTTGGACGCTGTCTGCAAGTGCATCTGCCAGCACGAGCAATTCGCCGGAAGTTGCAGTCGATGTCTCAACGAGAGAGTCAACTTGATAGAGGCCGTAGGAAATGTCTGGATTGTAGGCGACCGCCCGGTTCTGCGGAATCGTCCACGGAGTCGTGGTCCAGATGACAACTGAAGCATGGACCAGATCGCCCAAGCCTTCCGGAACCTGTTCGATGGTTGGTTGCGAAATATCAGCCGTTCCGCCTTCACCTTGAGCCAAGACACGGAACCGCACCCAGATCGTGTGGCTGGTGTGGTCGTGATATTCGACCTCGGCCTCGGCCAGGGCGGTCTTTTCGACCGGCGACCACATCACCGGCTTGCTGCCCTGATACAGGCTGCCGTTCATCAGCAGCTTCATGAACTCGGCCGCGATCACCGCCTCGGCGTGATAGTTCATCGTCAGGTAGGGATCGTCCCACTTGCCGTTGACGCCAAGACGCTTGAACTCGTCGCGCTGCACGTCGATCCAGTGATCGGCAAAGCGGCGGCATTCCTGCCGGAACTCGACAAGATCGACCTTGTCCTTGTCCAGGCCCTTCTGGCGGTACTGCTCCTCGATCTTCCATTCGATCGGCAGGCCATGACAGTCCCAGCCCGGCACATAGCGCGCGTCGCGCCCCATCATCTGCTGGCTGCGGACGATGAAATCCTTCAGCACCTTGTTCAGCGCGTGGCCGATATGCAGGTTGCCGTTCGCATAGGGGGGGCCGTCATGCAGGATGAAGGGCGCACGTTCCCCCGCCCCTTTGCGCAGGGTGTCGTAGATGCCGATTCGCGCCCACCGCGCCAGCCATTCGGGCTCGCGCGCGGGCAGTCCGGCCCGCATCGGGAAATCGGTCTGCGGCAGGAAGACGGTATCGCGGTAGTCTGGGGCGTCGGCGCGGGTATCGGCGCTCATCGGGGTGTTCCTTCGTCAATCGTTCGGACAAGACTAACCCGGCGGCGCAAGACCTCTTACGCCGCCGGGCCGCTAATTCGATGTCCGAACCCCGGAAATTCCATGCTGCTCTCTATAGAAAGCCGGGCAATCCGCTGCAAGCGCAAGGCAGGGATAAGATCGGATTATCCCCCAGAACATTGCCGACACGCCGCGCCTAGCCGCGTCCGCGATATCCCGGCACGGCCTGATCGGGCAGCCACAGCCCCGTGGGTGGCGTCCCGGTCTGCCAGAACACGTCGATGGGCATGCCGCCGCGCGGATACCAATAGCCGCCCATCCGCAGCCATGTGGGCGCAAGAAGGTCCACCAGTCGCCTGCCGATGCCGACGGTGCAATCCTCGTGAAACGCGCCGTGATTGCGGAAGCTGCCCAGATACAGCTTCAGCGATTTCGATTCGACCAGCCACGCATCCGGCACATAGTCGATCACCAGATGCGCGAAATCGGGCTGACCCGTGATCGGGCACAGGCTGGTGAATTCGGGCTGCGTGAACCGCACCGCATAAGTCTGGCCGGGCTGCGGATTCGCCACCCGCTCAAGGATCGCGGCATCGGGGTTGTCGGGCAGTTCGGCTTTCCTGCCAAGCTGGGTCAGCGCGTCGGTATAGTGGCTCATCTGATGCTCCTGTTTTGACCGGGTGGGCTGCGACCGGATGGCAAGCCATAGCAATCGCGCGCGATACGGCCAAGCCAGACGCGCGACATCCCGCCGCCTTGCAAACCGCCGCCCGGCACAGGATCCTGCGCCGATCATGATTGCCAGATTCGAGATCAGCTCTGAACAGATCGACTGCGTCGTTGCCGTGTTCTACGGCGCGGTACGGCGGCACGAGGTGCTTGGCCCGGTCTTCGCGGCCCATGTCACCGACTGGACCGGACACGAGGCCAAGATCGCCCGGTTCTGGAAACGCGCGATCCTGTATCAGCCGGTCTATGACGGCAACCCGATGCGGGCACATCTGCAGGCTGGCGACGTGATGCCCGAACATTTTTCGCACTGGCTGGCGCTGTTCGACGACACCTTGCGCCGGACGCTGAAACCGGAGCCCGCTGCGGCATGGTCGGCATTAGCCCATCGGATCGGTCGGGGGCTGCGCATGGGGGTCGAGGATATCCGCCCCGAAGTCGCCTTCGGTCCGCCGATCCTGCGCTGAGCGGTGCGATGCGATCAGCCGCGCGACCGGGGCGGACGCGGTCTGTAGACCGGCAGCCGCCATCCCCAGATCATGCTGCCCGCGCGCAGCACCCATGCGGCGGCCGCGCAGGCGATCAGCGCTTGGCTGGCCTGCAACCCAGCCCAGACCAGGATCACCGCGCTTGCCGCACCGCCGAACGCGGCAGTCAGATACAGTTCGCCCTGCTTCAGCACCAGCGGCACCTCGTTGCCGACCACATCGCGCATCAACCCGCCGAACGTGCCCGTGACGACCCCCATGATGATCACGATCACCGGACCAAGGCCGCTTTCCATCGCGACTCCGACCCCGGCCGCGACTGCCACGGCCAAGGCCACGCTGTCCAGCCAGACCAGCAGGCGGTAGCGGCTTTCGAAAAGATGCGCAGTCCAGAAGACCAGCAGCGCGGCGCCCGCCGCGATCAGCACATAGGCGGGCTGGGCCACCCAGAATACCACCCGCCCCAGGATCAGGTCGCGCAGCGTGCCGCCGCCAACCGCAGTCAGCGACGCCATGAAGACAAAGCCCACCGGGTCCAGCTGCGCCCGGCTGGCGACCAGCGCGCCGGTCAGCGCAAACACCAGGACCGAGCCATAGTCCAGCGCCGCGACCAGCGCATCAGGCGTCATTTGAACGGCGCCATCCCGGCGCGTGCAAGTTCGTCGGCGCGTTCATTCTCGGCATGTCCCGCATGGCCCTTGATCCAGCGCCATTCGACATCGTGACGCGCCTGCGCGTGATCCAGACGCTGCCACAATTCGACATTCTTGACTGGCTTCCTGTCGGCAGTGCGCCAGCCGTTCCGCTTCCAGCCATGGATCCACTGGCTGACCCCGTTCTTGACATAGGCGCTGTCGGTCACGATCACGATGCGGCTTGGTCGGGTCAGTGCCTCAAGCGCCGATATCGCGGCCATCAGCTCCATCCGGTTATTGGTCGTGGCCGCCTCGCCGCCCTGCAATTCGCGTTCCTTTACGACAGTCTCGCCGTCAAGGGCGCGCATCAGAACACCCCAACCACCGGGGCCGGGATTGCCGCTGCACGCGCCGTCGGTCCATGCAAACAGATCCGTCACGCGCGGCTGACCGCCAGTTTCAGGCCAAGTGCCGCGAAGGACGCCGCAAAGCCACGGCGCAACCAACGCATCGCGCGATCCGATGACAGGACCGCATCGCGGCCACTGGCGGCCAGCGCGGCGTAGCCGACAAACACCGCAAAGGTCATCGCCGCAAAGGCCAGACCCAGTTCCACCAGCGCGCCGGTCCCCGCCCCGGCGGGCAGGAATTGCGGCAGGAAGGCCATGAAGAACATCGGCAGCTTCGGGTTCAGCAGGTTCAGCATGATGCCGCGCCGGACGATGACACGTGCTGCCACACGATCGCCGGGGCGGAATTGCAAGCCGCCCTCAGCCTGCAGGATGCCCCATGCCATCCACAGCAGATAGGCGACGCCCGCGAACTTCACCGCCTGGAACAGCAATGCGCTGGCATGCAGCAACGCGGCCAGACCGGCCATCGCCATCAGCATGTGAAGGATCGGCGGGATGGTGCAGCCGATCGCCGCCCACAGCCCGGCCCGAAATCCGCCCGACAGCGTGGATGACAGCGTGTAGATGACGCCGACGCCGGGGGCGACACAGACGATGAAGGCCGTGAGAAGGAACTCGATGCTCATTGGTCCAGCCTTGTGAAACCGGGCATCCCCTCGACACGGGCCAGCCATGATGTGAGATCGGGAAATCTGGTCAGATCATAGCCGCCGCGCGTCCCGGCAGTGTGGGTATAGGCATACAGACACAGATCGGCCAGGCTGGCCGTCTGGCCGACCAGCCAGTCGCGCCCCTTCAACGCATCCTCCATCACCTGCAACAGCGCGTGACCGCGTTCCAGCAGATCGGCCAGCCTCTCGGGCGTCGCATCCGCGGCGCGGTGGGGATAGCTGACCAGCGCCTGACGGACGGCAATGACCGGTTCGTGATTGTATTGTTCCCAGAACATCCAGCCCAGCATCTGCGCGCGCAGCACGGCATCTTCTGGGATGAAGTCGCTTCCCTCGCCCAGATACCACAGGATTGCGTTGGATTCGCCCAGCACGCGGCCATCGTCCAGCAGCAGCGCCGGAACCTTGCCATAGGGCAGCGTTCCATCCGCCTTGGACCGCGCCAGCGCGTCCGAGCCGTATTCGCAATCGACGATCTCGGCGACGCGCCGGGTCAGAGCCAGGATCAGCCGGACCTTGTAACTGTTCCCCGAGGACGGCATCGAATACAGCCGCATGATCGCCCCTTTTCCCTGTCAGAACGGCCGAAGCCCGGTCTATGCCGGTTCGCGCAGCACGCGCGGAACCTTGAATTCAACGTTCTCTTGCGCGGTTTCCACCACTTCGACCGTCACATCGAAACGCGCGCGAAAGGCGTCGATCACTTCGGTGATCAGCACTTCGGGCGCGCTGGCGCCAGCGGTGACACCGACGGCGCGAATGCCGTCGATCGCGCGCCAGTCGATCTGATCGGCGCGCATGACCAGTTGCGAATAGGCGCAGCCCGAGGCCTTGCCCACCTCGACCAGACGCTTGGAATTGCTGGAGTTCTGCGCACCGATCACCAGCAGCGCATCGATCATCGGCGCCACCGCCTTGACCGCCGCCTGGCGATTCGTGGTGGCGTAGCAGATATCTTCCTTGGCCGGCCCTATGATCGAGGGGAAGCGCGCCTGAAGCGCTGCCACGATCCCGGCGGTGTCATCGACCGACAACGTGGTCTGGGTGATGAATGCCAGCCGGTCCGGATCGCGCGGGGCGATCTGCGCGACATCGGACGCCGTCTCGACCAGGATCACCTCGCCCTCCGGCAATTGTCCCATTGTTCCAAGGACTTCCGGGTGCCCGGCATGGCCGATCATGACCATCTGCAGCCCTGCGGCGTGGTGGCGTTCGGCCTCGACATGAACCTTGCTGACCAGGGGACAGGTCGCGTCCACGAACACCATCTCGCGCCTGCGTGCCTCGGCCGGGACGGCCTTGGGCACGCCATGGGCGGAAAAGATCACCGGCCGGTCATCGGGGCATTCATCCAGTTCCTCGACGAAGACAGCGCCTTTTTCACGAAGCGAATCAACGACATACTTGTTGTGGACGATCTCGTGCCGGACATAGACCGGGGCGCCCCATTTCTGCAGCGCCATTTCGACGATCTTGATGGCGCGGTCGACGCCGGCGCAGAACCCGCGCGGCGCGGCAAGATAAAGGGTCAAAGGCGGCTTGGCGTGTTCCATGCCGTTGACCTAGCGCGACCGGGCCATTTCGTCCAGCGTCAGGACGGTCACGATGCGTCCACCGCCGATGCACCGCGCGTGCACAGGCTGTACACAGCTGCCGGGCGTTGCGTGTTGCGTGTTGCGTCCCCGGGTCATGGGGCTTCGGGCAAGGAACAAGCATCGGATGCCACGGCCAGCAGCCCGGTGACATCCAGATGCGCCTCGAGATGGTCGGCCAGCCGGTCCAGCGTCGCCTCGACGCCCGCCTCGTAGCCCGGCTGTGATGTGGTGCCGAGCCGCGACAGATAGGCAGCGCGGAAGCCGTCATCGGAAAACAGCCCGTGCAGATAGGTGCCGGCGATACTGCCATCCGCGCTGATCGCGCCGTCAGGGGCAGGCATATGCGCGAAGGGTCGTGCGCAGTCGGGGCCGTGGCTGCGGCCCATGTGAATCTCGTAGCCGGTGACATTCCGACCCAGCGCGGTGCCCGAGACCCGTTCCAGCCGCTTGTCGGACGCCATGTCCGTGTCGATGCTCAGGAGACCCAGACCGGGCGTTTCGCCCGCGATGCCGTCGCGCCCCGAGGGGTCGCGGATCGTTCGTCCCAACATCTGATAGCCGCCACAGAGCCCCAGAACATGTCCGCCGCGGCGCACATGCGCGGCAAGGTCGATGTCCCAGCCCTGCGCACGCAGGAACGCCAAATCGCCAAGCGTTGACTTGGTGCCGGGAATCACGACCAGATCGGCATCGCCGGGAATCGGCCGTCCCGGCCCCAGCATCGTCAGGCGGACGCCGGGTTCCGCCGCCAGCGGGTCGAGATCGTCGAAATTCGCGATCCGCGACAGCGTCAGGCAGACGACATGGACCCCCTGCCCGGTCGAGGCGCGCAGATCCACCGCATCCTCGGCCGGCAGCCGGTGGGCGTCGGCAAACCACGGAACCACGCCGAAGCCGAGCCAGCCGGTGCGGTCGGCGATATGACGGTATCCGTCATCGAACAGGCGCGGATCGCCGCGGAACTTGTTGATCAGGAAACCGCGGATCATTGCCGCGTCGCCCGGGTCGATCACCGCCTGCGTGCCGACGATCTGGGCGATCACCCCGCCCCGGTCGATGTCACCGGCCAGCACCACCGGAACCCCGGCCGCGCGGGCGAACCCCATATTGGCGATGTCGCGGGGCCGCAGATTGACCTCGGCCGGGCTGCCCGCGCCCTCGACGATCACCAGATCATGCGCCGAGGACAGGCGATGAAAGCTGTCCAGCACCCCGGCCATCAGTCGTGCGCGCAGCGCCGCATAGTCGCGCGCCTCGGCCCGCGCGATGGCGCGGCCCTGCAGCACCACCTGTGCGCCGGTGTCCGTCTCGGGCTTCAGCAGGACCGGGTTCATGTCGGTCAGCGGATCAAGACCGCAGGCCCGCGCCTGCAGCGCCTGGGCCCGGCCGATCTCGCCGCCGTCGCGCGTCACGGCGGCGTTGTTCGACATGTTCTGCGGCTTGAACGGTGCGACCCCGATGCCGCGCCGCCGTGCCGCGCGGCAAAGACCTGCGACCAGCATCGACTTGCCGACATTCGAGCCTGTGCCCTGAATCATCACTGCCGGCATCACGGACACTCTGCTTGCCATCACCTGCATCGGTGACTAGATAGGCGCGTCCGCAAATGAAAGGCCGAATTCCGTGCAAAACGTCGTGCTGACCATCCACCTGATCCTGGCGGTGCTGCTGACCGGGGTCGTGCTGCTGCAACGGTCCGAGGGTGGCGGGCTTGGCATGGGCGGCGGCAGCGGCGGCGGCGTCATGAGCGGACGTCAGGCCGCCAATGCGATGACCCGGCTGACCTGGGTGTTCGGCATCGCGATCTTTTGCACGTCGATCGGGCTGACGGTGATTGCCGCCCGCGAGGCCTCGGACGGATCGATCATGGATCAGATTGGTGTGCCCGAACAGCAACAGGCCCCCGATTCGAACCTGCCGAACCTGCCGGCCTATACCCCGCCCCCCTCGACCGGCGGCGATCCGCTGACACCGCCGGCGCCGGATGCGCCCGCGGCCAGCGCACCGGCCCCTGCAGCGCCTGAAAACGAGGCGCCGGCAGCGGATGCGGTGACACCGCCCGCCGCCGAGGCACCGGCCGAAACCGCAGCCCCCGAGGCCGCGTCCGATCCCGCGCCGGAAGAACCAGCCGCCCCCGCGACGTCGAACTGACGCCATACAACAATTTGGGGCAGAATATTTCTGCCCTACATCAACTTGCGGTCCGTTGCGGCCACGGGGCGAATCGTCTATATCTTTAGTCCCGTGATGCAGACGCTTCGGCGGTCCGCAGATCATCGAATTTTGCACATCACGGGGTCTTCATGGCGCGTTACATCTTCATCACCGGCGGCGTGGTATCGTCCCTTGGCAAGGGGCTGGCCTCGGCGGCGCTGGGGGCGCTGTTGCAGGCGCGCGGCTTTACCGTCAGGCTGCGCAAGCTGGACCCCTATCTGAACGTCGATCCGGGCACGATGAGCCCGTTCGAGCATGGCGAGGTGTTCGTCACCGATGACGGTGCCGAAACCGATCTGGACCTGGGCCACTACGAACGCTTCACCGGCGTTGCGGCGCGCAGGACCGACAGCGTGTCCTCGGGGCGGATCTATTCCAACGTGCTGGAAAAGGAACGGCGCGGCGAATATCTGGGCAAGACCATTCAGGTCATTCCGCACGTCACCAACGAAATCAAGGATTTCATTGGCATCGGCGAGGACGAGGTCGATTTCATGCTGTGCGAGATCGGCGGCACGGTGGGTGACATCGAGGGCCTGCCCTTCTTCGAGGCGATTCGCCAGTTCACCCATGAACGCCCCCGCGGCCAGTGCATCCTGATGCATCTGACGCTGCTGCCCTATCTGGCGGCCTCGGGCGAGTTGAAGACCAAGCCCACGCAGCACAGCGTCAAGGAACTGCAGTCGATCGGCCTTGCCCCCGATGTGCTGGTCTGCCGGTCCGAGCATCCGATCCCGGAAAAGGAACGCGCCAAGATCGCGCTGTTCTGCAATGTCCGCCCCGATGCCGTGATCCCGGCCTATGACCTGAAATCGATCTACGAGGCGCCCCTGGCCTATCACCGCGCCGGGCTGGACCGCGCCGTGCTGGATGCCTTTGCGATCAGCCCCGCGCCGCGTCCGGACCTGTCGAAATGGGAAGACGTGATGGACCGGCTGGACAATGCCGAGGGACAGGTCAACATCGCCGTGGTCGGCAAATATACCCAGCTTGAGGACGCCTATAAGTCCATCGCCGAGGCGCTGACCCATGGCGGCATGGCCAACCGCGTCCGGGTCAAGGCCGACTGGGTGGACAGCGAACAGCTGGAAGGCGAAGGCGCGCATCTTCTGGACGGCTATCATGGCATCATCGTGCCCGGCGGCTTCGGTGAACGTGGCACCGAAGGCATGATCACCGCCGCGAAATACGCCCGCGAGAAGGACGTGCCCTATCTGGGCATCTGCCTGGGGATGCAGATGGCGGTGATCGAGGCGGCGCGGAATCTGGCCGACATGCCCGATGCCGGGTCCGAGGAGTTCGACCACGAGGCGGGCAAGACCCGCTTTACCCCGGTCGTCTATCACCTGAAGGAATGGGTGCAGGGCAATTATACGGTGCAGCGCAAGGTCGGTGACGACAAGGGCGGCACGATGCGGCTGGGTGCCTATACGGCGATGCTGGCCGAAGGGTCCAAGATCAGCGAGATCTATGGCGGCGCGACCGAGATGGAGGATCGCCACCGCCACCGCTATGAAGTGGACGCGAAATATCGCGAGGCGCTGGAGGCGGCGGGGCTGTCATTCTCGGGCATGTCGCCGGACGGCAAGCTGCCCGAGGTGATCGAGTATCGCGATCACCCTTGGTTCATCGGGGTTCAGTCGCATCCGGAACTGAAATCGAAACCCTTCGATCCGGCGCCCCTGTTCGCGGGCTTCGTGCGGGCCGCGATGGAGGAAGGGCGGCTGGTGTGAAGCTAGCCCGGCATCTCGACAGATCGGAGATGGCTTTCTCGAACCAGAGTTGTCGTGCACCAGCGTTGTGCTGCACATGCTCTTCCGAGCAGTAACGCAGTTCGTCATCGCTGGCGGCGCAGGAAAATTTTTCGACGTTAGCGATGGGAATCGAGATCAACGCTGACCTTCTATCCTGAGATAGATAGTTCAAGAGTTAGCTCTGTTCAGCTTTTGGTCTTTCTTTGACGGCCTGGCATATTCCTGCGGCGTCAGGTCAGCGAGGCTGGAGTGCGGGCGACAGTCGTGAAACGGAACCGCCGGAAACGTAGCTGGGGCGCAAAGTTCACCGCCGCCCTTCCGCCAATCGCTTCGCCTCCTGCATCCCGCGCAGCCGCAGCATCGCCCATGTGCCCACGACAGGCCCCGGCAGCAGGACGACAAAGGCCCATTGCCAGCCCCCCAGAAGTGCCGCGACCTGCGGCATCAGCCAGATCGCCAGAACGGTCAGCGCGAAACCGATGCTGACCTGCAACGTCAGGGCGGTGCCGATCAGACGGGGATCCGCAAGCTCGGTCACGGCGGCCGAGAACTGGGCGCTGTCGCCGATGATCGAGATACCCCAGATGACCGCGATCAGTGCCAGCAGCCAGGCGGGGCCGGTGAAGGCAAAGCCGATCAGCGCCGCACAGGTGCCGGACACCGCCATCATCCCGGCAGTCGTCAGGCAGCGGCCGATGCGGTCCGACAGCACCCCGCCAAGGATGCAGCCGACAACGCCCGATGCCACCACGATGAACGCAAAGAACGACGGTCCTCCGAACGGCATGACGCCGCTCTGCCCTGCCGCCGTCGCGAAGGCCAGGAACCACGCCCACATCGCATAAAGCTCCCACATATGCCCGAAATAACCGACATTGGCCAACAGGACCGGACGGTTGCGCAGGACGGCCAGCGCCTGACGCGGATCGAATGTCGCGCGACCGAAACCGTGCGGTCCCTCGCGCACCAGAAGCCCGAAGATCGCCGCCGAGCTGAGCGTGGCGGCGGTCGAGGCGATCACCACCACCCGCCAGTCGATGCCGCCGCCAAGGGCGCGAAACAGATGCGGCATCGACGATCCCAGCGTCAGCCCAGCAATCAGGAACCCCATCGCCAGCCCGCGTCCGCGCACGAACCATGTCGCCATCAGCTTCATGGCGGGCGGATACAAACCGGCCAGCGCCACACCGGTCACGAACCGCGCGGCAATCGCAGCCGCGAATCCCGGTTGAAGCAGCAGCACTGCGTTTGCCGCGGCGGCCAGCAGCGCCGACAGGGTGATCAGCCGCGTCATTCGCATGATGTCTGGCAGGTTCACCAGCGACGACGCAAGCGCGCCCAGGACAAAGCCGATCTGCACCGCGTTGGTCAGCCATCCCGCTTGAGCGGGGCTGAGGTGCCAGTCCCGGATCAGTTCGGGGATGATCGCGGTGGCGGAAAACCAGCAGGTCATCGCGCCGATCACGCCGGCGCAGATCAGCGCCAGCGCCAGCCAACGGTTTTCCGCGGCAGGGGTCAGGTCTCGGCCTGCTGAGGTTCGCGCGGGGGCCGGCCGATGATGTCGCGCAGGGCATCAAGTTCGATGAAGTTGTCGGCCTGACGGCGCAGATCATCCGCGATCATCGGTGGCTGCGACCGGATCGTGGACACGACCGAGACGCGGACCCCCTGACGCTGAAGCGACTCGACCAGCGGACGAAAATCGCCATCGCCCGAGAACAGCACGGCATGATCCAGACGCGGCGCAAGTTCCATGGCATCCACCGCAAGTTCGATGTCCATGTTGCCCTTGACCTTCCGCCGGCCCATGGCGTCGGTGTATTCCTTGGCGGGCTTGGTGACGACACAGTATCCGTTGTAGTGCAGCCAGTCGACCAAGGGACGGATGGGGGAATATTCCTCTCCGTCGATCAGGGCGGTGTAGTAATAGACGCGTGTCAGCTTGCCGCGGCGGTCGAATTCCTGCCGCAGTAATTTGTAATCTATATCAAATCCAAGCGATTTCGCGGCGGCGTATAAATTCGCGCCATCAATGAACATCGCCAGTCGATCATCCTTGTAGAACATTCGGTGTTGCCTTCAATCAGACTTCTTGTGTGTTATTTGCTTGGCGACGCGCAGTTTTTGTCCCAGCGACAGCTGGACCCGGGATGCGCATGTCGCAAGTGACAGGCTAGGATGGTTGGGCAGGCATGCGGAAGCTGTCTTTCGGTATCATATGTTTAGGCGCAAACCTGCCGTCGTCTGATCTTGGCGCAAGTGAGACGCTGCAATCAGCGGTAGGCATTCTGCATACTGAACCGGATATTTCAATAACCGCCGTCAGCAGAATCTGGCGGACCCCGGCGTATCCGCCTGGCTCGGGTCCGGATTACGCCAATGCGGCGGCGCTGATCCGAACGGCCCTGCAGCCCGAGGACCTGTTGGCGCGGCTGCACGCGATCGAGGCCCGCGCTGGTCGTGATCGCAGCACCGGACGCTGGTCGGCGCGCGTGCTGGATCTGGACCTGATCGCGCTGGACGACCTGGTGCTGCCCGACCCGCAGACGCATCGGCACTGGACCGGGCTTGATCCCGAACGACAGCGGCGCGAAGCCCCCGACAGGCTGATCCTGCCGCACCCGCGGATGCAGGACCGCGGCTTCGTGCTGGCCCCGCTGGCCGAGATCGCCCCGGACTGGCAACACCCGGTGACCGGGCGCAGCGTCGTGCAGATGCTGTGCGCGCTGCCGCCGGACGCGCTGGCCGGTATGGCACCGATGACGGCGGGCACGGCCACCTCAGCTTGACATTTCCCGGCTGCGCCATCACTACTCCGGTTTCGCCCCGGATACCCGATTCGCAAATGCACAGGTGACACATGGCCCGCGTAACGGTCGAAGACTGCGTCGACAAGGTTCCCAACCGTTTTGACCTGGTGATGCTGGCCGCGCACCGCGCGCGCGAGATCGCCTCGGGCAACGCGCCCACGGTGGACCGCGACAACGACAAGAACCCGGTCGTCGCGCTGCGCGAGATCGCCGAGGAAACCCAGCCGGTGGATGATCTGCGCGAGCGGATGATCGAATCGACCCAGACGCAGATCGAGGTCGATGAGCCAGAAGAGGACGCGATGGCGTTGCTGCTGGGGGCCGAGGTCGATCGGCCCAAGCCCGCCGACGAGGAATCCGAAGAGCGGATGCTGCGCATGATGCTGGAAGCCAACCAGCGCTAAGGCAGAACGGAAGAGGTCCTCGACAGGCATGATCGACGTCGAAGACCTCATTGCGCTTGTTCGCAACTACAACCCGCGCAGTGACGCGGAGCTGATCCGCGACGCCTATGAATACGGCATGCGGATGCATGAGGGGCAGTTCCGGCACTCGGGCGAGCCCTATTTCACCCACCCCATCGCGGTCGCCGCCATCCTGACCGAAATGCGGCTGGACGATGCCACCATCGTCACCGCCCTTCTGCACGATACCGTCGAGGATACCCGCTCCACCAAGGACGAGGTCTCGGCGATGTTTGGTGCCGAGATCGCCGAGCTGGTCGATGGCGTCACCAAGCTGACCAATCTGCAACTAAGCAGCGCGCAGTCGAAGCAGGCCGAGAATTTCCGCAAGCTGTTCATGGCAATGTCCCGCGATCTGCGGGTGATCCTGGTCAAGCTGGCCGACCGGCTGCACAACATGCGCACGATCCGCTCGATGCGGCCTGACAAGCAGGTGCAGAAGGCGCGGGAGACGATGGACATCTATGCGCCGCTGGCCGGGCGCATGGGCATGCAATGGATGCGCGAAGAGCTTGAGGATCTGGCCTTCAAGGTCATCAATCCCGAAGCCCGCAATTCGATCATCCGGCGTTTCGTCAGCCTGCAGAAGGAATCGGGCGATGTGATCGGCCAGATCACCGCCGATATCCGCGCCGAACTGGAAAAGGAACGGATCGACGCGGATGTGTTCGGCCGCGCGAAGAAACCGTTTTCCGTCTGGCGGAAAATGCAGGAAAAGCAGCTGGCCTTCTCGCGGCTGTCGGACATCTATGGCTTTCGGATCATCACCCGGAACGAGATGGACTGCTATCGCGCGCTTGGGGTGATCCATCATCGCTGGCGGGCGGTGCCCGGTCGGTTCAAGGACTATATCAGCCAGCCCAAGGCGAACGGTTATCGTTCGATCCACACCACCGTGTCGGGACGCGACGGCAAGCGGGTCGAGGTGCAGATCCGCACCCGGCAGATGCACGAGGTGGCCGAGGCGGGTGTCGCCGCGCATTGGGCCTATCGCGACGGCGTTCGCACCAAGAACCCGTTCGCGGTCGATCCGGCAGCCTGGATCGACAGCCTTGCCGACCGCCTGGACGGCGAGGATCACAACGAGTTTCTCGAGCATGTGAAGCTGGAGATGTATCAGGATCTGGTCTTCTGCTTTACGCCCAAGGGCGACGTGATGCAGCTGCCCAAGGGTGCGACGCCGATCGACTTTGCCTATGCCATTCACACGCGGCTGGGAAACAGCTGCGTTGGCGCCAAGGTGGACGGGATCCGCGTGCCACTGTGGACGCGGCTGAAGAACGGCCAGTCGGTCGATATCATCTCGGCCTCGGGCCAGCGTCCGCAGGCGACATGGCTGGACATCGTCGTGACCGGGCGGGCCAAGGCGGCGATCCGGCGGTCGCTGCGCGAAGAGGATCGCGACCGTTTCATCCGGCTGGGTCGCGAGCTGGTGCGCGTCAGTTTCGAACATGTCGGCCGCAAACCGACCGACAAGGCGCTGCGCACCGCCGCCAAACAGATGGGGTTGGCCAACGCCGATGACCTTCTGGCCCGGATCGGCAGTGCCGAGAATTCGGCCAAGGAAGTGCTGGACGTCCTGTATCCCGAACTGGCCGACGCGCCGCAGGATGAGATCGACCGCACGCGGCCCTTCGCGGGACTTGAGGCTGACGCGGAATTCCAGCGCGCGCCATGCTGCAACCCGCTGCCGGGCGAGCGGATCGTGGGCATCACCTATCGCGGCAGGGGCGTGGTCATTCACGCCATCGACTGTCCGGTGCTGGCCGAGTTCGAGGACAGCCCGGATCGCTGGGTCGATCTGCAATGGCGCGACGGACGCCATCCCGCCGCCTATTCGACCCTGCTGAATCTGACCATCCGGCATGATGCGGGGGTTCTGGGGCGCATCTGCGGGTTGATCGGGGCGCAGGGGGCGAATATCTCGAACCTCGAGTTCATTGACCGCAAGCCGGATTTCTACCGGATCGAGGTCGAGGTCGAGTTGCGGGACCATGAGCATCTGCACAACCTGCTGACCGCACTGGAGGCGGAAAGCGACGTGGCGCAGGTGGCACGGATCCGCGATCCGGCGCTGAAGCCGTAGGGCCGCGGTCGCGCGCCTTTGCGATAGATCGGGTGGGAAGTTGTTCAAGCGCCGCAAACCGCGCAGCTACGGCCAGATGGCCAGCGACATGATCTATCCGCGCGGCGGATGGCGCCGGGCGGGCACATATGTGCTGCACCGTGTGCGCAGGCTGCCGGATCAGCCGCACCGGATCGGCCGTGGCGTCGCGGCGGGCGTGTTCGTGTCGTTCACGCCGCTGTTCGGACTGCATTTCCTGTCCGGCGCGGCCTGTGCCTGGCTGATCGGCGGCAACATCCTTGCAGCTTTGCTGGCGACCTTTGTCGGAAATCCGGTCACCTTTCCCTTCATCGCCGTGCTGGCGGTCAGCCTTGGCCGGCAGTTGCTGGGCTTTGACGGCGATCTGGGCCCGCAGATGATCTTTGGCGAGTTCGCGCGCGCCAGCGCCGAGCTGTGGCACAATATCCGGTCGATTTTTGGCCCCGAAGAAGCCCATTGGGGCCATCTGGCCGAGTTCTTTCAACAGGTTTACTGGCCCTATGTCGTCGGCGGCACCATCATCGGGCTGGCGGTCAGCATCGCCGCGCATTACCTGACCGTGCCGGTGATCCGCGCCTATCACCGCAGGCGGCAGAAGAAGATGGCCGAACGGATCGCCAGGGTCACAGTGCATCGCCCGATCCAGACGACCGCGACGCCCGTGGCAACGCCAGACGATGACGATACGCGTCGCTGAGGGCTAGTATCCCTTCGTTCGGTCCACCAGATGCAGGATCGGCGCACCCGACATCGCGCGGCGCAGATTTTCGGCCACCACCGGGGCTGCGGTTTGAGGGCGCGTCTCGGCGGCGATGTGGGGGGTGACGGTCACGCCGGGATGGCCCCAGAACTGATGCGACGGCGGCAGGGGTTCGTCACGAAAGACATCCAGAACCGCGTGTCCCAGCTGCCCGCGATCCAGCGCGTCCAGAAGGGCGTCATCGTCGATCAACGTCCCGCGGCCTGGGTTTATCAGCCATGCCCCCTTGGGAAGATGCGCCAGCCGTGCCGCGTCCATCAGCCCGCGCGTGTCCGGGGTATCGGGCAGCAGCGTCACCAGGATGTCCGCCCGCTGCAATGCCTGATCCAGGTGGTCTCCGGGCAGGACCTCGACGCCGTCCACCGGTCGGCCCGACGCGCTGAATCCGGTCAACCGGAAGCCGATCGGCCGCAACATCGCGGCCACGGCACGGCCAAGTTCGCCCATGCCCAGAATCACGACATCGCGTTCCCGGGCCAAGGGCGGGATCTGACCGTTGCGCCAGTTCCCGTCCTGCAGATAGCGGTCCATCCCCAGATGCGCGCGCATGACCCAGCCCGTGCAGAATTCGGCCATGCCCTGTGCCAGCCCCGGATCGACCATCCGGGCCAGGGGTTGTGTCAGCGTCGGGTTGGTAACGATACGTTCGACCCCGGCCCAGAGGCTTTGGACAAGCCTTGCATTGCTGAAGGGGGACAGATCGTCGATCTCGCCGCCTGGGGCGTAGATGATGGCGTCGAAGCCTGCAGGGGCGCCGTCGCGCGCCAGATCCATCTCGGGGCAGGCCGACTGCAGGGCCGGCGCCCATTCGGACCACATCCTGTCGGGGGCTGCGAACAGGACCTTCATCGCGTCACCTTGGCCTGTGGACATGCGCGGACTGGACCATGCCGAAGCCCATCAGCAGGATCATCATCGCCGTGCCGCCATAGCTGACCAGCGGCAGCGGCGAGCCGACGACCGGCAGAAGCCCCATCACCATGCCCATGTTGATCGAAAAATAGACGAAGAACGTGCCGCTGATGCCGATGGTCAGCAGCGCGCCGAAACGGTCGCGGTTGGACAGCGCCGAGTAAAGACAGAAGCCGATGATCAGCGTGTAAAGCACCAGCAACGAGAACGCGCCAACGAAACCGAATTCCTCGGCCAGCACCGTAAAGATGAAGTCGGTCTGCTTCTCGGGCAGGAAGTTCAGCCGCGACTGCGTGCCTTGCATGAAACCGCGGCCCGACCAGCCGCCCGATCCCAGCGCGATCTGCGCCTGCGTGATGTTGTAGCCAGCGCCCAGGGGATCGACCGACGGGTCGATGAACGTATCGATGCGGCGGTACTGATAGTCCTTCAGCAACTGCCAGTCGGTTCCGCGGCTGGACATCACGGCATAGATCAGGCCACCGATCATGGTGAACACCGCGCCGAAATACCACAGCGACACGCCCGCCGCGAACATCAGGATTCCCCCCCCCGCGACCAGCATCAGCGAGGTGCCCAGATCCGGCTGCTTCAGCACCAGCGCGGTCGGCAGCAGGATCAGCGCCACCGGGATCAGCACCCAAAGCGGGCGGGACACACGGTTCACCGGCAGCATGTCGTAATAGGCGGCCAAGACCAGAACCAGCGCAATCTTCATCAGTTCCGAGGGTTGCAGCCGGATGGGACCGAATTCGATCCAGCGCTGCGCGCCCATGCCGATATCGCCGACCAGTTCCACCGCAACCAGCAGCAGAAGGCACAGCACATAGGAAAACACCGACACGCCGCGCCAGAACCACATCGGCACGAAGGCCAGCGCGAACATCGCCGCCATGCCAACGGCAAAGCGATACATCTGCGGTTTGGCCCAGGTGTCGGCCTGCCCGCCAGCGACGGAATACAGCATCACGAAGCCGAAACAGGCGACCGCCGACAGAAGGAACACCAGCGGCCAGTTCAGATGCAGGATCTTGCGCCACCCGGTCGGTGCCTGCGCAACCTGATAGTCAAGATAGGCCATCGCCGCCCCCTGTCACGCGCGGGTCCGGCCGGATTTCGGCGGATCGGGCGTGTAAAGATGCATGGCCTCGTGGCGCGCCTCCATCTCGGCGCGTTGGTCCGAGGGCACCGAATCCAGCGGCGGCAGCCCGCCTTCCAGCGCGAACAGCATGATGTCGCGGGCGATTGGTGCCGCGACCGCCGATCCGCCGCCGCCATGTTCGACGACCACCGACACGGCATAGCGGGGTGACTGAAACGGTGCATAGCAGACGAACAGCGCATGGTCGCGGCGATTCCACGGCAACTGTTCGTTGCGGACCACGCCCCGCGCGCGCTCGGCGGCGGTGATATTGCGGACCTGACTGGTTCCGGTCTTGCCGGCCATGCGCCAGTCGTCGCGCAGGATGCGGGACCGACGGGCCGTGCCATGAGCGCCGTTCATGACCGCGTCCATCCCGCCACGCGCCAGCCGCAGCCATGCCTCGTCGATCCCCAGCGGTTCTGCTTCGACCAGCGGCTGGGGAATACCGTCAAGCGCACGCACCAGACGCGGCACGATCACCCGGCCCGTTGCCACCCGCGAGGTCATGACCGCCAATTGCAGCGGCGACGCCAGCACATAGCCCTGCCCGATCGACGCGTTCAGACTGTCACCGATCTGCCATGGCTGGTCATAGCGGGCCTTCTTCCACGCCCGGTCAGGCGCGATCCCCTCGGCCACCGCCGACATCGGCAGGTCGTGCGTCACGCCGATCCCCAGCCGCCGGGCCATCGCCGCGATCCGGTCGATGCCGACGCGCTGCGCCAGTTCGTAGTAGAAGACGTCGCAGCTTTGTTCGAGGCTCTGGATCGGGTCCATCGAGCCGTGCCCGCCGCCCCGCCAGCAGTGGAACCGCCGGCCACCCACCTCGGTGAAGCCGGGGCAGTAGAAGCGCGACCCGCCATTGATCAGCCCCGCATCCAGCCCGGCCAGCAGCGTGACCATCTTGAAGGTCGATCCGGGCGGATAGACGCCCTGCACGGTCTTGTCGGCCAGCGGACGGTGATCGTGGCTCATCAGCGCGCGATAATCGGTACTGGAGATGCCGCGCACGAACTTGTTGGGGTCGAAGCTGGGCGAGGAACACATGGCCAGCAGATCGCCGGTCTGGACATCCATCACCACCGCCGCCGCGCTTTCCTGTCCCAGACGCTGCGCGGCATAGTTCTGCAACCGCGCGTCCACGGTCAGCTGCACCGTGGCGCCCTGTTCGCCCTCTTGCCGGCTCAGTTCGCGCATCTCGCGTCCGGCGCTGTTCACCTCGACCCGGCGGGCGCCGGCCTTGCCGCGCAGCACGCCCTCCAGCTTGGCTTCGGCACCGACCTTCCCAAGCTGGAATTCGGGCAGCATCAGCACCGGGTCCGGATCCTCGATCTTGGACAGGTCGTAATCCGACACCGGCCCGACATAGCCGACCACATGGGCCAGATCGCCGGCACGCGGATAGGCCCGCGACAGGCCGGATTCCGGCGTCACCCCCGCCAGCGACGGTGCGTTCACGGCGATCGAGCTGAACTGTTCCCAGCTCAGCCGGTCGGCCAACACGATGGGCGTGATCGCCGTGCGCCGGGAAAATTCCTCCATAAGCTCGGCCATGCGGGCGTCGCTGATCGGGATCAGCCGGGACAGTCGGCGCAGCACAGGCTCGACGTCGCCCCCAGCCTCTTCGCGGGTCAGGGTGACGCGGTAATTCTGTTCATTGCCCGCGATCACCAGTCCGTTGCGGTCATGGATCAGCCCGCGCGCCGGTGGCAACAGGCGGATCTTGATCGAGTTTCCGTCGGAGAGAAGGCGATATTCCTCGGCATGTTCCAGCTGCATCGACCGCAGCCGCAGCGCCAGCGTCGTCACCACCCCTAACTGGATACCGGCCAGCAACAGGCCCCGCCGACCGACCCGGCGGCTTCCGTCCTGCGTATCACGCGATGGTCTTTTCATCGGCTGTATCTCATCATTTCGGCCTCGGTCGCGGTGATCCGGCGCAGCCCGATCAGCCAGCGGGCCACGAACACCACCAGCGGATAGGCCGTCACCGTGGCGATCAGTTGCAGCATCACCTGTCCCAGCGGCGGGGGCTGCATCAGGAACAGCAGCAACACCACGCGATAGCCCAGCATCATCGCGCCGATCAGAATGGCGACGCGCAGCCATTCAACCATGAATGGCTGATCGCGCCAACGCCCCTCACGCAGCCGTGCGGCCTCGGTTCCCAGAAGAACCAGCACCGCCCACAACCCCAGCGGACGCAACAGCAGCACGTCTTCGGCCAGAAAGACCAGCGCGATCACCGGCGCGGCAAGTTGATCGGGGCGCCGCAGCACCCATGCGAAGGTCAGGCACAGCCCCAGATCCGGCCCCGGCCATCCGGTCAGGCCCGCCGACAAAGGCAGCAGCCGCACGAACAGCAGCGCGCCCATGCACAGCAAGAACAACGCCGTGCCGATCACCAGTTGCCGTCCCGGCGCCTCAATCATCTGCGCCCACCGAGGCCAGAGGGTCGGTAGCGCGGGCAGCCTCGACCGGCGAGGTCGGCAGTTCCGGCCCGATCAGGCCCTGATCGCCCGGACGGATGATCGCCCCGGAATCGACCACCGCCTCGGCGGGATGGGCGCGCAGCACGCGCAGAAACTCCAACCGGCCATAATCTGCTGCCATGCGCAGCCGCATCCGGCCATCGCTGGCCTGCACGACCTGTCCGACCAGAAGGCCGGGGGGAAAGACGCCGCCATCGCCCGATGTCACCACGCGATCGCCGGGTCGGACATTATCCGGCGCTTCGACGAAATCCAGCACCGGAAGCGGCGTGTTGTCGCCGTTCAGCAGCGCCCGGTCGCCCGATGGCTGGATCGTCACCGGGATGCGCGATGAAGGGTCGGTCAGCAGCACGACCCGGCTGGTCCGCTGCCCGACGCCCGAGATGCGCCCGACCAGACCCAGCCCGTCCATGGTCGCCCAGCCATCGACGATGCCGTCCTGCGCGCCCACGTTCAGAAGGACAGACTGGCGAAAGGCGGACCCGGAATCGACCATCACCACCCCGGTCACGCTGGTCAGGGCGGGGTCGATGCGGACATTGTTCTGCGCCAGCAGCTTGGAGTTTTCCTGTTCCAGCTGCACGGCGGCTTCTTTCCAGGCCTGCATCTTCTGCAGTTCGCGCCGCAATTCCTGGTTCTGTTCGTAGATGCGGGCATAGGACTGGAAACCCGCGACCATCTGGCTGAGCTGCGTGACCGGCGCGAAGGCCCATTCAAAGCTGGGCACGACACGGTCGATCAGCCCGGTCCGCATCCGTTCGGCACGCGGGCTGTCGATCCGCCAGAACAGGAACAATGCGATCAGCACAATCGCCAGCAGCGCGATCAGCACGCGCCTGACGGGTGTCGAGAAATCGGGTCCCTTGCGCGCCATTCAGGGCCTCCGCACGGGCGGCATCAACTGTCGTAGTCGATGACGTGGCGCAGTTGCTTTTCGAATTCAAGCGCCTTGCCGGTTCCCAGCGCGACGCAACTCATCGGCTGGTCGGCCAGGGTGATCGACAGACCGGTCTGCTCGCGCAGCGCCAGATCCAGATCGCCCAGCATCGCGCCGCCGCCGGTCAGCATCACACCGCGATCGACGATGTCGGCGGCAAGATCGGGGGGCGTCGATTCCAGCGCCACCATGACCGCCTCGCAGATGGCCTGCATCGGTTCGGTCAGCGCCTCGGCGATCATCGCCTGGCTGATCTCGATTTCCTTGGGGATGCCGTTCAACAGATCGCGACCGCGCACCATGATCGTGGCGCCCCGCCCATCGTCCGGCATCCGCGCGGTGCCGATCGAGGTCTTGACCCGCTCTGCGGTCGAATCGCCGATCAGCATGTTCTGGTTGCGCCGCAGATAGTTGATGATCGCCTCGTCCATGCGATCACCGCCGATCCGGACCGAACGCGCATAGACCACATCGCCCAGCGATAGCACCGCGACCTCGGTCGTGCCCCCGCCGATGTCGACGACCATCGACCCGGTCGGTTCGGTGATCGGCATGCCCGCGCCGATCGCGGCCGCGATCGGTTCGGCGATCAGGCCGGCCTTGCGGGCGCCGGCGGACAGGACCGACTGGCGGATCGCCCGCTTCTCGACCGGCGTTGCACCGTGGGGCACGCAAACGATGATCTTCGGCTTCGAGAAGGTGGTGCGCTTGAACACCTTCTTGATGAAATGCTTGATCATTTCCTCGGCGCTGTCGAAGTCCGCGATGACGCCTTCGCGCATCGGGCGGATCGCCTCGATGCTGCCGGGGGTGCGGCCCAGCATCAGCTTGGCATCCTCGCCCACGGCCAAGACCTGACGCTTGCCTTCCTTGACATGATACGCCACGACCGAGGGCTCGTTCAGGATGATGCCCTTGCCCTTGACGTAGATCAGCGTATTCGCCGTCCCGAGGTCGATTGCGATATCGGTCGAAAACAAACCGCCGAATGCCATGCCCGTATTCCTTTCGCGCCGGTTTCTCCGGCCCTGCCCGTTTCTGTAGCGCCCGATCAGGCTGTTGCCGTGCGGAATCGCCCGCGAAACGGCGTTGCCCCATATAGAAGGCTACGCGCCACCGGAAAAGCCCCGATGACGCGCGCCCCCACAACAAGGCCGCTCGCGCGCCGGATGTGCAACAGACCGCGCATGTCACGGGCGGTCCGTCGGTGATCGGCATTCGGTCAGTGCGAATACATGCTGATCTGCTTGTCATCGCGGCCCTGCTGCGCGCGCCGCACGATCAGATGGTTCAACGCACCGACATAGGCCTTGACGCTGGCCAGGATCGTGTCGGTGTCGGCGGATTGCCCGTTCACGATCCGGCCGTTCTCCTCCATCCGCACGCTGACGGTCGCCTGCGCATCGGTGCCCTCGGTCACGGCATGGACCTGATACAGCTGCAGCCGGGCGTCGTGCGGAAAGATCTGCTTCACGGCATTGAAACAGGCATCCACCGGACCGTCGCCGGTCGCATGAACGGTCTTTTCCTGCCCGTCCACGATCATCGTCAGGTCGGCAGACTGCCCGTCGCTGCCGCAGATCACGCGCAGATGCTTGACCTGCAGGTGATCGTCCTGGGTATTGGCGGTGGCGTCCTGCACCAGCGCCACGATATCCTCGTCATAGACCTCTTTCTTGCGGTCGGCCAAGGCCTTGAACCGCACGAAGATGTCCTTCAACTGGTTGTCGCCCACCTCGTATCCCAGGTCGGCCAGCTTGGCCCGCAGCGCGGCGCGGCCCGAATGCTTGCCCATCGCGATGTTGGTTTCGTTCAGCCCGATATCGGCGGGCTTCATGATCTCGAATGTCTCGACATTCTTCAGCACGCCGTCCTGATGGATGCCCGATTCATGCAGGAAGGCGTTCTTGCCGACGATCGCCTTGTTGAACTGCACCGGAAAACCCGAGACCTGAGCCACGCGGCGCGACAGGCCCATGATCTTCGTGGTGTCGATGCCGGTGTCGAAGGGCATGATGTCGTGGCGCACGCGCAGGGCCATCACCACCTCTTCCAGGGCGGTGTTGCCTGCGCGCTCGCCCAGGCCGTTGATGGTGCATTCGACCTGACGGGCGCCGGCTTCGACCGCGGCAAGGCTATTCGCCGTCGCCATGCCCAGATCGTTGTGGCAATGGGTGGCGAAGATGATGTTGTCCGCACCCGGCACACGCTCCAGCAGCATGCGGATCAGATCGGCGCTTTCGCGGGGGGCGGTATAGCCCACCGTGTCGGGAATGTTGATCGTGGTCGCGCCACACTTGATGGCGATTTCAACGACACGGCACAGGTAATCGTGTTCCGTGCGGGTGGCGTCCATCGGCGACCATTGCACATTGTCGCACAGGTTGCGCGCATGGGTCACGGTCTGTTCGATCCGCTCGGCCATCTGGTCCATGTCCAGATTGGGGATCGCCCGGTGCAGCGGCGAGGTGCCGATGAATGTATGGATGCGTGGACGCCTGGCGTGTTTCACCGCCTCCCAACAGCGGTCGATATCGGGGATCTGGGCGCGCGCAAGGCCGCAGACGACACTGTTGCGGCTTTGCCTTGCGATCTCGGAAACGGCGGCGAAGTCGCCTTCCGAGGCGATCGGGAAGCCTGCCTCGATGATATCGACGCCCATCTCATCCAGCATGGCGGCGATTTCCAGCTTTTCGGCATGGGACATGGTGG
Organism: Paracoccus maritimus; assembly: GCF_025195095.1. Taxonomy (GTDB): domain Bacteria; phylum Pseudomonadota; class Alphaproteobacteria; order Rhodobacterales; family Rhodobacteraceae; genus Paracoccus; species Paracoccus maritimus. The sequence continues at coordinate 495,199 of NZ_JANAVZ010000001.1, read as the reverse complement.
CGCCGGGCGATTGTTCGCCATCGCGCAGGGTTGTGTCGAAAATGAATACGCGGTTGTTGTCGGTCATGTGCGGGTCTTTCTTACGCAGAATGTCGTGTCGGGGATGATCCGGGCACTGACCTGACTGAGCGGCGGCCCGGAAGACCCGCTCAGCGCAGCGTAAGAAGCAGCAGACCGCGGAGTTGCACGGCCAGACACGCACCGAACGGTGCGGTCGAGGCGGTGGCGATATGGCGCATCCGAGTCATAGGGCGGAATATGCCGACCATGATCCGGTTTGAAAAGAAGAAAATGTCACAAGGCCATGCCCACGCAGCGCCGCGACCGCCTGCCTGCATCCCCTGCAACCCGCCAGCGAACCGTGCATACAACCCCGACAATAGGTGTCTTCACGGACCCGTCATGTTTTCCCTAGCCCAAACGGACTGACCGTGCCTATGATTTCATCACTGGCATAAGAAACAGAAAACACCACAAGGGGGTAACATGTCACGCAAGATCGTCGTCGGATTCGACGGCAGCGAAGCGTCACGACGCGCGCTGGATTTCGCGGTCAGTCGCGCAAAGGTGCTGGGCGATGCCATCGTCGTCGCTCATGTTCTGGAATGGTCACCTTACAGCTTCCTGACGCCGAACGAGATCGAAGAACGGCACAGGCGGCGCAACGAGGAGCTGCAGCGCGCCGAGCAGGCGATCATCGCGCCGGTCCTGAAGGCGGTCGAGGACGCCGGCGTTCCGGTCATCTCGGTGATGAAATACGGCCATATCGCCGAGACGTTGTGCAAGATCGCCGAGGATGAGGATGCCGCGCTGATCTTCATCGGGAGGATGGGCAATTCCGGCCTGTCCTCGCGCATCTTCGGTTCGGTCGCGGGCACGCTGGCGCAGGTCGCGCCGGTGCCGGTGACGATCGTGCCATGAACAACCGGAACAAGGAATCATCAGACATGAAAAATCATGCAAAGCTTCTGGCTCCGGCAACGCTGCTGGCCACACTGATCGGCGCCGCACCTGCGCTGGCGCAAAGTCTGGACGAGAGGGTGAACGAGGGCTTCGCCTGGGCCACCGGCTGGTTCGTCAACCTGATCTTCTATGCGATCCCGGTCAATGGAACCAACTTCAACCTGATCGTCGGCTGGCTGGTCATCGCCGCAACGATCTTCACGGTCTATTTCGGTTTCGTGCAGTTCCGCGCCTTCCCGCATTCCATCGCGCTGGTGAAGGGCGACTATTCCGACCCAAATGACGCGGGCGAGGTCAGCCACTTCCAGGCGCTGGCCACCGCCCTGTCCGGGACAGTGGGACTTGGCAACATCGCTGGCGTCGCAGTCGCGGTCGGCATCGGCGGGCCGGGCGCGACGTTCTGGATGATCGTCGCCGGCCTGATGGGCATGGCGTCGAAATTCACCGAATGTACGCTGGGGGTGAAATACCGCAACGAATACGCGGACGGCACCGTGTCGGGCGGTCCGATGTATTACATGACCAAGGGCTTTGCCGAACGCGGCGTGGGCGGCGGAAAGATCCTTGCCGTGCTGTTCGCGATCTTCTGCATCCTCGGCAGCTTTGGCGGCGGGAACATGTTCCAGGCGAACCAGGCACACGCCCAGCTTTCCAACGTGCTCGGCGAATACCCCGGCTGGATCACCGGCGTGATCTTCGCGGCGATCGTGTTCATGGTCATCATCGGTGGTTTGAAATCAATCGCCCAGGTGACCGAGAAGGTCGTCCCGTTCATGGGTATCCTGTATGTGCTGACCGCGCTGGTCATCATCCTGATGAATATCGGTCAGGTCGGGGCAGCGTTCGGACAGATCTTCGAGGGCGCCTTCACCGGACTGGGCATTGCCGGCGGGATGATCGGCGCACTGATCCAAGGCTTCCGCCGCGCCGCGTTCTCGAACGAGGCGGGCGTCGGTTCCGCTGCCATCGCGCACAGCGCCGTGCGCACCAAGGAGCCGATCACAGAAGGCTATGTCTCGCTTTTGGAGCCGTTCATCGACACCGTCGTGATCTGCACCATGACCGCGCTTGTCATCATCATCACCGGTCAGTTGATGGTGGACCCCGAAACCGGGCGCATGCTGCTGACCGAAGCGGGCGACGCCATCCAGACCGTTGATGGCAACACCGGTGTCGCACTGACCTCGGCCGCGTTCAGCAGCGCCTTTGGCGGCTTCCGCTACGTCCTGGCGATCGCAGTCATTCTGTTCGCGTTCTCGACGATGATCTCTTGGAGCTATTACGGCCTCAAGGCATGGACTTTCCTGTTCGGCGAGGGCCAGACCAAGGAGATCGCCTACAAGGTCCTGTTCTGCGTGTTCGTCGTCATCGGCGCGGCCGCCAATCTGGGCCCGGTGATCGACTTCTCGGATGCGGCGATCTTTGCGATGGCGATTCCCAACATCATCGCACTGTATGTCCTGATGCCGATCGTCAAGCGCGAGATGAGCAACTATCAGGCCAAGCTGCGTTCCGGCGAGATCAAGAAATACGTCTGATCCGGAATTGACAGGAAGCATTCGGGCGGGCGCAGTGATGCGCCCGCCCTTATTTACGCCTGAGGCACTGCCAGCGATAGCCGACGGTGCATTACCGTGCCAATATGCTGAAATTGATCGAGGTCTTGATCCGGGGGGAACAGAAAATGACCGAACGCCGCTTCGTGCACGCAGGCATGCGCATGCCCTTCATCCTGCTGGTCACCTGCTTTGCCGCATGGGGCGTCGCGGCCAACATGACCGACCCGCTGGTGCAGGTGTTTTCCCGGATCTTCTCGATGAGCACGCTGCAGGCGTCATTCGTGCAGTTTTCCTATTACGGCGCCTATTTCCTGCTGGCTTTGCCCGCCGCCTTCATCAACCGGCGCTTCTCGTACAAGACCGGCGTGCTGGTCGGACTTGGCTGTGCGATCTGCGGGGCGTTCATGTTCTATCCCGCCGCACAGGCGATGACCTTCGGGTTCTTCCTGATGGCGCTATTCCTGCTGGCCGGCGGGCTGTCGATCCTTGAGACATCGGCCAACCCGTTCGTGATCGCGATGGGGCCGGACGAGAACGCCACCCGTCGCCTGAACTTCGCACAGGCCTTCAATCCGGTGGGCACCAATATCGGCGTGCTGCTGGCCGCCACACTGATCCTGCCCAAGCTGAATACCGCCAGCGCCGAGGATCGCGCGGCGATGGCGCCCGAGGCGTTGCGCGCCGTCCAGCAATCCGAATTGCAGGCTGTGATGGTACCGTATGTCGGTTTTGCTTTCGTGCTGCTGGCGATCTGGGTCGCAATCGCGCTGATGCGGATGCCGACCGAGGCAGAGGTCGAACTGGAACCCGGTCACGAGGTGCATTTCGCGGCCACGCTGCGCCGGCTGATGCGCAACCGCCACTATGTTCTGGGCGTGATCGCACAGTTCTTCAACGTCGCCGCGCAGACCTGCACATGGACTTTCACCATCCAGTATGTGCTGGCCGCCACCGGCGGAACCGAGGCGCAGGCCGGCTGGTATCTGCAGGCCAGCCTGATCGTGTTCCTGATCTCGCGTTTCGTGATGGTCTGGCTGATGGGCTTTCTGCGCCCCGCAGCACTGCTGACGATCATGGCGCTGGCCGGCACCGGGCTGTGCCTGTTCGCGGTCTCCAGCCCCAATGTCGCGGGAATCTGGGCGGTCGTCATGCTGTCTGCCTGCCTGTCGCTGATGTTCCCGACCATCTACGGCATCGCGCTGCATGGGCTGGGCGAGGATACCAAGTTCGGCGCGGCCGGTCTGGTCATGGCGATCCTTGGCGGCGCATTGATGCCGCTGGTTCACGGCGCGGTTCTGGACGCACAGGGCGCGGCGCTGTCCTATATCGTGCCGGCGGCATGCTTTCTGGTCGTGGCGGGTTATGGCCTTTTCGACCTGAAGGCGAAGACGCGCCTTGGCCCGACGCCGGGCTAGGACCGGGCCAAGGCCGGAAAACGGATTGATCTGTCTTGCTTTTTTCGCGCCATGCACCTGCCGCAGGGCGGGGTTTCAGGATCGTCGCTTGTCTTGCGGGACGGCCGGTCCAAGATGGCGGGTATCGGGAGGACCAAACGAAGGAGACTCGCGATGCTTGGATATTACGCGATCTATGCCAGCCCGGCCGGACAGCGGATGATCCGCAACACCCAGGATGAAGGCGGATCAATCGGCCTTCTGCCGCACCAGATCGCCGCGCGGAACGCCGTGCCGAAGGGCGCGGGCTGGTTCGGCCTTCCGTTCATTCGTTACGCCAACCGCAACGCCTGACCGCGGTCTTGGGCGGCGCGTCCCGCCCCACCCTAATCCGTCCAGCGAACGTTTGTCAGGTCATTCGCCTGCGTCGGTGCGTTTTCCCAAAGCCCCTCGATTCGGGCGTCCGCCACGCCGGTCTTGGCAAGCTGGAACAGGAACGCGTTGACGAAATCCTCCGCGATCATCTGCTGCGCCTGCTTGTAAAGCGCGCTGCGCTGATCGGGGCTGACGGCTTGGTTCAATTCATCCATCAGGGCCACGAAATCCGGCTTGGCGTAGTGGAAATAATAGTCGGGACGGGCATAGATATCGATGTCCAGGGGCTCGGTATGGCTGACGATGGTCAGATCGAAATCGCCGCCCTTGAAGACCGTTTCCAGCCACTGCGCCCATTCCATATTGGTGATCTCGGTCTCGATCCCCACCGCGCGCAGCTGCGCCGCGACGATCTCGCCCCCGCGCCGAGCATAGCTGGGCGGGGGCAGCGCCAGGCGCAGCCTGACCGGCCCCACGCCCGCTTCTTCCAGCAGCTTTTTCGACAGTTCGGGATCATGCGCCGAGGTTGCGGTCAGATCGACATAATCGGGGTGGTGCGGTGCGAAATGGCTGCCGATGGGCGTGCCATAGCCGAACATCGCGCCGTCGATGATGTCCTGCCGGTTGACCGCATGGGCGATCGCCTGACGGATCTTGATATTGTCCAGCGGCGGCCTTGTGTTGTTCATCGCCAGGATCGTCTCGCCCTCGGTCGTGCCGACGATCACCTTGAAGCGCGGATCGGCCTCAAGCTGCGGCAGCGTCTCGGGGGCCGGGAAGTTCGGAAAGGCATCGACATCGCCCGCCATCATCGCCGCAAAGGCCGCCGTCGGGTCGCTGATGAAGCGGAAGGTCGCGCTTTTCAACGCAGGCGCTTCGCCCCAGTAGCCGTCATAGGCAGACAGAACCACACGGTCACCCTGTACCAGACGGTCGAATCTGAACGGACCCGTGCCCACGGGGTTGCTGGCCAGATCGTCGGCGCTGGCCGGATCGACCATCACCGCATCGCCCCAGGCCATCTTGAACGGGAAGTTCCCGTCCGGTGCCGTCAACGTCACCCGGACGGTCTGCGGGTCCACCGCGGCGACGCTTTCGATCCCCTCGAACAGCGTCTTCTGGGCATTGGTCGAATCTCCGGCCCGCGCGCGATCCAGCGTGAAGATCACGTCGTCGGCGTCGAACGCGCTGCCGTCATGGAAGGTCACGCCGTCCCGCAGATGGAAGACATAGACGCGGCCATCCTGTTCGACATCCCAGCTTTCGGCCAGCGCGGGCAGGATCGACCCGTCGGGGCCGAATCTGGTCAGCCCCTCGAATACATTGCCATAGACGACCTCGTCGATGGCCGCCGCCGCGCCGCCGGTCGGGTCAAGGTTCGGTGGCTCCAGCACCATGCCCAGTGTGATCGCGTCCTGCGCCGAGGCCGTCCCAGCCATCAAGGCAAGCGCCACCATGGATGATTTCAGTATGTCCGGCATTCCACCGCCCCCTGATCCCTGTTTGCGCCGGATCATCCGACGGAAAGGACCGTCAGGCAAGCATCAGCCGCGTCTGGGCATCAATTGCTGTGCCGGACCGGCCAGCAAAAGCCACAGCGATGTCGCAACCAACCCCCAGATCGCCCAGCTTGAGGGGTGAAAATCAACCCACGCAGCGCGGCCCGCGAAGATCACCCACAAGATCGCGACCGGCAACGAGATCGCACGCCAGCGTTCGGTGCGAACCGGGTGGATGAACTTGATGTTCGTGAACATCGCCACGGTCAGCGCGACCACGATCAGCAGTATGACGGTCCAGTGCGGCTTGGTTGCAAACAGCACCAGCACAACCATGTTCCAGCAGCCCGGAAACCCCGCAAAGGAATTGTCGGTGGTCTTCATCCGCGTATCGGCGAAATACACGACGCTGCCATAGGTAATGACGATGATCGCGAACCAGCCGGTCCAGCCGTCCAGCAGTCCCGACTGGAACAGCGCGAAGGCCGGGATGAACACATAGGTCAGATAGTCGATGATCAGGTCCATCAGGACACCATCGTAGTTCGACCAGTTCTTCTTGACATCGTATCGCCGGGCCAGAGGTCCATCGATGCCGTCAACAACAAAGGCAAAGACCAGCCACAGGAACATCAGCGACCATTCTTCCTTGACCGCCGCCAGCATCGCCAGCATGGACAGGACCGCGCCGGTGGCGGTCAGAAGATGGACGGACAGGGCCTTGTGACGCAACTGCATCCACCCGTTGTGTCAGGTCGGTGACGGCTGCGCAACACGCGCAGGAACCTTCAGCGCAGGATCGGCGGCCCATTCTGGCGTTTGGGTAACACCGGCACTTCGGCCGCGCCGAGATCGAAGCGCAGCGCAGCGGGCACCGGGGGCGCATCCGAAAAGCTGATATCAACGCCGCCTGGCTGCGCCGGCAGGAAGGCCAGCGTCTCGGACAGGGCCTTGGCGATGGCGTCCTGATGTTCCGGGGCTGCACCCACGATCACCAGCAGATGCGATGTTGCGCCGTCCACCCCGGCCAGCCAGGCGCCCGCAATCAGCCCGCGCATGTCGGCCAACCGCGCGCCCAAAGGCTCGGCCAGCGCCTCGACGGTCCCGGGCATGGGACCAGTCAGATGCAGTCGCGCCTGATCGATTCGGGGTGCGGCGGACAACGCCCCCGACAGCCAGTCCAGCATCGCGGCGTCCAGCAGCATCTCGGACCGGTGACCGGGATTGACCAGCAGCCCCGCCCCTTCCGTCCGCAGCAGTCCGGCCAGCACGCGGCCCGGCAACGCCGCATAGGCCACTGGCCCGCCAAAGAACCCCGCCAACCGATCCTCGGCGTCACAGGCCAGCGCGACAGGCCCGTGTTCCAATTGAAAAAGGCGCAGCTCGATCCTGTCGCCGATCGGTTCGTCGGTCAGCGCGACCGACAATTCGGTATCCGCCAGGCGCGACAACATTCGCGCGCGCAGGGGCGCGTCGGCGTCGTGAAACGGCGTGGCGGCAAGATCGTCAAGCGCGGTCATGGGCGATCCCCGGATGGCTGCTGGTGGCAACGGCCTATCCGCCCGGCACGGGACCGGCAAGCCCGCCCTGACGCAGCCGTGATTTCCGCCATCCCGCGCCCGCCCCCATACTCTGCGCCATGCTACGTCGAAACCTGATCCGCTGCGCGGCGCTGTCGCCCCTGCTGGCCGTGCCCGACATAGGGCGCGCCAGCCTGTCCCCGATCCTGTCCGAGGCCGCGGCGATGGACCGGTTGCGGGCCATCGCCGTCTGGCGCGACGGGGTCGAGATCGCGGCACGCGGCTATGGCGATTACACCCCTGACAGTCCGACGAACATCAAGTCCGCCTCGAAGTCGATCATTTCGGCGCTGGCTGGCATCGCCGTGGACAAGGGATATCTGCAAGGGCCGAATCAGCCCATCGCGCCGCTGCTTGAATCGGACCTGCCTGCCGAACCCGACCCGCGCCTGTCGCGTGTGACGCTTGGCAACCTGCTGTCGATGCAGGCGGGGCTGGAACGGCAATCCGGCGCAAATTACGGGCGCTGGGTCAGCAGCGGGAACTGGGTGCGCGCGGCGCTGGCCGCGCCATTCACACAGGATCCGGGCGGGCGGATGCAGTATTCCACCGCCTCGACGCATCTGGTGTCGGCGATCCTGACACGTGTCACGGGCCGGTCCACGCTGGATCTGGCGCGCGACTGGCTGGACCCGATCCCGGGCTTCCGGATCACCGGCTGGGAACGCGACCCGCAGGGCATCTATCTGGGCGGCAATCAGATGGCGATGAGCACGAGATCCCTGCTGGCCTTCGGGGCCGCCTATGCCACAGGCGGGCGCGCAGGCGGACGGCAGGTGGTGCCGCAGGACTGGATCGCGGAAAGCTGGCGGCGTCGCACCTCGTCGATCTTCAGCGGCCAGGGTTACGGCTATGGCTGGTTCATCGCCCGGATGGCCGGGCGCGATCTGCGCTATGGCTGGGGCTATGGCGGACAGATGATCTATGTCCTGCCGGCGGGCCGCGGCGCCCCGGCGATGGCCATCGCCATCACGTCGGACCCCGACCGGCCCTCGGCACGCACCGGATATCGCGATGACCTGCATCGGCTGGCAATGCGGATCGTCGAGGCGGGCTAGGGGCGGATGCCTGCGCCCCGTCGCCGGGCCGCAGCCGATCAGTCGATGAAGTCGCCAGCCTGGAAATTGCCCAGATTGCCAAGGATCTGGCGGATGAAGGACACTTCGGTCACGCTGCCCTCGGTCACGCGGCGCGACAGCACCACGACACGGCCGCGATCCAGGCCGAAGCGTTCGACATTGCTGACCCGCCCGGCGGGATCGAACGACACCGCGACGACTTCGCGGCTGATCTCTTCGGGTTCGTAGGCGCCGTAGTGCCGCCACCGCGACCCGACATAATACCAGCCCGATCCGGTCAGCAGACCCTGCGTCGAGGGACGTCCGATCAGTCCTTCCAGTTCGGCCATGCTGGTCTGACCGATCTGGATCTGCGACAAGTTTTCATCCGGTGGCACATAGCCGTGGTTGCGATAGACCGGCGAACACGCCGAAAGGCCCAAAACGGCCACGAAAGCCAGGATCAGAAGGTTCCTGATTGCAGCCATTTCAGCACTTCCTTTGCTCGGGCGGTTGACGCGGCCCGCCCGCCTTAGCAAACTCGGGCACCGCGCTCAAGAATATCCATCTTCGGCGGGGGCTTGCGCCTGATCCCGCCGACATCTTTTTTCGCGACAATATCCGAGGCCCGTCATGTCCGCCCCGTCCCCGCAGCCAGAACAGCCGCAGGCCACCCGCCTGCGCGTGGCCCATCTGAACCCGAACGCAGCCACGCCCTTCGCCCTGCAACCCGACGCCGAGACGCGTCAGGCCATCGCGCAGGAGCTGGGCATCGACGCCCTGCCGCGCCTTGCGTTCAAGGGCGAGGTCCGCGCGGCGCGCGGCGATGCCTGGACCCTGAGCGGCCGGTTGACGGCGCGCGTCGTGCAACCCTGCGTGGTGACGCTGAAACCGGTGCGCAGCGATCTGACGGATGAGGTCCATCGCCTCTATTCGCCGCATCTGCGCGAGCCTGAAGGCGATGAGGTCGAGATGCCGGACGAGACGCTGGAACCGCTTGGGCAATTCATCGACCTGTCCGCAGTCATGATCGAGGAGCTTGCCTTGGCCTTGCCCGAATACCCGCGGGCCGAGGGCGCGGACCAGGCCGGCGACGTGATCGAGGACGACACCCCCGATACCCGCCGTCCCTTCGCCGGACTGGACCGGTTGATCGGCGGCGACACGCCCGAGGATTGAGCTGCCGCTTCCGCTGCGACCTGCCGACCGGCTTGTCGCTCGGCGCTCTGCCGATCCGACGGCCGCCGCGGGCTGTGGCCCTGGCGCCCGATCTGCCGCAATTATTGCGGGATTGGCGTTGCCGGGGCTTGCGGGCGGTCGCTTCATCGCGTATCTGCGCGGTTCATTTGCGAATTCAAGACACACGGTGCCACGGCGTCCACGCGATGCGGCACCCCCTAACCGAGGTTGTGACATGGCTGTCCCTCAGAACCGCGTAACCCGCTCCAAGCGCAACATGCGCCGCGCGCATGATGCCCTGGTCGCCGGTAACCCGAACGAATGCTCGAACTGCGGCGAACTGAAGCGCCCGCACCACGTCTGCCCGTCTTGCGGTCATTATGCCGACCGCGAAGTGGTCGCGCAGGCCAATGAGATCGACCTGGACGACGACGCGGCCTGATTCAGGCCCGTAGCGTCACACGATGACCGTCGATTCCGCGACCAATCAGGAACCGCGCGCCCCCGAAAACCGGGGCAGCGTGGTGATTTCGGTTGACGCGATGGGCGGCGACCGTGGTCCGGCCGTCGTCGTCGCCGGCATGGCCGAAAGCGCGCGCAAGAACAACGAGATCCGCTTCGTGGTCCATGGCGACGAGTCCGAGCTGCGCCGTTTGATCAGCCGACGCCGCGATCTGTCCGACCGCTGCGACATCCGCCACGCCGACGGCGTGGTGACGATGGAGGACAAGCCCAGCCAGATCGTGCGCAAGGGCGCGGGCACGTCGATGTGGTCGGCCATCGAATCGGTCCGCAACGGCGAGGCCGAGGCCGCGGTCAGCTGCGGCAATACCGGCGCGCTGATGGCGCTGTCGATGCTGCGTCTGCGCAAGCTGCCGGGCGTGGACCGCCCCGCCATTGCCTGCCTGTGGCCGTCGCGGAACCCGCAGGGCTTCAACATCATGCTGGATGTCGGCGCGGATATCCGCGCGGATGCGCGTGACCTGCTGCAATATGCGCTGATGGGATCGTCCTATGCCCGCAACGGGCTGGGGGTCGCACAGCCCCGCATCGGCCTGCTGAATGTCGGCACCGAGGAGCACAAGGGCCGTGCGGAACTGAAGGAAGCCCACGACCTGATCGCCGCGCAAGCCGCCGAAGGCGGATTCGATTATGTCGGCTTCGTCGAGGGGGGCGATCTTCCGTCGTCGCGCGTCGATGTGATCGTCACCGACGGATTTACCGGCAATGTGGCCTTGAAGACCGGCGAAGGGACAGCCAAGCTGGTCGGCGAATTCATGAGAGCAGCTTTCGCCAATTCCATCATGTCCAAATTTGCCGCCGTTCTGGCGATGACATCCCTGAAGCGCCTGCAGAAGCGAATAGATCCGCGCCGGGTGAATGGCGGCATCTTCCTGGGTCTGAACGGCACGGTCATCAAGTCGCACGGATCGGCCGACGCAACGGGCGTTTCTGCGGCGATCAAGCTGGCCTTCACGCTGGCCAAATCCGGGTTCCAGGACAGGCTTGCCGCGCGCGTCGCGCAAGGTGCCGCAGCCGCCGCGGGCGGCGACGCGGAGACCGCATCTTGACCCGCCGTTCCGTCATCATCGGCACCGGCCATTACCTGCCCGAACGGGTCGTCGAGAACAGCTGGTTCGAGGACAAGCTGGAGACCAGCGACGAATGGATCCGCGCCCGCACCGGGATCGAAAGACGCCATTTCGCGGCCGAGGGGCAGACGACCAGCAACCTGGCGACGCGGGCTGCCCGCGCCGCGCTGGATCGCGCGGGACTGACACCCGACGATCTGGACGGAATCGTTCTGGCGACATCGACCCCGGATTTCACCTTTCCCGCCGTCGCGACGATGGTTCAGGCGGGTCTGGGCATGTCGCGCGGCTTTGCATTCGATGTGCAGGCGGTCTGCGCCGGGTTCGTCTTCGCCCTTGCCAATGCCGATGCGATGATCCGCGCCGGACAGGCCGACCGTGTTCTGGTGATCGGCGCCGAGACATTTTCGCGAATCATGGACTGGACCGACCGTTCTACCTGCGTGCTGTTCGGCGACGGTGCCGGCGCTGTCGTGCTGGAGGCGCAAGAAGGGGCGGGCGGGTCTGACGATCGCGGCATCCTTTCCAGCGACCTGAACAGCGATGGCCGCTATCGCGAGTTGCTGTATGTCGATGGCGGCGTGTCGACCACTGGCACGGCCGGTCAACTGCGGATGCAGGGCAATCTGGTCTTCCGTCACGCCGTGGACAAGCTGGCGAAGACGGCGCACACGGCGCTGACCAAGGCGGGGTTGTCCGCCGATCAGGTCGATTGGCTGGTGCCGCATCAGGCGAACCTGCGGATCATCGGGGCAACGGCCCAGAAAATGGGACTGCCGATCGAGAAGGTCGTGCTGACGGTCGCGGATCACGGCAACACCTCGGCCGCGTCGATCCCGCTTGCCTTGGCGGTGGCGGATGCCGAAGGTCGGTTCAAGCCCGGCGACGTCATCGTGACCGAGGCGATCGGGGGCGGGCTCAGCTGGGGCTCGGTGATTCTGCGCTGGTAGGCGCGCAAGCTATTTCAACTGCGAATCCTTGCTGGCGCGGCGATTGATCGCAGTCAGCGGCGCGCGAGACCTGTCCCGACCGGACTGGCATGCAACACACAGCTGAACACCCGGGATCGCGCGGCGGCGCGCCTCGGGGATGGGGTCGTCGCATTCGGCACAATATTCGGCCGAGGCTACTTGGGCGTTTCGTGCTGCACGCTGCCGCGCGCGGGCAATCGCCTCGGCCGTGCTGACCTCGATCTGTTCGTTCACCGCGTCGTCGCGGGCCCATCCACCAGCCATGATCCTCTCCTGCTTGCGACACAAAGATAGGTGCCGCAGCGTCATGTTTCAAATCCGAAAGGTTCCGGGCGTTTCAGTTGACACCCCGCGAACTGTTGGAAAGACTGCGGCATGAATGCAGGTGCAGAAAACGCGCCGCTGACCTTCGGGAGGGTCCACAACTTGCCGATCATTCGCCTGATCGACGGCATCAACGAGGTCGTCGGACGGATCGTGTCGATTGTCGCGATCGTCTTTGCCGGAATCATCATCTACGACGTCTTCATGCGTTATTTCATGGGCGAGCCGACAAGGTGGGCCTTTGATGTGACCAAGCAGCTTTATGGCTTCTATTTCATCATGCTGGGCGGCTATGCGCTGCGCCATCAGGCCCATGTGCGGGTCGATCTGGTGACCGAACGGCTGGGGCGCAATGCCCGCCGCTGGGTCGAGGCCGCAGGCTATGTGATCTTCTTTTTTCCCTTCGCGTGGGTCTTTGCCCGTCGCAGTTGGGATTTCGCGATGACCTCCTATGGGCAGGGCGAGGTGACCTATGGCGCCGTCCAACTGCCCGTATATCCGCTGAAAATGGCGATGTTCGTCGCGGCGGTCCTGTTGCTGATCCAGGGCGTCAGCGAATTCCTGAAGCTGGTCCTGAACAAGGCCGACCACCTCGAACCGATGGAGCCGCTGGATGTCCGGTGAATCGATTGCCTTGATCATGTCGGGCCTGCTGTTGCTGGGCCTGTTCATGGGACATCCGCTGGCCATGGTGCTTGGCGGCACCGCCGTCCTTGGCGCGATCATCGCCGGAAAACCGATGGTGCTGGGCATCGTCATCAACCGGATCTTCGGGGACGTTCTGGACAACTACGTCCTGATCGCCATTCCGCTGTTCGTGCTGATGGCGCGGTTCCTGTCCGACAGCGGCGTGACCGACCGCATGTTCGAGGCGCTGCGCCACCTGATGGCGCGGGTGACCGGCGGGCTGGGGCTGGCGGTCGTGTTCATTTCGATCCTGCTGGCGGCAACGACCGGGATCATCGGCGCCTCGATCACCGTCATGGGGATGATGGCGCTGCGCCCGATGCTGCAATACGGCTATGACAAGCGGCTTGCGACGGGGCTGATCGCCGCGTCGGGCTGTCTGGGCATCCTGATCCCGCCCTCGATCATGCTGATCCTGATGGCGTCCTATGCGCCGGGCCTGTCGGTCGGGCAGCTGTTCGCCGGCGCGATGATGCCGGGCGTTGTGCTGGGCGTCATGTATGCGATCTATGTCGCGGTGATCGCGTGGCTGCGGCCCGACTGGGCCCCGCCCGTCGCCGACGAGGAACAGATCAGCCGCGGCGCCATGTGGCGCATGCTGATCGTCGAGGCGGTGCCGCCGCTGGTCCTTATCCTTGGCATTCTTGGTTCGCTGCTGGCAGGCATCGCCACGGCGACCGAAGCCAGCGCCATCGGCGCGGTCCTTGCCCTGCTGATCGTGATCACCCGCGGGCGGTTCGAATGGAAAACCTTCTATTCCGCATTGCTGGAAACGGGGCGAACCAGTGCGATGATCCTGTTCATCGTCGTGGGCGCGACGGCATTCACCGGCGTCTTCAACATCACCGGCGGCCTGCGTGCCAGCCAGGATCTGATCCGCGGGCTGGCCGACGATCCTTATACGCTGGTCGCGGTGATGCTGCTGGTGGTGTTCATCCTGGGCATGTTCCTGGACTGGACGGGGATCGTGCTGCTGTCTTTCCCGATCTTCCTGCCGCTGGTCAGCGAAATGGGCATCGAGCCGCTGTGGTTCGTCGTGCTGATGGCCGTGGTGCTGCAGACCAGCTTCCTGTCGCCGCCATTCGGATACGCGCTGTTCTACATGCGCGCCATCGCCCCGCCCGAGGTGTCCACCACCGACATCATCCGCGGTGTCCTGCCGTTCATCGCGCTGATCATCGTCATGTGCGCGATGATCATCCTGTTCCCGGGTCTGGTCACCTGGCTGCCGACCACGCTGTATGGTGGCTGACCCTTCGTTCGCATTTCAAAGTCACTGAGGAGGTAGAACAATGAAACACCTGATGACGACCGCCGTTCTGGCGCTGGCCACCGCCGCGCCCGCAATGGCCGAAAACTGGACGATGACCAGCACCTGGCCGTCCAGCCTGGAACTGATCGAGATCGACAAGCACTGGGTCGAACTGGCCAACAGCCTGATCGACGACGACAAGCTGACCATCGAATTCTACGAAGGCGGCAGCCTGGTTCCGGCGGGCGAGGTGTTCGGTGCCGTCGAATCGGGCACCATTCAGGCCGGTGCCGACTGGCCGGGCTACTGGGCAGGCCGCGACAGCGCGTTCTCGCCGCTGGCGACCACCGCCAGCCTGTTCAACGCCGTGGACTATGTGAACTGGATCCAGGAATGGGGCGGCGCCGACCTTTATAACGAGGTCTATGGCAAGTTCGGCATGGTCTATCTGCCCTATGGCGTCACCAACAACGAATCCGGCTTCCGCACCGTGGACAAGCCCATCAAGACGATCGAGGACCTGAATGGTCTGCGCCTGCGCCTGTCGGGGCTTGAACAGGGCAAGCTTCTGGAAAAGCTGGGCGGCAACCAGGTCAGCATGGCCGGCGGCGAGATCTATCAGTCGCTGGAACGCGGCGTGATCGACGGGGCCGAATTCTCGACCCCGAACGTCGATTTCTCGGGCGGCTTCCAGCAGGTCACGAAATACTGGTCCACGCCGGGTTGGCACCAGTCATCCTCGGTCTTCGGGGTGATGATCAACAAGGCTGCCTGGGACGCGCTGGACGAAGAGACCCAGTCGCGGCTTGAGACCGCCGCAGACGCGACCATGCTGTGGTCGCTGGCCTTCACCGAAAAGCGCGCGACCGAAGCCTTCGCACAGTTCAAGGAAGCCGGGACCGAGATCAACCGCCTGGACGACGCCGCACTGGAACAGATCCAGAAGATGGCCAACCAGACCATCGAGGAAGTCGCCTGCGAGAACCCGCTGTCGGCCAAGGTCTATGCCAGCCAGATCGGCTATCTGCAGGACTATGCCAGCTGGCGAGACGCCTCGGCCCCCTTTAACCTGGGGCGCACTCCGAACGGTCCCGACCTTGCCAAGATCGAGGGCTGTGCGCAGTAATTCGCGCATTCCCTGATGCAAGTCACGGGCGGGGAACGATTTCCCCGCCCTTCTCGTTGACAGGGACCACATTCCGTCACATCCTTGCCGACACCAAAGAGGAAAGATCATGGGCGAAAAAACCCTGACCAGAATGGACCTGGCCGAAGCCGTGTTCCGCGACGTGGGGCTTTCGCGCCATGAGTCCGCTCAGTTGGTCGAAAGCGTCCTCGAACATGTTTCCGACGCGCTGGTGCGCGGCGAGCAGGTGAAGATCTCGTCGTTCGGCACGTTCAGCGTGCGTGACAAGAACGAGCGAATCGGCCGAAATCCCAAGACAGGGCAAGAGGTGCCGATCAAGCCAAGGCGGGTGCTGTCCTTCCGCCCATCGCATCTGATGAAAGAGCGCGTGGCCGCCGGCAACAAGCAGTAAGATGGCTCGACTGGCATGAAAAAGGGCGCTGACGCTTTCAGATCCATTGGCGAGGTCGCCAAGCTGATCGGCGTCGCCCCCCACGTCCTGCGTTACTGGGAAACGCAGTTTCCGCAATTGAAACCGATGAAGCGTCCTGATGGCCGGCGCTATTACCGCCCCGACGATGTGCGTCTGGTCGCCGGGCTGTGCGAGGTCCTGCGCGACGACGGAATGACGATCCGGGGCGCGAAGAAGATGATGTCGCGGGATCGCGGAGACGCTGTTCGCGCACGCGGGCTGGCACGCCTCGGCGACCGGCTGGAGGTCGCCGCGATGTCCTTGGACAGCGCGGCAGGCCGCGAGTCCGATGATTCCTTGCAGCAGATGACCGCCGAGGATGCCGGGCAGGCTGCGCCGCGCGCGAACGGCCCGGTCATCCGGACGGCCGCAGCCGATCACGACGACACCGTTCCGGAAGAGGAGACGCAGGACATGGCCGCCCACACGCCCCGCTCGCGGCATCGCCGCCGCGCTGCCCATGGCGTGGATCAGCGCGCGCTGCCCCTTTTCCCGGATCTGGACGGGGCCGATCGCGGATCGGCATGGTTGGCGCGGCTGGCCATGCTTGCCGACGCGCTACGCGATCTGCCCTCTGCCCCGACCACGCCGCCGATGTTGCCGCGCCGGCTTGCGGATTTGCGCGATCTGATCGCCTCGCATTACTAGATCGCCACGACCGATGCAGATTTCCGCTTCGCGGCCCTTGTGCAGCCCTCGTGCTTCGCTCTATATGGCCGGCGTCGGGCCGTGGCGCAGCCTGGTTAGCGCGTCCGTCTGGGGGACGGAAGGCCGCGAGTTCGAATCTCGCCGGCCCGACCATTCCGAAAACGCCCATCCCGTTTGCGGGGTGGGCGTTTCCATATCCGCCGACCGCTTGGGGAGGAAGGCATGAACGGTGTCCTGCCTGACAGCGAGATCCGCGATCTGATCGATCAGGGTGCGATCATCGCCGATCCGGCGATCACTCCCGAACAGATACAACCCGCCAGCCTTGACCTGCGCCTTGGCACGACCGCATATCGCCTGCGGGCCAGTTTCCTGGCCGGACGCGGCCGCCGGATCGCGGACCGGTTGGACGATCTTCAGATGCATCAGATGGACCTGTCCGGCGGTGCCGTTCTGGAACGCGGCTGCGTCTATCTGGTGCCGCTGATGGAACGGCTGACCCTGCCCGCCGGACTGACCGCGGTGGCAAACGCCAAATCCTCGACCGGCCGGCTGGACCTGCTGACCCGGCTTGTCACCGATGACGGAACCGAATTCGACCGCCTGCCCGAAGCATATGATGGCCCCTTGTATGCCGAGATCTGCCCGCGCAGCTTTTCGGTGCTGGTCCGCCCCGGCATGCGTCTGAACCAGCTTCGGCTGCGGCAGGGGCAGGCCGTGCTGACCGACGACGAATTGCGCGAACTGAACGCGCGTGAGCCGCTGGTCGGCGGTCCGGCGCTGATCGACCATGGGCTTGGCTTTTCGGTCGATCTGAAACCTTCCGGCGGCGATCTTGTCGGCTATCGCGCCCGCCCGCATAGCGGGGTGATCGATCTGGACCGGATCGGCGAGTATCCGGCGGCCGAATTCTGGGACGAGTTGCGCACCACCGAAGGCCGGCTCATTCTGGACCCCGGCGCGTTCTACATCCTTGTCAGCCGTGAATCCGTTGCAATTCCGGCCGATTACGCCGCCGAGATGGCCCCTTACCTGGCGATGGTCGGCGAATTTCGCGTGCATTACGCAGGCTTCTTCGATCCCGGTTTCGGAATCGGACGGGCCGGTGTCGGCGCGCGCGGTGTGCTGGAGGTGCGCTGCCACGAGGCGCCCTTCGTGCTGGAACACGGTCAGGTTGTCGGCCGGCTGGTCTATGAACGCATGTCCGCCCGTCCCGACCGGCTATATGGTGCCGGGATCAAGTCGAACTATCAGGGTCAGGGGCTTAAACTGGCCAAGCAGTTCCGGTAAGCGCGCCGCTATAGAGGCCCTGTCTGCCACAGGCGGACCTTCAAACCGCCATGCGCGATGATCGGTCCCGGCGGCTTCCACGGCAGGCCCGTCGCCCGGGCAAGTTGCTGATCGCTGGTCACGATGCCCACCGACCATCCCGCGAATCGTTCGCGCAAGACCTGCCCAAGTGCGGCGTGCAGGCCGAACAGGGGCCCCTTGTTGCCGATCCTCGCGCCATAGGGCGGGTTCACGATCACGATTCCCGCAGGTACTTCGGGCGGCTGCAGATCGGCGATCGCGCAGCAGTCGAACCGGGTAACGCCCGCAACGCCCGCGCGTTCGGCGTTCTGCTGGCTCATGCGGATCGCGCCCGCGTCCCGGTCGCTTCCGAAGAACATGGGCCGGGGATCGGGTTTGCTGTCCCGGCCCTGCCCGTCCCTGATCGCCCGCCACCCCGTCGCATCGAAACTGGCAAGAGACTGGAAGGCGAAATGCCGATCACGCCCGGCGATCAGCCCGGCAGCGATCTCGGCCGCCTCGATGACGAATGTCCCCGACCCGCACATCGGGTCCAGCACGGTCTGCTGGCCATCGAACCCCATCTCGCGCAGGAACATCGCCGCCATCGTCTCGCGCATGGGGGCCTTGGCGACGGCCTGCTTGTGACCGCGCTTGTGCAGCGATTCGCCGGTGGTATCGACGCTGATCGTCACCAGATCATCCTCGATCCGCGCCTTCACGACGATTTGCGCGTCCGCAGCGATCGGCGCACCCAGTTCCTCGCGGATGGCGCGTTCGATCCGCTGGGTCGCCGCGCCCGCGTGATAGATGCGGCTTGCCTTGCAGACCGTCTCGACCTTGACTGGTTGATCCGGGCGCAGAATTTCGGCCCAGGGAAACTTTCGCGCACGCTTGTCCAGCTGCGCCAGATGCAGCGCCCGGAAACTGCCCATCCGCGCCAGAACCCGCGTTGCACCGCGCAGCATCAAGTTGGCGCGCCAGACATCCTGCCAGCCGCCACGGATCGTCACCCCGCCCGTCTGCGGTTCAACTGCCCAGCCAAGCTCGCGCGCTTCGGCCGCCAGCGGCGCTTCCAGTCCCGGCGTCGCGACCAGGAATATGTCGAACTGTTCTGCAATCATCCGCGCAGCCCTAGCCGGTTCGACAAGGCTTGGCGAGGGTCATCCGCAGGGCACAGATACGGATCGGGAGGGCCGTGGCTATTCGTCCTCGAAAAGATCCTCGGCGGGCCCTTCCGCGTCACCCTCCTGATCTTCGTCGTCCGGGACGACAGGAACGGCCATTCCCTCGGCGGGCGGCCGCGATTCCAGCAACCCGGCGGCGCGCAGTTCGGAAAGCCCCGGCAGGTCGCGTGCCGATTCGAGGCCAAAGTGATCCAGGAACACCTCGGTGACGACGAATGTCGCGGGACGGCCCGGGGTCATCCGGCGCCGGCCCATCCGGACCCACTCCATCTCGATCAACTGGTCCAGCGTGCCACGGCTGACCGCCACTCCGCGAATCTCCTCGATCTCGGCCCGCGTGACCGGCTGATGATAGGCGATGATGGCCAATGTCTCGACCGCAGCGCGCGACAGGCGGCGCTGTTCGATCGTTTCGGTCTGCATCAGGAACGACAGGTCCGGGGCGGTGCGGAACGCATAGCCGTCGCCCAATCTCTCGACCGTGACACCGCGATCCGCGTAGCGGCGGCGCAATGCCGCCAGCGCCTCGGCCGGATCGCAACCCGCAGGCAGTCGCGCCGACAGATCGCGCACCGAAACCGGCTGTGCCGAGGCGAACAGGATCGCCTCGACCATCCGTTCCTGCTGGTCCATCGGCGGGGGCGGAAAATCCGGCGCCGACGACGATGCGTCGTCGTCATCTGTCCGGTCGGGCATGTCGTTTTGGGTCAGATCGGTCACGTCAGTTGTCGGCTGTGGGTTTGCGGCGGAAGCTGATCGGCGCGAATGTGTCGGATTGGCGTATCTCCAACCGACCCTGCCGCGCAAGCTCCAGCGAGGCGGCGAAGGTCGCGGCGGTGGCGGAACGACGACGCTTGCCGTCCGCCTCCCATCCATCGGGCAGAAAATCCGACAGGTCGGTCCATTCGCCCGCAAAGCCGATCATCCGGCGCATCCGATCCAGGGCCTGCTCCATGCTGAACACGTCATGCCGGTCGAATGCATAGGGGCGGAATTCGTCCTTGGTCTTCAGCCGCGCATAGGCCCGCATCAGGTCGATCAGCCCGGCCTGCCATTCGGTGCGGCGCTTGCGGGCGACGGATTCGGGGGCGCCGCGCTGAAAACGGCTGATGCCCAGCCTGTCCCGGCCCATCAGCCGGGCCGCTGCCTGACGCATCGCATCCAGCCGTTCCAGCTGAAACGCCAGATGCGCGGCCATGTCCTCGGCCGATGGTCCCTCGGCCTCGGGGTCGGGCGGCAGTAACAGACGCGACTTCAGGAACGCCAGCCAAGCGGCCATGACCAGATAGTCGGCGGCAAGTTCGATCCGCAGCTTGCGGGCCTGTTCGACGAAGACAAGATACTGCTCGGCCAGATGCAGGACCGAGATCTTCATCAGATCGACCTTCTGGCTGCGCGCCAGCGTCAGCAGCAGGTCCAGCGGACCTTCGTAACCATCGACATCGACAATCAGCGCCTCTTCCGCGCGCCGCGCGGCCACCGAATCCGCGTCGAAATCCGACGCAGCGGGCGGCGGCGCGTCCGGAACGGCACGCAGATAGGGAACATCTGTCGGATCTTTGGCCACAACAGCTCCGCTTCGGGTCAGGCTGTCAGCGTCCGCCTTCGGCAAGGGCAAGTCAAGCCGGGCTGCGTCTCAGGCGACCAGCACACGCCATTCGTCCAGCAGGGCAAGGCGGTCATGGTCCTTCGGCGACCGCCGCTGTTCCAGCGCCGCGGCGGCGCGACGCCGCGCGTCAACGCTTAGTGTGCCGGCGGCCGCGACAACCGGTTCCATGCTTGGAATCGTACCGTTGCAGTGCAGCACAATATCGCAACCCGCCGCGATTGAGGCAGCAGCGCGTTCCGCCTCGGTTCCCGACAGGGCGTTCATGGTGATGTCGTCGGTCATCAACAGCCCGTCAAAGCCGATCCGGTCGCGGATCAGCGCGATCATCCGCGCCGAAGCCGTGGCAGGCGCATCGTCCAGCGCGGTAAATCGGATATGCGCGGTCATCCCCATCGGCAGATCGTTCAGCGCCCGGAACGGCAGGAAATCCATATTCTCCAGCACATCCGGGGTGACCGTCACGGTGGGCAGGTCATGATGGCTGTCGGCGATAGCCCGCCCATGGCCCGGCATGTGTTTCATCACCGGCAGCACGCCCGCCGCCAGCAGCCCTTCAGCCGCAGCCCGACCCAGAGTCGCAACCGTATGCGGATCGGTGCCGAAACAGCGGTTGCGCAGGAACGGGTGGGTGTCGGGCTGCGCCAAGTCCAGGGTGGGGGCGCAATCGGAATCGATGCCCGCATCGCGCAGTTCCCGCCCGATCAGATAGTAACGCAGCCACATCGCGCGTGCGCCTGCCCCGGCCTGATCCAGCGGCGCGGGCCATTCGGCCCAGTGCGGCGCGCGCAAACGTTGAACCCTGCCGCCTTCCTGATCGATCGTGATGACCGCATCGCGGCCCACCGCGTCGCGCAGATCGCCCGTCAGACGGCGCAGCTGGTCGGGGGTATCGACATTGCGCCCGAACAGGATGAACCCCCATGGATCGGCCGACCGGAAGAAATCCCGCTCGGCCGCTGTCAGTTCGGTGCCTGCGATCCCGCCAAGGATCGTCGCGTTGCAGGCCATTACTGCGACAGCGCGAGGCAGTCCGTGCCGCCGGATTTCAACGCCGCGCAGAACTGCCGCGCTTCGCTGATATTTCCGAATCCCGCGACGCGCAGACGCCAGAAGGTGCGGCCATTCGAGTTATGCTGCTGGATCACCTGACCCTTGCCCGAGAACAGCGAGCCGAACTTGCCGGTCAGGCGGTTCCATTCGCCCGAAGCGATCGCGTTGCTGTCGAACGCGCCGATCTGAACCAGCGGACCGCTGGCAGAGGACGCCGCGGGTGCCGGTGCGGGTGCAGATGCCTCGGCCGGACGGGTTTCCGCAGCGGGTGCCGGGCGCGCGTCGCTGGCCGTCGTCGATGCGGAGGCCACGCGGGTCGATCGCGGGCGCGGCGCGGGTCGGTTGGACTGGGTCAGAACACCGGGATTCGCGGTAGCCTGGGCCTCAAGCAGCGCGGCGGTGATCGCGTCCGTCTGCGCCGGGGCACCGTTCTCGTCGGTCACGACCTCGTTCACCGGCCCCTCGGATGCGGGCGCGTCGATAATCGCGGCATTCTCGACGCTGCTGTTCAGCAGCGCCAGTCGCGAGGCCTCGGCGGCGGCTTCGGCCTCGGCAAGGGCACGGGCCTCGCTGTCCGACATCGGCGTGATCGGCTCTCCGTCGAAATTCAGCGGAGTCTCGGACGGGTTCACGGGCTCGCGCGCTGTTGCGCCCAGTTCACCCATCGCCACGTCTTCTTCGGTCAGATCGGTTGCCGAGGGCGCGATCGCCACCTGATCGGCTGGCTGCGGCTCTACCCCTTCGGCCACGCCGTTGACGGCATAGCCGGTATAGCTGGTCAGTTCGCCGCCCGGATCATCAGGCGTGGTGCGCGCCTCGCCCTGAATCGCCTTGATGACCGGCACGCCCGACACGTCGCGCGAGACAAGTTGCCAGCCCCATGCCATCAGCCCGACCATCAGCCCGACCGACGCCAGCGCGCCAAGATAATGCGTCAGCCGCGCGATTCTGGCCGAAAAGCCATCGGCGCCATCGGGATCGGCCGCGAACCGACGGTCATCCTGCGGCTGGCCCTGATCGTCCCAGCCGCCCTGATCGTAAGAGAACTCGCGCCGCACCTTGTGACGCGAGAACACATAGCCGCCTTCGCGGAAATCCATCACTGCCATAGCCTGCCTGCCTGCCGGTTGACCCGGTTTTACCGTTGATTGCTCGTTTTCGTCCGGCGGGGCACTTTATGAATCAGCGCATTTCCTCGACCGGAGTCACGCCAAGGATAGCGAGACCGGATGAAATGACAACGCCAACCGCCCGGACAAGCGCGATTTTTGCCTGAGAGGTTGCGGAATCGCCATCCTGCAGGAAGCGCAGCGAGGCGTCGTCATTGCCCCGGTTCCACAGCGAATGCAGGTCCGAGGCGATGTCATACAGGAAAAATGCGACCCGGTGCGGCTCGTGGGCGCGGGCGGCATGTTCGACAAGGCGTGGCCATTCGGCAACTTTCCGGGCCAAGTCAAGCTCGGCCTGATGGGAAAGGCTGGTCAGATCCGCCGCCTGAAGCGCCGCGTCCGAGACATCGATTCCCGCCTCGGTCGCGCGGCGCAGGACCGAATGGACGCGCGCGCTGGCATATTGCACATACCAGACCGGATTGTCCTTGGACTGTTCCAGCACCTTGGCAAAGTCGAAATCCAGTGCCGCGTCGTTCTTGCGCGTCAGCATGATGAAGCGGGTCACGTCGGCGCCCGCCTCTTCGACCACGTCGCGCAGCGTGACAAAGGTGCCCGCGCGCTTCGACATCTTGAACGGCTCGCCATTCTTGAACAGCTTGACCAGCTGGATCAGTTTGACGTCCAATGGCACGCGCCCGTTCGACAGCGCCTTCACCGCCGCATTCATCCGCTTGACATAGCCACCGTGATCGGCGCCGAACACGTCGATCAACTGGTCGAATCCGCGGTCGATCTTGTCCCAGTGATAGGCGATGTCGGGCGCGAAATAGGTCCATGCACCGTCCGATTTCTGGATCGGGCGATCCACGTCGTCGCCATGCGCAGTGGATCTGAACAGCATCTGTTCGCGCGCCTCCCAATCCTCGGGCAACTTGCCCTTGGGCGGTTCCAGCACGCCGCGATAGATCAGGCCCAGGCTGTTCAGCCGTTCGATCGCGGCTTCGATCTTGCCAGTGCCGTACAGCGCCTTTTCGCTGGAATACACATCCATGCGGACGCCAAGCGATGCCAGATCCTGCCGGATCATTTCCATCATCGCCTGGGTCGCGAACTCGCGGACATCCTCAAGCCAGTCTTCTTCGGGACGATCCAGCAGGCTGTCGCCATATTTGGCCTTCAGCGCCTCGCCCACCGGGATCAGATAGTCGCCGGGATACAGTCCCTCGCGGATTTCGGGTTCCAGCCCGTTGGCCTCGCGATAACGTTCATAGGCCGACCGCGCCAGCACATCGACCTGCGCGCCGCCGTCGTTGATATAGTATTCGCGCGTGACCTCGTGGCCCGAAAACGCCAGAAGATTCGCAAGCGCGTCGCCGAAAACCGCGCCGCGTACATGGCCCACATGCATCGGGCCGGTCGGATTGGCGCTGACGAATTCGACATTGACCTTCTGATCGCTGCCGATCGCCGAACGGCCGAAATCGCCGCCCGAGCCAAGCGCGGTCCGGACGACACCCCGCCAGACCGACGGCGACAGCCTCAGGTTCAGGAATCCCGGACCTGCGACTTCGGCCTTTTCGATCCGGGGATCCGTCAGCCGCGCTGCCAGCCGATCGGCGATGTCACGCGGCTTCATTCCGGCGGGCTTGGCCAGCACCATGGCAGCATTGGTGGCCATGTCGCCATGCGCTGGATCGCGCGGCGGCTCGACCGTGACATTGGCGTAATCGAGACCGGCAGGCAGCTCGTTCGCCTGCGTCATCTGGTCCAGCGCATCCACGACGACGCCGCGAAGATCGGTGAAAAGGTTCATATTCGGCTTCCTGACTGACCTGCGCGGGTTAACGCCTGCAACCGGTGAAGGTCAACAGCGACGCTTGCGATCCTGCATCCGGCACGCGCCCGTCAGGGCTTCTGGTTCTTCTTCTCGTCTGACGGCGCCTCGGCTTCCTCGTCGGTCAAGCCTGCGTCGGGATCGCGCTGTGGCGCATCTTCGCGTGGCGTCTTGCCGTCGCTTGCGTCGCCCTCGGTCTCGATCAGTTCGGGGTCGTCCTTCAGTTCCTCTTGCAGTTCCTCGGCCTGTTCCGTGGCGGCGCCGCCCTCGACGCTGCCATTGCCCTTGCCGCGCTTGACGGCCTCGGCCTCGGCGCGAGCCACTTGTTTCGCCTTCTGCTGTGGCTTTGCCTGCGCCTCGTTCTCGCGTTCGATCCTTTCCGCGATCTCGGGCGGCAGCATCGAGACGATGCGAATATCGGGCTTGTCGACCAGATCCTCGTCGCTGCCGACGAACCACATCTGGCCGCCTTGGACGACGGCCAACGGAATCGCCCCTTCCCGTGCTTCGCGCCAGTCGTCCAGCCGGTATTCCTCGGTCAGCCGCGTGGTGCGGAAGATCCAGCCCTCGGCCAGAAGATCCAGATACTGCGCCAGCGTCCGGTTTCCGTCGATGGTCTGTCCGCCAAGCTGCGTCGGCAAGGCGTGGCGGGCGCGATCCTCTTTGTGTCGGGCAAGCTGCCAGATATTTTCGCGCCCGAATTCAGGCGCAAGATCGGTGGCGACCAGCGTGTTATAGGCATCGTTGTCGGATGCGGCAAGGATCGCACCATAGGCGATGAATTCCACATTGTGTTCGGCCGCCTCGCCAAGGATGTCGCCATAGAAAGTCTGGATGCCGGCGGCGCGCGCGGTGCGCAGATGGTCCCGGTTGGTGTCGGTGATCAGCACGTTCACGTCGGCTTTCTCAAGCGCCTTCGCAAGGCTTGTGGCAAAAACCGATCCGCCCACGACCAGCAGGCCCGGCTTTTCGCCCGATGTCAGCCCCAGCCGCCGCGCGATAGGCGCCAGCGTGAAGCCGTGCAGCACGACCGTGACCAGCACCAGCACGAAGGCCAACGGTGCGATCAACGCCCCGTCGTCGATCCCCTCGGCCACCAGCCGTTCGGCAAAGATCCCTGACACGGCCACCAGGACCACCCCGCGCGGGCCGGTCAGCGCGATCAGCCAGCGTTCCTTCATGGGCAGGTTTGACCCGATCAGCGATGTCATGATCGTCAGCGGCCGGGCGACCAAGACAACCGCCGCGACGAACAGTCCCGCACGCAGCCAGTCCAGTTGCGCCAGCGTGTCGAATTCGATCCCTGCAGCCAGCAGGATGAAGACGCCCGACACCAGCAGGATGGTGGCATGTTCCTTGAACCGGTGCAGTTCGTGATAGCTGGGCAGATCGGCGTTCGCGATCACCAGCCCCATCACAGTCACGGCCAGCAGTCCGCTTTCGTGCAGCAGGCTGTCCGACCCCGCAAACACGCCCAGCACCGCGACGAACAGAAGCGGCACCTTCATGTATTCAGGCACCCAGCCGCGCCGGAATGCCTGCACCAGAAGATAGCCTGCGACAACGCCGATCACGACGGCGAAGCCGATGCCAAGCATCAGTTGCGCCAGCGCCTCGCCCCAGGTGACGCCGGTGTTGCGCACCAGCACGATCTCCAGCGCGACAACAGCAACCAGCGCGCCGATCGGGTCGTTGACGATACCCTCCCATTGCAATGTCTGGGCTGGGCGCGATGTCAGCTTGGCCTGTCGCAGCAGTGGCGCGATCACCGTCGGGCCGGTCACGATCATGATCCCGCCGAAGACGATGGCCGATTCCCAGCCAAGACCGGCGACGAATACCAGCGTCAGCGACGACAGCACCCAGCCAAGCGGCGCCCCGATATAGACCAGACGCCGGACAGCGGGACGGGCATCGGCCAGTTTCTTGAAGCTGAGCGTCAGCCCCCCCTCGAACAGGATCACGGCGACTGCCAGCGCGATCATCGGCGGGATGATGTCGCCGATGTCACGCGCCGGGACGAAGATGCCCGTCACCGGCCCCAGGAAAAGCCCGGCGGCCAGCATCAGCACGATCGCCGGCAGCCTGAAACGCCACGCCAGCCACTGCGCGCCAACGCCCGCGGCACCGACCACCGCAAAGGCCTGCATCGGGCTAAGCCCGCCGGTCAATTCTGTCGCCATCTCTGTCCCTGACTCGATCCTGTGATGTCGGAACCGGCCATCGCCTGACCGGTTCCCTGAAACATGTCATTTTGTTGAGGTTTTGTCCTGAAAGATTGACGTGTCGGCGGGTTTGGTCTAGGCGGTGCGTGGCCTGCATCCGGCAGGCCGACCGAAGGGGCGTGCGGAATTGCGTCCCATGACAGCCGCATAAGCGCCATACGGGCCCGCGGCATGGCACGCAACGCGCGATTGCGCGGCAATCTGGAAAGCCCCCGAATGACCAAATTTTCCGATCTCAAGCTTGATCCCAAGGTTCTCAAGGCCATCGTCGAGGCGGGATACGAGACCCCGACACCGATTCAGGCGGGCGCCATTCCCCCGGCGCTGGAAGGGCGCGACGTTCTGGGGATCGCCCAGACCGGCACCGGCAAGACGGCCAGCTTCACCCTTCCCATGATCACGCTTCTGGGACGCGGGCGCGCGCGCGCGCGCATGCCGCGTTCTCTTGTGCTGTGTCCCACCCGCGAACTGGCAGCCCAGGTCGCCGAGAATTTCGACATCTATGCCAGCCATACCAAGCTGACCAAGGCACTGCTGATCGGCGGCGTCAGCTTTGCCGAACAGGACAAGCTGATCGACCGCGGCGTGGACGTTCTGATCGCGACGCCGGGCCGGCTTCTGGACCATTTCGAACGGGGCAAGCTGCTGCTGACCGGCGTTCAGATCATGGTCGTAGACGAGGCCGACCGGATGCTGGACATGGGCTTCATCCCGGATATCGAACGCATCTTCCAGTTGACCCCGTTCACCCGCCAGACGCTGTTCTTCAGCGCCACCATGGCGCCCGAGATCGAGCGTATCACCAACACCTTCCTGCACGCCCCCGAGCGGATCGAGGTCGCCCGCCAGGCCACCGCAAGCGAGACGATCACGCAGCGCCTGATCGAGATCAGCCCGACGCGCAAGGACCAGACAGCCAAGCAGAAGCGCGAATTGCTGCGCGCACTGATCGACGCGGAAGGCCCCGAGACCGACAAGGGCGGCCTGAAGAACGCGATCATCTTCTGCAACCGCAAGACCGACGTCGATATTGTGGCCAAGTCGCTAGCCAAGCACGGATACGACGCCGCCCCGATCCATGGCGATCTGGATCAGAGCCACCGCACGCGCACATTGGAAAGCTTTCGCGACGGCACGCTGAAATTGCTGATCGCGTCGGATGTCGCGGCGCGCGGGCTGGACATTCCGGCGGTCAGCCATGTGTTCAACTTCGACCTGCCCAGCCACGCCGAGGATTATGTACATCGTATCGGTCGCACCGGTCGGGCCGGTCGCCAAGGCACGGCGATCAGCATCGCGACCCCCTCGGACGACAAATATCTGTCCGGGATCGAGAACCTGATCAAGCAGACCCTGCCGCGCGGCACGGTGCCCGAAGGTTTTGCGCCCTCCGAAGCCGCCGGTCAGGCGCCTCGCCGCGAACGCGAGGATCGTGGTGGCCGGGGCGGACGCGACAAGCGCCGTCGTGACCGGCGTGACGATGACGGCAAGGTGGACGCACAGGACGCGCAGACCTCGCGGAACGACGCCCCGCGCGCCAGCAAACCCGCCGAGCCCGAGGCACCGCGTCAGGAACGTCAGGAGAGCCGTGGAAATGATCGCCGCGACGACCGTCGCCGTGGCGGCGGGCGCGGGCGAGGTGACGACACGCGCGGTCCCGCCGTGATGGGGATGGGCGATCACGTGCCCGAGTTCATGCTGGTGAACCTGCGCCCGGCCGTCGACAGCGCGATCTCGACCGACAATGACGCGATCGAAGATGCCGCGGCGGCGTCTGTGGAAGACAGCAAGCCCGCGTCCGAGAAACCGGCCAAGCCAAAGCGCAGCCGGGGTCGCAGATCGGGCAAGTCCGCGCAGGACAAGGCCGCCGACGACCAGCAGGATTCGCAAGTCGCAGATACCTCGGCTCAGGACGACGCGCAGGAGAAACCGGCGCCGCAGGCAGAGCCCGAAGAAAAGGCACCGCCGAAACCCCGGCGCAGCCGTCGCAAGGCGACCGCCGAAAAATCGACCGAGCCCGAGGCAGATGCCGCCACCTCAGAGGCTATCAACGAGCCCGCGACCGAGGAAACGCCGAAGCCGCGCAAAAGCCGTGCCCGCAAGCCTAAGGCCGAGGAGACCAGCCCGGCTGACGCCGCAGCCGAGGATGCGCCAAAGCCCAAGCGGACTCGTCGAAAGAAGGCCGATGCTGCGCCCGCCGAAGCGGCTGATGCCGTCAGCGCGTCCGAGACGCCTGATGTGGCCAGTACCGAAAAAGCTGCACCCAAGCCCCGTCGAACACGGCGCAAGAAGGCCGACACTGCCGAGCCGTCGGAAGACCAGAAACCGGCCGGTCAGCCTCGGGACAATGCCGACGCCGAGATCTGATCCGGGCGATGCCTGACCGCACGCTTCCGCCACGATTGCACCACCGCCGACCGGGGATCACACGGCTGATACCCGATCTTGCCCTTGGGGCTGCAGCCGCCTTGGGCCTGCAGCCCTTCGGCGTGTGGGGCGCGACTCTGGCGGCCCTTGCCGTGATAATCTGGCGCCTTGCGCGGGCGCGCCCTGACGCGCTGCTCTGGCATGGTCTTGCCGCGGGGCTTGGTTGGTTCGGCCTTTCCCTGTCGTGGATCGTCGAGCCGTTTCTGGTCGAGCCCGAGATTTACGGCTGGATGGCGCCATTCGCGTTGTTCCTGATGGCGCTTGGCGGCGCGCTGTTCTGGGCGGTGCCGATCTGGCTGGCGGCGCGCGTGACACATGGCTGGCGCGCCCGCGCCGCGGCGATCCCGGCGGCGCTGGTTCTGTCGGACTGGCTGCGCGGCTGGATCTTCACGGGGTTTCCGTGGGCACGTATCGGACATGTCTGGGTCGATACCCCTGTTGCGCAGGGCGCGGCCTGGATCGGCGCGGTCGGGCTGAGCCTGATAACGCTTGGCCTTGCGTCGCTACCCGCGCTGGCATGGCGGCCGGGCAGACAGCGCGCGGTCGGCTTTCTGCCCGGTGCGGCGCTTGCCATTCTTGCGACCGGCGCAATCTGGGCAGCAGGTCTGTCACGCCTTGCGCAGCCCTTGCCGCCTGACCGCGACATCGTGCTGCGAATCGTCCAACCCAACGCCGAGCAGCGCCTGAAATGGGACCCGGAATGGTCGGCGGTCTTCTTTCGCCGGCTTCTGGACCTGTCGGCTGAACAGGGACGGCGCGATCTGGTGATCTGGCCCGAAACGGCGGTGAATTTCCTGCTGAACGACGCGGACGAGCTGCTTCCCATCATGTCCAATGCAGCAGGCGCGCCTCTGGTGCTGGGAATACAGAGACAGGAACGGGGACGTTTCTTCAACAGCCTTGCGCTGCTCTCCCCCGATGGATCGCTGCTGTCCAGCTATGACAAGTTCCACCTTGTGCCGTTCGGCGAATATATCCCGTGGGGCGACGCGATGGCCCGGATCGGCATCAATGCCTTTGCCGCGCAGCAGGGCAACGGCTATTCGCGCGGCACAGGACCTTCCATCATGTCGGTTGACGGGCTGCCGGATTTTCAACCGCTGATCTGTTACGAGGCAATCTTTCCGCAGCATCTGCGCGGACTGGACCACCGACCCGGCTGGATCCTGCAGGCCACGAATGACGGCTGGTTCGGACGCTTTTCCGGACCCTACCAGCATCTTGCGCAGGCGCGGCTGCGGGCGATCGAAACCGGCCTGCCGCTGATCCGCGCCGCCAATACTGGCGTCAGCGCGGTCATCGACGCACGCGGCACGATCCGCGACAGCCTGCCGCTTGGCGCCTCCGGCAAGATCGACGCGTCGCTGCCCGGCGCGCTGACCGCGACCTTCTGGCAGCAGACAGGACCGCTGCCGGTCGTGGCTTTTTCCCTGCTGGTCCTGTTCGGATCGATCCTGCTGCCGCGGCTTGGCCAGAGGGCCAGGAAAGGTCGCTAGATCGACGGCCTTTACCGCGCCTGAAGCCGCTGGTCAGTCGCGGAAATAGCGGCTGTCCTTGACCTGATCCCAGGCCCAGACCACCTCGGCCAGACGATCCTCGTCCGATCGGTCGCCACCATTCATGTCGGGATGCAGGTCCTTGACCAGCGACTTGTACTGCTTGCGGATCTCGGTCCGGGTCCAGCCGTCCTTGGCCTCGAGGATTTCCAGCGCCTTGCGCTCGGTCGGCGGCAGTTTCCGGGCAACCTTGGCGCGGGCCTCGGGCGAAGTGCCGTTCGCCCCCAGAATTTCGTGGGGATCCGCCACACCGTGCCGTGCCCAGGCCTGTTCCTGCGCCGCGCGGCTGAACGGCTTGACCGGCCGTTCCCACACCGTGGCGTTGTCCAGGAATTGCTGGAACTCTTCTTCGGACTGGCCCTGGAAATAGTTCCAGTTGGCGTTGTATTCGCGAACATGTTCCTTGCAGAACCAGAAATAGTCATCCAGATGCCGCGGGTTCTTGGGCGCACGGTATTGCCCAGGCTCATTACACCCCTCGCGGTCACAGATGCGCGTCGATGTCTCGAACGCGCCGGACATGCCTCGGCGGCCCTTGTTGCGCCGCTTCTTGTCCTTGGCGGCGGAAATGTCGAAACCGAACGGGTCGTTACTGCTCATGCTGGGGCACCTTTGCGACTCGGAGGCGGCAGTTTAGGCTATTTCACGCGACATGAAAGGTCTTGACGAAAGGATATGCGGATGATCGCGGACGAGATGCGGCAACGACTGGCCGAACTGCACCCCACCCGGCTTGAGGTGATCGACGAAAGCGAATCTCATCGCGGTCACGCCGGCTATCGCGAGGGCGGGCAAAGTCACTTCCGGGTGCGCATGGCCAGTCCGGACTTCGCGGGCACGGGTCGCGTTCAGCGACACAGAATGGTTCATGCGGCTTTGGGCGACATCGTGCCGCGGATCCATGCGCTGGCGCTGGAGCTGTCGGAAAGCTGAGCCGTTAGCGCCGTCAGGCTTGCCGCTCGTGGGGGGCACGCGTAGAAGCCGGTCAACGCAGTGGTAACGAGGGAAAAGGCCATGACCGCGCCGAAGGATTTCAATGATCGCATGCTGTCTCTGGGGCTGGCGCGCGTCAGCGAGGCGGCGGCACATGCTTCGGCCCTGCTGATCGGGCGCGGCGATGAAAAGGCCGCCGACCAGGCCGCTGTGAACGCCATGCGCGATCAGCTGAACATGCTGGACATCAAGGGCGTGGTGGTGATCGGCGAGGGCGAGCGTGACGAAGCCCCGATGCTGTATATCGGCGAAGAGGTCGGCAACGGAAACGGCCCCGAGGTCGATATCGCGCTGGACCCGCTGGAAGGAACCACGCTGACCGCCAAGGACATGCCGAACGCGCTGACCGTGATCGCCATGGCGCCGCGCGGCACGCTGCTGCATGCGCCCGATGTCTATATGGACAAGCTGGCGATCGGACCGGGCTATCCCAAGGATATCATCAGCCTGGACATGAGCCCCGCCGAACGGGTCACGGCACTGGCCAAGGCGCGCGGCTGCAAGGCCGGAGACATCACCGTCTGCATTCTCGAGCGTCCGCGCCACGAGGACATGATCGCCGAGGTACGCGAAACCGGCGCGGCGATCCGCCTGATCACCGATGGCGACGTCGCGGGCGTGATCCACACCGCCGAAGCCGAACTGACCGGTATCGACATGTATATGGGCTCGGGCGGCGCACCCGAGGGTGTGCTGGCGGCCAGCGCGCTGAAATGCATGGGCGGCCAGATGTGGGGCCGGCTGCTGTTCCGCAACGAGGATGAAAAGGGCCGCGCCAAGAAGGCCGGCATCACCGATCTTGACCGGATCTACGCCCGCGACGATCTGGTGACGGCGGATGTCATCTTCGCGGCCACCGGGGTGACCAACGGGTCCATCGTGGCGGGCGTCAAGCGCGAACCGGGCTATCTGCAGACCGAAACCATCCTGATGCGGTCTAAGACCGGATCGGTGCGTCGAATGATCTATCGCAACCCCATCAGGTAAGGGGGCGCGGCCCCCTCCCCTGCAGGGATGGCGGCAGGGTGTTTTTGAGAAAGAGGATGGCGTGGCGTTTCTGGGAATCGAGCAGTCGCTGAGCGGGCGACGCTGGATCGGCCCGGAGGCCGATCTGGAACGGCGGGCCGAAGGGCTGGCACAGAAGGCGTCCCTGCCCCTGGCGGTGGCGCGGGTTCTGGCCGAACGCGGCGTCGAGGCCGAAGCCGCCGAAGGATACCTGACGCCGAAGCTGCGCGATCTGCTGCCTGATCCCCTAAGCCTGCGAGACATGGGCGCTGCGGCCGAGCGCATCGTCGAGGCGGCGGTTTCAGGCGAGAAAATTGCGATCTTTGCGGATTATGACGTTGACGGCGGCAGTTCGGCCGCGCTGCTACTGGACTGGCTTCGTGTCCAGGGGCGCGACGCGACGCTGTATGTTCCCGATCGCATCGACGAAGGTTATGGGCCCAACGCGCCGGCGATATCGACGCTGGCCAAGACGCATGATCTGATCGTCTGTGTCGACTGCGGCACGCTTAGTCACGATGCGCTGGCCGCTGCCGGGGACGCCGACGTGATCGTACTGGATCACCATCTGGGCGGCGAAACGCTGCCGCCCGCGCTGGCCGTGGTCAATCCCAACCGCGCCGATGAAGATGGCTCGCTGGGGCATCTTTGTGCCGCCGGCGTCGTGTTCCTGACGCTGGTGCAGGCCGGACGGGTTCTGCGCAAGATTGGCCGGCCCGAACCCGACCTTATGGCGATGCTGGATCTGGTTGCGCTGGCGACGGTGGCGGATGTCGCGCCGCTGGTCGGGGTGAACCGGGCCTTTGTCCGTTCCGGCCTTTCGGTCATGGCGCGCCGCCAGCGGCCGGGCCTGGTGGCATTGTCGGATGTCGCCCGTCTGGACGGTCCCCCGAACGCCTTTCACCTGGGCTTTCTTCTGGGTCCGCGCATCAACGCGGGGGGCCGGGTCGGGCGCGCCGATCTGGGCGCGCTGTGCCTGTCGTGTCATGACGCCACCGCAGCCACCCGGCTGGCGGCCGAGCTGGACGATCTGAACCGCGACCGCCGCGCGATCGAGGCTGCCGTGCGGCAAGAGGCGCTGGCGCAGGTCGAGGCGCGCGGCGACACAGCCCTGTCATGGGCCGCCGGGGCGGGCTGGCATCCCGGTGTTGTCGGCATCGTCGCGGCACGGGTGAAAGAGGCGACCGACCTGCCTTCGGTGGTGATCGGTGTCGCGGGCGGGATCGGCAAGGGATCGGCCCGGTCCGTGTCCGGCGTTGATCTGGGCCGTGCGATCCAGCGGCTGGCGCAGGAAGGCATGCTGCTGAAGGGCGGCGGACACGAGATGGCGGCCGGGCTGACCGTCGAGGAGGCGAGGATCGAACCGGCGATGGCACGGCTGGCCGAATTGCTGGCCCGTGATCTTTCCAATCGCAGCGGCACCCGTGATCTTCGCATCTCGGGGCTTCTGGAAGGCGCGGGCGCGACACCGCAGATGTTCCGCCGGCTGGAAGATGCGGGTCCGTTCGGTCAGGCGGCCCCCGCCCCGCGCTTTGCCTTCGCCGATCAGCTGATCGACAGCGCCTCGACGATGGGCGACAGCCATCTGCGCCTGAACTTCCGCAGTCCGGGCAGCCCGCCGGTCGAGGCGGTGGCATGGGGGGCGATGAACGGCCCGCTTGGCCCCGGGCTGATCGGTGCCAAGGGGCGGCGCTTTCATCTGGCCGGAAAGCTGGAGCTGTCCACCTGGGGCGGGCGCGAAAGGCTGCGCCTGCGGCTGGACGATGCCGCCCCGGCCTGAGCGCGATCCGGCATCTGGTCAGCGCCGCGACGCACCGCTAGGCTGGCCGCGACATCCGATAGGAGGCAGCGATGAAACTGACCTGGC
The DNA here is from genome assembly GCF_025195095.1 of Paracoccus maritimus. Taxonomy (GTDB): domain Bacteria; phylum Pseudomonadota; class Alphaproteobacteria; order Rhodobacterales; family Rhodobacteraceae; genus Paracoccus; species Paracoccus maritimus. The sequence continues at coordinate 460,365 of NZ_JANAVZ010000001.1, read as the reverse complement.
TTGGACATTCCGGCTTTCGCCTGGAAATCGAGAACGCGGTGATCCTGATCGACCCGTGGCTGTCCGGTAATCCCGTCTTTCCCGAAGACAGGCGTCAGGACGCGATCGGCGGCGCGACGCATATCCTGCTGACGCATGGCCACGGCGATCATTCGGGCGACACGCTGTCCATCGCCAAGGAACTGAAGATCCCCGTCGCCGGGATCTACGACCTGATCAACAGCTGGGGCAACCATCAGGGGATCGACGGCGTCGGCTTCAACAAGGGCGGCACGGTCGATCTGGGCGGCGCCAAGGTGACCATGGTCAACGCCTCGCATTCCAGTTCCCTCGATGGCGCGGACGGCCCGATCTATGCGGGACACGAATCGGGATACATGATCGCCGGGGAAGGTCGCGTGATCTATGTCAGCGGCGATACCGACATCATGGCCGACATGGCGTGGATGGGCGAATATCACCAGCCCGATATCGGCATCCTGTGCGCCGGTGGACATTTCACGATGGACATGCGGCGCGCGGCATTCGCGGCACGGAAGTATTTCGACTTCAAGACCGTCATCCCGTGCCACTACAAGACGTTCCCGCTGCTGGAACAGTCGGCGCAGGCGCTGATCGACGGCCTGCCCGGAGTCGACGTGATCGAGCCCGAGATCATGAAGGCGATCGAGTTGTGAGCTTTCAGTCCTTCGAGGATCCGGCAGGACAGGGCGACCACGCCGCCCGTCTGGCCGATCTGCGCAACCGCATGCGCGACATGGACCTGGATGCGTTCATCGTTCCGCGCGCCGACGCCCATCAGGGCGAATATGTCGCCGATGCCGATGCGCGGCTGGCATGGCTGACCGGGTTCACGGGCAGCGCGGGATTCGCCATCGTCACACGGGACCGCGCGGGCGTGTTCATTGACGGTCGTTATCGCGTGCAGGTCCGTCAGCAAATCGACACGGCGCATTTCACGCCCGTCAACTGGCCCGAAACGCGGCCTTCGGCGTGGCTGTGCGAGGCATTGCCCGAAGGCGGGCGGGTGGGCTTTGATCCATGGCTGCACACCCGCAAGGAAATCCTTGCGATGGAACAGGGGCTTGATGGCAGCGGCGTCGGACTGATCGGCGTCGATGCAAACCCGATCGATGCGATCTGGCCCGATCGTCCGGCCCCGCCAGTCGGCGCCGCCCGCGCCCATGACGATGCACTGGCCGGAGAGAGTTCGGCGCAGAAGCGCGCCCGGCTGGCCAAGTCCCTGCGCGACGACGGTCAGGCCGCGGCGTTCCTGTCGCTTCCCGACTCGATCTCATGGCTGCTCAACATCCGGGGCAGCGATGTACCCAAGAACCCGATCGTGCAAGGCTTTGCGGTCCTGTCGGATGACGGCCATGTCGCCTTGTTCGCCGACCCTGCGAAGTTCGATGGCGACCTGCGGGCGCATCTGGGCGACGAGGTTGCGATCCTGCACCCCGAAGGCTTGCCCGCGGCGCTTCTGGATCTGGAAGGCCCGGTCCGCATCGACCCCGCGACCGCACCCGAGGCTGCATTTCGCCTGCTGGAACGGGCCGGAACGGGCATCGCCCTTGCGCCGGACCCGGCCATCCTGCCCAAAGCCCGCAAGACCATGGCCGAACTGGACGGCATGCGCGCGGCCCATCGTCGAGACGGCGCGGCGATGGTGCGCCTTCTGGCATGGCTGGACGAACAGGATCCGACGACCCTGACCGAGATCGACGTGGTTCGCAAACTGGAAGCGCTGCGGATCGAACAGGGGATCATCGATATCAGTTTCGACACGATCATGGGTGCAGGCCCGAACGGTGCCATCGTGCATTACCGGGTGACCAAGGCCTCTGATCGCCGGCTGCAGACAGGCCAGATGCTGCTGATCGATTCAGGTGGCCAGTATCCGGACGGCACCACCGACATAACCCGCACCTTGCCTCTGGGCCAGCCTTCACTGGATACCATCGCACCCTACACAGCGGTGCTGCGCGGCATGGTCGCGGTCTGCCGCGCCCGGTTCCCCAAGGGTGTGGCGGGCGCCCATATCGACGCCCTTGCACGTCAGTTCCTGTGGCAGCAGGGGCTGGATTACGACCACGGCACCGGTCATGGCGTCGGCGCGGCCTTGTGCGTGCACGAAGGCCCAGTCCGGATCAGCCGCGCCAGCAACATCGCGCTGGAACCGGGTATGATCCTGTCGAACGAACCCGGCTATTACCGCGAGGGCGCGTTCGGCATCCGGATCGAGAACCTGATCGTGGTAAGGATAGTCGAGGCCGAGCAGGGGCGCGACATGCTGGGCTTCGAAACGCTGACGCTGTGTCCCATCGACATGCGGGCCGTTGATCGCACCGCGCTGTCGCGGGACGAGACCGCGTGGATCGATACCTATCACGCACGGGTCCGCGACGAAATTTCGCCGCTTGTCGATGCGGCGACACGTGACTGGCTTTTCAGGGCGACATCGCCGATCGGCTGACCGCGCTGGCCCTGTGACGACCGGATCGGCAGGGGGTCTGGGGGATGCAAACCCCCCAGCCATCGCGGGACGCAATGACCGGGCCTTGGGCCCGGTCCCTTACAGCGCCGCCAGGATGCGCGCGGCTTCGTCCTTGCAGGGCGTCAGCGCAGCGCGATCCTCACCCGGGAAGAAGCGTGCCCGAACGGCAGTTGGCATCGGTCTAGGTTCGGCGATCAGCACGCGCGGGCCGGTCCTGACCGTTTCGGCCTGCCAGCTTCGCGCCAGCGCGATCTGCGCCGCCTTGGTCGCGCCATAGGCGCCGAAGAACTTCTGCCCCGCGCGCGAATCGTCAAAGAACATCGCCGTGCCGTTGCGCGCCCGCAGAAGCGGCTCAAGCAGCGCGATCAGACCGCGCACGATCTCGACATTCACCAGCAGCGATTTCGCCCAATCCTTTCCGTCGATATGCGGCGCCGGCGACAGCGGGGCGGCATGGATCGCCGTATGCGCCCACAGGTCCAGCCCGCCCCAGCGTCCGGCGACCGCCTCGGCCAGTTGCTGCATGGCCGCCGCATCGGACGCATCCATCGGCGCCAGCGTGGCCGTCCCGCCCGCGGCCCGGATGCGATCGTCCAGCTCTTCAAGCCCGCCGACGGTTCGCGCCACCGCCAGCACATGATAGCCGCGCGCAGCCAATGCCTCGGCCAGTGCCGCTCCGAGGCCACGAGATGCGCCGGTGACCAGCGCCAGCCGGTTTCCCGAGCCAAGATCACGATCATTGTTCATGCCGGGTCCATGCCATCCGACTTCGGACTGCACAAGATACTACAACGCGGATCCTGCGGTTTTCGCCGTCTGACAAAGTTCTGTTCAGCCAACGCTTTTATTGTTAACATTAATTGTTAACAATAAAAGTGGCCATTCCGGACACGACAGCCAACAGAGGAACATCCATGCCTTCATTCCCCTTCTCGACCCTCCGCCCGATCCAACGCCTGCTGCCCGCGCTTGGACTGTTCACCGCCTTGATGGGCAGCGCCGTCCTTGCCGAGACCAAGGGCAACACGATCCTGCTGATCAACCCGAACTCGAACCAGACCGCGACACAGTCGATGACCGAACTTGCAGCCGAAGCCGCGGGCGAAGATGTCACTGTTCTGGGCAAAAGCAACAGCCAGGCTCCGGCCCTGCTGACCACGCCGCAGGACATGATCGACGCGGTGTCTGGCGTCGTGGCGATCGGTCAGGCGGCTGCCGAGGATCCTGCCATCGGCGCGATCATCGTCGCCGCCTTCAGCGATCCCGGCCTAGAAGAGTTGCGCAATGCGGTTGATCTACCGGTCTTCGGGATCGGCGAAGAAGTCTTTCACGAAGCCGCCCGTGACGGTCGCGATTTTTCGATCGTCACCGTCACCCCGAACGAAGACCTGATCGAATCATTCCGGCAGAAGGCTGCCTCGCTTGGCTATGAAGCACAGTACCGCGGGACCCGCGTAACCGAGGGCGATCCCAACGAACTGGTGCAGTCGCCCGAGAAACTGGACGCGGCCCTTGCCAAGGTGTTTCAGGTTGCGGTCGAACAGGACAATGCCCAAGCCGTCATCATGGGCGGCGGCCCCCTGTCCGCCTCTGCATTGCGGCTGCAACCCGACTTCGAGGTGCCGCTGGTGGTTGCGGTCAATGCCGCGGCACGCGCCGCCGCCGCCGCGATCGCGGCGCAGGACTGACCGAAAGCCCCCCAGGGCGCGAAAACAAAAGGGGGCCATACGGCCCCCTTTTGCATCAGCATTTGAGACATCAGGTTCAGCGCGCGCTGACATCCACATAATCGCGCTTGTCCGACCCGACATAAAGCTGGCGCGGACGACCGATCTTGTTCTGCGGATCGCTGATCATCTCTTTCCACTGTGCAATCCAGCCCACCGTGCGGGACAGCGCGAAGATCGGCGTGAACATCGAGGTCGGAAACCCCATCGCTTCCAGGATGATGCCCGAGTAGAAGTCGACATTCGGATACAGCTTCTTCGAGACGAAATATTCGTCCTCGAGCGCGATCTTTTCCAGCTCCTTGGCGACCTGCAGCGTGGGGTTGTCATGGATCCCAAGCAGATCCAGAACCTCGTCCGCCGATTCCTTCATCACCTTCGCCCGCGGGTCGAAGTTCTTGTAGACACGGTGTCCAAAGCCCATCAGGCGGAAGGGATCGTCCTTGTCCTTGGCGCGGGCGATATATTCGGGGATGTTTTCCACGCTGCCGATCTGACGCAGCATTTCCAGACATGCCTGATTGGCGCCGCCATGCGCCGGCCCCCACAGACAGGCGATGCCCGCCGCGATGCAGGCGAACGGGTTCGCCCCCGACGATCCCGCCAGACGCACGGTCGAGGTCGAGGCGTTCTGTTCGTGATCCGCATGCAGGGTAAAGATGCGGTCCATCGCCTTGGCCAGCGCCGGATCGACCTTGTATTTCTCAGCCGGGACCGAGAAGCACATGTTCAGAAAATTCGACGCGTAATCCAGTTCGTTGTCGGGATACACGAAGGGCTGACCGATCGAGTACTTATAGGCCATCGCGGCGATGGTGGGCAGCTTGGCGATCAGGCGGATCGAGGCAACCTCGCGCTGCCACGGATCACCGATATCCGTCGAATCGTGATAGAAGGCCGACATGGCGCCCACGACACCGACCATGGTCGCCATCGGATGCGCATCCCGACGGAAGCCACGGAAGAAATTGTGCATCTGTTCATGCACCATCGTGTGGCGGGTCACACGGCCTTCGAAATCGGTCAGTTGCTCGGCCGAGGGAAGCTCACCGTACAGCAGCAGATAACAGACTTCCAGATAGTGCGACTTGTCGGCCAGCTGTTCGATCGGATACCCGCGATACCACAACTCGCCCTTGTCACCATCGATATAGGTGATCGTCGAATCGCAGCTGGCTGTCGAGGTGAAGCCCGGATCATAGGTAAACACACCCGCCTGCCCATACAGCTTGCGAATGTCCAGAACATCCGGCCCGGCAGTCGGGCTGAGGATCGGCAGCCCGAACTCGGCATCTCCGACTAGCAACTTGGCGGTCTTGTTATCGGCCATCCAAAACGTCCTTTCCGGCTGAGCCGGGTCGATCACAAGGAAATGCTTGGGAACGACCCTGGCATGTGACGGCAGGCCTCAGCCTGCCAATTCCGTCTGGTCCTGAAGCCGGGCCAGCGATTCCTCGCGGCCTAGCGCCGTCATCATGTCGAACACGCTGGGGGTCGCGGTGCGCCCGGCCAGAGCGGCGCGCAGGGGCCCCGCAAGCTTGCCCAACCCGACGCCGTTCTCCTCGGCGACCTGCTTGGCCGCCTGCTCCAGCTCGTCTCGCGTCCAGCTAGCATGCTGCACCGCGGCAGTCAATGATTTCAGCATACCACGGGATACCGTGTCCAGATTTTTCGCCGCCTTCTCGTCCACATCGACGGGTCGTTCGACCAGTGCAAATCGCGCCTGATCCAGCAGTTGCGGCAGGGTCCGGGCCTTTTCCTTCAATGCCGGCAGCGCCGGCACAAGCCGTTGTTTCTGCGTGGCGGAAAGAGGCTGACCATCCGTTTCGGAGAGGTACAGTTCCAGCGCGGCCAGCAAGGCGGCGTCGTCCATCAGGCCGATATGATGTCCGCTGACATGTTCCAGCTTCTTGAAATCAAGACGGGCAGGCGCGCGCCCAATCCCTGACAGATCGAACCACTCGCGGGCCTGGGCATCGTCGAACAACTCGTCGTCGCCATGGCTCCAGCCAAGCCGTGCCAGATAGTTGCGCATGGCGGCGGCGGGATATCCCAGCGCCGCGAATTCGTGCAGCCCGACCGCTCCGTGCCGCTTGGACAGTTTCTTGCCGTCTTCGCCGTGGATCAGCGGGATATGGGCAAAGACCGGGCGCGGCCAGCCCATCGCGTCATAGATCTGGATCTGCCGGGCTGTGTTGGTCAGGTGGTCGTCGCCACGGATCACATGGGTCACGCCCATATCGTGATCGTCCACCACCACCGCCAGCATGTAGGTCGGCGTGCCGTCGCTGCGCAGCAGGACCATATCGTCCAGCTGATCATTTGCGACCCGGACCTGACCCTGCACCGCATCCTCGATCACCGTCTCGCCGCTGCGGGGTGCCTTAAGCCGGATCGCAAAGGGCGTGTCGGGCAGCTCAGTCGCGTCACGCCACGGGCTTTTGAACGGCTCGCGGGGATGCGCCTCGCGCCAAGCCGCGATTTCCTCGGTCGTCGAAAAGCACTTGTACGCCGCGCCCGCCGCCAGCATCTCGCGGGCCACCTCGGCGTGGCGTTCCTTGCGCGCGAACTGGCTGAGCGGCTCGTCATCCCAGTCCAGCCCCAGCCATTCCAGCCCCTTCAGGATCGCCGACGTCGCCTCGGCGGTCGAGCGCGCGCGATCTGTATCTTCGATCCGCAGCAGGAACTTCCCGCCCCGGCCACGCGCATACAGCCAGTTGAACAGCGCCGTCCGCGCCCCGCCGATATGCAGGTATCCGGTGGGTGACGGGGCAAAGCGGGTGACGATCTGGGCTTGGTCGTTCATGCGGGCCTTCCTGGTCGCGAATTCCGGGTCGGGCAGAACCGCGTTAACGCTTTGGTAAGCAGGTCGTGCCATGGTCGTGACGTAGAGATAGAGAAGCCCCTCAGAAAGGACAAGAATGACCGCCCCGGCCGGCAGCAGGTCAGTCCTGCCCGCAGCCACCACGGCGACAGCCGCGATGACGCCGCTGCCGGGATTTGCTCCGTCCCGTCAGCGCGCGGCACAGCCAGCGGCCGTCCGCCCTGCCCGCCCGGCCGCAGCAGGCCGGGCGGGACAGTTCGCGTGGGTCCCGGTCTGCCTGGCGGTCGGCATCGCGATCTGGTTCGTGCTGCCGGCGCGGCCCCTACTGTTCCAGTGGCTGGCCCTTGCTACGGTCGCAACCGTATCGCTTGGGCTGGCGCGCGCCGCGCTTCCGCTTGCCGAGGCCGGGCGCATCGGCTGGCAGGCGGCCGATGGCGCAAGACTGATCGGCCTGGCGCTGGCGCTGATTGCTGCCGGGATCGGCCTTGCCGGGCTGCGATCCGCTCAGGTCGCGGCACCGGTTCTGGAATGGCGCTACTATGGACCGATCGAGGGGCGGCTGGTCCAGATCGACCGTTCGGCCCGCGACCGGATCCGGCTAACGCTGGACCGCGTGGTGCTGCGCGACCTGGCGCCCGACCGCACGCCGGGCCGGGTTCGACTGTCGCTTATGGATGCGGCGGCGGATGCGCTGCCCGATCTGGGTCAGCGGGTCATGCTGACCGGCCATCTGGGACCGCCGCCGGGACCGGCCGCGCCCGGCAGCTTCGATTTTCGCCAGCACGCGTGGTTCGAAGGACTTGGTGCCGTCGGCTACAGCCGCACCCCGATCATGGCAGTCGGACCGCCGCAGGGCGGAATCTGGGGAATGCATCGCGCGCGCATGGCGATCAGCGCCGCGATCCAGACCCGCATCGGCGGACAAAACGGCGCGGTGGCCGCCGCGCTGATGACCGGCGACCGATCTGGCATCGAGGAAGCCACGAACGAGACGATGCGCGCGTCGAACCTGTATCACATCATTTCGATCTCGGGCCTGCACATGAGCATGCTGGCGGGCTTTGTCTATGCCGCATTGCGGCTGGCGCTTGTGCTGGCGCAGGGGCTGGGCGCCCCGCTGCCCCAGGCGGTGCACAAACTGGCCGCGTTCGGTGCGCTGGCGGCGGCTGCGGGCTATCTGTGGCTGTCGGGCGGCGGTGTCGCGACCGAGCGTGCCTTTGTCATGGTGGCGGTGATGCTGTGCGCGATCCTTGCCGACCGCCGGGCGATATCGCTGAGGACGGTGGCGCTGGCGGCGACGATCATCCTGATCTACAGCCCCGAGGCTTTGACATCGCCCGGTTTCCAGATGAGCTTTGCCGCCACGGTCGCGCTGATCCTGACCTATGGTCCTTGGTCGCGGATCTCTCCGCATCTGCCGTTCTGGCTGCGGCCGGTCATGATGCTGCTGATCTCGTCTTTCGTGGCGGCGATGGCGACGTCGCCGATTGCCGCGGCGCATTTCAACCGGATGGCCCAATACGGGCTTCTGGCGAATCTTCTGGCCGTTCCGGTGATGGGCACGCTTGTCATGCCGGCGGGGGTGATCGGCGCGGTTCTTGCCCCCATCGGACTGGCCGGGCCGGCATTGTGGGTGATGGGCGTTGGCACGGACTGGATGCTGCGCGTGGCCGAATTCGTCGCGGGGCTGGACGGCGCAGTCAGCGCGATCGCCTTGCCGCCTGCGCCTGTCCTGCCGCTGATCGGTTTCGGCGCCGTGCTGGCAGTGCTGTGCTGGCGACCGGGCAGCGGGCATCACCGTCTTTCCCCCATGACGGCGGGATTCGCCGCCGGTCTGGCCATGCTGGGCGCTGCGCTGGCATTGTGGCTGTCCGCATCGCGACCTAGCATCCTGATCGCACCCGAAGGCGAGGCGGTCGGCCTGATGACCGCGCAAGGGCGCGCGATATCGAAACCCGCCGGTGGCGCCTTCGTGGTCAGTTCCTGGCTGCTTGAGGATGGCGATACGGCAACGCAGGCCGCCGCTGCCGCCAGACCGGCGTGGTCGGGCGACGCACGAGACCGCCGGGCCGATTTGCCGCATGGCTGGCAGATCCTGCATTTCACCGGCAAAGGGTCAGGCGCGCGTGCCGCCGCGGCATGCCAGCCACGTCATATCGTCGTCGTCAACGAGGCTTTGCCCCCGACTGGCACCCCCGCGTCATGCCTGATCTTCGACCTGCGCCACCTGCGCAAGACAGGTGCCGTCGCCATCGACATGACGCCCGATGGGCCCGACATTGCCACCGTAACGGAACGTCACCGCGACTTGCGGTGACGCCATGCCAGCGCCGCGAGGCGTGCCCCGCTGCGATCAGGCGACCTCGGCAAAGACTTTGTTCAGCGCCTGTTCCAGCTTGTCGAACATCTCGTCCATCTGATCCTCGGTCAGCACGAAGGGCGGACACAACACGATCGACTGCCCCAGCGGGCGGCAGATCAGCCCCAGATCCGTGCAGGTGTTGGCGATGCGTTCGCTGACCGACAGATCCCCGTCAAAGGGGGTTTTGGTCGCCTTGTCCTTGACCGCCTCAAGTGCCCACATGAAGCCGATTCCGCGCAGTTCGCCGATATGATCGCTGCGATCCATGATCGCCCGCAACCCCGCCTCCATGCGCGGGGCAAGCCGCTGCACGTTCTCGGCGAGGCCCTCGTTCATCACCACGTCGATGGCCTTCAGCGCGATGGCGCAACCGACCGGATGGCCCGAGGCGGTGAAGCCATGCGGAAATTCCTCGATCTTCTCGATGGCGGCCTGCAGGCGTTCGGACAGATCCGGCCCCAGGATCACCGCGCCCATCGGGAACAGACCGGCGGTCAGGTTCTTTGAACTGATGATCGCATCCGGCGTGAAGTCATAGGTCTGGCACCCCCAGGTGTTGCCGGTCCGGCCGAAGCCGCAGATCACCTCGTCCGAGATCATCGGGATGTCGTGCTTCTTGAGAATCGGCAGGATCGCCTGGAAATAGCCGGTGGACGGCGGAATGACCCCACCTGCCCCCATGACCGGCTCGGCGAAGAAGCCGGCGATGGTGTCGGCACCCTCGCGTTCGATGGTTTCTTCCAGTTCGCGCGCCATGCGGGCGGTGAATTCGTCTTCGGTCTCACCCTCTTTGCCATTGCGCCAGTAATGCGGGCAGGTCAGGTGGATGAACCCGTCAAGCGGCAGGCCGAACACCTCGTTATAGGGCTTGCCGGTCATGCTGGCCGACACCACCGTCACACCGTGATAGGCATTCACACGGGTCAGGATCTTGCGCTTTTGCGGATTTCCCTCGCTGGCGTGCAGGAACCACAGCATCTTGACCATGGTGTCGTTCGCCTCGGACCCCGAGTTGGTATAGAAAACCTTGCCATTCGGGAACGGAGAGACCTCGACCAGCTTTTCCGACAGCATGACGGTCTGATCCGACATCCGCCCAAAGAACGCATGATAGCCGGGGAACTTGTCGTACTGGGCCTTTGCGGCCTCGGCCAGGCCCTTGTGATCGAAACCCGCGACCATGTTCCACAGCCCGGAATTGGCATCCAGATAACGCCTGCCGTTCACATCGACGACATAAGGCCCTTCGCCATGGGTCAGCACGACGGCGCCGCGCTTATGCACGCTTGGCAGGTCGGTAAAGCCATACAGCGAATATTCGTCGGCGCGGGCTTCCCAGCTTTGCGGTTTGTTCATCGTCATGCCTCCGTGGACGGATCTGAAGGCAAGCTAGCCGCGCCGCGAGAGGCGTTCAATGGGCGGCTTTCCCGCGCACACAAATTGCCAGCGTCCTGGCCGGTTTCGCGCCGGATCGCCCGTCGGACCAGACGAATTGCCGATTGCACGCCGCGGTCGGACCCGACTACGCTGGTGGGCAAGAGGTGAGATATGCGTAACGTCATCGCTGCGATGCTGCTTGCCGCCCTGCCCGCAACCACAGGGGCGCAGCAGGTCGGCATCCTGCCAGTCAAGCTGCTGGACACGTCCAGAGAGGCCCGCGATCAGCAGCAGGATCATCAGCGACGCATGGACATCCTGGCCGAGACGCTGCTGAGCGAGATCGACGGCGCGTCGCTGATCGCTGCCGATGCCGTGGCGACCTGTTCGCCCGAAACGACCGAATGCCTGCTGGGACTGGCGCGCGACAGCGGTGATGATCAGGCGCTGTTCATCGTCGCGCAGAAGACCAGCACACTGATCCTGCAATTGTTCGCCAATCTGGTCGACACCGAAAGCGGTGACCTGATCCTTAGCCGCAACCTGAATTTCCGCGGCGACAACGACGAGGCCTGGCGCCGCGCGGGCCGGTTTCTTGCCCGCCAGATGCGCGAGGCGGGCGAATGACCCCCTGACATTGCAGCGGCGCGGCTGATCCGGCTTCGCCTTTGCAATACCCGTGTTTTACTGTATCAGCGCGCGAACCCCAAGGACAGCGCCGATGACCGACGAAACCAGCACCACGGCTGTGAAAAAACTTTTCATCAAGACCTATGGCTGTCAGATGAACGTCTATGACAGCCAGCGCATGGCCGAGGCCATGGGCGCCGAAGGCTATGTCCTGACCGAGGATCAGGCCCAGGCGGACATGGTGCTGCTGAATACCTGCCATATCCGCGAGAAGGCAGCTGAAAAGCTGTACTCCGATCTGGGCCGCCTGAAGACGCTGAAAGCGGACAGGCCGGACATGAAGATCGGCGTCGCGGGCTGCGTGGCGCAGGCCGAGGGCGAAGAGATCATCCGCCGGATGCCGCTGGTGGATCTGGTCGTGGGTCCGCAGACCTATCACCGCCTGCCCGCGATGGTTCGGGGCGAGGCTCCGCGAATCGTCACCGACTTCCCGGAAGAGGACAAGTTCGACCACCTGCCCGCGCCGCGCGCGACGCGACGCGCACCGGCGGCGTTCCTGACCGTGCAGGAAGGTTGCGACAAGTTCTGCGCGTTCTGCGTGGTGCCCTATACCCGCGGGGCCGAGGTCAGCCGCCCGGTCGAACGCATCCTGCGCGAAGCCCGCGATCTGGTGTCGCGTGGCGTGCGTGAGATCACGCTTCTGGGCCAGAACGTCAACGGCTGGCATGGCGCGGGTGAGGACGGGCGCGAATGGGGATTCGGCCGCCTGATCCGTGCCCTTGGGGACATCGACGGGCTGGACCGCATCCGCTATACGACCAGCCATCCCAACGACATGGCCGACGACCTGATCGAGGCGCATCGCGACGTGCCGCAGCTGATGCCCTATCTGCATCTGCCGGTCCAGTCGGGCAGCGACCGGATCCTGAAGGCGATGAACCGAAAGCACACGTCGGACCAGTATCTGCGGCTGATCGACCGCATTCGCGCCGCACGCCCCGACATCATGCTGACCAGCGATTTCATCGTGGGCTTTCCGGGCGAGACCGATCAGGACCATGCCGATACGCTGCGTCTGATCGAACAAGTCGGCTTCGGCAGCGCCTTCAGCTTCAAATATTCACCTCGGCCCGGCACACCCGCCTATGAGCGCCCCGAGATCGATGCCGCGATCGCCGATGCGCGGCTGCAGGAACTGCAGGCCCTGCTGACACGGCAACAGAAGGATGCGCAGGCGGCCATGGTCGGGCGGACGCTTGGCGTGCTGTTCGAGAAAACGGGCCGGATCGCGGGGCAGATGGTCGGGAAATCGGACTATCTGCATTCGGTCTTCGTCGAGGCGCCGGATGCAAGGATCGGCGATCTGGCGCAGGTCCGGATCGTGGAAAGTGCCCCGAACTCGTTGCGCGGCGCACTGGTGGCCTGACCGCCTCGCCGCGGCGGAAGGATATTCCGCCGGCCCCCAGGAACGCGCGAACAATCGGGGACCGGCGTCTTTCGCACGGGCGCTGCCTTGCGAAAGTTCTTAGCCGGAAAACGGAACCTTCGGCCCCGCCCAGGCGATGACTTGTGCGGTCGCCCCCAGGAACGCGCGAACAGGACGGGGACGACCGCTTTCACGCCAAGTGGCAGCGTGAACCGGGTTGATCGGGCGGCTTACTCGCCGCCGCCCAGACCATGAACATATGCCGCGACCGCGCGGATATCGGCCTCGGACAGGCGCGACGACCATGCCGGCATGACGCCGTAAGGGCCTTCCTGTACCATCCGGCGGATCGTTTGCGGGTCGCTGCCATACAGCCAGACAGCATCGGCTAGGTTGGGTGCGCCTTGCGTGCGATCGCCGGTGCCGTCCTCCATGTGGCAGGCCGCGCAGTTGTCCTGAAACACCACCTCGCCCGCAGCTGCCGCCGTCTGGTCGTGCGGCAGATCGGACAGTGACAGGACATAGTCGACCACCTGGTCGATCTGCGTGCCATCCAGCAACTCGTCGCGGCCAAATGCCGGCATCTCGGAATAGCGAGTGTCCGGATCCTGCGGATCGCGAATTCCGTGCTGCAGGGTCAGGTGGATATCCTCCAGCGTGCCCCCCCACAGCCATGCGTTGTCCAGCAGGTTGGGATATCCGCGCGCTCCGCCGGCGCCCGATCCGTGACACTGCGCGCACCATGTTCTGAACACCGCGCCACCCGCATTCGTGGCATAGTTCATCAGTTCGGCATCGCCCGGGATCTGGTCCAGCTCGACCGATGCCAGACGCGTCTGCACGGCTGCGTTGGCCTGATCGAAACGCTGGATCTCGGCCGCGACCTGTTGGCGGGTGTTGGTCCCCAACAGGCCCTGCGTCGCCTGATTGACCAGCGGTATCGCCGGATAGGCGATGACATAGCCGATCGCCCAGATGATCGTCGCATAGAACGTCCACAGCCACCATCGCGGCATCGGGTTGTCATATTCGGTGATGCCGTCCCATTCATGCCCGGTCGAGGGTACCTCGGCCTGCACAGCGACACCGTGGCGACCCTTGCGCCGGTGGCGTGGCGCCTCGGGCGCGCCGGCGTCGCGGCGCGGCGGGATGTCGCCGGTCATCTTGGCTGCATGTTCGGCATCGGCGGCGGCGCGTTCAAGCCCGATCCGATCGTCGCCGTCCGGCGTCTTGTTCTTGTCGTCGGCCATCACCGGCTCTCCTTGTCGTCCGCCTCGGCGGGGCGGGTCTCGTGGCGAAAGATGCTTTCGGCGGCGTCTTTCTGGGCCCTGCGGGCGCCGGGGCGGAACACGAACAGAACGACCCCCACGAAGAACAGTGTCAGCAGCAGCAGCACCCAGCTGTCGGCCAGTTGACGCAGCAAAGAATAGGTTTCCATCTCAGCCTCCTCAGCGCGGCGCATCGGGATTGAAGGTCGAGAAATCGACCATCGTGCCCAGGACCTGAAGATAAGCCACCAGCGCATCCATCTCGGTCACCTGCGGCTGACGGTCGAAATTGCGCTGCTGCGCGCCGGGATAGCGGTCCTGCATTCCTGATGCGTCTGCATTGGGATCGGCCTGCGCCCGGAAATCCTCGACCGCGGCGGCGATCATGTCATCGCTATAGGGCACGCCGACCATGGCATCGGTTTCCAGCCTCTGCGCGACATGCTGCGCGCCGATGATGCGATCCGACAGAAAGCCGTATTTCGGCATGATCGATTCAGGCACCACCGATTGCGGGTCGGTCAGGTGGTCGACATGCCATTCATCCGAATAGCGCCCGCCGACGCGCGCCAGGTCGGGGCCGGTGCGTTTCGAGCCCCACTGAAACGGATGGTCATACATCGATTCGGCCGCAAGGCTGTAATGGCCATAGCGTTCCACCTCGTCCCGCATCGGCCGGATCATCTGGCTGTGGCAGACATAGCAGCCTTCGCGCACATAGATGTCGCGCCCGGTCAGCTCCAGCGGGGTATAGGGACGGACGCCTTCGACCTTTTCGATCGTGTTCTCAAGATAGAACAGCGGCGTGATCTGCACGATGCCGCCGATCGTGACCACCAGGAACGAGAACACCAACAGCAGCGAGGCGTTCTTTTCCAGGATCTTGTGCTTTTCCAGAATTGCCATCGTTCGCCCCCCTTATTCGGCCGGCACGGCGATAGCCGTGTGATACGCCTTGGGTTGTCTCGCGACGGTCGCCCAAAGATTGTAAGCCATGATCAATCCGCCAGCCAAGTACATCACCCCACCCAGCGCGCGGACCACATACATCGGGAACTTGGCGGCCACGGTGTCGGCGAACGCGTTCACAAGGAAGCCCTGGCTGTCGACCTCGCGCCACATCAACCCTTCCATGATCCCGGTCACCCACATCGAGGCGGCGTAGAGAACGATCCCGATCGTCGCGAGCCAGAAATGCCAGCTAACCAGCGACAGGCTGTAAAGCCGTTCGCGTCCCCACAGCCGCGGCACCAGATAGTAAAGCGCGCCAAAGGTGATCATTCCGTTCCAGCCAAGTGCGCCTGAGTGAACATGGCCGATGGTCCAGTCGGTATAATGCGACAAGCTGTTGACGGCCTTGATCGACATCATCGGACCTTCGAAGGTGGACATGCCGTAGAAACCGACGGCCACCACCATCATGCGGATGATCGGATCGGTGCGCAGCTTGTCCCAGGCCCCCGACAAGGTCATCAGGCCGTTGATCATGCCGCCCCAGGACGGCATCCACAGCATGATCGAGAACACCATCCCCAGCGTCGAGGCCCAGTCCGGCAGCGCCGTGTAATGCAGGTGGTGCGGACCCGCCCAGATATACAGGAAGATCAGCGCCCAGAAGTGGATGATCGACAGCTTGTAGCTATAGACCGGACGCTCGGCCTGCTTGGGGATGAAGTAATACATCATTCCCAGAAACCCGGCGGTCAGGAAGAACCCGACGGCGTTGTGGCCATACCACCACTGCACCATCGCGTCCTGAACGCCCGAGAACACCTGCACGGATTTCGAACCGAAGATGCTGACCGGGATGGACAGGTTGTTGACCACGTGCAGCATCGCGATGGTCACGATGAAGGCCAGGTAGAACCAGTTCGCCACATAGATATGCGGCTCTTTCCGCTTGACGATCGTGCCCAGGAAGACGGCCAGATAGACCAGCCAGACGGCGGTCAGCCACCAGTCCACATACCATTCCGGTTCCGCATATTCCTTGGATTGGGTGGCGCCCAGAATATAGCCCGTCGCCGCCAGAACGATCACCAGCTGATAGCCCCAGAACACGAACCAGGCGGCGTTGCCACCCCACAGCCGCGCGGCAGAAGTGCGCTGCACCACGTAGAAAGAGGTCGCGATCAGAGCATTGCCGCCGAAAGCGAAGATCACCGCGCTGGTGTGCAGCGGGCGCAGCTTGCCGAAATTGGTATAGCCCTGCGTCAGGTCGCTGAGGTTGAGGGCGGGAAACGCAAGCTGGAACGCGATCACCACGCCGACCAGAAATCCGACCACCGCCCAGAAGGTCGTGGCGATCACACCGGCCCGAACCACGTCGTCCATGTATTCATTTGGGTTGGGCGGCACGTTCGGTTCATCGATACGGCGAAGCGTCCAGACGAACATCCCCGCAGCGACCAGCATGACGGTCAGCGCGTTGACCATGTAGGCCGGGTCACGCGCCAGATTTGCGCCGATCGCAGCCGCAAGCGCGACCAGCCCAAGCAAGATCAGTTTGACATAATTCCACATGGTTTCCCGTGTCCCGTTCGATGAAGGCCGCACCACGATTGCTGCGAGTCGCGGCACTGGCGCCTGCGCTTCATCGTCAGGCAATACGAAGACTGCGGTCGCGAAACCTTGATCTGCGTCAAACTCGTCGCTTGATTCGGATCAAGGCGTCGTTCGCTCCGACGCGCCAGCGTGTCCGCAACCGAGGTGCAAGGAGGCTGAGATGGCTTACAAGACAATCCTGACCGTGCTGACCGAGAAACGGCAGACACCGCAACTGGACGCGGCGGCCGCATTGGCCGTGCGCGAGGACGCTCATCTGGATATCCTGTGTCTGGGAATCGATCACAGCCAGGCCGGATATTATTTCCCAGGCGGCACCCCCTATGCCTTTCAGGAGGCGATAGATGCCGCGATGGAGCAGGCCGAAACGCTGGAACAGGCCGTGCGCAGGCATCTGGTGTCCGCCGCCGATCTGCGCTGGTCGGTCGATTCGGCCGTCGCGCAAATCGGTGGTATCGCGAACCTGGTCGGAATGCGGGCGCGGTTCTCGGACCTGACCGTGCTGGGGCGTCCTTATGGCGGCGATGCGCCTGGCGATGCCGAGGCGGTGACCGAAGCAGCCCTGTTCGAAGGCGGCTGCCCCGTGCTGATACTGCCCGATACCGGGCTGCCCGACCAACCGCCACGCCGCATTCTGGTGGCCTGGAATCAGTCGGTCGAGGCGCTGGCCGCGGTGCGGCGCGCCCTGCCATTGTTGAAACAGGCCGAAACGGTCGAAATCACCGTCGTCGATCCGCGCCGCGGCGGACCGGAACGGTCCGATCCGGGCGGCGCGCTGACCCAGATGCTGACGCGCCACGGCGTGCGGGCCGAAATAGCCGTGCTGGCACGGACCGCGCCCGCCATTAGTGACGAGTTGATCCGACGGGCCACGGAGATCGACGCCGAGATGATCGTGATGGGCGCCTATGGCCACTCGCGCTTCCGCGAGGCGATCCTGGGCGGCGCGACCCGCAACATGCTGGAAAAGACGAACGTTCCGGTATTCATGGCGCGGTGAACCGCCAACGCCGCAGGATCAGTCCGATGGGCGCAAATCGTGATACCCATCAGGCCGGGCGCAACGCCGCGGCGCCGCCGTCCAGGGCAAGAAGGACCACGATCAATTCATGAAAAAGGGCGGCAAGAATGCCGCCCTTTTCCAAATTCCGGTCATTCAACCGAACGCTGTGTCCCGAAAAATTCGAAACGTCGTTCGATCGATCAGACGAACTGCAGGTTCGACGCCGATTCGCGACCGTCACGGCCGGTTTCGATGTCGAAGGTCACGGCTTGGCCGTCCTGCGGGTGGGGCAGACCCGAGCGCTCGACTGCCGAGATGTGCAGGAACACGTCGCGCTTGCCGTTTTCCGGCTGGATGAAGCCGAAGCCTTTAGTTGCGTTGAACCATTTCACGGTGCCGTTGGCCATCGTGATGTCTCCTTAGAAAATGCCGCCCGCGGAACTGCGGCGGCCCGGCTGGTCAGATCAAACTCGAAGACTGAAGCCGATTAGGGAGACAGATCGAAGCAGAGATAACGTAGCCAAGCCTATATAGGGCGTTCCGCGCGCGTTCGCAACTGGCCAACGCAAATAATGGCCCTATCATGGCTGGCCGGGCCCTAAGCGCGACCGGCAGCACGGCCCCCGGTGACCGATCCCGATGTTTCAGGCGATCCAGCCGCCGTCCGAATCGTCGCCCGATTCCCCGACCAGGCGCTCGAAATCCGGCAACAGGACGCCACGCTTGCCCTGCAATTCGATCACGCCTTCGCGTTTCAAAGCACTGATCTGCCGGCTGACCGTTTCCAGGGTCAGACCAAGATAATCCGCCATTGCCTCGCGGGTCAGGGGCAATTCGATCGTCATCTGCCCGCCCGGCTTGCTTTCCTGCAGCGACGCTTCGCGACGCGCGACGATCGCGATGAACGATGCGATCTTTTCCCGCGCGGTCTTCCGGCCAAGCAGCAGCATCCATTCACGCGCCGCGTCCAGTTCGTCCAGCGTCATCTCAAGCAGGCGTTGCGACAGATGCGGCATCGCCGTCATCATGTCGTCAAACGGCTTGCGCCGGAAACAGCACAGCACGACCCGGCTGATCGCGACCGCATCATAGGCGGCGCGATCCCGCCCCGGACGCCCCAGGAAATCGCTTGGCAGCAAAAGGCCGACCATCTGCGTCCGTCCGTCCTCCAGCGTCTGGGTCAGCGTTGCGACACCGCTGACGACCGAGGCGACGAAATCCATCCGGTCGCCGCCCCAGACGATCGGCTGACCGGGCTCGAAACTGCGATAGAACTTGATCTCTTCCAGCCGCGACAACTCGTCGGCTTCGCACCGCGCGCAGACGGCGCGGTAACGAATCGGGCACTCGTCGCAGGTGGTCGAGGCCTTCGTATCCGCTGGAACCTTGATATGCTTGATCTGGGTCAATGCTTGCGCGCTCATGTTGATGAAATGATACGTGCATGAGCACCATTTCGCAACTGAGACGACTGGGACTGTTTGACGCGCGCGCGCCGCGCTACACCAGCTATCCCCCCGCAACGCAGTTTTCGGCGGCCGTGGATTCGGCGCGAGTCGCCGGCTGGATCGACGCGGTTCCGGCGGGTTCCCAGATCTCGCTATACATCCATGTGCCGTTCTGCCGCAGGCTGTGCTGGTTCTGCGCCTGCCGCACGCAAGGCACGCAGAACCTTGATCCGGTTCACGCCTATGTCGCGACGCTGCTGACCGAACTGGCCCAGCTTCGCGACACGATGCCCGCAGGTGTCAGGCTGTCGCGGCTGCACTGGGGTGGCGGCACGCCCACATTGCTGCCTGCGAAACTGATACGGCAGCTTGCCGCGGCGATCTTCGACAGCTTCCCGATGGCGGCAGATGGCGAATTTTCGGTCGAGATCGACCCGGCCGAAATCGACGCGCCCCGCATGGCCGCGCTGGCCGAGGCAGGCATGAACCGCGCCTCGATCGGCATTCAGGATTTCGATCCGCTGATCCAGAAGACCATCGGACGCGATCAAAGCTTTCAGGTGACGGCCAGTGCGGTGCGATTGATCCGCAGCCACGGGATCGCCAGCCTGAATGCCGACATCCTTTACGGCCTGCCCCATCAGGATCTCGTGCGAATCTCTGACACCGTGCAGAAGGTCATGGCGCTGGGGCCCGACCGGATCGCGCTGTACGGCTATGCCCATGTGCCGTGGATGTCGAAACGTCAGGTGATGATCCCTGACCATGCCCTGCCCGACAATGAGACGCGGCTTGCCCTGTTCGATACGGCGCGCCGGCTGCTTCACGCCGACGGCTTCCTGAGCATCGGAATAGATCATTTCGCCCGTCCCACGGATGGGCTGGCCCGGGCGCGCGACCAACGGCGCCTGCGCCGGAACTTTCAGGGATATACCGATGATCGCGCCGAGCTGCTGATCGGATTGGGCGCATCCTCGATTTCGCGCTATCCGCAGGGTTATGCGCAGAACATCCCGGGCACCGGGGCCTATACGGCGGCAGTGCGTGCCGGCCGGCTGCCCGTGGCGCGCGGGCATGTCTTCTCGCCCGAGGATCGTTGGCGCGGACGCATGATCGAGACGCTGATGTGCGATTTCCGCGTCGATACCGCGGAAATGATGCGCGATCACGCGCTGTCTGCAGCGACGCTGCAAGACATTTTCCTGCCCATCGCCTCCCGTTTCGGCGGCATGGTCCGACTGGACGACGCGGGCTTTGCGATCCTGCCCGAAGGCCGTCCCCTGACGCGCCTGATCGCGCAGGCGCTGGACGGCTATGCCGCCACCGCCGGCAACCATTCCCCCGCCGTCTAGGACGCCTGGTCGCGCGCCGTCACCGCATCGTCGGCACAGGCATCGGGCTTCTCGATCTCGATCGTGGCGTGACCGACATCGAAATCGCGTCGCAGCACGTCCTTGGCGCGCAGCGTGATCTCCGCGAAATCGCCTGTCGCCACCACCAGATGAACCGAGGCGGCGCTGCGGCGTTCGTCGATCTGCCACAGATGCAGGTGATGGGCGTCATCGACGCCCGGCAGGTCGCGCAGCGCCGCGATTACGCGCGAAGGATCGCTGCCCTGTGGCGCGGCCAGCATCAGCATCCGGAACACCGGCCCGATCTCCAGCGCGATATGCCACAGGATCACCACGGAAATGGCCAGCGTCAGGATCGGGTCTGCCAGATTCCAGCCGAATGCCCAGATCAGCGCGCCGCCCAGGATCACCGCGACCGAAACGCCCGCATCGGCCAAGTTGTGCAGGAATGCCGCGCGGATATTCACGCTGTCCTTCGACAGCCGGAAGACCAGCGCGGCAGTCGCCAGATCGACGATCAGCGCAAATCCGGCCAGCGCCATGACCAGCCCGCCCGCCACCTGCGGCGGATCGGCCAGCCGTCCGAACGCCTCGATCGCCAGCCAGACCGACACGGCGATCAACGCCAGATAGTTGACGAAGGCCGCCACGATCTCGGCCCGGCCCCAGCCGAAGCTGAAATCGGGCGTCGCGGCACGACGCGCCAGACGGCGGGCACCGAAGGCCAGCACCAACGCCAGCGCATCCGACAGGTTGTGAACGCCGTCCGCAATCAACGCGGTCGAATCGGCGATCAGCCCGCCGAAGATCTGGGCCGCCGTCAGCGCCAGATTGACCGCAACCGCCCAGCCGATCGCGCCGTCACCGCCAAATGCATGGTGGTGGTGATGCCCGTGTGCGTGGCCATGTGCGTGGCCGTGCGAATGTCCCATCAATGCGCCTCGGCCCAGTTTGCCCCGCTGCCCGCATCAACATCCAGGGGAACCGACAGTTGCACGGCCGGTGCGGCGGCGTTTTCCATCACCCCGCGCGCGACCGCGATCAGGTCATCCACGGCGGCGTCTTCGACCTCGAAGACCAGTTCGTCATGGACCTGCAGCAGCATTCGTGCCGGCAGGTCGCGGATCGCTTCGGGCATGCGGATCATCGCGCGCCGGATGATATCTGCCGCAGCGCCCTGGATCGGCGCGTTGATTGCCGCGCGGCGCGCCCCGCCGGCAGCCGGCCCGGACTGGTTGATGCCGGGCGTATTGATCCGGCGCCCGAACAGCGTCGTGACGAAACCGGCCTCTTTCGCGTCTGCCACGGTCTTGTCCATATAGTCCCGGATTTCCGGGAAGCGTTCGAAATAGGTGTTGATGAAGTCCTGCGCCTCGGCACGCGGGATGCGAAGATTGCGCGACAGGCCATAGCCCGAGATCCCGTAGATCACCCCGAAATTGATCGCCTTGGCCTGACGGCGGATCATCGGGTCCATCCCCTCGACCGGAACGCCGAACATCTGGCTGGCGGTCATCGCGTGAATGTCGATGCCGTCCTTGAAAGCCTGTTTCAGCGCCGGAATTTCCGCGACATGCGCCAGGATCCGCAATTCGATCTGGCTATAGTCCAGGCTGACCAGCCGATGTCCCGGCGCGGCGACGAACGCCTCGCGGATGCGGCGGCCTTCCTCGCTGCGCACCGGGATGTTCTGCAGGTTCGGATCGGTCGAGGCCAGCCGACCGGTCTGCGCCCCGGCGATGGAATAGCTGGTATGAACCCTCCCCGTCTCGGGGTGCACATAGGTCGGCAACGCGTCGGTATAGGTGGATTTCAGCTTGGCTGTCTGACGCCAGTCCAGAACGCGTGCCGGCAGATCATGTTCGACGGCCAGATCCTCCAGAACATCGGCGCTGGTCGAATAGGCACCGGTCTTGCCCTGCTTGCCGCCTTCCAGCCCCATCTTCTCGAACAGGATCTCGCCCAGTTGCTTGGGGCTGCCGACATTGAATTTCTCGCCCGCAAGCTGGTGAATCTCATCCTCAAGCTGCGCCATTTTCTGGGCAAAGGCGTTCGACATCCGTTTCAGATGTTCGCCATCTACTCGAATTCCGGCCATTTCCATATCGGCCAGAACGGGCACCATCGGGCGTTCCAGCGTCTCATAGACGGTCGTCACCTTCTCGGACGGCAGCATCGGGGCAAAATGCTGCCACAGGCGCAACGTGACCTCGGCATCCTCGGCGGCATAGGGCGTGGCCTTGTCGATCGCGACCTGCGCGAAACCGATCTGCGACTTGCCGCTGCCGATCAGCTCCTTGATCGGGATGCATCTGTGGCCCAGGTAACGCTCGGCCAGTTCGTCCATACCGTGATTATGCGTGCCGGCGTTCAGCGCATAGGACATCAGCATCGTGTCGGCGATCGGTGCCATGCGGATGCCGTGCCGGGCCAGGATCTTCCAGTCATACTTGACGTTCTGGCCGATCTTCAGGATGGCCGCGTCCTCCAGCACCGGCCGCAGCGCCTTCAGGACCTCATCCATCGGCAGCTGCCCGTCGACCAGCGCGGCCGCGCCGAACAGGTCGTCACTGCCTGCGACATGGCCAATCGGGATATAGCAGGCGTGACCCGCATGGACCGACAAAGAGATACCGACCAGATCGGCCTGCATCTCATCCAGCCCAGTGGTTTCGGTATCGATGGCGACATGGCCCGCCTCGCGGATCTGCGCGATCCAGCGGTCCAGCGCGTCGCGGTCGCGCACGCAGTCATAGCCCGTCGAATCGATGGCGGGCCGTTCGGGCGCTGCGGGGGCCTCGGATGGTGGGGACGATGTCACGACCGGCGCTTCGGCGCCCAGCTTCTCGGCCACCCGCGCAGTCAGGGTCCGGAACTCCATCTCGGTCAGGAACCCCAGCAGCGCATCCGCGTCCGGATCGCGCACCTCCAGGCTTTGCAGGGTGAAATCCAGCGGCGTCTCGCAATCCAGCTGCACCAGCCGCTTCGAGATGCGGATCTGTTCGGCATGGTCGATCAGGGTCTGGCGACGTTTGGGCTGCTTGATCTCCTCAGCCCGCTCCAGCAGCGTCTCGAGATCGCCGAAATCGTTGATCAGCTGCGACGCGGTCTTGATGCCGATGCCCGGCGCACCTGGCACATTGTCGACCGAATCGCCAGCCAGTGCCTGCACATCCACCACCCGCTCCGGTCCGACACCGAATTTTTCGCGCACCTCGTCGGGACCGATCAGCTTGGCCTTGATCGGATCCAGCATGTCGACGCCGTCGCCGACCAGCTGCATCAGGTCCTTGTCGCTGCTGATGATCGTCACCGCACCGCCGGCGTCGCGCGCCTGACAGGCCAACGTCGCGATGATATCGTCGGCCTCATAGCCCTCGACCTCGATGCACGAGATGTTGAAGGCGCGGGTCGCCTCGCGCGTCAGCGGGAATTGCGGACGCAGATCCTCGGGCGGTTCGGGCCGATTGGCCTTGTAGAGGTCATAGATCTCATTGCGAAAGGTCTTGGCCGAATGATCGAAGATCACCGCCGCATGGGTGGGCGCGTCGCTGCCGCGTTCGTCGGTGACGTATTTCCACAGCATGTTGCAGAACCCGGCAACCGCGCCGACCGGCAGACCGTCGGATTTGCGCGTCAGGGGCGGCAAGGCGTGATAGGCGCGGAAGATGAAGGCCGAGCCGTCGATCAGATGCAGATGGCAGCCCTTGCCGAATTCGGGCGCGTCCTGGGTCATGGAGATCGGTCCTTTCGCGGTGTCGCGGACCGTTCTGGCAGAAAGCCTTGGCCGGCGCAAAGGGGCGCGGCGGCCTGATGCGGGTTCCGGGCGGCGCCAGCCGCCCAGCCTTGGCGATCCCCCTCGATGGGGGTCGACAAGGCTTCGCCGTCGCGGGACGCAACCGGCGTGACGGTGCCTTCAGTGGTCGTCGCCGGCGTGGTCGCGATCGATGACGAAGCGCTTGTCGCAATATCCGCAATCGACAAATCCGGTATCGGGCGAAATCGCCAGCCAGACGCGCGGATGTCCCAGCCCCGCGGCATCGTCCCCGTCGCAGGATACGCGCCACTTCGTGACCACCACCTCTTCCGGCGCGGGCAATTTCAGCTCGGCAAGCTCCTGTCCGGTCGACAGCGGGTTCTCTGGTAGCACATATTCGGTCATGGCTGGCCTTCTTGTGGCGGCTTGCATCATCTGGTCTAACCCCATTACCGCAGCGCACCCTGCCTTCGCAAGCTCCGCCAGGACCGATCCATGACCAACGCCATCGACATTTCCGGACTGCGCAAGACCTATCGCGCACAGGGCAACGCCCCCGCCAAGGAGGCCTTAAAGGGCATTGACCTGTCCATTCCCTCCGGCAGCATCTTCGGCCTGCTGGGACCGAATGGCGCGGGCAAATCGACGCTGATCAACATTCTTGCCGGTCTGGTCAACAAGACGGCGGGAAAGGTGACGATCTGGGGGTTCGATCAGGACGTGAACCCGCGGCAATCACGTGCCGCCATCGGGGTGATGCCGCAGGAACTGAACATGGACCCGTTCTTCACGCCCCGCGCCAGCCTGGAAGTGCAGGCCGGGCTTTACGGCGTGCCGAGATCCGAACGCTGGACCGACGAACTGCTGGAACTGGTCGGGCTGACCGACCAGGCCAATGCCTATGCAAGGAACCTGTCGGGCGGCATGCGCAGGCGGCTGCTTCTGGCCAAGGCTCTGGTCCACCGTCCGCAGATCCTTGTGCTGGACGAACCGACCGCCGGCGTGGACATCACCCTGCGCGAAATGCTGTGGAACAATGTCCGCAGGCTGAATCAGGCGGGGATGACGATCATCCTGACCACGCATTACCTCGAAGAGGCCGAACAGATGTGCGACGAGATCGCCATCATCAACCACGGCGAACTTATCGTCCGTCAGGGCACCCGCGAATTGCTGGGCCGCACCGACGGCAAGACGCTGATCATCGATTCGGGCGGGCAGACCCGCATCCCCGACCTGCCTGCGGGTGCGCGGGCCGAATGGCGCGATGACGGGCGGCTGGCGATCAGCTATCCGCCGTCGCGGATCCGGGCGGATCAGCTGTTGGACGCGCTGCGGGGCGCGGGCGTTCCGATCATTGATGTCGCAAGCGAGCAGCCCGATCTCGAGGATGTGTTCGTCGAGATGACGCGCGACTGAGATCTAGTCCCGCAACGCGATCATCGGCCCCATCGGCCTGCCACCCATGATATGCAGGTGGAAATGCGGAACCTCTTGCACGCCATGCGTGCCCGCATTGGTGATCGCGCGAAACCCGGCATTGCCGTCATCCAGCGACACGCCTTCCTTGGCGCAGACCTCGGCGCACAGCCGCATGAACCCGGCGATTTCGGCGTCCGGGGCATTGGCGGAAAAGTCGTCAAAGCTGACATAGCGGCCCTTGGGAATCACCAGCACATGGACCGGCGTTTTCGGGGCGATATCGCGGAACGCCAGCGCATGTTCGTTTTCGGCAACCGTGTCGTTGGGGATCTCTCCACGCAAGATCCTGGCGAAGATATTGCTGTCATCATAGTTGTATGCCATGGCCTCTGCCCTCGTCAGTCAGCGAAAAGATGTGATGTTGCGGCCAGATCCTGCGCGATTTCGGGCGATACTTCCAGAAAGCGTTGAAGGGACACCGCATTGCGGTCTTGGGGCGCGTCCGGCGTGATCGTCTCGAAACGCGCGAATCCCATATCCCGCAGAAGTTCGGCCTCATGATCCAGATCGTCGCGCACCACGGGCGCCAGTCGGCGCACGACCTCGTCGGGCGTCGTGGCAGCGATCAACCCGACACGCCCCATATGCCCACGCAGATAGTCATCGTCGAAGACCGTGTCGATGAACAGGATGCGAACCTCGGCGCGGTCGTTGGCGAAATCGCTGATCAGGCTCAGCGCCGAGGGATCGAGACACAGCACCAGATGCCGCGATTCGAACTGCTCGAACAACAGTCTGACCAGTGCGCGCCGATGGCGCTGTCGCTTGTCCACCGTCGACGCCACGCCCCCCATGTCGGGCAACCCAGCGTCGATCTCGTTGAAGATGTAATCCACCGCCGGGATCGGCGTCGTCTCGCGGATCCGCGCGGTCAGCCTCTTGGCGATGTGCCATTTCTTTGCAACGATCAGATGGACGACGCGCGCTCGCCCCAGA
Source organism: Paracoccus maritimus (assembly GCF_025195095.1). Classification (GTDB taxonomy): domain Bacteria; phylum Pseudomonadota; class Alphaproteobacteria; order Rhodobacterales; family Rhodobacteraceae; genus Paracoccus; species Paracoccus maritimus. Next base: position 433,714 of record NZ_JANAVZ010000001.1, on the reverse strand, counting down.
CTGCTCTCGGCTTCCCAGAAACGCGGTGCAAAGCGCCGTCCGATCCGTCCGCGACCGGTCAGGAAGGTGAACAGCCGCGGCCCTTCGGCCGAAATGGGAAAATCGACGCCCTTCGCCTGCCAAATCTCACCCAGACGCGCGCGCAGTTGCAGCGCCTCGGCACTGATCTTGCGCGCGAACAGGAAATTCTGACGCAGCAGAAGATCATAGTGGTCGTTGTAGAACGTGACGGGCATGCCGTAATCGGTAAACATCAGAAACGTTGGCGAACTTGACCGGATGCGGTTCTTTGGCACGACATGAGCGACCAGGGTCTGAAAGAAGGTCTCGTCCGGAATCCACGTCGTTTTGAAGAAACGGATCAGTTGCGGTCGCGATCTGATCAGGTCCAGCACCGCCTCGACCGTCTGGCGTCTCAGACACCACCACTGCGACCCGATCATCATCTGCAGGCCTTCGGGCAGGCCGCGGCGCAGGCCAAGCCGCTTCTGCCAGTTCATGCTGGCATAGAACAACGCCTTCTGTGACCGTTCGTTGAACCAATGGCGATAGACCAGCCGTTCTTCCCGGATGCCGGTCTTGATCCAGTCGCTTTCGAAGAAATCGCAGGTCTCGATATAATCGCAATCCTCGGCGTCCAGAAAGGCCCGGGCATATTCGGCGGATTTGATCGGCATGCAATCGCCGGACAACAGATAGAAGTGCGATGCCTGTGGAAACGCCTGCTCGGCGGCCTGCAGGGCTTCCAACGTCGCAGCGACAAGCGACCATTCGCCCCAGCCGCATTTCAGTCGCCGCGCCGCAAAGGTAACCCGTGAGTTTCCACCCAGTGCCTCCCGGATCGCAGTGTCATGCTCGGGCGGCGCACTCCGGTCATAATGGATGGCGACGAAATCACCGGAGGCTGTCAGCCGCCTGGCCTGATCGATGACACCGCGCGGGTCCTTGTGGACCAGAAGGATGAAGGCGATACGGGCCATATGGGACGGAACTTCCACCGACTTCAGACGATCGAAGGGAAAACATTGAAAATCCCCTCGGCTTTTGATTTCTGTCTCTAAACATTTTCAGCGCGCGGGCAAGCCGGGCGAGTCAAGTCGCGCCATGCTGCGGTGCTGACGGAACGGAGTAATGGTGATGGGTTTTCCCGGCGTATGGATGACCGAAAGCGAAAGCATGATCTATCGGGTGGTGCCGAAATGCGCCTGTTCGACCATCGGCCAGATCATGTTCTATTCGGATCACGGGCAGTTTTTCGACGGCGACATCCATGATGCCAACGACGGTCTGCACAAATGGTCCCGAGAAGACAGCCAGCCCCTGATCAGCCATGCCGTGCGCGACCATTCCGCGCCGACATTCACCTGCGTACGCAACCCCTATGCGCGCATCCTGTCCTCGTTCTTCGACAAGATCGCCGGGATTCAGCGCAACGGCCGACGCTATCGTGGCAATCTGGTGCCGCAACTTGTCCAGCGATACGGGATCGATGTCGGAAGCCCCGAAAACGGGTTCGACTTCGATCAGGTCGCAAGCTTCCGCCGTTTCCTGCTGTTCGCCCGCGACACGATCCGCTTTCGCCGCCCGATGGAGCCGGACATTCACTGGTCGGCCATGTCAGGGCATATCTCGACCTTCATCGTCAACGGCGGTCGCTACGATCAGATATTCTACACCGAAACCTTCAATGACGGCATGCAGCAGGTTCTTGAAGCATGCGAAACCCCGGTCAGCATCGATCTGGCTCAGGTGCCCCGTTTCAACGAATCCGAAGGTCACGGGCCGAAGCGCGCCCACAAGGTCAGCGATTATTTCGACGATCTGTCGCGGCATCTGATCTGGGAAATCTACAAGGACGATTTCCAACTGTTCGGCTATGACTTCGACGATCCGGACAACAAGTTCCCGATCGGAGAGATCGATCTGGACGAGGTTCACGCCAAGTTGGGACGGTAAGCCCGGCTGCAACGGCCCTAGGCGAAGGATGGCACAAGCGCGCCTTCCTCCGCCTATGATGAATGGCCAGCGCTACGGGAATGGCGTCGCCGTGCGGCTCAGCAGATCACTCCAGATGGCTTTCCATGAACCAAAGATCCTTGTCGGCGGTTCTTGACGCCGCCGTCAGGATGTCGGCTGTGTCGGCGTCGCCTGCCTCGTCGGTCTTGTCGATTCCCTCACGCAGCTTGGCGCCGTGATCGCGCATCCGGTCGCAGATCGCGCGCAGATGATCCTCGGCCTTGGTCAAATCGGTCGGATAGGGTTCAAGCGAGGATTTCTTTGCGACCTCTTCCGCAGTTCCGACCGCGACGCCGTCCAGAATCTGGACACGCTCGGCCATCACGTCAATATGCTCTTGGTTATTGGCATAGACGGTGTCGAACAGCTCGTGCACAGCGATGAAGTTCTTGCCCTTCACGTTCCAATGCGCCTGCTTGATCGCCATACCCAGCGCCAAGGCGTCGGCAAGGCGCGCGTTCAATTCCGAGATCGCCGCTTTGCGGGCGTTATCCTTCAGTCCTTGCAGATTCACAGCCATTTCAAACTCCTTCCGGTTTGATGCGACAACACGGAAGCGCCCGACCGGGTTCCATCCATCACCGCAACGCCGACATGCGAAAACGGCGCCTTCCCGCAAGGGAAGACGCCGTCTGAAATGCCGTCGTCCAGAAACGCGTCGTCTTAGACCGCGCCCTTGATGAACGTGACCGCATCGCCGACAGTCTGAATGGTTTCGGCGGCGTCGTCCGGGATCTCGATACCGAACTCTTCCTCGAAAGCCATGACCAGCTCGACGGTGTCGAGGCTGTCTGCGCCCAGATCGTCGATGAAGGAAGCGGTTTCGACAACCTTGTCCTCGTCGACGCCCAGATGCTCAACCACGATCTTCTTCACGCGATCAGCGATATCGCTCATGTCATATCCTCATTCTCGCGGGCATCCGCCCAAGATTTGCGCGGGCATTGGCCCGGTTCGGCACAGGGCGGTTCCCCTGCTGCTAAAGGCGGGCATATAGCACCCATGAACGCTCATGCAACCTGTTTTCAACGGATTCTCGCGCCGCGTTGCAGCGTTGCAAAGTCGCCTCAGACCATTGCCATGCCGCCATTGACGTGCAGCGTGGCGCCGGTGACATAGCCCGCGTCCGGGCTGGCCAGATAGGTGACCGCCGCCGCGATGTCGCCCGGCGTGCCCATGGCGCCTGCGGGAATCTGCGTCAGGATCTTGCCTTTCTGGTCCTCGTTCAGCTTGTCGGTCATCGCCGTCTCGATGAAGCCGGGGGCCACGCAGTTGACGGTGATGCCCCGGCTTGCGACCTCGTAGGCCAGCGATTTCGACATGCCGACCAGGCCGGCCTTGGCCGCGGCATAGTTGCCCTGCCCCGGATTGCCGGTGGTGCCCACGACCGATGTGATGTTCACGATGCGACCCCAGCGTGCCTTCATCATGCCGCGCAGGACGGACCGCGACAGCCTGAACACACTGGTCAGATTGACCTCGAGCACCTGCGCCCACTCCTCGTCGGACATGCGCATGAACAGGTTGTCGCGCGTGATCCCGGCATTGTTGACCAGGATGTCGACAGACCCCATCGCCTCGGCCGCCGCTTTCGGCAGTGCGACCACCGCCTCGGCATCCGACAGATTCGCCGGCACCACATGCGCCCGCTCGCCCAGCCTGTCTGCCAGCTCGCGCAGCGGCGCCTCGCGCGTGCCCGACAGTGCGACGGTCGCGCCGGCGCCATGCAGCGCCTCGGCGATCGCGCCGCCGATGCCGCCCGATGCGCCGGTCACCAGCGCATTTTTTCCCGTCAGATCGAACATTGCTGCCCCTTCTTGTTTGCCCAAATACCCGGAAACGGGCGGTCTCAGCCCTTCAGCGCCAGAATATCCGCAGGCGTGCCGATATTCTTCACCGTCGCCTCTTTCGCGATCCGCTTGATCATGCCCGACAGCGCCTTGCCCGCGCCGATTTCCCAGAATTCGGTGACACCGGCCTCGGCAAGATTGACGATGGATTCGCGCCAGCGCACCGTGCCGGTGACCTGTTCGACCAGCAGCCTGCGGATCGCGCCGGGTTCGATCACCGCCTCGGCACGCACATTTGCGATCAGGGGCACGGCGGGCGGCTGGATGTCCACCCCGGCCAGCGCATCGGCCATCACGGCTGCCGCCGGTTGCATCAGCACGGAATGGAACGGCGCCGACACCGGCAGCATCAGCGCGCGCTTGGCCCCGGCCTCTTTCGCGGAGGCGGCGGCACGTTCGACCGCCTGCTTGTGTCCCGAAATGACCACCTGCGCGGGATCGTTGTCGTTCGCGGCCTGCACGACCTCGTCGCCGGCGGTGTCGCGCGCGATCCGATCGACGGTGTCGAAATCCAGCCCCAGGATCGCGGCCATCGCGCCCTGTCCGACCGGCACGGCCTCTTGCATGGCCTGTCCGCGCAGGCGCAGCAGCCGGGCCGTATCCTCAAGGCTCAGCGACCCGGCCGCGCAAAGGGCCGAATATTCGCCCAGCGAATGCCCTGCCACATAGTTCGCTTCCTGAATGCCCAGACCCTCGGCCTCCAGCGCACGGAACGCGGCCATCGAGGCAGCCATCAAGGCAGGCTGCGCGTTCTGGGTCAGGGTCAGGGTCTCGATATCGCCGTTCCAGATCAGATCGGACAGTTTTTCGCCCAAGGCTTCGTCCACCTGATCGAATACGTCGCGCGCGGCCGGATAGGCCTCGGCCAGTTCACGACCCATCCCGATGGTCTGCGCCCCCTGCCCCGGAAAGACGAATGCCCGCATTGCGGCCCCCTGAAAATATGTTCCCGATAAACGGCATACCTTGCACGGGGCCTTGCCGCAACTGACAGCACCAAGCCTAGCTGTCGGGAAAGCCCAGCCAGGGTTCCATGTCCTCCCAGGTGACGTCCATGGGATAGGCACGGCTCAGCCCCGGAATGCCGATATGACCGAAGATCGGTGACAACTGCCATTCCGCCGCCTCCTCGCCGCCGCCGGCGATTCCGGCGACATACAGCGCCGCGGCAAGCCCGGTCCGGTCAGCCCCGCCCATGCAATGGATCAACAGCGGCTTTGGCGCATCGCGCATGACCTGCAACAGGTCCTGAACCTGTGCGCGATCCAGCGATCGCGCCGCGGACATGCGAAAATCGATATGCCCGATGCCCAGACGCTCGGCCACGCCGCGCTCGGCCTCATACCAGTCGGCGCCGGCATTTTCCCCGCGCAGGTTCAGCACCGTGGCGATGCCGTGCTCGCGCTTCCAGCGCGCCAGCCGCTGCCCGTCCATCTGCGCCGCACGATACACCTCGCCCGCGACAACCGCATGAAAATTCCCGCTAAGCTGCAGATAGGCCAGATAAACGATCGCCGCCGCCAGCATCACGCCAACGCTAACAATGCAGCGCCTGATCCATCGCCACATGCCTATCTCCGATCCAGATCGCCCAACCGCGATAGCACCTTGGCGTCCGTTCAATAATAACAACAGCGAGAGCGCATGAAAAAAGGCGCCCCGTGGGACGCCTTTCCTGGATGCCGTATCGCGGCAGCTTAGCCGACCAGTTCAAGACCCGAGAAGAAGAAGGCAATCTCTTCCTTGGCGGTATCCGGCGCGTCCGACCCGTGGACCGAATTTTCACCAACCGACAGCGCGAATTCCTTGCGGATGGTGCCCTCGTCGGCATTTGCCGGGTTCGTGGCGCCCATCACTTCGCGGTTCTTGGCGATGGCGTTCTCGCCTTCCAGCACCTGCACCACGACCGGCTCGGACGCCATGAATTCGACCAGTTCGCCGTAGAAGGGGCGATCCTTGTGAACCTCGTAGAACTTGCCGGCCTGTTCGGGCGACAGCTTGATGCGCTTCTGCGCGACGATGCGCAGACCCGCGTCTTCGAACTTGGCGTTGATCTTGCCGGTCAGGTTGCGCTTGGTCGCATCGGGCTTGATAATCGAAAGGGTCCGTTCGGTGGCCATGTCTCTACCTTGTCTGAATGCGGCGGATCTGCTCCGCCCGCCTGTGAAATCCGCGCCCCGTTAGCAGGCTTGCCCCCCACGGGCAAGGACAAGCGCCAGTCCACCCCGACCCTTTCGCCTATCCCGAAACATGCTAGGAGTGACCCTGAACCGCGTCCGACAAGAAGGTGCCGCGATGTCCAGCCCCCGGCCCGACCGACCCGAACCGCCAGACCGCGCCGGCCGTTCCGGCCTGCACGACGTGCCATTCGCGACGATCATCGCGGTCTTTGCCATCGGCCTTCTGCTGGCAGCGATCTGGACATGGTCCAGCGTGCTTCTGATGGGCTTTGCGGCGATCCTTCTGGCGATTGCGCTGCGTGGCGGGGCACAGGTGCTGAACCGCCGCCTTGGCCTGCCGTTCAAACCGGGCGTGCTGCTGACCGCGCTGCTCGCCGCCGCGATCTTCGCCGGGCTGTTCACCGCAGCCGGCCCTGCCGTCTCGCAGCAATTCAACGAGCTTCTGAAAAGCCTGCCCGCCGCGTGGCGGCAGGTCAGCGACTGGCTGGAAGGCAGCAGCATCGGCCAGTTCATCGAACGGCGCATCGACCCCTCATCGGGCAACGGACAATCCTCGGGCAGTTCCGGCGGGATCCCGTCGATCTTCGGATACCTGACCGGAACCATCACAACGGTATTCGGCGGTCTGGCCAACCTGGTGCTGATGCTGACGATGGCCATCTTTCTGGCGCTGGATGCGCCCAGCTATCGCGGTGGTTTCCTGCGGCTGATCCCGTTGTTCTACCGCGACCGCGCGGCCGGAATCCTGGACGAATGCAGTACCGCATTGGCACGGTGGATGGGCGGACAAGCGCTGGACATGCTGGTGGTCGCTTTGCTGACAGGGCTGGGGCTGTGGCTGCTGGGTGTGCCGCTTGCCATGGTTCTGGGCCTGATCGCCGGGTTGACCAACATCATCCCGGTGATCGGCCCCTTCATGTCGGGGATCCCCGCGGTGATGTTCGCATTGACCCAGGGCGTCGATCAGGCCGCCTATGTCACGCTTCTGTTCGTGGTCATCCAGCAAATCGAGGGTAATGTCCTGATGCCGATGATCCAGAAATACGCCGCCCATCTGCCGCCAGTGCTGACGGTGCTGGCGATCGTCGCTTTCGGCAGCCTGTTCGGGCTGTTCGGCATCATCCTTGCGACACCGCTTCTGCTGGTCTCGATCATCCTGGTCCAGAGATTGTATATCGAGGATGTTCTGGGCGATTCCCTTCCCGCCCGAGACACACAGGACACGGATTAGGCAGGTGGACCGGAAAAACCGCTTCCAGACATTGCGCTTTCGCGGAAATGACACAACATCTGGCTAAGGCTTGGGCCAAGGCAACAGAGGCGCATCCGACATGCAGCCATTTCGCAGAGGCCGCTACCGGGCAAGGCTGGCAGAGACCCCAGAAGACATCGGCGCCGCGCAGCGACTGCGCTGGCTTTGCTTCGTCGCGCGCAACGGCGCGGCGGACGACGGATTGCAGATCGACGCCGACCGGCTGGACGACGATTGCCTGCACATGCTGATCGAGCTGGCGGACACCGGCCAGCTTGTCTGCTGCTATCGCTTTCTTCCGCTGTCCGGCGGGTCCGAGATCGCGCGCAGCTACTCGGCACAGTTCTACAACCTGTCGGCGCTGGAATCCTTTGACGGCCCCATGGTCGAAATGGGGCGGTTCTGCATCCATCCCGAATTCCGCGACCCCGACATCATCCGCACGGCATGGGCCGCCATGACCCGCCATGTCGATGAGACGGGAATCGAAATGCTGTTCGGCTGTTCCAGCTTCGTGGGCACCGAACCCGAAGACCATGCCGAGGCTTTCGCGATGCTGAAGGAACGCCACCTTGCCCCGCGCAGATGGTGGCCGCGGGTCAAGGCGCCCAAGGTCTTCCGCTTCGCGCGCGCCTTGCGCCTGCGCAAGCCCGACCCGAAACGCGCCATGGCTGCCATGCCGCCCTTGCTGCGCAGCTATCTGGCGATGGGCGGCTGGGTCAGCGATCACGCGGTGGTCGATCCGGCCCTGCGCACCATGCATGTCTTCACCGGCGTCGAGATCCGCGCGATCCCGCCCGCGCGCCGCAAGTTGCTGCGGGCGGTCTCTGGCTGACGCGGCGACAGCGCCCGGGCGTCCCGCCACGCAAGAACTGCCCGAAATACGGGCAAGTTGCGCCGATCATTTGCACTGACGGCATTCCTGCCCGCTATCCGGGCAGCGCCCGTCGCCTCGCGCATTGACCTTGCCCTGTGCGGGGCGCCCTCTCGCGCCATGTTCGACATACCCGCCCCCTCTCGGATCATGCAGCGCAGCAGCGGCCGCGCGAATGTCGTCATGGGACCGCGCGGCATCGTAGATCTGGCGCAATCGGGATCGGCCAAGGCGATGCTGCCGCGGATGACGGCGGGCCTGCCCGAAATCGTGTTCCTGAACACCTCGGGCGGGCTGGCATCCGGCGACCGGCTAGAATTCGGCGTCGATCTGCGTCCCCGCACGCGGGCGCTGGCCACCACCCAGACCGCCGAGCGCGCCTATCGCGCCGAAGCGGGTCCGGCCCGCGCCGCCGTGCATCTGCGGGTCGGTCAGGGCGCGTGGCTGGACTGGCTGCCACAAGAAACCATCCTGTTCGATGGCGCGCGGCTGACCCGCGAAACTCGGATCGATCTGGCGCCGGACGCGGGCTGCATGCTGCTGGAAACCGTCGTGCTGGGACGGCTGGCGATGGGCGAGCGCCTGGCCCGCCTGTCGCTGACCGACCGGCGCATCGTGCGGCGCGCGGGACGGGTGGTCCATCACGACGCGCTGGCGCTGGACGATGCGGCGCTGCCCCGCCTGGCCGGTGCGGCGATGCTGAACGGTGCCCGCGCGATGTCCACCCTGACGGTAATCGCGCCCAACGCCGCCGACCTTCTTGACCGCGCGCGCGGTCTGCTGGACGAACCCGGCGTCACCGCCGCCGCCAGCGCCCCGCCCGGACGACTGATCTTGCGCCTGCTGGCCGCCGACGGCTGGCCGCTGCGGCGACAGATCACCCGCCTTCTGGCCGGTTTGCGCCCCGATCCCCTTCCCCGTATCTGGCAGGTCTGAAGATGAATCTTTCCCCCCGCGAACGCGAAAAGCTGCTGGTCTCGGTCGCCGCCATGGTCGCCCGTGGCCGATTGCAGCGCGGCGTCAGGCTGAACCACCCCGAGGCGATCGCGCTGATCACCGATTTCGTGGTCGAGGGCGCACGCGACGGCCGTTCGGTCGCCGACCTTATGCAGGCCGGCGCGCATGTGATCACGGCCGGCCAGTGCATGGAGGGCGTGCCCGAGATGATCGAATCCGTGCAGGTCGAGGCGACCTTTCCCGACGGCACCAAGCTGGTGACCGTCCACCATCCCATCCGGCAAGAGGCCTGACATGAAGAATATCCCGCGCATCACCACAGCAGCCCTTCTGCTGCCGCACGCCGCACTGGCCCATCCCGGCCATGAACAGGGCCAGTTCCTTGGCGGGCTGTCGCATCCGGTCGGCGGCGCGGACCATCTGCTGGCAATGGTCGCGCTTGGCCTCTTGGCCGCGCAATACGGCGGCCGGGGGGTCTGGGCCCTGCCGCTGACCTTCGTCGGCAGCATGATCGCGGGCGGGCTGTCGGGCTATGCCGGGCTTCCCTTCCCGGGGGTCGAGCCGATGATCCTGGCCTCGGTCGTCATCCTGGGCGTGCTGGTGGCGATGGCCGCCCGCCCGCCGCTTGGCGTGCTGCTGCCGGGTGTGGCGCTGTTCGGCTTCGCGCATGGCTGGGCGCATGGCGCAGAAGGGCCCGCCAGCGGCATGATCCCTTATGCTGCGGGTTTCGCGCTGATGACGATCGGCCTTCATCTGGCGGGGATCGGCGCGGGCCGGTTGCTGCAGCGGGGCGCGCTGCTGCGCGGACTTGGCGGCAGCACCGCGCTGGCCGGTCTGGCGCTGGCCTTCGGGGGTTGACCATGATCCCCGGTGAAATCCTGCCCGCCGAAGGCCAGATCACGCTGAATCACGGCCGGGACCCGGTCACGGTCATGGTCGCCAATACCGGCGACCGCCCGATCCAGGTCGGCAGCCACTATCATTTCGCCGAAACCAACCCCGCGCTGGATTTCGACCGGGCCGCCGCGCGCGGCATGCGCCTGTCGATCCCGGCGGGCACCGCCGTCAGGTTCGAACCCGGCCAGTCGCGCGAGGTCCAGTTGATCCCCTATGCCGGCGACCGCGTCGTCCAGGGATTCCGCCAAGACATCATGGGGGCGCTGTAGCATGGCCCAGACACTCAGCCGCGCCGACTATGCGGCGCTTTACGGCCCGACCACGGGCGACCGGATCCGGCTTGCCGATACGGAATTGCTGATCCAGGTCGAACGCGACCTGACCGTGCCGGGCGAAGAGGTGAAATTCGGCGGCGGCAAGGTCGTGCGCGACGGCATGGGCCAGTCCCAGATCACCCGCGAGGGCGGCGCGATGGACACGGTCATCACCGGCGTCGTCGTCTTCGACCATCAGGGCATCGTCAAGGCCGATGTCGGGCTGAAGGACGGGCGCATCGCGGGCATCGGCAAGGCGGGCAATCCCGACACCCAGCCGGGCGTCACCCTGATCATCGGACCGGGAACCGAGATCATTGCGGGTGAAGGCCGCATCCTGACCCCCGGCGGCTTCGACTGCCATATCCATTTCATCTGCCCGCAGCAGGTCGATCACGCGATCCATTCCGGCGTCACCACCATGCTGGGCGGCGGCACCGGCCCCGCGCATGGCACGCTGGCCACGACCTGCACCCCCGGCCCCTGGCATATCGCCCGGATGATGGAGGCCTGCGCCGACCTGCCCGTCAATATTGGCATCGCGGGCAAGGGCAACGCATCGCTGCCCGCGCCGCTGCAGGAACAGATCCGCGCGGGCGCCTGCGCGCTGAAGCTGCACGAGGACTGGGGCACCACCCCCGCTGCCATCGACAACTGCCTGACGGTCGCCGATGCGATGGACGTGCAGGTGATGATCCATACCGACACGCTGAACGAATCGGGCTTTGTCGAGGATACGATGGCCGCCATCGCCGGCAGGACGATCCATGCCTATCACACCGAGGGCGCGGGCGGCGGCCATGCCCCCGACATCATTCGCATGGTCGGCATGTCGAACGTGCTGCCATCGTCCACCAACCCGACGCGGCCCTATACCGGCAATACCATCGAGGAACATCTGGACATGCTGATGGTCTGCCACCATCTGGACCGGCGCGTGCCCGAGGATGTGTCCTTCGCCGAAAGCCGCATCCGGCGCGAAACCATCGCCGCCGAAGATATCCTGCACGATCTGGGGGCCTTCAGCGTCATTTCGTCGGACAGTCAGGCCATGGGTCGCGTGGGCGAGGTGATCATCCGCACCTGGCAGACCGCGGACAAGATGCGCCGCCAGCGTGGTCGCCTGCCCGGCGAACAGGGTCAGAACGACAACCTGCGCGCCCGCCGCTATATCGCCAAATACACAATCAACCCGGCGATCGCGCATGGCGTCTCGCGCCATATCGGCAGCATAGAAGGTGGCAAGCGCGCCGATCTGGTCCTGTGGTCGCCCGCCTTCTTCGGCGTGAAGCCTGAAATGGTTCTGGTCGGCGGCCAGATCGCGGTGGCGCAGATGGGCGATCCGAACGGCTCGATCCCGGTGCAGCCGGTCTTCAGCCGCCCGATGTGGGGACATACGGGCCGCGCGTCGGCGTTGTTCGTCAGTCAGGCGGGGCTGGATGCGGGGGTGGGCGACGGTCTGTCAAAATCGCTGATCGCGGTCGAAAACACCCGCGGCATCGGCAAGGCCGACATGGCGCTGAACGACGCCATGCCCGAAATCGAGGTCGATCCCGAAACCTACGAGGTCCGCGCAGATGGTCAGTTGCTGACCTGCGAACCCGCGACCGAGCTGCCGATGGCGCAGCGTTATTTCCTGTTCTGAGGCCGAAAGATGACACTTCACTGCCACAGCATCATCCGCCAAGCCCACGGCCCCTTCGCGGGCGAGCTGCGTCTGGACTACGAATCCCGCCTGCTGCGCCGCAAGCGGCTGACCTTCGATGCGGGGGATTTCCTGCTGGATCTGCCCGAGGTCACCAGCGTCGAGGATGGCGACGCGTTCCTGCTGTCCGACGGCCGCCGGATCGTCATGCGCGCTGCGCCGGAACCAGTGCTGGTCGTGACCGGCGATCTGCCCCGGCTGGCTTGGCATATCGGCAACCGCCACACCCCCTGCCGGATAGAAGCCGCCCGCCTGATCATCCGCCAGGACCATGTACTTGAAGCCATGCTGCGCCAACTTGGCGCCACGGTCGAACGCGCCGATCTGCCGTTCAGCCCCGAAGGCGGCGCCTATGGCCATGGCCGCACCTTCGGACATGATCACGGCCACAGCCACGATCACGACGCCGGTCACGATCACGGCCACCGCCATGACCATCATCACGACCACGCCTGAAGCCGCGCGGCTGCGGCTGGCGCAATATCTGTCGCCCGCCTTTCCGGTGGGCGGTTTTGCATGGTCGCAGGGTCTGGAACACGCGATGGACCGGCACGCCGTGACACGCAGCACCCTGACTGTCTGGCTGACCGACTGGCTGGAACATGGCGCGGGATGGACCGACGCCGTGCTGATCGCGCTGTCGCTGCACGACGATGCCGATCACGCCGGGCTGGACGATCTGGCCCGCGCTTCCTGCCTGACCTCGGAGCGGCTGACCGAAACGCTGGAACAGGGCGCGGCCTTCGCCGCCAACGTATCTGCGATTGATCGGCCACTGCCCCCCTCCGCACTGCCGGTGGCTTTCGGACGGGCCTGCGCGGCGATGCCCCTGCCCCGTACCGAACTGATCGCGGCCTGGCTTCAGGCGCAGGCCGCCGCGCTGATCAGCGCGGCGGTGCGCTTTCTGCCGCTGGGCCCGGTCGAGGGACAGGCCATGCTGGCCGCCCTGCAACCCGCGATCCTGCGCACGGCGGCGCGCGCCGCGGCGGCCTCTCACACCGATCTTCACAGCGCCACATGGGGCGCGGACATCGCCGCCATGTGCCACGAAACCATGCAGACAAGGATTTTCCGATCATGAGCCTGCCCCCGCCCACCAGTCACGGCCCCTTGCGCGTCGGCATCGGCGGCCCCGTCGGCGCCGGCAAGACCACCCTGACCGAACATCTGGCGCGCGCATTGTCACCGCGCCTGTCGATGGCCGTCATCACAAACGACATCTATACCCGCGAGGATGCCGAGGCGCTGATGCGCGCGCAGGTTCTGCCCGCCGAACGCATCCGGGGCGTCGAAACCGGCGGCTGCCCGCATACCGCGATCCGCGAGGATGCCAGCATCAACCTGGCCGCCATCGCCGATCTGAACGCGGCATTTCCTGACCTGCAGCTGATCCTGATCGAATCGGGCGGCGACAACCTGGCCGCGACCTTTTCGCCCGAACTGGCCGATCTGACGATCTATGTCATCGACACCGCCGCGGGTCAGGATATCCCGCGCAAGCGCGGACCCGGCCTTGCCCGGTCCGATCTGCTGATCGTGAACAAGACCGATCTGGCCCCGCATGTCGGCGTGGACCCGGTGCTGCTGGAATCCGATGCGGTCGAATCCCGTGGTGCCCGCCCGGTGATCATGGCCGCGCTGCGCCATGGAATCGGCGTCGATCGGATCGTCGAATTCCTGATCCGGCAGGGTGGGCTGACGCCCGAACCGGCCTGAAGCTGCCCGATTGTCGGGCAGCGCGGGCCGGCTCTGCCGCCTGGCCGCACAAACCCTGCCCGGCTCGCGCCAAGGTTGCTCGAATCCTGTCCAACTGCCTCTTTTTCCGCTCTTTCTGCATCTGCGAAGGCGCGATCCTTCCACGACATAACAACAGGGACACTGGCCAGCGGGTCAGGCGGAAAGGGCGACAATGAACACTGTCACGAAGATGCTGATGCTGAGCAGCGCGATCGCGCTGGCCAACGGCGCATGGGCGCAAGAAGGAGAACCGATCAAGATCGGCGTCCTGCATTCGCTGTCCGGCACGATGGCGATTTCCGAAACGACGCTGAAGGACACCGTCCTGATGATGGTCGAACAGCAGAACGCCAAGGGCGGGCTTCTGGGCCGCCCGATCGAGGCGGTCGTCGTCGATCCGGCCTCGGACTGGCCGCTGTTTGCCGAAAAGGCCCGCGAATTGCTGACCGTCAGTGACGTGGATGCGATCTTCGGTTGCTGGACCAGCGTCAGCCGCAAATCCGTGCTGCCGGTGATCGAGGAACTGAACGGCCTGCTGTTCTATCCCGTGCAGTACGAGGGCGAGGAATCCTCGAAGAACGTCATCTATACCGGAGCCGCCCCGAACCAGCAGGCGATCCCGGCGGTGGACTACATGGCCCAGGAACTGGGCGTCGAGAAATGGGCCCTGCTGGGAACCGACTATGTCTATCCGCGCACCACGAACAACATCCTGGAAAGATACCTGACCGACAACGAACTGGCCGACGGCAAGATCTTCGTGAACTACACGCCGTTCGGCCATTCCGACTGGTCCAAGGTCGTCTCGGACGTCGTCGCACTGGGGGCAGACGGCAAGAAGGTCGGGGTCGTGTCGACCATCAACGGCGACGCGAATGTGGGCTTCTACAAGGAACTTGCGGCGGCCGGCGTCAGTGCCGACGACATTCCGGTGATGGCCTTCTCGGTCGGCGAAGAGGAACTGTCCGGGCTGGATACCGCCAATCTGGTCGGTCACATGGCGGCCTGGAACTATTTCGAAACGGCAGACACGCCCGAGAACGCCGCCTTCATCGAGGAATGGCACAAATTCACCGGCGACGACAGCCGGGTGACGAATGACCCGATGGAAGCCACGATGATCGGCTTCAACGCATGGGTTGCGGCGGTCGAGAAGGCCGGTACGACCGATGTCGATCCGGTGCTGGACGCGATCGTGGGGGTCGAGGTGCCGAACCTGACCGGCGGCACCGCCACGGTCCTGCCGAACCACCACCTGACCAAGCCCGTGCTGATCGGCGAGATCCGCGAGGACGGCCAGTTCGACATCGTCAGCCAGACCGATCCCGTGCCGGGCGACGCCTGGACCGATTTCCTGCCGGAATCGGCGGTCCTGGATGCCGATTGGCCGGGCAAGTCCTGCGGCATGTGGAACACCGAAAGCAACAGCTGCGTGCAGGTTCAGTCGAACTACTGATCCGCGCGCCGCGAAGGGGCGGATCCGCCCCTTCGCCCCCAGCCCAGGGAAGATGCCATCGTGACCCATGCCGCCCGCCCGCTGATCGTTCTGTTGCTGACGGTGCTGACATTGCTTTCGGCCCTGCCGGCCGCTGCCAATCCGGCCCTGCGCGCCGTAATTGCCGACAATCTGGATCAGATCGAACGCCCCTCGCGCACGACGGTCGGCCCGCTGATCGACCAGATCGCCGCGACCGGCCCCGAGGGAACGGCACTGCTGGCGGCATGGGCCGACCGCAGCCTTGGCCTGACCGATGACCGACGCCTGCTGATCGTCGATGGCGACGTGATGACGGACGCGGCGACAGGCGCACCGGTCAGTGGCGCCGACCCCGACATGCTGCGCCCCAATTCAGGTGTGAGGGGGCTGATCGAATCGGCCCTTGTCGCCAGCCAGATTTCCGACCCTGACGCTGCGATGCGCGCACAGGCGCTGGACTCGATTGCGCGGGCCGGAACTGCCGATCACCTGAAGGCGCTGCGCAATGCGCCGCCCGATCCCGACCCCGCGTTGCAGGCCCGGCGCGACCGCTTGCAGACGCTGCTGACCATCCAGCACGACCCCGATCCCGCGTCCCGGATCGCCGCGATCCAGGCGCTCAGCGGCGATGTCGGGCTGGATTTCCGCGCGGCCCTGAACCCGCTGCTGGTCACCCGCAGGATCGCCGCGACCGATCAGCCCGGCGATGCCAATATCGCCCGCGAACTGACGCCCGGCGGCGATCTGCTGTCCCGCGATGCCGCCTATGACCTGCTGAAGGCGCAGGATCTTGCACAGCCGCGCCTGACACCGGCCGCGCAGCGCGACAGCCTTGCCGCCCACATCGCCGATGGCAAGGTCGGCGGCGTGCCGGTTGCCACGCTTGGCGATCCTGCAGCCCGCGACCGTGCATATGACGCGCTGGAAGCCGCCGGCACGGTCACCCCCGCCGCCACCGAATCCGAGGCACAGGCGGCCATCGACGCCCATCGCTATTTCGAGGTCTATGCAGAACCCGACAGCGACGTGACCGATGCCGCGCGTGCCGCGCAACGCAACGCGCAGCTGCGGCTTTCGGCGATGAAGGGGATTGATCTGGGCCTTGATGCGCTGTCGCTGGCCTCGATCTATTTCCTCGCCGCGATCGGGCTGGCGATCACCTTCGGGGTGATGCGCGTCATCAACATGGCGCATGGCGAATTCATCATGATGGGCGCCTATACCGGCTATGTGACGCAAACGCTGATCGCGGATCGTACCCTGTCGCTGATCGTCGCTCTGCCGCTGGCCTTTGCAGTGACATTCGCGGCCGGGGTGGTCCTTTATCGGCTGGTGATCCGGCATCTGGCGCATCGCCCGCTTGAAACGCTTCTGGCGACCTTCGGCGTGTCCATCGCGCTGCAGCAGATCGCCAAGAACGTCTTCGGCACCCAGGCCCGCCCGCTGACCTCGCCCGCCTGGCTGGAAGGGGCGATCACCGTCAATGACGTGATCTCGATTTCGACCATCCGGGTGGCGATCTTCGTGCTGGCGCTGCTGTTTCTGGGCCTGTTCCTGTTCATCATGAAGCGCACCCGGCTGGGGCTCGAGGTGCGCGCGGTGACCCAGAACCCGGGCATGGCGGCCAGCATGGGCATCAACCCCGACCGGATCGCGATGATGACCTTCGGCCTCGGCTCGGGGATCGCCGGCATCGCGGGGGTCGCCATCGGCCTGTTCGCCAAGGTCACGTCCGAGCTTGGCCAGGACTACATCGTGCAAAGCTTCATGACCGTCGTGGTCGGGGGCGTCGGAAACATCTGGGGGACGCTGGCGGGGGCCGGGCTGATCGGGGTGCTGTCGAAGGTGATCGAATCCTTCAATCCCTCGAACACGCTGGCCGCGCAGACCTTCATGATCCTGTTCATCGTCATCTTCATCCAGTTCCGGCCGCGCGGCATCATTCCGCAGCGCGGGCGGGCCGCCGAGGCCTGATATGCAACGCAAACCCTTCATCCTGCAGAACCCCTCGACCCTGATCGTGCTGGCGGGGCTTGCGGTGTTCACCGTCGCCGTGACCGCGCTCAGCCAGGCCTACGGGACCGGCGCACTGCCGACCTCGATGGTCAAGGTGCTGGGCAAGACGCTGTGCCTTGCGCTGGCGGCGGTCGCGATGGATCTGGTCTGGGGCTATCTGGGCATTCTCAGCCTTGGCCAGATGGCGTTCTTCGCGCTTGGCGGCTACATGATCGGGCAATGGCTGATGTATGCACGCACCGAAGCCATCGTCGCCGCCTCGATGGCCAACAACGCCATTCCTCCGACGCCGCTGGAACTGCAGGAAGGCGTGGCGAACCAGATCTTCGGGGTTGTCGGTTCCGCCGATCTGCCGCTGGTCTGGTCCTTCGCCCATTCGCTGCCCCTGCAGATGCTGCTGGTGCTGGCCGTGCCGGGGCTGCTGGCACTGGTCTTCGGCTGGCTGGCGTTCCGCAGCCGGGTGAACGGCGTCTATCTGTCGATCCTGACCCAGGCGATGACGCTGGCGCTGGCGCTGTGGCTGTTTCAGAACGACAGCGGCTTTCGCGGCAATAACGGGCTGTCGGGTCTGCAGAACATTCCCGGCCTCGACACCGTGTCGCAGGCCCGGCTGTCGGTCTGGTTCCTGTGGGCCTCGGCCGTCGCGCTGGGTCTGGGCTATCTGCTGGCCGCATGGGTGGTCAGCGGCAAGTTCGGCAGCGTCATCCGCGCCATCCGCGATGACGAGACCCGCGTGCGTTTCCTTGGCTATCCGGTCGAGGGGTTCAAGCTGGTGGTCTTCACGCTGGCCGCGATGATCACCGCCATCGCGGGGGCGCTGTATTACCCGCAGGCGGGCATCATCAACCCGGCCGAACTGGCGCCCATCGCCTCGATCTATCTGGCGGTCTGGGTGGCCATCGGCGGGCGCGGCAGGCTGTATGGCGCGGTGATCGGCGCGGTGGTCGTGTCGCTGCTGTCCAGCTGGTTCACCGGCGGCCGCGCGCCCGACCTGTCGTTGCCGTTCTATACCATCAAATGGGTGGACTGGTGGCTGGTCGCGCTGGGGCTGTCCTTCGTTCTGGTGACGCTGTTCGCGCCCAGGGGGATCGCCGGTCTGTTCGACTGGCTGGGGCGCGCGGTGTCGCCACGCCGCCAGGGCCGTGATCTGGGCCCCGATCACGGCGCCCTGCAGGAACAGGAGGCCAAGGCATGAGCTCGCTTCTGGAGGTGGACGGCGTATCGGTCAGCTTCGACGGCTTCAGGGCGATCAACAACCTGTCCTTCAATATCGGTGATGCCGAACTGCGCGCCGTGATCGGCCCTAACGGGGCGGGCAAGACCACCTTCATGGACATCGTGACCGGCAAGACCCGCCCGGACGAGGGGCGCGTCCTGTGGGGCGAGCCGCCGCGTTCCCTGTTGAAGATGAACGAGGCACAGATCGCCCGCGCCGGAATTGGCCGCAAGTTCCAGCGCCCCACCGTGTTCGAGGATCAGTCGGTGGCCGACAACCTGACCATGGCGCTGAAGAACAACCGCAGCCCCTTTGCCGTGCTGGGCTGGCGGCCGTCATCGTCGTCGGACGAACGGGTGCAGGAATTGGCGGCCGAGGTCGGGCTGGCCGATCAGACCGGCCGCAAGGCCGGCGAACTGAGCCACGGTCAGAAACAATGGCTGGAAATCGGCATGTTGCTGGCGCAGGAGCCGCGCCTGTTGCTGGTCGATGAACCCGCCGCCGGCATGACGCTGGCCGAACGCGAACAGACCACCACGCTGCTGCGTCGGCTGGCGGAAACGCGCGCGGTGGTGGTGGTGGAACACGACATGGATTTCGTGCGACGGCTGGATTGCAAGGTGACGGTGCTGCATCAGGGCTCGGTGCTGGCCGAAGGGTCGCTGGACCATGTGACCCGCAATCCCGACGTGATCGAAGTCTATCTGGGGCGATGACATGCTGAACGCGACGAACCTGACCCTGCATTATGGCGGCAGCCAGATCCTGCACGGCATCGACATCGCCGCGCGGCCCGGCGCGGTGACCTGCGTGATGGGCAATAACGGCGTGGGCAAGACCTCGCTGATGAACCTTCTGGCGGGCCGCCATCCGCGATCCGGCGGCACGATCAGTGTTGATGGCACCGAACTGGGCCGAATCAGCGCGCAGCAGATGGCCCGCCTTGGCGTCGGCTACGTGCCGCAGGGTCGGGCGATCTTTCCGATGCTGACCGTGCGCGAGAACATGGAGACGGGTTTTGCCTGCCTGCCGCGCGCCGAACGCGCCATCCCCGACGAGATCTTCGACAGTTTCCCGGTGCTGGCCGAGATGGCGCACAGACGGGGCGGCGACCTGTCCGGCGGCCAGCAACAGCAGCTTGCCATCGCGCGGGCGCTGATCACACGCCCCCGTGTCCTGCTGCTGGACGAGCCGACCGAGGGCATCCAGCCCAACATCATCGCACAGATCGGGCGGGTGATCGCAGCCCTGCGCGACCGGGGCGACATGGCCATCGTGCTGGTCGAGCAGTTCTTTGACTTCGCGTGGGATCTGGGTGACGAATTCCTGGTCCTTGAACGCGGTCGCGCCGTCATGCAGGGTCCCAAGCAGCAGTTGCGGCGCGAGGCATTGCACGCCCGTCTGGCCGGTCACGCCGAGGCGGCCTGAACGCCGCCGCTAGTCGGACCTTCCGGCATGGGCGCGCAACCCGCCCGCCGCCGCGGCCAACGCCAGCGCCAGCGTCGCGGTCGCGACCATCGGGCGAAACCCCGCGGCCTCGACCTCGACCAGGTTCAGCGACAGCACGCCCCGTCCCAGCCGCGCGGCAACGCCCGGATCGGCGATGGCGACGATTTCCGCGCCGCAGCCGCGCAGGTCGGCGCAGAATGCCAGCGTCTCGGGCATCGCCGGCGAAAAGGACACGACCAGAACCGCGTCGCCTTCGCGCACCGAGGCAGCACCGCTGATCTGGCCGAACGCACCATGCAGCAGCGCCGGAACCTCGACCCGCTCAAGGATATAGGCGGTATGGGCCGCGGCGGCGAAACAGCGGCCGTGGCCGACCACATGCACAACGGCGGCGCGTGACAGGATGCCGGCGGCCCGGTCGAAATCCGAACTGTCGACCGACGCGATCATTCGTTCCAGCGACATGCGACCCGCCTCGGCGAAGGTCGCCAGCAGACCGGCGGGCCGGCTGTCGCCATACTGGCTCAGCTGCTCCAGGCGCGCGGCATAGTCGCTGCGGGGCAATTCGAACGGGCTGCGGAACAGATCCCGCATCTGGGCATAGCCCGAAAATCCCATCGCCTGCGAAAACCGCACCACGGCCGACGCGGGCACTCCGGCACCACGCGCGAACTCGGCAACCGTGGCCTGCGCCATCCGCGCCTGCTGACGCGCGGCATATTCCGCGCATTGCCGCAGCCGGCGTGGCAGGCTGGCATGCATCTGCTGGATGCGGGCGATGAATTCATCCGTGCTATGGGGGGCGCCGTCTTTCATGATTCGGGCTGAACTCACCAAACTGACCGAATTGGATGATGCCGACTGATTCGGAAATATTCCACGGCAATCTCAGCAACTTGGCAGTGAATATCGGACCTCGGGACAACCGGAGGACGCGCCGGGTTCCGGTGCCGCGACGCTGGCCTGCAAAGCTGCAGGATGCACGATCGGACGGCTTGCGATGTCCTGGTCCCGGCGGCACTGTATCGGCGTTGGAATTTGATGAACGAGGGCGGCATGGCACTGGAAGATGCGAAGACCCAGGTCGATCAGGCCTTCACCCGCGCAGACCCGCGCGGCCTGTCCTACGAAAATGCCTTCGGCGGTGCGACCAGCTTTCTGCGCCGCCGCTACTCCAAGGATCTGGCGGGGGTCGATGTCGCCGTGACCGGCATTCCGTTCGACCAGGCTGTGACCCACCGTCCCGGCGCGCGGTTCGGCCCGCGCGCGATCCGCGAGGCATCGGCCCTGCAACCCTATGACCCGCCCTATGGCTGGGGCTATGATCCGCTGTCGGTGCTGCATGTCGTCGATTACGGCGACATGGCCTTCGATTACGCCAACACGCGCGAGGTACCGGACCGCATCGAGGCGCATATCGGCGCGATCATGGATGCCGGCGCGGCGCCCGTCACCCTTGGCGGCGATCATTTCATCACCCTGCCGATCCTGCGCGCGGTCGCTGCGCGGCAGGGTCCGGTCGCGCTGATCCAGTTCGACGCCCATTCCGACACCTGGGTCGATGACGACCCGGACCGGATCGACCACGGCACGTTTCTTTACAAGGCGATCCGCGAGGGCGTGGTCGATCCTGCGGCCAGCGTCAGCGTCGGCATACGGACCGAGAATCCCGACACGCTGGGGGTGACCATCCTCGACGCCCCCTCGGTGCATCAGGACGGGGTCGAGGCGACGCTGTCACGCATCCGGGCGGTCATCGGCGATCGGCCGGCCTATCTGACCTTCGACATCGACGCGCTGGACCCGGCCTTCGCCCCCGGCACCGGCACCCCGGTCTGGGGCGGTCTGGCCTCGTGGCAGGCCGCGGCGCTGCTGCGCGGGCTGGCGGGCACAAGGTTGATCGGCGGCGACGTGGTCGAGGTATCGCCGCCCTATGACACGACCGGGGCCACTGCCATCGCCGGCGCACATGTCGCGATGGACCTGATCGCCCTCCTTGGCTGGTCCCGGCGCTGAGGGCTGCGTCCCGCCCCCTTGAGGGGGCATTTCGGCAATGGAAGACACCCAGCTGGCCGCTTGCCCACCCGGCGCGCGCAGAGTAAGCGATCCGGATGCTGCCAGAAGACCGCCTTGCCCAGATCACCCAGCGTTTCGAGTTTCTCGAGGCGCAGCTGAACGCCGGTGCCGAACCTGCCAGGATTGCCGCGATCAGCCGCGAATACGCCGAACTGAAGCCCGTCGTCGAACAGATCGCCCGCTGGCGCGCCGCGCGCGACGGGATCGACGAGGCACAGGCCATGCTGACCGATCCCGAGATGCGCGCCCTTGCCGAGGAAGAACTTGCGCGGCTGCGCGACCAGATGCCGGGGCTGGAACAGGATCTGCGCATCGCCCTGCTGCCCCGGGATGCTGCCGACGCCCGTCCCGCGATCATCGAGATCCGCCCCGGCACCGGCGGCGACGAGGCCGCGCTGTTCGCGGGCGACCTGCTGGCCATGTATCGGCGCCACGCCGAGGCGCAGGGCTGGTCCTTCCAGATGCTGGAACTGACCGAGACCGAACTGGGTGGCGTCAAGGAAGCCGTTGCGCGGATCGAGGGGGACGGCGTCTTCGCGCGGCTGAAATACGAATCGGGCGTGCATCGCGTCCAGCGCGTGCCCGAGACGGAATCGGGCGGGCGCATCCATACCAGCGCGGCGACCGTCGCGGTGCTGCCCGAGGCGGCCGAGGACGCCCAGATCGACATTCCCGCAAGCGACGTGCGGATCGACACGATGCGCGCATCCGGCGCGGGCGGCCAGCACGTCAACACGACCGATTCGGCCGTGCGGATCACCCACCTGCCCACCGGGATCGTGGTGACCAGTTCGGAAAAATCGCAGCACCAGAACCGCGCCAACGCGATGGCCGTGCTGCGCGCGCGCCTTTACGACATGGAACGGCAGAAGGCCGATGCCGAACGCGCCGCCGACCGCAAAAGCCAGGTCGGCTCGGGCGACCGCAGCGAACGCATCCGCACCTATAACTTCCCGCAGGGCCGGATGACCGATCACCGGATCAACCTGACGCTTTACGCGCTGGACCGGGTCATGGCCGGCGATCTGACCGAGATCATCGATGCGCTGACCGCCCATGATCAGGCGGCGCGGCTGGCGGCCCAGGAATGAAGCTTTCGCAGGCGCGGGCGCGTGCCACCGCCGCCCTGCGCGACGCCGGGATTGGGGCCGCGCCGCGTGACGCCGACCGGATCCTTGCGGCGATCCTGGGGGTGGCGCCGGGCCTGCTGCGCACCGCCGATGACCGCGACCTGAACGCCGAACAGCTTCGGCGCCTTGATCAGGGCATCGCGGCACGTGCGGCGCGCCAGCCGGTCGCCCAGATCGTCGGTTTCCGCGATTTCCACGCCCACAGATTCCGGGTCACTCGGGACACCCTGGATCCGCGCCCCGAGACCGAGACGCTGGTCGATGCGGCGCTGGACCTGCCATGGCGCAGCGTTCTGGATCTGGGGACCGGCACCGGCGCGATCCTGATTTCCTTGCTGGCGGCGCGACCGGGAACGGCGGGAACCGGCACCGACATCTCGGCCGCGGCCCTTGATGTGGCGCGCGAGAACGCCCAGATCATCGGTGTGACGGCGTCCTTCACGCAGGCTGACTGGTATGACGGCGTGACCGGCCGCTTCGACCTGATTGCATCGAACCCGCCCTATATTGCGCAGCAGGAAATGGCGGGTCTTGCCCCGGACGTTCTGGACTGGGAACCGCATTCGGCGCTGACCGACGGTGCAGACGGGCTGACCGCCTATCGCATAATTGCGTCCGGTGCCCGCGACCGGCTGTCACCGGGCGGGCATGTTCTGGTCGAGATCGGCCCGACCCAGGGTGATGCGGTCTCGGCCCTGTTCCGCGACCAGGGCGCAAAGACGCGCCTGATCCGCGATCTTGATGGGCGGAATCGTGTCGTTCTGGCCGATTTCGGGGGATAAAAACCCGCTTTCGGCAGGGAAATGCCGCCAAGGGACAACTTTTCCCTTGTAAGCCCCGGTCCTGCGTGGTTAGTCAGCGACGTGCCGGGGCCGCAGGGCCACCGCACGGGTCAGCCTGACAAAGCCGAAACCGACCGGGTGCGCGACGCGCGCTGAAAGGTGCAAGGCGGGGCTGCACGGCAAGGCGCGGATTTCGCCGCGATGCCGCCCGAAACGCCGTCCAGACCAACCTGGAACCTACAGACAGACAGACTGATGAGATCATCCAAATCCCGTTCGCGTAACAAGTCGAACCGCCAGCGCTCGCTGGGGAATATCGTCAACCGTGTCTTTGACAGCTCGGGCCCGGAAGGCAAGGTCCGCGGTACGCCGCAGCAGATCATCGACAAATACCTGACCCTGGCCCGTGACGCGCAGCTGTCCAACGACCGCGTGGCCGAGCAAAGCTTTCTGCAGCATGCCGAGCATTACACCCGGATGCTGGGCGAGGCGCAGCGCGAAATGGCCGAGCGCCAGCAGCAGCACAACCAGAATCAGCGCCAGGGCGACGACGACAACGCGCAGCCGCGCGACGGCAACGGCCAGAACGGCGGTCAGAACGGTCGCGATAACGGCAATCGGGACCACGGCAACCGCGATTTCGGCAACCGTGACCACGGCGCCCGGGATCAGGGTGGTCGGGATCAGGGCGGTCGTGATCAGGACAGCCGTGACCAGAACGGTCGTGGCCAGGCCCGTCGCGACACGCCGGCCCAGGACCCGCAGCCGCGGCGTCAGGATGAAGGCACCCGCGACCAGCGCCGCAACGATGCGCCGGTCGCAACCGATGCCGGGTCTGCCGATCAGCCCCCCGCAGCAGAAAAACGCGTTCGGACGCGCCGCCAGCAACCGCCAGCGGCCGAGACGCCGCAGGGCGACGGCCTGCCCGACGCGGTGGCATCCGACGAAGGCGACAGCGCCGCGCCGGTGCCCACGCCCGAAACCGAGGCGAAGGACAGCAAGCCCAAGGCACCGCGTGCCCGGGCACCGCGCAGCACCACGACGCGCAGCCGTCGCAAACCCGAACCGGACGCCGGGGATGCCGAATCGGCGGCGCCCGAACAGCGCGCCGACACGGCCGAGGGCGGCGCCGGGCAAGGCTGAACCGCGCCTCTGCCGACGACATGACAAACGGGCCGCGCAAGCGGCCCTTTTTCATGATCCACACGCCTTCTGCTTTCACGTCCCATGCTGAACGCGGCGCGATCGGCATTGGCCCGTCCGTTGCTTTTGATCCGCGGCGATCAGCCCTGAAGACGCGCGGCGGCCAGGCCGCGGGCCAGCGCGCAGAACCGTTCCAGGTCGATCTCCTCCGCGCGGGCGGTGGGCGCGATGCCCGCCTGTTCCAGCAACGGTTCGATCTGCGGATGCAGGCCACGCAGGCTGGCACGCAGCATCTTGCGCCGCTGATTGAACGCCGCAGCCGTCACCTGCGACAGCACTGCCGGATCGGCGGGAAAGCGCGGCTGTTCCAGGGCGGTCAGGTGAACGACCGCCGAATGCACCTTGGGGGCGGGCACGAAGGCCTCGGGGGGCAGGGTCATCACGATCTGCGCGTTCGCCCGCCACTGTGCCAGCAGCGCAAGGCGGCCATAGGACTTGCCACCCGGACGCGCGACGATGCGATCGGCCACCTCTTTCTGGAACATCAGCGTCAGCGACTGCCAGAACGGCGGCCAGTCCGGCGGCGTCAGCCAGCGGATCAGCAATTCGGTCCCGATATTATAGGGCAGGTTCGCGGCCACCCTGATCGGCGGCGTCAGGTGCTGCAGCGGATCGATCTTCAGCGCGTCGCCGTTGATGACTGACAGCCTTCCGGGATAGGCCGAGGCGATTTCGGCAAGCGCCGGCAGGGCCCGCGGATCCTTTTCGATGGCCAGAACATGCCGCGCGCCTTCGGCAAGCAGGCCACGGGTCAGCCCGCCGGGGCCGGGGCCGATTTCCAGCACGTCGCATTGCGACAGATCGCCCGCCTGCCGGGCGATCTTGGCGGTCAGGTTCAGGTCCAGCAGGAAATTCTGGCCAAGCTGCTTCTTGGCACGCAGTTCATGCCGCGCGATCACCTCGCGCAGGGGCGGCAGATTGTCGATCCCGGTCATTGCGGGTCCGATCGCGGTATTGCGTCCCGCGACGGGCGGGGGGCCAGCCCCCCGCACCCCCCGGCCATGGGGTGTCCCACCCCCTGGCGACCCCGGTCGCAACACTGCCTGCGTGATCGGGTCATCGGCGCTGATCTGCCATTTGCCGGGCCATGCGCAGCGCGGCGATGGTCGAGGCCGGATCGGCGCGGCCCGTGCCCGCGATGTCGAACGCGGTGCCGTGATCGGGCGACGTGCGGATGAACGGCAGCCCCAGCGTGACATTCACCCCGCCCGCGAAATCCAGCGTCTTGATCGGGATCAGCGCCTGATCGTGATAGGCACAGATCGCCGCATCATAACGGCTTCGCGCGGGCGCATGGAACATCGTGTCGGCGGGCAGCGGACCGGCGATATCCAGCCCCTCGGCGCGCAGCCGGTCCAGCAACGGCCTGATGCGGTCAACCTCTTCGCGGCCCATCGTGCCGCCCTCGCCCGCATGGGGGTTCAGCCCGGCCACCGCGATGCGCGGCACCGGAAGACCGAAATCGCGGATCAACGCGGCGTGGGTGATGCGGATCGCCTGTTCCAGCGCCTGATCGCTCAGCGCGGCGGGTACCTGCGTCAGCGGGATATGGATTGTCGCAGGCACCACGCGGCAGGGCGGCGTCACCGTGGTCGAGGCCAGCATCATCGCCACCGGCGCGCCCCCCGCCAGATCGGCCAGGTATTCCGTATGGCCCGGAAAGGCGAAGCCCGCGCCTTCCTTCAGCGCCTGCTTGTTGATCGGCAGCGTCGTCATCCCCGCCGCCTCGCCGCGCATCAGCAGATCGACGGCACGCGCGATCACCTCGATCACGCCGGCGGCGTTGGCCGGATCGGGGCGGCCGGGTGTGGCGGGGGCCGCGAAATCATGCGCCAGGACCGGCAGACGCCCCGCCGGAACCGGGTCCGTGGGCGCGCTGACCAGATCGAAGGCGGTGCCATCGGGCAGATGTCGCGGATCGCCGATCCAGACGAAATCGACGCCCGACGCCAGCGCCAGCGGCGCCAGTTCAGGCCCGATCCCGGCAGGCTCGCCGCAGGTCAGAAGGATGCGCCGGCTCATTTGAACCGCATCACGGCCGCCGGATCACCGCATCGGCGCGCAGTTCCGCCAGATAGGCGTCGGCGGCGTTGCTGGCCTTGCGGTTGAACAGCTCTTCGCGCACCACCTCGCGGTCGGGAAGGGCCTGTGCGTCGGGCACGGCGGCCTCGACCCCGTCATCGGGCAGCGCTGTCGTGGCCACATTGTTCTGTGCCTCGGCCAGAATCGCCGGCTGGCGCGAACACAGCATGACCAATTCCGCCGCGTTGCCATAATTGACCACCGCCGCCTCGTTGTCGTCCAGCGAGGCAAGCTGCGTGGCGATCAGCGTCGGGATCGCGTTCTGCGATTGGGTCTGACGCTGGATGGCGCCTGCGGCGCTGCCGGCCTCGGAATACAGCGTGTCGCAGCTGCGCGCCCGCGCCGCCAGCTGCGCCGCCTCGGTATACGAGGCAAACCGCAGCGTCATGTAATCCAGCACCTGTTCCCTTGCGCCTGGGCGCAGCGTGCCCTGGGTGTCACGCAGGTGAAACAGCACCACGGCACCCGGCACGTTCAGCGGCTGAGTGGTCTGTCCGGGACGCAGCGACAGGATCACCGGCCGCAACGAGGGTGGCAGGTTCTCGATCGCCAGCCAGTTCAGCTGTCCCCCGGACGACGCCGTGCCCGAGGCCGAATATTGCCGGGCCGCCGCCGCGAACTGGGCCTCGGACGGGTTGCTGCCGGCAATCGACCTGGCGCGGTTCATCGCCGCCTGCTCCTGCCCCTCGGGCGCGGGAATGATCAGTTCCGACAGCAGCACGCGGGTCACGATCGGTGTCTCGACCTGACGTTTCAGTTCCTGATCCACCTCGGCGTCGGATACGTCCACCTGCGGCAGCAGCCGCGCCCGGATCACGCCGCGCCAGGCGATGCCCGCCGTCACGAAATCGCGATAGACCTGCGGTTCGACCCCGGCACGTTCCAGCGCGGCGGTGAATTCGGCCGCCGACAGGCCGGCGCGGCTGGCGAATTCCTCAAGCCCGGCCTGAAGCCCCTCGTCGGTGACCTCGATCCCCAGCTGGCCGGCGGCAAACATGCGCAGTCGGTCGTCGATCAGCGCCTGTTCGGCCGTCGCCGTATCCGCAGGAGAGCCAAGCACCTCCATGAACCGCATGCGCTGCTGCAGTTCGTATCGGGTCACCGCCTTGTCATTGACATAGACGATCGGTTCGAACGGGTTTTGCGCGGCGGCCGGGGCGGCTGCGCCGATAAGCAGGCTCGCCACCAAGGCTATGCCGGAAAGGATGTGCCGCATCTGCTGCCCCCAATGATTTTCTTCGGCCGAAGACTAGCGCATGCAACTGCGCCGCGCCACCGTGCCGGGACCGTCTTTCTGGCTGCCGAACCCACCCAGGCGAACCGACAGATCGAAGCTGGTTTCGGGCCGGACGCTGTCAGAGTCGGTGAACCGACGCGACAGGCCCATTTCCAGCGTTATGCATTCGTTGCGATAGGTGACCTCCAGCGCCGCCTTCTGCGCGCGGTCGGCCTGAAAGTCATAGCGTGTCTCGGCATTGCCCCACCAGCCCTCGGCGATCTGCCAGCCGACATTCGCGGTCAGTTCGCTGATGTCCAGATCGCGGCTTTCGTTCTCGTCGCTGTTGATCCACAGATGGCCCGCCGACAGTTGCAGGTCGGGACGCAGCCAGCCCACCCGCAACTCGTTCCGCGAGACATTGAACGAATCGTCGAACAGGGCACGATTGGCGATGGCCAGCCCGGTGCCGCTGTCGTAATTCGCGGCCAGCAGCCAGTCCGAACGCCGCCCGCCAAGCGGCGAGGCGTCGGCGAACGCATCGTCGTCGCGCGCCCGCAGCACCCGCCCGCCAGTCAGTCCCAAGGACCAGCCTGCGGGGTCGATCCGGGTCCAGCCGACGCCGATATTGGCCCGCAGGCCGGTTTCGCGCACGTCATAGCCGGGAAAGCGATTATCCGAGAACAGGTTGCCTTCGTCGAATTCGATCAGGCGGCTGTCCTCGTTGGGGATATCGTCGTCCTGTCCGCTCGGCGACCACAGGATCTGCGCGACCGGTTCGACCAGATGGGTCGCGCCCCCGGAACTGCCCGCCAGCGGCCAGCGCAACTCGACACCGACCATCGGATCGACGCGGCTTTCGACGTCGTCGAAACGGTCATCCTGGGCGATCCGGTACAGGTCCGCGTCCAGCCCCGCCAGCGCCGCGCCGACCAGCCCGCCGGGCAGGATCTCGGTGCGCCGCCAGTCCAGCCCGACGGATCCGCGAGCCACGTCGCGACCCACGATATCGGCATCAGACGGGCGGCGATGGGCGTGGATCGACCATTCCATCAGCCCCTCGCCCCCGATCAGGCGCGGCGTGAAACGGCGCTGCCACAGCGCGTCGGCCACCTGCGCGGGCGACGTGTCATTGTCCTCGTCGTCGCGCAGTGACCGGTAATTGCCGACACGGCCGAAGAACAGCTTGTCGCGGGTCACCCTTTCCAGGGTCACCCCGCTCCACAGCCGGTCGGCATCGGTGATGTCATAGTCCAGCAGATAGCCACGATCAGAGGCCAGTTGCAGCTGCAGCCCAAGCCGATAGTCGCGCGGCAGATCGACCAGCGCGTTGCCGAACAGATAACCGCGCGTGTCGCCCGGCTCGATGTCGTCGCGGCTGATCGCGCCGTTCCATTCGGTGACCGCATTGCGCCAGGCCTGACGATACCGCGCCTCCAGCGTGCGGGTGCGGTTGACCGACACATAGGGCGTCAGGGTCAGGTCGGCATGATCGCCCAGCGTCTGGAAATAGGGCAGCTTGACGCCGAACCCCAGCCCGGACGTGGTGCGGATCTCGGGGCGCAGGAAACCGGATTTGCGTTCGACCGTGGGATCGGGCGCGGTGATCGTGAACGGCACCGCGGCGACCGGCACGCCAAAGGCGCGCATCTGCGGATGGTCGAAGGTCAGCAGCCGCGTTTCCGCGTCATGGGTGATGCTGCGGGCGCGGATCTCCCACAGCGGCGTGGGATTCGTGGCGCAGACCTGGCAGCTCGAGGCGACGACATGGGTCAGCCGCGTCATCCGGCCGTTGCCGGTGCGGGTCAGTTCCGTGGCGGCAAGCTGCAATTCGCGGGCGATCACCAGCCGCGCGCCGCGGATGATGCCATCCTGCAATTCGCGGTCCAGCTGCGCCGAATCGGCGATCAGAACGGCCTCGTCGTCGGGATTGCGGGCGCCGGGGCGCGACAGATGCACCGGACCCTCGATGGTCAGATCGCCGCTGGCGCCGTCCACGATCAGACGCGAGGCGACCAGCCGCGCACCCTGGTACCAGACGACGACACCGCCCGCTGCGATCAGCGTCCGGTCGCCCTGCAGGACCATCGTGTCGGCCAGAACCGTGGCGGCGTCGCTGCGATCACCGGGAGCCGCGCGGTCCGGCAAGGTGACGTCGGCATCCGGTTCGACCGCCTCCAGCCGCGCGGCGGCGGGGGTGCGGTCGCTGATGATCCCGAAACCCAGCGGCCGCGCCTGGGGTGCCAGCGCCGCCTGCCCGGTGCCGGTGGCCAGCGGCGCGCCGGGCATCTGCGGGCCGATCATCGCGTCGCCATCGTTGCCGAACAGCGTCTCCTGCGCCAGCGCGGGCAGCACGCCCACCCCGGCCATCAGCGCGGTCGCCGCGGCCCACCCGGCCAGGCATCCACCGGTCTTGCGCGCCCAAGGCGCGATCGGTCGGGAACGCTTCATCCATCCTCCCGCTGCAGGATCAGCGCCACCGCCAGCAGCGCGCCCACCAGTGGCGGCGTCCATGCGGCCATCGCCGGCACGACCTGCCCGTTATCGCCCAGAACCTGCGCCAGATTGCGCAGGAAGAACAGCCCGATCCCGGCGCCGAAGGCCAGAAGTACCGCGACGCCGGTATTGCGGCCACGGATATGGCGCATGGTGAAGGCCGCCGCGATGAAGATCATCGCCGCCATCAGGAACGGGCGCGCCAGTTCCATCTGGAACCAGACCCGGTGCCGCGCGGCCGAGAACCCGGCGCGTTCCAGCCCCGCGATGAAGGACGGCAACTGCCAGACCGGCACCGCCTCGGGACGGCCGAACCCATCGCGGATGCGCTGCGCCGTCAGGTCCGAGGCAAGGCTCAGCGTTTCGCCGGCCACCGCCTCGGCTTCGGGATTGGGGCGGTCCAGCCGGTAATCGCGCACCCCGGACAGATGCCATTCGCCCGGCTCCAGCCGCGCCTCGCGCGCTTCGATCCGCCGGGCAGGGCCGCTGTCCTGATCGAAGACCAAGAACGTCGCATCATACAGCGTCGTCGCGTCGGGGCTGGTACGGCTGGCGCGGATCACCACCTGACCGGCTTCCTTGCCATCCTCGATGACCGCCTGCCGCAGCCACAGCGCGCTGTCGCCGACCGACACGGTCTGCTGGCCATCGCGCTGGATCTCGGCCACGGCCTCGTCATAGCGCTGCCCGGTCACGGCGACCATCGGGTTCAGCAGCGCGACGGCCAGTGCGCCGACCAGACCGGCCGTCACCGCCGGTGCCGTCACCACCTTCAGCGCCGACCGCCCCGAGGCGCGGATCGCCACCATCTCGGAACTGCGCGCCAGCCCAAGGAACAGCGCGATCCCGGCCAGCACCGTGATCAGCGGCAGGATCGAATAGAAACTGCCCGCGACATTCAGCGCCGCCAGACGCGCCGCTCCCGACACACCGATATCATCGCCCGAAAATCTGCGGATCATCTCGATCATGTCGATCAGCAGCAGGATCAGCAGGAACACCGCCGCCACCGTCAGCAGGCTGCGCAGGAACCGGTTCGAGACATAGCGCGCCAGGATCATGCCGCCGGCCCCGTCACGGACGCCGCGCGCAGCCGCCTTGGTCGCGCCGCCAGCCATAACAGCAGCACACAGATCACCGCGCCGACCACCGCCGGCAGATACAGCAGCGGCCACATCTCGGGGTCGCGGCCGGCCCGGTCGGCGGCGGCGTTGGTCAGGAACTGCACCACGATCAGCCCCAGTACGGCCCACAACACCTGCCGCCAGACGCCGAATCGCGAATAGCCGCCGATCAGCAGCGTCGCGAAGCCGATCATCGCCGCCACCGGCGACAACAGGGGCTGGGCGATCCGCTCATGCGCCTCGCGGCGCGCATCCGCCGCGCTGGCGCCGGTCGCCGTCAGCAGTGCCTGGCCCGGGCGCAACAATTGCAGGGTGCCATAATCGCGCAGGTCGCGCCCCTTGCGGCCCGAACCGCCGATCATCGCCCCGATATCATAGCTGAGTTCGTCGAATCGCGTCACGGCAAGGTGCTGCCGGTCGTCGCGACGGCTCAGGTTCTGGGCCATGCCGTCCAGCAGGATCAGCACCGGGCCGCTGTCCTTGCGCACCACAAGCGCCTCTTCCGATGTGTAGATGACCTGATCGGCGGGATCGCGCCGGTCCTCGATAAACAGATCCAGCAGCCTGCCATCGGTCGCGATGTCGCGGATGAACAGCGTGATGTCATCGCTGGGATACTGGAAACTGCCGGGCCGCAGGAATTGCGCGGTGACGTTCTGCGCGATCTCGGCCTGCCGGTCGGCAAGCCGCGCCCGCGCCATCGGCACCAGACCGTGCACCAGCACCGCGACCATCACGCCCACGAACACCCCGAAGATCAGCACCGGCCGGGCCAGCCGCCACGGCGACATTCCCGCCGACTGCATCGCCACCAGCTCGGATTCGTTGGACAGCCGGTTGGTGCCATAGGCGGTCGCCGTGAACGCCGCCACCGGCAGCACCACCGAAATCACCAAGGGCAGCGTCAGCGCGGTGAATTCCAGAACCACCAGCGCGGTCTGTCCGTCGTTCAGCAGATCGTCGAACAGGCTGACGGCGCGGTTGATCCAATAGACCGACACCAGCACCAGCGCGAAAAAGCCGAACAGCGTCAGCATCTGCGCAAGAATGTATTTGTCGATCCGGGGCATCGGGGGCGTCTGGTCCTCGCGGGCGGGTTTCATCCTGATAGCCGTTGGTGCGGCTCTGGAAAAGGCCCGGCAGCGGGTCTAGGGTCGGCGCCAACCAGATGTGAGGAGCGCGAAGATGACCCAGCCCGTGCAGATCAGCTTTACCGAAACCGCGACCGACGGACTTGCCGGGCACCAGGGGCGCATCGCGCTGATCGTGCCGTCGGGGGGCCGCCTGCCTTCGGGTCTGCCGCGCGCCGCCCGCGATGCCGCGCGCCGCGCGCTTGATTCCGGCGCCGGGCAAAAGCTGAAAGCCGGTGACTCGCTGGAACTGGCCTTCCCTGCGGGCATGACCGCCGAGGCGCTGCAACTGATCTCGCTGCCCGGCAATGCCAGCGTGGCCGAGGCTCGCAAGGCCGGGGCCGCGATCGGCGCCAAGCTGGGCAAGACCCATACGCTGGTGCTGGCAGGCGGACACAGGCGCGCGAACGACATCGCTCTGGGGATCGCGTTGCGCGGCTATGATTTCTCGGCCTATCGGACGGATGCGGGCAAGGACGACGACAGCGACGCAGGCGGCGACGGCGACGCCAAGGGATCGGATGCGGCGTCGGATCAGCCGCGCGTGACTTTCATGGCCAAATCACCCGAGGCGCTGGCCAAGGCGGCACAGGACGCCGCGGCAGTGGCCGAGGGGGTGTTCTTCACCCGCGATCTGGTCAACGAACCAGCCAATATCCTGACCACCACCGATTTCGCAGACCGCCTGCAGGCGATGGAGGAACTGGGCCTGACCGTCGAGGTGCTGGACGAAGATCAGCTGCGCGACCTGGGCATGCGCGCGCTGCTGGCCGTCGGACAGGGCAGCGCCGCGCCGTCCAAGGTGGTCGTGATGCGCTGGAACGGCGGCGACAAGGACGCCGCGCCGCTGGCGCTGGTCGGCAAGGGCGTGGTGTTCGATTCGGGCGGCATCTCGATCAAGCCCTCGGCGGGGATGGAAGAAATGACCATGGACATGGGCGGCGCGGGCGTCGTGGCGGGCGTGATGCGCACGCTGGCCCTGCGCCGCGCCAAGGCCAATGTGGTGGGTCTGGTCGGCCTGGTGGAAAACATGCCCGACGGGCTTGCACAGCGTCCCGGCGACATCGTGCGTTCGATGAAGGGCGACACGATCGAGGTCGTGAACACCGACGCCGAAGGCCGCCTCGTGCTGGCCGATGTGCTTTGGTATGCGCAGACCCGGTTCCAGCCGCGCGCCATCGTGGACCTGGCCACGCTGACCGGTGCGGTCATCGTCGCGCTGGGTCACGACAATGCCGGTGTCTTCTCGAATGACGACAAGCTGGCCGACGGCATCCTGTCGGCGGCGAAGGCCGAGGGCGAAGGCGCGTGGCGGCTGCCCCTGGGGCCGGGCTATGACAAGCTGATCAAGTCGCGGCTGGCCGACATGAAGAACAGTGGCGGTCGGGCGGCCGGGTCGATCACCGCGGCGCAGTTCCTTCAGCGCTTCATCCGCAAGGATCAGCCTTGGGCGCATCTGGACATCGCCGGAACCACGCTGCCGCCTTCGGCCACCCAGCTTGCGCCCAAGGGTGCGACCGGCTGGGGCGTGATGACGCTGGACCGGCTGGTGCGCGACCGGTTCGAGGACGAATGATCCGCGCAACGCGCGCAAGCGGTGTACGCGCTGTACACGCCCTGTGCACGCGCCGTGCACGCGCTGTGCGGCCTGATCGCCAGCGTTTGCAGGGCTTTGAACGGCGCGCCCCCCGCCTGCATGCACACGCAACGCACGCTGCTGTTGCGCAACATCCGGGTGGGCCGGGCTGATGGGCAACGTGCTGTTCTACCATCTCACCCGCCAGCCGGTCGAACGGCTGCTGCCGATGCTGATCGGCAAGTCGCTGAAGGCCGGCTGGCGGGTCGAACTGCGCGGCACCGATGCCGAACGGATGGATTGGCTGGACCGCGAATTGTGGCTGGCCGAGGGGTTTCAACCACATGGGCTTGCCGGCGGACCACATGACGCGCGCCAGCCGGTCCTTCTGACGCTGGCGGGCAGCCAGCAGGCCACGAATGACCCCGCCTGCCTGATGGCGCTGGATGGGGCCGAGGTCACCGCCGATGAGGTCACGGCGCTGCAACGCGCCTGCATCCTCTTCGACGGCGGCGATGCCTCGGCGGTCGATCGCGCGCGCCAGCAATGGAAGGCACTGACCAGCGGCGGAGCGGTGGCGGAATACTGGTCCGAAGAAGATGGAAACTGGCAACGCAAGCGTTAGGTCGGGCCGTCGTGATCCGACCTCGTGCGCACACCCAAAACCTTGGTCACGCATCAAAAACGGCTAGTCCGGCCGACAGACCTCGCCCGCCGCGATGGCGCGCGCGGTGCGCCACAGAAGCGCCGCGATGATCGCGACCAGCACACCCAACAGCGCCATCCCGATATCGCGGTGCATGTCGGACGACACGGTTTCGGCGTGCAGCAGGCTGGCCACCGACAGCGCCGCGACCGGAAAGCTCAGCGCCCAGAACGACAGCGCGAAGGGCAGCCGCAGGATCCGCGGCAATTGCGTGGCGACCAGCGCGGCAAACACATAGCCAAGGCTCAGCAGGATCTGCGCGAAGGCATCACCGCCGCCGGTCAGACGAACCCAGGCGATATAGGCCAGTGCGGGCGGCGCGATCAGGATGACCAGCGTCGGCTGCAACCGGCCCGGCAGCGGATCGTGAAAGATCAGCCGGTTGAACACCAGCGTCAGCAGCACGATCCAGAAGATCATCCCGGCCGAAAAGAACAGCCAGCTGGTCTCGGTCCAGCCAAGCTGCGCACCCGCGACCGGCACGATCACGTTGCCCACCGCCGGGATGAACCACGCCGGCGAGATATGGCCGTGTTGAAAGCTGCGCGCCCCGATCCAGCCCGAGATCACGGCCAGTGTCAACACCCCCTGCCCCAGCATGCCCACGACCCACATCGCCTGCGACAGCAATGGCAGAACCGGCAGCGCGGCAGTGGCAAGGATCAGCAGCGAGATCGTCATCGTGGGAAAGAACGCCAACCGGACCGGATGCTGCCACTCGGCCGCGACGCTGGCGGGGCGCAGCACCAGCTTGGCCAGATACAGGATCGACACGCCGACGAAGACCAGTGCGGTCAGCCCCAGCGCCGTAAGGAACATCGCGGACTGCACGCCAAAGCCCGCCCGCAACCCCAGCGCCAACCCGCCCAGCCCCATCGTCGTGGCGAAGAAGGTGATCGGGAAATGCGCCAGCCAGTCATCCGGCGCGGCGGCCTGTCCGGGAATTGATGCAACCATCGGTTTTGTCCTTCGGCAGGGGCAACGGTGCCGGTGCGGAACCAGATATCGCTTTTTCTGCATGTACATTCAATGCGAAGCCGCTAGGGATGGCCAGGATCAAAGGTCGCACCCGGCGGTGCGCACCCCCGAATCACCTTGCAACTGCAGCATTTGCCGCTATAAGGCCCCATCCTTCCGCCGAGTTATTGCAAATCGCGCAACCTCTCGTGGCGGGTGCGGAAGGTCTGATCCCGCCTATGAAGTGCGCCCGATGATGAAAGGATCGCCATGCCTCTGTACGAGCATGTGCTGATCGCCCGTCAGGACCTGTCTAACACGCAGGCCGAAGGGCTGATCGAACATTTCTCGACCGTTCTCGCCGATAACGGCGGCAAGGTCGTGGACAATGAGTACTGGGGTGTCCGCACCCTCGCCTACAAGATCAACAAGAACCGCAAGGGCCACTACGCCTTCCTGCGCACCGACGCCCCGTCGGACGCCGTCCAGGAGATGGAGCGACTGGCACGGCTGCATGACGACGTGATGCGCGTGATGACCATCAAGGTCGACGAGCATCAGGAAGGCCCTTCCGTGCAGATGCAGAAGCGCGAAGAACGTGGCGACCGCCGCGAACGCCGCGACCGGAACTGAGGAGATCTGAACCATGGCGAACAAACCGTTCTTCCGCCGTCGCAAGGTCTGCCCGTTCTCGGGCGAGAATGCGCCGAAGATCGACTACAAGGACACGCGTCTGCTGCAGCGTTACATTTCGGAACGCGGCAAGATCGTGCCGTCGCGCATCACCGCCGTCTCGGCCAAGAAGCAGCGTGAGCTGGCCCGCGCCATCAAGCGTGCCCGCTTCCTCGCCCTGCTGCCCTATGCCGTGAAGTAAGGAGGACAGAACATGCAAGTCATCCTGCTGGAACGCGTTTCCAAGCTGGGCCAGATGGGCGAAGTGGTGAAGGTGAAAGAGGGCTATGCCCGCAACTTCCTGCTGCCCCAAGGCAAGGCGCTGCGCGCCTCGGACGCGAATATCGCGGCATTCGAGGACCGCAAGGTGCAACTGGAAGCCCGCAACGCGGAATCCAAGGCCGAGGCCGAGAAGGTCGCGCAGAAACTTGACGGCGAAACCTTCGTCATCATCCGTTCGGCGTCCGATTCCGGTGCGCTTTACGGTTCTGTGACCACCCGCGACGTGGCAGATACCGCCACCGAGTCCGGCTTCACGATCGAGCGCAAGCAGATCGTGCTGGGCAACCCGATCAAGGAACTGGGCCTGCACACGGTCACCGTGGTCCTGCACCCCGAGGTCGAGGCCGAAATCACGCTGAACATCGCACGGTCCAACGAAGAGGCTGAACTGCAGGCGCAGGGCAAGTCGATCCAGGATCTGGCGGCCGAAGCGGATGCGGAAGCCGAGTTCGAGATTTCGGAACTGTTCGACGACATCGGTGGCGCGTCCTCGGACGACGATGGCGCCCCGGCCGACGATCGCAACTGATCCCGGCAAACCATGCCGAAAGATCTGGAACCGCGCCGGCCCTTGCCGGCGCGGTTTCCATTTGAGCCACCAGGATCAAGCCGCTTGTCGGCAGACCTGGCCCGCGTGTCTTTCCCCTGCATGTTGAAGCAGCATCCTCGGGGCCGGAGATGATAGGATTTGACGCGCTTGCCGTGCTGTGAGACAGCCCCGCAACCTGCAAGCGAACCGCCCGAGGATCACGATGCACGACGCCCTGACCCGCCTTCTTGCCGAACGCGACTGGCTGCTGGCCGATGGCGCAACGGGGACCGCGCTGTTCAACATGGGGCTTGCGGCGGGCGAGCCTGCGGAAATGTGGAACATCGACCGCCCCGATGCGATCCAGACCCTGTATCGCGGCGCGGTGGACGCGGGCGCCGACCTGTTCCTGACCAACAGCTTCGGCGGCAACGCCAGCCGTCTGCGGCTGCACGGCGCGCAGGGCCGCGTGGCGGAACTGAACCACGCCGCCGCGGAACTGGCACGCGAGGTTGCAGACACGGCACCACGCAAGCCTCTGGTCGCCGGCAGCATGGGCCCCACGGGCGAAATCATGGCCCCCCTGGGCGCCCTCAGCCACAATGCCGCGGTCGAGATGTTTCATCAGCAGGCCGATGCGCTGAAGCAGGGCGGGGCAGACCTGTTGTGGGTCGAGACGATCAGCGCGGTCGAGGAATTCCGCGCCGCCGCCGAGGCCGCGTTTCTGGTGGACATGCCATGGTGCGGGACGATGAGCTTCGACACCGCCGGGCGAACCATGATGGGTGTCGCCCCGGCGCAGCTTGCCGCGCTGGTCGAAAAACTGCCCAATCCGCCAATCGCCTTCGGGGCCAATTGCGGCTTGGGCGCGTCAGACCTTTTGCGAACCGTCACGGCGCTGCTGGCGTCCGGCAATGAACGCCCGCTGGTTGCCAAGGCCAATGCCGGGATCCCGCATTTCGAGGCCGGTCACGTCCAGTATGACGGGACGCCCGAACTGATGGCCGATTATGCCTGCCTGGCCCGCGATCTGGGTGTCAGGATCATCGGCGGATGTTGCGGCACCATGCCGCGGCATCTGCGCGCCATGCGCGAGGCGCTGGAAACCCGTCCACGCGGCGATCGTCCCACACTGGAAATGATCGCCGACCGCCTTGGCGGTTTCAGCTCGGGCAGCGACGGCGCCGATCGAGGCGGGACGACAAGCGGCCGCGGCAGACCCTGAGGTCATGCGCCCGTGTCAGTCCGCCGCATTCCAACTGCCAACTGGCGGCCCTAGCCATGGGGCATCTTCTTCAGGCACACGGGACGGACCGATGACCGAGACACGCGACGGCAAGACGGCGATCATGCGGGGACTGTTGAATCGTTGCCCGAACTGCGGCAAGGGCAAGCTGCTGCAAGGCTATCTGACGGTGCCGGCCGAGTGCGGAACATGTCACGCGCCCGTCGGCCGCTATCCCGCCGCAGACGGTCCCGCCTTCTTCGCGATGACCATCATGCTGTTGCTGCTGATCCCGCTGATCGGGTTCACATGGGTTCTGTTCCGCCCCAGCCCGGCGATGCTGCTGCTGATCACCGGGCTTGTCACCACAGTCATGACGCTGATCCTGCTGCGCCTCGTGAAGGGCGCCTTCATTGGCTATCTCTGGGCCAAGAACGAACAGGATCGCGGCGCCTAGAACAGCGACAACTGATCGCCGGACCGGGGCGGCGGTCCGAAGCGCGAACAATCCAGCGGCGCGAAGCCGTCACGGTATCCCAGCCGCTTCCGCGCCAGCCGGAATCGTTTCAGGGCCAATTCCGCCTCGATGCCCTCGCCACGGAAACGGCTGCCGAAACGCGGATCGTTGTCCCTGCCGCCGCGCATCGCCTGGACCCGGTTCATCACATGCGCGGCCATGCCGGGACGGTGGCGTTCCAACCAGTCCCTGAACAGCGGCGCGACCTCGTGGGGCAGGCGCAGCGGGATCATGCTGGCGGTGGTTGCGCCGGCCTCGTGCGCGGCGGTCAGAATACGCTCGATCTCGGGTTCGGTCAGCACCGGGATCACGGGCGCGACCATCACCCGCACCGGCACGCCAGCGCGCGAAAGCTCGCGGATCATCCGCAGCCGTGTCTGCGGCGTCGGAGCGCGCGGTTCCAGCGCGCGCGCAAGCTCGGCATCCAGCGTGGTGACGCTGATGCCCACCGCCGCCTGATCCTTGGCCGCCATTTCCGCCCACAGGTCCAGATCGCGCAGCACCGTCTGACCGCGCGTCACCAGTGTCGCGGGATGGTTCCAGTCGCGCAGCACCCGCAGGATGCCCGGCATGATCGCCAGCCGCGATTCAACCGGCTGGTAGGGATCGGTATTCGTGCCCAATGCGATCGGCGCCGGCTTGTAGGACGGCCGCGCCAGTTCACGTGCCAATAGCCGCGCGGCATCGGGCTTGGCGGTGATCTTCGTCTCGAAATCAAGGCCGGGCGACAGTCCCAGATAGGC
Organism: Paracoccus maritimus; assembly: GCF_025195095.1. Taxonomy (GTDB): domain Bacteria; phylum Pseudomonadota; class Alphaproteobacteria; order Rhodobacterales; family Rhodobacteraceae; genus Paracoccus; species Paracoccus maritimus. The sequence goes on along the minus strand of NZ_JANAVZ010000001.1, from coordinate 393,328 downwards.
GTGGCTTGGCCGCGCATAGCAATAGATGCAGCCATGTTCGCAGCCGCGATAGGGGTTGATCGAGCGATCGAAGGAAATATCGGGCGATGTGTTGCGCGTGATGATGCTGCGCGGTGTTTCCGAGACCACCTCGGTGCGCAACAGTGTGCTGTCTTCGGGAATGTCCCAGCCATCGGCTTCGCGCACGCGGCGATGCGTCTCGAACCGACCCTCGGGGCGCGTATCGGCGCCACGGGCCTTCAAGGTCTGGTCGGGATCACGGGGCGGCAACATGACGCCAGAATAGAACATATCAGGAACAAACGCCATCGATTCGCGACACTGGTGCATGGATGCACAGGGGATCTGCGGCTTGCAGATGTTGAAACCCGCGCGCGCCCCGCACATGTTTCCCAGGAACACGTCGAACAGGAACACAGGACAGGACATGAACGACACCTATATTCCGCCGAAGGTCTGGACATGGGAGACCAAGAACGGCGGCGAGTTCGCCAGCATCAACCGCCCCGTCGCGGGCCCGACCCATGACCGCGAACTGCCGGTCGGCAAGCATCCGCTGCAGTTGTATTCCCTCGCCACGCCGAACGGCCAGAAGGTCACGATCATGCTTGAAGAGCTGCTGGCGATCGGCAAGCCGGCAGAGTATGACGCCTGGCTGATCCGCATTGGCGATGGCGATCAGTTCGGCAGCGGCTTTGTCGAAGCGAACCCCAATTCGAAGATCCCGGCGCTGATGGATCATTCCGCCAACCCGCCCCGGCGGGTTTTCGAATCCGGTTCGATCCTGCTGTATCTGGCCGAAAAATTCGATGCATTCCTGCCGCACGATCCCGTGGCGCGGACCGAGACCCTGAACTGGCTGTTCTGGCAGATGGGCGCCGCGCCCTATCTGGGCGGCGGGTTCGGACATTTCTATCACTATGCGCCGGTCAAGATCGAATACGCCATCGACCGCTTCACGATGGAGGTCAAGCGGCAGCTTGACGTGCTGGACCGGCACCTTGCCGACCATCAGTTCATGGCGGGCGACAGCTATTCCATCGCGGATATGGCGATCTGGCCGTGGTACGGCCGCATGGTGAAGGGCGGCGTGTATGGTGATGCCGCGACCTTCATCGACGGCCCAAGCTATCGCAACGTCGCACGGTGGCAGGCCGAGATCGCGACCCGACCGGCAGTGCGTCGCGGCATCATGGTGAACAGCACATCAGGCGATCCCGCCAGCCAGCTGCACGAGCGCCACGACACGTCGGACTTTGACACCCGCACTCAGGACAAGCTGCAGGGGTGACACACCGCGTGGCGGCGGCATGGGATGGGGACATCGCGCATCGCCGAACGGCGCAGCAGGCTCAGCCGTCTCGGTTGCCGTGCCCCATCAGGTCCGCGGTCGCCGCGCGGGCCGAGGCCTCGTCCTCGGCCCCTGCGCCCCGTTCGACGATCTCGCGGGCGTCTTCCTCTTCATCATCCTCGATCGACGGCGGCTCGTCTCCGGCAAGGAAGTTGCCGAACTTCTCCCACCCCGGAACATGTTCGGCCAGCACCCGCAGGACCACCAGCACCGGCACCGCGATCACCATGCCAAGGACCGACCACAGCCACGCCCACAGCGCCACGGCAAGAAACACCACGACTGTGTTCATCTGCAAGCGGCGCGACACGAAATAAGGGGTGATCAGCTGCCCTTCAAGCGAGGTCAGCATCAGATATGTTCCCGCGACCATGGCCGGCCAGAACAGGCCCTCCATCACGACCAGCGCCACGATCGCGGCGATCCCCACACCCGCGATCGCGCCCAGATACGGAATGAAGTTCAGCACGAATGCGCCAAGCCCGAACAGCAGCGCCCCCGGCATTCCCCATGCCCACATCGCCAACCCGATGCTGAGACCCAGGCACGCGTTGATGACGGTGATCGCACCCAGATAGCTGCCAAGCGAATCCTCGATCTCGCGCAGGGCCAGATAGGCACTGCGCTTTTCGCGCATGCTGTCGAAGCTTTGCACGATCTTCAGATACAGAAGATCGCCCGAGGCGATCATGAAGAACATCAGGATCAGTGTGAAGACGACCTGCGCCAGAAGCTGAGGTGTCAGCTTCACCACCGTCTCGAAGGTAGATTCTCCGTCCTCCTCGACCTTGATCGTCGCGGCTTCGCTTGCGTCTTCCGCTTCAACGGTCTGTGCCTCGTCGATCTTCTGGGCGGCCTGTCGGAAATCCTGCATCGACTCGCGGACCCGCTGAAACTTCTGCTCAAGCTGGGTACTGATCGTCGGGATGTGCTGGGACGCACGGTTGATCGGGCCGCTGGCGGCATAGGCCAGCGCCGCCACCAGCGTCAGGATGGTCAGCGTGACCACCGCGGCGGTCAGCGCATCGGGGATGCCGCGACGCCGCGCGAACCGACGCAGCGGGGTGAACACAAAGAACAGCAGGATCGCCATGGTGACCGGCATCAGGAAATCCCGCGCGGCCGCGATGGCGGCGAAGGCGAGGATCAGAAAAATGCCGATGACGGCCCAGTTTGCGATCCGACTGCTGCTTACGCCCTGTCCGCCGCCAAAGCGCGGAAAAATGTGCCCTTCCCGACCGGCCATGATGTCCCCCCATAAGCGCCCCGCGAATATCGCGAACAGACGCTGCGCAAGAACGCGAAGGGCGAACCGATCGTTCCGGTTCGCCCCCAAGACTTGCTGATTGTCAATCGCGCGGAGGCGGCGATCCTACAGGGGATGGTCGCCGGTCGCGTCGATGACGCGGGTGGGCAGGCCCATTTCGCCCAGAAGCCCAAGGAAAGGCCGCGCCGGCAGATCCTCGACATTCACCATCTTCTTGATGTCCCAAGTGCCCCGCGCGATCAGGATGGCTGCTGCAACCGGCGGCACACCGGCGGTATAGCTGATCCCCTGACTGCCGACTTCGCTATAGGCATCCTTGTGATCGGCGACGTTATAGACGAAGACCTCGCCTTCCTTGCCGTCCAGGCTGCCCTTGACCAGATCACCGATGCAGGTCTTGCCGGTATAGTCGGGCGCAAGGCTGGCGGGATCCGGCAGCACGGCCTTGACGACCTTCAGCGGCACGACTTCCTGCCCCTCGGCGGTCTTGACTGGATGTTCGGACAGCAGGCCCAGATTCTGCAGAACCGTGAAGACGTTGATGTAGTGATCGCCGAATCCCATCCAGAACCGAACATCCGCATCCTTGTAGCGTGCCGACAGGCTGTGCACCTCGTCATGGCCCGACAGATAGGCGGTGCGCTTGCCGACAACGGGCAGATCCCATTCGCGACCTACCTCGAACATCTTGTTCTCGCGCCATTCGCCGCCCTGCCACGAATACACCGTGCCGGTAAATTCTCGGAAATTGATCTCGGGATCGAAATTGGTGGCGAACCAGCGGCCGTGGCTGCCGGCATTGATGTCCACGATATCCACCGAATCGATCTTGTCGAAATACTCATCTTCGGCAAGGCGGGCATAGGCGTTCACCACGCCCGGATCAAAGCCCGCACCCAGAATTGCCGTGATGCCTGCCTTGGCAACGTCATCGCGACGCTTCCATTCATAGTTCGCGTACCATGGCGGAGTTTCGCAGACCTTCGCAGGGTCTTCGTGGATCGCCGTGTCGATATAGGCGGCGCCGGCGCGAATGCATCCTTCCAGCACGCTCATGTTGATGAAAGCGGTGCCTACGTTGATGACGATCTTCGCATCCGTCTTCCCGATCAGCGCCTCGACGGCAGCCGGGTCCATCGCGTCCAGCGCGTGGCTGGTGAAGGGCATCTTGTGGCCCTTTTCGCGAAGGCTGTCGATGATTGCATCGGCCTTTGCCTTGGTGCGGTTGGCGATATGCAGATCGCCGAATTCGTCCGCCCATTGCGCGACCTTGTGCGCGGACACTTGCGCGACGCCACCCGCGCCGATGATCAGGATATTCTTCTTGGCCAATTCTGACTCCTTTCACAGGGGAAAGATGGGCGCCTTAGGACAGGCTGGATTTGTAGTCATCATACGAGAAACTGCGAACGGTCCGGATGCTGCCATCCTCTTCGCGGATGGCGATGCTTGGCATGGCGACGCCATTGAACCAGTTCTTCTTCACCATCGTATAACCCGCCGCATCCGCGATGCTGATCCGATCGCCGATCCGCAGGGGCTGGGCGAAACGTGCATCACCGAAGATGTCGCCCGCAAGGCAGGTCTTGCCGGCGATCTGGTATTCATGGCTGCCGTCCTGCGGTAGCTTGGCGGTTTCGCGATAGATCAGCAGGTCCAGCATATGCGCCTCGATGCTGCTATCCACGATGGCGACCTGCTTGCCGTTATCTATCAGGTCCAGCACGCTGACCTGCAGCGTGGTGGATTTCGTGATGCTGGCCTCGCCGGGTTCGAGATAAACTTGGACACCATGCTTCTGGCTGAAGGCCGCCAACCGGTCTGCCAATCTGTCCAGCGGATATCCCTCGCCGGTGAAATGGATGCCGCCGCCAAGGCTGACCCAGTCCAGCTTTTGCAGGATGTCCCCGAACTCGGTCTCGATCCTTGTCAACTGATGGTCGAACAGATCGAAATCACCGTTCTCGCAATTATAGTGGATCATCACGCCGCTGATCCGGTCCATCGCCGCGTCCAGCCGCGCGATGTCCCATTCTCCCAACCGGCTGAAGGGTCGCGCCGGGTCCGCCAGATCGAACCCGCTGGTCGAAAAACGGGGGTTCAGGCGCAGCCCGCGCGTGATGCCGGCCGCCTTGTCGCCAAAGCGGTCAAGCTGGCCCAGGCTGTTGAAGATGATCTTGTCGGCATAGGAAACCGCCTCGTCGATCTCGTGATCCGCCCAAGCGACTGAATAGGCGTGGGTTTCCTTGCCGAATTCCTCGTGCCCAAGCCGCAATTCGAACAACGACGAAGACGTGGTGCCGTCCATGTAGTCCCGCATGAAATCGAAAACCGACCATGTCGCGAAACATTTCAGCGCCAGCAGGGCCTTGGCGCCTGATCGTTCGCGCAGTCGGGCGACTTTTTCCATGTTGCCGCGCAGCAGGGATTTGTCGATCAGATAGCAAGGCGTTTGCGGGTGGGTCATGCGGTTCCTTGGTGCGAGGACGGTGGACACAAGGGCGAAGGGGTCGATATAGCGACGCCGACCACTTTTCGCAAGAAACGGTAACGGACGCATGACGTCGTGCGGTCAGCCCTGCGCCTCAAAGGCGAAACGCCTGAACTCCCGCTTCAGAAGCTCCATCTCGGCGCGCAAAGCCGAAAGCTCGGCCACCAGATCCTGATCCAACGGCTTGCCGGTGACCAGTGACTGATGGTGCAGATGGATCGCGTCGGCACCAACCGGATCACCGGGCCCACCCTGATCGGCCACCAGCACCAACGTCACGATGCCGTCCGAGATCAGCGACCCAGGCAAGTCCACCCGGACCTGATGACCGCCGTCGGCGTCGTCGGCCAAAGCGGCTTCGGCGATGACTTCGCCCATACAGGTCACACAGACCCGCGCGGGGGGCGGCATGTCGCGCAGCCGCCCGCTCCAGACGCCACCCTTGATCCCGTGATTGTCGAAAACCGGCATGATCGTCCTTATATCTCTGCCCTTGGATGACGCGACAGGACCGCATCGCTTATCGTGACGGCATTCATGTAGGGCGCCTCGAACAGCAGGTCCAGCCAGACCTTGTCCACCGGGCGCTGCGACAGGTCCGCATATCCCAGATCGAATTCCGCCTCGCGCGTGCAGTCGCGGCCTTCAATGGGATGGCCAAGCTGGCGCAAGATGGTTTCGGTGTTCGGCCCCTGCGCGATATTCAGCCGTCCATAAATCTTGATCGCCCTTTCCGAATGCAGCTTGATGTCCAGCCGAACAATATGATTCCGGCTGAACCGGTCCCGGAATTCGGGCGGTATGGCAAGTGACAGGGCAAGATAGCTGCCCGAGAATCCCAGCATCTCCAGCGTCAGGGAATAGGGCGACAGATCGGTTGCGCGGCGATTGCGGCGCTGACACAGGATCAGCGCCCGATGGCGGCAGTCATGAAACAGCGTGACATCATCGCCCAACATCTGGCCGTCTTGCGGGGCGGACAGGGTGTCGGGCATCATCCGGCCGCGCAGCATCATGGGGCACCAGTGCCAGTCTGTACCCGGCGGCAGGTCGATCAGATAGGCGTTGCTGCCCCCGCGGGGCAGGCGCGCATCCGACAACTGCAGAAACCGCGTCAGGGACCGATGCAGTTCCACAGCCTCGTCGCGGATCTCGGGCGGCGGGACACGGTTGCTTTTCCCAAGCGCGGCGGCCTGCGCCGCCCATTGCCGCGCAACCCTTTCACGGATGTGCCGTGACAGCCAGTTCTGGGATCGCCCTACCATCCTGCGTCACTGATCCATGTAGATATGCGTTTCCTTCGCAGCACCGGGATGGGTCACCGCGCCCCAGCGGGCACCGCCTACAAGCTGCGCGTATTTCCACAACGCGCCCGACGCATAATCGGTCTTGCGCGCTCCCGCCCACTCGGCCTTGCGCGCGGCAAGCTGTTCCTCGGACAGATCCACGCTGATCTCGCCCCTGACCGCGTCTATGGTGATGACGTCGCCGGTCTCCAGCAGCGCGATCGGTCCGCCATGCGCGGCTTCGGGTCCGACATGGCCGACGCAGAAACCGCGGGTTGCGCCCGAAAAGCGGCCATCGGTGATCAGCGCGACCTTCTTGCCCATGCCCTGCCCCGACAGCGCAGCGGTGGTGGCCAGCATCTCTCGCATGCCGGGGCCGCCTGCCGGGCCTTCATTGCGAATGACGATCACCTCGCCCTCGCGATACTCGCGGCGCTGGACGGCGGCAAAGGCCTCTTCCTCGCTTTCGAAAACCCGCGCCGGTCCGCTAAAGACCTGATCCTCGGCCTTGATCCCGGCGACCTTCACGATAGCGCCGTCAGGGGCCAGATTGCCCTTCAGACCGACGACGCCGCCGGTCTGCGACAGCGGCGTGGCGACCGGATGAATCACCTTGCCGTCCACCTCGCGATCGACCAGGTCCAGTTCCTCGCCGATGGTCCGGCCGGTCGCGGTGATGCAGTCCTCGTGGATCAGCCCGGCCCGGCGCAGTTCGCGCATCACGACCGGCACGCCACCGGCTTCGTACAGATCCTTGGCGACATATTCGCCGCCCGGCCGCAGATTCACGAAATAGGGCGTATCCCGGAAGATGTCGCAGACATCGAACAGGTCGAAATCGATCCCCGCCTCGTGCGCGATGGCCGGAAGGTGCAGCCCGCCATTGGTCGACCCGCCCGTGCAGGCCACGACGCGGGCGGCGTTTTCCAGAGATTTGCGCGTCACCACGTCGCGCGCGCGGATGTTCTTCTCGATCAGCCGCATCACCGCCTCGCCCGAGGCCATGCCGTACTGATCGCGGGATTCGTAGGGCGCCGGCGCCCCCGACGAGTTGGGCAGCGCCAGCCCGATCGCCTCGCTGACACAGGCCATCGTGTTGGCGGTATATTGCCCGCCGCAGGCCCCGGCACTGGGACAGGCGACGCGTTCCAGAATGTCCAGTTCCGCATCCGTCATGTTGCCGGCCTGATGCTGGCCCACGGCCTCGAACACGTCCTGCACGACGACGTCGCGCCCGTTCAGCTTGCCCGGCAGGATGGACCCGCCATAGATGAAGACCGACGGCACGTTCAGCCGCACCATCGCCATCATCATGCCGGGCAGCGACTTGTCGCAGCCCGCCAGCCCCACCAGCGCGTCATAGCAATGTCCGCGCATGGTCAGTTCGACCGTGTCGGCGATCGCGTCACGGCTGGCAAGGCTTGACCGCATCCCCTCGTGCCCCATGGCGATGCCGTCGGTCACGGTGATGGTGGTGAATTCGCGCGGACAGCCGCCGCCCTTCTTGACGCCCTGCTTGACCGACTGGGCCTGGCGATTCAGGGCGATGTTGCAGGGCGCGGCCTCGTTCCAGCAGGTGGCCACACCGACCCATGGGCTGTGGATTTCCTCTTCGGAAACCCCCATCGCGTAGAAATAGCTGCGATGCGGCGCGCGGGCCGGCCCCTCGGTGACATGGCGGCTGGGAAGCCTGGATTTGTCGAAACGAGCGTTCTTCATCTTGTCCCCCCGGTGGCTGCGGTACCCTTGGGATAAACCGCGCCATCCCGAGGGACAAGCAGTCAGGCGACCAGTGCGTCCAGCCTGGCCGCGCAGATGAAGTCGTTTTCGGTCAGCCCGCCTGCCTCATGCGTGGTGAACGTGATCTGGCAATAGCCGAAGCCGAAGGCGATGTCGGGGTGATGGCCCTGCTTGTTGCCCAGCCACGCGGCCAGATTGGCCATCTCGACGGCCTTCAAAAATCCCTTGAAATCGAACCGGCGCTTGATCGAGGTCGCGCCATCGGAAAGCTGCCAGCCGTCAAGCTGGTCCATCATCTTCGCGGCCTCGTCGGCGCCATAGGGCGCGACCCCACCCCTGCAGGGCTCGCAGGTCTTGTCGGCCAGATCACAGGTGGTCATGTCTTCCTCCTTAAGCGGCGTCCTTGGGCGGATATTTGGGGTCATGCAGCCCCAGAGACCGCGCCTGCCGAATATCCTCCAGCAAATCGCGCTTTGCCGCCGCAAACAAGTCGTCCAGATTGTCGATCACGAAATAGACCGGCTGATGAATGTCGATCCGGTAGGGCGTGCGCAGGATGTCGATGACATCGAAAGGCCGATGCTCGGCCTGATCCGACAGCGACCACGGCAATTCGGTGACCGAACTTGCCAGACCCGACCCCAGTGCCTTCAACTGGCCGTCTTGGTGCATCAGCCCGAACTCGATGGAAAACCAGTAAAGCCGGATCAGCCAGCTGAAATCGGCCTTGTCGCAGCGCGTCCCGGCCTCGCCGATGGCCTGGCTGAACGCGGCGAAGGCGGGATCGGTCAGCAGGGGCGTGTGGCCGAAGATCTCGTGAAAGATGTCGGGCTCTTCGATATAATCGAAATGCTTGCGCTTGCGGATGAAGCTGGCGGCGGGAAAAGTGCGGTTGGCCAGCATGCCGAAAAACTTGCCAAAGCCGATCAGTGCGGGCACCGGCTCGACCCGCCATCCCGTCAGATCGCCAAGCCGGGCAGAGATTTCAGGACATTGCGGCACGCGATCGATGGGCATGTCCAGCAGATCCAGCCCGCGCAGATAAGGACGCGCCATGTGTTGCCGCACTGCGGGCAACTGGCGGGTGATCAGGTCATGCCAGACCATGTCCTCCTGGGCGTCATAGGCGATGAAACCGTCGGCGTCGGGTGTCTTGGCCTCGTATTCGGTCGATTTGGGCATGTTCTCATCCTCCTTGAGCCTAATTTTACCGCGAGACACTGGAAAATCTTGCCGAAGACGCGCGATATCGTCATTCTGCAGGCAGGATTTTCCGCGAAATGAACGCATCCGGCAAAAACATGCCCGAACTTGACGACACGGACCGGCGTATTCTGCGCTTGCTGCAACAGGACAGCACACTGTCCACGCAGGCGCTTGCCGAAAAGGCGGGGCTGTCCGCTTCGCCCGCATGGCGTCGGGTGCGCCGGATGATCGAAAGCGGCATGATCCGGCGACAGGTGGCACTGATCGATCCGGCGCAGGCGGGCCTGCACGCGATGGCCTATGTGCAGGTCTCGTTGCTGGATCATACCGAACAATCGCTGGCCCGGTTCGATCGTTTCGTGCAGACAGAAGACCAGATCATCGAATGCGCCACCATCACGGGCACCTCGGATTATCACATGAAGATCATCGCGCCCGATCCGGAGGGCCTGGAGGACTTCATCATGCGCCGCCTGCTGGCTCTGGGCATCGTCCGCGGAACGGTGACGAATTTCGTGCTGCGCCAGACGAAATACACGACCGCGATGCCGCTATAGCAGCGGTGAAGCCAGGGCCAGCAGGTTGTTTCTCAGCCGCCGCAGCAAACTCCAGTTGCGCACCTCATCCAGCGTCAGTTCGCGGGCGCGGTCCACATAGCTGGCCTGCCGCGCGTCGATCCGGGCGATCAGCGCCTCGTCGAACAGCGCCATGTTGACCTCGTAGTTCAGCTCGAAGCTGCGGCGGTCCAGATTGGCGCTGCCGACCATCGCCATGCGCCCGTCCACGGTCATGATCTTTGCGTGCAGCAGGCCTGGCTGGAACAGCTGCAGCCGCACGCCCGCCGCCAGAAGCCCGTAGTAGAATCCCTCGCTGGTCGCGCCGACCACGAAGGAATCGTTGCGCGCGGGCAGGATCATCGTCACCTCGACACCACGCCGCGCCGCCGCGCGGATGGCGGCGTCCAGTGCCGCGTCAGGGACGTAGTAGGGCGTGGTAATGACCACGCGGTGCCGCGCCGCATGCAGCATGCCGCACAGACAGTCCGATATGCTGCCCGCCCGCCGGTCCGGCCCCGTCGCCACGATCTGCGCGGCGACGCCCGGCTCGTCGACGCCATCGACCAGTTGCAGCATGTCGCCCAGATCGCGGCCCGTGTAACTCATCCAGTCGCCCAGAAAGACCGACTGCAACTGCCGGACCGCCGGACCCTCGACAGCAAACAGCACATCGACCCAGGGCGCGAAGCGCGGCTTGATCGCGAATGCCATGTCGGCGCAGTTCCGGCTGCCGGTGAACGCGATGCGGTTGTCCACGACCAGGATCTTGCGGTGATTGCGCAGATCAAGCCTGCGGAACAGCACGCTGATGAATGGCAGACCCCAGGGGAAGGCCGTGACGCATTCCACCCCGGCGTCCTGCAACTGCCGCCAATAGGCCGACCGCACCAATCCGCGCGATCCAAGCGCATCGACGATCACCCGGCAGGCGACACCGCGACGCGCCGCCCGCTCGACAGCCTCGGCCACCTTTGCGCCGCTGTGATCGGGCAACCAGATATAGAAAAGGATGTGAACATGATCGCGGGCCTGGTCGATTGCCTGGACCAAGCTGTCCACCGCATCATCGCTTTCCTCCAGAAGCCGGATACGGTTGCCTTGCAGCGCGTCCATGCCCCCGACTGCCGCGTTTGCCGCGACCACCGGCCGCGCGAAATTGGGCGGATCGGCAAGAAGGTCGGGGCTGGGCGTGCGCAGCCCGGTCAGCCGGTCACGCACATCGGCCATGCGCTGCACCTCGGCCTGGTTCATGCGAACCTCTCCGAACAGCAGGTAGGCGACGATCCCGGCCAGCGGCACCGCCTCGATCACCATAATCCAGGCCAGCCGCACGGACGGGTCCAGCCGCGGCCGGATCAGCACCCGTGCGATGAACCCCAGCGTCAGCGTCGTATGCAAAAGGATCAGAAAGGATGCCCACATGTCCCGCATCATTCCTGCCCGCCGCGACAATTGCAATTCCCCCCCGCGCGGCCTATCTGGGGGCCTGACACAGTCAGGGACACCCGCGATGAACTGGATCACGAACTATGTCCGCCCGCGCATCAACTCGTTGTTCTCGCGCCGCGAAGTGCCCGAGAACTTGTGGACGAAATGTCCCGAATGCGGGACCATGCTGTTCCACCGGGAACTGTCCGACAATCTGAACGTCTGCACCAATTGCGATCACCACCTGGCGATCACCCCGCGCGACCGTTTTGCCGCGCTGTTCGATGGTGGCGCCTTTGTCGAGGTCAAGGTGCCCGATCCCGTCGCCGACCCGCTGCAGTTCCGCGATCAGAAGAAATATCCCGACCGGATGCGTGCCGCGCAGAAATCCACCGGCGAGAAAGAGGCGATGCTGGTCGCCGAAGGCGAGATCGGGCGCACCCCGATCGTGGCCGCCGCGCAGGATTTCGGCTTCATGGCCGGCTCGATGGGCATGTATGTCGGAAACGCCATCATCGCCGCGGCAGAGCGCGCCACAAAGCTGAAACGTCCTTTGGTACTGTTCTCGGCCGCCGGCGGCGCACGGATGCAAGAGGGCATTCTCAGTCTGATGCAGATGCCGCGCACCACCGTCGCCGTCGAGATGCTGCGCGAGGCTGGTCTGCCCTATATCGTCGTGCTGACCCACCCGACCACGGGCGGGGTGACCGCGTCCTACGCCATGCTGGGCGACATCCAGATCGCCGAACCGAACGCGCTGATCTGCTTTGCTGGACCGCGCGTGATCGAGCAGACCATTCGCGAGAAACTGCCCGAGGGATTTCAGCGTGCCGAATACCTGCTGGAACACGGCATGCTGGACCGGGTGACGCACCGCACCAAGCTGCGCGACGAGCTGGTATCGATCCTGCGCATGATGGGCCGGATGCCCGCGCCGACAAAGGCCGATCTGCCCGCGCCGACGCCCACCGCCCCGGCGATCGAGGCGACGCCCGACCCGGCCGCCCCCGAGCCCGCGCCGGCCAAGGCACCGAAATCCTCCTGACGGCGTCTCACTTGTCCAATTATCCCGGAGGTCCGGGGCTGGCCCCCGGCTGTTCGCAGATGAGCCATTCCGACGCCATCCTCGACCGCCTCATGTCGTTGCACCCCAAGGTGATCGACCTGTCGCTGGACCGAATGCACCGTATCCTTGAGGCGCTTGGCAATCCGCAGCACCGGATTCCGCCGGTCGTTCATATTGCGGGCACCAACGGCAAGGGCAGCACCCAAGCGATGATCCGGGCAGGGCTGGAAGCTGGCGGCGCCAGTGTCCATGCCTATACCTCGCCCCATCTGGCCCGTTTCCACGAACGCATCCGCGTCGCAGGCGATCTGATCGCCGAGCCCGATCTGGCCGCCGCGCTGGAGGAATGCGAGGCTGCAAACGACGGCCAGCCGATCACCTTCTTCGAGATCACGACAGCGGCGGCATTTCTGGCGTTCTCCCGCACGCCTGCGGATTACACCCTGCTTGAGGTCGGACTTGGCGGCCGGCTGGACGCAACCAACGTGATCGATACGCCAGAACTGACCGTCATCACGCCGGTCAGCATCGATCACACGCAATATCTGGGCGAGACGCTGCCGCTGATCGCCGCCGAAAAGGCAGGCATCATCAAACCCCGCGTGACATGTGTGGTCGGACCGCAACAGGACGACGCACTGCGCGTGATCGAGGCGCGGGCCTCTGGGCTGACCGCACCGATCTTCGCCTTTGGCCAGCACTGGATGGCCGCACCCGACCGGGACGGGATGATCTATCAGGATGACCACGGTCTTTGGGATCTGCCACGGCCCGGACTGATTGGCGCACACCAGATCCAGAATGCGGGGGTCGCGCTGGCCGCGCTGCGGCAGTTGGGTGCCAGCCACGCGCAGGCCCGCGCCGCCGTCACCCGCGCAGACTGGCCCGCGCGGATGCAGCGCCTTGTCCGCGGCCCCCTGTTCGATACCGCAGGGGACCAGGCCGAACTGTGGCTTGATGGTGGCCATAACCCGGCGGGCGGGCAGGCACTTGCGGCGACACTGGCCGACCTGCCGACGCGTCCGACCCATCTGGTCTGTGGGATGCTGAACACCAAGGACATAGATGGCTATCTGCGCGCCTTGGCCCCCCATGCCGACAGCCTGACCGCGATCGACATTCCCGGCGAACCGAACACCCTGCCCGCGACCCAGACGGCACGCGCGGCGGATGCGGTCGGGATGGATGCCATGACCGCCTCAGGCGCCGACGAGGCGATCCGGCTGATCGTTGGCAGAACGCCACGCGCCCGGATCCTGATTTGCGGATCGCTGTATCTTGCCGGCAGGATCCTGCGCGACAACGGCTGACGACCACCCGCAACCTTACGTTGTCTTTTTGGTCAGGTAACCGCTTGGAACCGCGAAATATGCTTCGTATGGGAAATACTACCGACTAGGAGGAATTCATCTTTGTAGATATTTTAGCCGGTGGTTATTCGAGTGCCCCGCCATGCCAGCCGTTTCAATTACGCTGTTCCAGACCCCAGTTTCAGAAGGTGTCGCATCTGCGGATTCGACCCGCATCGCGCTGACGTTCAATGACCTGAACCACGATGACATCATCAACAGCACGGAATGGCAAAGCCACACGGGCAACCTGAGCGGCCAGATCCCGGGCGACACCGGTCCGGTCAGCCTGTGGGACGGTGATACGGAAAGTCGGGACAGCGGCCGCACCGGAACGCTTTACACGTCAACACCCCTTCGTGGCGGCGACAGTGTGTCGGCACTGATCGACAATACCCGGTTGTCGAACGTCCGACCCACCGTCGCGGCACTGAATGTCTGTTTTCTGGCCGGCACGATGATCGAAACCCCATCCGGCGAAGTGCCGGTCGAAATGCTGCGACCGGGCGACATGGTCCTGACGCGCGACCACGGCGCGCAGCCTCTGGTCTGGACCCACGCAACGCGCGTCACCTCCGCGCATCTTGATCTTGCGCCAAACAAGCGTCCGGTGCGGATCGAGGCGGGCGCGCTTGGGGACGGGCTGCCGCGGCGCGATGTCGATGTCTCGCCGCAGCATCGGGTTCTTGTGACAGACGCTGAAGGCACCGAATATCTGATCTCGGCCCGGCATCTGATGATGGCGGGCACTCCCGGTGTCGCGTTGCGTCCGTCGGAAGGTGATTTTCAGCTTGTCCACATTGCCTTCGGCGATCACGAGGTGGTCGTTGCCGAAGGGTCGCCGATGGAATCGTTCTACACCGGCAAGATGGCCGTGCGGGCGCTGTCCGTGCCGCAGCGACTTAGCCTGATCGCCTGCTTTCCCTGCATCGCTGACGGCGACAATCCGATGAGTCCGGCACGCCCGTTCATCAAGCACTGGGAATACGCGCGCATCCGCGCAGCGTTCACCGCGGAATGACCCTTCAGCCCTGATCGGGCGGCTGCGTCCCCCAACCGGCGTCCTGCATTTCGCGCAGACGACTGGCTGTGCGTTCGAACTCGAAGCTTCCTTCGCCTTCGTTGTAAAGCTGCTCGGGTTCGTCCGCCGCACTGGCGATCAGCCGCACCTTAGCCTCGTAGATCGCGTCGATCAGGGTCACGAAGCGCTTCGCCTCGTTATAGTTCGACATCGACAGGCGCGGAATGCCATCGATCATCAGCACATGAACCTCGCGCGCCAGCGCAAGGTAGTCGGCCGGTCCCAGCGGACGCCCGCACAGTTCCCAGAACCCGGATCGGCCAACCCCGTTCGCGAAAGCGGGCAGTTCCACCTGCCGTCCGCGGACCGCGACCTGATGCGGCTCGGGCGCGGCACCGGATGTCAGGTCGTCCCAGATCGCGTCCATCGCCGCGCGCGCCTCGGCATCGGCGGGGGTGAACCAGACCTGTCCACCACCCACACGTCCCTGCCTGTGATCGGTCTCGCTGTCCAGGCAGACGGTCTGCATCCGTTGACGGATCAGGTCGATGAACGGCAGGAAAAGCTGCCTGTTCAGCCCATGCTTGTACAGATCCTCGGGCTTCCGGTTCGAGGTGGTGACGACGACGACGCCCTGATCGAACAGGACCTGAAACAAGCGGCCCACGATCATGGCATCGGCGATGTCGGTGATCTGCATCTCGTCGAAGCACAGCAGCCGGACCTGCCGGGCCACCTCCATGGCCACTGGCTTTACCGCATCCTGTTCGTGCCGCTTGCGCGCGGCCTCAAGCCCGGCCTGGATCTCTTGCATGAACTCGTGGAAATGAACCCGTCTCGTGCGCGCGCGATCCGGTGCCGCCTCGGCCATCAGGTCCATCAGCATAGACTTGCCGCGCCCGACGCCACCCCACAGATACAGCCCCTGCGCGCCGGGCTTCGGGCTGGCGGGCGCCGTGTTGCCGACACCAAGGAACGCCCGCCATGCGGAACGTGGCTTTTCCGGTGCCGCATCGGGCGCAGCCGCCAGGTCATCCAACACCCGGTCCAGATCCGGCAGGACGGCCTCTTGCGCCGCGTCTGACTGGATCCGCCCCTCGGAAACGCGCTGATTGTAAAGTTCGCTGACCTTGCCCATCCTCAGGCAAGTGCCACAGGCGCCAAGCCCGCCGCAAGATGGCATCGCGTCGGCTTGACCCTTACCCCAAGCCGTTGTCACCTGCGCGCATCACAAGACAGGATGCGCCATGCAGGAACCGCCCCGCCCTCAGACCATCGCCGGAATCCCGATCCTGTTCGTGATGGCCGCCGAAGCCGAATACGGCCCGGCGTTGCGCGCCCGCCTCACGCCGCTGATCACTGGCGTCGGCCCGGTCGAAGCCGCGGTCCAGTTGACCGCCGCGCTGGCAGGGATGCCGGAACCGCCCGGACTGATCGTGTCTCTGGGATCGGCAGGATCGAACCGGCTGGCGCAGACCGAGATCTATCAGGTCGGCGCTGTCGCCTATCGCGACATGGACGCATCGGCACTGGGGTTTGAACGCGGCCGGACGCCGTTCCTGGACCTTCCGGCCCGGATCGAACTGCCCCACCGAATCCCGGACCTGCCAACCGCAAGCCTGTCCACCGGGGCGAACATCGTCAATGGCAACGCCTATGCCGGCATCGCCGAAGACATGGTGGATATGGAAACATTTTCTCATCTGCGCGCGGCCCAGCATTTCGGCATCCCGCTGATCGGATTGCGCGGCATCTCGGACGGGGTTGCCGAGTTGCGCGAATTGTCGGACTGGACAGAATATCTGCACGTCATCGACGAAAGACTGGCGCAGGCTGTGGACGCGCTGGCGAACGCGCTGCGCGACGGGCGGCTGACCCCATAACGGCCCGCGCCTTGTCCTTCCACGCCCCAGCGCCTAAACCTTGGCCGGGGAGACATTCAAGAACAGGCAGATATGGCACGCGGAACGCGCACCCTTGAAGACAGGCCCGCCAGCAAGAAGGTCGGGGCGCTGCGGGCGTTGTGGCCCTTTGTCCGGCCCTATCGCATTCAGGTCACGCTGGCGCTGGCTGCACTGATCGTCACGTCGGGGATCAGTCTGATCCTGCCTCTGGCGGTGCGCCGGGTCGTGGACAATTTCGACGACGGCGCAGGCCTGCTGGACAAATATTTCGGCGCCGCCCTGGCCATCGTCGCATTGCTGGCGCTTGGCACAGCGGCCAGATACTATTTCGTGACGCGGCTGGGTGAACGCGTGGTCGCAGACATCCGCAAGGCGGTCTTCGCCCGCGTCATCACCCTCAGCCCCGGCTTTTTCGAGCGCGTGATGACTGGCGAGATCCTGTCGCGCATCACGACCGACACGACCCTGATCCAGTCGGTCATCGGATCGTCGCTGTCGATCGCGCTGCGCAACATGCTGATCCTTGCCGGGGGGATGGCGATGCTGGCCTTCACCTCGCTGAAGCTGATGGGGCTGGTCGTGCTGATCGTGCCGGCGATCCTGGTGCCGATCATCGTGCTGGGCCGCCGTCTGCGGATGCTGTCGCGTGCCAATCAGGACTGGATCGCGACCTCGTCCGGCGCGGCGTCCGAAAACCTTCTGTCGGCACAGACAGTGCAGGCCTATACCCACGAAGCCCGCAGCATCGCGCAGTTCGACCATGTTACCGAACAATCCTACGATGTCGCGCTGACCCGGATCGGCACGCGGGCACTGATGACCGCGATCGTGATCTTCCTGATCTTCGCCGGGGTGATCGGCGTGCTGTGGATCGGCGCGCGGGACGTGCGCGAAGGCGTGATGACGGCAGGCCAGCTGGTCCAGTTCGTCATCTATGCGATCCTTGTCGCCGGATCGACCGGGGCCCTGTCGGAAATCTGGGGCGAGTTGCAACGTGCCGCCGGCGCCACCGAACGACTGGCCGAACTGCTGACCGCGCGCGACGCACTCAGCGACCCGGCCGATCCGGTCGCCCTGCCCCGACCGGTGCGCGGCGAAATCGCGCTTCAGAACGTCAGCTTTCATTACCCGACACGACCCGACGCCTCGGCGCTGGAGGGGGTGGACCTGACCATCCGTCCGGGCGAGACCGTTGCCCTTGTCGGTCCGTCAGGCGCAGGCAAGACGACCGTGATCCAGTTGATCCAACGGTTCTGGGATCCCGGCACCGGCCAGGTCACGCTGGACGGGATCGATCTGCGCGACATGCGCCGCGACGATTTCCGCAAGGCGCTGGCGCTGGTGCCGCAGGATCCGGTGATCTTTGCCGCCTCGGCACGCGAGAATATCCGTCTTGGCCGCCCTGACGCCCCGGAATCCGAAGTCGAGGCCGCCGCGCGCGCTGCCCACGCCCATGATTTCATCGTCGCATTGCCGCAGGGTTATGACACGAAGCTGGGCGAACGGGGCGTGATGCTGTCCGGTGGGCAGCGCCAGCGTATCGCCATCGCCCGCGCGATCCTGCGCGACGCGCCCGTTCTGCTGCTGGACGAGGCCACCAGCGCGCTGGACGCGGAATCCGAGGCGCTGGTGCAAGCCGCCGTCAACCGCCTGTCCGAGGGGCGCACGACAATCGTCATCGCGCACCGGCTGGCGACTGTGAAGAAGGCGGACCGGATCGTGGTCCTGGATCACGGCCGCATCATCGCACAAGGCAGTCACGACGATCTGGTGGCGGAAGGCGGCCTTTACGCGAGGTTGGCGAGGATGCAGTTCACCGACGGCACCGAACTGGAACGTCCCGCCGCGACGGCGGTCGCGGGGTAACGCCCCTATTTCGGCGCGGCATAGATCGCCGACCAGTATCGCGTCCGGCCATCCGAACCGATGGCCTGACCGATCCCGTAGTCGCGCACCTGCGGAATGTTGATATTGTCCAGATGCCCTTGCGAGGCATTCCATTCGGACAGGACGCGGGGCAGGTCGAAGGGTCCGGCCGCAATATTCTCGGCCGTCAGGCGCGGCGCGTAACCACGGGCCTTGACGCGAGGGCCGGGGCCGGATGTCTTGCTGCCGCGATGCGTCATCACCCCGCGCTTTGCCATGTCGCAGGCATGCTGCGCGGCCACGTCGGCCAGCAGCATGTTCGACCTGACCGGGGCAAGGCCGCTGCGCGTTCGCGCAGCGTTCGTGGCCCGCGCGCCTGCGGCGTTCTGCGCGGCGGTCGTCGCGACACAGGTCGCCTTGCCGGGCGCAGACGCCTGCACATCACCCGGATCGCGCGGTTGGGCAACCTGCGTGCTGTCACCACAGGCGGCCAGTGCCACGCACGCCAGCATCGGTGCCGCGAGGCGTTTCCAGTGAACCATTTTTTCCATCCGAACAATCCTGTCTGTGGTCAAGCCTAGGGTCGCCACCCCGATGCAGCAACCTCAGGTTGAAAAACACTTTAGTGATCGGCGATGCCTTGCCGCGAGGCGTCTTGACCAGACGCTGCCATTCTGCGCCCCTGTAGGAAACATAACCCGCAGAGGAAGACACACATGGCGATCTGGGATTTTGTCAAGGATGCCGGGAAATCCATCTTCGGAAAAGCCGAGGCGGCGACTCCCTCGACGCCCGCGGAGGAAAAGCCTGCAGGCGAATCGGCAAAGGCCGATGACACCAAACGCAAGGTGGCCGCATTGAAGGCCGAATTGCGGGCGCTGGATCTTGATTCAGATGACGTCCACCTGACGCTGAAGGGCGACACGGTCAAGATCGAATCCCGGGGCGCAGACCGGGCCACCATGGAAAAGCTGATCCTTGCCGTCGGCAATATCGAAGGGATCGCCAAGGTCGAAGCCGATCTTCCGCAGGAACAGGCCGCACCGGTGTTTCACACCGTCAAGAAGGGCGAGACGCTGTCAGGCATCGCCAAGCAGCATCTGGGCAGCGCCAACAAGTATCACGCCATCTTCGAGGCCAACCGCCCGATGCTGAGCGATCCGGACAAGATCTATCCGGGCCAGGTCCTGCGAATCCCGCAGGACGCCTAGTGCGGTCGATCTGACGCCGCGTTTCACAGGGCGGGGCGGGCTGGACCCTTGCCCCGTTTCCCACCTTTGTCTCATGGTACGCCGATGGGAACAGGCACCCGACGGGTCCTGAAGGGAGGGATAGATGAGCCGTTTCAGCAACTACGACGACCGGGATCGCGTTCAAAACGAGATGCCGTATGAGCAGCGCGATCTGCCCAAGACGATTCACGGCTTCCTGACCCGGACCGCCGAACGTTTCCCCGACCGCCCCGCGATCAGCTTCCAACTGCTGTCAGGGCCGCGCGATCATGCCACCACGCTGACCTGGCGTGAGGTGCTGGAACGGGTCACCGAAACTGCCAATCTGTTCCGCAGTCTTGGCGTGGGACCGACCGATACGGTCGCCTATCTGCTGCCCAACAGCATCGAGACTCCGATCGTGCTGCTGGCCGGCGCCACCGCGGGCATCGTCAACCCCATCAACCCGCTTCTGGACGCCGAGCATATCGCCGGCATCCTGCGCGAGACCAATGCCAAGGTGCTGGTGACGCTGAAGGCCTTCCCGAAATCGGACGTCGCCCAGAAGGCCGCGGCCGCCGTGGCCCAGGCCCCGAACGTCAGCCATGTCGTCGAGATCGACCTTCGGCGGCATCTGCGCGGACCCAAGCGCCTGCTGGTTCCGCTGCTGCGCCCGAAGGTCAAGACACGGCATCACGCGAAGATCCTGGACTTCGAGGCCGCCACCAGCGCCCAGAAGCATAACCGCCTGATGTTCGACGACCCCCAGCAGGACCGGGTCGCGGCCTATTTCCACACCGGCGGCACCACCGGCACACCCAAGGTCGCGCAGCATAAATACAGCGGCATGATCTATAACGGCTGGCTTGGCGGGACATTGCTGTTTGACGAAACCGACGTTCTGATGTGTCCCCTGCCGATGTTCCACGTCTTTGCGGCCTATCCGGTGCTGATGTCGTGCATCGCCTCGGGCGCGCATGTGGTGATGCCGACGCCGGCAGGCTATCGCGGCGACGGCGTCTTCGACAATTTCTGGAAGCTGATCGAACGCTGGCATTGCACGTTCCTGATCACCGTTCCGACCGCGATCTCGGCTCTGATGCAGCGACCTGTGGATGGCGACGTATCGACGCTGCGGACCGCGATCTCGGGGTCGGCGCCGCTGCCGATCGAGCTGTACAATCGCTTCAAGGCGGCGACCGGCGTCGAGATCGCCGAGGGCTATGGGCTGACCGAGGCGACCTGCCTTGTCAGCTGCAATCCCGTCGATGGAATGAAGAAGGTCGGCTCGGTCGGAATTCCGCTGCCACATACGCATGTGCGGATCCTCAGGCATGACGATGCGGGCAACGTCCATGATTGCGGCATCGACGAGGTGGGCGAGATCTGCATCGCCAATCCGGGAGTCTTCCCGGGTTCGACCTATACCGAAGCCGACAAGAACCACCGGCTTTTCGCCGAGGACATCTATCTTCGGACCGGCGATCTGGGCCGTCTGGACCCCGACGGATACCTGTGGATCACCGGCCGCGCCAAGGATCTGATCATCCGTGGCGGCCACAATATCGACCCCGCCGAAATCGAGGAGGCGCTGTTGTCGCACCCCGCCGTCGCCTTTGTCGGCGCGATCGGGCAGCCGGACAGCTTTGCCGGTGAATTGCCCTGCGCCTATGTCGAACTGGTCGAAGGCGCCGAGGTGACGGTCGAGGAGCTGGCCGACCACGCCCGCACTCATATTCACGAACGCGCCGCCGTCCCCAAGCATCTCGAGATTCTGGCGGAACTTCCCAAAACCGCGGTTGGCAAGATCTTCAAGCCCGACCTGCGGCGCATGGCGATTCGGCGTGTCTATGACGCCGCGCTGGAAGGCACCGGCGCGCATGTCGTCGAAGTGATCGAGGACAAGAAGCGCGGTCTGGTCGCCTGCCTTGCTCGCACGGATGGCGCAGACAGTTCAGAGATCGCGCGGCGCCTCGGCGAATACACCCGCCCTTGGGAGTGGGCGGAATGACACCTGATTCTCAGAGAAAGCATTGCATCCACAGGACTTTGAATGTGATGGTCACGCAGCCCGGATTTCGACCCGCACTGCAGGAATACGCAACCCATGCCGAACCCCGAAGACGACGAAATCGAGACCTTCGACGGATCGGAAGGTGAGATTGCACCCGAGCCTTGTCCGTCTTGGCTGCGTGATTTGCGTCGCTCTAACCATCGCACGGGGTTCTATCAAGCGCTTGGCAATCACGCGCTGGTGTTCGTCGATCGCGACTCCGCAAACCTGATCGTCAGCTTCGACAACCTATCATCAGTCCGCGATGATGTAGTCGATCGGGATCCTTGGGGCTATGGTTTCGCATCCAAATTCGGCTGGTCACATCTTGGGGTAATGGCTTTTCGGCCTGACTGGTTCCGCGATCCGAAGTTGTTTCGGGAGATGCGGCGTCTTGCCGATGAAGGGTTTTTCCGTCGGTTTCGCGACGTTACCCTGACGGGCACCTCAATGGGCGCCTATGCTGCATGCGCGTTCGCATCGCTGGTGCCGGATTGCAAGGTGATTGCCTATTCGCCACAGTCCACGCTTAAGAAAAAACTGGTTCCTTGGGAAAAACGATTCTCGTCTGGCCGCAAAGCCGACTGGTCGGGCCCCTTCGCAGACGCGGCGGCAGAAATCGGGGCGGCGGCGCAAGTCTGGTTGGTCTATGATCCTTTTCTTGAGGAGGACCGAATCCATGCGGAACGGTTCTCAGGAAAGAACGTGCGATTTATGAGAATGCGCCATGCAGGTCACAAGACAGCGCTGACATTTCGTAGGGCCGGGCTTCTCAGCGATGTAACCCGAGACGTCGTTGAAAACAGAATGACCGACGCCCGCTTCTATGCCGCCTATCGCGCCAGCCGTCGCGTTCCTTGGTTCTTGAACGAAGTTGCAGACCGCGCCGCGGCGAGGGGTCGGCCAGACCTCATCGCCCGGCTGGTGCTGTTTCTGAGGCGCAATGGCCAAGGATTTGCCGCGCATGGCATTCGAAAGCGGTATCTTGTGGGTACACCTGACGATCCGATACAGACTTGATCGCATCTACATCCGCATCTGAGCGGGCGCTTCCGAGGATTTCTTTTGCTACTTGAACTTGATAACCCGGTCGACAATCTCGTTCGCATCACTGACGGGCTAGTCGTTCCGCCCCAAGCACAGACAGGTGCGCGGCAGTTGCCGTCGGGTGTGCTGACGCCGCATGGACACTTCGTTGAACAGTCGATCAGTTGGAGCAACTCGACGACGCCGGTCAACAGCGCGCCGACCCTGCCGACCAATGCGGAAATCCGGGATTTGCCAGGCAGCTATATCTTCGGCGGCATCTACTATGGCCACTTCGGTCATTTCATTGTTGAGTCACTGGCTAGAATCTGGGCGCTGGACGCAGTCGGACATCGCGTGGACGGGATGATTTTTACCCCGAAGACCCCCCGTATCACTCAGCATCATGTCCAGCATTATCGTCAGGTTCTGACCTCGTTCGGAATCGAGCTGCCGATCGAGATCGCCCATGAAGTCACGCGGATCGAGAATCTGTATGTCCCTCGCCAGGGTTTCGGCATGTTTGATCTGATTGACGGCAGCCCTGAGTTCCGCGACTACATCAACCGCCATGCAGGCCAGAACGTGCCCGCTGAGGGGCCCGAACGGCTATATGTTTCCCGCTCTCTACTGCCCACTCATCGAGGCAGCATTCTGGGGGAATACAAGGTCGAAGAATATCTCGCTGCGGAGGGTTACGAGATCTTCCATCCGCAGAAGTCTTCGCAGAACGAACAGATCGCACGGTATCGCGCCGCGAAATACGTCATCGGCACGGATTGTTCGCCACTGCACTTGCTGGGATATGTCGGGAATTCTGGGCAGAAGGCAGCGGTTCTGACCAGACGCAGCATGGAAATCGGAGCCTTTCTTGTAAGGCAGCTGAAGGTCTTCAAGGGCATGCAGGCAAGCGAGATCAACTGTCTTTTGAATGACTGGATGCCACAACCCGGATCGCGACCAAGCCGCTCGTCGTGGGGAGAAGTGGATTTTCCGCGCATGCACG
This sequence comes from Paracoccus maritimus, assembly GCF_025195095.1. Lineage (GTDB taxonomy): Bacteria > Pseudomonadota > Alphaproteobacteria > Rhodobacterales > Rhodobacteraceae > Paracoccus > Paracoccus maritimus. The sequence goes on along the minus strand of NZ_JANAVZ010000001.1, from coordinate 369,500 downwards.
CCGAACTTCTGGTTGCGGGTCTTATCTCAAATCCGACGCCGTGGCCCGCTCTGACGCGTGCCGAACGTGATGCCGAGATCAACAGACTGGAAGAATCGCATCGGACCACGTTCAAACCCTTCCGTCCCGAGACATGAGCCAGGACGGGGATATCCCCGTCTGTCCGCTTTGCGGAAGACCGATCCCGCCGGGCGTGCCGCAAAGCCGCCATCACCTGACGCCGAAGCTGCGCGGCGGGAAAGGCGGACCGACAGTTCTGTTGCACCAGGTCTGTCATTCGACCATCCACAAGACCCTGTCGGAAACAGAGCTGGCGCGCCGTTATAACAGCGTCGAGGCGCTGCGCGGCCACCCGGATCTGGCGCGTTTCTTCGCCTGGGTCGCCGGACGGCCGCCGGCATGGAAGGGCAAGATACGCTAGCCGGCCAGCGTCTTGCGGGCGCGGCCGATCAGATCGCGCATCTCCTTCAGGGAAAGTTCACCAAAGATGCCTTCATCGCCGGCGATAAAGGTTGGTGTCCCGACCAGCCCCATGTGGTCGGCAAGCTGGAATGACAACGAGATGTGGTCGGCGACACGCTGGCTGTCCATGTCACGGCGCAGTCGCGCCTCATCCAGTCCGACATCGCGCGCCGCGCGCATCACCGTCGCCTCGGCCGCGCGGCCCTTCATCGCCATCATTGCACTGTGGAACTGCCAATACTTTCCCTGATCCAGCGACGCCAGCGACGCGCGCGCAGCAAACTCGCTGTCCGGCCCGAAGACCGGCCATTCGCGGTAGACAACGCGCAACTGCGGGTCTGACGACACCAGTTTCTGCACCGTTCCCACCATCTTGCGGCAGAACGGACAGTTATAGTCGAAGAACTCGGTCAGGGTGATATTCCCATCCGGATTTCCCAAGACAGGTGCGTTCGGGCTGCGTTCCAGAGCCTTGCGCAGTTCCTCAGGCATCGGGTTTGCGCGCTCTGATCCCTGACCCAGCGCGGGCACACCGGCGGTGACTGCGACGGCCGCAGCCGAGATCAGCATATGGCGGCGATTGGGCATGATCGTCCTTTCGGTCCTGTGCAAAGCTTTCTGGTTATATTCGTAGGTGCGTATGCGACCAGGGAACAGTCACGATCTGGTGCAATCGCGTGCACCGGTCGGCGGTTTTCCTTTGAGATTTGCCGATTCGGTCGCATCCTGTTCACTCGACCAGACCGTGAAAGGAGCTTCCATGACAGGCCGTATCCTCGTTCCGCTGGCGCTTGCCGCATTCATGGCCACACCAGGTCTTGCGCAAAACGCCGACTCAAGTGTTCCCGTGATCCAGGCACCCGAGGCAGAAAAGGCACCGCAAGCGACGGACACCAGGTTGCAGTCCAAGCCTGCGACGATCACGCCGGCGCGCAAATCCGATTGCGGCTATCGCAAGCAGGTCATGTCCTGATGACCGCCTTGCGGTGAGCCTGATCAATTCGACAAACGCTGCCCGACCTCGCCCTCGGCGGAAGGGCTTTGCTGCGCCGCGCCCGCAAGGCCCGCGAAGTTTTTCGATGGTCGGACGGCGCACATCTATTTCGACGCATCTATCGTAATCCTTCACTGATACCCTGTTTTTCCACCTGATCTTGCGCAACCGGCACCTTTCGCGCAAAGGTCGTTGAAATTGGACCTTCAGTGATCGAACGATGAGAAATTCCCTTGCCGCCATGCTTGCCATCGGCCTTGCCGGGCTTCAGTTCGTGGCGGTTCTGGCGGTCGTATTCTCGTCCTATCTGACTTCGCAGCAAGTACTTCTTGATCACGCAAGAAGTCTTCTCAGCGATGTCGGCCACACCACGGCCGAACATTCTAAGGGGTTTCTGAACCCGGCTCAGGGCGCGGCCGAACTGGCCGCCAGGCTGGCACAGCACCGGGTCGTTTCCGCCGAAAATCCGCAGATGCTGGAACAATTCCTGTTTCAGCAACTGCGCATCACACCTCAGTTCTCGGGACTGTATTTCGGCGGCGCGGATGGCAGCTTCGTCTATGTGATGCGCAGCAACGACGGCCCGGCGCCATTCAGATCGAAGCTGATCACCTTCGAGGATGGCGTCCGGAAGGTCGAATTCATCTGGCGGACGGAAAATTTCGCTGTGGTGACGCGGAACGTGGATCCCACCGACACCTTCGATCCGCGCAGTCGGCCTTGGTACAAACGCGCGAATGATCAAAGGTCCACGATCTGGACCGAACCCTATATATTCTTCTCGTCGCAGCAGCCGGGCATCACGCTGGCCGCTCCGGTTCGTGGCGGGGTCTCGACGCTGCGTGGTGCGGTGGGCGTCGATATCGAGATCAGCAGCATATCCGACTTTCTGTCGCGGCTGCAGATCGGCGAAAGCGGAAAGGCGCTGATCGTCAACAGCAATGGCGACGTCATCGCGCATCCCGACGAGTCATTGATCAAGACTGAAAGCAGCGACGGGACGTTAAGCTTTGTCAACATCACCCAGTTCGGCGATCCGATCGCCCGCGAGGCATTCGCCGAAATGGGCGAGAAATTCGACCTGCCCGTTAGCCGGGAAGTGTATTCAGAATTCACCTATCGGGGCGCCAACTACATCGTCAACGTTCTTCCCCAGATCAGCGAGCAGCTGCCCTGGACGATCGCCGTCTATGCACCACGTGACGACTTCATCGGCGAAATCAGGGAAAACCGCACGACGAATATCTGGATCGCCGTTGCCGTCGCAGTCGTGACCGGACTGATCGGGCTGCTGCTGGCGAATTATATCTACAGGCCGGTTCGCGCGTTCGCGGTACGCTCGGCGCTGATTTCTCAGGGAGAAGCAAGCCCGACCGATCCACTGCCGCGGACCTACAGGGAACTGACCCACGCGAACGAAGCGCTGATGCAGGAGATTGTCGCCCGCAAGAAGGCCGAACGCGAATACGGCCAGACTTTCGATCTGTCGTCACGGGCGATGGCGCAGATCTCGCCCGATACGGGGCGCTTCCTCAAGGTCAACGCCAAGCTGTGCGAGATCACCGGCTACACGGTGCATGAATTGCTGTCTATGCGCTATACCGACCTGACCCCGCCACAAGACCCGCATCTGTTCCTGCCCTCGGCCTTTGCCACAGACGACGCGTTCACAAGCAACCGGGAAGCACGGATCCTGCACAAGGACGGCCATCCGGTCAGCCTTGCGGTCAACGCCATCCTCATTCGTGACCATAACGGCGAACCGCTGCACGCCGTGGTGACGCTTGACGACATCACGCAGATGAAAGCCCGCGACAGCGAGATCGCAAGGCTCAACCGCGATCTGTCACATCTGGCGCGTGGCAATACGATGGGCCAGATGGCAGCCGGGCTTGCGCACGAGTTGAATCAACCGTTGTCCGCCATCGCGCAGAACGCCGATACCGCTTTGCTGATTGCCGAACAGGCCCAGAACAGCGCCCCCGAACTGCGCGAGATCCTGAGCGAGATCGAAGGCCAGTCACTGCGCGCGGGCGAGATCATCCGGGCATTGCGCGGCTTCATCAGCAAGGACGGGGCGCAGGCAACCGTGTTCGATTTCGCCGAGTTGCTGGAGCAGACGCGCCGTCTTGTTCAACCCGAGGCGGTCGAGGCAGATGTCACGATCATCGCGGACCTGCCGAACCTGCCGCCCGTGCGCGCCAACCGCATCCAGATCGCTCAGGTCCTGGTCAATCTCATCCGCAACGCGATCGAGGCCATGTCCGGGGCGCATTCCCCCACCAGACGCGTCATCATCAGCGCCGAAGGTCAGGACGAATTCATCCAGGTCACGGTCGAGGACACCGGGCCGGGCATCGACCCAGGCATCAACCTGTTTTCGCAGTTCGAGACGACCAAACCGGCTGGAATGGGGTTGGGTCTTTCGATCTGCCGGTCCATGATCGAGGCGAATGACGGGGAACTGCACCTGGACAGGGACTATACGGGCGGCGCCCGCTTCCGATTTACGCTGCGCCGTGCCCCGGTCGCGGAAGCCATTGCCCCGGCGACAGCCTGACGTGGAATGGGCTACACTTCGACAGAACGAATGATACGGGTTTGCGCCGTTCTACAACGGCGCTGAACAAGGGAGAAGCGGGCAATGACTGACGACGATGGCGTGCGAACGGTCTTCATCGTGGACGATGACCCTGCCATACGTTCATCGCTGACCCGCGGACTGCACCTGCGCGGCCTGGACTGTGAGGCCTTCGAATCCGCCGAGGCCTTTCTGGCAGCCTATGACGAAACACGCCTGGGCTGTCTGATCCTTGATTACGGAATGCCGGGCATGAACGGCCTGGAACTGCAGCAGCATCTTCGTGATCGCGGCATCGCCATCCCGATCATCTTCATTACCGGCCATGGCGGAATCCCTGAATCCGTGCAGGCGATGAAGGGCGGCGCGATCGATTTTCTGGAGAAGCCCTTCCGGCAGACGGATCTGATCCAGCGTATCCATGCGGCAATGGAAATGGCCGAAACGATGCGCCGCGAAGGTCTTGCCACGCGCCAGATCAAGGAACGCCTTGCGCGCCTGACGCCCCGCGAACAGGAAATCGTCGATCACATGCTGGCGAACCCGGCCGAGGTTTCCAGCAAGGAAATCGGTCGCTATCTGGATATCAGCCCCCGCACCGTGGATCACCACCGCGCCCGCATCCTAGAGAAGCTTGACGTTGGATCGGTTGTAGAGCTGATCGACATGGTGTTGCGCGCACAACGCTGAACCGCGCGGTTCCGGCGCCCAACCAAAAAAAGCCGCCGAATCCGCATGGAATATGCAACGGATTCGGCGGCATTAAAAAAACTGCCTTAAAACAGCTTGGTCAAGGCCGTTACACTCATCACCCGTACAATCTGACCCGCGCGATCCTGACGGCCCAAAATCCCGACCTTGAAATGGTCGCCAACTGCTTCGCTGACGATGTGTTAACTATGCCTGAACAGGTTGCCGAAGTGTATTCGTGCGATTGCGTAGGCAAGACTGCCCAAGGGCGTGCAAGGCAGCAGGAGATTCGGTTGAGGGCAAGGCGATCCCGTAGCGGTTCGCCTTGCCGCGCGCTTGCGCCTGTTCGACGCGAGGATCCGATCAGCGGGTGAATTTCTTGTATTTCACGCGCTTCGGTTCGATCGAATCCGGACCAAGGCGGCGAACCTTGTCTTCTTCGTAGGCCTCGAAATTGCCTTCGAACCATTCGACATGCGCATCCCCCTCGAACGCGAGGATATGGGTGCAAAGGCGGTCAAGGAAGAAGCGGTCGTGGCTGATAATGACCGCGCAGCCGGCGAAATCCTCCAGCGCGGCTTCCAGTGCCTGCAGGGTTTCGACATCCAGATCGTTGGTCGGTTCGTCAAGCAGCAGCACGTTGCCGCCGGATTTCAGCAGCTTGGCCATGTGGACCCGGTTGCGTTCGCCGCCCGAAAGCTGACCGACCTTCTTCTGCTGATCGCCGCCCTTGAAGTTGAAGGCGCTGCAATAGGCGCGGCTGTTCATCTGCGTGTCACCCAAGACGATCTGCTCGGCCCCGCCGCTGATTTCCTCCCACACGGTCTTGCCCGATTCCAGCGCATCGCGCGACTGATCCACATAGGACAGATGCACGGTGTCACCATAGGTGATCTCACCCTGATCCGGCTTTTCCTGACCGGTCAGCATGCGGAACAGCGTCGATTTACCGGCGCCGTTCGGGCCGATCACGCCGACGATGCCGCCCGGCGGCAGGCTGAAATCCAGCCCTTCGATCAAAAGCTTGTCGCCCATGGCCTTTTTCAGGCCCTCGACCTCGATCACCTTGTTACCCAGACGTTCGCCGTTCGGAATGATGATCTGGGCGCGCGACAGCTTTTCACGTTCGGACTGACCAGCCATTTCGTTATAGGCATTGATCCGCGCCTTGGATTTGGCTTGCCGCGCCTTGGCACCGGCGCGGATCCATTCCAGTTCGCGTTCCAGCACCTTCTGCTTGGACTTGTCCTCGCGCGATTCCTGCTCCAGTCGCTTGGCCTTCTGTTCCAGCCATGCGGAATAGTTACCCTCGTAGGGGATGCCGCGGCCGCGATCCAGTTCCAGGATCCAGCTGGTGATATCGTCCAGGAAATAACGGTCGTGGGTGACGATCAGGATCGTGCCCTTGTATTCGATCAGGTGCTTTTGCAGCCAGGCGATAGTTTCCGCATCCAGATGGTTGGTCGGTTCGTCCAGCAGCAGCATGTCCGGCGCTTCCAGCAGCAGCTTGCACAGCGCGACGCGGCGGCGTTCGCCGCCTGACAGGGTGGACACGTCGGCGTCATCGGGCGGACAGCGCAGCGCCTCCATGGCGACATCGATCTGGCTGTCCAGATCCCACAGATTCTCGGCGTCGATCTCGTCCTGCAGCTTCGCCATCTCTTCGGCGGTCTCGTCCGAGTAGTTCATCGCCAACTCGTTGTACCGCTCCAGCTTGGCCTGCTTGGCGGCGACGCCCAGCATCACGTTCTCGCGGACGCTGAGGCTTTCATCCAGCTGCGGTTCCTGCGGTAGATAGCCGACCGTAGCGCCCTTGGCGGCCCAGGCCTCGCCGGTGAAATCCTTGTCCCAGCCGGCCATCACGCGCAGCAGGGTCGATTTACCGGCGCCGTTGACGCCGACGACACCGATCTTCACGCCGGGAAGAAAGTTCAGCCGGATGTTCTCGAAGACCTTCTTGCCGCCGGGATAGGTCTTGGACACGCCGTCCATGTGATACACGAACTGATAGGACGCCATCGGAATCTCCTCAAGGTTTGGCGGCTATGTAGGGGAAAGCACGCCCCGGTGAAAGGTCAGCGCAGATCGGCCATGAATTCGGCAGACATGGTCGCGCCAAGATAGTCGAATTGCGGCTCCAGCTTGGCGCGCAGTGCTGCGCGGGCCGGATCGGGCACCGACAGGCCACTCGGTGCCGCAAAGACCTTCTTGTGCAGACCCTGATAATATGCGGCAGGCAAGTTCAGAAACGCCTCGATATCACGCATCAGGGCGTGCGGGTCGCGGGCGATCCGCCCGAACGGCAGAACCAGCAGACGGTCGTCGCCGAACCGTTCCCGCCAACGCGGCAGATAGGTCGCATAGTCGCCGCGATCCATCAGCACCGGGTCTTCGATCTCGGCCAGCCAGTCATCAACGGTCACCGGCTTGCGGCCCTTGCGCCTGAGATTCATCTTCAACTGGGATATGGCCCGATCCACAGGATGGCGGATGACATAGATGAACTGCGCGTTGGGCAGGAAGTCACGAATATAATCCACGCCCTCGGCGGGAAGGGTCGAATACTCGGGCGTGATGTCGATGGGTCGCGACCCCTGCGGCGCGGGCGCGAAAACGCTGCGATACCAGCGTTCGGTGAACATCTCGCCCTGGGTGATCTCTGACAGATAGACCGCCATCTCGGGCGACATCGGAATGCCCTTGGCGACATGGCGACGGACGATGTTTTCCTTGCTGCGCCGGAAATGCCAAGGAAGCCATTTGCGATGTTCGGGCACGAAACGGTGGTTGAAAAACTGCACCTCCTTGAAGGGCGGTGTCCAGATCCTCGGATGCTGGGCCAGGCTCTCACTCAGCCAGCTTGTCCCAGCCTTCTGCGCCCCGATGCCTACGATGCGGGGCTTGCGTGGCTGACCGTCAGCGTCCCACGCGGGCTGCCCCAGATCGTTCAAAGTCGCCCCCACAGGTCGTATTCACCGGCCTCATCCACTGTGACGCTGACGATATCGCCCGATTTCAGCGTGTCGAATCCGTCATCGATGAACAGGTTTCCGTCAATCTCGGGGGCATCCGCCTTGGTCCGGCAGGTCGCGCCCTGTTCATCGACGTCGTCCACGATCACCTCGATACGCTGGCCGACCTTCGCAGCCAGCTTCGCCTCGCTGATCTTCTGGGCCTTTTCCATGAAACGGTCGAAACGGTCCTGCTTGATCTCGGGTGCGACATGGTCGGGCAGGTCATTTGCCCGCGCGCCCTTGACGTTCTCGTACTGGAAGGCACCCACGCGGTCCAGCTGCGCCTCGTCCAGCCAGTCCAGCAGGGTCTGGAACTCGGCCTCGGTCTCGCCCGGATATCCGACGATGAAGGTCGATCGCAGGGTGATGTCGGGGCAGACGCTGCGCCACGCCGCAATTTCATCCAACGTTCGTGCCGCCGCCGCAGGCCGGGCCATGCGCTTCAGCGTGTCCGGATGCGCGTGCTGGAACGGGATATCCAGATAGGGCAGCACAAGCCCGTCGGCCATCAGCGGAATCAGGTCGCGGACATGGGGATAGGGATAAACATAGTGCAGACGCACCCATGCGCCGAGGCTTCCAAGATCGCGTGCCAGATCGGTGATATGGGCACGGTGGCCCCGTTCGGTCTGGTATTTGCGATCGACGCCATAGGCGCTGGTATCCTGGCTGATGACCAGCAGTTCCTGCACGCCCGCCTGAACCAGTTTTTCGGCTTCGCGCATCACGGCATGTGCCGGGCGGCTGACCAGTCGTCCCCGCATGTCAGGAATGATGCAGAACTTGCATTTATGATTACAGCCCTCGGAAATCTTCAGATAGCTGTAGTGCCGTGGGGTCAGGCTGACGCCCGAAGCGGGAAGCAGGTCGATGAAAGGATCGGGGCTTGGCGGCACCGCGCCATGCACGGCATCCAGGACGGATTCGTATTGATGCGGTCCGGTCACGGCCAGAACCTTGGGATGCGCGCCGGTAATGTATTCGGGCTCGGCACCCAGGCAACCGGTCACGATCACCCGACCGTTCTCGGCCAGGGCCTCGCCGATCGCGTCCAGCGATTCCGCCTTGGCGCTGTCCAGAAATCCACAAGTATTCACGATCACCGCGTCCGCGCCCGCATAGTCGGCGCTGATCGCATAGCCTTCGGCCCGCAGCCGGGTCAGGATGCGTTCGCTGTCGACCAGCGCCTTGGGGCAGCCAAGGCTGACCATGCCGATGGTCGGCTGGCCATCGCGGCGCTGGTCCGGGATGCGGGCGCGGGCAAGGTCGGGGCGCAGATCGGGCGGGTTGCTGTGCATCCTGCGCAGATAAGCGATTCGCGGACGCCAGGAAAGGGCGTAGCGATAGGACGATTGCCGATGGCCGGGACACATGCCCAAACATCAGCCCCGGTCATCGCCCTCTCAGAACTCGGTCGCAACCACCAGCGACACGGTTCGACCCGGCTCTTTCAGCGTGCCCACGACATCGAATTCGCCGCCATAGGTCGCTCGGTCGGCATAGTCGCGGTCGAAGAGGTTGTTGATTTCGGCGCGGATGGTGACGTTGTGGTATTGCGGTGGCAGATATTCGGCAAACAGGTTCAGCACCGCATAGCCGGACAGGTCGCGGTCGGCGGATTCCGGCATCCGGTAATCCAGTGCCGCCTCGACCGTGCCGCCCAGGCGCAAGCCTTGCCAGGGTGTCTGCTGTTCCATCTCCAGCGCCAGCACTGTTCCCAGAGGCGCCCCGAAGTCCAGCGCCTCATAGCCGTCGGCATCTGCGCCATCAACCTGAACATCGCTGTGCGAGAGGGTGAACCGCGCCGATCCGGTAGCCCAGCCATATTCCGCCCCCCAGGTTGAATCCGCGGCTTTCGAAGTCGAAATTGCCGACTCCGCCGCGGGCATCGTCGATCCGGGTCACGAACACCTCGCCGCCCAGTTTCAACTGGTCGGCCTGCCAGTCCAGACCGATCGTGGCGTTTTGCGCCCGCGCGGCCCGCAACCCGGCATAGGTCCAATCCGGCAGGAATGTGTAGTTGTCTTCGATATCGACACCGCCGAAGATCGAGGACATACCGCCTCGCAGGGTCAGCCGATCTGAAAGAGCGTAGGTCAGCGACGCGTTGCCCGAAACGCCCGAATGCGTGTTCTTGCTGCCATCCACGCCTTCAAAGCGCTGCCGGTCCGCCCGCAGCCCGGCAGACAGCCGCGCCTGCGGCGTCACTTGAAGCCGCGCTTGGGCAAAGATCCCAAGATTGTGTGATTCCTCGCGCAGGTAGCTGTCGAAATCCGGGCTGGAATATTCACCAAACCGGCGCTGCCAGTCGATCCCCGCAACGATGCTGTCTTCGGCGCCAATATTGAAACGGTTCTGAATCCTGGCCGACCATGTGCCCGAAAGGCCGTTGCTGTCCCAGGGTTCCGGCACGACGATGTCGCTTTCGGAATAACCCAGATGGATCTCGGGATCCCACATTCCGTCGGCCAGTATGTGTTCGTAATGCAGGGAATAGCTTTCGCGCGTCGTGTCATAGACCCGCAGCACGCTGTCATCACCACCGAAGCTGCCGAAATTCGCGCGGAACTGGCGCAGCGAGTTGTCGCGCAGCCGCTGTCCGGACAATTCGACCCGATGTCCGGTCTCGTCCTCATAGGCCAGCTTCAGCAATGTGCTGGTCAGGTCGGCGCGCGTTCCCAGCATCCGCTGACCGCTGCCGCTGTCGTAATCCTCGCCGGTGGCGCGCTTGCCATAGGCCAGCCACGAGAATCCTCCAGACTGCCCCGCCATGGTCAGCGCGCCTTGTGCGGTGCCGCCGTTGCCGGCGTAACCCAGCCTGACATTGCCGCCAAAGGGATCGCCGGGATCAAGAATATCCTCGGGATCGACGGTTTCGAAGACGACCGAACCGGCCAGCGCATATGGTCCCGCGTCGGCGGGCGAGATTGTAGCATCAGCCCTGACCTGCTTCAGCAGGCCCGGATCGATCGCGTTGGCCGAGACGTGGTGAAAGGCGCGGTTGTTCTGCGCGGTGCCGTCGATGGTCACGCCCAGATTCAGCATGTCCACGCCATTGACATAGATCTTCTGCGTCAGCGGCAATGCGCCCCCCACAGAGACCGACGCGATACCCGAGAAAAGATCCTTCAGATCGCCGGTGCGCGCGCGCTCGATCTCCATTCCTGTGGCATACGTGCTGGTGGCCCGGTCAGCGGCGCCGAAATGGGGATCGACCGATTCCAGGTAGATCGGATCAAGCTGGTAGACGCGTTCCTGTGCGTGGACGGCTGCGGAACCGCCCAGCACGGCAAACAGGGTGGCAAGGGGCAAGGCAGGTGGGATCGGCAGGGGGCGCAGCTGCATGAAAGGTCTCCGTCGCGCGACGTTCGGCTGGCTGGGCACGAGACCTTGCTGATTGACCAAGACGCTATCCGAACCGATCGTTCCGTTCAAGGGAACGTGATCGGGCGGGCCGCTTCGCCGGATCGTGACTTTCCTCTTGGTCGTCCGCCGGTCAATATCCGCGTCATGAGTGCCCGAATCCGATCCGCATTGTCCGTCCTGCTGTTGTCGCTGCCGCTTGTGCTGTCGCCGCCCGCAGGTCTGGCCCAGGCCCGCAAGAACCATATCGACATCGTCAACGACAGCGGCGGGAACGTCCTGCAGATGATGCAGCGGCGGAATGATCTGGCGCGATCGGGCAAGACGATCCGCATTCGGGGATATTGCAGATCGGCCTGCACGATGCTGATTACCTTGCCCAATGCCTGTCTGGGACCAAGGGCAAGGATCGGCTTTCACGCACCGCGCATTCCGAACACCACGATCATCCCGCCCTATGTCGACCAGATCATGGGCAGCACCTATCGCGGCGAAATCAAGCAGCGCTGGTTCGCAGGCTGGAACAGGTCGATCGAGATGCAGGTGATCACGGCCCGCGAATATGTCAGGCTGGACCCGCAGACCCGGATCTGCCCCAGCCTGACGAAGAAGCGTCGGAAGAAAGGCTAGGTCATTCGCGCAGCCGCCAGCCGGTCGCAAAGATCCAGCGGATGATGGCAAGGCAGACACCGACCATGATTGCCACTGCGACCAGGGAAACGCCGACCGGTACATCTGCCAGCCCGAAGAACGACCAGCGGAAACCCGAAATCAGGTACAGAACCGGGTTCAGCTTTGCGACGCCTTCCCAGAAGGGCGGAAGCATGCTGGCCGAATAGAAAGCGCCGCCCAGAAAAACCAGGGGCGTGATGACCATCATCGGGACCAGTTGCAGCTGTTCGAACGACTTGGCCCACAATCCGATGATGAACCCGAGAAGACTGAACCCAAGCGCGGTCAGGAACAGGAAGGCCAGCATCCAGAACGGATGCAGGATATGGACACCCACGAAGAAGAAGCTGGTCAGCAGGATCACCAGCGCGATCATCATCGACTTCGCCGCTGCCGCGCCGACGAAACCCATCGTCACCTCTATCCAGCCGACGGGCGAGACCAGATATTCAAAGATCGTGCCGCTGAACTTGGGGAAATAGATCCCGAAGCTGGCATTGCTGACAGATTGCTGCAGGATCGTCAGCATCATCAACCCCGGCACGATGAAGGCGCCATAGGGCACACCCTCGACCGACTGGATGCGGCCACCGATGGCCGCGCCGAAGACCACGAAATACAGCGTGGTCGACACGACGGGCGACAGCAACGATTGCATGATGGTTCGGAAGAACCGCATCATCTCGTGATGAAAGATTGCCCACACACCGGGCCAGTTGATTGCCGTCATCATGCAGCATCCTCCGCAGCGCTATTCTTGTCGCCGTCATCGACCAGCGAGATGAAGACTTCTTCCAGGCTGGATTGCTTGGTCGAAACGTCGCGCACTGTAATCCCCTGCGCCGCCAGATCGCCCAGAAGCCGGGCAATCCCGGTCCGGTCGGCCCGCGTGTCATAGTCATAACGCAGATGCCGACCGTCCTGCGCGAGTTCGAGGCCGCGCCCCGCAAGAGCGGACGGAATGGCGTCCAGCGCCGTGTCCAGTTCGATGGTCAGGGTCTTGCGCCCGAACTCTCCCATCAACTCATCCTTGGGTTTCACCAGAAGCAGACGACCGTGATTGATGACGCCGATCCGGTCAGCCATTTCCTCGGCTTCTTCCAGGTAGTGCGTGGTCAGGATGATGGTCACGCCATCCTTGCGCATTCCTTCGACGACCTGCCACATCTCGCGGCGCAGCGCGACATCGACACCGGCAGTCGGCTCATCCAGGAACAGAACCTTCGGACGATGAGCCAGCGCCTTGGCGATCAGCACGCGGCGTTTCATCCCGCCGGACAGTTCCTTGGTCATCGCATCGCGCTTGTCCCACAGGGCAAGGCTGCGCAGCACCTGTTCGATATAGGCGTCGTCGCGCCCTTCCCCGTAAAGGCCGCGGGTAAACCGCACGCAGTTCATGACCGTCTCGAACGGCTCCAGCGCGATTTCCTGCGGCACCAATCCGATCATCCGGCGCGCCGCGCGCCAGTCTGTGCGGATGTCGTGGCCGCCCACGCGCACGGTGCCGCCGGTCGGCACGACCAGCCCGCAGATGATCGAGATCAGCGTGGTCTTGCCCGCGCCGTTCGGACCAAGCAGGGCGATGATCTCGCCTTCCTCGATATCCATCGACACATCACTGAGCGCGCGCGTGCCGCCGCCATATTGCTTCGACAGATTGTCGATCTGGATGATTCCGGCCATGTCCGGCTCCTTCTTTGGCCGTTACTGACTGCGCAGCGGCCGGGTCGCATGAGGGGTTTGCCGACGCAACGCCAACGTCAGCAGAAAGGCCAGCGCCACGAAGGCGAAGGCGCCGACGCGAAACGCGCCGGAATAGCCCAGATGGGTGGTCAGCGGCTGAGATGCCAGAGGCGACAGGAACTGTCCCAGAAAAATCGCCGCCGTGATCAGGCCGGTGATCAGCCCGCGATGCCGCGCAGGCGTGACGTTCAGCGCGGTGGTGATGAAGGTGGGCATGCAGAAACCCAGCCCAGCCCCGATCAGCGCGGTCGACAGCATCGCAAGGCCAAGCGAATGTCCGATGGACAGTCCGGCAAATCCCGCCGCCAGCGACAGGTAACCCGTGACCGGCGTTCCGATCCGCCCCAGCCATGGCCGAATCCAGCCCGAGATCACCGACATCACCGCAGCGGCGAACATCATCGCCCCCATCACGATGCCCGCGTCACGGGGATCGGTCAGCCCTTCGTTCTGCAGGTGATAGGGAACCTGCGTCGGCACCGCGTAGAAGATCACGAAGGTCAGCCCCGCCGCCGCGGCCATGATCGTGACGGTCAGTTGCCAGCCCGGTTCGGCATTGTCGGCCACCGATCCTGTGCCCGGCTGCGACGCAAATCGTGGCGGTTCGGGCAGAATCGCCGCCAGCAGCGGAAACAGCAGCGCGGCAAGGCCGTAGATAAGGAACGGCAGCCGCGGATCCGAGGCCGCCAACGCCCCGGCGACGGTGACGAAGACCAGCCCGCCGATATTCGTCGCGGCCATCTGATATCCCATCAGGCGTCCGCGCGCCGGACCTTCGAAATAGTCCCCGACCAGCGCCGCTTGCGAGGTCATGATCGCGGCCACACCCAGACCCAGCGCCAGCCGGCTGGCCAGAATCGCCTCCAGCGTATTGAGATACAGGCCCGCCGTCCCGGCCACGGCGTAGATCACCAGCCCGGCCAGCAGCGGACGCCGCCGTCCCAGACGGTCTGTCAGCCCCCCCGCAAACGGCGCGACAATAGCCACCAGCAACGAGGGCGCGGTGATCAGCAGCCGCGTCAGGATCGGCGCCAGCGGATCATCGGCAAACGCCGCCTCCAATCCCGGCAGCGACGGGGTGATGGTGGCGTTCGACATGATCGTCAGCATCGACGCCAGCATCAGTCCCCACGACCGCCAGTCCTTCAGCAGCGGATCCATGTCAGCCATCCTCTCGATCATAGGGTCGCGCACCGCGCGCATCCGACAGCGCGTCAGCCCACCAGCGCAGCCGATGGGCGAACACCGCCATCGCTGCCTCAGCGGCGGCGCGATCATCGGGGTCGGTGATCCGGCCCTCTTCGTCAAAGCGACGCCAGGGCGATGCAAAGCTGAGCGTGTCGCGGATCGTGACCGTATGCAGTTCGGCCAGGATGATGCGCAGCGCCTCGATCGCCCGCAGGCCGCCCGAAATACCGCCATAGCCGATCAGCCCGACCGGACGTGCCCACCATTCGGATGTCACCGAATCGATCAGCGTCTTCAGATGTCCCGGCTCGGCATGATTGTATTCGGGCGTGACGATCACGAACCCGTCGGCACCGTGCATCTGTTCGCGCAGCCGCGCGATGGCCGCCTGATCGCCGATCTGCAGCGGCAGCAGATCCGGGTCGGCGGGATCAAGGATTTCCGGCGCGAAACCGTGCAGACGCAGCTGGCCCGCCACCCAGGCCGCGACCCGATCGTTGATGCGCCCTTCGCGGATCGAACCCAGGATCACCACGATCCGATTGCCCTCAGTCATCCCGTCTTCCTTGCCATTCCGGTCCAGGCTTGCCACCCTAAGACCTTAACCAAAGTTCAGGACAAGCTGAAAATGTCCCGCGATATCAATGACAATGCAGCATCGACCCCAATCATGTCGGTCGGTGCGCTGTCTCGCCGAAGCGGTATATCCGTCTCGGCCATTCACTTTTATGAACGCGAAGGGCTGATCCGGTCCACCCGCAATGCCGCAAATCACCGGCGTTATTCGCGGGCCAGCCTGCGCGTTCTGGCCATCATCAAGGCCGGCCAGCGCGCCGGTCTTCCGCTTTCCGAAATCCGCACGGCCCTGACCCCGGCACTGACCGGAAAGCCGCTGAACCGCGAGGAATGGCAGCGTATCTCGGAAAGCTGGCGCGACGATCTGACCCGCCGGATCCGCGTGCTGGAACAGGTCCGCGACCAGCTTGCCGGCTGCATCCGCTGCGGATGTCTGTCGCACGAGCTGTGCGTCCTGTTCAACCCCGCGGACCGCGCCGCCGCGGAAGGTCCGGGCGCGCAGGGGCTGGAACCCGTCCCTGTCGATGACATGCCGCGCGAGGGCTGAGTCTCGTGCCCATGTCGTCGGTCCTGACATCTTGCTGGCGGGGTTGCGCGACGGGCCGCGACGGCGGATGCTGGGGCAGCTGCAGATGCCGAAAGTCAGATGTTCCCGATCCGCGATCACAATCCGTCCCAGCGCACCCCGATCGTGACATGGGCGATCATCGCATTGAATATCGTGATGTTCGTCCTGACCCTTCCCGGTTCGGATGCGGGGGCGGCACTTTGGGTGCGGCTGGCGCTGTATCCGCTGGCGATCATGCACGGCGAATATCTGTGGGGGCTGGCCAGTCACATGTTCCTGCATGCGGGACTGCTGCATCTGGGCGGCAACATGCTGTTTCTGTGGATCTTCGGCGACAATCTTGAAGAACAGATGGGGCGGCCCGGCTTTTTGTTGTTCTACCTGGCGACGGGGCTTGCCGCCGCGGCCGCGCAGATCGCCGCCGATCCGGGATCGACCGTGCCGATGGTCGGCGCATCCGGCGCGATCGCAGGCGTCATGGGGGGCTATCTGCTGATGTTTCCCCGCGCCCGCGTGGATGTGGTGGCGATCTTCATCATCTTCTTCAAGGTCTTTACCGTACCCGCATGGCTGATGCTGGGTGCATGGCTGGGGTTGCAGTTGTTCGGCGGTTTCACGGTCACGGGCGACCAGGGAGGCGTCGCCTATTGGGCCCACGCGGGGGGCTTCATCGCCGGCGTCGCACTGTGCGTGCCGTTGTTTCTGCGTCGGGGCGGCCCCCGCTTCTGGCAGGTGACCCATGGCCACCCGCCGCATCCCGAAGCCACTTACACGCAGACACGCATCCCGCGCGTCACACGCTAGGCCCGTGCGCGACTGTGTCTGTGTCGGTGTCGGTCATGCCGTCGCGCAGCCGCCCCACGCTCATGTGCCGCTTGCGCCCGAAACCGGGCCGCCGCTGGACCGCGAAACCGGCTTCCTCCAGCGCGCGCCGGACATGCCCGGCGGCGGTATAGGTCGCAAAACCGGCCCCGGCCGCGCTGTGCCGCCCGACCTGCGCCATCAATTCGGCTGACCACATCTCGGGGTTCTTGGCGGGCGAGAACCCGTCCAGAAACCACGCATCCGCGCGCCCCGGCCACGCGGGCAAGGTGCGCCGCACATCGCCGATCACCAGCCGCAGATCGACCGGGCCGACCTGCAACCGGGCGGCGCCCCATCCCTGGCGCAGTTGCGAGGCCAGCCCGGCCAGCTCGGGGAACGCCGCATGCGCCAGGGCCAGCTGGTCCACGGTCATCGGATAAGCCTCGAAGCTTGTCATGACCACGGGGACGCGCGCGACCAGCGCCAGCGCCAGTGCGTTCAGCCCGGTGCCGAAGCCCAGCTCGGCCACATGGAACCCCGGCCGCAGCCGCGCCGGCAGGTCGTTGCCATCCAGAAACACGTGCCGTGTCTCGGCCAGACCGCCCGCAAGGCTGAAATAGGGATCGTCGAAACGGGTCGAGACCGGCACTCCGCCCTCGCGCCACGCCAGCTGTGGCTGGCCGCCATCCATCTGATCGGCTAGATCGTTCATGGTCGCAGCTAGGCGAAGGGCGGGCGGTTTGACAAGCATCACCATCATCGGCGGCGGCATCCTTGGCCTGTCCTGCGCGTGGGAGATCGCGCGCCGCGGCGCGAAGGTCCGCGTCATCGAGGCGGAACGGATCGGCGCCGGATCGTCGGGCGGCAATGTCGGCGCGCTTGCCCCCCACGCCCCCGAGCAATGGAACGACAAGAAGGCGTTCCAGCTGGACAGCCTGCTGCTCGCCTCGGCGTTCTGGGCCGAGGTCGAGACGGCCTCGGGCCTTTCCAGCGGTTATGGGCGCACCGGTCGCCTGCAACCCGTCCCGGACATGGCCACGGCGGAGCGGCTGAAAGAACGCTTGGCAGGCGCTGATGCACGATGGCCCGCCACCATGCCGATGCGGCTGACGCAAAACCCCGGATCGCCGCTGGTGCCCTACAGTCCGACGGGGATCTGGCTTGAAGACCGGCTGACGGCCCGGCTGAACCCTTGCCTGGCGCTGGCCGCGCTGGCTGCCGCGATCAGGGCAAGGGGCGGGCAGATCGTCGAAGGCCAATCAGCACGACCAGACGCGTCCACAGGTCCGACGCTGTGGGCCACCGGCGCAGCGGGCCTTCAGATGCTGGGCGACGATCTGGGCAGATCTGTCGGAAAGGGCATCAAGGGCCAGTCGGCGCTGCTGGATTTCCCGGCACCCGGCGCCCCGCAGGTCTTCGCCGACGGGCTGCATATCGTGCCGCATGCGGATGGCACGACCGCCGTCGGCTCTACCTCGGAAAATGATTTCGACCATCTGGCCCCCGACCTGATGCTGGACGACCTCGTCGCCAGCGCGCGCATGATCTGCCCTGCCCTCGCCCAGTCACGGATCGTCCAGCGTTGGGCCGGGATTCGGCCCCGCGCGAAATCGCGTGCACCGCTTCTCGGCCAGTGGCCGGGACGGCCGGGCCATTACATCGCGAATGGCGGGTTCAAGATCGGCTTCGGAATGGCGCCGGGGATCGCCCGACTGATGGCCGATCTGATCCTGGCAGGTCAGGACCGGCTTCCCGACGCATTCCGCCTGGCCTGAGACCTCTTCTTTGCCAGAATACCCGCTGCGCCCCGGCCTTCACCCGTCATCAGCCGGGCAAGGGCGAGACACCCACAACGACCGGGTGCAGCAGGACGAGTGCGATCCACAGGCCGACGGCCGCCAGTATCCGCAAGACCGAGGGTCGGAACACGCGCGGAAACCCTGACCGCATCAATCCCGTTCCCGCAAAGACCAGCATTCCGCCGAACAGGATCGCATGCGCCAAATCCCCGTTCGCAACCAGATGCGCGGCCGCCCAGATCGCAAAGGCCATCAGCAGGCCCGACATGCCCGCCGCCAGCGCGGCGGTCAGAATCGCTACGGGCATCGCCAGATTGACAATCCAGCGACCGCCCGCGCCCGCCTGCCACAGCCCGATATAAGGTGCGCCCGACGATGCCCGCACCAGCCAGATCAGCAGCGCGATCGAAACAAGGCTGAAGACCAGAAGATAGCCCCGCCGCCCCAGTCGCGCGATCAGCAGGCCGCGCGGCCCCGGCGCCGCCGGAACAATGTGCGCGGCCAGAAAGCACATCCAGGCCAGCAAGTATTCGCTCCATCCGTTCATCCACCCGCAGATAGCTGCTTGCAGCCTCCCCCGCCAGCGGGTCAGACTGCGACAAAAGGAAAGGACGCGCATGACCACCCGGCTCGACCACGCCTTCGCCAGCATCGACGCGGCAAACGCCCAGGACCCGAACCTGGAAGACGGAACACCTGCCAACCTGTTGTATGGCCAGCGCATGACAGCCGAACAGCAGCGGCTGTTTCCCGATGCCTCGGACCCGTTGCGGATCGCCTGTCGCGGCCAGCATATCGAACGATGGACACTGCCACGCGACGCCTATCCGATGGATCGGGCCGGTTACCTGCAATGGCGGCAGGAACAGGGGCGACGCCACGCCGACCGAATCGCCGGGATCATGCAGCAGGCGGGCTATGACGACGCAGATATCGACGCGGCGCGCAGGATGCTGACCAAGCAGGGCCTGAAGCGCGACCCCGAGGTGCAGGCCCTGGAGGATGTGATCTGCTTCACGTTCATCCGCTGGTATCTGGGCGATTTCATGGCCGAGCAGCCGGATGAGAAAATGCCGCGCATCATCGAGAAGACCGCCAGAAAGATGTCCGCTGAAGGGCGCGCGCGGGCGCTGTCCGAATTCGACATGCCGGACGCCTTCGCGCAATATTTTCGCGACTGATGACAAACCCTATCAGCAAAGCCGTCATCGTCTCGCACGGTCAGCCGGGCGATCCCGAACCGCAGGAACAGGCGATCCGCGACCTTGCCGCGCGCGTCGCCACAGAAAATCCCGGCTGCGAGGTCAGGGGCGCGACATTGGCGATGCCGGGGGCGCTGGCCGATGCCTGCGACGATCACAGCCTGATCTATCCGATGTTCATGGCCGAGGGGTGGTTCACCGGCACGCAACTGCCGCGCAAGCTGGCCGAGGCAGGGGCCGCGAACGCCCGCATCATGCGCCCGTTCGGCACCGATCCGGCGCTGCCGCCGCTGATCGTTCGGCTGGCGCACCGCGCTGCCGCCGAACAAGGCTGGGCCCCGAACGACACGACACTTCTGTTGACCGCCCATGGCTCGGGGCGGTCGCAGGCCAGCTTCAACATCACCTCGGCGCTGGCAGACCTGATCGCTCCGCATTTCGCCCGCGTGGTCACCGGCTTTGTTGAGCAGGATCCCTTCATCGCCGAGGCGGCGCAGGGGCTGGCACGGGCGGTCAGCCTGCCTTTCTTTGCCCTCAGGGCCGAGCATGTGACCGATGACCTGCCGCAGGCGCTGGACCAGGCAGGGTTCGATGGACCGCGCCTTGAGCCGATCGGTCTGGCGTCCGAGGTGCCCGCGATCATCGCGGATGCACTTCGAAGGGAAATTTTAAGCTTGAAATAATATCTGCGTCGTGCCAGCTTTCCGATAACAGGAGGTGGCACGGCATGAAGATTCTCTGCCTCGGCGGCGGCCCTGCGGGCCTGTACTTCGCGATCTCGATGAAACTGCGCGATCCCGCGCATCAGGTCACGGTCCTGGAACGCAACCGCGCCAATGACACCTTCGGCTGGGGTGTCGTGCTGTCGGATGACGCGCTGGAACGGATGCAGCGCAACGATCCGCAATCCACGCAGGCGATCCGCGACAACTTCATCTATTGGGACGATATCGCGGTCATTCGCGACGGCCATCGCGATGTGTCAGGCGGGCATGGTTTTGCCGGGATCGGGCGAAAGAAGATGCTGACGCTGCTGCAGGACCGCGCGCGCGAACTGGGCGTGGACATGCAATTCGAAACCGAGTTTGGCAGCGCCGAAAGCTACGCAGGGAATTACGATCTGGTCGTCGCTTCGGACGGGCTGAACAGCAAGGTCCGGACCGAGTTTCAGGACGTGTTCAAGCCCGATATCGACATGCGCCTGTGCAAGTTCATCTGGCTGGGCACGCATCAGAAATTCAACGACGCCTTCAACTTCATCTTCGAGCGGACCGAACACGGCTGGCTATGGGCACATGTTTATCAGTTCGACGACGACACGGCGACCTTCATCGTCGAATGCAGCCAGCAGACCTGGGACAGCTTCGGCTTCGAAGCGATGACGAAGGAACAGATCGTCGAAACTTGCCGGGCTGTCTTTGCGGATCATCTGGACGGGCATGATCTGATGTCGAACGCGGCGCATCTGCGCGGCTCGGCGGTCTGGATGAACTTCCCCCGCGTGATCTGTGAACGCTGGTACCAGGGCAACGTCGTGCTGATGGGCGACGCGGCGGCGACGGGGCATTTCTCGATCGGTTCGGGTACACGGCTGGCTTTCGACAGCGCCATCGCACTTGCCGAATACCTGCATTCCGAACCCACCATGGAACGAGCATTTGCACGCTATCAGGAAGAACGCCGGCTAGAGGTGCTGCGCTTGCAATCGGCAGCCCGAAACAGCCTTGAATGGTTCGAAGAGGTTGAGCGTTACTTCGACCTGCACCCGATCCAGTTCACCTATTCGCTGCTGACCCGCAGCCAGCGGATCAGCCATGAAAACCTGCGCCTGCGCGATCCCGACTGGGTGCGCCGGGCCGAGGACTGGTTTCAGGGACAAGCCGGCGGCCAGCCCGGCCGCGCGCCGATGTTCGCCCCCTTCAAATTGCGCGAAATGCAGCTGAAGAACCGCATCGTCGTGTCGCCCATGGCGCAATACAAGGCGGTCGATGGCAAGCCCGTGAACTGGCACCTTGTTCATTATGGCGAACGTGCCAAGGGCGGCGCGGGACTGGTCTATACCGAGATGACCTGCGTCTCGGCCGAAGGCCGGATCACGCCCGGCTGCCCCGGGCTGTATGCGCCGGAACACGAGGCCGCATGGCGCGAGATCACCGATTTCGTGCATGAGGAAACCGATGCCCGCATCTGTTGCCAGATCGGCCATTCGGGCCGCAAGGGCAGCACCCGCATCGGATGGCAGGGCATGGATCAGCCGCTTGCCGACGGAAACTGGCCGATCATGTCGGCCTCGGCCCTGCCATGGTCGGCCGGGAATGCCGTGCCGCAGGAAATGACGCGGGCACAGATGTATCAGGTCCGGGATCAGTTTGTCGCCGCGACCCGCATGGCCGAACGCGCCGGCTTCGACATGATCGAACTGCACGCGGCCCATGGTTACCTGATCAGCAGTTTCATCTCGCCGGTATCGAACCGGCGCGCGGATGAATATGGTGGGTCTGTGGAAAACCGGATGCGCTGGCCGTTGGAGGTATTTGCCGCGATGCGCGCGGCGTGGCCCGAAAGCAAGCCGATGTCCGTTCGAATCAGCGCCAATGACTGGGTCGGCACTGACGGCGTCACGCCAGAAGACGCGGTGCAGATCGCCCGGCTGTTCCGTCAGGCCGGGGCCGATATCATCGATGTTTCGGCCGGTCAGACCACACCTGACGCCCGCCCCGTCTATGGCCGCATGTTCCAGACCCCTTTTTCCGACCGTATCCGGAACGAGGCCGGGATCGCGACCATGGCCGTCGGCAATATCTACGAACCCGACCATGTGAACTCGATCCTGATGGCGGGGCGGGCCGATCTGGTCTGTCTGGCGCGACCCCATCTTGCTGACCCTTACTGGACGCTTCATGCCGCCGTGGCCCTGGGGGATGAGGCGACCGAATGGCCGCTGCCGTATCTGGCGGGCCGCGATCAGGCGCGCCGCCTTGCCGAGCGTCAGGCCGAGGAAATCCGGGCGTGACCCGCGTCCTGATCACCGGCGGCGGCAGCGGCACCGGGGCCGACATGGCCCGCGCCTTTGCCGATGCCGGGCACGAGGTGATCATCACCGGTCGTCGCATGGACAGGCTGGCGCACGTGGCGACAGGCGGCATCCGCGCCGTTGCGGGCGATATCAGCGACCCGGATCAGGTCCGCGCGATGTTCGATCGGGCCGGTCCCTGCCAGATCGTGATCGCCAATGCCGGCGTGGCCGAAGCCGCGCCGTTTGCCAAGGTCGATCTGGAACACTGGAATCGCATGATCGCCACCAATCTGACCGGCACCTTCCTGACGTTTCAGCACGGACTGGCACAGATGCAGACCGGCGGCCGCCTGATCGCCGTGGCCTCGATCGCGGGGCTGCGCGGGGCGGCCTATGCCGCACCCTATGCCGCCAGCAAACACGGCGTCATGGGGCTGGTGCGGTCACTGGCCCATGAGGTCGCGAAGAAGGGTATCACCGTGAACGCGATCTGTCCGGGCTTTCTGGACACCGACATGACCCGCCGCAGCATCGCCAATATCATCGACAAGACCGGTCGGGACGAGGCAGAGGCGTTGGCATCCCTGACGTCCAGGAACCCGCAGGGACGTCTGGTTGCCCCATCCGAGGTGACGGGCACCGCGATGTGGCTGGCATCACCCTCGGCAGCCAGCGTCAACGGCCAGGCGATCATGCTGGACGGAGGCGAAAGCGCATGAGCGATCTGTCCAAGCGGCGCCTGAAGACATGGATCCGCCTTCTGGGCGTGACCCGCGCCGCGGAAAATCGTTTGCGCGACTATCTGCGCCGCGAACATGACACCACCCTGCCCCGCTTTGACGTCATGGCCGCGCTGTGGCGGCGGCGCGAGGGGGTGACGATGTCGGAACTGTCACGGATGCTGCTGGTGTCGAACGGCAACGCAACCGCCGTGGTGGACCGGCTGGAAAAGGACGGGATGGCCCGGCGCGAGGCCGAAGACGGCGACCGCCGCCGCATCCGCGTGCGCCTGACGCCGGACGGGCTGACCGCGTTCGAGGCCATGGCGACCGGCCACGAGGCCGAGGTCGATGCAATCTTTGCCAGCCTTGGCGAAACCGATCTGGACTTGATGCGCGACATTCTTGCGCGCGCCGGGAGGAACGAATGAAACCGATCCGCATGGCGAACCTGACGCCGCAGCATTTCCACTGGCAGGTCTCCGACCGGATCGCCGTGATCCGCCTGAACCGCCCCGAGCGCAAGAACCCGCTGACCTTCGACAGCTATGCCGAACTGGGCCGCGCCTTCCGCGACCTGGCGCATGCCGATGATGTCGATGTCGTGGTTTTGGCCAGCAATGGCGGGAATTTCTGTTCGGGCGGCGATGTCCATGACATCATCGGCCCGCTGGTCGCGATGGAAATGCCGGAACTGTTGGCCTTTACCCGCATGACGGGCGAACTCGTCAAGGCGATGATCCATTGCGGCAAGCCGGTGATCGCCGCGGTCGAGGGGATCTGCGTCGGCGCGGGCGCGATCATGGCCATGGCCAGCGATCTGCGGCTGGCCGCGCCCTCGGCCAAGGCCGCGTTCCTGTTCACCCGCGTCGGGCTGGCTGGCTGCGACATGGGGGCCTGCGCCATGCTGCCCCGTATCGTCGGCCAGGGCCGGGCGGCCGAACTGCTGTATACCGGACGCGTGCTGCGCGCCGAGGAAGGCGAGCGCTGGGGATTCTGGAACAGCCTGCATGAGGATGTCGAAACCGCCGCGATGGAACTGGCCCGCAGCATCGCCGCGGGGCCTACATGGGCGCATGGGATCACCAAGACGCAGCTGAACCAGGAATGGAACATGGGCCTGGATCAGGCGATCGAGGCCGAGGCGCAGGCGCAGGCGATCTGCATGCAGACGCGCGATTTCGAACGCGCCTACCGCGCCTTCGTCAACAAAGAGCAGCCAGTGTTTCAAGGCGACTGACCTGCTTTCCCTTGGGTATTTGGACAAAGAAGAAGATGGACCGAAGCTTTCTGAACTGGCCATTTTTCGAGGATCGGCACCGCGAATTGGCGGCGGCGCTGGACGATTGGGCCAGGGCCGCGCTGCCGGTCGATCATGACGACGTGGACGCGGCCTGCCGGGGGCTGGTGCAAGATCTGGGCGCCGATGGCTGGTTGCGCCATTCGGGCGGCGACGCGCTGGATATCCGCAGCCTGTGCCTGATCCGCGAGACCTTGGCGCGCCATGACGGCCTGGCGGATTTCGCCTTTGCGATGCAGGGTCTGGGCATGGGTGCCGTGACGCTGTTTGGAACGCCCGCGCAGCGCGCATGGCTGGATCGGACGCGGGCGGGTAAGGCGATCTCTGCCTTCGCGCTGACCGAGCCGGGATCGGGCTCGGATGTCGCCCGCACCGCCACCACCGCGCGGCGCGACCACGGCGGCTGGGTGCTGGATGGCGAAAAGACCTACATCTCGAACGGCGGGATCGCCGATATCCATGTGATCTTCGCCCGCACCGGCGAAGCGCCGGGGGCGAAGGGGCTGTCTGCCTTTCTGCTGCCTGCCGATACGCCCGGTCTGACGGTCGTGGACCGGATCGAGGTGATGGCGCCGCATCCCCTGGCGCATCTGCGGCTGGAAGGTGTTCACCTGCCTCAGGATGCGCTGATCGGCGAGGCCGGATCTGGGTTCCGCATCGCCATGACGGTTCTGGATCATTTCCGTCCGACCGTCGGGGCCGCCGCCCTGGGGTTCGCACGTCGGGCGCTGCAGGAATCCGTCGCACGGGTGCGTGAACGGCAATTGTTCGGCGCGCCGATGGCCGAACTGCAGATGGTTCAGGGACATATCGCCGATATGGCGCTGAAGATCGATGCCGCCGCGCTGCTGGTCTATCGCGCCGCCTGGACCAAGGATATGGGCGCCCCCCGGATTACCCGCGAGGCGGCGATGGCCAAGCTGTATGCAACCGAAGCGGCGCAAGCGGTCATAGATCAGGCGGTGCAGCTGTGGGGTGGCGACGGCGTGCGGCGCGGCACCATGGTCGAAAGCCTCTATCGAGAGATCCGGGCCCTGCGCATTTATGAGGGCGCCAGCGACGTTCAGAAGCTGATCATCGCCCGCACCGTTCTGGAGGGGGCATGAGCTATCACCGCAGCATCGCCATCGAATTCTGCCACTGCGACCCGGCGGGCATCGTTTTCTATCCGCGCTATGCCGAGATGGTGAATTCGGTCGTGGAAAACTTCATGGCTGACGAGGTCGGCTATCCGTTTTCGCAGATGATCGCGGAGGGCTTCGGCATGCCGACCGCGCGACTGGAGGTCGATTTCCGCAAGCCCTCTCGGCTTGGGGACCGGCTGGACTGGCATCTGAGGATCGAACATCTGGGCCGCACCAGCGCGCGGTTCCTATTGACGGCAGATGACCGTATCGAGGCGCGCCCCACCGTCGTCTGGATGGATCGCGACTTCCGTCCCGCTCCATGGCCGACACATATCCGTCCCAGATTCGAGGCCCATCATGCATGAACAGTTGCATCCCGCGAACTGGAAACGCGCCGTCGGTTACGCCAACGGCATCGCCGCGCGCGGCCGGATGATCTTTACCGGCGGGTTGGTCGGCTGGGACGCCGATCAACAGTTCCAGACCGACGATTTCGCCGGTCAGGTCCGGCAGGTTCTGGAAAACATCATCGCGGTTCTGGCCGAGGCGGGCGCCGGGCCGGAACATCTGGTGCGGCTGACCTGGTATGTCACCGACAAGCAAGAATACCTGGCCGCGCTGCGCGAGGTCGGGACCGCATATCGCGACGTGATCGGACGGCATTTCCCGGCGATGGCGCTGGTTCAGGTCGCCGGGCTGGTCGAGGACCGCGCCAAGGTCGAGATCGAGGCCACAGCGGTCGTTCCGGACTGAAACGAACAGGAACGGCGAACAGGAGAGGTCGATGCATAAACTTGGACCCAGCGGGCATTCGGACAGCTTTGCCCGTGACAACCTGCCCCCGCCCGAGGCGTGGCCCGCGATCGACCTGTCGGGCTTCGACTACCCGGACTGGATCAACGTCGCAGCCGAACTGACCGACCGGATGGTCGAACGCGGCTTCGGCGACCGCAACGCGCTGGTCGGTAACGGGCGCGCGCGGACCTACAAGGAACTGGCCGACTGGACCAACCGGCTGGCAGGCGCGCTGGTGCAGGATTACGGGGTCAGGCCCGGCAACCGGGTCATGATCCGGTCCGCGAACAATCCGGCGATGGTAGCCTGCTGGCTTGCGGCGACGAAGGCGGGGGCGGTGGTGGTGAACACCATGCCAATGCTGCGGGCCGGGGAATTGGCGAAGGTCATCGACAAGGCCCAGATCACCCACGCACTGTGCGACACCCGACTGATGGACGACCTGGTCGCGGCGGCGAAGACGTCGGACCATCTGGAAACCGTGGTCGGCTTCGACGGCACGGCCAACCACGATGCCGAACTGGACCGCGCGGCGCTGACCAAGCCGGTCAGGTTCGATCCCGTCAGGACGGGCCGTGACGACGTCGCTTTGCTGGGCTTCACCAGCGGCAGCACCGGCGAGCCGAAAGCAACCATGCATTTCCACCGCGATCTACTGATCATCGCGGACGGCTATGCCAAGGAAGTTCTGGGCGTCACGCCGGACGACGTGTTCGTGGGCAGCCCGCCACTGGCCTTCACGTTTGGGCTGGGCGGGATGGCGGTGTTTCCGCTGCGCTTCGGCGCCTCGGCGGTGCTGCTTGAAAATGCGTCGCCGCCGAACATGATCGAGATTATCCAGCAGCATCGCGCTACGATCTGCTTTACCGCGCCGACCGCCTATCGTGTCATGCTGCGGGCCATGGAAGAGGGTGCCGACCTGTCCAGCCTGCGCGCCGCCGTCAGCGCGGGCGAGACGCTGCCCGGCCCGGTGTGGCAGGAATGGCGCGACAAGACCGGCAAGCCGATGCTGGATGGAATCGGATCGACCGAGATGCTGCATATCTTCATCACGAACCGCTTCGACGACAGCCATCCTGCCTGCACCGGGCGACCCGTGGGCGGCTATCGCGCGCGGATCGTGAACGAGGACGGCGCTGAATTGCCGCGCGGCGAACTGGGCCGGCTGGCGGTGATCGGACCGACCGGCTGCCGGTATCTGAACGATCCGCGCCAGGCCGACTATGTCCGAGATGGCTGGAACCTGACCGGCGACACGTTCTGGCAGGACGAAGACGGGCGTTTCCACTTTGCCGCACGGTCCGACGACATCATCCTGTCGGCGGGCTACAACATCGCGGGCCCCGATGTGGAAGCCGCCCTGCTGTCCCATGACGATGTGCTGGAATGCGCGGTCATCGGCGCACCCGATCCCGAACGCGGACAGATTGTCCAGGCGCATGTCGTCCTGGCACCGGGCATTGCCGCCGACCAGGCCACGGTCGAACGTCTGCAGCGGCATGTGAAGGACACGATCGCGCCGTTCAAATATCCGCGCAGCATCGTCTTTTGCGACGCGCTGCCCAAGACCCAGACCGGCAAGATTCAGCGTTTCAGGTTGAAAGAATGAGCTACGACCCAACTGATGAAGGTGCGCGCATGTCGTTTCAGGGGCATATGTCCTATGGCGACTATCTGGGGCTTGACGCGATCCTGACCGCGCAGCATCCGAAGTCTTCGGCCCATGACGAAATGCTGTTTATCATCCAGCATCAAACCAGCGAGTTGTGGATGAAACTGGCGCTGCACGAAATGTCGGCAGCCCGCGACAACATCGCAGCAGGCGATCTGCAACCGGCGTTCAAGATGCTGACCCGCGTGGCGCGGATCATGGAACAGCTGAATTCGGCGTGGGACGTCCTGCGCACCATGACCCCCAGCGAATACACGCAGTTCCGCGACACGCTGGGGGAAAGCAGCGGCTTTCAGTCCTATCAGTACCGGATGATCGAATTCGTGGCCGGCAACCGCAACATGGCGATGATCCGACCGCACGAACACCGCGCGGAACTGGCCCATCCGCTGCTGGCCGAGGTCAAGCGCCCATCGCTGTACGACGAGGTTCTGGCGCGGCTACGCGCGGCCGGGTTCGACCTGCCGGCACGCGAACGGCTGGACCAGCCGCATCAGCCCGACGCCATGGCGCGCGCCGCATGGGCCGAGATCTATCGCGACCCGCGCCGCTACTGGGAACTGTATGAGCTGGCCGAGAAGCTGGTCGATTTCGAGGATTATTTTCGCCGTTGGCGCTTCAATCACGTCACGACCGTCGAACGCATCATCGGCTTCAAGCGCGGTTCGGGCGGCACGACGGGCGTCAATTATCTGCGCCGGATGTTGGATGTGGTGCTGTTCCCCGACCTGTGGGAATTGCGCACAGAACTGTGACGGCTCAGACCTGCATGGCCGATCACGGCTTTACGAAATAGGCGTATCCGCCTGCATCTCTGAACCCAAGACCGTGGTAGAGGCCGATGGCCGGGGCGTTCGCCCGCGTCACCGCAAGCGCCAGCCGATCCGCACTGTTTTCCCGTGCCCAGACAGCGGCGCGCCGCATCATCCACCCGGCCAGCCCCTTGCGGCGCCAGTCGGGCAGGATCTCGATCCCGTGGACCATCGCGACGCCCGAATGGATCGCCACGAAACCGGCGCCGGCCGCACGATCCTCGATCCGCCCCAGAAGCGCAGCTTTCGGACCGACAACGCGCTGCATCACGGCCTGGCGTTCGGGGCCGATCTCGCCCGCCATCCAGATATCCCGCTGGATCGCCAGAGGCGGCCAGACCGCGAAAGCCATGACCGGCGGAATCCGGCGGTCGGTCAGCGCACTGACATCCGCCTGCATGACGACGGTGGGCGTGGTGCGCTGAAATCCGCGGTCGGTCAGCGCCGCAATAAGGCGCGTCTCGTCGTCCAGCACTCGAAACGCCGCCACCTGCCGCCAGTCCGACTGGATGCGCAACACATCGTCGATGTCTGCCGGCGACCAGCTTTGGACCGTGCATGCAGAATTGACACGACGCCCGGCCCCCGTCGCGCGCCCGATGCGAAACCCGCCGGCATCGGCATATTCTGCGGCGGGCCAGGTCGCCTCGAACGCCTCGGCTATCGCCGGGTCCTTCACAGCGCCAGCCGCCGCTTCAACTCGTCCATCGCAAGGGACACGCGGGAATCGTCAAGGCCGCGCACAACCAGATTGGTGCCCCAGCCGCGCTCGTCGTGATAGGGATAGGAACCCAGCGACAGATCCGGAAATTCGGCCGCGATGGCGCGCAACTCCTCGGCCACGTCGCTTTCGCCGCGGCGCACCTCGACGGTCCGCGACTGGACAGGACGGCCCGACGCCAGCCGCGGGATCAGCCAGTCCACCATGCCGCGGAACACTTCGGGCACCCCGGCCATTACATGCGTATGCCCGATCGAGAATCCGGGCGCGCCGGACACCGCGTTGTCGATCAGCGTGGCACCGACGGGTATCCGGGCCATCCGCAGACGGTTCGGGGTCAGTTCCGTGCCCATCCGATCACAGCGCGCCTGCAACACTGCACGCGCCTCGGGGTGGATCTCGACAGTCGTGCCGTGTGCTGCCGCCACGGCATCGGCGGTGATGTCGTCATGGGTCGGGCCGATGCCGCCGCTGGTAAACAGCAGATCCCAGGCGCCGCCAAGGCTGCTGTCCAACGCCCGGACCGCCGCGACGATCTGATCCTGATCGTCCGCCACCACACGAATCTCGCGCAGATCGAAGCCGGTCGCACACAAGACTTGCGCCAGATGATGCGCATTGCCCTCGCGGGTGCGGCCCGACAGGATCTCGTCCCCGATCACCAGAATCGCCGCCGTCGGATTGTCCGTCTGCATCTGTTCCCGCGCCCCTCGCTGCCTCTGCCTTCTTCTATGCGCACGCGCGGCACTGGAACAAGTGGCGCGACGCGTCTATCTATGCGGTCAGACGAAAGGATCAGCGATGGACGAAGACAGCCGCATCACCAAGGAAGGCATCCGCATTCACGGACGCGAGGATTTCGCGGGCATGAGCAAGGCGGGCGCATTGGCCGCGCGGATCCTGGACGAGGTGGGGCCGCTGGTTCAGCCCGGCGCGACGACCGGCATGCTGGACGATTTCATCCGCAGCCGCATCGAAGAGGCCGGTGCCACCTCGGCCACGATCGGCTATCGCGGTTATCAGCATGCAAGCTGCATCAGCGTGAACCATGTCGTCTGCCATGGCATCCCCGGCGAGAAGCTGTTGCAGAACGGCGATATCCTGAACATCGACGTGACCGTGATCGTCGATGGCTGGTATGGCGACACAAGCCGCATGTATGTCGCGGGCAAGCCGTCGATCAAGGCGCAAAGGCTGATCCAGGTCACGCACGATTCGCTGATGAAGGGGATCGAGGCGGTGCGCCCCGGCGCGACGTTCGGCGATATAGGTGCCGCGATCCAGCAATACGCCGAAGGCCACCGCATGTCGGTGGTGCGCGATTTCTGCGGCCACGGTCTTGGCCGGGTATTTCACGCGCCCCCCAATGTCCTGCATTTCGGACGACCCGGCAAAGGTCCAATGCTGGAAGAAGGAATGTTCTTCACCATAGAACCCATGATCAATCTTGGCCGACCGGAGACCAAGGTTCTTGCCGATGACTGGACGGCGGTGACTCGCGACAAGTCCCTGTCCGCGCAATTCGAGCATTCGCTTGGTGTCACGGCTGACGGGTTCGAGATCTTCACCGGATCGGATCTGTTCTTCCCGACATTCGACTAAGGCCCGACCGCGAACCGGTCGGGCGATCAGCGGCATCGCAACTCCGAATTGTCAGCAAGTCATCTCAGGCGGCGGCAGGTTTCTGCGTCGCCGCGGCCTGAATCCGGCAGCCCGATCCCTTGTGGGGGCTTCCGCCAGCAGGGACCATTGCTGCAACAGAAAGCCCCTGAAACCAGATGGCTTCAGGGGCTTTTTGACCAATGGTGCCCAGGAGAGGACTCGAACCTCCACGCCTTGCGGCACACGGACCTGAACCGTGCGCGTCTACCAGTTCCGCCACCTGGGCAGGTGGTGTGAGCGGGGTGACTAAAGCCAGTTTCGGGGGGCGTCAATGGGGTGTCGCGGAATTTTTTCGACCCACCTCAGAATCATCGACAGATGCCACGGCGCCGGATCTGTCCTAAACGACACGATGCAGTCATTTGCATTTTGTGTAAGTATCTTCCCCGAGTCGATCTGCGCGTCATGTTTGCGCAGACCTTGTGTTGGGAACAAGTGAATGTTGGACGCCTATCGTGAACGCGACTGGGATGTGATCGTCATCGGAACCGGAGTCGGAGGGGGCAGTGCCGCGCGCCGGCTTGCCGAGGCCGGGCTTTCGGTCCTGATGCTGGAGAAAGGGCCCGATCTGGCCGGCACGGACAAGGCCGAGATCGAGACGATGCAGACCGACCCCGCCGCCCGGCTTGATGCGGGCATGTGGCCCTATCCGCTGGAGGCGCGGATCGACGGCCGCGAATCACAGCTTCACGGCATGTTGGGGTCCTGCGTTGGCGGCACTTCGACCTTCTATGCCGCCACGCTGGAACGACCCGAGCCGCATGATCTGGATGATTCGCCGCAGCGCCCGCACCCCACAGGGGGGTGGCCTCTGTCCTATGCCGAAATGACGCCTTATTTTGACGAGGCCGAGAAGAACTATCTGATCAGCGGCGAGACGGATCCGCTTAGCGCCGTCCCCTCGCCTGCCTTGCG
The DNA here is from genome assembly GCF_025195095.1 of Paracoccus maritimus. Classification (GTDB taxonomy): domain Bacteria; phylum Pseudomonadota; class Alphaproteobacteria; order Rhodobacterales; family Rhodobacteraceae; genus Paracoccus; species Paracoccus maritimus. The sequence continues at coordinate 337,105 of NZ_JANAVZ010000001.1, read as the reverse complement.
CGCCGCGCGCCCGGTCACCGATGTAGACGCCGCGCTGCGCCGGGCCTTTGAAAAGGCAGGGCTGCACCCATACCAGACGCATATCGCCGCCGCGTTTCCGCCCGATTGCCAACAATGCTTCGGTCGCCGCTGCCTGCGCCCCTGCAAGATGGACGGGCGGTCGGCGGGGGTCCAACCTGCGCTGCGCACCGGGAATGCCCAGTTGCTGGACCGTTGCAACGTGACGCGGATCGAGGCCGACCGCCGCGTCACCCGCATCCATTGCCAGCGCGCCGGGCAGGACTTCACGCTTAGCGCGCGGCACTATGTCCTTGCCGGCGGTGGGCTGGCCTCACCGTCGCTTCTGCTGCGCTCGGCCAGCGAATCCTGGCCGACGGGAATTGGCAATCGTCACGATCTGGTGGGCCGGAACCTGATGTTCCATCTCAGCGAGATGCTTGCGATCTGGCCCGGGCGGGGCGCGCGGTCGGACGCCCCCAGCCGGGCACTTAGCCTGCGGGACCTGTATCATGTCCAGGGTCAGCGTTTTGGCCTGATCCAGTCGATGGGAATCGACGCCGGATATGGTGAGGTGCTTTACGCGCTGAATCAGATGTTCGAACAATCGTCGCTTCGGCGTCTGCGACCGCTGCGCCATGGGTTGCGGCTGCTGCCCTATGGTATTCTGCCGATACTTGGACCGGCCAAGATATTCGTCGGCGTTCTGGAAGACCTGCCCTATTCCGAGAACCGGGTGCTGTGCGACCCCGCGCAACCCGACCGTCTGCGATTTGAATATCAGCTGCACGATGAACTGCTGCACCGACGGGCCGCATTCAGGAAGGAAATGAAATCGGCATTCCGTGCGCATCGCCGGATCTTCTTCAGCCAGATGCCGACGCTGAACTTCGCGCATCCCTGCGGAACGCTGCGATTTGGCGACGATGCGCGCAAATCCGTGCTGGACCGCGATTGCCGGGTTCATGGGATCGAAAACCTGATCGTGGCCGATTCCAGCTTCATGCCCACCTCGAACGGCTGCAATCCCAGCCTGACGATCGCAGCCAACGCCTATCGCGTCACCGACCGGCTGATCGACCGCATCCGCCACACCGCGTGACGCGGCGCGCTTGTGATGGCGCCCGGGCTTGGGTATGCACGATCAAGGACGCTGCACGAAGGAGGCGATAGGCCCATGGCACAACTAGTCACGATCTTTGGCGGGTCTGGCTTTGTCGGCCGGCAGGTGGCGCGCATCATGGCCCGGCGCGGCTGGCGGGTGCGTGTCGCGGTGCGCCGACCGGACGAGGCCCTGTTCACGCGCACTTATGGCGCGGTCGGGCAGGTCGTCCCGGTGCTGTGCAATATCCGCGACGAGGATTCTGTCCGCGCGGCGATGTCGGATGCCGACGCGGTGGTGAACTGCGTCAATATCGAACGACCCGAGGGCAAAAGCAATTTTCACACCGTCTTCGAAGAGGGTGCGACCCATATCGCCCGTCTCTCGAAGGAAATGGGTGTCCGGCGTGTCGTGCACATCTCGGGGATCGGCGTCGATCCTGATTCGGCCAGCCGCTATGTGGCCGCCAAGGCGCGCGGCGAGGCAGCGGTTCTGGAGCATCGCCCCGACGCGATCGTGCTGCGCCCTTCGGTGATCTTCGGAACTGACGATCATTTCTACAACCGCTTTGCCAGCATGTCTCGACTGGGGCCGGTCATGCCGATCGCCGGCGCGCGGACGCGCATGCAGCCTGTCTTCGTCGATGACGTCGCCACCGCCGCCGCGATGGGCGCTGCGGGCGAGGCCAAGCCCGGCATCTATGAGCTGGGCGGCCCCGACGTGATGACCCTGCGAGAGATCGTCGGACAGGTGCTGAAGGCCACCCGCCGCCGCCGGCTTGTTTTGAACATGCCTTTCTGGCTGGCAAGGATCGGCGCCGGGGTTCTGGACGGTGTGCAGTATGTCACCGGCGGGCTATTCACGAACAAGATCCTGGGACGCGATCAGGTCATTCTGCTGCGTGACGACAATGTCGTCAGCGAGGATGCCAACGGTTTTGCCGATCTTGGAATACAGCCCACCGCCGCCGAGGCGGTGATCGAGGATTATCTTTGGCGTTTTCGTCCGTCGGGCCAGTATGACGCGATCAAGGATTCGGCGAAGAACCTGCGCAGTCTCTGATGGAACACAACACGATTGTCGCCGCGATCCTCGGACTTCTCGAGGGGCTGACCGAGTTCATTCCCGTGTCGTCCACCGGCCACGTCCTGTTGGCGGGATATTTCCTTGATTTCCATTCCCCTGGCCGCGCTTTCGAGGTGGTGATCCAGCTTGGCGCGGTTCTGGCAATCCTTGGGGTCTACGCCACGCGGCTTTGGAATATCCTGTCATCTGCCCCGCATGATCCGACCTCGCGCCGGTTCATCGGCGCGGTGCTGCTGGCCTTCCTGCCTGCCGTCGTGATCGGCGTCTTGGCCCATGACATCATCAAGACCGTGTTGTTCGAAACGCCGATGCTGATCGCGGTCATGCTGATCCTTGGTGGGATCGTGCTGCTGCTGGTGGATCGGTGGGCGACCAGCCCCCGATTGTTCCGGGCCGAGGATTTCCCCCTGCCCATGGCCTTCAAGATCGGCGTGATCCAGTGCCTTGCGATGATCCCCGGCGTCTCGCGATCGGGGGCGACGATCGTTGGCGCGCTGCTTCTGGGGGCGGACAAGCGGTCGGCGGCAGAGTTTTCGTTCTTTCTGTCCATGCCCACGATGCTTGGTGCCTTCGTCTATGACCTTTACAAGAATCGCGATGTCATCGACGCCGCGGCGCTGGACAACATCATCATCGGCTTCGTGTGCGCCTTCATAACGGCGATTCTGGTGGTGCGCTGGCTGCTTGGCTATGTGTCCAAGCGTGGCTACGGGTTGTTTGCATGGTGGCGGATCATCGTCGGAAGCGTTGTTTTGCTGGCCTTGGCGGCAGGAATGTAAGTGATACTGACCTAATTTTCTCCCGCCCGCTCAATAGTCGCGTTCTAGCAAGCCAAAATCTCGCAAATAGGTCAGCATTACTGCCTTTTCATTCCCGGCCCCTTGGTTTATTGGGTCTGCGTAAGTTCCTGACAGTTGGAAGGTTGCGCAGCCATGGCCACGCAGAAGATGCTGAAATTCGTTTCTACCCCGCGCGAGATGCCGGAAAAGCGCGATGCGGCGGAGCGCAGCGAAGACTTTCACGAGATCTATCAGGAATACGCCGCGCAGAAAGCGGCCGAACAAGCCGGGCGGTGCAGCCAGTGCGGTGTGCCCTATTGCCAAAGCCACTGCCCGCTGCACAACAACATCCCGGACTGGTTGCGCCTGACCGCTGAAGGCCGGCTCAAGGAAGCCTATCAGGTCAGCCAGGCGACCAACACCTTCCCCGAGATCTGCGGACGCATCTGCCCGCAGGACAGGCTGTGCGAAGGCAACTGCGTCATCGAACAGTCCGGCCACGGCACCGTCACCATCGGCGCGGTCGAGAAATACATCACCGACACCGCCTGGCAGGAAGGCTGGGTCGCTGGCCCCGCCCCGACCCAGGAACGCGCGGAAAGCATCGGCATCGTCGGTGCAGGTCCGGGCGGTCTGGCGGCGGCGGATTCGCTGCGCAGGATGGGGTTCCAGGTCACCATCTACGACCGCTACGACCGCGCGGGCGGGCTGATGACCTATGGCATTCCCGGCTTCAAGCTGGAAAAAGACGTGGTCATGCGGCGCAACAAGCTGCTGGAAGACGGCGGCGTCGAATTCGTCCTGAACTGTAATGTCGGCGAGGATATCAGCTTCGACGCGATCCGTGGCAAGCATGACGCGGTGCTGATCGCCACCGGCGTCTACAAGACCCGCGATCTGGACATCGACGACGCCGAGGCCGACGGCGTCGTGCGCGCGATCGACTATCTGACCGCCAGCAACAAGATCGATTTCGGCGACGATGTGCCCGATTTCGACGACGGCGAGCTGAATGCCAAGGGCAAGCGCGTCGTTGTCATCGGCGGCGGCGACACCGCGATGGACTGCGTCCGCACCGCCATCCGGCAGGGCGCGCAATCGGTGAAATGCCTGTATCGCCGCGACCGGTCGAACATGCCCGGATCGCAGCGCGAGGTTCAAAACGCCGAGGAAGAAGGCGTTGAATTCGTGTGGCTTTCGGCGCCGGGCGCCTTTGCCGGACACGTCACCGGGGTCGCCGCCGAGGCGCAGGAACGCGACGTGGATCAGGTCGGCCAGATCGCCAGCGTGCGGGTGCAGAAGATGCGCCTTGGCGCGCCCGATGTCACCGGACGTCAAAGCCCCGAGCTGATCGATGGCGCCGATTACGACGAACCCGCCGAACTGGTGATCAAGGCGCTGGGATTCGAGCCCGAAGACCTGCCCCGGCTGTGGGGCGTCGATGGGCTGGAAGTGACGCGCTGGGGCACGATCAAGGCGAATTTCCAGACGCACCAGACCTCGATCCCCGGCGTCTATGCAGTGGGCGACATCGTGCGCGGCGCCAGCCTGGTCGTCTGGGCGATCCGCGACGGCCGCGAGGCCGCCGAGTCGATTGCCGGCTTCCTGACCGGCGAGGCCCGCGTGGCCGCAGAATAGGGCCGCACCGATGATGCACAGAACAGACACAGCACGTGCACAGCACGTACACAGGCAACGCACGGTGGCCGTTGCGCGCAACGCGACACGGCGCGGCGATGGATCAGCCATGCTGCCCTATCTGGCCGCCGTGCTGGCACTGGCCGCGGCATGGGCCGTGGCGCCCCGCCCCGCCGACGCCGCGACCTTCACCCCGCCGCAGGGCTGCAAGCTTGAGGTGACGGTGCAGAACCGCGGTTGTTCGGTCAGCCAGTATTACCGCTGCAGCGCCGATCCCGAAGGCGATCAGCGCAGCGCGATCTTTGGTCAGGACGGGCTGACGCATCTGTCGCGGATCGACGACGAAACGCGCTGGATCGAAAGCGCCGATCCACAGACCGGGCTGGAAGATCGCCTGGTCGAAGAGGCCAAGGATCACGCCAGTTTCACCACGCTGCTGGATAGCGGTCGCGACGATTTCGATTTCTGGACAGTCTCGAACACCGGCGAGAGGCTGCACCATGTCGGTCAGGACGAACTGACCGGCGAGACCGTCACGATCGACGGGGTCGAGCTGGAAAAGACCCGCTTCCGACTGGTTACGCGCGACGAAAGCGGCGAGGTTCTGATCACACGGGAAGGTCAGCAGTTCATAAGCCGCACGATGCGCCGCTTTTATGGCGGGGTCGAGGAGCAGAGCGACTGGACCGGCGAGACCCGCAACACCAATGACAGCCCGGTCCTGTTCAGCTTTCCCGGCGAAACCGGGTTCGGCGAGACCACGCCGCAATTCGATTGCGACCAGCTGATGACCAGCCTGAGGCTGCCGGAGGGCGGGGCATGACAACCACGCTTCACGGGCATTGCCTGTGCGGCGATGTCGCGATCACCCTGCGGGACTGGACGCCTGAGATCAGCGTCTGCCATTGCAGCATGTGCCGGCGTGCCGGGGGCGGGCTGATGGGTGGTTTCGTCGCGCCCGCAGACGCGGTGACGGTGACCGGCGAGGCGCGCCGGTATCGGTCCTCGGATTTCGCGGAACGCGCCTTCTGCCCGCGCTGCGGCGCCAATCTGTGGCTGCGCGACGACGGCGCCGAGTACGAGCTGTCGCCGGGCCTGTTCGACGACGCCACCCGCTTTCCCCTGATCCGCGAGGTCTATGCCGACTGCGCGCATCGCTTTGCATCATTCTCGGGCGATCATCCCAGGATCACCCGCGCCGAATATGAATCCCACCAGCCCCATGTGGAGGCCGACAGATGACCAAGTTTTCGCCCGATTGGCAGCACCAGGAAGAATCCCTCCGCGACTGGATGGCCGAGAACAGCCTGTACCGGCACGATGACGAACATTCGTCCTGCGGCGTGGGCTTCGTCGTCGATCTGGACGGCAAGCCACGCCGACAGGTCGTGCAGAACGGCATCGACGCGCTGAAGGCGATCTGGCATCGCGGCGCGGTGGACGCGGACGGCAAGACCGGCGACGGGGCCGGCATCCATGTGCAGATCCCGGTGCCGTTCTTCTATGACCAGGTGCGCCGCACCGGCCACGAGCCCGATCAGGACAAGCTGATCGCGGTCGGTCAGGTGTTTCTGCCGCGCACCAATTTCGCACAGCAGGAAACCTGCCGGACCATCGTGGAATCAGAGGTTCTGCGGATGGGCCACTATATCTATGGCTGGCGCCACGTTCCGGTGAACACCGCCGTTCTGGGCGAAAAGGCGAATGCCACCCGTCCCGAGATCGAGCAGATCCTGATCCGCTGCGAAAAGGACATCGACCAGGTCCAGTTCGAGCGCGAACTGTACATCATCCGCCGCCGGATCGAGAAGGCGGCGATCGCCGCGCAGGTCACACAGCTTTACTTCTGTTCGCTGTCCTGCCGGTCGATCATCTACAAGGGCATGATGCTGGCCGAACAGGTGGCCGAGTTCTATCCCGACCTGAAGGACGAGCGGTTCGAAAGCGCCTTTGCGATCTATCACCAGCGTTATTCCACCAACACCTTCCCGCAATGGTGGCTGGCCCAGCCCTTCCGCATGCTGGCCCATAACGGCGAGATCAACACCCTGAAGGGCAACCTGAACTGGCTGAAAAGCCACGAGATCCGCATGGCCAGCAACGCCTTTGGCGACATGGCCGAGGACATCAAGCCGATCGTGCCGGGCGGGTCGTCGGATTCGGCGGCGCTGGATGCGGTGTTCGAGGTGATGGTGCGGTCGGGGCGCAGCGCGCCGATGACCAAGACCATGCTGGTCCCGGAAAGCTGGTCCAAGGCGACCACCGACATGCCCAAGGCCTGGGCCGACATGTATGCCTATTGCAACGCCGTGATGGAGCCGTGGGACGGCCCCGCCGCGCTGGCGATGACCGACGGCCGCTGGGTCTGCGGCGGTCTGGACCGCAACGGATTGCGGCCGATGCGCTATGTCGTGACCGGCGACAACCTGCTGATCGCGGGGTCCGAGGTCGGCATGGTGCCGATCAACGAATCCAATGTGCGCGAAAAGGGCGCGCTGGGTCCGGGCCAGATGATCGCCGTCGATATGTGGGACGGCACGCTGTATCACGACACCGACATCAAGGACCGGCTTGCCGCCAGCCAGCCCTTTGGCGAATGGATCGAGAAGGTCGTCGATCTGAACGACATCATGCGCGAACTGCCCGAAGAGCACCGCTTCGAAGGGGACGAACTGCGCCGCCGCCAGACCGCCGCTGGCTATACGATGGAAGAGCTGGAACATGTGCTGTCGCCGATGGCCGAGGACGGCAAGGAGGCGATCGCCTCGATGGGCGACGACACGCCGCCCGCCGTGCTGTCGGGCCAGTATCGCCCGCTGAGCCATTTCTTCCGGCAGAATTTCAGCCAGGTCACCAACCCGCCCATCGACAGCCTGCGCGAAACCCGCGTCATGTCGCTGAAGACGCGGTTCGGCAACCTCAAGAACGTGCTGGACGAATCCAGTGCGCAGACGGAAATCCTGATCCTGGAAAGCCCGTTCATCGCGAATGGCGAATATGCCGAGATGTGCCGGATGTTCGGCGACGCGGTGACCTATATCGACTGCACTTTCCCCGACAATGCGGGTCAGGACGCGCTGGCCGAGGGGCTGGCCCGGATCCGCGCCGAGGCCGAGGACGCGGTGCGGTCGGGGGCGGGGCATCTGGTGCTGACGGATGAACATCAGAGTCGCGACAGGATCGCGATGCCGATGATCCTTGCGACCAGCGCGGTGCATTCCTGGCTGACCCGCAAGGGGCTGCGCACCTTCTGTTCGATCAATGTGCGCGCCGCCGAATGCATCGACCCGCATTACTTCGCGGTGCTGATCGGCAGCGGTGCGACCACGGTGAACCCCTATCTGGCGCAGGATTCCATTCAGGACCGGATCGACCGGGGCCTGCTGGAAGGCAGCCTGATCGACAATATGCGCCGCTATCGCGACGCGGTGGACGCCGGTCTGCTGAAGATCATGGCCAAGATGGGCATCTCGGTCCTGTCGTCCTATCGGGGCGGGCTGAACTTCGAGGCGGTCGGTCTGAGCCGCGCGATGGTCGCCGAATATTTCCCCGGCATGCATTCGCGCATCTCGGGGATCGGGCTGCACGGGCTGCAATCCAAGCTTGAGGCGCTGCACCAGAAGGCGTGGCATGCCGACAATGTAGAATTGCTGCCGGTCGGCGGCTTCTACAAGCTGCGCCGTTCGGGCGAGAAACACGCCTGGGAAGCCAACACGATGAAGATGCTGCAGATGGCCTGCGAAAAGGCCAGCTATGACATCTGGAAGCAGTTCAGCGCCACGATGCGGGCCAACCCGCCGATCCATATCCGCGACCTGCTGGACATCAAGCCGCTTGGCAAACCGGTGCCGATCGAGGAAGTCGAATCGATCACCTCGATCCGCAAGCGCTTTGTGACGCCGGGCATGTCCCTGGGTGCGCTGTCGCCCGAGGCGCATATGACGCTGAACATCGCGATGAACCGGATCGGCGCGAAATCGGACAGCGGCGAGGGCGGAGAAGACCCGGCGCACAGCCACCCGCTGCCCAACGGCGACAACCCCTGCGCAAAGATCAAGCAGGTCGCCAGCGGCCGGTTCGGCGTCACCGCCGAATACCTGAACGCCTGCGAGGAGCTGGAAATCAAGGTCGCCCAAGGTGCCAAGCCCGGCGAGGGCGGCCAGCTGCCCGGCATGAAGGTCACCAAGCTGATCGCGCGGCTGCGTCACTCGACGCCGGGCGTGACGCTGATCTCGCCCCCGCCGCATCACGATATCTATAGTATCGAGGATCTGGCGCAGCTGATCTATGACCTGAAGCAGATCAACCCGCGCGCCAAGATCACCGTCAAGCTGGTGGCATCGTCCGGCGTCGGCACGATTGCGGCGGGCGTGGCCAAGGCCAAGGCCGACGTGATCCTGATTTCGGGCCACAATGGCGGCACGGGCGCATCCCCCGCGACCAGCGTCAAGTTTGCCGGTCTGCCGTGGGAAATGGGCCTGACCGAGGCGCACCAGGTCCTGGCCATGAACCGCCTGCGCGAGCGGGTCACGCTGCGCACCGATGGCGGTCTGCGCACCGGACGCGACATCGTCATGGCCGCGATGATGGGTGCCGAGGAATACGGCATCGGCACCGCCGCCCTGATCGCCATGGGCTGCATCATGGTTCGTCAGTGCCAGTCGAACACCTGCCCGGTCGGCGTCTGCACGCAGGACGAAAAGCTGCGCGCGATGTTCACAGGATCGGCGGACAAGGTGGTGAACCTGATCACCTTCTATGCCCAGGAGGTGCGCGAGATCCTGGCCGGAATCGGCGCTCGCAGCCTGGACGAGGTGATCGGCCGCGCCGATCTGCTGACCCAGGTCAGCCGGGGCGCCGCGCATCTGGACGATCTGGACCTGAACCCGCTGCTGATCACCGTCGATGGCGCGGAAAAGATCGTCTATGACCGGTCCAAGCCGCGCAACGCCGTGATGGACACGCTGGACGCCGAAATCGTCAAGGACGCCGCCCGCTTCTTCGAGGAAGGCGAGAAGATGCAGCTGTCCTACGCGGTGCGCAACACCCAGCGGACGGTCGGCACCCGCACATCCAGCATGATCGTTCAGAAATTCGGGATGCGGAACAACCTGCAACCTGATCACCTGACGGTCCGCCTGACCGGCAGCGCCGGGCAGTCGCTGGGGGCCTATGCCGCGCCCGGGCTGAAGATCGAGGTATCGGGCGATGCCAACGACTATGTGGGCAAGGGTCTGTCGGGCGGCACCATCGTCGTGCGCCCGCCGATGGCCAGCCCGCTTGTCGCCGAGGACAACACGATCATCGGCAACACGGTCCTGTACGGCGCGACCGGCGGCCAGTTGTTCGCCGCAGGGCGTGCGGGCGAACGCTTCGCGGTCCGCAATTCCGGCGCGAAGGTGGTGATCGAGGGCTGTGGCACCAATGGTTGCGAATACATGACCGGCGGCGTTGCGGTAATCCTGGGCCGGATCGGGACCAATTTCGGGGCCGGGATGACCGGCGGCATGGCCTATCTGTACGATCCCGAGGGCGTGGCGCGCGACTATATCAACGCGGAAACGCTGGTCATGTGCCCGGTCACGCAGGATCACTGGGAGAGCGAACTGCACGACCTGATCGAACGCCATCAGGTGCAGACCATGTCCAAGAAGGCCGAGACGATCCTGCAGAACTGGGACCGCGAGAAGGGCAACTTCCTGCAGGTCTGCCCCAAGGAGATGCTGGCCCATCTGCCGCATCCGATCGAGGCGGTCGACACCCCCAGCGCGGTGCCGGCCGAATAGGCGCGGACCCAGCGCACAGGGATGCAATGGGACGCGGCCCCTGCGGGCCGCGTCCTTTTCGTTATACGGTTGTCAGAACTGGCGGCCGATCAGGCGGTCCAGCGACCAGCGGCCGCCGCCATGGGCCACGAAATACAGTGTGATCCCCAGCCAGATCAGCGACAGTTCCGATCCGGGATAGCCCTCGGCCTTCATGATCCAGTGGAAATAGACCGTCACCAGCAGCACGATCGAGGTGGCCAGCGCCGCCGGGCGGGTCAGCAGACCCAGCACCAGCAGCAGACCACCGATGAATTCGGTGCCCGCCAGTGCTGGCGACCACAGCCAGCCGGGATGAAAGCCGATGCTTTCGACCATGCCGGTCGCGCCCATCGGATTGCTGATCTTGGGCAGCCCATGCACCATGAAGGCGATCCCCGCGATGACCCGCATATAGGTCACGCTGATCGGCGACAGCAGGGCATAGAGGGGCTTCAGTTGCGGCACGATCAGGCCGCGGGTCTGTGTGGTTGTGTCAGTCGTCATGTTTATCCTCGGGAATGGCGCGCGCGTCGCGGCGCCGTGTGTCGGACGGCAACCGGCCCCATGCCGGTCGCGGGAAGCTCAGCCGAATGCCGTGCGCGGCGGGCGCCACGGCGCATCGCAAACATGCGCGCCCCGCATCGGCAGGATGGCGATCAGGGCGGATGCGGCGCGAGCGCGGGGGATGTCGGCCCGATCCATGGCGGGAAACAGCTCGCAGCATGGGCCGGACTTGTCTGCGGTTCCGGTCTGCGCAGCGGGCGGGGCGATTGCATGGCACATGTTCGCGGCGCGGACCTGCGGCGAACACACGGACCGGGCCGGCGCCTGCGAAGCCGCCGCGAAGGTCATCGACAAAAGCGATGCGATCAGCGTCAGCGCGGCCAGATACTTCATCCGTGAGACCGAAGATTGTTGTGCCATATCCGCCGCTTCTATGACCCGGCGCGACACCGTGCCGCAACCCCGCCTGGCCGTCGATCACGCAGAGATGTGCGCCCATGTCCAGCCGGTGCTTGACCAAATCCCGGCCTTGGCGTCTGGTTTCGGCGGCACTGTCATGCAACAGCAGCGGAGAATCGCCATGTCAGAACTGATCGTCATCGCCTTCGACGATGAAACCACCGGTTTCGAGATGCGGGCCGAACTGGTCAAGATGCAGAAGGATTATCTGATCGAGATGGAAGACGCCGTCGTCGTCACCCGCGAGGGCGAGGACGACATCAAGCTGCATCAGGCGGTCAACCTGACGGCGGCCGGCGCCGTCGGCGGTGGTTTCTGGGGCTCGTTGATCGGGCTGGTGTTCCTGAACCCGCTTCTGGGGGCGGCGGTGGGCGCGGGGGCCGGGGCGCTGGCCGGGCGCTTTACCGATATCGGCATCAACGATGATTTCATGCGCGAGGTCGGCCATTCGCTGCAACCGGGCGGCTCGGCCGTTTTCGTGCTGGTGCGCAAGATGACCGCCGACAAGGTGCTGGACCGGCTGGAGCATTTTCACCACAAGGGCCGGGTTCTGCAGACATCGCTGTCAAAGGCCGACGAGGAAAAGCTGCGCGAGGCGCTGTCGGGACAGAACCCGCCTGCCGTGCCCGACGCGTCCTGATCGCGGCGGCGGCGACTTGACGGGGCGGCAGGGCGCGTGACAAAGCCCTGTCCATGATCCTGCGTGCGCTGTTCCGCCCTCCGCTCGCCGAGGCGCCACCCGAAAAGGGCAAGACGTCCGCCGCGAAACGCTGGCGGCCGTTGCGTCGCATGCTGATCTGGCTGCGCTGGTTCGTCCTGCGCGTCCTGTTGCTGATGGCGGTGCTGGTCGGCGTCTATGCGCTGATCAACCCGCCGACGACCTGGACCATCGTGTCCGAAGCGCGCAACCATCGGATCCAGCCGCGGGACTGGGCCCGGATTGACGAGATCTCGCCGGCCATGCGGCGCGCGGTGGTCGCGGCCGAGGATGCGAATTTCTGCCTGCATTGGGGCTTCGACATGACCGAGATCCGCAAGGTCGTCGCGTCGGGATCCAGTCGGGGCGCATCGACGATCACCCAGCAGACGGCCAAGAACGTGTTCCTGTGGCAGGGCAGAAGCTGGCCGCGCAAGCTGCTGGAGACGGTCTATACCCCGATGATCGAGGCGCTTTGGTCCAAGCGGCGGATCCTTGAGGTCTATCTGAACGTGGCCGAATTCGGGCCGGGCATCTTTGGCGTGGGCGCCGCGGCACGCGCCTATTACGGCGTCACGCCCGCGGAACTGACGCCGGTGCAGGCCGCGCGACTGGCCGCCGTCCTGCCGGCGCCGAAATCGCGCAGCGCAACCCGCGCCTCGGCCCGGTCGCGGTCGATCGCCGACGGCGCGGCGACGATTGCGCGGGATGGCCGCGCGGACTGCCTGTGAGGCGCGCGTTCCGGTTGAAACGCCGCCCCCCCGGCCTTATCAAGGCGCCGTTGCGAATGAAGGGGGTCTCGAGCAGTCGATGAACAACAATACGCAGACCACGCGACTTTACCATTCCATGCTGTCGCCGTTTTGCCGCAAGGTGCGGCTGGTTCTGGCCGAGAAGAAGATCGAGGTCGAACTGGTCGAAGAGAAATACTGGGAAAATCCGCCCGATCTGAAACGCCGCAATCCCGCCGGAAAGCTGCCGGTGCTGCGCCATCGCGGCAACATGCTGGCCGAAAGCCAGGCAATCATCGAATATCTGGACGAGGCCGTGCCCGAGCCTGCCCTGATGCCGCGCCAGCCGCTGGAACGTCACGAGGTGCGCCGGTTGTGCGCGTGGTTCGACGACAAGTTCAACGCCGAGGTGACCTTGCCGATCATGACCGAGCGGGTCTGGAAAAAGGTCATGCGGTCCGGCTATCCCGACAGCCGGGCGGTCAAGGACGGCCTGCGCGCCATCAAGGAACATATCGACTATCTGACCACGCTGCTGGAGGAACGCCGCTGGCTTGCCGGAAACAGCCTGTCGCTGGCCGATTTCACCGCCGCCGCGCATTTTTCCTGCCTGGACTATATCTCGGACGTGGACTGGGACCGGTCGGACGCGGTGCGCGACTGGTATGCCACGATCAAGTCACGCCCCGCCTTTCGCGGCGTGCTGGCCGATCAGGTGCCGGGCATCCACCCGGCCCCGCATTATGCCGAACTTGACTTCGGATAAGGATGGGGGGCGCCGCCCCCCATCGCCTGACGGCGATCCCCACCTGGGTATTTCGGCAAACGAGAAGCTGAAAGGCGCGCTGACCGCCGAGGCCGAGGCGATCGGATTCGCCAAGATGCGCATTGCCCGCCCCGACGCCGTGCCCGAGATCGCCGGGCGGCTGCAATCGTTCCTGCGCGCCGGACGGCATGGGCAGATGGGCTGGATGGCCGAACGCAGCCATTGGCGCGGCGATCCCTCGGCGCTGTGGCCCGAAGCCCGCGCGGTGATCATGCTGGCCGATCTTTACACCCCCGACCACGATCCGATGGCGGTGCTGGAGGCGCGCGACCGGGCCGCGATCAGCGTCTATGCCCAGGGGCGCGATTATCACGACCTGGTCAAGAAGCGGCTGAAGCGGCTGGGGCGCTGGTTGCTGGAACAGGTGCGGGGTCATGAAATCAAGGTCTTCGTGGACACCGCCCCGGTCATGGAAAAGCCACTGGCACAGGCCGCCGGGCTGGGCTGGCAGGGCAAGCATACCAACCTGCTGGCCCGCGACCTGGGAAGCTGGTTCTTTCTGGGGGCGATCTTCACGACGCTGGACCTGCCCGAGGACGCGCCCGAGGGCGAGCATTGCGGCAGTTGTCGGGCCTGTCTGGACATCTGTCCGACCGACGCTTTTCCCGCCCCGTTCCAGCTGGATGCGCGGCGCTGCATCTCCTATCTGACGATCGAACACAAGGGCCCGGTCGATCCGGAACTGCGGCCGCTTATGGGCAACCGGATCTATGGCTGCGACGACTGTCTGGCGGTCTGCCCGTGGAACAAGTTCGCGCGCGAAGGTGCCGAGATGCGCTATCGCGGCCTTGTCGGCGCCCCGCCGCTGGCCGAACTGGCCGCGTTGGACGATGCGGGGTTCCGTACGCGATTCTCGGGCAGTCCGATCAAGCGCATCGGCCGCGACCGGCTGGTGCGCAACGTGCTGTACGCGATCGGCAATTCCGGCGCGCCCAGTCTGAGACCGGTCGCCCAGGCCCTGACCGAAGACGCAGACGGCGCGGTGGCCGACGCGGCCAGATGGGCGGCGATGCGACTGGACGGCACGCGCGGCTAAAGCAGGAAGTCGTCGCCATCCAGGGTCAGGTGCCCGTCAAGCCGGATCTGCATGTCGGCGCGCCCATCCCCATCGATATCCACGATGACCCGGGTTTCATCACCGCGATGAAACCAGCGCAGTTGATGGTCATCCGAAAAGCCCCGGTTGCCCCGATACCGCAGGTCCAGCGCGCTGAGATCCAGCCTATCCTGTCCGGGCGTGAAATCCAGAATTAGGTCAGAGTCCCGGCCCGTCCCGCTGTCCCTGAGGGAATCGTAGCGAAAGACGTCGGCACCGGCATTACCTATCAGCCGGTCGGCCCCGGAACCACCGATGAGCGTGTCGTTGCCTGCATCTCCGCGTAGCTGGTCGTCGCCGTCCCCGCCCGAGATCAGATCGTCACCGTTTCCGCCGATCAGGATATCATCGTCGCTGCCGCCGTCCAGCGTGTCACCGCCATCGCCGCCGACCAGCGTATCCTCATCCCACCCGCCGCGCAGCAGATCATCGCCCGTGCCTCCGATCAGATAGTCGTGGCCAGCGCCGCCGCTGAGGGAATCCCGACCCCAGCCTCCGTCCAGGCGATCGTTGCCATCATCGCCCCACAACCGGTCATCATCCCCACCGCCATGGATCTGGTCATCGCCATCGCCGCCATACAGGCTGTCGCGCCCGGCATCGCCGTAAAGCCTGTCCTGCCCGCCATCCCCGCGCAAGAGATCGTTGCCCAGATTTCCATACAGCAGATCGTTGCCGCTGCCGCCGTAGATGGCATCGTTGTCCATCTCTCCGTGGATGGTGTCGTGGCCCCGGTCGCCCTTCAGCGTGTCGCGTCCCCAGCCGCCGTAAAGCAGGTCGTTCCCGGCCTGCCCGAAAAGCCGGTCCCAGCCGCGGCCCGAGATCAGCGTGTCGTTTCCGGTCCCGCCGATCAGCCGGTTGTGGCCCAGCATCGAGGTGATCCGATCATCACCAGCACCGCCATCCATGAGGTCATTGCCGGAATCGCCTTCCAGCATGTCGTTCCCGTTCCCGCCCGACAGCGTGTCATAGCCATTGCCACCCCACAGGGAGTCGTCGCCGTCGCCGCCCGAAAGCCTGTCGTTGTCGGACTGCCCCAGCAGCCTGTCATTGCCCGCATCGCCGTTGATCGTGTCCCGGCCCCAGCCGCCCTCCAACAGGTCATGACCATCGCCGCCATGCATCACGTCATAGCCGCTGCCCGCAACCAGCGTATCGTTTCCCGCGCCGCCGATCAGCCGGTTATGTCCCGAAGAATCAACCAACCGGTCGTTGCCGTCGCCACCATCCAGCGTGTCGTTACCGCCCTCGCCATCCAGTGTGTCATTTCCGGCATCGCCCCAGATGCGGTCGTTTCCGTTTCCACCCGCGATCCGGTCTGCGCCTTCTCCGCCATGGAGGTCGTCGTTTCCGACCTGCCCCCAAAGCGCATCATTGCCCGCATCGCCGTACAGAGTGTCGTTGCCCCAGCCGCCATACAACGCGTCCCAGCCACCGCCCCCATACATCAGATCATAGCCGCCGCCCGCGTTCAGCGTGTCGTCGCCATCGCCCGCGACGAAGCGGTTGTGGCCCGCCAGATCCGTCAACTGGTCGTCACCGGCATCGCCGACCAGCGTGTCGTCGCCATCGCCACCATCGATGCAGTCGTTGCCGTCGCCGCCATAGAGGCTGTCCTGACCGGCGCCGCCGGTCAGCGTGTCGGCGCCCATCCCGCCATAGGCAAGATCGTTGCCTGAATCCCCGGCCAGATGATCGTCACCCGCGTCGCCGAACAGCGTGTCCCGGCCCGCGGCACCGATGATCCGGTCGTCGCCGTCACCACCGCGCAGCACGTCGTCGCCGCCTTGTCCAAGAACGGTGTCGGCACCCGCGCCGGCAGAAACAGTGTCATTTCCCGCGCCGGCATCGATATAGTCACCGCCCTGGCCGCCCGTCATCTGGTCGGCATCTGCGGTGCCGAACAGCCATCTGCCGATATCCGACGGCGCCTCATCGGGCGTGATATCCACCGGGTCGCGTTCAGGCAGCCAGTAATGCGCGATGGGAAACATCGCGTTGCTGAAATCCGCAGCCTCCAGCGGCGTGCGGTCGCGGCTGCGGACATCCAGGATCGAATTGCCATAGGTGATGCGGATGCCCCAGTCATAGGACTGGAAGCCAAGCTGCCAGGTGCTTCGGATCATCCCCAGCATCGATAGGTCCAGCCGGTCGGCACCAAGTTCGAAATCATGCACGATCACCCGCCCGTCGAAGCGGGTGACAACGAAAGTATCGGCGCCCTCGCCGCCGACAAGCATGATATCCTTGCTGGCCGTCACCAGAATGTCGTCGCCCGCCCCGCCTTCCAGCCGGGTGGTGCCGGCCTGCGCCACCAGCATGTCGTCGCCGGCGCCGCCCGACACCGTTCCCTGCCCCGCAAACGCGGTCTGGCCAACGTCACCGGGATCCAGAACCAGTTGCGTCACCCCCGTTTCGGACTGGCTGGCGACGAACAATGCGATCTTGCCGTCGATCACCTGCGCGGCGATGGCGCTGACATCGGACAGCGTCATGCCATTGCTGTCGGCAATGGATTGCAGGAACAGTAGCCGGCCGTCAGGCAGCAGCGTGAAGACGCTGACCCCGTCGTCGGCCCCCGCCGCGATGACGTAGCCGCGCCCATCGACGACAACGGTCGCCAGCCCGGTGATATTCTGAAAGCGGGTCGTCAGTTCGTCGATGATGTAATCGGTCGCGGTCAGGCTGCCATCCGCGCCAAGCCGAAAGACCGACAGCGAGGACGAGGACGACGCCCCGACGACCAGGTAGGTCTTGCCGGCGAACTGCAGCGTACCGACATGGGCGGGAATGTCGTATCCCATTCCCTGTGCCGCGACATGCATCGCCCCCGCGCCCAGCACGCCGTCCTCGCCGATCCGGTGGGTCGAGATGAAATTCCCGCCCGACGAAATCGCTACCAGCAGCCGCTGGTTGCCGACCGTCACGTCCAGAATCTGGTCAAGTCCGGCGCCGGGGATCGCATCGCTGGCGGGCAGTTGCAGGGTCGAGCGGGTCTGCAGGCTGCCATCGGGCAGCACGCGCTGAACCTTCAGAGTCAGGTCGCCCGCATGTCCCGAATAGATGAAATCCCCCGCCGCACTGGAAAAATGCCCCAGCGCCGTGACCCGGTCGCCAAGCTGCCCGGACGGAAACAGCCCGTCAAAGCCCGACAGGTTGCCAACCCCGTCCACCGGAATTCCCAGATCGGCCGCCCCGCCAAGCTGGCCAAGATGCAGGAAACTGCCGTCCGGCAGGTCGAGAATCGCCAGTTCCGGATCGCCCTGATATGTGAAACCCTGCGGGAACCCCAACCCCTGAACCAGATGCAGCCCGGTTTCGGCGCCACCGATCGCGAAGCTGGCCACGCCACCGCCGACATGGGTGGTGCTGAACAGCATCCACTGTCCCCCGATGCGGGCGACCGCCAGATCGGTGACATTCGAAAGCCAACTTGTTTCCGTGGTCCCGTAGGTGACCACGAGGCGATGGGATAGCATGTCCTGTCCGCGCACAAAGTCCCAGACCCGTCCGAATCTAGGGGTGAGCGCTTAACAAGCCATGCATGCGGGTGTCGGTAACAGGCCGATTTAGCCGACATTTTAGGTGTCTTCTTCGGAACCTTCCCCAGCGCCGCGGAAGGCCAGCGGGCCATACAGGATCAGGCCGGGCTGGCTGACCTCGGCGTTCTCCATCATTCTGGCCAGCGCCTCGACGGTGGTCCGCACCAGTCGCTGATGGGGGTGTCCCACGGCTTCGGCGAACAGCGCCGGGGTGGTTCCCGGCAGCCCGTGGTCGCGCAACCCGCGGGCCAGTTTCGGAAAGCTGCGCTGGCCCATGAACACGACGGTCGTCACGGAGGGATCGGCGATGGCGGCCCAGTTGATGTCCTCGGGCAGCTGGCCGGTCACGTCGGCGCCGGTCACGAACTGCACGCGCCGCGCGGTCAGGCGGCGTGTCAGCGGCAGTCCCGCCGCCGCCGCCGCCGCGCTGGCCGAGGTGACGCCCGGCACGATCTCGAACGGGATCGCGGCATCGGTCAGGGCGATCAGTTCCTCTTCCAGCCGCCCGAAGATGCCCGCGTCGCCGGATTTCAGCCGCACCACCCGGCGTCCGGCCTGCGCGTGGCTGACCAGCAGCGCGTTGACGTGATCCTGCCGCGCCGAGGGCCGACCGGCGCGCTTGCCGACCGCGATCAGTTCGGCATCCGGTCCCGCATGGTCCAGCACCGGCCCCGACGCCAGATCGTCGAACAGAACCACCTCTGCCTCGGCCAGACGGCGCGCGGCCTTCAGCGTCAACAGCTCGGGGTCGCCCGGTCCCGCCGAGACAAGCGATACGAAGCCGGGGGATCTTGCAGGGTCGGGCACTGGATCGGGCACGGGGGCAATGGCTTTCGCTGCGGCAACCTGACGTCTGCTATACCACCCCGCCCGGTTCTGACAATGCTGCGGCGATGCGCGGGCTGTCGGAAAACCCGCGCTGCAAAGGAAACTTTCTGCCGCGTCATGCGTGTGTCTGTGACAGGTGCAAGGAGAAGATGATGGTGGCGATATGCTGGTTCCGCCGTGTGTTGCGGCTGGACGACCACCCCGCCTTGGTGGCGGCGGCAAGTTCGGGCCCGGTGATACCGCTGGTCATCCTGGACCCAGCCGAAGCCGAGGCGCATCCCGCCAGCGCTCAGCGTCAGGCCCTGTCGCTGCCCCGTCTGCAGACCGCGCTGCACCGTCACAACAGCCGACTGATCGTGCGTCGCGGCGACACCGCCGAGGTCTTGGAACATGTTGCAAGGCAGACCGGCGCGGACGCGGTTCACACCACCGAAGGCTTTCCGTTTGCCAGCGACCACGGGCTGAAGGCGGCCGCCGAACGCGGCGGCGCGACGCTGCATCTGCATCCGCTGGCCGATCTGGTGCCGCGCGGATCGGTCAGGACCCAAGAGGGCGGGATCTACAAGGTGTTCACGCCGTTCTGGCGGGCCGTGCGCGCCGTCGATATCGACCGGCCGCTGGATCCGCCCACGCTGCATCTGCCCCAGAGTTGGCCCGACAGCGATGAAACCGACTGGCCCGAGGCGCGGTCTGCGATGAGCCGGGGATGGGATGTCGTGGCCGGGCACATCGATGCAGGTGAAGACGCGGCCCGCGACCGGCTGGATACGTTCCTGGAAGGTCCTGTCGCGGATTACGGCACGCATCGCGACCAGCCGTGGCGAACGTCGGGCACATCCGGTCTGTCGGATGCGCTGGCGGTGGGCGAGATCAGCGCCCGCAGGATCTGGCATGTCGGTCTGGCCGCGCGCGAGAACGGGCGACAGGGTGTCGAGGATTTCCTGCGCGAGGTGGCATGGCGCGAATTCGCGCGCGAGCTGTTCCACGAAAGCCCCGACATGGACCACACCTGCTGGCGCAAGGAGTGGAACGATTTTCCATGGAAGCAGGACAACAACGAAGCCGAGGACTGGCGGCGGGCGCGGACCGGCGTGCCCATGGTCGATGCCGGCCTGCGCGAATTGTTCGTGACCGGCCGGATGCACAACCGTGTGCGGATGGTCGTCGGCAGCTATCTGACCAAGCACCTGCTGACCGACTGGCGTGTGGGGCTTGACTGGTTCGCGCGGACGCTGACCGACTGGGACGCGGCGTCGAATGCGATGAACTGGCAGTGGGTGGCTGGCTGCGGCCCCGACGCATCGCCATATTTCCGGGTCTTCAACCCCGACACGCAGGCGCAAAAATTCGACGCAAAGGCACGCTATCGCGACCACTGGCTGAAGCCCGGCGCGCCGGGCGCGTCGTCATTCGCGAAAGCCGCGCCCCGATCCTGGAACATCGACCTGCAGCGCATGGCCGTTCCCGCGATCTCGTTGTCGCAGGGGCGCGCGCGGGCGCTGACGGCCTATGAGGATTTCAAGGAGTGAACCCATGAAGATCGCCGTTCTCTACATCTCGACGCTGGTCATCTTTCTTGCCGTGGACGTGGTGGGCATCAGGACCATCATCCGCCCGATCTTCGAACGCCATATTGGCGATCTGCTGGCCGATCCGTTCCGGCTTGGCCCGGCAGCGGCGTTCTATGCCTTCTATATCGTCGGCGTCCTGTATTTCGTATCGGTCCCGGCGCTGCGCGATGGCGCGCCGGTGCAGGCCGCGCTGGCAGGCGCCCTGCTGGGGCTGATGTGCTATGGCACCTATGAATTCACCAGCCTGGCGATCATGCGCGACTGGTCGTGGCAGCAGGTCATCGCGGACACCGCCTGGGGCGGGTTCCTGACCGGGTTCTCGGCCTGGGCGGGGGTGATGGTCGCGCGGATGGTCGGCTGATGCGGGCGCTGATCCTGGGCGCGTCCGGCGGGATCGGCGCGGCCATCGCGGCGCGTCTGCGGGATGGCGGGGCAGATGTCACCGGCCTGTCGCGCAGCAGCGACGGTCTGGATCTGACCGATGCGGCGACGCTGAACGATCACGCCGCGCGGTTGGACGGACAGCGATTCGACCTGATCTTCAACGCCACCGGCGCGCTGATGATCGACGGCAGTCGGCCCGAGAAAAGCTTCGATGCCGCCGATGCCGATGCGATGGCGCGGCAATTCGCGCTGAACGCGACCGGGGTGGCACTGGCGATCCGGTATTTCGGGCCGTTGCTGGCGGGCGACCGGCGCGCGGTCTTTGCGTCGCTGTCGGCACGCGTGGGGTCGATCGGGGACAACCGGCTTGGCGGCTGGTTCGGCTATCGCGCCGCCAAGGCCGCGCAGAACCAGATCATCCGCTGCGCCGCGATCGAATGGAAGCGCCGCAACCGGCACAGCATCTTCGTCGCACTGCATCCGGGCACGGTCGAAACGCCGTTGACCGCGCGATATGCCGACCGCTATCCGACGATCACGCCGGACCGCAGCGCCGAGGCGCTGTTATCCGTGATCGACGGACTGTCGCCCGAGGACAGCGGCGGTTTCCGCGACTGGAAAGGCCAGAAGGTCGAATGGTAGGGTCGCCTCAGGCCGAGAGATAGGGCGCGAGTGCGTCGTGGATCTGCGGCCCGTCTGGCTTGGTGAACGATCCCCATGTGCCCAGGATGCGGCCCTGCGGGTCAAGCAGCACCTTTGAGAAATTCCACTTCGGCACGAAGCCGGTCTGCTGCCTGACCCATTGATAGAAGGGGTGCACCTCGCCCTCGGCGACATGGAGGATATCCGTCATCGGCAGGGTGATGCCGTATTCCAGCGTGCAGTATTCCTTGACCTTCTTGCCATCATCCAACTCCTGATTGAAGTCGTTCGAGGGCACCGCGACCACGATCAGGCCCTGCGCAGCGTATTTTTCGTGCATGGCCTGCATGTCGCGCAATTGTCCGGCAAAGCCGCACAACGAGGCGGTGTTGACCACCAGCACCGGCTTGCCCTGCCAATCGGCGCTGTCCAGCAGCCCGCCATCGATCGACGGAAAGGTGAAGCGCGGCATCGGCTCTGCCGAGGCGCGGCGGGTGGCCATGCCGGTCACGGCTGCGGATACGGCGGTTGCAAGGGTCAGAAACAGGCGGCGATGCATGGCTGGGGCCTTTCTCAGCTGCGAGTCGCGAACAGGATAGCACGGCCTGCCAGCAGCGCCGATGCCAATGCCGCGAGCAGCACGACCACGAGATTTACAGGAGAGATGTTGGCGACGATCACCCCGATCAGCGCCCAGATGACCCCGATGGGATAGGCCCATTCACGGGGCCTGGTCGCCTGCACGACAAGGGCGATGGCGGTGACGCCCAACAGGCACAGCACCGCCGATATTTGTGCGGACAAAATCCCATAGCCAGCCAGCACGATCCCCAGCGACGCACCCGAAGCTGCGGTCAGCCAGCCCGCATACAGCGCCACGGGCCTGATCTGCCAGACCGCATCCCGATCTCCAGCCCGCAGAAACGCGGCCAGCGCGAAGCCAAGCATCAGAAAGATCATCACCGTCGCCCAGATCGGCGACCGCGACGCAACCCCAAGCCAGAAGAAACCGATCACAAGGCTCGCCAGCAAGGGCGGCCGCATCGCAGCCCAATCGTCGTCATCGGCGCGGCGCCAGACACCATATCCCGCGCCCGCGATCAGCCACGCATAGATCACCCCCCAGATCGAAAAGGCGTAGCCGGCCGGCTGGATCGGCGGATCGTCCTGCGGGACCGGAAAGATGCCGGGCGGATAGCCGGCGAAATTCTGGAAGATCGCCGGCGAGACGGCAAAGGCCAGCGCGGCTAACAGAACGGCAATGGCAAGCGGCGTCCTCATGCAGAATCCTCTCGGCTAAGACGGCGTGTCAGGGGCAGCGACAACCAGTAGGGCAGCGCGCGGATCAGTTTCAGGCTGCGGGTCAGGCGATGCGGGAAATGGACCTCGAACCCGCCGCGCGCCAGTCCCGTGCGGATCGCGGTGGCGGCCTTGTCGGGACGCATCAGCGCCGGCATCTTGAAATCGTTCTTCTCGGTCAGGCGCGTTTCAACGAAGCCCGGGCATATCAGGCGGATATCCAGATCCGACCGTTCCGCACGCAGGCTTTCCGCCAGATTGATGACGCCCGCCTTGCTGGCGGAATAGATCTGTCCCTGCGGCAGGCCGACATAGCCCGCGACCGACCCGCACAGCGCCAGCTGACCGCCGCGCCGCAACAAGGGCGGGCCAACCTGCGCGACATGGAAGCTGCCGGTCAGGTTGACGGTCACGATCCGGGCGGCCATGTCGGGGTCAAGATCGGATATGCGCCCCGGATCGTACAGCGCCGCCAGATGCACGATCCGGTCCAGATTGCCGCCTGCGGCGATGGCAGAGGCCGCGGCATCCAGACTGGCGCGGTCGGCTACGTCCAGGGGCCGGATCTCGGCCCCGCCGATCTCGTCGGCAAGCGCCTGCAAGGCGTCCTGGCGCCGGGCGGATAACACCAGACGGGCACCCTCGGCGGCGTATTGACGCGCCAACTCACGGCCGATGCCGTCACTGGCGCCGATGATCCAGATGCGGGAAGGTTTCGACATGCTGATCCTTTCAAGCACGTGCCCAGCAAACATCAACGTTCACCGGGCCGCACCGTTCCCCGTCAGGCATGGGCAAGACGGTATTGCAGCACGTCGGTGCGCCCCACCTCGAACGAGGCGGCGCAGGCGGCAAGGTAGAACCGCCAGACGCGGATGAATCCTTCGTCAAAACCCAGTTCGCGGATCTGTGGCAGGGCATCATCGAAGCGGGTCAGCCATTCGCGCAGGGTCCGCGCATAATCCCGGCCGAAACCGAACGCGTCCTGCACCGCAAGCCCGGCCCGGCGCGCCTCTTCTTCGAAACGCGCGGGCGAGGGCAGCATGCCGCCGGGAAAGATGAAACTGCGGATCATGTCGCCGCTTTTGCGATAGCGCAGGAAATATCGGTCAGCGACGGTGATGACCTGGATCATCGCGCGCCCGCGGTCGGACAGCACCTGTCCCAGCTTGCCGAAATAGGCGGGCCAATAGCGTTCGCCCACCGCCTCGAACATCTCGATCGAGACGACGTGATCGAAGCGTCCGTCCTCGTCACGATAATCCTGCAAGGCGATCTGCGCGCCCGACCCCAACCGCGCGCGGGCATAATCGGCCTGCTCGGACGACAGGGTCAGCCCCTTCGGGGCGAAATCGCCGCGCGCCAGCGCACGTTCGGCAAAACCGCCCCAACCGCAGCCGATTTCCAGCAGCCGCCCCGACGCCCCGTCCAGATTGTCGATGATCCGGTCATATTTTCGCTGCTGTGCAGCAGTCAGGTCATCACCCGGCCCATACAGCGCCGAGGAATAGGTCATGCTGGGGTCCAGCCACAGCCGATAGAACTGGTTGCCCAGGTCGTAATGGGCCTGGATGTTCCGCCGCGACCCCGCGCGGGTGTTGCGGTTGAGGAAATAGACCGCGCGCGCCGCCATCGCGTTCAGTCTGCGGCCGTAGATATAGGCGTCCAGAACATCCTCGTTCATCAGCGCCATGTGCAACAGCGCCTCGAGATCGGGAATATCGCACCATCCGTCGCGATAGGCCTCTGTCAGGCCGATATCGCCCTTGGCAGCCAACGCCGCCACCACCCGCCAGTCATGGATGATCAGCGTCGCGTCAGGCCCCGGGCGCAGCCCGCCGAAATGATGGGTGTGGCCCTCGGGTGTCTGGACGGTCAGCGTGCCGAACTCGATCGCTTCGGCGGTCTTCAGGAATTCGCGGGCAAATCTGCGCTCGAACATCGCCTCATTCCCCTGTTTCGCGCTGCCGGTCGGCATGCGAGACGCGGCCAGGCAGTTGCGACGGTTTGCGCAGGTATCGTATCCCGCGCCGAAACAGCAGCGCGGCCTGCAAGTGGATCAATGCAATCACTTTCTGCGACTGGAACGGATGACGCAAGGCCGCGTTGCGCGCCGATTTCCGCGTCAGCGGAAGGGCCGGCCCCACCATCGACGTGCCGAGGCCGCGGCGCCCATCTGCCGACTGCCAGTCAACCCACGCGCCGAACCGGTCCGGCCCGGGATCGAAGCGGAACAGATAGCGGCCCGAGCGAGGCAGGAACGGCGAGACGTGGAACAGTTTCTCGCCCTGAAGCCGGTCGGTGCGGGTGATCGGGCCAAGATCGGGCCGGTGGCACAGATAGCGGTGGCATTCCCCGAACGTGTTCGACACCTCGGCCAGAACCGCACGCAGATCGCCCGCATCGTCCCGGCACAGCCAGAAGCTGACCGGGTTGAACCCGTAACCCGAACTGCGCGGCAGCGTGACCAGCGTCACGTCGTGCGCATCCGCCAATCCGGCGGGGGCAAGCAGACCGGCGATGAAATCCGACAGGGACGTGCCATCGCGATGGCCGTAATCGCGGCGTCTCAGCGACCACAGCCCCGGCCTGTCCACCGGCAGCGCCGCCCGGCCCGCATCGATCGCCGCGACCGGCACCGCCAGATAGGTCGCGCGATACCGGAACTCGCGGGCCACGTCGCCGCGCCGCCCGTGCCATATCCGCGTCGGGATCAGCGCCCCGTTCCACAGATCGGTCATGCTGCTGCAGCCTCCTCGGCCCAGGGGTCCTGCCCCAGCGGCCAATCTATTCCCATCGTCTGCGCGACCCGAAGCGCCGACAGCAACCCGTCCTCGTGAAAGCCGTGTCGTGTCCATGCGCCGGCATGATACACCCCGCCACGCCCCTGAATCGAGGGCAGGCGCGACTGCGCACGCACCGCGCCCTCGTCGAAGACGGGGTGGTGCATCATGGCGTGGTCGTGGATGTGGTCGGGTTCGAATTCCGGATTCAGCGTGACGATCAGGGGCCGGGGCGTATCCAGATTCTGCAGCCGGTTCATCCAGTAGGACAGGCTGATCGGTGCCGTCGGATCGGGACGGGGCGCGCGGGTGATATAGTTCCACGCCGCCCATGCGGCCTTGCGGCGTGGCATCAGGCGGGGATCGGAATGCAACACCATGTGATTGGGCTGGGTGCGGAACCGGGACAGGATCTCGCGTTCGTCGGAATCCGGGTGATCCAGCAGCGACAGGGTCTGCGGCGCGTGGGTGGCGAACACGACGCGATCGAACCGTTCGGGCCCGCGCTTGGTGACCACGGTCACGCCCTGATCGTCGCGCGTGACGCGCAACACCGGCGTGTCCAGCCGGACCTGCCCCCGAAGTCGGGCCAGGATCGCCTGGACATAGGCCTGCGACCCGCCGGAGATGGTCCGCCATTTCGGCTGTCCGCGCACCGACAGCAGCCCGTGATTGTCGAAGAACTGCACGAAGCTGGCCGCCGGAAATTCCAGCATGCCATGCGGCGGCGTGGACCAGATCGCCCCCGAGATCGGCAACAGGAACCTGTCACGAAACTCGGTGCCAAGGCGCAGCTCGTCCAGCATCGCGCCGATACAGGCACCGCTGGACCGATATTCCATCGCCCGACGGAAGAAACGCAGGATGTCGCGCAGCATCAGCAGATGGCGGGGATCCATCGCCCTGCGGCGCTGCGCGAACAGGGCGGCCGTGTTGCCGGTGCCGTATTCATAACGCCCGGTGCCGAAGCTGGCCGAAAAGCTCATATCCGAAGGCTCGGTCGCGACACCAAGGTGATCCAGCAGCGGCATGAACAGCGGATAGGTGCGCCGGTTGCAGACGATGAAGCCGGTATCGACCGCAGTTCCCAACGCGCGGGCGGTGCGCGCGTGTCCACCTGGGCGCGGCTCGGCCTCGAAGACGGTCACATGGTGATGCGGGTCAAGAAGCCAGGCGGCCCCCAGCCCGGAAATGCCACTGCCGATCACGGCGATGCGCCGGGGCGCGACCGGCGGTTTCAAGGAACCTGTCTTGGCGTGAAGGATCACGGCGAAATCTCCTGCTGTCGTGACCATCCACGGATGAGGTCGGGAAAAGGATGCATTGAAACGATCTGGTTCATCAAAGAAAGCGAAATACATCGACACAAGCCGCGAAAGACGCGTCGGGTTGCCGGTGATCCACGGTCCTGTCGCGAATACTTGCGCGGAACCGCGCGGCGGGGCAGTCTTTGCGGCCTGAGGCGGGGCGGTCCGCGCGTCGCCCGGAGACGGGACAAGGCATGAACCTCAAGCAATTCGCGGAACTGGTGGGGGTGTCCCAGACCACCGTCAGCCGGGCACTGAACGGACATCCCGAGGTCAGCGCCCGCACGCGCGCCCGCGTGGCCGAGGCCGCGCGGCGGCACGGCTATGCGCCGAACGCGCATGCCCGGTTTCTGGCCAAGGGTCGGGCCGCGGCGCTTGGCTGCGTGCTGCCGATGTCGGGCCGCAACGAGATCGTGAACCCGATCTATACCGATTTCCTGGCCGGTCTGGGCGAGGAATGCGCCCATCGCAAGTTCGAGATCAATCTTTGCGCCGTGCAGGACCACGAACAGGAAACCGCGTATCGGCAGCTGAAATCCAAGGGTCTTGTCGGCGGTGTCGTGGTGCAGTTCCCCCGCCATGACGATCCGCGCCCGGCGCTGCTGGAGAAGATCGGTCTGCCCTTTGTCGTCCATGGCCGGGTCAGCCGCCATGACGCGCCCTATTCCTGGGTCGATGTGAACAACCAGCGCGCCTTTCACCGCGCGACCGCGTTTCTGCTGCAGCTGGGACATCGGCGCATCGCATTGCTGAACGGCGACGATTCGCTGGATTTCGCCACCCGCCGCCGCGACGGGTGGTTGCAGGCCCTGACCGAGGCGGGCGTATCGCCGCAGCCCGAACTGGCCCTGTCGGACGAGATGACGACCGCTTACGGCTATCGGACGACGCTGCGCCTGCTGGCCCAGCCCGAGCCGCCGACGGCGCTGCTGTGTTCGTCTACCGTCATCGCGCATGGCGTCAAGCAGGCCCTGGAAGAAGCCGGGCTGCGCCTGGGCGCGGACATGTCTGTGCTGTGTTTCGACGATGATCTGTCCTATCTGCGCAATCCGGGGGCGGTTCCGATCTTCACCGCGATGCGATCCCCGGTCCGCGAGGCCGGACGCCGGATCGCCGCGATGCTGATCGACAAGATCGAGACGGGCGATCCCACGCCGCGTCAGGAATTGATGGAGGCCGACCTGGTGGTGGGCCGATCGACCGCGCCGCCCTGGGCGGGTTAGCCGTCACGTCGCGCCGATCAGCCGGGCGCGAGCCAGGTCTTCGGGCGTGTTGACGTTGAAGAACGGATCGTCGGACCAGACGGCAAGACCGGGCGAATATGCCGCCGCAAAGCTGCGCACGCGTCGCTGACCGGCGTGTAGCGTGGCGCGAAGATCGTCGCGCAGGGCGACCGGCCAAAGGCCGAAGGTCGGATGTTCGCGCAGCCGGCCCGTCGCATCGCGGCTGGCGGCCAGCGCAAGGCCCCCCGGTCCCGCGTTGCGTGCCAGCATCTTGGTCAGATCGGCAGGAAAGAAGGGCGTATCCGCCGCCACGCTGACAACCGACTTGGCCCCCTGCGCGGCGGCCCAGTCCATCCCGGCCAGAATCCCGGCAAGCGGACCGGGATGATCCGGCAGGGAATCGGCGATGACCGGCAGGCCGAAGGCCGAAAACCGCGCCACATCGCCATTCGCGTTCAGCGCCATCACGCCGCATTGCGGCTGCAGCCGCCCGATCACACGGTCCAGAAGCGTCAGGTCGCCAAGCCGCAGCAATGGCTTGTCGCCGCCGCCCATGCGGGTCGCCCGGCCTCCGGCAAGGATGATGGCGGGCGGCAGATCGGTCATTCGGACGGGCCCCACCACCTATCGCTTGCGCTTGCGTTTCGCGGCACGCTTGACCTCGGCCAGGCGGGACTTGGTGGACATGCGGCGCGGTGCGCGGCCGCGCTTGCCCTTGGACTGACCCTGCGGCAGCGGATCGCCGTCAAGTTCCAACAGCTCCAGCGTCAGTCCGCCGGTGACCGGCACTGCCTCGGTCAGGCGCACGGTGACGCGCTGGCCGATGCCGATTGCGAGGCCGGTATCGGCACCGATAAGCGTCTGTGCGTCGGGGTCGAAATGAAAATATTCGCGGCCCAGATCACGGATCGGCAGCAGCCCGTCGGCGCCGGTTTCGTCCAGCTTGACGAATGCCCCGAAGCGCTGGATCCCACTGATCCGGCCCGACATTTCCGCGCCGACACGGTCGGCCAGATAGGCGGCCAGATAACGGTCGGTCGTGTCACGTTCGGCCGCCATGCTGCGGCGTTCGGTTTCGCTGATATGAGTCGCTGTCTCGGCCAGCCTGTCCATGTCGTTTTCGGACAGCCCATCGGCCTTTCCGTCGCGCCCGCCGCCCCAGCCATGCGCGGTGATCAGCGCCCTGTGCACGATCAGGTCCGAATAGCGCCGGATCGGCGAGGTGAAATGGGCATAGCTTTTCAGCGCCAGACCGAAATGGCCATAATTCTCGGGATGGTAATAGGCCTGCGTCATCGACCGCAGGGTGCTGATATTGATCAGCTCGTCGAAATCCGTGCCCTCGGACTGCGCCAGAAGCCGGTTCAGATGGCTGGTATGCAGCACCTGCCCCTTGGCCAACGTGAAACCCGATGCCTGCGCCACTTCGCGCAGCGCGTCGATCTTGTCCAGGCTGGGTTCCTCGTGAACCCGGAACAACAGCGGGCGCTGACGGCGGGTCAGTTCCTCGGCGGCAGCCACATTGGCCAGAACCATGAATTCCTCGATCAGCTTGTGGGCATCGAGGCGTTCACGGAAATTCACCGATTTCACGCGTCCGTCCTGGGTCAGTTCGATCCGCCGTTCGGGCAGGTCCAGATCCAGCGGCTGACGCCGCGCGCGCGCATCCCTGAGCAGGCCGTAAGCGTGCCACAGCGGCTTGATGACGCTGTCCATCAGCGGCGCGGTCTGTGCATCCGGATTGCCGTCGGCGGCCGCCTGCGCCTGTTCATAGGCAAGGCTGGCGCGGCTGTTCATCATGCCGCGATGAAAGTTGTGGCTGACCTTGTTGCCCTGCGCATCCAGCCGCATCCGCACCGAGATCACCGGTCGATCCACCTGTTCATGCAGCGAACACAGATCCGCCGACAATGCCTCGGGCAGCATCGGAACCACGCGGTCGGGGAAATAGGTCGAATTGCCGCGCGTCCACGCCTCGCGATCCAGCGCGCTGCCGGGGCGGACATAATGCGCCACGTCGGCGATGGCGACCCAGATCGTGGCGCCGCCGTCCTCTTCGGTCTGCGCACCGACGGCATCGTCGTGATCGCGCGCGTCCGACGGGTCGATGGTGACCAGCGGCAGATCCCGCAGATCCTCGCGGCCCTTCATGGTCGCGGGCTTCTGCGATTCGGCTTCTTCGATCACGCGGGCGGGAAATTCGTCGGGGATGCCGTGCTGATGAATGGCGATCAGGCTGACCGCCTTGGGGGCGGAGGGATCGCCCAGACGCTCGACGATGCGCGCCAGCGGCAGGCCCAAACGTCCCTTGGGTCCGGCCTGTTCGGCCTGCACCAGTTCGCCCGGCTGCGCGCCAAGCGTGGCGTCGGGGCGAACCCGCCATTCCTTGTCCTGCCCCTTGTCGATCGGCACGATGCGGCCGCCCTCGGTCTCCTTGCGGAAGATGCCGACGATGCGGTTCGGCGTCGCTGTGATGCGGCGCATCAGCCGCGCCTGATACTGATGATCCTCGCCATGCACCTCGACCAGACGGGCCAGGAAACGCTCGCCCCGTCCCAGCGCCGGATCGGTCTGGCGCGGCGTATACAGGATCTTCGGCATCGGCCCTTCGCCGCGCCAATCCAGCGGACGCGCGAACAGATCGCCCGACCCATCGGGGGCCAGCAATTCCAGCACGGTCACCGGCGGCAGCTTCTCGGCGTCCATGTAGTGGCGGCGCCGGCGTTCCAGTTGGCCCTCGGCCTCCAGCTCTTTCAAAAGCCGCTTCAGCTCGATCCGCTGCGCGCCCTTGATCCCGAACGCCTTGGCGATGTCGCGCTTGGAATTGGCGTCGGGATGATCGGCGACCCAATCCATGATCTGCTGCTTGCTGGGAATCTGGGTCATGGAACTTGCCTAACAGAGATCGCTGCGAAGCGCAGCAGGGGGCATCACAATTCGCGGATCATGTCGCGATGCGGGATTCCCGCGTCGTCGTATATGGGGCCGTCGACCACGAATCCCAGACCTTCATAGAAGCCGATCGCATGGGTCTGCGCACCCAGCTTCACGATCGTCAGACCGGGACGCGCGCGCAGCACATCGATGCCGGCGCGGATCAACTGCCTGCCCAGCCCGGTGCCGCGGGCCGCGGGCAGCACGCAGACCCGGCCAATCTTGCCCACCTCACCCTGGGTCAGAATCCGGGCGGTTCCGACCGGCGCGCCGTCCTGAAATGCCAGCAGATGGATCGCCTGCGCGTCCAGATCGTCCCATTCGTCCTCTTCGCGGATCCCCTGTTCGTCGATGAAAACCGCGCGGCGCAGGGCGCGGCAGGTGTCGATATCCTCGGTCGTCTCGATCCTCATCCGGGCCTCATACGAAATATCTTTCCAGGATGCGTTGATAGATGTCCTTCAACTGCCCGACCTGCGCGACGGGCACGCGTTCATCGACCTGATGCATGAAGCGCCCGACAAGCCCGAATTCAACGACCGGGCAGTGATCCTTGACGAAGCGCGCATCCGATGTCCCGCCCGAGGTGGACAGTTCGGGCCGCCGCCCGGTCTGCCCGGCGACGACGTCGCGCACCAGATCGACGAAGGGACCGGGCTGGGTCAGGAATGCCTCGCCCGAGATATCGGCCTGAACTGTCAGCGCGACGCCGGTTTGGTCGCTGATATCGCAGGCACGCCGGGTCAGATCGGCGGTCAGCGAATCCCCGCTATGCAGGTCGTTGAAGCGGATGTTCACGACAGCCGTCGCGGTTTCGGGAATGACATTCGATGCCGGGTTGCCACAGTCGATCGAGGTAATCTGCAAACCCGAGGGATCGAAATGGTCCGTTCCATCGTCCAGCGGCGCAGCGATCAGATCGTTCAGATAAAGGGTCAACGCATGCAGCGGGTTTTTGGCGCGGTGCGGATAGGCGGCATGACCCTGCACCCCCCTGGCCTTTATCCGGAACGTCGCCGAACCGCGGCGCCCGATCTTCATCATTTCGCCCATCTCGCTGGGGTTCGACGGCTCGCCCACGATGCAGACATCCATCCGCTCGTCCTGTTCGGTCATCCAGTCGAGGATCGCGATGGTACCATCTTTCGACGGCCCTTCCTCGTCGCCGGTGATGGTCAGGATCACGGCGCCGTCGGGCGGTGTCTGTGTGACGAAGTCGATGGCCGCGGCGACGAAGGCCGCGACGCCGGATTTCATGTCGGTCGCGCCACGCCCCCAGATCGTGCCGTCCTCGACATGGCCGGAAAAGGGCGGGTGCGTCCACGATCCCAGATCGCCGGGCGGCACCACGTCGGTATGGCCGTTGAAGCCTATGCTGCGCGCGCCCTTCGCGCCCCAGCGCGCGAACAGGTTGGCGGTGTCGCCCCGGTCGACGCGATGCACCTCGAACCCGGCTGCGCGCAGCATGTCTTCCAGAAGGACCAGCGCTCCACCCTCTTCGGGCGTCACGGACGGGCATCGGATCAGGCGGGCGGTCAGGTCTGCGGCGTCGGTCATGTCATATCCAGAAATCGAGAGCTCGGCGCACAAGGTTCAGCCCGGTCAGCACCAGCAGTATCAGCGTCCAGCGCCGAAACTGCACCACATCCAGCCGGTCCTGCAAGGCAAAGCCCGCCAGCATCCCGGCAACGGCCGGCACGCACAGGATCGCCGACAGGGGCACCGTCTGCGCATTCAACACGCCCGAGGCCAGATGCGCGGCCATCAGCACCACGGCACCCAGCAGGAACACCACGCCCTGAACGCGCACCTGTTCGCGCTTGTCCACACCCAGAGACAGCAGCAGCACGATCAGCGGCGGCCCCCAGATGCCCGAGATCCCTCCGTAAAGACCACCGATGATGCCGGTTCCGATCTCGACCCGCCGACGATGATCGATCGGCAGCGCCAGCGACCGGCCCGACAGTTGCCACAGCGCGAAACACACGATCGGCACACCCAACATCGCATACATGACACCTTGCGGGATCGCCCGAGCAAACCCGGCCGAAATCGAGATGAAGATCAGCACCATCGCGATATGCCAGCGGAAATTCATCGCCGACCCATATGCCGCACCGGCCCCCTGACGGAACGCCTGTTGCACGTTGGTCAGCAGCGTCGGCAGGATCAGCGCCGCCAACGCGGTCGTCGCGGGCAGGATCGACCCGAAGGCCGACAGCATGATCATCGGCATGGCGAACCCGACCGCGCCTTTCACGAAGCCCGCGAAAAGCGTGATCAGAACCACCGCCCAGAACTGCCAGATCTCAAGCCCGAACATGCGCGCACGCTATGCCGCGCGGTCGGGAAAGGAAATGCCGCTTCTTCGTTGCCCGAATACCCATCATACGGCGAAATCATCGCGACATTTTCAGTCCATATAGCACACATTCACGCATTATAGTTGCGCTGCGACTGCGAAAGCACTAGCAATGCTGCATTGCCGCAAGAGGACGAATCGATGAAAGACATGCCGCACCAGACCAGCACCGTCCTGTCCGAGATCGAGGATCTGCAAACCCGCGCCACCGACGGCCTGCGCGCCATGATCGCCCCCGAGGGCAGGATCGACCCGGCCGCGCTGGAGATGCATCAGCATGCCGCGCATGCGCTGTCCTGGCTGGCGACATATGTGGAATCGTTGAAGCAACTGGCGGCATGGTCGGGCCGCGTGTCGGGCGAGCTGGAGGATCTGATCGTCCGGATCGGCTTTGGCGAATATCTGACCCAGATCGCCGGCGGCATAGTGATGAGCCAGAACGAATTCGCCCGGCTTTCCGATCTGGGCGTGGACTGGTCCCCGTCGGACGCAGCGCAAGAGATGATGGCCGCGAACACACCTGCGGCGCGGGCGCGGCTGGCCGCGCTGATCGCCGAGAACCGCGGCAGCGCGACCTTCGGCGCGACAGGGCTGGACGAGGATCTGGAAATGATCCGCGACCAGTTCCGTCGTTGGGCCGACGACAAGGTTGTGCCGCACGCCCATGAATGGCATCTGAAGGACCAGTTGATCCCGATGGAAATCATCGAGGAACTGGCCGAACTTGGCGTTTTCGGCCTGACCATCCCCGAGGAACTGGGCGGGCTTGGCATGTCCAAGGCCGCGATGGTGGTCGTCAGCGAGGAATTGTCGCGCGGCTATATCGGCGTCGGCAGCCTTGGCACCCGCAGCGAGATTGCGGCCGAGCTGATCATCGGCGGCGGCACCGATGCACAAAAGGAACACTGGCTGCCGAAACTGGCGAGCGGGGAAATCCTGCCCACCGCGGTTTTCACCGAGCCCAATACCGGCAGCGATCTGGGCAGCCTGCGGACCCGCGCCATCAAGGACGGCGAAACCTGGAAGATCACCGGCAACAAGACCTGGATCACCCATGCCGCGCGGACCCATGTGATGACGCTGCTGGCGCGAACCGATCCCGATACGACCGACTATCGGGGGCTGTCGATGTTCATCGCCGAGAAGACGCCCGGCACGGATGACGACCCGTTCCCGACGCCCGGCATGTCCGGCGGCGAGATCGAGGTGCTGGGCTATCGCGGCATGAAGGAATACGAACTTGGCTTCGACGGCTTCGAGGTGAAGGGCGAGAATCTTCTGGGCGGTGTCACCGGCCAGGGCTTCAAGCAGCTGATGCAGACCTTCGAATCGGCCCGCATCCAGACCGCAGCCCGCGCCATCGGCGTGGCGCAGAACGCGCTGGAGCTGGGCCTGCAATACGCGCTGGACCGCAAGCAGTTCGGCAAAGCTTTGATCGAATTCCCGCGCGTCGCAGACAAGCTGGCGATGATGGCCGTGGAAATCATGATCGCCCGGCAACTGACCTATTTCAGCGCCTGGGAAAAGGATCACGGCCATCGCTGCGATCTGGAAGCCGGCATGGCCAAGCTGCTTGGCGCGCGTGTGGCCTGGGCCTGCGCCGACAACGCGCTGCAGATCCACGGCGGCAACGGTTTCGCGCTGGAATACCAGATCAGCCGGGTTCTGTGCGATGCCCGCATCCTGAACATCTTCGAGGGCGCGGCGGAGATTCAGGCTCAGGTCATCGCGCGACGGCTGTTGGGCTAGGATCGTTTGGGCTAGAGTGCTGGAACCGCGACGATTTTATCGCGTTCATAAGTGATTCGCGCCCGAAGGAGACCGCCATGCCCCGCCTGAACCGCCCTCGTCTTGCCCTGACTGCGGCTTTCGCCACATTGGCGCTGGCCGCATGCGAGCCGACATCTCCCGCAGCCGTCGCCGGGGGCGAGGATCGCGGCTTCATCCCGGGCGGTAACTATGTGCTGGTCGGCATGGACGGTCAGACCGTGCCGCTGCGCAATGTCAGCCTGCTTGTCGAAGAAAAGCGCCTGTCGGGCAACGCCCCCTGCAACAGCTATTCGGCACAGAACAATGCCGAACTGCCGGCAGTGTCGCTGTCGCCGATCGTCTCGACCAAGGCCACCTGCAAGGACCAGCAGATCGAGAGCCGGTTCCTGTCGGTCCTGCAGCAGGCCACCGGGATGGAATATTACGGCGGCGTTCTGAAGGTGAAATCGCCGCAGACCTGGCTGATCTTCGAACATGGCGTCAAGGCCAGCGGCGCCGACGCGCTGGAGCGTGCGCGCGCCAGCCAGTGATGGCTTGCGTCAGGCGGAGCCGCGCTATACGGCCAACCGCCTGACAAGGCGGTCGCGTGCCGCGGGCAGGCTGCGGCCGACCATCTCGGCCGCGACGCGTTGTTCAAGGAAATGTCCGGTGATCGCCAGCCCCTCGGCCAGGCCATTGCCGCGATTATCCCCGGCCCCGCCCATGATCCGGGGCAGTGGCAGCAGCCTGTCCGCCCACTCGCCGGCGCCCGCGCGACTGACCGCCCTGCCCGACCGCGGGCTGACATAGCATAGCCCTTCATGCGCCCCCGTGACCGCGCATGAGGACAGGTCGAGGCCAAAGCCCATCTCGTCCAGCAGTTTCATTTCCCAGCGAAGATAATCGCCCGCCCAGTCACGGCCTGCGTCCATGTCTTCCAGCAACACCTCGGTCATGGCGACCAGCGCGGGATGCGGATCACGTTCCGGCAGGGTGAACATCAAAAGCGCGCAGACCGCGTTCAGCCCCGCCAGCCCCAGCGGATCGGCCAGCAGCCCCGCGCGCAGGTGCAGCGGTTCGGCGCTGAAATGTCCAAGCTGGTCATCCGACCGCGCGCGCCACCGCAAATCCAGCCGCGCCCCGGGTTGCAGCATCGCGGCACGCTTGCGCGACGCGCCGCCCGGCACCAGCCCGGCATGGCGGCCGTGCCGGGCAGTCAGCACATCGATGATGACGGCGTTTTCGCCATGCGGCCGCCTCGCGATGACGGTGCCCTCGCCCTGCCATTCCATCGGCGCACGCTCAGTCCGGGTCCGGAAGCGTCAGCGACCCATCCGCGGCCAGCGGCCAGAACGGATTGCAGGCGATTTCCCAGACATGCCCGTCGGGATCGGCGAAATAGCCCGAATACCCGCCCCAGAAGACCTTCTCGGGACGTTTCAGGCAGGCGGCACCGGCCTGCAGCGCGGCGTCGAACACCGCGTCGGTTTCGGCCTCGTCAGCACAGTTCTGCGCCAGGGTGACGGCCCCGGTTCCCAGCGCGGCACCGGACCGGCCCTGATCGGCAGCCAGATCGCCGCGGCCAAACAGGCCAAGAACGGTTCCGTTCATCTGGTAGAAGATGATCCCCGGCTGCGACGCGGGATGCGCCTGCCAACCCCAGCCGGCATAGAAATCGCGCGCCCGGTCCAAATCCCCGACACCCAGCGTGATCAGCGTCACTCGTTGCCGCGGCAGTGCCATGCGTGGTCCCCTTCGCCAAGACCTGTGCAGGCTGTCACGCCGCGGCGCTGCGGGCAAGTCAAGACACCAGAACGCGCCCATTCGCGGCGTGGCGTTCGGCAAGGCGGCGCCCTTTGCTGCCCTTGACCAAAGGACGCGCGGGTTCGGCCGGCGTCGCCTCGATATCCGGGAACAGTTCAAGAATCTCGCGGCGCGCTTCGGCTCCGACCGATTTCATCGCCTGCGGCCCCGTGAACAGGGATTCCGTCATCGCGCCGTTCGAACAGACAAGCTGATGCGCGTCGAACATGAAATGCACATAGGTCACATCGGCCATGTCGTCGGCCGTGTCGATCCCGTCGATCTGCAACAGCTGCTTTGCGGCCACCAGCACCTCGGTCGTGCCGAACATGCGCTGCGCGATCGCCGACCGGATCAGGATGCGATGCTGGGGCGATACGACCAGATCCCGCAATGGCTGGTTAGGTCCCAGCGCACCGCGGCTGATGCGAACGGGCCGCAGATGCGGCGCCCTTGTCAGATCGATACGCGCAGATCCAACCCAGCGTATCGGTCGCGGGCCGCCGTCTGCCGTCGTCACAAGATCGCCGACCACAAGATCTTCGACCGGGATCGCCCCTTCAGGCGTTTCGATCAGCGTTCCTACCGCAAAGCAGGCAAATTCTGTAACCTGCCGGTCGCGAGTCAGATTGAAGGTCTGGTCCGCCTCTGCGCTGATCAAGCTGACCGAACTGATCGCCTTGGCGGTCAATGCCGGATCCGCGGCAGCAGCAGAGGATGGCGGCACCAGATACATGTCACCATTGGTCATCTGCGCGACCAGCACGACAGAGTTCGAGGTCGTGCCATCGAAATAGTTCAGCGTCGCGTTGTAGCTGAAAAGGCCATCAAAACTATAGTTTTCGGGCGTTCCGTCGCCGTTCCTGTCCGCCTGAAAGAAGTCGAAGGCGCCGCCGGTGTTGTTCGCGTTCAACGAGGTGGAAGGCGCCACATTGTCCTGCGTGGTGATGGTCGATACTGAATCGTATAGCGGCTGTGTCAGACCACCGCGATTTCCGCCGTTGCCATAGGTCCCCAGCACCGACGTCGCATTCCGGTTTTCGGCAAGGTTGTTGCCTTCGATGGTGTCGATATTCGTTGCGATCCGGCCCATGTAAAGGGCGTTCCATGTCGTCGGCATGCATACTCCTGAAGCCTTGCGTTGAAGCGCCTGATCCAGCTTCATTCATGAGTTGCATAAACTTGCAGACGATGCAAATGTCAGGGCCGCTATCTACTGCATTCGGCGGGTCGTCGCCGAGGCGGCGCGGCGTCTGGCGCCGGCCTCGCGGAACAACGAAAAGCTGTAGATGGCCAACGCCGCCCAGATCATCGGGAAGGCGATCATCCGCGCCGTCCCGAAAGGCTCGTCGAACAGCATGACGGCACACAGGAAAATCATCGTGGGGGTGATGTATTGCAGGATGCCGATGGTTGACAGCCGCAGCAGCTTGGCCCCGTTGGCGTAGAAAAGCAGCGGAATTGCCGTGACGGGACCGCATCCCAGAAGCAGCAGCATGTCCGTCGTGGTGCCGCCAAGGAAATCACCGTGACCCGCTGTCACCAGCCAGCCAAGATAGACCAGCGCCAGCGGGCACAGCAGCATCACTTCCAACGTGAAGCCTTGATTGGGGCCCAGGGGCAGGCTTTTCTTGAAATAGGCATAGAACCCCCAACTCAGCGTCAGGGTCACGGCAACGATCGGCAACCGGCCCGCCTGCACCGTCAGGATGACGACCGCCGTCAGGGCCAGCCCGATCGCCAGCAACTTGGCGCGGTTCAGCCGCTCGCCCAAAAGCAGGCCGCCGAGGGCGACGCTGAACAGCGGGTTGATGTAATAGCCAAGCGCGGCGTCCAGCGCGTGATCATGCGTGATCGCCCAGACATAGGTCAGCCAATTGACCGAGATCAGCGCCGCCGTCAGCCCGGCCATCGCCAGCAACCGGGGACGGCGCAGCGCTGCAAGAACATCGTCCGCGCGACGCTGATACAGCAGGACGGCAGCGGCGATGGGCAGCGACCAGATCACCCTGTGGGCAATGATCTCGGCGGCCGGAATATGAGACAGCGCCTTCATGTAGATCGGCAGCAACCCCCACAGGCCATATGCCGTGACGGCAAAGGCCAGGCCACGCGGGGAATCGCCGGTCTGATCGGGCAGGCTGCTCATTCAGATTGCATATGCTGCAATTCATGGCAGCGCCAGCATGATTTGTCACGGCACCGGCGACAGAAGCGGCCTTGCGTTGCGAAGGTGGCGACGGGCAAGGTTTCGTCCCGCCCCTGCCTCGGCAAAGGGCCTGGCCGGTTCAAGAAGCGCGGCCAGTTCCGGGAACAATGACAGCAACTCGATCCGCGCGGCGGGATGCAGCGCGCGCAATGCCTGCGGCCCCGGAAACAGGGTCTCGGCCGGGGCGCCGTCTGCCAGCACGATCTCGTGCCGATCACAGGCGAAATGCCAGTAGTCCAGATCTTGCAGATCATCCTGCCGCGCAATGCCCGGCAGGCCGACAAGATGATGAGCGGCGATCAGCACCTCGTCGACATCGAACATCCGGCGCGCCACCGCGGACCGCACCAGGACACGGTGTTGCGGGGACAGCAGCAGGTCGCGACGCGGCAGACCCGCACCAAGTGCACCGGCCGCAATCCTGATCGGACGCAACTTCGGAAAGGCCGACAGCATCCGCGGTCCCACGTGGCGGCACGCGGTCCAGCGAACCGGCTGCGCGCCATGATCCCGCGTCAGAACCAGGTCGCCGACGCGCAGTGACTGGACCGCGCGTTCGCCGATGGGCGTGGCGATCCGCGTGCCCGCAGCGAAGCAGACCACCGCACCATCGCGATCCAGCTGCGCCCGCGTCCCCGCCCCGCTGCTGAGAAAGCTGGCATTGCGGGTGAAGTCCACAAGGTTCGGCGTCTGGTGCAGGCTGTCGCCGTCGATCAGCGTCAGCGTGGTTCCCGGCGCGTACAGCCCTGCCGCGCCGGGGACGTACCGCCCCTGCTGGATGTCCCAGCCCCGCGAGATGCTGATCCCGACGGGTTGGTTGTCGATGGCCAGCCATGTGGCGCGGAAATGCAGTCCGCTTGCCGGATCAACCAGGATCATCTCGAAATCGGCCTCGACATTGCTTCCCGGCGCATAGTCGATGCCGTTCAGTGTGACCGGCGAATCCAGCCGCGCGCCGTCATCGTCAGGAAACTCATCGCGGCCGTCGGCACGTGCCGTGGTCACTTGCGCGGTGCCAAGACTGTCGAACGAGGCGGTGCTGACATCGATCCTGCCGCCCGATCCGATCTCGCCTTCGGATTGCCCGCTGCGCCGGAACATACCGTCGGGATCGTTCACCGAATCCCATTCGATCACGGTAAAGGTGAATGCCATGACAATCTCCGACCAAGCTGGCCGGCATCAGAGGGAAAACTGCTTAACAATACGTTAATGCCGCGTGAGCGCAGACACGTTTTGTTGGGGCTGCCACCATCGGGCATACCCGATCTTGTGACAGCCCTACGCCAAGCCTTCCTGGTCCAGCAGTGTGCGCCCATCGCGGCTTTCAATCTCGATGACCCACAGATCGGGGTCGAAGCCCCGCTGCCGGCGGATTGCCGCGTCCACGTCGGGTTCGGGGCCGTCGGTGGTGATCCGCCACGGCCGCGCATCGGTTTCGAAATCCCACTCCCGCGCGTAAAGCTGGGCGGTGCCGTCCAGTCGCGCGCATTTGACCAGCACGGCCCCGGCGGTCTCGTCGCCATGCGCAATCACATAGGCCGGAATGTTGGCCTGACCCAGACGCGCCAGATAGGCCGACACCCAGACCCCCGCCGCCAGCCGTGGCTCAGGCATCGCCGCTCCTAGTCGCCATCGCGGAAATCTAGGCCGATCTCGCCATACCGCTCGGCCTCGTCCTGCCAGTTCTCGCGCAGCTTGACCTGCAGGAACAGATGCACGCGGCGGCCCATGAATTCCTCCAGTTCCGCGCGGGCAGCCTGACCGACGGCCTTGACCGTCTCGCCGCCCTTGCCCAGCACAATGCCCTTGTGACCCGCGCGAGAGACATAGATGATCTGATCGACCCGCGCGCTGCCGTCCTTGCGTTCCTCCCACGCCTCGGTCTCGACCGTCAGCTGATAGGGGATTTCCTCGTGCAGGCGAAGGGTCAGCTTTTCGCGGGTGATCTCGGCCGCGATCATCCGCATCGGCAGATCCGCGATCTGGTCTTCCGGATACAGCCACGGCCCCGCAGGCAAGGTTTCGGCCAGCCAGTCCCGCAGATCGTCGCAGCCATATCCCTTCTCGGCCGAGATCATGAAGGTCCGTTCGAACGGATAGGCTTCGTTCAGCTTCTGCGACAGGGCAAGCAGCGCCTCGGATTTCACCCGGTCGATCTTGTTGATGATCAGTGCGACCGGGGTCTTGCGGTCCAGCGCGGCCAACTGGTCGATGATCGCCTGCGCGCCGTCGGTCAGGCCGCGATGCGCCTCGATCAGCAACAGGATGATGTCGGCGTCGGACGCCCCGCCCCAGGCCGCCGCGACCATGCTGCGATCCAGCCGGCGGCGCGGGCGGAAGATGCCCGGCGTGTCCACAAACACGATCTGGCTATCGCCCGAAATGGCGATGCCGCGGATCCGGGCGCGGGTGGTCTGGACCTTGTGGGTCACGATGCTGACCTTGGCGCCGACCATGCGGTTCAGCAATGTCGATTTGCCGGCATTGGGTTCGCCGATCAGGGCGACAAAGCCCGCACGAGTGGTCTTGTCGGTCATTCGCGGCCCTCCAGCCGGTCCAGCAGCGCTTGCGCGGCCGCCTGTTCGATGCTGCGCTTGGTCCCGGCGCCGCTGGCATGTGCCTCGCGGCCGTCGGCCAGCCGTGCGGTGATGTGAAAGACGGGCGCATGATCGGGGCCGCTGCGGTCCGTCTGGTCATAGGCGGGCGGTGGCATGCCATTGGCCTGCGCCCATTCCTGCAAAGCGGTCTTGGCGTCGCGCGGATCGTCGTCAAGGCTGTCCAGCCGGTCCCGCCACAGGCGCAGGATCATGTCGCGCGCGGTGTCGAATCCGGCATCCAGATAGACGGCGGCGATCACCGCCTCCATCGCGTCGGCCAGCAAGGCCTCTTTGCGCCGTCCGCCCGACAGCATCTCGGAACGGCCCAGCTTCAGCACGTCGCCCAGGCCGATTTCCCGGGCCATGGCCGCGCAGGTCTCGCCCTTCACCAGCGCGTTGTATCGCGGTGCAAGCTGCCCCTCGCTGGCCTTCAGGTCGGCGCGAAACAGCGCCTCGGCCATCACCAGGCCCAGCACCCGGTCGCCCAGGAATTCCAGCCGCTGGTTATCCGGACGCGTCGCCGAGGCGATCGAGCCGTGGGTCAGCGCGCGCACCAGCAGTTCGGGCCGCGCAAAGTCATGCCCAAGCCGGCCCATGAAGGCCCGGATATCGGCCGAAGGCGTCACTCGACCGCCTTGAAGAAACGATCCGCCCGCCAGGTCCAGAAATACAGCAGCGACCGCCCGGCCGAGCTGAACA
The DNA here is from genome assembly GCF_025195095.1 of Paracoccus maritimus. Classification (GTDB taxonomy): domain Bacteria; phylum Pseudomonadota; class Alphaproteobacteria; order Rhodobacterales; family Rhodobacteraceae; genus Paracoccus; species Paracoccus maritimus. The sequence continues at coordinate 294,448 of NZ_JANAVZ010000001.1, read as the reverse complement.
TGATCCGGTCGGCGCGTCCGATCAGATAATCCGCAGGCACGAAGCCCAGACCACCGACCTGTTGCGGGAAGCGCGAATCTTCGGAATTGTCGCGATTGTCGCCCATGAAGAAATACTGACCTTCTGGCACGGTGAAGGTCGGCGTGTCGTCGGCCACCCAGCCATCGACAATGTTCAGCACGTCATGGCTGACACCGTTCGGCAGGGTTTCGGTGAAACGCGGCTTGATGCATTCGCCGCCTTCGGCAACCGGATCGTTCGCACAGCGCGGGATCAAGCCCTGAGGACCCTGCTGTTCCTTGATCTCGACGAAATCGCCAGCCGCGTCGGTCTGAACCTCTTCACCGTTCAGCCACAGCCGGCCACCGCGCATCTGCACCGTGTCGCCGGGCAGGCCGATGACGCGCTTGATGAAATCGACCCCGCGGGTGGGATGGCGGAACACGACGACATCGCCACGCTCGGGGTCGCTGCCAAGGATCCGGCCGCTGATCGGGCACAGCGCGAAGGGGCAGGAATACTGGGAATAGCCATAGGCCATCTTGTTGACGAACAGGAAATCGCCGATCAGCAGCGTGTCCTTCATCGACCCTGACGGGATCCAGAACGGCTGAAAGAACAGGGTGCGAAAGATGCCCGCGATGACCAGCGCCCAGAAGATCGTCTTGACCGTCTCCCAGATGCCTTCCTTTTTCTTGCCTGCCGTGCTGTCGGCCATATTCTTGTCCTTTGGCTGCGTGGCACGAAAGGCCGCGTTCGAGGGGCTTCATGGTCCCGCACGGGGGTCAGAGTCAAGCAGGCCGGGCTTGCCGGGGCAGCGCCTCGATCACCACGAAGGCCTGTGCCCAGGGATGATCGTCGGTCAGGGTCACATGCACGATGGCGTCGTGTCCGGGCGGCGTCATCGCGGCCAGCCGTTCGGCGGCCCATCCGCTGAGTTCCATCACAGGCTGTCCGGTCGAAAGATTGCTGACCGCCATGTCCCGCCACGCGATGCCCATCGCCAGACCGGTTCCCAGCGCCTTGGAACAGGCCTCTTTCGCAGCCCATCGTTTGGCCAGCGTGCCGGCCTCGTCCTTGCGGCGCGCAGCCTTGGCCAGTTCGATGTCGGTGAAGACGCGGCGGCGAAAGCGATCTCCGAACCGGTTCAGCGTGTTCTGGATCCGGTCGATATTCGCAAGGTCAGTGCCGATGCCCAGGATCATGCGTCAGATTGCCCCGACAGGATCACGGGGACTTGGGCAAAGAAAAAGCCGCGCAAGATCACTTGAACCCCTGCGTGACGATGTCGCCCGTCTGCTGATTTATGGTGACCGAAAGCTGGAACCAGCCTTCGTCACCATCGAAGTCGCCGTTGACGGGATAGTGGCGGGCAGGCAGCGTGATGGTCAGGCCGCGCGCGGGATCATAGCTGGCCTGATGGGCGGCGAAGTCCATATCGTAGAAGCCAAGACCGTTATCCAGCCCCACGACGCGACACTGACGCAGACCCAGCTCGTCCCGCGGCGGGCTGATCACCAGCAGCTTGAGGGCGCCGCCCGCTGGTTCGACCATGTCCAGCATCGCGATGCGAACCTGATCGTCGGCATAGGTGGCGGTGTTGTCCTCCCATGGCTCGGCGATGGTATCGGCGCGGGTCGCATCGCCGCAGGGGGTGACAGTTGCCGCACTGTCCTGCGCGAATGCAGGTGCTGCCATCAGGACAAGGGCAAGGGCGACACGGATCATTGGCGGGCCTCGTTCATCCGGCGGCGCATTTCCCCGATCGCCTCGCCTAGGCCGGTAAAGACCGACTCGGCAATCAGGAAATGCCCGATATTCAGTTCCTTGATCTGGGGCAGCGCAGCGATGGGGCCGACCGTATCGAAGGTCAGTCCGTGACCTGCATGCACCTCGAGTCCAAGATCGTCTGCCAACCGTGCCCCCTCGGCAAGTCCTGCCAGTTCGGCGTCGCGTTCGACGAACCGGCCTTCGGTGTCCAGATCGCAATAGGCACCGGTATGCAGTTCCACCACGGCTGCGCCGATCCGGGCCGATGCCTCGATCTGGCGCGCCTCGTGGCCGATGAACAGCGACACCCGGCACCCCGCTTCGCGCAGCGGTGCGATGAAATCGCCCAGAAAGTTCTCGTTGCCGGCCACGTCCAGCCCGCCCTCGGTGGTACGTTCCTCGCGCTTTTCGGGGACCAGGCAGACCGCATGCGGGCGGTGTCGCAGGGCGATGCGCTGCATCTCGGGTGTGGCGGCCATTTCCAGGTTCAGCGGCAGCGTCAGATGTTCCATCAGCGCGTCGATATCGGCGTCGCTGATATGGCGTCGATCCTCGCGCAGATGCGCGGTAATGCCATCTGCACCCGCCTCTTGGGCGATGCGCGCGGCGCGCAGCGGATCGGGCCATGGCGTGCCGCGGGCATTCCGGATGGTGGCGACGTGGTCGATATTGACGCCAAGGCGCAGCATGGGGATCCTCCGCTGGTTTTGCGGGCAGTCTAGCGGGGCGGGCGCTGGGGTGCCAGTTCCGAAGCCACCGCCCACCAGCCATGCTGTTTCAACATCCCTGCGGCCTCGCGGGCCTTTGCCGCGCTGGCGTAAAGCCCGAAACAGGTCGCACCCGACCCCGACATGCGCGCAAACCCGGCACCGCTGGCATGAAACGCGTCGATGACCTGCCCGATCACCGGGGCGACAGTTTGCGCGGCAGCTTGCAGGTCGTTGCGGGTCTGGGCGAGCCAGCCGATCAGATCGTCTGCATTGCTGAAGCCGGGGATGGGCGGAAGGGGCGGACTGTCGCGGGATTGCAGCGCTTCGAAGACCTGCGGGGTCGAAACGCCCACGCCCGGATTGACCAGCACCAGCGGCAAGGTCGGCAAACCCGGCAAGGCCGTCACGATCTCGCCCGTGCCCTGCATCCGGGCGGGGCGCGACAACAGGCAGACCGGCACATCGGCCCCCAGCCTTTCTGCCGCGCCGGGCAGCGCGTGGCCCATCTGAGCAAGGCCGCGCAGCACCGCCGCCGCATCCGCCGAGCCACCGCCGATGCCCGAGGCAACGGGAAGGTTTTTGGTCAGCGCGATTGCCGCATCCGCCCCGGCCAGACGCGCGGCGCGCAGACACAGATTGTCCTCACCCGCATCCAGACCCGCGGCGAAGGGACCATCGATCCGCAAGGACAACGGTCCCGGCGACAGACGAACCTCGTCCCCGATTCCGGCAAATGCCACCAGCGAATCCAGAAGGTGATACCCGTCAGCGCGCCGACCCACGACATGCAGCGCCAGGTTCAGCTTGGCCGGCGCACTTTCGACCACATGAACGGTGGACATGGCGCCGGATCAATCCCGGGGCGTGCCCGCGGCCTCGGCCTGCGGCTGTGGAACGGTGGGGGATTCGCCCCGCGCCTCTTCATCGGCAAGCACAGCATCCAGCCCCTGATCCAGCTTGGCGCGGATCCGGTCGGGGTCGACGTCGTCGTTTTCCGAAGGGTCCAGCGACAGCGCCCGCTTCCACTGGATTTCGGCTTCGCGCTTGCGGCCGACCATCCAGTAGATGTCGCCCAGATGGTCGTTGACCAGCGGATCGGAAGCCATTGTGCCGATCGCCTGTTCCATTGGCGCGACCGCTTCCTGATAGCGGCCAAGCCGGAAATACGCCCAGGCGAGCGAATCGAGGATGTAGCCATCGCCGGGCGACAATTCGACGGCTTTCTGGATCATCGTCAGCGCGCGGTCCAGATTCACGTTCCGATCGATCCAGCTGTATCCCAGATAGTTCAGCAGGCTGGCCTGGTCCGGATTGATCTCGATGGCGGCCAGAAGATCCTGTTCGGCGCGATCGAACTGGCCCGACCGCTCCAACGCGATGCCGCGCGCATAAAGCGGGAACCAGCGCGCCTGTTCGGGCGCATCGGACAGCAGCGTCAGCGCCTTGTCATAGGCGGGAACAGCCTGCGCGAATTTTTCCTGCTGGCGCAGCAGGTCGCCCAATGCGATCCAGGCTTGCGGCAGGTCCGGATAGGCGGCGGTCAGCGACAACGCGGCCTTTTCCGCCTCGTCACGGCGGTCGGCACGCGAAAGCGCGTCGATACGGCTCAGCTCGGCCACGGGGCGCATCTGGCCCATCCGGCGCAGCGCGTCGAATTCGGGTTCGGCCAGGTCGAACTGATGCCGGTCCTGCAGCAATTGCGCCACCATCAGCCGCGCCTCGCCGGTGTCGGGCGAAAGCCATGCCGCCAGCCTTGCATGGATCAGCGACAGCGGTTCGGGATCAGGGCTGGATGCCAGCGCCGAGGCGAAGGTCAGATAGACCTGCGCAATACCGTCAGCGGGGGTCTTGACCACATCGAATGCCACCGGCTCGCCCGATGCCAGCCTGTCGCGCAGCGCCTGCAACTGCGGCTCGGCCTCGATACCCTGCACGCCGTCCAGCATCGCCACCGCCTCGTCGCGGCGTTCAAGCTGCGCCAGAACCTCGGCCCGAGCCGTGAAGCCCAGCATATGCGCGCCGGTCGCTTCGTCGGACAGCAGGGCGTCCGCGCCCTCGTAATCGCCGACCATCGCGCGGGCCAGCGCAAGATGATAGTTCACCAACGGCGCGACATCCGGGTTCTTGGCCAGCGCCTCGAAGGCGGACAGCGCATCGGATGCACGACCAGCCCCCATCAGCGCCCAGGCATTCACGATCCGATCCAGCAGGTCATCGCGGCGCAGTTCTTCGGCATCATCGGCGGATTGCTGATCCAGCAGCGCCTGCCAGTTGCCCTGATGAACCAGTTCGGCCTTGCGGATCAGCGCCGACAATTCAGTCGCGCGCCCATCGCTTTCCATGTCTGAAGACAGGCTTACGGCGCGGCCGATATCGCCGGCCGAGACCAGCGCAACCAAGGCGCTGTCCAGCAGATAGCGGTCTTCGGGATCATGGGCCACCGCCTGCGCGAAATAGCGTGCGGCAGCGCGGAAATCACTTTCGACCGCCGCCATGCGCGCAGCCAGATAGGGGCCCGCAAGACCAAAGGTCAGCGGTGCGGGCGCGTGATCCTGCTGGGTTTCCGCCCCTGCCGCGGCACTTTCGCTTTGACCAACCTCCTGCGCGTGCGCGGGCCGTGGCTCGGGCCGGGGCTGCGCTTGCAGCACGCCGAAGGGCACAGCCAGGGACGTAAGCAGCGCCAGCGCAATGGCCGATCTTGGGCGGGTCAGTTTCAAGGCATGGTCCCGGTATTCACATTTACGTTGGACACAACCTAACGGCGCGAAAGGGCCGTCGCAACGGCCCCTTCCATCGCAAAGCGATCACATATTCGGGTAGTTCGGCCCATCCCCGCCCTGCGGCGTCGTCCAGTTGATGTTCTGGCTGGGATCCTTGATGTCGCAGGTCTTGCAATGAACACAGTTCTGGAAGTTGATCTGGAATCGCGGCCCGTCGCTGTCCTCGACCACCTCATAGACGCCTGCCGGGCAGTATCGCTGCGCGGGCTCGGCGTATTCCGGCAGGTTCACCTGGATCGGAACAGACGCGTCTTTCAGCCGAAGATGACAAGGCTGGCTTTCCTCGTGGTTGGTAAAGCTGAAAGCCACATTGGTCAGCCGGTCGAAGGACAGCTTTCCATCGGGTTTCGGATAGTCGATCGGCGCATGGTCCGCCGCCTTGCCGGTCGCCTGCGCGTCGGTCTTGCCATGTTTCCAGGTTCCCAAAGGGTTCCAGCCGGTCAGGTTCGCGATCCACATGTCGAAACCACCCAGCGCAAGCGACGGCCAAAGCCCCAGCTTGGACCAGATCGGCTTGACGTTGCGGACACGCTTCAGATCCTTCGCGATCTCGCCGCCGCGCACGGCGGCGTCATAGGCCTCCAGCCGGTCGCCTTCGCGGCCATCGGCCAGCGCGGCGGCGGCGGCCTCGGCGGCCTCGATGCCGGAAATCATCGCGTTGTGGTTGCCCTTGATGCGCGGCACATTGACCAGGCCCGCCGAACATCCCAGCAGCACGCCGCCCGCAAAAGACAGTTCCGGGATCGACTGCCAGCCGCCCTCGCTGATGGCGCGGGCACCATAGGCCACGCGCTTGCCGCCCTCCAGCAGATCAGCCACCACGGGATGATGCTTGAAGCGCTGGAACTCGGCATAAGGATAAAGATGCGGGTTGGCATAGTTCAGGTGAACCACGAAGCCGACCAGCACCTGATTGTTCTCGAAATGATAGATGAAGCTGCCGCCGCCCGCGTTCTTGCCAAGCGGCCAGCCCATCGTGTGCACGACACGGCCCTTCTGGAACTTCTCGGGCGAGACCTCCCAGATCTCCTTCATGCCAAGCCCGTATTTCTGCGGCTCATGGCCTTCGGAAAGTCCCAGCTTGCCGATGATTTCCTTGGCAAGGCTGCCGCGCACGCCCTCGGCGATGAAGACATACTTGCCGTGCAGCTCCATGCCGGGTTCGTACATGCTGCCGGGGGTGCCATCGGGGTTCAGCCCCATCTCGCCCGCCACGACGCCCTTCACCCGGTCGCTGCCGTCGTCGGCCTTGGCCCAGACGATCTGGCTGGCGGCCATCCCGGGGAAGATCTCGACGCCCAGGTCCTCGGCCTGTTCGGCCAGCCAGCGGCAGACATTGCCCATGCTGACGATGTAGTTGCCGTGATTGTTCATCAGCGGCGGCATCGGCCAGTTCGGCACGCGTACCTGCCCGGCTTCGCCCAGAATGTAGAAATTGTCGTCGGTGACCTGCGTGTTCAGCGGCGCGCCCTTGTCCCGCCAGTCGGGGATCAGCCGGTTCAGGCCCGACGGGTCCAGCACCGCGCCGGACAGGATATGGGCACCGATCTCGGACCCTTTCTCCAGCACCACGACCTGGATTTCCGGGTCGATCTGTTTCAGCCGGATCGCCGCAGACAGGCCCGCAGGCCCGCCACCCACGATCACGACATCATATTCCATCGACTCGCGTTCGACCGTGGCCTCGTCCGTCATGGCTGGCGCTCTCCCTCTGCTTGCTGGTCCTAGCTGTATCGGCTGGCGCAAAGCGGGGCAATCGTCACGCCACGACATATCAGGCCGAAAACCGCCATCTGCGCCGATGCCGGGCTTGCATTGGCCCCGAAATTGGGTTCACGATACTTCGCACGAGCTTTCGCGCCCCTGCCATTGTCGAATGGCGGGGGCGTTCGATTAGCGTCAGGACGGCAACCGCACCCCGAAAGGACAGGGCAGCGATGGACAAGATACCGATGACCCGCCGCGGCTTTCAGTCGCTGGAAAAAGAGCTGACCGAGCTGAAATCGAAAGAGCGGCCCGCCATCATTCGCCAGATCGCCGAGGCACGCGAACATGGCGACCTGTCCGAGAACGCCGAATATCATGCGGCCCGCGAAAAGCAGGGCTTCATCGAGGGTCGGATCAAGGAACTGGAATCGATCCTGTCGCGCAGCGAGGTCATCGACCCCGCCAAACTGTCCGGGTCGATCAAGTTCGGCGCGACCGTCCAGCTGATCGACGAGGACACCGAGGAAAAGCGCGTCTATCAGATCGTCGGAGAAGCCGAGGCAGATATCGAACGCGGGCTGCTGAACATGCGCTCGCCGCTGGCCCGCGCACTGATCGGCAAGGACGAAGGCGACAGCGTCGAGGTGAACACCCCCGGCGGCCAGCGCAGCTACGAGATCATCACGATCCGCTACGAGTAGTGTCATGTCGCTGACTGGCCGCATCGCTTCGCTTGCACAGCGTGACGCCCTGACCACCGTCGGACTGGGGCTCAGCCTTGGCTGGCTGCTGTTGGTGGGACTGTTCTGGCTGCTGGTTCCCGGCGGCGCCGATGGCACGGGTGGTGTCGCCCGGCTGGCGGCGATCGCCGGGGTCCTGTTGCCACTGGCGCTGATCTGGCTGGCGGTCGGGTTGGCGCGATCCATCGCCGCGCTGCGGGCCGAGGCGGATGAGCTGCGCGGACATCTGACGCAACTGCGCGAATACGCGGCCACCCGCGGTGCACCACCCGCGACCGGCGACACGCGCCAGCGGACCGAACGCGGCCCAGAGGCGGCGCCTGTGCCGGCCACCTCCACGGCACGGCCCTCTGCTGCGCCCGCACGGCAACAGCCTGTCGCAAGGACAACCCCACCCGCCGGAACACGGGCCACCCCCGCAGATCAGCGACAGGCCGCGATGCGCTTTGATTCGCCCGAACCTGTGAACATCCCGCCCGAGACGCTGATCCGCGCTCTGAACTTTCCCGACGGTGCCGACGACACGGCGACCATCGCGGCAATGCGCGAGGCGCTGAAGGATCACGAGAATTCGCGCGTGCTACGCGCCGCGCATGACGTGGTCACGCTGCTGGCCGATCAGCAGGTTTACATGGATGATCTGCGGCCGGACCCCGCCGGACCGGATATCTGGCGGCGCTTTGCCGAGGGTGCGCGCGGCAGCGCGGTCGCGGCGCTTGGCGGCATCCATGACGAGGCCGCGGTCGAGGTCGCCTCGGCGCTGCTGCGCGGGGACGAGATATTCCGCGACGCCGCCCATCATTTCCTGCGCCATTTCGATATCCTGTTGACCCGCCTGCTGCCGCAGCTGGACGATGCAGAGATCGAGGTGCTGGCAGAAAGCCGTTCTGCACGCGCCTTCATGCTGGTCGGACGTGGCGCAGGCATCTTCGGCTGATACCGAAGCGGCACCTGACTACCGGCTGCGCGCGGCTGTCATATCCCTGTCGCGGCGGCGTATCGTGCCATCGAACCGGCCTCGGGCACATTATCGACGGCCCGGCGCAGGATCGTCACCTGCCCCGTCCATGGCCACCCGAACCTTCCCTGCGCGACCGCCGCGAATCCCATTGCCCGATAGAATTCCATGGCGCCGGAATTCTGGACCCGGACCTCGGCCCTCAGACCGGGATGACCTGCCAATGTCGCCCGGACCAGGGCTTGATTGAGAAGCGCGCCGCCGATCCCTTGGCGCGCATCGCGCACGACAATCCCGTCAACGACAAGATCAGCCGTCGAAGGGGCCGCGCGAAACGCGATCCGCGCGCCCAACGGCGTCGCGGCGAGAAACCCGCCCTGTGCGTCGCGCAACCCGATCACCCCGGCGACACCGCCGGTATCGTCCAACGCGACTATCCCGTGGCACGCGCGAATCCTGGGGGCCGGGCCCCAGCCGTGACCGATTGCGCCCCACCACAGCCTGGCCGCCTGGGACAGTGCCGCATCTGGCACGGGGCTGACGATCTGCAGCCGGTGGTCTTGTCTCTGATTGCGCATCATGCAAGCAAGGTTGCCGCGAACCGTCGGAAAACAAAAGCGCCATGAGCCCCTCGCCCGCCCCCAGACCCGATCATCAGCAGGCTGCCGCCGACGATCCGGCGGTGGCACGCGCCTTGGCGCGCACACCCGCGCAGGCGTTCCGGCACGGGATGATCCAGTCGGTGCCGCTGATGATCGTCGTGGTGCCCTTCGCATTGCTGTTCGGCATCGTCGCGCTGGAGGCGGGAATGGACATCGCGCAGGTGATGGGATTTTCGGTTCTGGTACTGGCCGGGGCGTCGCAGTTCACCGCCGTTCAACTGTTGTCCGATCATGCGCCGGTCCTGATCGTCATCCTGTCCGGGTTGGCGGTCAATCTGCGCATGGCGATGTATTCGGCATCGCTGGTCCCCTGGCTGCGCGAGGCGACAGGTTCTCAGAAGGCCCTGATCGCCTATGCGCTGATCGATCAAAGCTATGCCCTGTCGATCCAGCATTATGAAAAACATCCCCGGCTGTCGCTGCGGCAGCGGCTTGCCTATTTCGCGGGCGTCGCGGTGGCGATGTGTGTCCCCTGGATCGTGGCATCCTGGGTCGGCGCGACGGTCGGCCAAGCGATCCCCGAAGGTATCGCGCTGGATTTCGCCATGCCGATCACCTTTCTGGCGATGATCGCGCCGATGCTGCGCACGGTTGCGCATCTGGCCGCATGCTTTGTCGCAATCGTCGCGGCGCTGGCGCTGGCGGGACTTCCATCAGGGCTGGGCCTGCTGATCGCAGCGCCACTGGGCATGGCCACCGGAGCCATCGTTGAAACATGGATGGAACGAAAGGGGGACGGGCGATGAACGGCGGCGTATCCGATCTGACCGTCTGGTTCGTGATCATCGTGCTGGGGATCGGCACGTTCCTGATCCGCTGGTCGTTCCTGGGCGCGCTGGGGGATCGGCCGTTGCCCGGCTGGGTGCTGCGGATGCTGCGCTACACCCCGGTCGCGGTGCTGCCCGCGCTGGTCGCGCCGTTGGTCATGTGGCCCGAGGCGACCCAGGGCCAGCCAGACCCCGCGCGGCTGTCCGCCGCAGCCGCGACGCTGTTGGTCGGCGTACTGAGCAAGAACGTGATCCTTGCCATCCTTGCGGGCGGCATCACCCTGTTCGGAATGCTCTACGTTCTGGGATAGCCCCTGATCGTTCCGTCCTTCTGCTTCAGAAGGACATCGTGATTGTTCGCCGGATCGCCGTCGCGATGCGTTTTCGACACCACGCCGGGCAGGGTACGGAACCAGTTGCGCAGTTTGATCGGGGAAAATCCGGTCGGGGCGTTCTCGAATCCCGGCAGGCCGCGCAGCACACTGCCGGTCTCGACGGCGCAGAAGCTTTTGTTGGCAGCGCCGTTCGCCTCGGCCCGCGCGATGGCCAGATCCGCGACTTCGCGGCTGACGGGAACGCGATCCTCGGCCACCCAATAGGTGCTGCGGGCGTGATAATCGATGTAGAAACGCTTGAAGTTGTCGGTGACCCCATACAGCACGTCATGGCGTTCGGGGATGCGCGGATGGTTCCAGCTGCCCGCCGGATCATAAACCACCCGCTGGCTGCCATTGATCATCAGCGCGGAATGCCCGCCCTCGCCGCGCGGAATGCCGATCACGGTGAACAGCGTGATCGATGGCGGCTCGTCACTGACAAATCGCGCGGCGCGGACGGCTTCATCGCTTGCCCAGATGTTGTCGGCCCCGCATGCAGCCAGAACAGCCGGCAGTGACGCCGCCAGGAAGACGCGTCTTTTCATGTCATCAGATCCCGTTCGCGATCAGGCGTTCGTCAGCGCCATGAAGATCAGCGCCAGGATCGACAACCCTGCCACCCAGCTTGCCAGCTTGATGAAGCCCGCAAAGGTCTTCCGGTGTTCGGTGATGTCCATCTTGCCATGCTCGTGATCGGCCATGCCTGTTCTCCGCGTTTGCCTGAGACGTGCGATACCCGAATCCGGCAGCGCTGTCACGCCCCCCACAGCACTGCGCCATCGCTTTCGCCGACCGCCCGGATCCGCCCCGCGCGGCGCAGGTGATTGATATGCGCGACCGCCTCGACCAGGGCCAGCCCGAATTCCATCCCCGCGATGCGACGCTTGAACAGGATATCGAAACAGCCGACCGCGCTGCGCGGTGCCTTCGCCAGCGCGTCCTCGATGCGCGCAAGCGCGCCATGATGGTTGTCGGCCAGCTGACGCAACCTGTCGGGCAGTCCGGTGAAGGGCAGCTTGTGTCCCGGCAGGACCAGATGGCGGTCTTCGGCCAGAAGCGCCATGCGCGCGCAGCTGGCCAGCCATTCCCCCACCGGGTCGGCCTCTGGCTCGTTCGGATAGACGCCGAGATTGGGTGATATCGAGGGCAGAAGTTGGTCTCCGCCGATCACCAGATCGTCGTCCAGAGACCACAATGTGACATGCCGCGGTGCATGCCCGTCGCCCATCGCCACCCGCCACCGACGACCGCCGATCCGCATTTCCTCGCCCTCGTGCAGCCTTGTGTATCCGGGCGGCAGCGGATGGACGACATCGGCGCTGTTATAGGGGCGTTCGGCGGCGCGTCTTTCCAGCAGATCCGCGGGCATTCCCGCGCGTCGCCAGAAGTCCAGCGCCTGAGCGGTGGGCGTGTCCTGAATATCCAGTTGCAGCATCCGCGCCGTCAGCCACGCGGTCCGGCTCATCGCAAGTTCCGCGCCGTCGGTCTGCATGAACCATCCGGCAAGTCCGATATGATCGGGATGATGGTGGGTGCCGATGACACGAACGACCGGCAGCCCCTGCAACGGCCCCGACCGCAGGCGCTGCCAGATGGCGCGGGCGCGGCGCGTGTCAAAACCGGTATCCACGACGGTCCAGCCATCCGCCTCGCGCAGCGCGTAGACATTGACATGATCCAGCGCCATCGGCAGCGGCAGGCGCAGCCATATCACGCCCGGCGCCACCTCGATGCCCTCGCCCTCGTCGGGCGGCGACTGGAACGGATAGTCGATCAACCGCCAAGTCCTCCGGCCAGCGACGCGTCGCTGATCGCGGTCAGATCGGCCAGTTCCGCGCGCGCCTCGGCAAGATTGGCGGCGTATCGCGGCAGCACCCGGCCGATGAACACCCGTGCAAGCGCCAGTTGCGCCGTATCCCCCTTGCGCGCCGCGCGCAGATGGAAATGTCCCCCCAGCACCAGCGCGAAGGCCGTCAGATAGGGCACCGCACCCGCGAACCGCTCGTCCACGTCCCGTTTCAGCAGATCCTGCGTCGCTTCGCGCAGCGCCTCGGATGCCTGCCAAACGTCGTCGGCCAGTTCGGGGTGGTCGCCATGCGCGGCCTTGGCGCCATCCGACACCTCGTCCAGAAGCCGCATCGCCGCCTCGCCGCCGTCGGCCAGCTTGCGGCCGACCAGATCCATGGCCTGAATACCGTTGGTACCCTCGTAGATCGGGGTGATGCGAACGTCGCGCAGATATTGTGCCGCACCGGTTTCCTCGACATAGCCCATGCCGCCATGCACCTGCACGCCGGTATCGGCGACGCGACAGCCCACATCGGTGCCATAGGCCTTGGCGATCGGGGTCAGGAAGGCTGCGCGGGCAGCGCAATCACGATCGTCCGTCGCGCGCTCCATGTCGATGCTGGCGGCACAGGCCAGACAGATCGCGCGCGCCGCAAAGATCTCGGCCCGTGCCGTAGCCAGCATCCGGCGCACATCGGGATGCCCGATGATCGGCCCCATCTGGTTGCGATCCTGCGCATAGGCGACCGCCTGTTGCAGCGCCGCCTCGGCCACGCCGACACCCTGCACGCCGACGCCAAGCCGGGCGCAGTTCATCATCGTGAACATCGCTGCCATGCCCTTGTGTTCCTGCCCGATCAGCCATCCGGTCGCGCCGTCATAGCTCATCACACAGGTCGGACTGCCGTGAATGCCCATCTTTTCTTCGAGGCTGACAACCTTCAGGCTGTTGGCGACGCCGGGGTTGCCATCCTCGTCGGGGATGAATTTCGGGACCATGAACAGGCTGATGCCCTTGGTGCCCTTACCCCCGTCAGGCAGCCGCGCCAGCACGGCGTGGCAGACATTCTCGGTCACGTCGCTGTCGCCCCAGGTGATGAAGATCTTCTGGCCGGTGATCGTGTAGGTGCCGTCGCCGTTGCGTTCCGCCTTCGTGGTCAGGGCGCCGACATCGCTGCCTGCACCCGGCTCGGTCAGGTTCATGGTGCCAGACCATTCGCCGCTGGTCAGTTTCGGCAGATACAACGCCTTCAGCGCGTCGCTGGCATGATGCTCCAGCGCCTCGATCTGGCCCTGCGTCAACAGCGGGTTCAGCTGCAGTGACAGGCAGGCGCCGGACATCATGTCGGCCACCGCCATGTTCAGGGATTGCGGCAGGCCCATGCCGCCATATTCCGGATCGGCGGCAAGGCCGATCCAGCCGCCTTCGGCGATCGCCCGGAACCCCGCGTCAAAGCCGGGCGAAGACCGCAGCTTGCCATTCTCCAGCCTGGCGGGGGTCTGGTCGCCGGCGCGGTTCAGCGGCGCCAGGACGTTGCTGGCCAGTTTGCCGGCTTCTGTCAGGATGGCTGTCGTGGTTTCCGGTGTCGCCTCGGCGAATTTTTCGGTGCCGGCCACATCAGGGAAAGGCACGACATGTTTCAGGATGAATTCGATTTGCTCGACCGGCGCCGCATAGCTCATCTTGACCTCGCTCCCATGCGCCTTGGCAAAACCTGCTGGCGCGACTATCAGACTGTCTCGACCGCATCTTAGGTTCACGCGGCCAAGTCTCAACCGAAACCCGGCGTCACGGATGAAGACCGAAAGACTGACCCCCGATCCCTACGGCATCGCGCGCGCGGCAGAATTGCTGGCCGCGGGTCAGACCGTCGCCATGCCGACCGAAACGGTTTACGGGCTTGCGGGCGATGCCCGCAATGGCCGCGCGGTCGCGCGCATCTTCGAGGCAAAGGGGCGTCCGGGCTTCAACCCGCTGATCGTGCATGTGCCCGACCTTGCGGCGGCGCGGGACATTGCAAGGTTCGGCGACGAGGCGCTGATCCTGGCGCAGACCTTCTGGCCCGGTGCGCTGACCCTGGTGCTGGATCTGCACGCGACATCTGACATCGCGCCGCTGGTCACGGCCGGGCTGAACACCGTGGGCATCCGCCTGCCCGATCATCCCGCCGCCCGCGCCCTGCTGAGCCGGTTCGGCGGACCGCTGGCCGCGCCTTCGGCCAATGTCTCGGGGCGGGTCAGCCCGACCAGCGCCGTTCATGTCCTGGACCCCGACGGCGGGCTGGCCGGACGGATCGCCGCAGTCCTGGACGCAGGCCCTTGCCCCGTCGGGGTGGAATCGACGATCGTCGGCTGGCCGAACGGCCGCGCCACGTTGCTGCGCCCCGGTGGCATTCCCGCCGAAGCCATCGAGGCTGCAATCGGCCACAAGCTGATCGCGCCTTCCATCGATCCGGATCGCCCCAGTGCGCCAGGCCAGCTGACCAGCCACTATGCCCCGAACGTGGCGCTGAGGCTGAACGCCGCGGCGCCACGCCCGGACGAGACCTTTATCGCCTTCGGTGCGCCCGGACGCTTCAGCCTGTCCCGGCATGGCGACCTGACCGAAGCGGCGGCGAACCTTTTCGACACCTTGCGCCGCGCAGATCGCGAAGGTCGGCCGATCGCAGTCGCGCCGGTTCCGGAACACGGGTTGGGCGCGGCGATCAACGACCGCCTGCGCCGCGCGGCGGCGCCGCGCGACTGATCGCGACGGATCCCACGGGAAGCGGAAAATGCCGAAGCCGGACCCATCGAAGGTCCGGCTTCGGCGGCGGAGGCAAGCCTCCGCCCCGCTTACGGCATACTTACAGGCCCAGAGACCCGTAAACGTTCGAGATCCGGCGAATCGCGACCACGTAGGCCGCGGTCCGCATGTCTTCGACCCGCGGATTGGCCATCCAGACTTCTTTCATCTTGCCGAACGCCTCGCGCATGGTGTCGTCCAGACCCGACCGCACCAGATCCAGCTCGTCCGCACCATGCAGGAAGGCTTCCTTGAAGCCCTTGGCCAGCTCGAAATTCGTGCCGGTATCGGCCGAGATCCGTTCCAGTTCCTCGATCAGCATCCGGGCACGCGCCTCTTCGTGGCGGCGTTCAAGACGGCCAAGACTGATCTGCGACAGGTTCTTGACCCATTCGAAATAGGACACCGTCACACCGCCGGCATTGGCATACATGTCGGGAATGATCACCACGCCCTTGCGCTTCAGGATGTCATCGGCATCCGCCGTCACCGGACCGTTCGCGGCCTCGATGATAAGCTTGCACTTGATCCGTTCGGCATTGTCCGAATGGATCACGCTTTCGACGGCGGCGGGAATCAGGATGTCGCATTCATCCTCGAGGCGGGCCAGCCCCTCCTCGTGATAATCGCCGCCCGCGAAGCCGCGGACCCCGCCGGTCGCGACAATATGGCCGCGCAGCGCGTCGATATTGATGCCCTGCGGATTGGTGATCGCCCCGTCGCGTTCGATCACGCAGGTGATCAGCGACTTGTCCTCGGCCGACAGGAACTGTGCGGCATGGTAGCCCACATTGCCCAGGCCCTGAACGATCACCCGCTTGCCGGCCAAGGTGCCTTCCAGCCCGGCCTTCTTCATCACGTCATCATGCCGGAAGAATTCGCGCAGCGCGTATTGCACGCCGCGGCCCGTGGCCTCGACCCGCCCGTCGATCCCGCCGGCCGTGCGGGGCTTGCCGGTCACGCAGGCCTTGGCGTTGATGTCATCGGGATGCAGACGTTTATAGGCATCGGCCATCCACGCCATTTCCCGCTCGCCGGTGCCCATATCGGGTGCCGGCACGTTCTGCGACGGCGAAATCAGGTTGCGCCGCGACAGTTCATAGGTGAAACGGCGGGTGACCTTTTCAAGTTCGTCCTCGTTCCAGGCACGCGGATCGATGCACAGCCCGCCCTTGGATCCGCCGAACGGCACCTCGACCAGCGCGCATTTGAAGGTCATCAGCGAGGCCAGCGCCTCGACCTCGTCCTGGCTGACATCCAGAGAATAGCGGATGCCGCCCTTGACCGGCTCCATATGTTCGGAGTGGACCGAGCGATAGCCGGTGAAGGTGTGGATCTCTCCGCGCAGCCGGACGCCGAAGCGGACCGTGTAGGTCGAATTGCAGACCCGGATCTTTTCTTCCAGGCCGGGCGGCAGTTCCATCAACCCCGCCGCATGTGTGAACATTCGCTCGACCGAGCCCCGGAACGACTGGTTCGGGTTCGCCATTGCAGTCTCCTCGCCTTATAAGTGGCGTTGATTCGCCACACCCCAAGGCGAAGCTAGGACAATTGTCGCAGATGATCCACGTTGCGTGGCTGTACAAGGAAGTGCATTTTCAGCAGTCGGACAGCCTGATCGACAGGTCTGAAGAAAGGGGAAAAACAACTTTCAGAACACCTACATACGCCTGCATTCATCAAGATTTTTGAAACCAAACCGCTCGTTTCGGCCTTTTTATACAGGCGCGTCATTTTTCTATGGGCGCGTTGCCGCATACTTTCGACTTACAGGGACATTTTAATGACCAAGAAACAAACACCGAACAAGGGACGCAAATTCGAACAGGTCCGCGAGGGCGCGAAGTCAATTTTCCTGCGGGACGGTTATTGCGGGGCAAGCGTCGATGACATCGCCGCCGCCGCCCGTGTGTCCAAGGCGACTCTTTACAGCTATTTCCCCGACAAGGCATTGATGTATCGCGAGGTGCTACATCACGAGATCGGCAGGCTGCGGGACGTCAGCCCCATCGACATTCCAGACGATGAGCCCGCGCCACAGGCGTTGCAACGGATGGCGCAGCAAATCGCCGCTTGGCTGGCATCGGACGACATCGTGAGGCTGCGTCGCGCCGGGATCGCCGAGGCCAATCGCTTTGGCGAGCAATCGCGTCAGCTTCACGCGGTGCTTTCCGACGGACTGCGCGAAGCCGCGCGACGGCACCTGGACTGCTGGATCATGGCCGGCCATCTGACGATAAAAGACAGTTCCATGGCCGCCGAACATCTGATCCGGCTGGCCGGTGCATTCGTGCAGGATCGTGCCCTTCTAACCCCTGACGACCCTGCGGATGAGGAGGCGATCCGTCAGGCTGGCGACGCCGCGGCATCCATGTTCATCGCCGCCTACGGCATTTGCACGAACAAGCCTGTCTCGCTTGCAGCGGCAAGCTGACCGCGACAGCGCCGCGACATCACGCGGTTGATGCAAACGTGATTCCGCGCTCGGGTTCTCAACCGGGTGCGGACGCCGTATGATATGGAGTCACAAACGATACAGCCTCGGACACACGAGGCAAACGAGGGACGCAGTCACTATGAGAACAACAACCCTCCTGTCGCTGGCCGTGATCGGCACCGCATTGGCAGGTTGCGCCCCGGCGCCCGCTCCGCTGCCGACACCGGCACCCGTCACGGCGCCGGCGCCAGTGCCACCTGTGCCGGCCGAGGGCATCGCCGGGCTGGAAGAGCGCGAACCGGATCTGTGCCACGCCAAGGACTACGTCGCCAATCTGGGTCAGCCGGGCACGGTGATCCCGACGCTTGGCATCACCCGCGAATATCGCGTGGTCGAGTATCGCGGCATCGAGCCTCAGGAATACAATCCTCAGCGGATTGTGTTCCGGCTGGACGCCTCGGGCAATATATACAACATCGATTGCGGATGACGATCATGCACAGAAATTCCTTTCTTGTCGGCCTGGCTGTGATCGCGGCTGTGGCCGCCTGCGAACCGGTGCCCCAGGAAGTCGCGGACCAGCCGGCCGAGGACAGCTGCGGCGCCGAAGGATATCAGGGTCTTCTTGGGCAACCGCGCGAGGTGGCGAACCAGATGACCTTCCCGGCCGGAACGCGGATCATCGGTCCCGAAGACGCCGTTACGGCGGATTTCCGGCCGGATCGGCTGAACATCGAATACGGCCGCACCGGACGGATCGACAAGATCAGCTGCTACTAGGCAGATCCGGACCGACTCGAGCGCCCGGCGCGTTCTGCACCGGACGGATGCCCTGACGGGCGCGGCATCGACCGCGCCCGTTTTTTTGCATTGCTTTGCGTAGGGGCCAATGTCACCATTCCGACATGATGAACGCATCGACGCCCCTTCACGCCGACCCGGACCGAGTGGTGTTCGACCGGCGCGAACTGGGCGCGATCATGTCGGTTTACGGTCAGTTCGTCGCCGCGGGCGAATGGCGCGATTATGCAATGTCGTTCTTGCGTGAGGTCGCAGTGTTCAGCGTGTTTCGCCGCGCGACCGAACATCCGCTGTACCGCATCGAGAAACGCCCAAGGCTGCGCGCGTCGCAGGGGGCCTATGCCGTGATCGGCATGGACGGACGCATCCTGAAGCGCGGACACGACCTGCCACAGGTGCTGAAGGTGCTTGAACGCAAGCTGATCCGCGCCGTCGATTGATCAGGCCAGGTGCCGCCGGTCAGAACCGCTCCAGCAACCGGTCCAGATAGTCGCGCTCGTCCTGCGGACGGTCGCGCTGGCCGCTGCGCCGCCGGATCTCGTCCAGCAGGTCACGTGCGCGCTTGGCCGGGTCGATGCCTTCGGCCAGGGGGTCGCCCATGGTGATCATGTTGCCGTTGCCATCGGTCTGCCGACCCAGAGGATCCAGCATCGGGCGGCGATCGCTGCCCATCCCGTCTTGGGCGGCCTGGCCCTGTTCACCGCCGGGCTGCTGGCCTTCCTGACCGTCTTGTCCCTGCTGCTGGCCGTCACCTGCCCGGCGTCGTTCCTGTTGGCCCATCATGTCCGACAACGACCGCATGCCTTCGCGCATTGATTCGATCGCGTCGGCCTGACGCTGCAAAGCGCCGCCGGTATCACCGTCGCGCAGTGCCTGTTCGGCGTCCTCCATCGCGCGACCGGCCTCGTCCAGCTGCTGCCGCGCGCGGTCGCCCTGTTCGGAACCCTGCCCCGGCAGCATGCCGCGCTGCTGGCCCAGCTCTTCGCGCAGTCCGCGCTGGCGTTCCGCCAGATCGCCGGCGTTCTCGGAAGGCTGGCCCATCTGGCCCTGTCCGAACTGTTCCTGCATGTCACGGAACGCCTCGTCCGACAGGCGCTGCTGTTCGCGCAGCGTGTCGGCCAGCCGGTTCATCTGCTGGTTGCCCTGGCTGCCCTGCTGGCCTTCCCCGCCCTGGCCTTGCGTGACCTGCAAATTCTCCATCATGCGGTTGAACTGTTCCAGCAATTGCTGGGCCTCGGCCATCCGACCCTCGTTCATCAGGCGCTGAATCTCGTCCATCATCTGCTGAATCTGGTCGCCGGTGATGCTCTGGCCCTGCTGGTTCTGGGCAAAGCGGTCAGCGGGATCCTGCTGCCCCTGTTCGGCCAGCATGCTGGTATAGGCATCGGTGGCCTCTTTCAGCTCGTCCATCAGGCGCTGGATTTCGTCGGGGCTGGCCCCGTTCCGGATCGCCTCGGACAGTTTTTCCTGCGCCTGTCTCATGCGTTCCAGCGCGTTCGACAGCCCGCCGTCCTCCAGCAGGATCGCGGCCTTCCACAGGGCTTCGGCCAGCTTGTCGCGCGCCTCTTCGGTCAATGCGCCCGACTCGAGCTGCCGGACAGCACCGCGAAGTTGCAGATACAGCGTCTGATCGATGAAGCCGTCGGGCTGCCATGTGATCGCGCGCAGGATTTCGGCGCTGCGGCGGGCGTTCTGACGCGACCACAGCAGATCTCGTCGCATCTCGATCAGCGCCGCGGCGCGCGGCTCGAAAAAACGCCTGCCGGGCAGGACCGTGTCGAAAGGTTCGGATCGACCGGTCTGATCGATGCCGTCCACCGCCTCCAGCGTCAGCGTGACGGGAAGATTCGCCCACGGGTGGCGGGCCAGATCCTCGACAAGCTGACCGGTGACCTCGCGCCGGTCGCCACCACGCGGCAAGGGCAGGGTCAATTCGACGGGATCGCGCGGCTCGGGCTGGGTCTTCAGGCCGAACTGCCGGTCCACCGAGGCCAGATCCAGCGTGATCCGCGCCTGCCCGGAGGTGATGCCGTTGTCATCTTCGGCCTCGAATTCCTGGACCATCCGACCGTCGGCGCGCCTGGTGGGCGCGGCACCTGCGCGGATCAACGGCGGGCGGTCGGGCAGAACCGTGACCTCGAACAGCCTGTCACCGATCTCGATCCGGCCCGACCGTTCGGCCCGAAATCCCGGCGCCCGCGCGTCGTCGCTGACGACGCCGCCAATGTCCTGTTCGACCGAAGCCCCGTCGCCATAAAGACGAAATGTCACCGCGCTGCCCTTCGGCAGTTCCAGAGTTTGCCCCTCGGCCAGTGCGTTCAGGTAGATTGTCGGGCGGCGCGTGTAGGCAGGCGGTTCGGCCCACCCCTCCCAGCTTGGCCCGGACGCGACAGTCCCACCGGTCAGCGGCCGACCGACCGTCGCCGCGATAGCCTCGACACCCTGTCCCATCTGTGCCGCACCGCCAAAGATCAGCGCCATGACCAGTGCGACCAGCGAGACCAGCCGCAACGCGAACGGATCGCGCCGCGCAAGACCGGCATCGGGGCGGACTGCCCTTGCATCCCGGCTGCGCGCCTGCATCTGCGCCAGATGTGCGCGCCACAGCGCACCTTCGCCACCCAGTGCAGCGTGGTCACCCAAGGCTGTCAGGGGCCTGCCCGGCAGGGTTCTGTCAAGCCGCTCGACGGCCTCGATCTCGCGCACCCTGCGATAGCGAAGCCCGCCCCGCACGGCCGTCGCGATCACCAGGATCAGCGCCAGCCCGGCCAGCCATGGCAGGGCCGCAGGCGGTACTGCCAGCACGCCCCCAAGGGCGAATGCCGCGAATAAAAGACACAGCACCGCCCCCAGCGGCCAGAACGCCCGCGCGCCCCGTTCCCAGGTCATTCCCCAACGGGTCAGACGAAGCGCGCGCGTCAGACGCGTGTTCTTCCTTGTCCAGATATTCTCTTCGGGCCGGGGAATGACTTGCCCCGGCTGCGACCTCGGATCCTTGCGTCCTGTCAAAGCCATTCCGGGATGGTATCCCGGGACAGCATTTCCTCAAATGTCGGTCGCGCCCGGATGACGGCGAAGTGATCGTCCTTGACCAGCACCTCGGGCACCAGCGGGCGCGAATTGTATTCGGACGCCATCACCGCGCCATAAGCGCCGGCTGACCGGAACGCCACCAGATCACCGGCGGACAGGGCGGGAAGCTGCGTGCCCTTCTGGAACGTATCGCCCGATTCGCAGACCGGCCCCACGACATCGAAGGGACGCACCTCGGCGCCCGGCGCGGATTCGGACACCGGGACGATGTCGTGATGCGCACCGTACATGGCGGGGCGCAGCAGGTCGTTCATCGCGGCATCGACGATCAGGAAGTCGCGGCCCTCGCCCTCTTTCAGATAGATCACCTGCGCAAGCAGGATGCCCGCATTGCCGACGATATTGCGCCCCGGCTCGATCTCGATCTCGCATCCCAGGTCGCCGACCGCGTCGCGGATCACCTGTCCGTATTCAAGCGGCAGAGGCGGGGCATTGTTGTCACGGCGATACGGAATGCCCAGACCGCCGCCCAGATCCAGACGCGTGATGTCATGGCCATCCGCCCGCAGCGCCCGGGTCAGATCTGCCACCTTGGCATAGGCCATGCGATAGGGGTCCAGATCGGTCAGCTGACTGCCGATATGGACGTCGACGCCAACGACGCGCAGCCCCGGCAGCGCCGCAGCCTCGGCATAGACGGCCCGTGCCTTGGCGATGGGGATGCCGAACTTGTTGTCGGATTTGCCCGTGGCGATCTTTTCGTGCGTCTTCGCATCCACGTCCGGATTCACCCGGATCGCCACCGGCACCTCGACGCCCATCGACGCCGCCAGCGCGGACAGTGCCCGCATCTCGGGTTCGCTTTCGATGTTGAACTGCCGGATGCCGCCTTCGATGGCCTGACGCATCTCGGGGATGGTCTTGCCGACGCCGGAAAACACGATCCGGTCGCCCGGCACGCCCGCCGCCCTGGCGCGGGCGTATTCGCCGCCGGAAACAACATCCATCCCGGCGCCCATATCCCCCATCAGCTTCAGGACGGCCAGGTTCGAATTGGCCTTGACCGCGAAGCAGACCAGATGCGGGGTCCAGTCCAGCGCCTGTCGGAACAGGCCGAAATGCCGGGTCAGCGTGGCGGTCGAATAGACGTAGACCGGGGTGCCGACCTCTGCCGCGATCCGCGACAGGGCCACATCCTCGGCGTGCAATTCGCCATCGTGATAGTTGAAATGATCCACTTACAGCTCCGAGACGACACCCACGGTGGCGTGCCCCGAGATCGACACGCCAGATTTCGGCGGCGACTTGGGCGCGGTTGGCCGTTCCGGCGGGCCATCGACACCGCAGGCCGTCAAGGCCAGCACCGCAATCAGGATCAGTCGCATCATGCCAGTTTCTCCTTCCAGCGCGAAATCTGTGCGCGCACCTGATCGGGCGCGGTGCCACCATAGCTTTGCCGGGACGCGACCGAGTTGTGGACACCGAGAACCGAATAGACGGACTGGTTAATGGCGGGATTGACCGATTGCATCTCGGCCAGCGACAGCTCGTCGAGGTCGCATCCTTTTCTCTCGGCCAGCGCGACCAGCGCGCCGGTGGCGTGATGGGCCTCGCGGAACGGCAGACCCGCCTCGCGCACCAGCCAGTCGGCCAGGTCCGTCGCGGTCGAGAACCCTGCCGAGGCCGCAGCCTCCATCCGGTCCTTGTTCGCCGTCAGATCCGCCAGCATCCCGGCCATCGCCGCCAGGGCAAGCAGCACGTTGTCGGCGGCATCGAAGACCTGTTCCTTGTCTTCCTGCATGTCCTTGGAATAGGCCAAGGGCAGCCCCTTCATGACCGTGAACAGCGCGACGGTAGCGCCAAGGATGCGCCCGATCTTGGCGCGGATCAGTTCGGCCGCGTCGGGGTTGCGCTTTTGCGGCATGATCGATGACCCGGTGGACCACTTGTCCGACATCGACACGAACCGGAACTGCGCCGAGGACCAGATCACCAGCTCTTCCGACAGGCGCGACAGGTGGACCGCGCAGATCGACGCCGCAGACAGGAATTCCAGCGCGAAATCACGATCGCTGACGGCATCCAGACTGTTGGCCATCGGGCGGTCGAAATCCAGTGCCTTCGCCGTCGCCTCGCGGTCGATCGGATAGCCCGTGCCCGCCAGCGCGGCCGCACCCAGCGGCGATTCGTTCATACGGGCACGCGCATCGCGGAATCGCCCAAGATCGCGGCCGAACATCTCGACATAGGCCATCATGTGATGGCCCCAGGTGACCGGCTGCGCGGTCTGCAGATGGGTAAAGCCCGGCATTACCCAATCCGCTCCGGCCTCTGCCTGCGTCAGCGCCGCGCGGATCACGCCCTCAAGCCCCGAAATCGCCGCGTCGCACTGATCGCGCACCCACAGCCGGAAATCGGTGGCCACCTGATCGTTGCGCGACCGGCCTGTATGTAGCCTTCCCGCCGGTTCGCCGATGATGTCCTTCAGCCGCGCCTCGACATTCATGTGGATGTCTTCCAGCGCCGCGCTGAACGGAAAATCGCCCGCCTCGATCTCTGACAAGACCGTGAGAAGCCCTTCCCCGATCGCGTTTGCATCGCTATCGCTGATGATGCCTTGTGCCGCCAACATGGCGGCATGGGCCCGGCTGCCCCGGATATCCTGGGCGTAAAGCCGCCGGTCGAAGCCGATCGAGGCATTGATGGCCTCCATGATCGCGTCGGGCCCGGCTGCGAAGCGTCCGCCCCACATGCTGTTGGCGGCGTCCTTGGTCTGGGGCCGGTCGGTCATTAGGTTCGTCCTTCGGAGGTCACATGCTGCGTTCTGTCCTGCTTTATACGGCGCTGGTTATCGGTGCAAACACCGCCTTTTCGGGCGAGGTGGACTGGCAGGCCGCACATGATGCCGGTCTGGCCAAGCTGGTCCCGTCAGAAAACGCACCCGCGATCTCCCAGACCGAATTCACCGACCCGGATGGCGGCACCCACATGCTGTCCGACTGGCAGGGCAAGGTCGCGCTGGTGAATTTCTGGGCGACCTGGTGCGCGCCCTGCCGCGAGGAAATGCCGTCGCTCGATGCGCTGCAATCCGAGCTGGGCGGCGATGATTTTCAGGTCGTGACCATCGCCACTGGCCGCAACGCACCCGCCAAGATCGACGAATTCTTCGAAGAGACTGGGGTGAAGAACTTGCCGGTTCTGCTGGACCCGAAACAGCAGCTTGCGCGCAGCATGGGGGTGGTGGGCCTTCCGGTCAGCGTGCTGATCGACCGCGACGGCAACGAAGTTGCACGGCTTCTGGGCGACGCCGACTGGTCAAGCGACGCCGCCAAGCAGGTCATCCGTCAGCTGACTGCCGACTGACCTGGGCGTGGCGCGGACAACCGGTCATGTGATCGTTGACCATGCCCGTGGCCTGCATGAACGCATACACGATCACCGGGCCGCAGAAATTGAAGCCGCGTTTCTTCAGGGCCTTCGACATCGCAGTTGATTCGGGTGTCGCCGCGGGCACTTCGGCCATGCTGGAAAAACGGTTCTGGATCGGCTGGCCGCCGACAAAGGACCACAGCCACGGGGAAAAACCTTCCTTTTCCTCGATGTCCAGGAAAAGCTGCGCGCCCTTGACGGTTGCCGCGATCTTGCCCCGATGCCGGATGATTCCCGGGTTCTGCAGGGCGCGCTGGATCCTGGCCTCGTCCCAGGTCGCGACCCGCTCGGGGTCGAACCCGTCGAATTCCTGGCGAAAATTGTCGCGCTTGCGCAGGATCGTGATCCAGCTAAGACCCGCCTGGAACCCGTCCAGCACCAGCTTTTCCCACAAGGCGCGGGGGTCGCATTCCGGAACTCCCCATTCCTCATCGTGATAGGCGACATAGAGCGGATCAGTTCCACACCAGCTGCATCGCGTCATCTGCCGTTAACCTCGAGTCCAGAATTTCCTGCGGATTTACGCGAAATTAGGGGATCATGCGCAAAGTGCAACAAGACCCTACCTTGGATGAGGCCCGATGTGAGCAACGGCACACCCCCCAAAGGCTCGCCGCTGGACTATGCCATCGACCAGCAAAGCCGGATCACCCTGCCCGCCGTGCGCGCGGCGGTGGAAAAGGGCAATGGCGTCCTGGCCTTTCAACCCATCGTGCAGGCGCAGCGCACCGAACGCGCCGCGTTCTATGAAGGGCTGATCCGGATCATCGACGATTCGGGCCGGATCGTGCCGCTGAAGGATTTCATGCCGGTGGCGGAGAGCACCGAACTTGGCCGCCAGATCGACTGCCTGTCGCTGTCACTGGGTTTGCAGGCCCTGACCGAAGACCCGTCGCTGCGACTTTCCATCAACATGTCTGCACGCTCGATCGGCTATCCCGACTGGATCCGCACGCTGCGCGACGGGATTACCGACGATCCGCATGTCGGCGAAAGACTGATCCTCGAGATCACCGAAAGCTCGGCGATGGGCATGCCCGACCAGGTGCGCAACTTCATGGCCGAAGTGCAGCGGCTTGGAATTTCGCTGGCACTGGACGATTTCGGGGCGGGATATACATCGTTTCGGTATCTGCGCGATTTCTGCTTCGACATGATCAAGATCGACGGACAGTTCATCCGCGAAATCGCCGAACATCCCGACAATCAGGTCCTGACCCGCGCGCTGATGTCGATTGCCCATCACTTCGACATGTTCACCGTCGCGGAGTCGGTCGAGACCGCAGACGACGCCAGTTTCCTGATTGAAAACGGGATCGACTGTCTTCAGGGCTTCTATTTCGGCGCCCCGACGATCGCCCCGCCCTGGAAGTCGCCCCCCTCGGTCGCACGCCGCTGACCGAGCTCACGACGTGGCTCGCGCAGCGCCGTTCAGACAAGGCGGCGCCCGCCCCGGCAAGCCGGACCAGCATGCAGGCGGGCAGGAAAGACCACGCCTGTACCGCGGCCCGGGTGGGCGCAAAGCCCCGCCGCGAGCTGCATCATCGGTCGTGATCGGCTTGACGCGACGGCACGAACCCGCATCCTGACATCGATTCGCCGAAGTTTCGGCGTCGATGGTAAGGAGCTCGCCATGACCAAAGCCGTAATCGTTTCCGCCGCCCGCACCCCGGTCGGCAGTTTTCTTGGATCGTTTGCCAATGTGCCCGCCCATGACCTTGGCGCCGCGGTGCTGAAAGAGGTGGTTGCCCGCGCGGGCGTCGATCCGGCCGAAATCAGCGAGACCATTCTGGGCCAGGTGCTGACTGGCGCCCAGGGCCAGAACCCTGCCCGTCAGGCCCATATCAATGCCGGATTGCCGCAGGAATCCGCCGCCTGGCTGATCAACCAGGTCTGCGGGTCGGGGTTGCGCGCCGTCGCGCTGGCCGCGCAGCAGGTCATTCTGGGCGATGCAAAGATCGTGCTGGCCGGAGGGCAGGAAAGCATGTCCCTGGCGCCGCACGCCGCCTATCTTCGCGCCGGCCAGAAGATGGGCGACATGAAGATGATCGACACAATGATTCGTGACGGTTTGTGGGACGCGTTCAACAATTACCACATGGGCCAGACGGCCGAGAACGTGGCCGAGAAATGGTCGATCAGCCGCGACCAGCAGGACGAATTCGCCGTCGCCAGCCAGAACAAGGCCGAGGCGGCGCAAAAGGAAGGCCGTTTTGACGATGAAATCGTCGCCTACACGGTCAAGACCCGCAAGGGCGACATCGTCGTGGACAAGGACGAATATATCCGCCACGGCGCGACACTGGATGCGATGCAGAAGCTGAAACCGGCCTTTGCCAAGGAAGGCTCGGTCACCGCCGCCAACGCCTCGGGGCTGAATGACGGCGCGGCGGCCGTAATGGTCATGACCGAGGAAGAGGCATCGCGCCGCGGACTGACGCCGCTGGCCCGCATCGCGTCCTATGCGACCGCTGGTCTGGACCCGGCGATCATGGGCACCGGCCCGATCCCGGCCAGCCGCAAGGCACTGGAAAAGGCCGGCTGGAGCGTCGGTGACCTGGACCTGGTCGAGGCGAACGAGGCTTTTGCCGCACAGGCCTGCGCTGTGAACAAGGACATGGGCTGGGACCCGTCCATCGTGAACGTGAATGGCGGCGCCATTGCCATCGGCCATCCGATCGGGGCGTCGGGCTGCCGCGTGCTGAACACGCTTCTGTTCGAAATGAAGCGCCGCGACGCCAAGAAGGGCCTGGCCACGCTGTGCATCGGTGGCGGCATGGGCGTCGCGCTGTGCGTCGAACGTTGAACCATCCACATGGACGCGCAATGATCTTGCGCGTCCAGCATCTGATCAGTAACAAGATTGCCTGAATACCATTTCCGGAAGGGGGGAAACATGTCGAAGGTTGCATTGGTCACAGGAGGTTCGCGCGGAATCGGCGCGGCTATTTCCAAGGCGCTGAAAGACGCGGGCTATACCGTTGCCGCGAACTATGCCGGCAATGACGAAGCCGCGAAGGCCTTCACCGACGAAACCGGCATCAAGACCTACAAATGGTCGGTCGCCGATTACGACGCCTGCGCTGCTGGCATCAAGCAGGTCGAGGATGAACTTGGCCCGATCGCGGTCCTGGTCAACAATGCCGGGATCACCCGCGATGCGCCGTTCCACAAGATGACGCCGCAGCAGTGGAAGGAAGTCATCGACACCAACCTCAGCGGCATCTTCAACATGACCCATCCGCTGTGGCCGGGTCTGCGCGATCGCAAGTTCGGCCGCATCATCAATATCAGCTCGATCAACGGCCAGAAGGGGCAGTTCGCGCAGGCCAACTATTCGGCCGCCAAGGCGGGTGATCTGGGCTTTACCAAGGCCCTGGCGCAGGAAGGCGCGCGCAACAACATCACCGTCAATGCGATCTGCCCCGGCTATATCGCGACCGAAATGGTGATGGCGGTGCCCGAGAAGGTGCGCGAATCCATCATCGCGCAGATCCCCGTCGGGCGCCTGGGCGAACCCGAGGAAATCGCCCGCGCCGTGGTTTTCCTGGCGTCGGACGACGCGGGGTTCGTGACCGGATCCACCATCAGCGCGAATGGCGGGCAGTATTTCGCCTGATCCCGCGGCCTGAAACAAAGACGGCCCGCGCGGATCGCGCGGGCCTTTTTGCAAACAGTTCACCGTTCAACGGATCAGTGGGACAGCCGGGTGATTTCTTCCTTGATGCGAAGCTTCTCGCGCTTCATCGCAGAAATTTCCAAATCGCTTGCTCCCGGACTTTTCTGCGCCTTTTCAACGGCTTCCGAAAGAGCATTGTGCTTCCTGCGCAGCTCCTCGACATGGGAAGTAACCGACATCGCGTCCTCCTCTGTGGTTGTGTCGAACAAGACAATTGCAGCACAGCTTTTCGATTCTGTCACGAGACTTTCGTAAACAGCGCCGTGATCGGCTCACCCCGGCGAAGCACCGCTTGCGCGGCATGCGTCAGATCCTCGGCGTCGGTATTGTGCCGCGCCGCACCATGCATCACGAAGGGCGCCAGCAGCCGCAGCGGCGCCCTCCCCCCCTTGCGCGCGGTCAGCAGAATGCGCCCGGCCTCTCGCCCCTCGCGTGCCGCGATCGGCAGGACAGTGATCGCCCCGGCACGGCCGGACAACGCGCAGATGACCGAATCCAGTCGGTCGGCGCGCTGGATCAGGCTCAGAGTGCCGCCGGGCAACAGCCGCCGCAGTCCGGCATCGATCCAACCTTCAAGTGGCGTGTGTTCCTGCCGCGCGATCGCGCGGCCCGGATCGAGGGCGGCGGTGCCCCCCTGAAAAAAGGGCGGATTGGCGATCACATGATCGAAGCTTGCATCGCGCACGCCCGAGGGCGGCGACGTCAGATCGCCGGTCACCACGCTGAAGGGGATGTTGTTGGTTGCGGCATTGTGCCGCGCCAGATCGGCATAGTCCGGCTGGATCTCGATCCCCGTCAGGCGCAGATCCCGCACCCGCCACCCCAGGCACAGGCTGGCCACGCCCACGCCGCAGCCCAGTTCCAGAACGGCCTGTCCGGCCCGCGCCGGGCAAGCCGCGGCAAGCATCACCGCATCCGCGCCCGCGCGATAGCCGCGCGTCGGCTGTACGATGCGCAATCGCCCGTCCAGAAAGCCGTCTTCCCGGGTCTCAGTCATCCAGTCCCGCGTCGCGCAGAATGGCGCGCGCCATGAATTCGTCGCGATCCGCGACCATCACCCGGCGCGGCAAAATCCCGATGGAACCCTCAAGGACACTCATGTGCTGGTCCATCTCGAAGGCGGGAATCCCTTCGCTGTCCAGCAGGTCAAGGACGCGCGAGATGCGGACGGGGTCGGTGCTGCGCAAAAGCTCTTTCATGATGAAACAGGTAAGGGGCGGTTGCGAATTTGTCGATGGCGTGGCAATGCGTTGGCCTGCATAACGGGGTGTGGGCATGGGTGTGCAAGAAGACGTCCAGAAACCGCTGGATCGGTTGTCAGAGGCTTTGGCGGCCGAAATGGAGGCCGTGAACGCACTGATCCGCGCACGCATGGCCAGCCGCCACGCCCCCCGCATCCCCGAAGTCACGGCGCATCTGGTAGAAGCCGGGGGCAAACGGCTGCGCCCGATGCTGACCTTGGCGGCGGCCAGACTCGCCGGGTATGACGGTCCCTATCACGTTCATCTGGCCGCGACGGTCGAATTCATCCATACCGCCACGCTGCTGCATGACGACGTGGTCGACGAAAGTCGCCAGCGCCGCGGACGGCCGACGGCGAACCTGCTGTGGGACAACAAATCCTCGGTTCTGGTCGGCGACTACCTGTTTGCACGCAGTTTCCAGCTGATGGTCGAACCGGGCAATATGCGCACGCTGGAAATCCTTGCGAATGCCAGCGCGACGATCGCCGAAGGCGAGGTGCTGCAACTGACCGCAGCGCAGGATCTGCGAACCGACGAGGACGTGTATCTGCAGGTGATCCGCGGCAAGACCGCTGCGCTGTTCTCGGCCGCGACCGAGGTCGGCGGCGTGATCGCAGGCGCCCCCGAGGCGCAGGTTCAGGCGCTGCATGATTACGGTGACGCGCTGGGGATCGCGTTCCAGATCGTGGACGACCTTCTTGATTATGGCGGCGCGACGCAGACCATCGGCAAGAATGTCGGCGACGATTTCCGCGAACGAAAGCTGACCCTGCCGGTAATCAAGGCGGTGGCCCTGGCCGACGCGGATGAACGCGCCTTTTGGGTCCGGACCATCGAGAAGGGTGATCAGCGCGAGGGCGATCTTGAACACGCCCTGCAACTGCTGGCACGCCATGGCGCGATGCAGGCCGCGCGCGAAGACGCATTGGACTGGGCCGCGCGCGCAAGGGATGCATTGACGCCGCTGCCCGACCATCCGATCCGCGACATGCTGTCCGATCTGGCCGATTTCGTCGTCAGCCGCGTCGCCTGACCAGCACCGCCCGCACAGATCCTGCTGGTTTCGACTTTGCCCCCTTCGGTACCGAAAGGGCGGACCGCTTGCGCGGCCCGCCCTCTCTCCGGGAAGAGACCCTGAGTTTATTTTGCCTGGACGAAGTCGGGATAGGCTTCCATCCCCATCTCCGAGATATCCAGCCCGGTGATCTCGGCCTCGCGGTCCACGCGAATGCCCATCGTCGCCTTCAGGATCAGCCAAATCACCAGGCTGACGACGAAGGTGAAGGCCCCGATTGCGACCACGCCGATGATCTGCGTGACGAAGCTGGTGTCCGGGTTGGTGGCAGGAACGATGATGGTGCCCCAGACGCCCGCCACAAGGTGGACCGGGATCGCACCGACGACATCGTCGATCTTGAACTTGTCCAGCATCGGAACCACGAACACCGCGATCGCACCGCCCACACCGCCGATCAGCAAGGCCGCGAAGATCGAGGGCGTCAGGGGTTCGGCGGTGATCGACACCAGACCGGCCAGCGCCCCGTTCAGGACCATCGTCAGGTCGATCTTGCCATACAGCAGTTGCGTGGTGATGACCGCGGCAATGGCACCGGCCGAGGCGGCCATGTTCGTGTTCACGAAGATCCGGCTGACATCGGCCGCGTCATTGACCGACCCGATGGCCAATTGCGAGGCACCGTTGAAGCCGAACCAGCCCAGCCACAGGATGAACGTCCCGAGCGTGGCCAGGGCAAGGTTCGAACCCGGCATCGGTTGCAACCTGCCGTCCGGACGATACTTGCCGTAACGCGCGCCCAGCACGATTGCCCCCGCCAGCGCCGCGAAGCCGCCCGTGGCATGAACCAGCGTCGATCCGGCGAAGTCCGAGAAGCCCATCTCGGACAAGAAGCCGCCGCCCCACTGCCAGCTGGCCTCGATCGGGTAGATGACCCCGGTCAGGATGACGGTGAAGATCATGAACGGCCACAGCTTCACGCGCTCGGCCAGCGTGCCGGAGACGATCGAGGCGGTCGTCGCACAGAACATCAGCTGGAAGAAGAAGTCCGATCCGGCGGAATAGCCGTCATCCGCGACACCCGTGCCGACCGCATCGATGCCCTTGGGACTGAAGATCTCGCCGATGATTCCCGGCACGGTCCAGTCGGACGGATACATCAGGTTATAGCCGATGACCCAGTACATGATGCCCGCGATCGCGAACAGAGAGATGTTCTTGAACAGCTGCGTGGTGACGTTCTTCGACCGGACCAGCCCCGCCTCCAGCATGGCAAAGCCTGCGGCCATCCACATCACCAGGAAGCCGCCGATCAGGAACAGCAGCGTGTTGAAGATATAGGCCACATCGGCGCTGACGGCCGGGGCGGCGGCGGGGTCGGGCGTGGCGGCGGCATCCTGCGCGATGGCGGGCAGCGCAGTCAGCACAAGGGCCGCGACCAGTCCGGGGATCATCTTTTTCATCAGTCGTCACCTGTCTTCTGGTGGAGCGACCGCCAGGAGGGCCGCTTACTCTGGCTTTGATCCCCAGTTAGCCCCCATCTGCACAAGAGATGGGCGGCGCGCCGCATCGCAGAAACAGAATCTGCCCTAAAAACAGTCAGAATGTCATCGAACTGCACGAAGTGTCGGCAGGTCGCGGGCGCACGGGCACAGCCTTTGGCAGAACCAAGGGCCCGTCATGCATCAGCAAGGCGTATCAGGTATGCCGCCAAACGAATCCCGGAAGGGCGTGGCCCAGCACCGCCGGATCGCCGGAACGGGCAGTATTGTTTCGCCGAAATCACGGATTGGTCAGGTCAATTCCCTCACCCCGATTATTGCTGTATGCTGTCGCGCAATTTGGCCGTAACAACCGGCCCGGCAGAGACGCAGGCACCCTACGCATGAAACGACCCACTGGCACCCCGAAACGCACGGGACGCAGTCCCGTTGCCGACAAGCGCGGTTTATCGAAGCCTTCCGACGGCAAGAAAACCGGCGTCAAAAGGCACAGCACGCGCCCCAAACGGCGCGGGAATGCCGTGGTGCGCGCGATCACCGGCACGGTCAGCCTGATCTGGCGGATCATCTGGGGGTCGGTCTGGCGGCTGACCATGGTCGTGCTGCTGATCATCGGCGCGGCATCGGCCTATTACTACACCGGCCTGCCCGAGCCAGAGGATCTGTTCGACGCACGCGCACGCGGCAGCGTCACCATGCTGGACCACGAGGGCCGGGTCTTTGCCTGGCGCGGCGAGACATTCGGCACCGTCACCAGCGACAAGATCGCCCCGGTGCTACGTCAGGCCGTGGTCGCGACCGAAGACCGGCGATTCTTCAGCCATCTGGGCGTCAGCCCGCGCGGCATCGCCGGCGCGATCAGGATCAACCTTGCCGAGGGCCGCGGCCCGCTGGAAGGCAATGGCGGTTCGACCATCACCCAGCAGGTCGCCAAGCTTCTGTGCCTTGGCGAGACCTTCGATCCGATCCGCTGGAAGAACGAGGCCGAATTCGAGGCCGACTGCCGCGTCGGCAGCCTGTGGCGCAAAGTCAAGGAAGTGCCGTTCGCGCTGGCGCTGGAAGCCAAGTATTCCAAGGACGACATTCTCAACATCTACATGAACCGGTCCTATCTGGGTGCCGGGGCGCGCGGGTTCGAAGCCGCCAGCCAGCGTTATTTCAACAAGCCGGCCACCGATGTGACGCCGGCCGAAGCCGCGATGCTGGCCGGTCTGCTGAAAGCGCCCAGCTATTTCGCGCCGACCGCGAACCTGCAACGCAGCCAGGACCGCGCCAGCGTGATCCTGGGGCTGATGCACGAACAGGACTATCTGGATGATACCCAGTTCGCCGAGGCCAAGGCGAACCCCGCCGTGCTGTCGAGGGCCGCATCGGAACGCGCGGGCGGATATTTCGCGGATTGGGTGATGGAGACCGGTCCCGGCTTCCTGACCAGCGAGACGACCGAGGACGTGACCGTCAAGACCACCTTCGACCAGCGTATCCAGCGGGCAGCGGAACGGGCGGTCAAGCGGATCTTCGACGAGAAGGTGAAGGAAGGCAGCAAGGCGCAGGTCGCCGTCGTGGTCATGTCGGCCGACGGCGCCGTGCGCGCCATGATCGGCGGACGCGACACGACGGTGAATGGCGCATTCAACCGCGCGATCCAGGCCAAGCGGCAGACCGGCTCCAGCTTCAAGCCCTTCGTCTATGCGGCCTCGCTCGAGGCCGGGCATTCACCGTCCGACATCGTGCAGGACGGCCCGCTCACCATCCGGATGTCGGGGGGGCGGACGTGGTCGCCGCAGAACTATACGCGCCGCTTCTATGGCCCGGTCACGTTGACCGACGCGCTGAAACGGTCGCTGAACACGGCGACCATCAGGGTGCAGGAATCCGTCGGCCGTGACGCCGTGCGCCGCGTCGCGCATGATTTCGGGATCGTCAGCAACCTGACCAGCAGCCCCTCTCTTGGGCTTGGCGCGTCGGAAGCGACGTTGCTGGAACTGACCGGCGCCTACGCAGGGATCCGCAATGGCGGCACGTCGGTCGCGCCCTATGGCCTGGTCGAACTGAACATCAAGGGCGACGATCAGCCGCTGATGGGACAGATGGGCGGCATGGGTGCGCGGGTCATCAGCCAGCGCGCCGCCGGTCAGCTGATCTACATGATGCAGCAGGTGATCGCATCGGGCACCGGCACCCGCGCACAACTGGGTGATCGGCCCGCGGCGGGCAAGACCGGCACGACCAGCAGCTATCGCGACGCGTGGTTCGTGGGCTTTACCGAACAATACGTGACCGGCGTCTGGATGGGCTACGACGACAACACGCCGCTCAAGGGTGTAACGGGCGGTGGGCTGCCGGCCGAGATCTGGCAGGCCGTGATGAGCGAGATCCACGACGGTCTGCCGGTCCTGCCCCTGTCCACCGTCTCGCCCGACGGCAGCGGCATCATCATGTCGCAGGGTCAGGGAATGCCGAAGGTGGTTACGTCGGGGTCGGCCGATGATCCTTTGGCCGCGGCTCTGGCAGGCGTGATGAACGGTGTCGACAGCCAGCGCCGCGCGGCACAGAATGGCGGCGGACGTGTCATTACCGCCCCGACCGAGGTCGGCGGCAGCGGCGCGCCACAGACCCCTGGGTCCAGCAGCAGTGCCAGTTCGGATGACGCGCTAAGCCGCGCGCTGAACGGTATTCTGGGCGGAAACTGACGGCGCCAAGGCGCCTTGGCCGCGCATGGATGATGTCATCCGGCGCGGCCCGTTCCTTTGTCTGTGTCAGCCCGGCAGCGTGCCGCGCTCGACATAGGTCAGGATCTGCACCACCTGTTGGGGTGTCTCGGCAACCGCCAGCGCGGCGGCATCAACCTCTTTCAGGGCGTGCTGATGTTCGGGGCCGTGCAGCACGATGATGGATTTGCCAAGCGCGGCGGCCATGCCTGCATCGAACGCCGCGTTCCACTGCTTGTAGCGGTCACCGAAGCGCACCACGACGATATCGGCATCGGCGATGCCTTTCCGCGTCCGGATCGCGTTCAGCCTTGCGCCCTTGTTGTCGTGCCAGAACTTGTCGGGTTCGCCCCCCAGGATTCTGACCCCGCAATCATCCGAGGCATCGTGATCGGTCACAGGGGCCGAAAAGCGCATGTCCAATCCCGCCGCTTCGCAGCCCTGGATGATGTCGTCGCGCCAGCCGGTGTGGATCTCGCCCGAAAGATAGATCGATATCGTCATTGGTATCTCCGTCCTTGTGTCGCCACGCAACCGGGCGGCGTCTTCTAGCCGGCCTGTTGCAGATCCTTCGTCAGGGTCGCGACATCGCCGCGCCGCGCCGCCAGCATGGCCGCGATCTCGGCGCGTTCGCTGGCCAGCATGTTCACGCCCTCGATAATGATGTTGAAGAACAGGTCGCGCCCGGATTTGTCAGACACGTGCCATTCGACCTCCATCGGCGCACGCCCGTTCAGATAGGCGACCGAGGTGACCGCATAGAAGCTTTTCAGGGGCCGTGCGCCATTCACCTCGATCCGCGATCCGACGAATTCCCGGAAACGCTTGCCATATTTCCGGCCGATATACCCTTGGAACGCCTGCCGGTAGGCGGCGAATTGCCCGGCGCTGATCTGCCGCGCGGGCGGTCCCAGCGCCGATCGCGCAATGATGTCCACATCCGCATATCGCGTGAAGATCGTTTCGAACTGCTGATACATCCGGGCCGGCTGCTGGCCCGAATTGATGACCGCATAAACCTCGCCCAGTGCGGTGTCGATCAGCGCCCGCGCCTGTGCGGCGTCAAGCGCCATGGCGGGTCGCCCGCCCAGAAAGGCCCCGCCCGCCACACCGGCAAGCAGCGCCAGGACATGGCGGCGGTCACTGTTCATAGGGGTCGATTGCGGCAGCGTCGGCATAGGGGTCCGCGTATGGGTCGATGTCACTGGATTCCTCTCCCAGATCGTGGCGGCGGTGCATCAGATAGATGAGCCGCGTTTGAGCATAGCTGTCGGCACTGTCACGAAGGACGCTGTCCACGGTATCCCCGAACCGCGCCCGATCCCCGGCTTTCGCGCCGGCCCGCAGACCGAACGCCAGCGCGCGCTGCCGGTCCGTCTGCAGGATCGACCACATCGGGTCGATCGCCAGATCGACCACCTTGCCAACCGCGTCGCGCTGGGTCGATGGGCCAAGCACCGGCAGTTCGACATAGGCGCCTTCGGGCACGCCCCAGACGGCCAGCGTCTCACCGAAATCGGTGTCCTCCTCGGGCAGGCCGAAATCGCTGCCGGCCGGATCGAACATGCCGCCGATCCCCAGCGTGGAATTGACCGCGAATCTGAAGAAGTTCCGTGTCGCTGGACCGGGGCGGCCCTGCAGAAGACTGTTCACCACCTTGCCCGGAAGCGACAGGTTCGACCCCATGTTGATGACCAGATCCAGCGCGCCCGGCTGGCCCGTATCGGATGCCGCGTCGTCGCCTCCGGTCGACGCCAGCCGCGACACCGGCCCGATCAGCCTGGCGTCGACCGCCTTGTTGAAGTCGTGGATCTGCCGGTTCTGCGCTTCGTAAGGGTCATTGACGCGGATGCCGTCCTGCATCACAGGTTTCGACGCGCATCCCGCAAGGGCGGCGATCAGAAAAGCTGCGGGAATGGCCATGCGGCGGAGACTGGGACGCAAAGGATTTCCTAATCTTCTGGGCGTAAAGGCAAAGCATGCCTTACAGGTGCTGACAGATCGCTTCCGACGGGGGATAATGGGCCGGGCGGTCGGCGGCAAGTCCGGCGAACAGGACGGCGGCAGGACTGAACACAAAGTGACGGGACACGGGATGAGGACGGCACAGCGATGAGCAAGGCGCCATTTTCCGAAAGTGGCAGCCGCGAGCTGCGCAGCGCGCGCGCCGCCGGGCTGCCGCTGTTCACGGCGGTCGCGGTATTTTCAGCCGTGGTCAACCTGCTGATGCTGACCGGACCGCTGTTCATGCTGCAGGTCTATGACAGGGTTTTGGGATCACGATCACAGGAAACGCTGGTGGCGCTGTTCATCCTTGTGATGTTCCTGTTTCTGCTGATGGGCGTGGTCGATCTGGCCCGGAACCGCGTGACCCAGCGAATCGCCGCGCGCTTTCAGGACCGGATGGAGGGGCGGGTGTTCACCGCGGCCCTGCGCGAAGGCGCGATCACCGGCGACGAATCCGCCGCAACCGCCAGCGGCATGCGCGATCTGGACGCGGTGCAGCGGTTTACCGGTTCGCCGGTGATGCTGGCCATGTTCGACCTGCCCTGGGCGCCGCTTTTTCTCGCTGCGGTCTACATGTTTCATCCGCTTCTGGGCGTGGTAGCCACGATCGGCGGGCTGATCCTTGTTGTGTCGACCATCCTGAACCGCTGGATGACGCGCCGCCCGCTGCAAAGTTCTGCCGTGGCCGCGACACAGGCGCAGCGCATGGCGGATCTGTATCGTGACGAAGGCGAGGTCATTGGCGCGCTTGGAATGCGAGGCGCGACCTTCGCCCGCTGGCGCAAGGCGCGCGCCGAGGCGCAGGAAAATGCGGTTCGCGGCGCAGATGTCTCATCCGGCTTCACCGTCTTTTCGCGCAGCTTCCGGCTGTTTCTGCAAAGCGCGATGCTGGCCGCAGGCGCCTATCTTGTGCTGCGTCAGGAAATCACCCCGGGCGCGATGATCGCCAGTTCCATCATGATGGGCCGGGCGCTGGCGCCGGTCGAACAATTGGTCGGCGGTTGGGCTGTCGTCCAGGCCGCGCAGGATGGTTGGGAGCGGCTGTCGCGCCTGTTGTCGCGCCAGCCAGCCGAGAAACCGCGGACCCCGCTGCCGCGCCCCGAGGCGCGACTGGATGTCCGCCAGCTTTCCGTCGCCCCGCCGGGTCAGGGCGTCGCCACCCTGCGCGGTGTCAGCTTTTCCGTCGCGCCGGGACAGGCGATGGGCGTGATCGGCCCGTCCGGGGCTGGCAAGACGACACTTGCGCGGGCGCTGATCGGCGCGTGGCCGGTTGGTGCGGGATCGATCCGGCTTGGCGGCGCGACGCTGGATCAGTTCGATCCCGACGTGATGGGTGCGCTGATCGGATATCTGCCGCAACAGGTAACCCTGTTCGACGGAACCATCGCGGAAAACATCGCCCGCCTGACGCCGAACCCCGATCCCGACCGCGTGGTGCGCGCCGCACGCGCCGCCGCCGCGCATCAGATGATCCTTGATCTGCCGCAGGGCTATGACACGCGGATCAGCCAGACATCGGGCCGGTTGTCGGGGGGTCAGATCCAGCGGATTGGCCTTGCACGGGCGCTGTATCCCGACCCGGTGATGCTGGTGCTGGACGAACCGAACTCGAATCTCGACAATCAGGGGTCCGAGGCGTTGAATGCAGCGATCCGCCGCGTGAAGGCGCAGAACGGGGTCGTCATCATCATGGCTCACCGGCCCGCCGCGATCAATGAATGCGAGTTGCTGCTGGTGATGGAACAGGGCGTTCGCCGCGCCTTTGGCCCGCGCGATCAGGTCTTGCAGGAAATGGTTCAGAATTCGGCGCAGATCAGGAAGGCGCAGGAAACCGGCCGCAGCGGAGGCGTGACATGAGCGATGATGACCGCAAGGACGGCGCTTCCGATGACGGGAAGCGTCTTGCCGATCCCGCAGGAACAACGCCCACCGAACGCCCATTGCGGCTGAGCGAGCCGGTGGCAAGCCAGACAACACGACCGCAGGAACCCGCAGCAGGCACGCAACCCCGTCAAGGCGCTGCCCGCATGGCCGGAGAGGCAGGCAACAGGCCCGGCCCCGGCGCGCCCTCGGGTCGCGCGCCGACGCCGCCGCGATCCGGTCATGTGCCGCCGCCATCGCCTCCGCCTCCGCCCGCGCCCATCGCGCAACCCGATGATGGGCGATGGCCGGTCCGCGGCCCGCTGATGCTGGGCATCGTGGCGATCTTCGTTCTGTTCGGCGGCTTCGGGCTGTGGGCCTCGCAAAGCCGGATCGCGGGCGCGGTCGTCGCCCCCGGCCAGGTCGAGGTGGAGCGGCAGCGTCAGGTGGTCCAGCACCCCGATGGCGGCGTAGTGCAGAAGATCGCCGTCACCGAAGGTCAGTCGGTGGCCGCAGGCGATCTGCTGATCAGCCTAGACGGCACGCTGCTTTCGACCGAACTTGCCATCGTCGAAGGTCAGTATTTCGAGATTCTCGCGCGCAGGGGCCGGCTTGAGGCCGAACGTGCGGACGCGACCGAGATCACTTTCCCCGAGCATTTGCTTGAGGTCGCTGAATCGAACGACGATCTGAAAAGCCTGATCGCGGGCCAGCGCAGCCTGTTCGAATCACGGCGCGACACCCAGCGGCAATCGCTTGACCAGTTGCAGAAGCAGGCCGAACAGGTCAGTTCGCAGGTGGTCGGCATCGACGCGCAGATCGACGCCCTTGGCAAGCAGCGCGAATTCATCGGTGAAGAGCTTGAAGACCAGCAAAGCCTGCTGTCGCGCGGCCTGGCCCAGGCGTCGCGGGTTCTGGCGCTGCAACGCGAAGCGGCGCGGCTGGACGGACAGCTAGGCGAATTGCAGGCCAGCCGCGCCCAGGCCGAAACCCGCCAGACCGAACTGGACATCCAGCGTCTTCGCCTGGCCGCCGAACGGCGCGAAGAGGCCGAAACCCAGCTGCGCGATCAGGGTTATCGCGAGCTTGAACTGGCCGAGCGCCGCCGCAGCCTGATCGAACAGCTTGATCGGCTGGACATTCGCGCCCCGGTCGCCGGGTTGATCTATGACCTGACGGTGACCACGCCGCGTTCGGTCATTCGCCCTGCGGATCCGCTGCTGTATATCATCCCGCAGGACCGGCCCTTGGTTATCGGCGCCCGACTTGCCACGATCAACGTGGATGAGGTCAGTGTCGGCCAGCCCGTGGTGCTGCGGTTCTCGTCCTTCTCCTCGCGCACCACGCCCGAGATCGACGGGCGGCTGGACCGTGTGTCCGCCGATGCGCTGATGGACGAGGCCACGCGCACCCCCTATTACCGCGCCGAAGTGACGATCCCACCCGAAGAACGCGAGAAGCTGGGCGATCTTGCCCTGATTCCCGGCATGCCGGTCGAGGTGTATATCCAGACCGGCGAACGCAGTCCGATGGCCTATCTGCTGAAGCCGCTAGCCGATTATTTCAACCGGGCGTTCCGCGAGAACTGAACCCGCACACGGGCTTGTCTTTTGTGACGCCCTGCCACAGCCTGCCTACAGATAGCGGAGGAAAATCACATGCTCAGAGTGCTTTCGCGTCCCGCGACGCGACTGATGGAGAACTGGCTGCCGGACGCCTTCATCTTCGTCATCATCCTGACGCTGGTCGCTGCGCTGGCGGCGATGGTGACGCAGGATGTCACCCCGGTCGCGCTGATCGGGATCTGGGGCAACGGGTTCTGGTCGCTGCTGCAGTTTGCGATGCAGATGCTGCTGGTGCTGGTCACCGGCTTCATCCTGGCCAGTTCGCCACCGGTCAGACGGATCCTGCAATGGGTGGCGGGTCTGGCCACGTCGCGCGGGTCGGCGATCATTCTGGTCAGCGTGGTTTCGCTGGCGGCCAGCTGGATCAACTGGGGGTTCGGCCTTGTTGTGGGGGCGATCTTCGCCAAGGAACTGGCGCGGCAGATCCGGGTGGATTATCGCCTTTTGGTGGCGGCCGCCTATTCCGGTTTCGTGATCTGGCATGGCGGCCTTTCGGGCTCGATCCCGCTGACCATCGCGACCGAGGGACATTTCACCCAGGATCGGATAGGGGTGATTCCAACTGCACAGACAATCTTTTCGCCCTGGAACCTGGTCATCGTCATCGCCGTGCTGATCGTGGTGCCGCTGGTCAACCGGCTGATGCTGCCGCTGGAATCGGAACAGGTGCTGGTTGATCCGGCCAAGCTGGCGGATGACAGCAGACGGTCGGCACTGCCCCCGCACGCCACCCCGGCCGAGCGGCTGGAAAACAGCCCCGTGCTGATGTGGCTGATCGGCGTGCCGGGCCTGATCTGGCTGGCCACCTATTTCGCCGGTGGCGGAGGCATCAACCTGAATGTGGTGAACTTCCTGTTCCTGTTCCTTGGGATCCTGTGTCACGGCACGCCGCGCAGCCTGCTGGCCGCGCTGGATGACGGTGTGCGCGGCGGCGCGGGAATCGTGATCCAGTTCCCGTTCTATGCCGGCATCATGGCGATCATGACCGATACCGGGCTTGCGGCCAGCCTGTCGGAATGGTTCGTGTCGATCTCGACCGCCGATAGCCTGCCGTTCTGGAGCTTCATCAGCGCGGGTATCGTCAATATCTTCGTGCCGTCGGGCGGCGGGCAATGGGCTGTGCAGGCGCCGGTTATGCTGCCCGCAGCCGAGGCACTGGGGGCAGATGTCGCGCATGTCGCGATGGGCGTTGCCTGGGGCGATGCCTGGACCAACCTTCTGCAACCCTTCTGGGCACTGCCGATGCTGGGCATTGCCGGTCTGAAACCCCGAGACATCATGGGATTCTGCGTCGTGCAGTTGCTGATTGTCGGCATCGTCGTCGGCGGGCTTCTGTATCTGCTGTGACGAGGTAACATCCACGACAGTGCGGATATCAAGACCGGGGCGGCATTGCCGCCCCGTTTTTCGTCGGGATCACCGATATGCGCTCCAAGCGGCGAAAATCCGGTCAGGCAACAGCGCCATGGGGCAGCAACCAGACGCCATCCTCGGGCGCGTGCCGAACCCGCAGGGCGCAGCCATAGGCGCGCGACAGCAAATCGTCGGTGATGACATCGGCGGGCCGCCCCTCGGCCAGGGCACGACCGTCCTGCATCAGCAGAACATGGTCCGCGAACATCGCCGTCAGGTTCAGGTCGTGCATGACCGCGATCACGCCCCCACCGCGCGTTGCATAGTCGCGCGCCAGCCGCATCACCGTCAGTTGTTGCGCGATGTCGAGGCTACTGACGGGTTCGTCCAGCAGCAGCCAGCGCGGACCGTCGGAGCCGACCGGCTGCCAGACCTGCACCAGCGCGCGGGCCAGTTGCACGCGCTGTTGTTCCCCTCCGGACAGTTCCTGCCACAGTCGCCCCGCATGTCCCGGCAGTCCCACAAGGCCAAGGGCGGCGCGGATCAGGCGGGCGCGCTCGGCCTCGGTTCCGACATGTGTGGCAAGGCCGATGCTGACGATCTCGGCCACGTTGAAGGAAAACCCCAGTGCGCTGTGCTGCGGCAGCACCGCGCGTCTGCGCGCAAGGGTTTCGGGGGCAAGCCGGTCGATCGGCTGACCGTTCAGGGTGATCGTGCCGCCCTGCGGTGCGATCTCGCCCGTCAGGGCGCGCAGCAGCGTGGTCTTGCCGGATCCGTTCGGTCCGATGATCGCGCTGAAATGGCCCGGTCGCGCAGTCAGGCCGATACCGTTCAGAACCTGCCGACCGCCAAGCGACAGATGCAGGGACCGGGCGCGCAGGCTCATGCGTCCAGCACCCGGCGATTGCTCAGCAGCACCCACATGAAGAACGGACCGCCGATCATCGCGGTCACGATCCCGATGGGCAGTTCGGCGGGGGCCACGACACTGCGGCTGATCATGTCGGCGGCGATCAGCACGGACGCGCCCAGAAGTCCGGAATTAATCAGCAACCAGCGATGATCCGGCCCGGCGATCAGCCGCAGCAAATGCGGCACGACGATGCCGACAAAGCCGATCCCGCCAGATATCGCGACCGATGCGCCGGTCGCCGCCGCGGCCGACAGGATGCAGGCAGCCTTGATCCGCTGAACCCTCAGACCGACATGGGCGGCTGCCGCCTCGCCCAGGGCCAACCCGTTCAGGCCGCGCGCCAGAAACGGCGCGGCGACCAGCGCCAGGATGATGACCGGTCCGGCCGCGGACAGCTTGGTCCAACTTGCCCCGGCCAGTGAGCCCAGCCCCCAGAAGGTCAGGTCACGCAGCTGATCGTCGTCGGCACGATAGATCATCAACCCCGATACCGCCGCGATCATCGCCGCCAGCGCGATCCCGGCCAGCAGCATGGTGGCGACCGAGGTGCGACCCTGCCGCGTCGCAATGGCATACAACGCGACCATCGCAAGCCAGCTTCCTGCAAAGGCGGCCAGCGGCACAAGATGCCAACCGGCGAAGGCCGCGACCGCCGGCGGCAGCAGCCCGCCCAGCACGATCGCCGCAATCGCCCCCAGCGAGGCACCCGCGCTGACCCCAAGCAGTCCAGGATCGGCCAGCGGGTTGCGAAACAGCCCCTGCATCACCGCGCCGGACACGGCCAGCGCCGCGCCGACCAGCACGGCCGTCAGCAGACGCGGTAGGCGGATGTCGAACAGAACCACCCGGTCGGTCGCAGACAGGTCGCGCCCCGCAAGCCAGTCGCCCATCACCGCGGATGCCGACACGCCCGATGCGCCGTGGCCAAGCGACAGCAGCGACACCGCGATCAACAGCAGACCCAGCCAGATGGCCAGGGCGCGGCCCAGATGGCGGCGGTCGCCCGCCTGACTGTAGGCCTGCGGCGGCGCCAGCGCGACCATCAGCCTTGTCCGTAGATGGCGTCGTGCAGATCCCGTGCGGCGCGTCCGGTGCGCGGCCCGAACCCCAGCAGATAAAGCCCGTCCATGCGGATCACCGTGCCGGTCGTTGCCGCCGGGGTCGTGGACAAGGCGGGCATGGACAGCAGCTCGGCATCGGGGGAATCGTGGCTGGCGGTCGCCTCGCCACGCTGCATCATCAGTATCACATCGGGGGCAGCAGCGGTGATCGCCTCGTCGGTGATCGGCTTGTAGCCCTGGAATCCCTGAACCGCGTTCTCGGCCCCGGCAAGCTGGATGATCGCCTCGGCCTCGGTCCCCTGCCCCGATGCCATGATCCGGCCGCCCTGCGCCGACAGGATGAACATGACCCGCCGTTTCTGCGGCTTGGCGACGACATCGGCCAGTGCATCAAGATCGGCGCGCAGCGCGGCGATCACATCCGTGGCGGTGTCTGGAACACCCAGCGCCTCGGCAACCGCGCGGATTTTCGTGGCCAGCCCTTCGGCATTGGTGCCCGAGGGAATCGTTTCGAACGGGATTCCCGCCTCTTGCAGCACGGCGATGGTTTCGGGCGGTCCGGCCCCATCTTCGGCCAGGATCAGATCGGGTTCGACCGACAGCACACCCTCGGGCGACAGCGCGCGCATATATCCCACATCCGGCAGTGTCTCGGCCTCGGGCGGATAGCTGGAGGTCGTGTCGCGCGCCACCAGACGGTCCTGCTGCCCCAGCGCATAGACGATCTCGGTGACCGAGCCGCCGATCGACAGGACACGCCGGGCACCGGGATGCGGGTCAGCGAAGGCAGCCTGTGCCAGCAGGACCGCCGAAGCGGCGAACGGCAGCATCGCCCGGATCAGACGGGGAACGTGCGGGATTGCGACACGGGCGGCGATCAGTTTCATGCATGCTCCGCCGCGGGCAAACCTGCCACCAACCGGGCCCAGCCTTCGGCGTCGCCGCCCTTCTCGGGGCGCATCCCGAAACACTGGAATACCAGGTCTCCGTCCCCGTCGAACGCCTCGACCGAGATGGCGGGACCGCGCTTGGTAGGCTTGTCGACAAGCCAGACCTCGGTGATGTGGTCTGCGCGAAGATGCAGGTTGAAACGGTCGTCC
Source organism: Paracoccus maritimus (assembly GCF_025195095.1). Taxonomy (GTDB): domain Bacteria; phylum Pseudomonadota; class Alphaproteobacteria; order Rhodobacterales; family Rhodobacteraceae; genus Paracoccus; species Paracoccus maritimus. The sequence goes on along the minus strand of NZ_JANAVZ010000001.1, from coordinate 249,634 downwards.
AGCACATTCAGCCACGGACCCAAGGGTTGAATGTTGCGGATCGGACCGGAATGGATCTGGATACAGCCCAGATTTCCGACGAACAGCATCACCTGCTGGGCCTGATCGCGGACAGCGTCGAACAGGGCGGGAACCGCGCCGGCAGTCAAGGGCCGTGCATGCGGGGCACCGACCGTGCGATAGGCCCCAAGACGGTTCATCTTCAGCCGCGCCACCAGTGCATTGAACTGATGAGTGTCGGTCATCTTCACCCATTCGGCGCGCAGCGTGTCAGCGCGGCCCTCGGCGATCTTCGCCCCCATCGGGGCCGCGCGCTGGCCGAACTCGGACAAGGTCTGCTGGTCATCCAGGGCCAGGCCGCGGCGCAATGCCTGCCACGCGCGCAGATCGGACCCGGCGCGCAGATGCACCTTGTGAACGGCATCCCCGGCCCTGTTGAACACCTGGACCGACCGGCGCGGACCATCCTTGCCTTCGGTTTCCACCGCATAGGCATGCACCCAGCGCGACGGGAACATCCGCAGGTCGATTTCGGGATCAAGCGTCATCGCGGCATGATCGCCGTCATGGAAATCGTTATAGGTTCCGACCTTCTCGATCACGCAGGACCTGTTGCGGGTCAGCGCCATCACCTCGCCCAGCGCGCCGATGGCCGGGATCAGCCGGGCCAGCGCGGGGTCAAGGCGGGTCGCGCCCTGCCCAAGATCGGCCTCGACCAGCGCGGCTTCGGGCAGACCCAGCTGTTCGGCCAGATCGAAAGGTCGGATCGTTGCCTCGCGTTTCAGTTCGCGCAGGCGCGCCGGGGTCAGATCGTTCATCAACTGCCTCTGCATCATGCAAGTCCGCCGGCATCCGGCAGCAGCGCCGGTTGCCATTCTTGACATCTTTAGTAAGAATAATTAGCCGACGCAAGACGCCAGCATCCGCAAGCGAGTTCACGACAACGCTTTGCGAGGGAATGGCGTATGAACATGACGAAAAAGGCGATCGCCTTGCTGCTTGGAACGACATATCTGGCCGCACCGGCCCACGCACAGCAGGAAGGAAACAGCATTCCGCTGGATCCGATCGTGTTGCGCGCCGGCACCCAGAAGGTTGCGTCCTCGGTCCCGCAATCGGTCAGCGTGATCGATGATCAGGATCTGGACGATCTGCAGCCGGGCAATATCGGCGACGTGCTGGCAACGGTGCCGGGTGTCGCAGGCGTCGGTTCCTCAAGCTTTTTCGGACAGGGTTTCAACATCCGCGGCTTTGGCTCATCCGGCACGGCGGCATCCGAAGCCGGGATCGTTCAGCTGATCGACGGCGAAAAGAAATACTATGAATCCTATCGCCAGGGTTCGCTGTTCGTGGAACCGGATTTCCTGAAACGGGTCGAGGTTCTGCGCGGTCCAGGCGCCTCGACCTTGTATGGATCGGGCGCGCTGGGGGGCGTGATCGCGATGGAGACGATCGACGCGGGGGACGTGATCTCCGAGGGCCGGACCAGCGGCGGCCGGGTCAAGCTGGGCTATGCCTCGAACCCGGACACGGCGTTCGGCAGCATCGCCTGGGGCTGGCGGCCGACCGAGGGCTTCGAGGCGCTGGCCGCCTTCGCATGGCGCAAGCTGGGCGAGACGGAAACGCCCGATGGCGATACGCTGGTTCGGGCCAATTCCGACAGTCCCAACCTGCTGCTGAAGGCGCGCAAGACATTCGGCGATCACTATCTAGAGGCGTCGTATCAGCATCTTGAAGCGAGGGGCGATGATCAGGATTTCAACCAGTTGGAAGGCGCTCAACCCGGCCTGTTTCCGGGCTTTACCGGCTGGGGCGTCGGCGACATCCTGACCCGCGATCAAGTGGCGCGGCTGGAATGGGGCTGGAACCCCGCCAACAACCGCTACATCGACACAAAGGTCACGCTGTCCTACACCAACACGATCAAGGACGTGCAGCAGGGCGACGACCCGTCCGAGCCGATCATGGACAGTCTTCTGGGGCGGCGTGACTATGCGCTGTGGCGGCTGAAGGCGCAGAATACCGCGGACCTGTCCACCGCCAGCCATGACCATTTCCTGACCGTCGGCGCCGAAACATTCCGACAGGATCGGGCCAGCACCACCCTTTCGGCCTCGCATCCCGAAGGATATACGCGCGCAGCGGCCGTCTTTGCCTGGTCAGAAATGGATTGGGGCCGGTTCACGATGAATTCCGGCCTGCGATACGAACGCCAGCGGACCCAGCCCAAGGACAGCGTCACGGTGTCTTCGGACCGTGTCGATTCGGAATCGATAGAGCCGCAGGTGGCGCTGATGTATCGGCTGAACGACAATTGGTCGGTGTTCGGATCGGTCGCGTTCGTGAACAGGTTGCCCACCGTGGACGAGCTTTATGACGGATTCTCCGGCGGTGCGGCCTCGCCCGGCCTGAAGGACGAGAAGGGCAAGAACATCGAGATCGGTGTCAGCTATCGGGCCGCCGACCTGCTGCGCGCGGGCGACGAGGCCGCTATGAAGCTGACCCTGTTCCGCAACCATATCGACGACATGATCATGCGCACCAACATGCCCGCGCCGGTCCCTGCCTACATCAATATCGACCGGGCCTATCTGCGCGGCGGCGAGTTGGAGGCCAGCTATCGCAGTGGCGGCTGGCAGCTTGGTGCGGCGGTGTCTGTCGTGGACGGCGAAGATCAGGATGGCAAGGTACTGGACACGCTGCCCAACGATCGGGTGGTGCTGTCGGCGGCATGGCAGGCAAGCCCGGCCTGGCGACTTGGCGCGCGCAGCACGCTGGCCGATGGCCGCGACAAACCCGGCGGCGCGCATCGGTCGGGTTACGGGGTCCATGACATCTTTGCCACCTGGACGCCCCGAACCGGTCCCGCACATGGGATCGAGGTAAATCTGGGCATCGACAACGTGACCGACCGCGACTACGTCCCTGCGACATGGCTGACTGGCCCCGCCCCGGGTCGCAACTTCAAGATTTCCCTGTCGCGCAGCTTCTGAGGACGTCATGAATTTCACCATATCGCATCAAGGTCGCACCATTTCCGCCGCACCCACCGGGACGGCGGCGGCAGCCCCCGCAACCGGACTCATATCCCGACGGAGACCCAGATGAACGACATCGCCCCCACCCTTGCCAGCCTGCCGCTGATCGCGATGATCCGCGACGGCGGCTGGACCATGTGGCTGATCGCCGCGCTGTCGGTCCTGACGCTGGCCGTCGTGCTGTGGAAATTGTGGTCGCTGTGGCGGCTGGGGATGTGGGGCGGCAGCCATTCGCGCCGCGCCCTGGCGTTGTGGGCCGAGGGCCGCAGGCACGATGCCTTGGCCGAGGTGCGGGGCCGCCCATCGGCGCGCGCGCGCGTCGCACAGGCCGCCATCGGCACATCGCTGGATCCGGCCATTGACGACAAGACGGCGCGCGAGGAAACCGGCCGGGTCGCCCGCCAGACCCTGTATCGCGCCCGCGAAGGGTTGCGCGCGCTGGAACTGATCTCGACGATCGCGCCGCTTCTGGGGCTGCTGGGAACCGTGCTTGGGATGATCGCGGCGTTTCAGGTCTTGCAGGAATCCGGCAACCGGGCCGATCCCTCGGCACTTGCCGGCGGCATCTGGGAGGCGCTGCTGACCACCGCCGCAGGCATGTCGGTGGCCATCCCGGCGGGCATCGCGCTGAGCTGGTTCGAATCGCTGGCCGACCGGTTGCAGGCCGATCTTGAGGATCTTGCGACCCGCATCTTCGTCAAGGCGCCCGACGCCCCCCGCAAGCCGCGCCTGTTCGAGGCCGCGGAATGAGCACAGGCGGCTTCGATTTCGGCCCGCGCCCGCATCCGCGCCGCATGTCGCTGACGCCGATGATCGACGTCGTCTTCCTGCTGCTGATCTTTTTCATGCTGTCGTCGCGCTTCGGGATGGACGCGGTTCTGCCGATCGCGGGCGGCGCCGAAGGCGCGGGCAGCGAATGGCAGGGTGCGCCCAGGCTGATCGACATCGCCCCCGACACGGTCAGCCTGAACGGCGTGGCAACCGATATCGACGCGCTTGCCGTCGAATTGGCGCCGCTGATGCCGTCGGCGGATGCGGCGGTGATCCTGCGGCCCCGCGACGGCGCCGACCTGCAACGGCTGGTGGATGTCATGGACCAGCTGCGCGGGGACGGTCTTCAGAACATGATCCTGGTCGAGTAGCCCCATGCAGATCGACATGCCCAAACGGCGCCCGCGCAGCGAATCGATCATCCCGATGATCAACGTGGTCTTCCTGTTGCTGGTGTTCTTCCTGCTGACCGCGCAGCTCAGCCCGCCTGAACCGTTCGACCTGACGCCGCCGGATAGCGCCTCGGATCTTCCGTCGCAGGATCGCGGCGTGCTGTATGTCTCTGCCGAAGGGGAACTGGCCTATGACGAGGCGCGCGGCGACGCCGTCTGGCCGCTGATCGTGGCCCGCGACAGCGACGAGCCGCTGGAAATCCGTGCCGATGGGGCCACAGAGGCCAGGCGCATCGCCGCGCTGCTGAAGCGTCTTCGCGACATCAGCCAGACCGGCGCGCAGCTGGTCGTGAACGGAGGTTGAACCGAATGCACCGCAGTTGGGAAATCGCCGGGTTCGTGACCATCGCCGCCGCGCTGCATGTGTCGGCGGCGGCCATGATCCTGACCGATCCGCCCGCCGCAGGCGCTCCGCTGAACAGCGCGCCGGCGCCGATCTCGGCGGGGTCGGGCGACATGGCGGATCTGGTCAAAGAATGGGAACGACCGCCCGAGGCGGAGACCGCGACCCAAATGCAGCAAGCCGAAGACATCGCCGAACCCAACATCGAACCGCCCGCCCCAGAGGAGCCACCGGTGACGGCGGCCATGCAGCCGCCGCAGCCGATCGCGCCCCAGCCTAGCCCGGCACAACCCAACCTGCCCGAACCGCCGGAACCGCAACCCGCGTCTGTCGACCCCGAACTGCCCGAGCTGCAAAGCTTCGAGCCGCCGCAGATCGACGCCGAGCCGACCCTGGCCCTGCAGGCGTCCGACCGCCCGCAGCGGCGACCGCAGCGCCCCGACCCCGAACCCCGTCGCGAGGTTCAGCGCGAACAGCCACAACGCCATCAGCAGCCCGCCCGTCAGGCGGCCGAACCAAGACGGGCCACGCAGGGCGGCGGCGCGGGCGGAACCGCGACGCAACGATCATCGGGCGGCGGCGGAGGCGGCAGCGGCCTGACCGCCGGCCAGCGCGCCAGCCTGATGGCCCGCTGGCAGGGGCAGTTGAAGTCCTGCCTGCTGCGCAGCATCGCCCGCACCTCGGGCGCGCCCGGCACTCGCGGCGTGATCACCCTCACCATCGGTCGCAACGGACGTGTTCAGGGCGCGCGCGTCACCGGATCGACCGGCAATGCCCGCATCGACCGCGAGATCGCGCGTCGGGCGCAGCGGGCGCGCTGCCCGGCGGCCGCTGCCGGACTGACAGAGTCCAGCTATTCATTCACTCTGCCCTTCAACTCGCGCTGATCCGGTCTAGCGCAGCCGTTGACCATCGGCGTCGAAATGAAAGGCGCGCGACTGGTCGGGCGTCAGCCTGACCGTGCTGTCCACCGGGTGATCATGTTCGCCGAACTGGCGCACCGTCAGCAATCCGTGATCGGGCGTGCGGACATAGGTCAGCGTCTCGCCGCCCAGCTTCTCTAGATGACTGACGCTGCCTTCGATCGGGCCTTCGGTCGCCGAGATGGCAAGATGTTCGGGCCTGATGCCCACCGTGTCGGATGACAGGCCCAACAATCCGGCTTTGAGGAAGTTCATCTGCGGGCTGCCGATGAACCCGGCCACGAAGGTGTTGTCGGGATCGTTGTACAGATCCATCGGCCGGCCCACCTGTTCCACCCGGCCCGCGCGCAGCACCACGATCTTGTCGGCCAGCGTCATCGCCTCGACCTGGTCATGGGTGACATAGATCATCGTCGCGCCCAGATCGCGGTGCAGCCGCGCGATCTCGATCCGGGTGGCGACGCGCAGCGCGGCATCCAGGTTGGACAGCGGCTCGTCAAACAGGAACAGCTTTGGCGTGCGAACGATGGCGCGGCCGATGGCGACACGCTGCCGCTGGCCGCCCGACAGTTCCGACGGCCTGCGCTCCATCAGCGGACCCAGATCCAGCATCGCGGCAGCCTTGTCGGCAGCCTCGACGATCTGCGCCTTGGGCGTGCCCAACTGCTTCAGGGCCAGCCCCATGTTGTCGCGCACCGTCAAATGCGGATAAAGCGCATAGGACTGGAACACCATCGCGATCTCTCGGCGGGCCGGGGCCAGATCGTTGATCCGCTCTCCGTCGATCTCGACATCGCCCGAGGTCACGTCCTCCAGCCCCGCGATCATCCGCAGCAGGGTGGATTTCCCGCAGCCCGAAGGCCCAACGAACACGCAGAATTCGCCGTCTTTCACGTCCAGATCGACACCCTTGATGACTTCGGTCTTGCCGAAGGCCTTGGTGACGTTTTTCAGGGTCAGGGCTCCCATCGGGGTCTCCTTCACAATTTCACGGGGGCGCCGGTCCGCACGCTTTCATCTGCCGCAAGGCAGACGGCCAGCGAACGGACGGCGTCGGTCATATGGCGGGACAGGTCGATGTCGTCGGCGATGGCGCGGGCGACGAAAGCCTGTTCGGCGTCGCACAGATCCTGATGGCCGGGTTCATCCTGCATGTTCAGGTCTTCGTCACCTTGCCCGACGCGATGGACGCGCAGGGTCGAGGTCTTGGTGTGGGTGTCGATATCGTCCGAGCGCGCGTCATGCGGCATCCGGATCGAGACCGCACCTTGGGGCGAGACGACATCCTTCACGAAGAAGGCCGTATCCGACATCATCGGCCCCCAGCCGGCCTCGTACCAACCGCAAGACCCGTCCGCGAAGATCACCTGGAAATGGCCGTAGTTATACATCTCGGGGGCGATCTCGTCGGACAGGCGCAACCCCATGCCGCGCACCTCGACGGGGGCGGAATCGGTGATCTGGCACATCACGTCGACATAGTGCACGCCGCAATCGACGATCGGCGATGTGGTCTGCATCAGGGCCTTGTGGACCGCCCAGGTCGGCCCGCTGGACTGCTGGTTCAGGTTCAGCCGGAACACATAGGGTCCGCCCAGATCGCGTGCCTCGGCGATCAGCCGCTGCCAGCTTGGGTGGTGGCGCAGGATATAGCCGACCACCAGCTTTCGCCCGGTTTCGACGGCGCAATCCACCACACGCTGCGCATCCGCGACGGTCGTGGCCAGCGGCTTTTCCACGAAGACATGCGCGCCCGCCCGCATCGCCGCCACCGCATAGTCGGCATGGCTGTCCGAATAGGTCGCGACGCAGACCAGATCGGGCCTCAACCGGTCCAGCGCCTCGGCATAGTCATGGCTCAGCGGATAGTCCCGCAGCGCATCGGGCAGGTCGGGCAGGCTGCGATTGACCAGCCCGACGATCTGGAAATCCGGGTTCTGGTGATAGGCCAGCGCATGGCTGACGCCCATGTTTCCCAGACCGGCGACAAGGACACGGATCATTTCACGGCTCCTGCGGTGATGCCGCGGATCAGCTGGCGCGAGAAGATCAGGTACAGGACCAGCACCGGCACGATGGCCAGCCCCAGCGCCGCCAGCACCGCGTTCCAATTGGTGACGAACTGCCCGATGAACACCTGGCTTCCCAGCGTGATGGTCTTCGTCTCTTCGGACGGCGCAAGAATCAGCGGGAACCACAGATCGTTCCAGATGGGGATCATCGTGAACACCGCGACCGTCGCCATGGCGGGCCGCACCAGCGGCAGGACCAGACGGAAGAAGATGGTGTATTCGGAAAGCCCGTCGATGCGACCCGCGTTCTTCAGATCGTCCGACACGGACCGCATGAACTCGGACAGGATGAAGACGGCCAGCGGCAGCCCCTGCGCGGTATAGACCAGGATCAGCGCCGTCAGCGTGTTGACCAGCCCAGAGGCGACCATCATCTGCAGGATCGCCACGGTTCCCAGCCGGATCGGGATCATGATCCCCAGCGCCAGATACAGACCCATCAGCGAATTTCCACGGAACCGATATTCGGACAGCGCAAAGGCGGCCATCGCGCCGAACAGCAGCACAAAGAACAGGCTGCCGACCGTCACGATCATCGAGTTCTGGAAATACAGCAGGAAGTCGCCCTGCTGCAGGACCGTGCGGTAACCGATCAGGTCGAAGGTTTCGGCTGTCGGCAGCGCCAGCGGATCGGCGAAGATGGCGCGACGCGACTTGAAGCTGTTGACGACGATCACGAAGACCGGGAACAGCGCGATCAGCGTGTACAGGATCAGGACGCCGTGGGCCGCGATCGTGCGGGTGGTGGATTGACGTGCGGTGCTCATGTCTCCGACCTCAGAACTGATAGCGGCGCAGCCGCGTCTGGATGGTGAAAAGATACAGGCAGACCCCGACCAGGATGATCCCGAACATCGCGGTCGCGATCGTCGCCCCCATATGCGGATCGCCCAGTTGCAGCTGGAACCCAAAGAAGGTGCGATACAGGAACGTGCCAAGGATATCGGTCGAGAAATTCGGTCCCGCCAGAGCCCCCTGGCTGACATAGATCAGGTCGAATGCGTTGAAGTTGCCGACGAAGGTCAGGATCGAGATGATCCCGATCGAGGGCAGGATCAGCGGCAGCTTGATCTTCCAGAACTGCGACCAGCCGGTGACGCCGTCCATCTCGGCGGCTTCGATCACCTCGTCCGGGATCGACAGCAGCGCCGCATAGATCAGCATCATCGGAATACCGACGAACTGCCAGACCGAGATCAGCGCCAGCGTCGTCAGCGCGGTGCCTTCCCGGCCCAGCCACGGCGCGAACAGCGATTTCAGCCCGACGGCGTCCAGCATGCCCGGCGCGATCCCCCAGATCGGCGACAGGATCAGCTTCCAGACGAAGCCGACGATCACGAAGGACAGGATGGTGGGAATGAAGATCGCCGTGCGATAGAACGCGGCCATCCGCAGCCGGGGCGAAGACAGCAGCGCCGCCAGCATCACACCGACCGGGTTCTGCACCAGCATGTGGACCAGGAAGAACCAGGCGTTGTTGGCAAGCGCGTTCCAGAACGCCCCCGACCAGCGCGGATCGCCGAACAGCGTGGCGAAGTTCCGCAGGCCGACAAAGATGCGGTTGCCCTCGTCCAGATTGAACAGCGACAGGTTCAGCGTGCCGATCAGCGGCACGATCATGATCGCCGTGTAAACCAGCACAGCGGGCGCAAGAAACACCGCGATATGCCAGCGAAACGATTTCCGCTGCGCCATGACGCATCCCTTCTTCTTTGTGAAAATACCCTCGGGGGGACCGGGGGACGGAACGCCCCCCGGCGGCCGCCGGGCCGTCAGGCCCGGCTGCGGATCACTGCTGCTGCGGCTCGTACCACGACGCGAGGCCTTCCTGCAGGCGCGCGGCCGCATCCTCGGGCGTTTCGACGCCGTTGATGACGTTCGCGCTGGCGTTCCATGTCTCGTTTTCCAGATTCGGGGTGCCGCGCGACAGGATCTGGTAGGTGGACCGGATCGTCGGTTCGCAGCTTTCGCGCCAGCTGACGAATTCCTGCGCCAACGGATCCTGCATCTCGACCGGTGTCGAATTCAGCGAGAAGAATCCCGGCAGCGAATTGGCGTATAGCGTCGCGAATTCGGGCGAGCCGACCCAGTTCAGGAACGTCCTGGCCGCTTCGGGATGCTCGGTCGCGGCGTTCATCCCCATGGCGATGTCGGTGTGGTCGCTGATATAGCAGGTGTCGCCCGCGGCGGGGACGGGTGGCGGGAACGCCCCCATCTCGAACGCGCCATCGATCTGCGGAGTAAAGACGCCGATCTCCCACGAACCGGCGGGATAGATCGCCGCGCGCCCCAGCGTGAACAGGTTCTGGCTGTCGGGATAGGTCTGCGCCTCGAACCCGTCGCCCAGATAATCCTTCCACCGGGCCAACTGCCGGAAGGGTTCTACCCAGCCCTCGTCCGTCAGCTTCTGGCTGCCATCGATCAGCGCCTGACGGCCCTGTTCGCCCTTCCAGTAGGTCGGACCGATGTTCTGATAGCCCATGGTCGCGGCTTCCCACTGATCGGCGGTGCCCATCGCCATCGGGATATAGCTGCCGTCTTCCTTGATCTTGTCCAGAACCGCATAGAATTCGTCCACGGTCTTTGGCGGCTGGATGCCAAGCTCTTCGAAGGCCTGCTTGTTGTACATGAAGCCATGGATGACCGAAGCCATCGGCACGCAGAAGGTCGAGGCGCCGTCATCCGTCTGCCAGGCCGACTTCGCCACGTTCGAGAAGTTCGACATCGCCTCGAGATCGGTCAGGTCGGCCAGCTTGCCGCTCTTGAACAGGTCCAGCGATGCATCGAAGGGCCGGCAGGTGATCAGGTCGCCCGCCGAGCCGGCATCCAGCTTGGAATTCAGCACGGCATTGTATTCCGCCGGAGCGGTCGGCGCGAAATCGATCTTGATGCCGGGATTGGCCTCCTCGAAGGCAGGGATGATCGTGTCCTGCCAGATCTGCAGGTCGTCATTGCGCCAGCTTTCGATGGTCAGCGTCACATCCTGGGCCGATGCCGCGCCGGCAAGCACCGTGCTGGCCAGCAATGCAAGGCGAAGTGTTCCTGTCATGGTCGTCTCCCTGAGTTCGGGCCTTGTCCCGGCCCGTGGTTGAAATCCGAAAATCGTCATTTCATCAGCGGGCCAAGATGCCCGCCTGTCTCCTCCAGCGCAGCGCGCGCCCTGTCCGGGTCCATCCCCCGCGCCACCAGAATTGCAGGCTTCACCGCACCGCCGGTCGCGGTCAATGCCGCTTCGGCCTGCGCGGACGGAACCCCGGCCACATCGGCGACGATGCGGGCCGCACGGGCGACCAGCTTGGCGTTGTCGGCCACGACATTGACCATGTGACCGTCGTGAACGTGACCCAGCCGGATCGCGACCAGAACCGACAGCAGGTTCAACGCCACCTTCTGTGCGCTTGCGGCGCCCATCCGGGTCGAGCCAGCGATGATTTCGGCCCCGGTTTCGATCAGCACCGCGATATCGGCGACCTGCAGCAGGTCCGATCCGGGGACATTGGCGAAGCCCGCCACCGTCACGCCGCGTGCCTGTGCCGCGTGGGCGGCAGCCAGCGCATAGGGGGTCGTTCCCGACGCGGACAAAACCAGCAAAAGATCGCCCGCCACCAGGCCTGCGCGTTCGACATCCGCCCGCGCCAGATCCGGGTCATCCTCGACACTGCCCTTCATGTGCAGCAGTGCGTCCGCACCTCCCGCGAACAGCATCGGCGTCCGGTCCGGCGGCAGACCGAACGTGCCCGAAAGCTCCAGACAATCGGCCATCGCCATCAGCCCCGAACTGCCCGCCCCGGCATAGCCCATCCGGCCGCCGGCCCCCAATGCCCGCGCGCCGGCCTCTGCCGCGCGCTCGATCGCCGGCAAGGCCGGGCGCAAGGCGTTCAAGGCGTCGACCTGACCCTGCAGCAGCAGCGACAGCACGCGCCCCGCCGGCTGCAAATGCAGGCGGTCGGATTCGGGGTGCCTCGCTTCGGTGCTGGGGTCGGCCATGTGATTCCTCCTGTTTCGCTAGATAATGCCAAAACAATACCAATTGTAAACCCCCTTCGTGAAATCCACTGAAATTTGGATTTTACAGTGCTATCGAACTTTCCTCTTTTCATTTGGTATTGCTTTGGTATCTTATGCCTCAAGGAGGCCCGAATGGCATTGTTTCTGGGAATCGACGGTGGCGGCACGGGATGCCGCGCGGCGCTGGCCGATGCGCAGGGGCGCATTCTGGGCCGCGGCGCGGGCGGACCCGCCAATATCAACACCAATGTCCAACGCGCCGCCGCCAGCATCATGGATGCGACAAATCAGGCACTGGGAGACACCGGCATCGATCCGCGCGACCTGATCGCGACGCTGGGACTGGCGGGAGGCACGATGCGGCAGGCGACGCAGCGCCTGACCGTGTTGCTGCCGTTCGCACGTATCCAGATCGTCAATGACGGAATCACCACGGCGCGTGGCGCGCTTGGGCCCGGCGACGGAATCCTGGCCGCGATCGGCACCGGATCGGTCTTCGCCGTCCAGCGCGCAGGCCAGATCCGGCAGGTCGGCGGGCGCGGCTTTCTTCTGGGGGATGAAGGCAGCGGCGCCGTTCTGGGCCGCAGCCTGATGGCGCTGGCGATCAGGGCCCAGGACGGGTTCGCACCGATGACCCCGCTTCTTCAGGCGATCCTTGATGAACATGGCGGCATCGAAGGCATCATCGAATTCGGCAATCAGGCCAGCCCCGGCGATTTCGGCGCGCTTGCCCCGCGCATCGCGGGCAGCGACGACCCGGCCGCACGCAGCATCTTCGGCGAGGCGGTGGGGCAGATACGCCACATCCTGACCACGCTTCAGGCGGGCGACAACCTGCCGGTGGTCTTCGTCGGCGGGCTGGGCACGGCTTATGCCGCGCATCTGAACAGTCCTTGGCAGGTCCATCCCGCCCTTGGCAGCAGCGTCGACGGCGCCCTGGCGATGGCCCGGCAGATGGAGGATCGGGCATGAGCGACCTGTTTTCGCCCGATACGTTCAGCGACAGCGGCGGCGGGCCGCTTTATGTGCAGCTGCACCGACGGATCGCCGAAGCCATCGCCTCGGGCCGCCTCAAACCCGGCGACAACCTGCCGCCCGAGCGTGAGATGGCGGCGATGACCGGCCTGTCCCGCGTCACCGTGCGCAAGGGTGTCGAGGCGCTGGTCGGGTCCGGGCAACTGATCCAGAAGCGCGGCTCGGGCACCTTCGTCGCGCCCCGGGTCGAACGACTGGAACAGGCGCTGTCGCTGCTGACCTCGTTCACCGAAGACATGGCAAGGCGCGGACGTCAGGTCGAAAGCCGCTGGATCGCGCGCGGCCTGCATGCCCCCGCCCCAGAAGAGGTGATGGCCCTTGGGCTTGGGGCAAACGACCGGGTCGCCCGGCTGGAACGGGTTCGCAGTTCCGACGGCGTTCCCCTGGCCATCGAACGCGCCTCGTTGCCCGCCTCGATCCTGCCCGACCCCGAGGGCGTGGACCGCAGCCTTTACGCCGTGCTGGAAGGCCGCAATCTGCGCCCGGTGCGCGCGGTGCAGCGCATCTCGGCCGCCAATCTTGCGGTCAAGGACGCCGATCTTCTGGGCGTGCCCCCCGGCGTGGCAGGCCTGCGGATCGAACGCGTTTCCTATCTGCCTTCCGGGCAGGTGGTCGAATTCACCCGATCCCTCTATCGCGGCGATGCCTATGATTTCGCCGTCGAGCTGAAACTGGCCCCCGAGGCCGAAAGGACATCGACATGACCCAAAGCCACATGGCCCGCGAAGTGGCCGAAATCCCCGAGGCCGCCGCCCGTTTCATGGATGCGTCCCGCGACGCCGTGATCGCGGCCGGCCAGTCGCTGCGCGAGCGCGATCCGACGGTGATCGCGACCGTCGCGCGCGGATCTTCAGACCACGCCGCAACCTATCTGAAATACGCCATCGAACTGCAGGCGGGGATTCCCGTCGCGTCGGTCGGCCCATCGGTCGCCTCGATCTACAAGCGGCCCCTGCGACTGGGCGGTGCGGCCTGTGTCGGCATTTCGCAATCCGGGCGCAGCCCCGACATCGTGGACCTGATGCGCGCGGCGGGTCAGGGCGGGGCGCTGGGGATCGCGATCACCAACCATGCGGACAGCCCGATGGCCGACGCCTCGGCCCACTGCCTTGCCTTGCAGGCGGGCGAGGAAAAAAGCGTCGCCGCCACCAAGACCTTCGTCAACTCGGTCCTGGCGGGGCTGGCCCTGGTGGCCGAATGGCGACAGGACGACGACCTGCGGGCCGCCGTGGCGGACCTGCCCGACGCACTCGCGCAGGCCGTTTCGATGGACTGGTCGCCGCTGTCGTCGCGCCTTGCGCGCGCATCGTCGGCCTTCGTCCTTGGACGCGGCCCCGGCTATGCGATCGCCTGCGAATCGGCCCTGAAGATGAAGGAAACCTCGGGCATCCACGCCGAAGCCTACAGTTCGGCCGAGGTGCTTCATGGCCCCGCCGCGATCGTGCAGGCGAATTTCCCGGTCCTCGCGCTTGGGGTCGAGGATGCCGCCCTGCCGCATGTGGTCAGCACGGCTGAACGGTTGGCCGCGCAGGGCGCCGATGTATTTGTCACCGGCGCGGACGCTGCCGGCACCACGCGCCTGCCATCGGTCCCCGGACTGCACCCGATTGTCGCGCCGCTTGTCGCGATCGCCAGTTTCTATGCCTGTGTCGAGGGGTTGGCACGGCGGCGCGGCTTTGATCCCGACACGCCGCCGCATCTGCGCAAGGTGACGGAGACGGTCTGATGCGACATGTCATTGCGGGCGCACGAATCTTCGACGGCTTCCGCTTCTGGCAGGATCACGCCCTGGTCCTGGATGGCAGCCGAATCGCCGAGATACTTCCGGCGGGCGAGGCCGGCACGCCCACCGAGAGGGTGCAGGGAATCATCGCGCCCGGTTTTCTGGACCTGCAGGTGAATGGCGGCGGCGGGCTGATGGTGGATGGCACGACGGATGTCGACGCGCTGCGGACGATCTGCGACACACATCGTCAGCTTGGCTGCGCGGGCGTCCTGCCTACCCTGATCACCGACACGCCACAGGCGACGGCACGCGTGATCGACGCAGGGGTTCAGGCCGCGCGGATGAACTTGCCCGGCTTTCTCGGGCTGCATCTGGAAGGTCCGCATCTGGACCCGCGCCGAAAGGGCGCCCATGATCCGGCGCTGGTGCGACCCATGGAGGATGCCGACCTTGCGATTCTGTGCGACGCGGCGCGCGCCCTGCCCGCGTTGATGGTGACGCTGGCCCCCGAGGCCGCGACGCCACGACAGATCAGGGCGCTTGCGGGGGCTGGCGCGATCGTCAGCCTTGGCCACAGCGATTGCGACTATGAAACCGCATGCCGCGCCTACGATGCCGGGGCAAACTGCGCCACGCATCTGTTCAACGCAATGAGCCAGATGGGCCATCGCAGCCCCGGCATGGTCGGCGCGGTGCTGGCGGGCCAGGGGTTCGCAGGGCTGATCGCCGACGGGATCCATGTTCACCCGGCCGCGATGCGGGCGGCGCTGCGGGCACGCACCGACGGCCTCTTTCTGGTGTCCGACTGCATGGCCTTCGCGGGCACCGACATGACCCGGATGGCCCTGAACGGTCGGCCTGTGCTGCGCGGGAACGGTCGCCTGACGCTGGCCGACGGCACCTTGGCGGGTGCGGATCTGCGGATGGATCGCGCCATCGCGACCCTGGTCGGTCAGGTCGGCATCACCCCTGACCGGGCACTGGCGATGGCGACCTCGGAACCCGCGCGGGCCATCGGAAAGTCCGACAGGTTCGGCATGATCGCCGCCGGGCGCCGCGCGGATCTGGTTCTGCTTGGCAACGATCTGTGCCTGACCGGCATCTGGCAGGAAGATGGCTGGCGGGAACCGCTGGCCGCCTGATAAACGACACCTTCGGCACGATGCCCAGACCGCGCGGGCGGGGGGTCCGGGGGGCGGCAAGCCCCCCGGCCATCGCGGGACGCAACCTGCCTCGCTTGGATCTGGCGCAACGCCCGCCCACAGGCTAGGGAAGACACATGGAAAAGATCACCCTGCCCGAGCGCCCCGACTGGCGCGACACCGCCAGCGAGGTCGGCTTCACCTTCGCCGACATGCATGGTGAACCCTACTGGGACGAAAGCTCGGCCTATCGTTTCTCGCTGCGCGAGATCGAGGATGACATCGAAGACCCCTCGACTCAGCTTCACCAGATGTGCCGCGAGGCCGTGTCGCGCATCGTCACCAGCGAGGAACTGATGTCGCGGCTGGGGATTCCCGACCCGCATCGCGATCTGGTCGCGGATAGCTGGCGCAGGAACGAACCCGAGATCTATGGCCGTTTCGACCTGGCCTATGACGGGCAGGGACCGGCGAAGCTGCTGGAATACAATGCCGACACGCCGACCTCGCTCTATGAAAGCGCGGCGTTTCAGTGGCAGTGGCTGGAAGATCAGCTTGCAGCCGGTGTGCTGCCCCAAGGTGCCGATCAGTTCAACGGCATCCACGAGGCGCTGGTCGAACGGTTCCGGGCCCTGTTCGCCCCGGATACCGACCTGCATTTCACGGCCGTTGCCGGCAATCCTGAAGATTACGCCACGGTCGAGGCGTTGGGCTGGGCCGCGCGCGAGGCCGGGCTGGGCGCGCATTACAGCGATCTGGACAAGATCGGCATCAGCCCTGACGGTCAGTTCGTCGATGCCGAAGACCGCGTGATCGGCACCTTGTTCAAGCTGTATCCGTGGGAGGATCTGCTGGCGGACGATTATGCCGCGCGGATCGCCGGATCGGGCTGCATGTTCCTTGAACCTGCATGGAAGGTCCTGTTGTCGAACAAGGGCATCCTGCCCGTGCTGTGGCAGATGTTCGAGGGCCATCCCAACCTGCTGCCCGCCTTCTTCGCCGATGACGTCGCAGGGGCGCTGGTCGAGGGCGGGCGCCCCGTCGCGGATGTCGCCGACAGCTTTGGCCGCGCGAATGATGTCCTTCGTGCCGGGCATGTCGTCAAGCCGATCTTCTCGCGCGAAGGGGCCTCGGTGTCGATCGTCGAGGATGGCGAGGTCACGGAAGCCTCACCCGCCAGCGATTACGACCGTCACCCGCGGATCGTGCAGGCCTATCATCCCTTGCCGGTGATGGACGGGTTCCGACCCGTCATCGGCGCCTGGATCGTCGGCGACACCTGCGTGGGGATGGGGATGCGCGAGGACCGCGACCGCATCACCCGCGACCTGTCCCGTTTCAAGCCGCATTTCATTTCCGACTGATCCACGCTAGGAATATCAGCATGAGAAAACGTTCCAGCACCGTTGCCCTGACCATTCTCGGCGCCGCATCGTTCGCGCTGGCGGGCTGCAAGGAAGAACAGGTGGACGCGCAGGCGTTTCCCGACCTTGCCAGCTGCCAGGCGGCGGCGACCGATGGCGGCCTGTTCACGGCCGATCAATGCCAGCAGGCCTTCGCCGATGCCGAGACGCTGCATGTCGAGGCCGCGCCCCGATATGAAAGCCTTGCGGTCTGCGAGGAACAGCATGGCGAAGGAAACTGCGGCTCCGAAGCCGAACAGGTGCAAAACGGCGGATCGGGCAGCATCTTCATGCCGCTGCTGGCCGGATACCTGATCGGCAGCATGCTGGGCCGCGCCGGCGGCGGCATGGCCGCATCGCAGCCGATGTATCGCAACGCCTCGGGCGGGTTCACCAACGCGGCCCGGACCAGCAGCTTTTCGGCCAATCAGGGTCGCGCGACAATGGGCGCACAGCAGTTCACGCGCCCCGCGGCCACCGCGGGCAAGGCGCCGATGACACGCGCCACGGCCGCTTCGCGCGGCGGCTTCGGCGGCACCGGCGGATCGCGCGGCTTTGGCGGCTGAAAGCCGGCGCATCGCGGCGATCCGGTTGCAGGGCTGTGACGCCTTACCTTGCCCGCATCTTCAGTAAGGCAAACGGCTAACAATTCTTGACGACCCGACCGCGGCCCGATACTTAGTCATATGGCTAAGTCAGACCCGAACCTCGACCTGTGCTTTTCCGCGCTGGGTGATCCGACACGTCGCATGATCCTGCACCGCCTTGCGCGGGGCGATGCCAGCGTCAGCGAATTGGCCGCGCCCCACGACATGGCGCTGCCATCCTTCATGGGCCACCTGCGGAAGCTGGAAGAGGCCGGACTGGTCATCTCTACCAAGCAGGGCAGAACCCGCATCTGCCGGCTGGCCCCCGATGCCTTCACGCCCGCAAGGGACTGGCTGACGGAACAGCGCGACATCTGGGAGGGCCGTCTTGACCGATTCGATGACTACGTCACCGACCTGATGAAGGAACGCAGCAAATGAACCTGGACCCTGAACGCGATCTCAGCTTCGCGCGCACATTGAATGCACCCCGTTCGGTGCTGTGGGAATGCTGGACCACGCCAAAGCACCTGATGAATTTCTTCGTGCCAAGACCCCACAGCCTTGTCGCCTGCGATATCGATCTGCGGGTCGGCGGCAAGTTCAACACCACCATGAATGTCGATGGCGCCCATATCGAAAACACCGGGGTCTTCCTAGAGATCATCAACGGCAAGCGCCTTGTGTTCACCGACGGCTACAGCGAGGGCTGGGTGCCCGCCGCCGATCCGTTCATGACCGCCATCATCGAATTCGAGGACGATGGGAATGGCGGCACGACCTATACCGCGATCGCCCGGCATCGGTCTGCGCAGGCGCGACAGACACACGAGGACATGGGCTTCTTCGATGGCTGGGGCACGGTTGTCACCCAGCTTGAGGAATACGCTCAGACACTGGGCCGATAACGCGCGGCCCCCGCAAGCATGGGGATGGTTGATCGGAACACCGCCACTTTTCGCGCAACAGCGGCGGGGCGGAACATCGCTGCTCATGCCGCCACTTCTGAAGCCCGCCGACGATCTTGCGGACGATGGCAGCCTTGGCCGGAAAATGATCCGGCCCCGCGAGACACCGTCGCTCAGGGCAGCATGTCGTCGGCCTTGCTGAAGCCCCTCAGCTGGAAACTCAGGGCGATATCGCGACCGTCGCGGCCCCTGACCGACGCAGTCAGCTGTTCCCCTGCACGCATCGCCTGCAACCACGCATCATCGACCGGGCCAGTGGCATAGCAGCCCTGCCCGTCGCAGCTGTCATATTGCAGGGTTCCCACGTCATTGTCGTCCACAGACACCGTTACGCCTTCCGACAGGGACACACCGAACGGCACCGTCAGCACGGCCTCTGTCGCATCCTGTCCGGCCACGCGCGTGAAAGATGCCGTCGCCAGTCGCTGGTTCCCCTCCGAGACGATCAGGCTTTGCGAGAATTCGCACAGCAACTGGTCCGGGTTTGCCTGGTTCGAACAGGAAATCAGCCAGAGCGGCGCTTCGGGCGGGGTTTCCGCCGCCGGTGCCTGCTGCTCGGCCGGCTGCGCCTGGGGCGCTTCGCCCTGCGCGGTCGCGTCGGTCCCGGTCAGCAATGTCAGCGCCACGGCCAGCGTCGTCGCGGTATTCCAGATCATGTCGTCCTTTCCATATTTGCAATTGTCAGAAACGCATTCCGAAGCTGAGGCTGGCGGTATGACCGACAGTTCCCTGACGTCCCCATTCGCCCTGATAGCCGACATTCATGTAGCCGTCCCCGTCCTTGCCATAGAAGGTCATTCCGGCCTTCAAGCGGCGGGTACGGTCGCTGATCTGGCTGTAGTTGCGGAACGTGCCGTCGGACGGGTCCGCGCCCGGGAAGGTCGCGTTCACATACACGTCGTCGGCGTTCGAGAATGTCATCTCGCCGCGCAGATAGGCGCGCATCCGGTTCTGGCCATCGGTCGCGATGTCGGTGCCCAGCTCGACCGATGGCGTCGCCGACAGGACCCACTGGCTGGTCTTCTTCAACTCCAGCCCATAGCGGTCGCCGCCTTCACTGGCCGAGGCCGAATGCAGCCATGTCGCATCCAGGTCCAGGCCGGGCCGCAGATAGAAATTGCTGCCCGCCGGCTGATAGCGATAGCCGCCGCCAAGCCGGATATTGGCCTGGCTGATGGTCTGGCTGACATGGGCCGTGCCCGCCGTCACGACATCGCCGTTGGGCAGCACCCCCGAGATGCCGATCACGCGGGTCGCATCCGCATCGCCTTTGCTGCCGGACAGCTGGCCATACACCTCCCACGGGCCGCGATAGGTCGCCAGCGAGACGCCAAGATGGGCACGCTTGCCATCGGCCATGAACCGGTCGCCGTTCGACATGCTGTAATTCTCGAACCCGGCGGCCATGCCCAGATACAGCTCGTCCCCGACCGGCATCCGCATTCCCGCCGAGAAGGTCGAGGTGTCCAGCGCAAAACGCTTGCTTTCGCTGGTCGCGTCGCGATCCAGATTGGCGGCTTCGGCCGCGATCCAGTAACAGGCGCGCGGATCGTCCGCCGCGCCAGCCATGTTCGCCTTGTCGCAATTCGACATCGTGCGCGCAAACTGCCGGCCTGAATACAGCGCGCCGACCTGCGTCGCCGCATAGCCTTCCGAACTCAGCCGGTCCAGCGCGTCGATCACCTCGGCGCGGGTCTGCATGTTCGCGATCAGCGCGAACATCGGCCCCATCTGCGCCGACCCCTGCCCGGCCAGAACCCGTCCGATGTGATCGCCAAGCAGCCGTTGGTTTCGATTGCTGCCGGCCACTGCGAAATCGGCATCTGCCAGCAGGTTGATGCTGCTGATGCCGCCCGACCGCGACACATCGATCGAATAGTCGATCACCACCGTATCGACGACGCGCGTGCTGTCGTCGATGGCCGAACCCTCGGCCTGGATCAGCGCAAGCGGCGCCGTGCGCTGCAACAACTGCAGGACCGGCCGGATCGTGCCCGACAACGTCGCGTCGCCGGACACACGGATCAGGTCGCTGTCACCGCCCGCCGCGCCATCGGTGCGGAAATAGACATCGGGCGTATAGGTCGCGCTGCGACCAAAGCTCAGCGATCCGGTCAGCTCGGTGGTCTGGCTGACATTCTGGGTCAGTCGGAACTGGGTTGCACGGGTCCGGACGCCAAGGTTGCGCCCACCGGCCAGATAAGGATCGCCGCCCAGATACAGATCGCCGTCGATCCGCATCGCACCGTCATCGCCCAGATCGATCCGGTCCAGCGCGGTAAAGCTTGCGCCGCGCGTCACCGCCAGCCGGTTGGCACCTCCGCCCAGATCGACGTTGCCGACCGCGCCGCCGTTCAGTGTCACCTGATCGGCACCGCTGCCGCCCGAAAGGATGCGGTCGTTGAGCGACATCAGGAAGCTGCCCGAGGACAGATCGACCGTGTTCACCGTGCCGCCATCAATGACGATGGCCGCCGGACCCGCTGTCGATCCCGCGGGCCGGGTCGGTGCGCGGGCCGACAATACGCCGCCCGACGCTGTTCCGCTGCCGCCGACGATCACGCCGTCCAGCGCCACCGAGATGCTGTCCGCGCCATCGCGGCCCGCCGATTGCGCCATCACGGCGATGCCATCCCGGCCAAGCGACAGGATGTTGCCGGTCAGATCCATATCGATCGCACCGCCGCTGCCCGCGCCGCCCGCGCTACCGCGATACAGCCCGTCCACCGCACCGCCGCCGCCGCCAAGGCTTTGTGCCAGGACTCCGACCGCATCCCGACCGGCCGTCAGGACATAGCCGCGATTCTCAAAGCCGATATCGCCGCCGTCGCCACCATTTTCATCGGACAGGTTCACGCTCAGCGAACCGGCACGCAGGTCGGTCGCGACCATGCCGCCACCGCCACCGATCGACTGCAGCACGAAACCATGCGCCCCACCCCCCGCGGTCTGCACGTTGCCGCGATTGGCCAGCCTGATCGCACCGCCATCGCCGGTCGAGCCGTCGCTGGCCCCCAGGGTGACTCGGGCACGATCCAGCCCTGCCATCATGGCCTGCCCACCGCCCGCGCCGATCGACTGCACGATCTGGGCGCTGGCGTGATCGCCGCGGGTCGCGACCGCGCCGCGCAGGCGCAGCGACACGTCGCCACCATCGTTGCGGAAGGACGGATCGGCACCCAGCGTGACATTGGCGCTGCGCTGCCCCGATCCGGCTTGCCCGGCGCCGGTATTCAGCATCAAGCGACCACCACCACCACCCACGGACTGGGTCAGCCCGCCGGCAGACATGTCGCCGCGCGTCTCGACCGTGCCGTTCCGGCGGGCGGTGATGTCGCCGCCCCCGGCATCATTGGTGTTCACCGCGCCCAGCATGGCATTCAGGCTCAGATCCCCGGTGCGGCCGGCCTTCACATCCGTCACTGCCGTGCCGCCGCCGCCGCCGACGCTTTGCAGCAGCATGCCCGTTGACCGCGCCGCCGTCGTCAGCATGTCGCCGCGATGAACCTGGGTTACGTCCGATCCGACACTGCCGCTGACATCCTCGCCGCCAAGCGACAGGCTACTGGTGACACCGACATCGGGGCCGGTCTCGGGTGCCGCCGCCAAGGCCCGCGCCGACGCAGCCTCGGTCTTGGTGAAGTCCAGGAAGGTCTGGACGTTGCCACCGCCGCCATTCACCGACTGGCTGAGGATCGCTTGGCTGTTCGCGCCCAGCACGACGATATCGCCGGTGCTGTTCACGGTAACCGTGCCCGCCGTCCCGTCGGTTCCGGTGCGTGCGCCCAGAAGGGTCGAGATGACATAGTCCGCCGCCATCGCCACGGGGGTCGAGATCGACAGCCCTGCATTGCCGCCCGCACCGCCGACCGACTGCGCGAAGATGCCATAAGCGTTGTCGCCACGCACGGTGATCATGCCGCTGTGGGTGACGGTGACATCGCCGCCATCCGCACCGTCGCCGCCCGCGCCACCCACGGCCAGCTTGGTATAGGATTGCCCCTTGGCCTGTGCAGCCAGGTCGTTCAGCGACAGCGCTATGGCCATGCCGCCATTGCCACCGCCGCCGCCGACGGATTGCGCCAGCACGCCATAGGCGCCGTCGCCCGCGACGTCGATCTGCCCGCCATTCGTGACGCTGACCGCGCCCGACGCATTGCCGCTGCCGCCCGAGCCGCCGACATTCAGTGCCATGGTCGGATCCGAAGACGTCCCCTTCTGCAGGGTCGCGGTGCCGGTGATCGAATAGCCGCCATTGCCGCCGCCGCCGCCGACAGACTGTGCCAGCACGCCATGTGCAGCCGCGCCCGTCGTGACGATCACCCCGTCATTGCGGACATCGACCGCGCCGCCGGTGCCGCCGGTGCCACCCGAACCGCCGATCCCCAATTGCAGACCCTGCTGCCTGACCTTGGCGGTGCTGCCGGGACGGCTGACCGATACCGACAGGACATCGCTGCCGTTGCCGCCGCCGCCGCCCACCGATTGCGCGAAGATGCCGTGGCTTTCCGCGCCAGAGGTCTGGATGCGCGCGCCCGAGATGTTGGCCACGCTGACCGCGCCGCCTGCCGCGCCCGTCCCGCCCGAGCCGCCGATCAGCAGCGCATTGCGGGAACTGTTGTCGGCATTCGGCCCGGCGATGATGTTGCGCACATATTGCGCGTCGCCACCGCCGCCGCCCACGGCCATCGCAAGGATGCCTGCGGATTTCTTGCCCGAGGTGATGATCGTGCTGCGGTTGGTGACGTCGACATCGCCCGACACCGCGCCGGTGCCGCCGCTGCCGCCGATCGACAGCGTGGCGGTCGTCGCGATGGTCGAGCGCAGATTGACGATGGTGTTGTCCACCAGACCGCCCATGCCGCCACCGCCGCCGACCGACTGCGCAAAGATCCCATGCGCGGATTCGCCCAGGGTCGTCACGATCCCGCCGCTGTCCACCGTCACGTCGTCCGAGGTCATGCCCTCACCGCCGCTGCCGCCGATATTGATCGAGGCGGTGGTGCCGATCTCGGCCCCCTTGATCAGGTTCTTGGCGATGCTGAGCGCCGTGGTACCGCTTTTCACATAGCCGCCGGTGCCGCCCGCCCCACCCACGGATTGTGCCATGATGGCGGTGGCGCGCGCACCTTCGGTCGCAATCCGGGCCGTGCTGGTCACATCGACCGTGCCGGATACGCCGCCGGTGCCGCCGCTGCCGCCGATATTCAACGAATAGGAGGTGCCCGCACCCGCCGCACCGCCCGCGCCACCGCCGGTGCCGCCGCCGCCGCCCACCGATTGCGCAAAGACGCCGTGGGAATCATCGCCCATCGTATAGATCAGACCGTCCGCTCCGGCCGTGACATTACCGGACGCGCCGCCTTCTCCGCCTTCAAGGCCAACGCTCAGCTTGAAGGTCGTGCCCTTCTTGTCGTTCGTCTTGGGCGTGGTCAGCGAAACCGAGGTCGCGCTGGAATTGCCGCCGCCATTGCCGATCGACTGCGCGAACAGCCCGTGCGAACGGGCGCCGCGCGTCACCACGTCCCCATCGCTGCTGGCGATGACATCGCCCGCGGTGCCGCCCGTTCCGCCGGTGCGGCCGATCTGGATCGCGACATTGCCGCCCTCGCCGCCATTGGTCAGCGAGGTATAGCCGGCATTGCCGCCGCCGCCGCCGACCGACTGCGCAAAGATGCCGTGCGCGTCATCGCCATGGGTGTCCACGTCGCCGGTATTGGCGACGGCGACATCGCCGCCCGAGCCGCCATCGCCGGTGCCACCGCCGATGGCAAGGCCGAAGCCCTTGTTCTTGTCAGTGTTGCCGGTTTCGAAGATCAGGCCCAGATTGAAGGCCGCGTTGCCGCCGCCCCCGCCAAGCGATTGCGCGAACACGCCGTGACTGCCGTTCTGCCGGGTTTCGACATCGCCGAAATGGGTCACATCGACCTGCCCGCCATTCCCCGCGTTCCCGGCCGAGCCGCCGATGGCGACGACAGCCGAATTCACCTGCTTGCCGCCGCTGGGGGTGGTGGTGCTGGTCTTGCCTTCAAGTTCGTCAAGGACCGAGTTGAAATTGGCGATCACGCTGTCATCGACACCGGTATTGGTGGGCGTCTTGCGGTCCCCCGCGGTGCCGCCATTGCTGCCCGATCCGGTCGTCTTGCTGAAGCCCAGCACCGCGTTGATCCCGGCGTCGCCGCCGCCGCCGCCGATGCTGCTGGCCTCGATCCCGTGCGCGCCGACGCCATCGGTGTCGATCCGTCCCGCCGCTGCCGTCTCGGTGCCGCGCGTCACGCTGACATCGCCCGCATCACCGCCGCTGGCCCCGAAGCCGCCGACCCCGATCGCCACCGGAGAGCTGTCCTTGGTGCCGACCGCCGTGACATTCATGCCGCCCGTGCCGCCGCCACCGCCGATGGATTGCGCGAAGATGCCGCGTGCGTGATAGCCGCGCGTGGCGATATCGCCGTCCGAGATCACATCCACATCGCCCGCATCCGCGCCGACGCCGCCATGGCCGCCCAGCCCCGCCACGACGCTGAGATCGGTGGCGCCGCCCGTGCCTTCGGAACTGCCCCAGTTCAGCTGGCCGCTCACATTCATCCCGCCATTGCCGCCGCCACCGGCGACCGATTGCGCGAAGATGCCGTGCTTCCAGTTGCCTTCGACACCGATCGTGCCGACATGATCGGCCAGGACATCGCCCGAGACATTCGCCGCGCCACCAAAGCCGCCGATTCCGAAGGTCACCGACGGGATCTTGCCGTCCTTGCTCAGCGCGATGCCGCCCGACACGTTCAGGCCGCCATTGCCGCCGCCGCCGCCGATCGACTGCGCCAGCAGGCCGGCCGAGCCCTCGGATTCCGGCAGTTCGTCACCCTTGAACAGGCCCAGATCCACGAACAGCGTCTTGAGACCCTTTGAATCGACCATGTCTTCGGCTTCATCGACGATGGTATCACCCAAGATGTCGCGCAGCTTGGCCTCGAAACTATCATCGTCGGGTTCGCCGAAATCGTCCGGATCGGTGGTCACGCCGATATCGGCGCGCGCCGTCACGGTCACATCGTCGGCGCGTCCGGCATTGCCGCCCATGCCACCGACACCCACGATCAACGACGTGTCGGACACGATTCCGCCCGACACGTTCAGACCGCCATTGCCGCCGCCGCCGCCGACCGACTGCGCCAGAATGCCCGAGCGTCCGGTGCCGTGCGCGGTGATTGTGCTGCCTTCGGCCACGTCCACACCGACCGTGCCCGCGTTGCCGCCCGTTCCGCCAAAGCCGCCCACACCGACCAGCACGCCATAAGACTTGCTGCGGTCGGTCTGGCCCGCGCCGGGCTTGCTGCTGATCGCGACGCCCGCCGTCACGTTCACACCGCCGTCGCCGCCGCCGCCGCCGATGGATTGCGCGACGATGCCGTTCGCGCCCTGCGTCTGGTTCAGCGTGATCGTGCCGTCGCCGTTCACCGTGCGCGGCAGCGCGGTCAGCGCGCCCGAATATCCAAGTTCGACCGCACCGGCATCTCCGCCCCCGCCGCCGAAGCCGCCGACACCGGCCGCGATGGAAAAGATTGTGTTCGACCCCGACGGTTTGGTCAGCGCCAGCGTGCCAGAGATATTCGTGCCGCCCGTGCCGCCGCCGCCGCCAAGCGACTGCGCCATCAGGCCATGCGCGCGGTTGCCCATCGTGCCGACCGTGCCGGTCACGTCCAGGCCGACCGTTCCCGCGTCGCCGCCCGCGCCGCCGAAGCCGCCGACGCCAAGCGCCACAGCAGCGCCTGACTGGCCGGTCAGGCTGACCGCGCCGCTGACATTCAGACCACCCGCGCCACCGCCGCCGCCCACCGACTGCGCCAGAACCCCGATGCTGTCATCGCCGCGCGTCTGGAAGCTTTCGGTCGCGGCACTGGTCGCGACAGTGCTGGTCACCGCGCCGCCATTTCCGCCGCCTCCGCCAAAGCCACCAACGCCAAGCGATCCCGCGCCGCCGTTCTGCTGCGTCAGGTTGATGCTGCCGGTGACATTGGTGCCGCCGTTGCCGCCACCGCCACCAAGGCTTTGGGTGACGATGCCCGAACTGCGGTCGCCAAAGGTTAGCACACCGCCGGTATAGGTCGAGGCCGTCAGGGCGCCGGCATCGGCACCGCTGCCGCCGAACCCGCCGACACCCAGCCCAACCGCCGCGCTGGTCTGGCGCGACAGCGACACGGCACCGCTGACATTCAGCCCGCCATTGCCGCCACCGCCGCCAAGGCTCTGGCTGAGAACGCCAATCGAATCGTCGCCCGACGTCTGGGCATAGCCCGCGACCGTGTGATCGACCGAACCGGCCTGTCCGCCGCCGCCGCCGAACCCGCCGACGCCAAGGCCGACCGCCCCCGAGAAGCTGGACCCGACCGAAATGCCGGCCGAGACGTTGATGCCGCCATTGCCGCCGCCGCCGCCAAGCGATTGTGCCACAACCCCGGCCGAGCGGTCCCCGAAGGTCAGCGCGGTGCCGGTATAGGCACCAGTCACGTCGCCCGAGATCCCGCCGCCACCGCCGAAGCCGCCGACGCCGATGGCCGCCGCGCCACTGCCGTTGCCCGCGATGCTGACCGCGCCGCTGACATTCAGCCCGCCATTGCCGCCGCCGCCGCCGACAGACTGCACCATCACGCCCGTTGAATTTTCCCCCAGCGTGGTCACGTCGCCGGTCACGCGGCCGGTCGCGGTGCTGCCCGCTCCGCCCAGACCGCCGGCCCCGCCGATCCCAAGGCCGACCGCGCCGCTGGACTGGCTGGACAGGCTGACCGCGC
This sequence comes from Paracoccus maritimus, assembly GCF_025195095.1. GTDB lineage: Bacteria > Pseudomonadota > Alphaproteobacteria > Rhodobacterales > Rhodobacteraceae > Paracoccus > Paracoccus maritimus. The sequence continues at coordinate 222,380 of NZ_JANAVZ010000001.1, read as the reverse complement.
CACTGACGTTCAGCCCGCCATTGCCGCCGCCGCCGCCAAGCGACTGCACAAGCACACCGCCCGAGCGGTCGCCCTCGGTCCGTACGTCACCAGCCATGGTTCCTGTGGCTGCGGCCGCATCGCCGCCGCTGCCGCCGAAGCCGCCGACGCCGATGGCCGCCGCACCGCTGCCGCTGCTGGCGGCGCTGATCGCGGCAGACACGTTGATGCCGCCATTGCCGCCGCCACCGCCAAGCGATTGCACGGTCATGCCCGTCGAATCGTTTCCAAGCGTCAGGACATTGCCGCTCATGCTGCCGGTCGCACTGTCCGCCGCGCCGCCGCCGCCACCCATGCCGCCGACGCCGATGGCCGCCGCGCCGCCGCCGCTTCCGGCAACACTGACCGCACCGCTGACATTCAGCCCACCATTGCCGCCGCCACCGCCAAGCGACTGCACAAGCACCCCGCCCGAACGGTCGCCCGCCGTAGCGACATCTCCGGTCAGCGCGCCAAAGGCCGAAGCCGCGTCGCCGCCACCGCCGCCAAAGCCACCCACGCCAATGGCAGCGCCGCCGCCGCCGCTGCCCGTCGCGCTCAGCGTGCCGGACACGTTGATGCCGCCATTGCCGCCACCGCCGCCAAGCGACTGGATGGAATAGCCGGCGGAATCCGCCCCGGCCGTGGTCACATTGCCGGTCATCGTGCCGCTGGCCGTCCCGGCATTGCCGCCGCCGCCGCCCATGCCGCCGATGCCGATCGAAGCCCCGCCGCCGCCACTGCCGGACAGGTTGACGAAACCTGCGACGCTCAGGCCGCCATTGCCGCCACCGCCGCCGGCCGACTGCACCAGCACCCCGCCGGAACGATCCCCCTCGGTCAGCACATCGCCCTCGACGCTGGCCTGTGCCGCAGCGGCGTCCCCACCGGCGCCTCCGAAACCGCCGACCCCAATGGCCGCACCGCCACCGCCGCTGCCGGACGCGGTCAGGCTGGCCGAGACGTTGATCCCGCCATTGCCACCGCCGCCACCCAGCGACTGAACCGTAATTCCGGCGGAATCGACGCCCGCCGTTTCAACATCTCCGGTCACGCTGCCCGTGGCCGTGTCGGCCGCACCGCCACCGCCGCCCGCGCCGCCGATCCCGACCGACGCAACGCCCGAACCCGTGCCAGCAAGGCTGACCGCACCGCTGACATTCAACCCGCCATTGCCGCCGCCGCCACCGGCCGACTGCACCAGCACCCCGCCGGACCGGTCCCCGGCGGTGACGATATCGCCCGACATCGTTCCCGACGCAGCCGCGGCCGCGCCGCCATCGCCGCCGAAGCCACCGACACCGATCGACACCGCGCCAGACCCCGTGCCCGCCGCGCTGAGCGTTCCGGCGACGCTGAGGCCGCCATTGCCGCCACCGCCGCCAAGCGACTGCACCGTGAAGGCCGAGGAATCCGTACCCGCCGTCGCCACGTTGCCGGTGACTTCTCCGGTCGCCGTCCCGGCAGCGCCGCCGCCGCCACCAAAGCCCCCGACCCCGACGGCCACACCGCCGCCGCCAGTGCCCGCCAGGTTTACGGTGCCGGACACGCTGAGTCCGCCATTGCCACCGCCGCCACCGGCCGATTGCACCAGCACGCCGCCCGAGCTGTCGCCCAGCGTCGTCACGTCGCCCGTCAACGTGCCGGATGCCGCCGAGGCCAGTCCCCCGTCACCGCCAAACCCGCCGATCCCGACCGAGGCCGCGCCGCCGCCCGTCCCGGCCGCGTTCAGCGCGCCAGCTATGCTGATCCCGCCATTGCCGCCACCGCCGCCAAGCGATTGCACGGCCATGCCCGAAGAGTTCAGGCCGACCGTAGTGATATCGCCCGTCACCCGCCCGGTCGCCGTGTCCGCATCGCCGCCGCCGCCGCCGCTGCCGCCAAGGCCCACGGCCAGCGCACCGCCTCCGGTGCCGCTAAGGTTGACTGCGGCAGAAACGCTGATGCCGCCATTGCCGCCACCGCCGCCCGCGGATTGCACGACAACGCCTGACGAGTTTGCGCCAAAGGTCACGACATTGCCGGTGACCGTGCTGTCCGCGGCCGCGCCGTCACCGCCGTCACCGCCACTGCCGCCAAGACCTACCGAAACCCCGCCCGATCCGGTCCCGGCGCCGGTCAGGATGGCCGAGACGTTCAGCCCGCCATTGCCGCCGCCGCCGCCAAGCGATTGCACGGTCACGCCGCCCGAGTTGATGCCCACGGTCGCGACATCGCCGGTCAGCGACGATGTAACCGTGCCCGCATCGCCGCCCGCGCCCGCCGCGCCGCCAAGACCGACTGACGCGCCACCCGATCCCACGCCCGCGACCGCGACCGCCGCGCTAACATTCATGCCGCCATTGCCGCCACCGCCGCCAAGCGACTGCACGACCAGCCCGCCCGAACTGTCGCCAAGCGTGGTCAGGCTTCCTGTCACATCGCTGGTCACTGTCCCGCCAGCGCCGCCACCGGCACCGCGCCCGCCCATCCCGACGCCGACGGCACCCGAACCCGTGCCTGCGCCGGTACCCGCCGCCGTGACGTTGAAGCCGCCATTGCCGCCGCCGCCACCGACCGACTGCGCGACCACCGCCGCCGATTGATCGCCCCGCGTCAACACGCCGTTGGCGACCGTCAGAGCGACGCTGCCGCCATTGCCGCCGCCAGCGCCGCTGCCGCCCAGCCCGACCGAGATCGCGCCCGATCCGACGCCAGCGCCGGTCAGCGTCGGCGTGATGCTGAAGCCGCCATTGCCGCCGCCGCCGCCGATGGATTGGGCCAGAATGCCGGTCGACGCATCGCCGCGCGTTTCGACATTCGCCGATGTCGCTGCGGTCACCGACGCGCCGTCACCGCCGCCTGCGCCGCTGCCGCCAAGTCCCACTCCGACACTGCCCGCACCGGTGCCAGCAAACGACAGGGCCGCACTGACCGTAAAACCGCCATTGCCGCCGCCGCCGCCAATGGATTGTGCGACAAAGCCTGACGAGGCGAAACCATAGGTCAGGATGGTCCCGTTCGAGGTCGCATCGACCGCACCCGCAGCGCCGCCTCCGGCACCGCTGCCGCCCAGCCCGACACTGACCGTGCCCGCGCCGACGCCCGCGCCCGCGACCGAGCCCGCCACGCTGAAGCCACCATTGCCGCCGCCGCCGCCGATCGACTGCGCCACGACACCCGACGACCGGTCGCCCTGCGTCCAGACCGCGCCATCGCTGGTCAAGGTCACGGCGCCTGCCGCAGCACCTGCGCCGCCGCCACCGCCAAGGCCTACGCTGACCGCGCCGCTGCCGGTTCCGCTGCCGGTAATGGTTCCGGCCACGCTGAAGCCGCCATTGCCGCCACCGCCGCCGACGGATTGCGCAAGAATGGCGGTCGAATCGGTTCCCTCGGTCGTGACGTCGCCAGTAACCGTCGTGGTCACCGCGCCGCCCGCGCCTCCCGAGCCTGCGCCACCGCCCAGACCGACCGCGACCGAGCCGCTGCCGACGCCCGCACCAGAGACCGCGCCCGACACGGCAAATCCGCCATTGCCGCCACCGCCGCCGATGGACTGCGCGACAACGCCCGCAGACCGGTCGCCCTGGGTCGACACGTCGCCGTTCACGGCCGCGATCACGGTGTTGCCCGCGCCGCCCGACCCGCCTGAACCGCCCAGCCCCACAGTCACATTGCCTGCCCCGGCCCCGCCGCCCGCAGCACCAGCAGCGATGCCGAAGCCACCATTGCCGCCACCGCCGCCCACGGACTGCACCACGATGGCGCCTGAATCGTCGCCAAGCGTATCCACGGCGGCGTCTACGCGCGCGTCGACCACACCGCCCGCGCCGCCACCGCCGGCCGAGGCGCCGATCTCGACATTGACGTTGCCCGCGCCCGCACCGGCACCGTCGGCCCCGGCTGCAATCGCATAGCCGCCATTACCGCCGCCGCCACCCACGGATTGCGCCAGAACGCCAGTCGAGAAGCGACCGCGCGTGCGGATCAGGTCGCCGCCCGCGATCAGGTTCACGTCACCGCCCGCGCTCGCCGCAGCACCGCTGCCCGCGACCGCGACATTGATGCCTGCCGCGCCGCCTGCACTGCCGTTGACGCCCGCGGCGATGCTGCCACCGCCATTGCCGCCGCCGCCGCCAATGGACTGAACCATCAGCGCGGTCGAACTGTCGCCCACCGTGTTGATGTTCGAATCGGTGTAGACGCGGACCCGGCCTCCGGCACCCCCACCAGAGGCCGAGCCGCCCACGCCGACCGACACGCTGCCCGAGAAGATCAGCGAGCCGCCGCCCGAACCGGCAACCGCCAGCCCGCCATTGCCGCCGCCACCGCCGATCGACTGGAACAACATCCCCGTCGAGCGATCACCCGTCGTGACCACGCTGCCGGAAAATCCGGGCGCGGTCAGGTTGCCGCCGCCGTCGATCGTGCCGACGCGCACTTCGCCGCCCGCACCACCGGCGGCGCCCGATCCGCCAACGCCCACCGCCAGCGATCCGGAAACCGGTCCGCCCGATGCCGCCGCCGCGACCGAATAGCCGCCATTGCCACCGCCACCGCCTACGGATTGCATCAGGATGCCCGTGGCGTCGTCACCGGCGGTCTGGACCGAGGCATCGCCGCTGCCGGTCAGGATTGCCGTGCCGCCCGCGCCGCCGGCGCCACCTGACCCGCCGACCGACACCGAGGCGGCGCCGAACGCGCCCACGGCCACCGACACCGCGCCGCCGCCATTGCCGCCGCCGCCGCCCACGGACTGCACGAAGACGCCAGTCGCGCGGTCGCCTTCGGTCCGGATCTGCGATGGCTGGCTGGCATCCGTGTCGGACAGCGTGACATTCGCGGTGCCGCCCGCGCCACCCGCCGCGCCGCCACCGCCGACGGCAACGCCCACAAAGGCGCCGACTGCACCGGCCGATCCGCCATTTCCGCCGCCACCGCCGATGGATTGCGCAAGAATGCCCATCGCGTCGTCGCCGCGCGTGGTGATGACACCGTCGTTGACGATGGTCACGGTGTTGCCACTGCCGCCGCCCGATCCCGTTCCGCCGACGGCGACCATGCCCGCAGACGACCCGCCATCGCCACCACCGCCACCGATGGATTGCGCGACGATACCGCGCGCGCCGTCACCCGTTGTCTCGATCCGGCCCAGATTGGTGACGCTGACGGCCGCGCCGCTCCCGCCGCGCGACCCGGTGCCGCCGATCCCGACAAGGCCGAACGCATTCGCGCCCTGCCCGCCGCTGCCACCGATCGATTGCGCCATGATCCCGTCAGACAGAAGACCGGTCGTGACGATCGACCCGGTGCCGGTATTGGTGACGCTGACCGCGCCGCCCGACCCGCCGTTCGATCCCACGCCACCCAGCGCCAGCGATACCAGACCGGCCGCCGTGCCTCCCGCGCCGCCACCGCCGCCGATGGACTGTGCCATGATCCCGCGCGACAACGCGCCCTGGGTCTGGATCGCACCCGCGTTGCTGACATTGACCGCAGATGCGTTGCCGCCGTTGTCGGCGCTGCCGACCAGCGACACCAGCAGATTGCCACTGATCCCCGCCGACCCGCCCGAGCCGCCGATCGACTGCGCCAGAATGCCGTTGGCGAAATCGCCGGTCGTCAGGATCGTGGCACCGGCCATGGTATTCACATCGACCTGCCCGCCGTCGCCGCCAAAGCCGCCGCTGCCGGACTGGCCGACAAGCCCCCATTGGTTGCCGCCGTTTCCGCCGTTATTGCTGACGCTGAGTGCATAGATGCCATGCGCGTTCGTGCCGCTGGTCGAGATTTCGCCAGACTGGTTCACGGTGACATAACCGCCGTCGGAACTGTGCCCGCCGGTGCCGCCGCCGGGCGCCGCGAAGCCGCTGCCGCCGTCGCCGGCGCGGCCGCTGCGGCTGTAGGCGAAGATGCCGTAGTTGTTTGTTCCGGCGGTCTGGATGGTGCTGGTGGCGCTCTGCGTGGCGATCACCCGACCGCCTGCACCGCCATCGCCGCCATCGCGACCGTCCCAGAAGCTGAGATAGGAATCGCCGCCGCGCCCACCCGCGCCACCGACGCTGCCGATTTCCCAGCCGATATTCGAGGTCGCGTTGACGTCGCTGCTTAGTGTCTGGACCTGGGTCGGTCCCACCGCCCCGTCACCGCCCGAACTGGGCGGCACGAACAGCGCGCCCGCGCGTCCATTGCTGCCGTCGCGACCGAAGACCACCTGCCGCACGCCGTTCGGACCGCTGACATCCACCGGCGGGGTCAGGTCTCCGGGCGTTCCGGTGCTGTTGAAATCATCGTTGAACGCGGTCGTCGTCTGTCCCAGCGGAAAAGCCTGCGTGCCTGTCGCGCCGGGGCTGGTGACCTCGGCGTCGCCGCCGCTTATGCTGCCGATGGTGAAGGCGACGGGCGGGCTGTCGCTGTTATAGAACGTCTCGCCCGCCGCCTTGACCAGGAACGTATATCCATCTGCGGTCTGGACGAAGGCCGTGTCGCCGGCTGTCGGTGTGCCCGCCGGATCGACCAGCAGCGCGCTGACCGTCGTCTCGGTTCCAGTGACCGGGTTCGTGACCGGATCGCCAACAGCAGAAGTTACGGAGGGATCCGGGGGGGGCGTGGTCTGTGCCTGGACGGGCTGGGCGACGCCGACCGATATGGCGAGCGCTGTCACCATCAACGTTCCGGGGGCGTATGCACCCAGCGGAACCAGCGAAGTAAACATCAACAGCGCACCCCGTGCGGTTGTGCAGACGAAACGTTGCATAACAACCTACCGATTTGATTTCGCGGTGTCGCAGCGTTGGGGTGATGCCGCGAACTCGCCTTCCAAAAAGCTCTGCCAAGCCTGCCATGTCAATAAATTTTCTGATAATTCTTCGGATTTTTTAACTTGAAGTTCGCGCAAAAACGTATTTTCGCAATCCCGAGTCGCGCCCAGATCTCGGCGGAATACCGCGCAAGCTACCGGCGAGGTAAACCCCTTGACTACATGGGTTTTGCATGAACACGCCAACACGCAAGGTTGGCAAGACGACAGAAATCCGCTGTAATTTTCGGGTGTTGTTTTCACAAATCCTAAGAAAATCTGACGCGAAGCTGGGTATTTGGCACAAGTGACTGAAGCACTTCCCTTCAGATGCAGGGGCGAAGTCCGCGATTAACTTGTGGGATCGGAAAAGATTATTTCGAGACGACTCAAGAACCGGGTTTACTGCCAGATCGGCGGTTTCCTTCACCCGCAATGGGCGAGTCGACGGATCAGCCGCGCCAGTCGCCAAGCACGGCCGACAGTGCCCCCGTCGCCGGCGGATTGTCATCGAAGGCAATACCCGACTCGATATGGCGCAGATGCTGGTCCAGCAGGCGCTGCGCCTCGGCCTCGTCACGCCGTTCAATCGCCTCGACGATCTGCGCGTGTTCGTCTTCGGCGCACAGCGTCGCCTGCCCCGACGCATAAAGCCCGATGATCAACGAACTGCGCATCGTCAACTCTTCCAGATAGCGGGCCAGAACCGGGTTTCGTCCGATCCGCCCCAGCAGCACGTGGAACCCGCGCGACAGCCTGACAGCGGCCGGGCGGTTGTCGCGGCCCTTCGCGGCGTCTTCCTCGGCCAGATGGGCGCGCAGGGCGGTGATGTCGTCATCCGTGGCCTCGCGCACCGCATTGCGGCAGGTGACCGTCTCGATGGCACGGCGGGCCTGGAAGATGTTGCGCGCGTCCTGCGGCGTCGGCGTCGCGACATAGGCGCCGCGATTGGGCAGGTGATCGACCACCTGATAGGCGGTCAGCGTCGCCAGCGCCCGGCGCACCTGGGCACGGTTGCAGGCAAACAGGTCTGACAACGCCTGTTCACCCAGCTTGGTCCCGGCGCGCAGCCGCTGATCGGCGATCGCGTCCAGGATGCTGTCAACGATGATTGTCTCAAGCGGCTTGTCCATTGGACTCAGATTGCACGCCGAACGGGCGCACGCAACAGCCTCGCGCACAGCGCATTGGCAGAAAAATAATATTGGATTGTTAACAATCTGTGCTATCAATAATGCGACTCACGGAGGGAAACGCATGAAACTGGTTGTCATCAACCCCAACTCGACCCAGTCGATGACCGACAAGATCATCGACTCGGCCCGCGCCGCCGCCGGCGATCATGTGCAGGTCGAAGGCCGCACAGCCCATGGCGCCCCCGCCAGCATCGAGGGCCATTTCGACGAGGTGATGTCGGCGGCCCATCTTCTGCGCGAAGTTCAGGAGGCCGAGGCCGCCCATGCCGACGCCATCGTCGTCGCGTGCTTTGACGATCCGTCCATCGGCGCATGCCGCGAAATCGCCACCGGCCCCGTCCTGGGGATCTGCGAGGCAGCCTGCAAGGCGGCCAGCATGATCGCGACATCGTTCTCGGTCATCACGACCCTGCCCCGGTCGGTCCCGATCATCGAGGAACTGGTCCGCAAATACGGGCTGGACCATCAGTGCCGCAAGGTCCGCTCGGCCGCGATCCCCGTCCTTGCGCTGGAGGAACCCGGATCGAATGCACGCCAGCTTGTCCGCGACGAGATCCTGCGCGCCATCGACGAGGATAACTGCGAAGCCGTCGTGCTTGGCTGCGCCGGGATGTCCGACCTGACCGAATGGCTGTCCCAGGAAACCGGCATTCCGGTCATCGACGGCGTGACCGTCGCCACGAAATTTGCCGAGGCGCTGGTGGGCGCCGGGCTGAAGACCAGCAAGATCGGCGCCTACGCGGTGCCCAACAAGAAATAATCCACATCACCCAAGACAGGGAGTCTGATATGACCCAGACCGATTTCACCGCCGGCGCCGTGCCGGTCGAAGATCATGAAAAGGGCGTGGGCGAGGAATCGCTGGCCCCGCAGCAGACCCGCATCATGGACCCCTGGTCCTACCTGTTCGCCTGGCTGGGCGGCTGCGTGTCGATCGGCACATTCACGATCGGTTCGGGCCTGGTCGGCACGCTGAACCTGTTGCAGACCTTCGTGGCCATCGCGATCGGCTGTACCGTCATCGGCGTCGCGCTGATGATCAACGGCCGCGCCGGTCACAAATACGGCATTCCCTTCATGGTGCAGGCGCGGTCGGCCTTTGGCTTTTCCGGTACGCGGCTTCCGGCACTGGTCCGGTCGGTCCCGGCGATCGTCTGGTTCGGCTTTCAAAGCTGGATCGGCGCGGGCGCGCTGAACCTGGTCAGCGAGACGATGTTCGGCTACTCGAACATCTGGGTCTTCTTCATCGGCTTCCAGTTCCTGCAGATCGGTCTGTCGGTGCTGGGCTTTCACGGCATCAAATGGCTGGAAAACATCGGCTCGGTCTTCATCATCGGGTCGCTGGTCTACATGTTCTTCAGCGTCATCAGCAAATACGGCACCGAGATCAGCGAAAACCTGGTCAATGTGGACGGCACCTGGGGAGCACCGTTCTGGGGTGCGACGATGCTGTTCCTGGGTATCTATTCGACGATGATGCTGAACGTGTCCGACTACAGCCGGGAACTGCGCCACGAGGTCGGACCCGTCCGACAGGTTGTGATCTATGCGAATTCGATCCTGCCCGCGACGCTGTTCATGGGTCTGATCGGCCTGATGGTCTCGGGCGCCACCGGCCAGGTCGATCCGATCAAGGTCTTCTCCAGCGCCGTGGACAACAAGCTGCTGCTGGTCGTGACGCTGCTGTTCATCGCCTTCGCTCAGGTCACGACGAACATCCTGAACAACGTCGTCCCGCCCGCCTATGCGCTGATGGACATCTTCAAGCTGAACTTCCGGACCTCGGCGGTGGTGGTCGGCCTGCTGGCCTTCTGCACCTTCCCGTGGATGCTGGTCCGCGACGAATCCGCAGCGGGCCTCAGCCTGTTCATCCAGACCTACAGCGCCTTCCTTGGCCCGATCTTCGCGATCCTGGTGGTCGACTACTATATCATCCGAAAGCAGACGCTGAACCTGGGTCATCTTTATGACGAGACCGGTCCCTATCGGGGCTTCAACCCGGCTGCCGTCATCGCCACGGTGATCGGCGTCATTGCGGCGCTGATCTTCTCGGGGATCAGCTGGTATGCAAGCCTGGTCCCGGCGGGCGTCAGCTATTGGCTGCTGATGCAGTACCTGCCCGCCGCGCGCCGGTTCCGCGACTGATTTCCCCCACACGCACAAGTCCGGGCGAGCCTTCCTGCGAAGGCTCGCCCTTTGCTTGTGAGCTGCACCGAATTGCCCTAGAAAAGCTGTCAGGAATTGACTTGCGCCCCCGAACCGGCCCACAAGTGGCGCAACACGCGCTTGCCGCACCTGACAGGAGGACCGTCATGAAAACCACCCTCGCCATATCCGCTCTGGCCTGTGCGATCGCCGCGCCCGCCCTTGCCGGAAAGCCGGAAGTGGTCGCCAATTACGTCGCGATCGCCCACGCAAGCTATGACGACAGCCTGACCACCGCCCGCGAGCTGCAATCCGCCATCGACGCGCTGATCGCGGACCCGTCGGCCCAGAACCTGACGGCCGCGCGCGCCGCATGGAAGGCCGCGCGCGTTCCCTACATGCAGACCGAGGCGCTGCGTTTCGGCAATGCGATCGTCGATGACTGGGAAGGCAAGGTGAACGCATGGCCGCTGGACGAGGGGCTGATCGACTATGTCGATCCGTCATATGGCGGCGCGTCCGACGAAAACGAATACGCCGCGTTGAACGTCGTCAGCCAGAAAAGCTTCACCCTGTCCGGCAATCAGTTGGACGCCGCCAAGATCACCCCGGAGTTGCTGTCGGACACGCTGCACGAGGCCGACGCGATCGAGGCGAATGTCGCGACCGGATACCACGCCATCGAATTCCTGCTATGGGGTCAGGATCTGCACGGCACAGATCACGGCGCCGGCGAACGCCCCTGGACCGACTATGCGCAGGGCGAGGACTGCACCGGCGGCAATTGCGACCGCCGCGCCGCCTATCTGAAGGCCGCCGCCGATCTGCTGGTCAGCGATCTGGAATGGATGACCGCTCAATGGGCCGAGGGTGGCGAGGCCGCGACTGCCCTGACCGCCGATCCCGATGCCGCGATCAGCGCGATGCTGACCGGGATGGGCAGCCTGTCCTATGGCGAACTGGCGGGCGAGCGGATGAAGCTGGGCGTCATGCTGAACGACCCCGAAGAGGAACACGACTGCTTCTCGGACAACACCCATGACAGCCATTACTATGACGGAATCGGCATCCGGAATGTCTATCTGGGCGAATATACCCGCGTGGACGGCAGCGTCGTGACCGGCGAAAGCCTGTCATCGCTGGTCGCCGCCGCCGACCCCCAGATCGACGCCTCGCTGCGCGCGGGCCTGAACGACAGCGTCGCCAAGCTGGCTCGTCTGAAAACCGTGGCCGAAGCCGGCACGTCCTACGATCAGCTTCTGGCGCGCGGAAATCAGGATGGCGAGGCACTGATCCTTGCCGCGGTCGATTCGCTGGTTTCCCAGACCCGCGACATCGAACGCGCGGTGAACGTTCTGGGTCTGCAGGATATCGGATTCGAAGGGTCCGACAGCTTGGACAACCCGGATGCCGTTTTCCAGTAGGATGCCGACGATGTGGCGGCTGATGCCGCTGGCGATGGTCGCGCTGACGAGCGCGGGGCTGGCCCAGACGCCGGCCCAGACGCTTTCAGATCTGCATCTGAACATCACGCCGCGGACACCCGCCGAAACCGGGCGGATCGCTGAGGTCGTCGCCCCGACCGACGACTTCACCAAGGCCGAGCCGTTCGAGGCCAATCCGGGCGGCGCGGCCACGGTGCGCGCCCGCGACGATGCCGACGCGTTCTCGCTGTCATCAGCCAATATTTCGTTTCAGGACGAGCTGCAGTTCAAGATCGGCAACGGGCTGTTTCGCAAGCTGTGGGTCTCATCCCCGTCGTCCACGCTGGCCTCGGACGGGCTGGGGCCGCTGTATAACGCGCGCGGATGCCAGAACTGTCACCTGAAAGACGGGCGCGGCCATCCGCCGGACGCGGCGGGCCAGCCCGGTGGATCAATGTTCCTGCGCCTGTCCGTTCCGGCCGACGACAACGCCGAACGAACCCGAATCGAGGATTATCTGGCGGGCACCGGCAATCCCTATCGCCCGACGCGCCCCGATCCGGTCTATGGCGGGCAGTTGCAGGATCTGTCGGTCGCGGGCGTGCCGGCCGAAGGGCGCATGGTCGTCACCTATGCCGAGGAAGCGGTGGAATTGTCGGGTGGCGAGATCGCGCATCTGCGCCGGCCGACCTACAGGATCGAGGATGCCGCCTATGGGCCGTTGCGCGACGACCTGATGATCAGCCCGCGCGTGGCACCGCAGATGATCGGGCTGGGGCTGCTGGAATCGGTGCCCGCCGCCGATATCGTCGCGGGCGCTGACCCGGACGATGCCGATGGCGACGGGATCTCGGGACGGGCGCAGATCGCATGGTCGGCGCGCTACGACAAACCGATGCTGGGCCGCTTTGGCTGGAAGGCCGGTATGCCGACGATCGAGGAACAATCGGCCAGCGCCTTTTCCGGGGATATCGGCATCTCGACGCCGCTGCATCCCGCGCCGTCGGGCGACTGCACCCCGGCGCAGCACCCCTGCATCAAGGCCCCGCACGGCGATGGTGATGCCCGCGTCACCGAGATCGACGCCGAAGGGCTGGATCTGGTCACCTTCTACAGCCAGAATCTTGCCGTACCCGCCCGCCGCGACCCGGCGGATCCGCAGGTTCTGCGCGGCAAGCAGGGCTTCTACAAGGCCGGATGCGCCGACTGTCATCGCCCGAAATTCGTCACCGCCCGGATGCAGGACCGGCCCGAACACAGTTTCCAGCTGATCTGGCCCTACAGCGACATGCTGCTGCACGACATGGGCAAGGGATTGGCCGATGACCGCCCCGAGGGGTTGGCGGACGGGCGCGAATGGCGCACCGCGCCCCTGTGGGGCATCGGGTTGACCCGGCAGGTCAACGGGCACAGCATGTTCCTGCATGACGGTCGCGCGCGATCCGTCCTCGAAGCCATTCTGTGGCATGGCGGCGAGGGCCGGACGGCGCGCGACCATGTCGCCAAGATGCCGCCCGACGAACGCGCGGCGCTGATCCGATTCGTGGAAAGCCTTTAGATGCGCGCTGCCCTTCTTTCCGTCTTCGTCCTTGCCCTTCTGCCGCGGCCCGCCCTGACGGACGTGACGGGGGCGGTGAACGATCATGTCCTGCCCGCAGCCCGGCATTTTGCCGAAACGGCCGACGCCTTGGCCGACGCCGCCACCGCGGATTGCCGCGCCATGTCTTTGCGACCAGCCTATCAGGACGCCTTTGACGGCTGGATGGGCCTGTCGCATCTGGGCTTTGGCCCGTTGGAGCAGGACGGGCGCGCCCTGACGATCGAATTCTGGCCCGATCCGCGCGGCCTCGTGGCGCGCACGGTCAGGGGCCTGGTGGCGGACGCCGATCCGGTGGTGGACGGTCCGCAGGCTTTTGCCGAGGTGTCGATTGCCGGGCGCGGTCTGATGGCGCTGGAGCGCGTGATCCACGGCGACAATGCGGACTACGGGCTTGACGATTATGAATGCCGATATGCCCGCGCCATCGCCGTCGATCTGGCGGCCATCGCGGCGGACATCAGGACCGACTGGGCCGAACATGCGCAGCTGATGCTGACCGCCGGCACGGCGGACAACAGCCGTTATCTGTCGGCGAAGGAACCGGAACAGGCGTTGTACACCGCGTTGCTGTCGGCGATCGAATTCGATGCGGACCAGCGGATCGGCCGCCCCATGGGCACGTTCGACAAACCGCGCCCGAAATCGGCCGAGGCATGGCGGTCGGACCGCCCGTTGCGCAATATCCGCCTGTCGCTAGCGGCGCTGCGCGACCTGGCGATCCACATGTCCGACACCCCGATCCCGGTGACCGAGACGGCGTTCGAGACCGCGCAGCAGACGGCGATGGCGCTGGACGATGCACGTCTTGCAGGCGTCGCGGATCCGCAATCCCGCCTGAAGATCGAGATCCTGCAACAGCAGATCCGCGCGATCGGCGATGCGGTCCGGGGCGAGATCGGCGGCGGGCTGGGCCTGACGGCGGGCTTCAATTCACGGGATGGCGACTGATGCGGCGGCGAAGCTTTCTGACCGCGCTGATGGCGGGCGCCGTCGCCCCGCGCCTGTCATGGGCCGATGCCGGCAGCCCTGCGATCCTTGGCGCGGCCCGCGAGGCGGACGGAACCTACGCGCTGTTCGGTCTGACCGCACAGGGCGCGGACACGTTCCGCATCCCGCTGCCGGCGCGCGGCCACGCCGCCGCGGCGCATCCGACCGCCCCCGAAGCCGTCGCCTTCGCGCGCAGCCCCGGCACCTTCGCGCTGGTTCTGAACTGCGCGACGGGCAAGGTCATGGCCCGCCTGCACGCCCCGCAGGGCCGGCATTTCTATGGCCATGGCACGTTCATCGCGGACGGCGACATCCTGTGCACGTCCGAGAACGATTATCAGGCCGGGCAGGGCCGGATCGGGCTGTGGTCGCGCAGCCAAGGCTGGCGGCGCGTGGGCGAGATCCCGACCCACGGCACCGGCCCGCACGAGATCCGGCGCATGCCGGGCGATGTCCTGGTCGCCGCGAATGGCGGGTATCGCAATCACCCCGACAGTCCCGGCGTCAAGCTGGGCGTGGCAGAGATGCGGCCGAACCTTGCCTATGTCAGCGCCGATGGGGATCTGCTGGACAAGGTGGAACTGGACGAATCGCTGCGGCTGAACTCGATCCGTCATATCGCGCTGGGTCGCGACGGGCTGGTCGCGTTCGGCATGCAATGGCAGGGCGATCCGGCCGAGGGCGTGCCCCTGATGGGCCTGCACAGGCGTGGCGGTCCCGCGGTGCTGGACCGCATGCCGATCCACGAGGCGATGGCGATGGCCGGCTATGTCGGCTCGGTCGCGTTCGATGCCACGCGACGGCAGGTCGCGATCAGTTCACCTCGCGGCGGACGGGTCCAGATCTTCGACGATACCGGCGGACATCTGCGCACCATCCTGCGCGAGGATGTCTGCGGCCTTGCGCCAGCGGGGCGGGGCTTTTTCATCTCGGACGGGCTGGGCGGGCTGACCCGCGCGGACGACCGGATCACGCCGCTGGCCAAGCGGGGCGGCCGCGCATGGGATCACCATCTGGTCCCGGTCACGGCCTGACGCGGCGCAGGCCCCCGAAGCGCGACGATCATATCCGCGCCGACGCGGCAATCAGTCCACGCCGAAAAGGTCGCGGGTATAGACCTTGTCGGCGACATCCGACAGCAGATCGGTGCGGCGATTGGCCAGGATCAGGTCGGCCTCGGCCTTGAACGCATCCAGATCGCGGACCACCCTGCTGTTGAAGAACCGATCCTCTTTCAGCACCGGCTCATAGACGATCAACTCGATCCCCTTGGCCTTGATCCGCTTCATCACGCCCTGGATCGAGCTGTCGCGGAAATTGTCCGATCCCGCCTTCATCACCAGCCGATAGACGCCCACCACCCGCGGTTTCCGCGCCAGGATCTGATCGGCGATGAAATCCTTGCGCGTGGTATTTGATTGCACGATCGCGGAAATCAGGTTTTGCGGCACATCCTCATAGTTCGCCAGAAGCTGCTTGGTGTCCTTGGGCAGGCAATACCCGCCATATCCGAAGCTTGGATTGTTGTAGTGATTGCCGATTCGCGGGTCCAGGCCGACGCCCTCGATGATCTCGCGCGTGTTCAGGCCATTTCGGACCGCATAGGTGTCCAACTCGTTGAAATAGGCGACGCGCAGGGCAAGAAAGGTGTTCGAGAACAGCTTGACCGCCTCGGCCTCGACCGGGCCGGTGAACAGTACCGGCATGTCCTTGCGGATCGCGCCCTCGACCATCAGCTTGGCAAAGCGCCGCGCGGCCGGACCGTGATCCCCGACGACGATCCGGGACGGATACAGGTTGTCGTAAAGCGCCCGCCCCTCGCGCAGGAACTCGGGCGAAAAGATGATCCCCTCGTATCCCGTTTCCGCGCGCATCCGCACCACAAAACCGACCGGCACCGTGGATTTGACGATGATGGTAGCATCGGGCGCCAGTTGCCGGGCCCGTTCGATCACCGAAACGACCGTCGAGGTATCAAAGCGGTTGGTCGCCGGGTCGTAGTTCGTGGGCGTGGCGACGATGACGAATTCCGCGCCGTCGAACGCCTGCTCGGGATTGGTGGTTGCGGTCAGTTGCAGGCCGCCTGCCGACAGATGCTCGGTAATCTCGACATCCTCGATCGGCGACTTGCCGGCATTGACCGACGCCACGCGCCCGGCATCGACATCAAGCGCCCTCACATCATGCGACTGAGCCAGTAGAACGGCGTTGGACAGACCGACATATCCCAGCCCCGCAACGGCGATTTTCGTCATCTTGCCTTCCGCCCGCCTTGTGTCGCCGCCGGTGATGCCACAGGCCGACAAGTGATGTCATGTGCCACCGGCGGTGGCCCGGCAACCGGCCGACCACTGCCATCCGCGCAAATCTCAGACCTCTGGCACAAGAACTTCGCGCTTGCCGACATGGTTCGCGGACGAGACGACACCCTGATCCTCCATTTGCTCGACCAGTCGCGCGGCCTTGTTATAGCCGATGGCCAGCTTGCGCTGGATATAGCTGGTCGAACATTTGCGGTCCTTGGCGACGATCATCACCGCCTGATCGTAAAGCTGGTCGTCGCCGCCGTCGCCGCTGCCAAGCCCCAGAACGGCATCGATATTGTCGGCCTTCTCTTCGTCCGGCCCCTCGACGACGCCCGACTGATAGCTGGGCGGGCCAAAGGATTTCAGTTGCGTCACGACCTCTTCGACCTCTTCATCGCTGACGAAGGGACCATGGACGCGGGTGATCCGCGCGCCGTTGCCCATATACAGCATGTCGCCCTGACCCAGCAGTTGTTCGGCCCCCTGTTCGCCCAGAATCGTGCGGCTGTCGATCTTCGAGGTCACCTGGAAGCTGATCCGGGTCGGGAAGTTGGCCTTGATCGTGCCGGTGATCACGTCGACCGACGGGCGCTGCGTGGCCATGATCAGGTGGATGCCCGATGCCCGCGCCATCTGCGCAAGGCGCTGGATGCAGGCCTCGATTTCCTTGCCCGCGACCATCATCAGGTCGGCCATCTCGTCAACGATCACGACGATATAGGGGAAGGTCTCGGGCTGGAACTCCTCGGTCTCGAAGATCGGCTCGCCGGTATCCTCGTCAAAGCCGGTCTGGACGGTGCGCTTGAACATCTCGTTCTTGGACAGCGCCTCGCGGACGCGGCCGTTATAGCCCTCGATGTTCCGCACGCCCATCTTGGACATCTTGCGGTAACGGTCCTCCATCTCGCCGACGACCCATTTCAGCGCCACGACGGCCTTCTTGGGGTCGGTGACGACCGGTGACAGCAGATGCGGGATACCGTCATAGACCGACAGTTCCAGCATCTTGGGGTCGATCATGATCAGCCGGCATTCATCCGGTGTCAGCTTGTAAAGCAGCGACAGGATCATGGTGTTGATCGCGACCGATTTCCCCGAACCCGTGGTCCCCGCGATCAGCAGATGCGGCATCTTGGCCAGATTGGCCACGATCGGATCGCCGCCGATATCCTTGCCCAGCGCAAGGGGCAGCGGCTGGGTGCCGTCGCCAAAGGCGCGGCTGGCAAAGATCTCGCGCAGCAGCACCTTTTCGCGCCGCGCATTGGGCAGTTCGATCCCGATCACACTGCGCCCCGGAACGGTCGAGACGCGCGCCGACAGCGCCGACATCGACCGCGCGATATCATCCGCCAGACCGATGACCCTGCTGGCCTTCAGGCCCGGCGCGGGTTCCAGTTCGTAAAGCGTGACGACCGGGCCGGGGCGAACCTCGGTGATCTGGCCCTTGACGCCGTAATCGTCCAGCACCGCCTCCAGCATGCGGGCGTTTTCCATCAGCGCCTCTTCCGAGATCTGCGTCCGGTCGCTGGTCGTGGGCGCGGTCAGCAGCGCCAGGGGCGGCCGCTCATACGCGGTCTCTGTCTCGTCGAATCGCAATTGCGGCTCGGCCTCGGCCCGGGCCTGTTTCGAGCTGCCCGAGATCGGCTTGCGGGCAGGCGGCACCACCACGCGCTGATGATCCGCACCGAACGGCACGGGTTCGGCGGGCTCGATCGCGAATTCCTCGTCCTGGGGCGGCGTGGCGGCGGTCACCGGCGGTTCGGCGCGGGGCAGATCGCGCGCACCTTCGCGTGCAAGACGCGCGGCCACCGCGGCCAGCACCGAAGGTTTTCCGGTCCGGTTGCGGATCGCGTCGCTGATCCTGCCGCTGACCTCCTCGGCGGACGGTCCGTCACCATCGTAATCGGCATCCCGCTCGATCAGTTCGGGTTCCGGCATTTCTTCCTGCAGCTCGAAATCCTCTGGCTGCGCCTGTGCCGCGCGGCGCGCTCGCACACCTATGCGGGGCGACGGTCCGGACCCCGCCCGAGGCGACGCATCCGCCGCAGCCACCGGCTGAGCCCGCCGCGCACGCACCCGCTGCGCCATTCCCGCCGACGCGACCGCGCCGCGCCCTGCCAGCCGCATCGCAACGTCATAGGCGGTGACAAGCCCGATCAGGAAGCGCCGCCAGATGGCCCGGATTTCGGTTCTGTCGAAGCCAAGCACGAACACCACGGCAGCCAGCGCCCCCGCCGCGACGATCAGCGCGGCAAGACGAATTCCGATCTGCGCCTTCATCGGGATGACGTTCAACATTGCGCCCATCACCATGTCGCCGAAATGTCCGCCAAGGCCATAATTCTGCTGCCAGTCCGGCGTCGGCGTCAGGGTGCTGCAATACACGGACGCCAGCGCCACCGCGATCGGCGTGAAGATCCCGCGCATGATGCGTTCTTCCGAGCGGTGCAGCATCAGCCGCAACCCCCAGACGAACGCCGCAAGAACCAGCACCCACGACCCGTATCCCGCGATCATCATCAGCGGCGAGGCGACATAGGCCCCGAAACTGCCCAGAAGATTCTGCGCAGGGGCATCCGTCGCCGACAGGAAGCTGGGGTCCTCGGCCGACCAGCTGCCCAGCATCATCGCGATCAACACACCCAGCACGATCAGCCCGGCACCTGCCAGCTCCTTGCCGCGCCGTTCCAGCGCCGCCTGCGTGTTCTGGTCGAACAATGGATCGCGGTGTTTCGCCTGCCAGCTTGCCATGCCGTTATCCTTCCCCGCACTCAATCCTGATCGTCATCATACAACACCTCTCGCAACCGCGTCAGGGCTGTGTCGGTCTCATCCGGGCTTGCGACCAGCGCCACCCGGACAAATCCGCGACCGGGATTTTCACCGCCCACCTCGCGCGACAGATATGCGCCCGGCAGCACCTGTATGCCTGCACGACGCCATAATTTCACCGCGGCTTCCTCGCCATCCGCGACCGGCAGCCACAGAAAGAACCCGGCTTCGACCGGACGATAGCCCGGCACATTGCCAAGAACGCGGTCCGCGATGCGGTATTTCTGCTGATACAGCGCGCGGCTGGCCGCGACATGCGCCTCGTCCTGCCAGGCCGCCTCGCTGACCGCCTGGGCCGGCAGCGACAAGGGCGCGCCCGCATAGCTGCGCAACCGCCGCATCAGGGCGATATTCGCGGCGCTGCCAGCGGCAAAGCCCGACCGCAGCCCCGGCAGGTTCGACCGCTTTGACAATGAATTGAACATCACCACACGGTCGGCCAAGCCCATCTCGGTCGCGACCGCCAGCGCGCCGGGCGGCGGCGTGTCGCGATAGATCTCGGAATAGCATTCGTCGGCGAAGATCAGGAAATCATGCGCCTCGGCCAGCCGCAGCAATGTCTTCAGATCATCGCGCGACGCCACCGCACCTTGCGGATTGGCCGGCGAACACAGATAGGCGATGGCCACCCGGTCCAGCAGATCGGCGGGCAGCGCGGCATAGTCTGGCAGGTTGCCGGTTGCTGGCGTCGCCGGGACAAAGATGGGGTCGGCCCCGACCGCCGCCGCGGCGACCGCATAGACCTGATAGAACGGGTTCGGAACAAGGATCGCCGGACGCTGGCCGTTCTTCGTTTCGGGGCACAGCGCCAGCGCGGCGTTGAACAGGCCCTCTCGGGTGCCGTTCAGCGCCATGATCCGGTCGGCAGACATGGTGATTCCATAGCGACGCTGCAGCCAGTTCCCGATGGCGTCAAGCAGGGCGGGTGTGCCCTCGTTGCTGGGATATTTCGCGAACTGGCCGATATGTGCTTCCATGACCCGGCCGACGAATTCCGGCATCTCATGGCGCGGCTCTCCGATGGTCATGACCATCGGAGCATCGCCGGCCCGCAGGTCCGGTTCGATACCCGACAACAGCGCCCGCAGGCGCGGAAACGCGTATTCCGGCAGGTTCGAGAACCGCTCGGGAATTGCCATGACTGCCTCGCTTTCGGGGTCTTGTGCCCCGCTATTGCGATAAACATTAGCGTGATCGCGGGCTTGCGTCCAGCGAAAGCCAAGCCACGGTCGCGATCCGGGTCGGATCGGCAACGGGTCTGGCGCGAAGAACGTCCTTGCACGGGAATCGTCGCATCCACGGGCTGCGACGCGCGTGACACCATCAGGCCGCAAAGCTGCCAGCGGGCCATCGCCGCGACAAAATTCCAACAGATGCGGCGATATGCGCGCGCATGGACGGGGTTACCGGCTGGACTGACGAAGAATTGACAGCTAGAACCGCCGTCGCGAAGGCTGCGATGATACGCGGCCCGGATTGTCGTATCGGCCGGGCTTCCGGCCCGAATTGGAGAATGACCCGTGTCCCACGCAGATGACCACGTAGGCACCCGGAGGGATTTCCTCTACTATGCCACGGCGGGCGCAGGCACGGTGGCTGCCGGAGCCGCCGCCTGGACGCTTGTGAACCAGATGAACCCATCGGCCGACGTCCAGGCATTGTCCTCGATCCAGGTTGATGTCAGCGGCGTCGATACCGGCACCCAGCTGACCGTCAAATGGTTGGGCAAGCCCGTGTTCATCCGCCGCCGGACCCCCGAGGAAATCGAGGCCGCGCGGGCCGTCGATCTTGGTGAGCTGATCGACCAGAACGCCGAGAACGCCAACAAGCCCGGCGAACCGGCCACCGACGAAAACCGTTCGCTGGACGAAGCGGGCGAGTGGCTGGTGCAGATCGGTGTCTGCACCCATCTGGGCTGCGTTCCCATCGGTGACGGCGCGGGCGATTTCGGCGGCTGGTTCTGCCCCTGCCACGGGTCGCACTATGACACGGCCGGGCGTATCCGGCGCGGACCCGCCCCGCAGAACCTGCATATTCCCGTCGCCGAGTTCCTCGACGACACGACCATCAAGCTGGGCTGAGGAGGGTTCCACATGGCCGGTATTCCGCACGACCATTACGAGCCCAAATCGGGCTTCGAACGCTGGCTGCACCGCCGTCTTCCGGTGGCTGGCATCCTGTATGACACACTGATGATCCCCACGCCCAAGAACCTGAACTGGATGTGGATCTGGGGCATCGTTCTGGCGTTCTGCCTTGCCTTGCAGATCGTCACGGGCATCGTCCTGGCGATGCACTATACGCCGCATGTCGATCTGGCGTTCGCCAGCGTCGAACATATCACCCGCAACGTGAACGGCGGCTACATGCTGCGTTACCTGCACGCAAACGGTGCATCGCTGTTCTTCGTCGCCGTGTACCTGCACATCTTCCGCGGCCTGTACTACGGCAGCTACAAGGCCCCGCGCGAGGTGACCTGGATCATCGGCATGCTGATCTATCTGTGCATGATGGGCACCGCCTTCATGGGCTATGTGCTTCCCTGGGGCCAGATGTCGTTCTGGGGCGCCACGGTGATCACCGGTCTGTTCGGCGCGATCCCCGGCATCGGGCCGTCGATCCAGACCTGGCTTCTGGGCGGACCGGCCGTGGACAACGCCACGCTGAACCGCTTCTTCTCTCTGCACTACCTGCTGCCGTTCATCATTGCCGCGCTGGTCGTGGTCCATATCTGGGCCTTCCACACCACCGGCAACAACAACCCGACCGGCGTCGAAGTCCGTCGGACCAGCAAGGAAGAGGCGGAAAAGGATACGCTGCCGTTCTGGCCGTATTTCGTGATGAAGGACCTTTTCGCGCTTGGTGTGGTGCTGATCGTGTTCTTCGCGATCGTGGGCTTCATGCCCAACTATCTGGGCCACCCCGACAACTATATCGAGGCAAACCCGCTGGCGACGCCCGCCCATATCGTGCCGGAATGGTATTTCCTGCCGTTCTACGCGATCCTGCGCGCCTTCGACAGCGAGGTGTGGCTGGTGCAGCTGGTCAGCTTCCTGTCGTTCGGCATCATCGACGCCAAGTTCTTCGGCGTGATCGCGATGTTCGGTGCCATCCTGGTGATGGCTCTGGTGCCGTGGCTTGACACCAGCCGCGTGCGCTCGGGCCGCTATCGCCCGCAGTTCAAGTGGTGGTTCTGGCTGCTTTGCGTCGATTTCGTGGTGCTGATGTGGGCGGGCGCGATGCCGGCCGAGGGGATCTATCCCTATATCGCACTGGCTGGCGCGGCCTACTGGTTCGCCTATTTCCTCGTGATCCTGCCGCTGCTGGGGGTGATCGAGAAACCCGAACCGATGCCCGCGACGATCGAGGAAGACTTCAACGATCACTACGGCGCCAAAGCGCATCCGGCCGAGTAAGGAGAGCCATAGATGACCCTGAGAACCAAGACGCTCACGGCCGTTGCGGCCCTGACGATCTCTGTGGCCGGCTTCGCGATGGCGCAGGACGGCGCGACCACCGCAAGCCCCGAGCAGCAGCCCGATACCGCGCAGACCGCGCCGTCGGGCCAGACTGAGGCCCCGGCAACGGACGACGCGGCAACCCAGGAGGC
This sequence comes from Paracoccus maritimus, assembly GCF_025195095.1. GTDB lineage: Bacteria > Pseudomonadota > Alphaproteobacteria > Rhodobacterales > Rhodobacteraceae > Paracoccus > Paracoccus maritimus. Next base: position 199,484 of record NZ_JANAVZ010000001.1, on the reverse strand, counting down.
AGCGCCCGAGGACGCGGCACCCGAAGACGCAGAAGCCGAAGATCCGGCGTCGGAAGACGCGGCCGCGCAGGAACCGGCGGCTGAAGAAGAACCGGCAGCGGACACCCCCGCTGCCGACGATCCTGCCGCGCAAGAACCTGCTGCGGACGAAGCAGAGGCAGGGGCTCCCGCAGCAGAAGATGCGGCCGAAGAAGATCAGGCGGCCGACGCAGCGCCGGATGAAACTGTTGCCGAGGAAGAAGCCTCAGAGACGCTGCCGGCTGACGAATCGGCCGATCAGCCCGAGGCCGAGGAAGAGCTTCAGGACGAGCCCGCCCCTGCCACGGACGAAACCGCGGTCGAGGAAACCGAAGCGCAGCAGGAACAGCCCGCAGGCGCTGACGCCGAGACCGCCGTCGAGGCGGAATCGGCCGAGGAGCCAACCGTCGCCGAGGATTCTGCCGCCGAGGACGAGGAACATGCAGCCGAGGCCGAAGCCGAGGAGCATGCCGACGGCGGTGGACATGGCGCCGGCCATATCGAGGACATCTCGTTCAGCTTCGAAGGGCCGTTCGGCAAATACGACCAGTTCCAGCTGCAGCGCGGACTGCAGGTCTATACCGAGGTTTGCTCGGCCTGCCACGGCATGAAGTTCGTGTCGATCCGCAGCCTTGCCGACGAAGGCGGCCCCGCTCTGCCCGAGGATCAGGTCCGCGCCTATGCCGCCGGTCTGGCCGAGATCACCGACGAAGAGACCGGCGAAGACCGGACCCGCCTGCCGACCGACCATTTCCCGGCCGTCAGCGGGATGGGCATGGGGCCGGATCTGTCCCTGATGGCCAAGGCCCGCGCCGGATTCCACGGACCCTACGGGACCGGCCTCAGCCAGTTGTTCAACGGGATCGGCGGACCGGAATATATCCACGCCCTTCTGGTCGGCTACACCGGCGAAGAGATCGAGCAGGCGGGCAGCATCTTCTACGGCAACACCGCGTTTCCGTCGGGCGCGATCTCGATGCCCCCTCCTCTGTCCGAGGATCTCGTGACCTACGAGGATGGCACCCCGGCGACGGTCGACCAGATGGCCCGTGACGTGTCGGCCTTCCTGATGTGGACCGCCGAGCCGAAGATGATGGACCGCAAGATGGTCGGCCTCGTGTCGGTGCTGTTCCTGATCGTGCTGACCGCACTGCTGTATCTGACCAACAAGCGCATCTGGGCGCCTCACAAGGGCAAGAAGCTGGAGCGGTAATACCCGCTTCGGTCGATCAGCGATCGCAGACAGGACGCGCCCCGGATCGGGGCGCGTCTTTCGTTTGGGCGTCGACGGGGACGCTAGGCGCGCAGGTCGAGGGCCGCTGGACAAGGACGAAGCCGGCGTCGCGACGGTGATTTGCCGCGCGGCACTGGACAAGCGAAGATGACGGCGATCTTCTGGTGCAGATCCAAAAGGGAAAACGCATGTCAATCTGGAACCTGGGTTCTATCAATATCGACCATGTCTATCGTCTGGATCACCTGCCGCAGCCGGGCGAGACATCGGCCGCGTCGGGCTATGCGGTGGGCTTGGGCGGCAAGGGTGCAAATCAGTCGCTGGCTGCCGCAGGCGCGGGCGCTGTGACGCATCATCTTGGCGCAATGGGTGCGGCAGATGGCTGGGTGATCGATCGTCTGGCCGAGGCCGGGATCTGCACCGCAGCGATCCAGCGGCTGCCGCGCGACGCGACGGGGCATGCGATCATCCTGCTGGATGGCGCGGGCGAGAATTCAATCGTGATCCATCCGGGCGCGAATCGGGCGATCGCCCCTGCCCCCCTGCGCGAGGCGATGGCCCTGATCGCGGCGGGCGACACGCTGCTGTTGCAGAATGAAACCAATTGCCAGGTCGAGGCGGCGCGCGCCGCCCGCAATGCCGGCGCGCGTGTCATCTATTCGGCCGCGCCGTTCGACATCGAGGCGGTTCGCGATGTCCTGCCGCATGTCTCGATCCTGGCGATGAATGCAGGCGAGGCGGAACGCCTGTTCGCCGAAATGCCGGGACCGCTGCCGGTGGAGGGCGTGCTGATCACGCGCGGCGGCGACGGCGCCGAATATCGCGACCTGCGGGGCGGCAGCACGGAATTTCAGCCGGCCTTCCGTGTGACGCCGGTGGACACAACGGCCGCGGGCGACACCTTCGCGGGGTATTTCGCTGCCTCACTGGACCGCGGCTGCGACATCGCCGAGGCGTTGCATCTGGCCTCTGCCGCCGCCGCGCTGAAGGTGACGCGGGCCGGCGCCGGCGACGCGATCCCGAAGCTGGAAGAGGTTCAGGACTTCATTCGCCAGCACGAAACCGGCTGAGCGTTACCCCAGCGCGTAGCCGGTGCCACGCACCGTGCGCACCGGGTTGTCGCCGCCGTTCTGCATCAGCGCCTTGCGCAGCCGCCCCACATGCACATCGATGGTGCGGGTATCGACGTAGATGTCGCGGCCCCAGACCCGGTCCAGCAACTGTTCGCGTGTCCAGACACGACCCGGTTTTTCCATCAGCGTGGACAGCAGCCGGAACTCGGTCGGGCCCAGATGCAGCGGCTGCCCGGCGCGGAACACGCGATGTTCCGACGCGTCCAGAATGATATCGCCGAAACTGAGCCGTTCGCCCATGCTGGCCGGGCGGGTGCGGCGCAGTTGGGTGCGCAGCCGCGCCATCAGCTCGACCACCGAGTAGGGCTTGACGACATAATCGTCGGCGCCGGTTTCCAACCCGCGCACCCGGTCGGTTTCCTCGCTGCGCGCGGACAGCATGATAATCGGGATGCCGCGGGTCGCGGGATCGGCCTTGACCTGCCGGCAGACCTCGATCCCGGAAACCTTGGGCAACATCCAGTCCAGCACCATCAGGTCCGGCTGCTCTTCCTGCACCAGAAGCAACGCATCCTCGCCATTGTCGGCCACGACAACATCGAACCCTTCGGATTCAAGGTTGTATTGCAGCACCTCGCGCTGTGCGCCTTCGTCCTCGACCACCAGAACGCAGGGTGTTTGACGCGACATCGGTCCTTAACCCTCGCCGACGACCGGCGCATCCGATGGAACGCTGTTGGCCTTGGGCCGCGCCTCGTCGGGCAGGTCGCCGGTCACAAGATAGATGACCTGCTCGGCGATCGAGGTCGCGTGATCGCCCATCCGTTCGGTATTCTTGGCCAGGAAATGCAGATGCATGCAGGCGGTGATGTTGCGCGGATCTTCCATCATGTGGGTCAGGAATTCGCGGAACAGCGCATTATACATCTGGTCAACCTCCAGATCGCGCATCCGGACGTCCCCTGCCAGATCCGCATCGCGGCGGATGTAGCTGTCCAGCGCGTCCTGCAGCATCTTGTTGACCGCCAGGTTCATCCGGCGCAGCGCCAGTCCCGATCCGTCGATATAGGGCAGCTGCGACAGGACGGCCGTGCGCTTGGCCATGTTCTTGGCATAGTCGCCCACCCGTTCCAGCGACGCACTGATCTTGATGACCGCAAGGACCATCCGCAGATCCGTTGCCGTCGGCGCGCGCAGGGCGATCAGCCGCGCGGCGTCTTCGTTGATCTGCGTCTCCATCGCATCGATGGCCTTGTCGCGGCGGCGGACCTGTTCGGCCAGCTCCTCGTCGCGCGTCTCCAGCGCGGTCGCGGCGTCGGTGATCGCGGCCTCGACCATGCCGCCCATTTTCACGACCTGCGCCTGGATCGTTTCCAGATCGCGGTCGAAAGCCGAGGATATGTGTTTGTCCCGGTTCATGTGCCTGCCTCCTGCTCGTCAGCCGATTCGACCGGAAATATAGGATTCCGTGCGCGAGTCCTTCGGCTTGGTGAAGATGTCGTCGGTTTCGCCGTATTCCACCAGATTGCCGAGATGGAAGAACGCCGTCTTCTGGCTGACGCGCGCGGCCTGCTGCATCGAATGGGTCACGATCACGACCGAGAATTGCTGGCGCAGCTGTTCGATCAGTTCTTCGACCTGGCCGGTGGCGATCGGGTCCAGCGCGGAACACGGCTCGTCCATCAGCAGCACTTCGGGCGAGGTCGCGACGGCGCGCGCGATGCACAGGCGCTGCTGCTGGCCGCCCGACAGGCCGGTTCCCGGTTCCTGCAGGCGGTCCTTGGCCTCGTTCCACAATGCCGCGCCGCGCAGGCTGCGTTCGACGATCTCGTCCAGTTCGGCCTTGTTGCGGGCAAGGCCGTGAATGCGCGGACCGTAGGCCACGTTGTCATAGATCGACTTCGGGAACGGGTTCGGCTTCTGGAACACCATGCCGACCTTGGCGCGCAGCTGCACCGGATCGACGCGACGGTCATAGATGTCCTCACCGTCAAGGGCGATCTTGCCTTCGACCCGCGCGGCGGCAATCGTGTCGTTCATGCGGTTCAAACAGCGCAGGAAGGTCGATTTCCCGCAGCCCGAGGGGCCGATGAAGGCGGTCACGGTCTTGTCCAGGATGTCCACATCGACATCCTTGATGGCGTGCGTGTCGCCGTAATAGACCTGCACCTTCCTGGCCGAGATCTTGATTTCGTCCTGTCCCACGGCGTTCTCCACTCGATTCATGTCGTACATACCGGCCTCCTTTCGGCCATGTTACCAACGCCGCTCGAACTTGCGGCGCAGATAGATGGCCAGCAGGTTCATGCACAGCAGGAAGACCAACAACACGATGATCGCACCCGAGGCGCGTTCGACAAAGGCCGGATCACCGCGCGTCGTGAAGTTGTAGACCTGCACCGGCAACGCCGAGGCGGGATCGAAGAAACCATCGATCGGCCAGCTTGGATAGTCGCGTACAAAGGCGACCATGCCGATCAGAAGCAGGGGCGCGGTTTCGCCCAAGGCCTGCGCCAGTCCAAGGATCGTGCCGGTCAGGATGCCGGGCATAGCCAGCGGCAGCACATGATGGAACACCGTCTGCATCTTCGAGGCGCCGACACCAAGCGCGGCCGACCGGATCGACGGCGGCACCGCCTTCAGCGCGGCGCGGGTCGAGATGATGATCGTCGGCAATGTCATCAGGGTCAGCACCAGACCGCCGACGATGGGCGCCGAGGCGGGCAGGCCCGCATAGTTGATGAACACTGCAAGGCCCAGGATACCGAAGACGATGGAGGGCACCGCGGCAAGGTTCGAGATGTTCACCTCGATAAGGTCCGTGAAGCGGTTCTGAGGGGCGAATTCCTCAAGATAGATGCTGGCCGCGACACCGATCGGCAGCGCAAGGAACAGCACGATCAGCATCATGTAGGCCGATCCGACGATCGCCACGCCCAGGCCGGCGGCCTCGGGACGCAGTTCGGATGCGTCCGGGAAGGTGATGAAATCCCAGTTGAAGCGCGTCGTCAGCAGACCCGCCTCGCGCATCCGGTCGGCAAGCTGCAATTGTGCCGGACTGACATTGCTGTCGCGTTCGGCCGAGGCCATCGAAACGCGGCCCTTGATATACCCGTCGATGCGACCGTTGGCCAAGGCCCAGAACTCGACGCTTTCGCCCAGCATGTCGGGATCGCTCAGCACCCGGTCGCGAAGCTGCGCGGGCGCCTCTTTCGACAGCATGTCGCCGATCTCGGTGTCCGATATCCCCTCGGTCGAGATTCCGGCGGCCTGAAGTGACGCGGGAAAGGCCGCCTTCATCAGGTTGCCATAGCGCAGCGTGGTGACCTTGCCCATCTCGTCGGGGTTGCGATTGCCTTCCGGGTCCAGCTCTGCGGGGTCCAGCGTCAGCTCGATCTTGGCATAGGTCTGAAAGAACGCCGAGGCGCCGTTTCCGATGACCGAGGTCAGCAACATGACCAGGGCAGCGATGGACAGGCAGATGGCAACGGCCCCGTAAAGCCGGAAGCGGCGTTCGGACGCGTTGCGACGGCGCGTGCGCTGATCCAGGCTCAGCAGCGATTTCCCCGATGGCGCGGGGGTGTTCTGTGCGGTCGCGTCGGTCATTCGTACTGCTCCCGGTATTTGCGGACGATATAAAGGGCCAGCACGTTCAGCCCCAGCGTGAACACGAACAGCGTCAGGCCAAGCGCAAAGGCGACCAGCGTTTCGGGACTTGCGAATTCGGTGTCGCCGGTCAACTGGCTGACGATCTTGACGGTGATCGTTGTCATCGCCTCGAACGGGTTCAAAGACAGCTTTGCGGCTGCGCCCGCACCCAGCACCACGATCATGGTCTCGCCGATGGCGCGGCTGGCGGCCAGCAGAACCGCACCGACCACACCCGGCAGAGCGGCAGGCAGGATCACCTGCTTGATGCTTTCCGATTTCGTCGCGCCCAGCCCGTAAGACCCGTCACGCATCGCCTGCGGAACCGAATTGATGATGTCGTCGGACAGCGAACTGACAAAGGGGATCAGCATGATGCCCATGACCAGCCCCGCCGTCATGACCGAGGACGAGGAACTGCCCAGGCCAAGCGGTTGCGCGAAATAGTCGCGCAGTGCCGGCCCGACGGTGATCAGCGCGAAAAGGCCGTAAACGATCGTCGGGATACCTGCCAGGATCTCGATGGCGGGCTTGGCAACGCTGCGGACACGTTTGCTGGCGTATTCAGCCAGATAGATCGCGGCCAGCAGACCGATCGGCACGGCCACCAGCAGCGCGATGAACGAGACATACAGCGTGCCCCACAGCAGCGGCCAGATGCCCAGATCCGAACCACCGCGGAACTGTGGGTTCCAGGTCAGCGACAGGAAGAAATCCTTCGCCGGATACATCCGGAAGAAACTTGCGGTCTCGAAGACCAGCGACAGCACGATCCCGACCGTGGTCAGGATGGCGACCAGCGACGACCCGATCAGCAACGCCATCACCACCCCTTCGGACACGTTCCGGGCCCTGAAAGTGGGATTGATGCGGCTGATGGCAAAGGCAAAGCCCGCGATGGCGAACAGCGCCACCCCGGCACCTTTCAGCAGGCTGCTTGTCTGGACCAGAGCGCGGCGCTGCTTGGCGGCCTGAAACACTGCAGGCTCGACGGCGGACCCCAGCGCGACACCCACATCGGCCAGACGCCCGCGGACATCCGCCATATCGGCGCGCATCTGCGTAAGCTGATCTTCGGTCAGGGTCGAACGCTGAACCAGTGCATCCAGCCCTTCCGAGATGCGGGTCACGTCGGCCATCTTCAGATCAAGTTCGGACCCTGTCGCGCCGGTGGCCTCGACAACGCCGCGCACGCGGCTGTCGATCACGCGCGGCTCGGCCAGCAGCCAGACCGCCAGCAACAGCAATGCCGGAACGACGGTGAACAGAAAGACCGACTGGCCATACTGGCTGGGAAGCGAATGAAGCTTGCGGGGATCGCCCGATACGCTGGTCAGCGCGCGGCGTCGGCCCAGATAGAAGCCGATGACGCCCAGTCCGACCACGAACAGCAGGATAAGGCCAATGCTCATGGGGTACCTGTCACAATGGGTGAAGGGGCGACGGCGCTGCCGTCGCCCCAGCTGTGTGGGATGGAATTATTCGTCCAGCGGGCCCATCGGGGTGCGGTTGGCAACCATTTCCTGCGTGGCGGCCAGTTCCGGGTCGGACACCAGGCCATAATTGGCCAGCGGGCCGTCCGGGCCAGCCATGTCGTCAGACACGAAGAACTCGATATATTCCTGCAGGCCGGGGATCACGTCCAGATGCGCGTTCTTCACATAGAAGTACAGCGGACGCGACACCGGATATTCGCCCGAGGCGATGGTCTCGGTCGAGGGGTTGATGCCGGACATGGTCGCGACCTTCAGCTTGTCGGTGTTGTTCTCGTAGAACGACAGGCCGAACACGCCGATGGCGTTCTTGTTGGCGTCGATGCGCGCCAGCGTTTCGGTATAGTCGCCGTCGATATCGACCGACACGCCATCGGTGCGCAGCGAGGTGCACATTTCCTCGGCCTTGTCCTCGTCGCCGCCGTTCTGTTCGGCGAAGACTTCCATGGCGCCGGATTCCTCGCAGCCCGCCAGGATCACCTTCTCGTCGAACACTTCACGGGTGCCGTGCTTGGTGCCGGGAACGAAGGCCAGGATCTGCTGGTCGGGCAGGTCGCCGTTCACGTCGGACCAACTGGCATTGTCGTTGGCCTTGACTTCGCCGTCCACGACGATGTCCTTGGCCAGCGCGTTGAACCAGTCGGCCGGGGTAAAGGCGAAGTCGGGTCCCTCGATGTCGCTGGCGAAGACGATCCCGTCATAGCCGATGCGGACTTCCATGATCTCGGTCACGCCGTTCTGGGCGCAGGTGTCGATGTCCGACTGGCTGATGCGGCTGGACGAGTTGGCGATGTCGATTGTGTTCTCGCCGACGCCTTCGCACAGCTTCTTGCGGCCGGCACCCGATCCGCCGGATTCGACGACCGGGGTCGGGAAGTCGAAGTTCTCGCCGAACGATTCGGCGACGATGGTCGCGTAGGGCAGCACGGTCGATGAACCAGCGGTCTGGATATTGTCGCGTGCAGCAGCGGCGGTGGCCGAGGCGGCGACGATGGCCAGCGCCGAGACGGTGAATTTCGCGGTGTTCATGGATCTCTCCTGAGTCGGTCATTGCCCAGTATGGGGCTGCTGCTGACCTAGACCCGGCAGGTGACGGCTATGCGACCGTTATGTGACGATTAGATGACAATCGACTAACTCAGCGATTGCTGGGCGAAATGCGTCCGGACGCGCGGTTGCGCGCGCCCGGATCCATACAACCTGCCAGTTTCAGGCGATCATTTGTGACGTTCGGACCTCAGCGCCAGGAACAGACACCAAGCCATCGCCAGCACCACGATCGTGAAGGGAATCCCCATCGACACGGCGGCCCCCTGCAGGGCGTTCAGCCCGCCACCCAGCAGCAGCGCGATGGCCACCAGCCCCTCGAACGTGCACCAGAACACGCGCTGCGCCACCGGGGCGTCCATCTTGCCGCCGGCGGTGATCGTGTCGATCACCAGCGACCCGGAATCCGACGATGTGACGAAGAACACAACGATCAGCACCAGCGAGACCGGCGCGGTGATGCTGTAAAGCGGCAACTGATCCAGCATCCTGAACAGCGTCAGTTCGGGCTTGTATGCCGCGACCACCTCGGCCACGCCGTCATAGCCGCCTGCCATCTGGTGCAGCGCCAGACCGCCGAACACCGACATCCACAACGCGCAGACGAATGACGGTACCACCAGGACATACAGCACGAATTCGCGCACCGTCCGCCCCTTCGAGATGCGTGCGATGAACATGCCGACAAAGGGTGACCAGGCGATCCACCACGCCCAGTAGAAGGTCGTCCAGCCATGCATGTAGCCATCGTCCGCGCGGCCTATGGGGCTGGACAGCGGTGCAAGCTGGATCAGGTAGTCGCGCAGCACGGCCCCGAAATTCGTCAGCAGAAACAGCGTCGGTCCGACCAGCAGGACGAACACGAACAGCACCGCCGCCAGCGCCATGTTGATTTCGGACAGGCGTTTGACGCCGGCATCCATGCCCAGAAGAACCGAACCCAGCGCGATGGCGGTTATGCCGACGATCAGCCCGACGATCAGCGTATCGGACACCGGCACCCCGAACACATCGTTCAGCCCCGCCGCAACCTGCTGCGCGCCAAGCCCCAGCGTGGTGGTCAGCCCGAACAGCGTCGCGAACACCGCCAGCGTGTCGATGACATGGCCGGGCCAGCCCCAGACGCGCTCGCCCAGAACCGGGTAGAACGCCGAGCGCAGCGTCATCGGCAGGCCCAGGTTGAAATAGAAGATCGCCAGTGCCAGCCCGACCACCACATAGACGGCCCAGGCATTCAGCCCCCAGTGAAAGATCGTGCCGACGATCCCCATCGTCTCGTTGCCCGCGACAGCGGGATCAAGACCAAGCGGCCAGGCATTCAGCTCGGGCAGCGTGTAATACATCGGCTCAAGCACGCTGAAGAACAGCAACCCGATCCCCATCCCGGCGGAAAACAGCATCGCGATCCAGCCCGGCAGGCTGTAATCGGGCCGCGCGTCACGCCCGCCGATCCTGACCTTGCCCAAGGGGGTGACGGCGATGAAGACACAGAACAGCAGCAGCAGGTTGACCGACCACATCAGATACCAGTCGAATGTGCTGGTCAGGAAAGGCCGCAACCAGCCGAAAAACGCCGCCGACGCCTCTTGGTTCAACAGCGCGACCACGACGAACAGCACGATCACGCCCGCCGATATGACAAAGACCGGGTTGTGGATATCCAGCCCCAGCGGTCGGATATTGTCCTGGCCCAGTTCGTAATCGGTATCGAAATCCATCACCCTCGGATCGGGATCCGGAATTTTGTTTGTATCGGTCATGTCGTCCCCGCCTGCGATAAGGATCCGCCCGACGTCTCGCCAGGACGGCAGAACATGGAACATGACAGCATTTTTAGCCCGTGATCACAACCCGGTGAGCCGGGCGCCGCAGCCCGATCAGCCGATTTCGCCCCGAACGCCGCCGGTCTGAGCGCGATCCATCAGCAGGTGATCCAGGATCACGCAGGCAGCCATCGCCTCAGCCACAGGCACCGCGCGAATACCGACACAAGGATCGTGGCGGCCCTTGGTGATCAGCTCGATCTCTTCGCCCTGCCGGTTGATGGTGCGGCGCGGCGTGGTGATGGAACTGGTCGGCTTGACCGAGAACCGCACCACGATGGGCTGCCCGGTGCTGATTCCGCCCAGAATGCCGCCCGCATGGTTCGACAGAAAGATCGGCCCGTCATTGCCCATCCGCATCTCGTCGGCATTGGCGGTGCCGGTCAGGGCGGCCGCAGCCATCCCTTCCCCGATCTCGACCCCCTTGACCGCGTTGATCGACATCATCGCGGCGGCCAAGTCGGTGTCCAGCTTGGCATAGACCGGTGCGCCAAGGCCGGGTGGGCAGCCTTCGACCAGCACCTCGATCGCGGCGCCGACGCTGTTTTGATCCTTGCGGATGCCGTCCAGGTAATCCGACCAGGCATCTGCCGCCGTTGCATCGGGCAGGAAGAACGGGTTTTCCGGGATCGCGCGCGCATCGAATTTCGCGCGGTCCAGATGCATGTCGCCCATCTGCACCATGTAGCCGATGATCTTCAGATCCGGCAGCAGATGGGCCAGAACCGCCTGCGCCACGCCCCCGGCGGCGACCCGCGCCGCCGTTTCTCGCGCCGACGACCGCCCGCCACCGCGATAGTCGCGCAGCCCGTATTTCAGGTGATAGGCGATATCGGCATGGCCGGGGCGGAAGCTGGTCGCGATATCCCCGTAATCCTTGCTGCGCTGATCGGTGTTTTCGATCATCAGCTGGATCGGCGTTCCAGTGGTGCGGCCCTCGAAGACGCCCGACAGGATCCGCACCTGATCCGCCTCGCGGCGCTGGGTGGTGTGCTTGCTGGTGCCGGGACGGCGGCGATCCAGGAATTGCTGGATAAAGTCTTCGTCCAGCGCGACACCGGGCGGCACGCCATCGACCGTCGCGCCCAGCGCGGGGCCGTGGCTTTCGCCCCAGGTGGTGAACCGGAACTCGCGGCCGAATGTGTTGAAGCTCATGGCTGTTCTCCGGTCAGGGCCTTCAGTTCATAGATCAGGTCCAGCGCCTCGCGCGGGGACATCGCATCGGGATGCACGTCTTTCATGCGCGCGTCCAGAGGACCGTCCTTCGCCTTCGACGGCGCGGGTGCGGGCGGCACGGCGCGGAACAGGGGCAGATCGTCGATCAGCGCGGCCGGCCGTGCCGCACCTTCCCGTTCGCCCGACTCCAAGGCGTCCAGAACCTCTCGCGCGCGATCCACGACCGAGGCCGGCAGCCCAGCCAGCCGTGCGACCTGCACACCATAGGACCGGTCCGCCGCGCCCTTGCGAACCTCGTGAAGAAAGATCACGTCGCCGTCCCATTCGCGAACCGCGACGGTGGCGTTCTCGACCCCGTCCAGCTTGGCAGTCAGGGCGGTCATTTCGTGGTAATGCGTGGCAAACAGCGCGCGGCATCGGTTGACGGCGTGCAGATGCTCCATCACGGCCCAGGCGATCGACAGCCCGTCCCAGGTCGCCGTGCCACGCCCGATCTCGTCCAGGATGACCAGCGCATGATCGTCGGCCTGATTGAGGATCGCCGCCGTCTCGACCATCTCGACCATGAAGGTGGACCGGCCCCGCGCCAGATCGTCGGCGGCCCCCACGCGGCTGAACAACTGGCTGACCATGCCGATATGGGCATGACGCGCGGGCACGAAGGCCCCGGCCTGCGCCAGCACCGCGATCAGCGCGTTCTGCCGCAGAAAGGTCGATTTACCGGCCATGTTCGGGCCGGTCAGCAGCCAGATCGCGGGGGTATCGCCCGCCGTCAGATCGCAGTCATTGGCGACAAAGCTTTCGGATTTCCGCTTCAACGCGCGTTCGACCACGGGATGGCGTCCGCCCTCGATCTGAAAGGCCCGGCTGTCATCGACCCGCGGGCGCGTCCATCCCTCGCCGGTGGCGATGTCGGCGAAGGCCGCGGCCAGATCGATCTCGGCCAGCGCCCGTGCCGCCTGCCCGATCTGCGCCGCGCGGTCCAGCACCGCATCGCGCAGCCGGGCAAAGATGTTCCTTTCGATCTGCAGCGCGCGGTCGCGGGCGTTCAGGATCCGGGTTTCCAGCTCGGACAGCTCGACCGTGGTGAAGCGGATCTGGTTGGCGGTGGTCTGGCGGTGAATGAAGATATCGGACATCGCCCGCATCCGGTCGGCATGCGTGGTCGTCGTCTCGATGAAGTATCCCAGCACGTTGTTATGCCGGATCTTCAGGCTTTGCACACCGGATTTCGCGGCATAGTCCGCCTGCATCGAGGCGATCACGCCGCGCCCCTCGTCGCGCAGTCGGCGGGTCTGATCCAGATCTTCGTCGTATTCGGGGGCGACGAATCCGCCGTCGCGGGCCAGCAGAGGCGGCTCGGCCACCAGCGCATCGTCCAGCAGGTCGATCAGCTCGTCATGGCCGGTCAGATCCCGCGCGGCCCGGGCCAGCACCCGGGTTGCATCCGCCGGCATCCGCGTGGCGATCCCGGCGCCCTGTGTCAGCCCGGCACGGATCGCCGCCAGATCCCGCGGCCCGCCCCGGTCCAATGCCAGGCGCGACAGCGCGCGATCCATGTCGGGCACGTGTCCCAACGCGGCGCGCAGATCCGCCGACAGCCGCGCGTCATCGACCAGCAGCGACACCGCCTCCTGCCGCGCATGGATCAGCGCCAGATCACGGCTTGGCGCGCTGATGCGCCGTTCCAGCAGCCGCGCCCCGGCCGCCGTCACGGTGCGATCGATGGCGGTCAGCAACGACCCCTCGCGCCCACCCGACAGGGCCTGGGTCAGTTCCAGGTTGCGGCGCGTCGCGGCATCGATCTGCATCGCGCCGCCTGCGTTCTCGCGCAGCGGCGGGCGCATCAGCGGCAGCCTGCCCTTCTGCGTCATGTCCAGGTAATCGACGATCGCGCCCATCGCGGCCAGTTCGGCCCGGCTGAAATTGCCGAACCCGTCCAGCGTCTCGACCCCGTAAAGCGCACATAGCCGCCGCGCACCCGACGCGCTGTCGAAGGCACCGGCGGGCAGATCGGTCAGTGCCGCCCCGGCATCGGCGGCCAGATCGTCCAGCCCCGCATTCTCGACGGCCAGCAATTCGCGCGGGGCAAGCCGCGCCAGTTCCGGCGCAAGCCGGGACAGCGGGCAATCCATCACCTGAAACGCGCCGGTCGAGATATCGACCCAGGCCAGCGCGGCCTGATCGCGGACCTGCGCGAAGGCCGCCAGGAAATTGTGCCGTCGCGCCTCAAGCAGCGATTCCTCGGTCAGCGTGCCGGGCGTGACAAGCCGCACCACGTCGCGCGCAACAACGGATTTCGATCCGCGCTTCTTCGCCTCGGCCGGGTCCTCCATCTGTTCGGCGATGGCCACGCGAAACCCCTTGCGGATCAACGTCAGCAGATAGGATTCGGCGGCATGGACCGGCACGCCGCACATCGGGATGGGCTGACCCTGATGCGTGCCGCGTTTCGTCAGCGCGATGTCCAGCGCGGCGGCGGCGGCGACCGCGTCATCGAAGAACATCTCGTAGAAATCGCCCATGCGATAGAACAGCAGCGCGCCGGGATTGGCATCCCGGATCGCCAGATACTGCGCCATCATCGGTGTGGGCTGATCGCTCATGGATGTCCTTCGCCTGCCTTTGCCGGCGTTTCTAGCTGTCTGCGCGCGGCTTGGAAACCGCGCTTTCACCTTGCAGCGCGCCGCATTCGCACTATGTTTCCGGGATACCTCGGGGGGCCCTGACCGGCTGAGACGCGACACGCGGACCCGTTGAACCTGATCCGGTTAAAACCCGGCGGAGGGAAGGTGGCGCTGTCCTTTCTTTCGAAACACCGAAGACGAAGGAGGACCGGCGATGACAAAGACCCTGATATCCGTTGCCCTGCTGGCCGCGACCGCTGCGGGCGCGTCGCCTGCCGCGGCCCAGGACAAGCCAGTGCTGACCGTCTATGCGGGCGACTACATCGCCAGCGAATGGGGCCCCGGCCCGAAGATCGAAACAGGGTTCGAGGCGTTCTGCGACTGCGATCTGCAGTTCGTGACCGGCGACATCCTGCCCCGCATCCTGATGGAAGGCGAGAATACCGATGCCGACATCGTCTTCGGGCTGAACACCGACGTGACGGCCCGCGCCCGCGCCTCGGGGCTGTTTGCCCCGCATGGTCAGGACACGACCGACATGACGCTGCCGGTCGAATGGTCCGACGATGTCTTCCTGCCCTATAACTGGGGCGAGACGGCGTTCATCTATGACGACACGCGGCTGGAAAATCCGCCAGCCAGCTTCGACGAACTGCTGAATGCGCCCGACGACCTGAAGATCGTGATCCAGGATCCGCGCGCCTCGATCTCGGGACTGGCGCTGCTGTTGTGGGTCAAGGGCGTCTATGGCGATCAGGCGCCCGAGGCGTGGGAAAAGCTGGCGCCAAAGGTGCTGACCGTCACCAAGGGCTGGTCGGAAAGCTATGGCATGTTCACCGACGGCGAGGCCGACATGGTGCTGTCCTACACGACCTCACCCGCCTATCACATCGCGGCCGAGGACGATCTGACCAAGAAGGCCGCGATCTTTCCCGAAGGTCACTATTTCATGGCCGAACTGGCCGCGCAGGTGAAAGGTACCGACCAGCCGGAACTGGCACAACAGTTCATGGACTGGATCCTGACGCCCGATTTCCAGAAGACCATCCCGTTGGCCAACTGGTCGCTGCCCGCCAAGCTGCCGGAAGACGAATGGCCGCAGGTGATGCGCAACCTGCCGCGCCCCGAAAAAACCCTGTTCTACACGGAAGAAGAGGCCGAGGCGCTGCGTCAGCCCGCGCTTGACGAATGGCTGCGCGCGTTCTCGCGCTGAGATCGGGCCTTGGCGGGCCGGCGGTCGCCGCCGGTCTGGGGGCGCTGATCCTTGGCACGCTGGCCGCCGTCGCGTGGCAGGCGCAGGGCCTTTCGGGGCTGGGCCCATGGGACTGGCGCGCGGTCCGCTTTACCGTCTGGCAGGCGGCGCTGTCAGCGGCGCTGTCGGCGGTTCTGGCGATCCCCGTGGCGCGCGCGCTGGCCCGGCGGCGCTTTGCCGGGCGCGGCGCGCTGGTCACGCTGCTGGGGGCGCCGTTCATCCTGCCGGTGATCGTGGCGATCATGGGGCTGATCGCAGTCTTCGGCAGAAACGGCGCGATCAACGAAGCGCTGCGCGGCGCGGGCCTGCCGGAATTCATCATCTATGGCTGGCAGGGGGTGATCCTTGCGCATGTGTTCTTCAACCTGCCGCTGTCGGTCCGGCTGATCCTGCAGGGCTGGCAGGCGATCCCGGCCGAGCGTTTCCGGCTGGCCGAAAGTCTTGGCTTCGCGCCGCGTGACGTGGCCCGGCATCTGGAACGCCCGATGCTGCGCGCGGTTCTGCCCGGTGTCTGGCTGGCGGTCTTCCTGGTCTGCCTGACCTCGTTCGCGGTGGCACTTACGCTGGGGGGCGGACCATCCGCCACCACGGTCGAGCTGGCCATCTATCAGGCGTTCCGGTTCGATTTCGACCTGGGCAAGGCCGCGACACTGGGGCTGGTGCAGATCGGGCTGTGCCTTGCGGCGATGGTGCTGGCACGGCGGATCAGCATTCCCGCCGCGTTCGGCACCGGGCTTGACCAGACTCAGGGGCCACGCGGGCCGCGCGGCTGGCGCGTCGGAACCGATGCGCTGGCCATCATGCTGGCGGCGCTGTTCCTGCTGTGGCCGATCATGGCGGTCACGGTGCAGGGCCTGCCGCGCATCCCCTCCCTGCCGCCCGAGGTCTGGACCGCGGCGCTGCGGTCCGTCGTCATGGCACTGATTTCGGCCGGGCTGGCGCTGGCGATGTGCCTGACGCTGGCGCTGGCCATCGCGCGCGGTCGCGCCGCCTGGATCGAGGCGGCCGGGATGCTGCCGATCATTGCCTCGCCGCTGGTCCTTGGCACGGGGTTGTTCATCCTGCTGCGCGGATGGTTTTCAACCGACGCGCTGGCACTTCCGGTGACCGTGGCGATCAACGCGATCATGGCCCTGCCCTTCGGGCTGCGCGCGCTGATCCCGGCAGCACAGGCCCTGCGCGAGGATTACGGGCGGCTGGCGGATTCGCTGGACATGCGCGGGCTGGCACGGCTGCGGCACCTGACGCTGCCCCGGCTGGCCCGGCCGCTTGGCTTCGCGGGCGGTCTGGCCGCCGCACTGGCGATGGGCGATCTGGGGGTCATCACACTGTTTGCCACCGATCAGCCGACCCTGCCGCTGAAACTGTATCAGCTGATGGGGTCCTATCGCATGACCGACGCCTCGGCCTGCGCCGTCTTGCTGATGGCGATCAGCTTTGCCCTGTTCTGGCTGTTCGACCGAGGAGGCCGCCTTGCTTGAGTTTCGCGACACCATCACCACGCGTGGCGATTTCACCCTGCGGGCCGATCTGCGGATCGAACCCGGCCTGCGCGTCGCGATCATCGGTGCCTCGGGGTCGGGCAAGTCCACGCTGCTGTCGCTGGTCGGCGGATTCCTGACGCCCGATCAGGGACGCATCTTGTGGAACGGGCAGGACATCACCCACCTGCCACCGGGCGAACGGCCCGCGTCGTTCCTGTTTCAGGACCAGAACCTGTTTCCGCATCTGACCGTCGCGCAGAATGTCGGGCTGGGGCTGCGCCCGGATCTGCGGCTGAACGGTGCGCAGCAGGCGCGGGTCTCGCAGGTGCTGGATCAGGTCGGGCTGGACGGCATGGCCCGGCGCCTGCCCGCCAGCCTGTCGGGCGGCCAGCAAAGCCGTGTCGCCTTGGCCCGCGTCCTGCTGCGGGCAAGGCCGATCCTGCTGCTGGACGAACCCTTCGCCGCGCTGGGACCGGCGCTGAAGACCGAAATGCTGGACCTGCTGTCGGATATCGCGGACCAGACCGGCGCGACGGTGCTGATGGTCACTCATGATCCGCGCGACGCCCGCGCCTTCGCCACCGAGACGGTCCTGATCCAGGATGGCCGTGCCGATCCGCCGACGCCCACCGGCCCGCTGCTGGACCATCCGCCGCCCGGCCTGCGCGCCTATCTGGGTTGATAAGCCTCGACTCAGGCTGTTCCGGCCTCTCAATGTTAAATTGCGCCACCCGATCGATATATAACGATCCGGATTCGCTAAATATATCGCATCAGTAACATATTTTTCACGGATGTTTCACGCCGCGTCGCGACCCTTGAAGCCCGGTTCAATCCAGACCGAAAACAGGAAAGGAAAGATCATGGTTTTCTGGGTAGGCACTAACGGAAACGACACGGCGCCCAACTCGAACGGTGCCGACCAGCTTTACGGGCTGGGCGGCAACGATCGCATCAACGGGCTGGGTGGCAACGACTATATCAGCGGCGGGTCGGGCAATGACAGCCTGACCGGTGGCGGCGGAACCGATACAGTTTACGGCGGCACCGGAAACGACACGATCCGGTCCAGCGGGTTCGGCGTGTATGACGGTGACTCCGGCAACGACTATGTCTATGCCGGCCTCGGCACGCCGGAAACGCTGCGCGGCGGCACCGGCACCGACTGGCTGAACACCACCAGCTTCAGTGGCAACTACACGGTCAACCTGACGACCGGGGCGACCAATTTCGCCGGCGAGAGCTTTATCGAGTTCGAGAATCTTTATTCCGGCAGCGGCAACGACATCCTGACCGGCACGACTGGCGCAAACCGTATCTATGGCAATGCCGGGAACGACCGGATCAACGGGCTGGGCGGCAACGACTATATCAATGGCGGCTCGGGCAATGACATCCTGACCGGCGGCGGCGGAAGAGACACCGTCTATGGTGGCATCGGCAACGACACGATCCGGTCCAGCGGTGCGGGCGTCTATGACGGCGATTCCGGCAATGACTACATCTATGCCGGCCTCGGCACGCCCGAGACGCTGCGCGGCGGCACCGGCACCGACTGGCTGAACACCGCCAGCTTCAGCGGCAATTACACGGTCAACCTGACGACCGGCGCGACCAATTTCGCCGGCGAAAGCTTTGTCGAGTTCGAGAACCTCTATTCCGGCAGCGGCAACGACCGGCTGACCGGCACATCCGGTGCCAACCGGATCTATGGCAATAATGGCAACGACACGATCAACGGGCTGGGCGGGAACGACTATATCAGCGGCGGCGCCGGCAATGACAGCCTGACCGGCGGCGGCGGAACCGACACTGTCTATGGCGGTTCGGGCAACGACGCGATCCGGTCCAGCGGGTTCGGCGTCTATGACGGGCAGAGCGGCAACGATGTCGTCTATGCCGGCCTGGGCACGCCCGAAACGCTGCGCGGCGGCAGCGGCACCGATCTTCTGGACACGACCAGCTTCAATGGCAATTATCGCGTCGATCTGGACAGCGGCGCCACCAACTTTGCCGGCGAAAGCTTCACCCAGTTCGAGAATCTGCGTGCGGGCAACGGCAATGACTCGCTGTATGGCACGGCGGACTCGAACCGCATCTACGGCGATGACGGGAATGATCTGATCCAGGGCCGCGGCGGGAACGACTATCTGTATGGCCAGGACGGCAACGACCGCGTGTATGGCGGCGGCGGAAATGACGGCATCTCCGGCGGGAATGGCCATGACAGGCTGTATGGCCAGTGGGGCAACGACCGGCTGTATGGCAATAACGGCAATGACTCGCTGGCAGGCAACGGCGGCAACGACAGTCTGTATGGCCAGTCGGGCAGCGACCGGCTGTTCGGCGGCGATGGAAACGACTTCCTGAATGGCGGCACCGCCAATGACCAGCTTTACGGGCAGAACGGCAACGACACCCTGGTCGGCGGCAGCGGCGCCGACGAGTTGACCGGCGGCGGCGGCGAGGATGTCTTCCGCTTCTACAGCACGTCCGATTCACCCTTCGGGAATTCGACCAATTACGACACGATCCGCGATTTCCAGGGCGCCGGCATCAATCTTGTCTCGGCGACCGAGGATCGCATCGACCTGTCCTCCATCGACGCGAATGTGCACCTGGCGGGCAACCAGGCCTTCTCCTTCAACGGCACCACCGCAGGTGGGGCAGGCACGATCTGGATGCAGAATGTCGGCAACCAGACCTGGCTGCGGGTCAATACCGACAATGACGCGGCCCCCGAGATGACAGTCAGGATCATAGACGGGGTGGATGACGCCAGCGACTACTGGGCCGGCGATTTCATCCTCTGACCCGGGTTCGATTCAGCTTCGGGGCGCGGCCGTCACTGGCCGCGCCCTTCAGGCATGCGGTCCGGCCCTGTCGCGTCGGCGGGATGGGCGTCGGCACCGGCCCCGCCGGGCCGGGCCAGCGCGATCGCCTGCAGGACGACCTCGGCATCGCCTATATGGTTGGCCAGCAGCAGAACCAGCCGCGACCAGATCTTCAGGCTTTCGGCTTCGGTCCGGTCCTCGTGCAGACGCAGCAGCGCGGCATACAGATCGTCATGACCCGACAGGTTCACATCGGTTCTCAGTTCGGCCATGGCGTTCCCCCGTTGGCGCGCGACAGGGCCGCCCCGATCCGGTCCCTGTCGGGTTGCATCCATCGCGCGGCGACATACTGATCGGGCCGCACCAGACAGGCCGCGCCGGCCGGCAGCCCCAGCCGTCGCGCCGCCGCGCCTTGGGTGGCCACGACGCACAGCCCCGCCGGAACCTCGCCCTGCCATCCGTGGACCAGCAGCACGAAATCGTCGCCCAGCCGTTCCAGCAGCCAACCGTCCCCAAGCGGGGCGTCCGGAACCGGCGCACCGGGCGCCACGCCGCCCTGCCACCCATCCTCGTCCGGCGTGGACAGCGGGCTTTCGGGATAGGCGACCGCTGTGGACAGCCGCCCCGAATTCACGAATGGGCGCGCGAACTCATGGTCCTGTGCCAGTTCCAGCACAGCGTCGCGCAGCGCCTGGCTGGCCGGAGATTTCGGCGTCAGGAAATCCGTCGAGCGGGTCGAGTTCAGGATGTTCTCATCCGCCGTCAGGACCGCTTCGTGGTCATAGCTTTGGACCAGGCGCTGATCCGCCTTTCCCCTCAGGACCAGGTCCAGCTTCCAGCCCAGATTGTCGATATCGGCGAACCCGCCATTGCAGCCCCGCGCACCGAAGGGCGACACAAGATGCGCCGAATCGCCCGCGAATATCACGTGTCCGTGGACGAACCGGGCCATGCGCCGGCACTGGAACGTATAGACCGAATACCATTCCCGTTCGAATTCGACATCGCCGCCCAGCATGGCGCGGATATAGGGCTCGACATTCTCGGGTCGCGTGGCGGCATCGCGGTCGATATCCCAGCCCAGCTGGAAATCCAGTCGCCAGACATCGTCGGGCTGACGATGCATCAATGCCGATTTGCCCGGATTGAAGGGCGGATCGAACCAGAACCAGCGTTCGGGCGGCATCTCGTGGGTCATCCGGATATCGGCGATCAGGAAATTGTCCTCGAAGACGCGGCCTTCGAAATCCAGCCCCATCCGCGCGCGCACGGTCGAGCGTGATCCGTCGCAGGCGATCAGCCAGTCGGCCGTCAGCCGATAATCCGTCCCGGCGGCCAGGATATCCAGATCCACCCCGTCATCGCGCGGCGTGACCTGTTCGATGCTGTGCCCCCAGCGGATCTCGACATTGGGCAGCGCCAGCAACGCATCCAGCAGAAATTCCTCGACATAGTATTGCTGGATGTTGATGAAGCCGGGCCGCTTCTGGTCCTTCACCGGCAGCATGTCGAACTGATAGATCGGCTGCTGGCCGTCGCCCCGGAAAACCTTGCCGACATTCCAGGTCACGCCCTTGGCGACCACCGCATCGCCGACGCCCAAACGGTCCAGAATGTCCAGGGACCGCTTGGAAAAGCAGATGGCCTTGGAACAATGGGCGATGAAATCCAGCCGCGTGACCACCGTCACGCAATGGCCGCGCCGCCCCAGATCCAGCGCCATCGCCAGACCCACCGGACCTGCCCCGGCGATGACCACCCCGGCCTGATCGGTCCTGACGGATGGCGCGGGCGTCGCCCCGATCCGCCTGTAAACGGGGATGTCGTGATGTCCGCTCATGCCCTCTCTCCTCGCGTCAAGAGCCTAGTCCTGCAGCTTGGCCCACACCTCGCGGTCGCGTTCGGCCGTCCAGATGCGCGGATGTTCGATCCCGTCGAATTCGTCCCACAGACGCTGCACGTCGAAGGGCAGGCAATGTTCGAAGATCGGCCAGGAACCGAATTCGGGCGCCAGCGCGTCGCGGGTGGCCTCGAAGGCGGCCTTCAACGACCCGCCCGCCTTGTGGACGCGACCGACATTCTCGATCATGCCGTGCAGGAACTTGCGGGTCTGTTCGACCGCGGCGTCGGTTTCGGCCACACCCCGCGATACCGGGCCGCGCCCGCCGATCAGATGTTCGGCGCGATAGGCCTTGACGTTGTCCAGCGTCGCGCCGGCCCAGTCGAAATGATAGGCGTCGCCGGTATAAAGCGCGGCCTTGGACTCGACCAGATCGCCCGCGAACAGCGTCCGGGTCTTGTCGTGCCAGACCGCGATGTCGCCCCCGGTATGCCCACGTCCGAGAAAGCGCAGCTCCAGCCTGCCGCGATCTCCGCCCAGTTCGATGTCATGGTCCGTGGCGAAGGTGATCGTGGGCCAGGTCAGGCCCGGCACCTCGTCAGCGTTCTTGGCAAGGCGCGGCATCCGGCCGAATTCGCTTTTCCAGTCCTGTTCGCCCCGCTCTGCAACCAGATCGCGGCTGGCCTCGGACATGATGATGTCGCCGGCATCGAAGGCGCTGGCGCCCAGCACCCGGACGGCGTGGTAGTGGGTCAGCACCAGATAGCGCACCGGCTTGTCGGTCTGTTCGCGCAGGATCTTCAGCCAGTCGCGGCTTGCGGCAGGCGTAGCGCGGCTTTCGATGGCGACGACGAAATCCTCGCCCTCTATCGCACCGACATTCGGATCGCCCTCGGCGGTCAGCGCGTAGACCCCATCGCCCAGGATCTCCAGCGTGTCGGTCTTTTCGGATCTGTCGGCCGAGGAAGCGAAGGGTTTCGCCATGTCTCTCTCCCATTCTGTCAGGTGCATCGGGTGTCGAGATCATTTCTATTGCAACGAATCGGCGCTGTATGTCATTAGACCTGATGACATGGAACGCGAGGCCGCGATGATCTCCTCGGGCCTGATCGACCCTGATCGCGCCGCGACGCTGCTCGAGTCGCGCGATCCGCTGCTGTTCTCGCAGCGGCTCCTGGACGCCGCGCATTCGGTGGCCGGGATCGAAGAGCTGTTTGCCTATCGCAGCGGCGACGGCGCACCGCAGACCCTGGCATCGTCCAGCGATCTCGACGATGTCGCCGAACGCGCCGAGGCTTATGCAAGGCGATTTCACCGCAGCGATCCCGCCGTCGCGGCCCGCGATGCGGCCGCGCCGGGCAGCGGGTTTCTGTGCCGGGTTCCCGCCGACGCGATCGAGCTTGCAGCCTATCGCCGGCTCTGCTTCGAACGTCCGCGCTTTTCCGAAAAGATCTGCTTTGGCTGGCGATTTGCCGATCACAGCCTTGTCGTCACCTTCTATCACCGCCACAGCGATGCGCAGGTGGACATCGCGCAGCTGGGCGCGCTGGCGCAGCTGGCAATCACCGGGCTGACGGGGCTTGCCCGGCAGCTGTCCGACAGCGCCGCGCTGGTCGATCGGATCACCCGGCGCCTTGCCGCGGCGCACACGGTCCTGACATCGCGCGAATGTCAGGTCTGCGCCCGCACGCTTGCGGGCCACACGGCGCGGCAGATCGCCGTGGATCTGGGGCTGGGCCATGGCACCGTGCTGACCTATCGGCAGCGGGCCTATCAGAAGCTGGGCGTCCACAAGGCCAGCGACATGCTGCCCGCGCTGATCGCCTGACGAAAAACAGCCGGCCGGATCGGGGATGCGGGGCGCAGGCCCCGCCGCCGCGCGGCCCCCTCGATGGGGGCCGGGTGGTGCGCCCGCTTCGTCAACCGCCGAGCCTCGGCGCCAGCCGGTCAGCCGCGCGATGCCAGCTGTCGCAGGGCCCGGTCCAACGCCGCGGCGTCTTCGCCCAGTTCCGACAGCAGTTCGGCCTGGAACCCGGTCGCGACCTGGCCCAGCCGCGCCATCAGGTCGCGACCCGCCGGCGTCAGCTCCATCACGATCAGCCGCCGGTCGGTATCGTGCCCCGACTTGCGCAGGAAACCCGCCTTCTCCAGCCGCGAGGCCGCTCGGCTGACCATCGACTTGTCCAGGTTGACCCGTGCATGAATGTCCCGCACGCTGACCGCGCCGGAATGGTCCAGATGCGCCAGCACCCGCCATTCCGGGATCGTCAGCCCCGCCTCTTTCGCATAGCGGGCGGCGAATCGGCGGCTGATCTGGCTGGCGGCGACCGACAGACGATAGGGCAGGAATTCGTCAAGATGGAACGTCATGGTCTCTCCTTCCCTGACAGATCAGCAATATTTCGTTGCCTGTGCAACAGGCAAGCTCGCGCGGATGTCGATGCTTGACGTCGTTGCGCAAGCAACGTTATGATCGTTGCATCCGCAATGACATGGTGAGTGGAGGGATTTCGATGACCACGCAGGATCTTCCCCGGGGCATGATCCGCGCCACCGGCGCGACCGGACCGCATGAAGGCTATATGCCGGGTTTCGGCAACGACTTCGAAACCGAGGCCCTTCCGGGCACGCTGCCGCAGGGTCAGAATTCGCCCCAGAAATGCAATTACGGTCTCTATGCCGAACAGCTGTCCGGCACCGCCTTCACCGCGCCGCGCGGCCAGAACGAACGGACCTGGTGCTATCGGATCAGGCCATCGGTCAAGCATACCGGCCGGTTCCGCAAGATCGACCTGCCCTACTGGCAATCGGCGCCGAATGTGGACCCGGACGTGATCTCGCTGGGCCAGTATCGCTGGGATCCGGTGCCCTTGGGCGATCAGGCGCTGACCTGGATCACCGGCATGCGCACGATGACCACCGCCGGCGACGTCAATACCCAGACCGGCATGGCCAGCCATATCTATCTGGTCACAGCCTCGATGCAGGACGAATATTTCTTTTCCGCGGACAGCGAATTGCTGGTCGTCCCGCAAGAGGGGCGCCTGCGCTTCTGCACCGAACTGGGCGTGATCGACCTGGAACCACGCGAAATCGCCATCATCCCGCGCGGCCTCGTCTATCGGGTCGAACTGCCCGACGGCCCCGCGCGTGGCTTCGTGTGCGAGAATTACGGCCAGAAATTCGACCTGCCCGGCCGCGGCCCGATCGGCGCGAACTGTCTTGCCAACCCGCGCGATTTCAAGTGCCCCGTCGCCGCCTTCGAGGATCGCGACGCCGCCTCCCGCGTGGTCATCAAGTGGTGCGGACAGTTCCACGAGACCTTCATCGACCACAGCCCGCTGGACGTGGTCGCATGGCACGGCAACTACTGCGCCTACAAATACGATCTGCGCACCTACTCGCCGGTCGGGGCGATCCTGTTCGATCATCCGGACCCGTCGATCTTCACCGTCCTGACCGCGCCGTCAGGGCAGGAAGGCACCGCGAATATCGACTTCGTGCTGTTCCGCGAACGCTGGATGGTGGCCGAGCACAGCTTCCGCCCGCCCTGGTATCACAAGAACATCATGTCCGAACTGATGGGGAACATCCACGGCATCTACGACGCCAAGCCCAAGGGTTTCGTGCCGGGCGGCGTCTCGCTGCACAACATGATGCTGCCGCACGGTCCCGATCGCGCCGCCTTCGAACACGGCTCGACCGAACCGATGCAGCCGGTCAAGCAGGACAACACCATGCAGTTCATGTTCGAGACACGCTTCCCGCAGCATCTGACCCGCTTCGCCGCGACCGAGGCGCCCCTGCAGGACGACTACATCGACTGCTGGGACAGCATCGAGAAGAAGTTCGACGGCACGCCGGGCACCAAGTAGCCCCGGCGACGGGCCGCCCTGTTCAGCACCGCCAAGCTTGACTATGCTGACCGGCATGCCTCCCCGGCCGTTTTCGCGGCCGGGCCTCACCTGTCTCAGCCCAAGGCCCCCGCTTGACCGACACGCCTCTTGTCATCGCGCCGAACCTGAAACGCCGCCTGTCCGGCGTCACCGCGACGGTGGTGCGGCTGATCCCGGTCCAGGCCCGCCTGATCGCCATCCGCGCGACAGGGCCGGGCCTGCCGCCCGAATTGCCGCATGTCCCGCTGTGGCGCGCGGCCACCCTGCCCCGTGACCGCTGGCGGGTCTGGCACGCGCGGCGCAACACAGAAATGGCGCTGGGGCTGATCCTGCGCCGCGTCCTGCGCCGCAAATACCGCCTGATGTTCACCTCGGCGGCCCAGCGCCGCCATACCGGCTTCACGCGCTGGCTGATCCGCCAGCAGGATGCACTGGTGGCGACCACGCCGCAGGCGGCGGGTTATCTGGAACGGCCCGCGCAGGTCATCATGCACGGCGTCGATACAGACGTCTTTTACCCACCCGCCGACCGCGCCAAGCTGCGCCGCGATCTTGGACTGGACCCGGACGCGGTGCTGATCGGCTGTTTCGGACGGGTCCGCGAACAGAAGGGCGTCGATCTTCTGGTGCAGGCCGGGCTGCAACTGCTGCCCGACCGCCCGCGCGCTCAGATCATCTTCACCGGCCGGATCACGCCGGAACATCGCGGTTTCGCCGACGCGCTGCAGGCCCGGATCGATGCCGCAGGCCTGCATGACCGCATCCGCTTTCTGGGCGAACTGCCTTGGGACCGGCTGGTGCAGCATTACCAGGCGCTGGACCTGTTCGCCGCGCCTGCCCGCTGGGAAGGGTTCGGCCTGACGCCGCTCGAGGCGATGGCCTGCGGCGTGCCCGCCATCGGCAGCCGCGTCGGCGCCTACGAGGCGCTGATCCGCGACGGCCGGACCGGCAGCATCGTCGAAACCGGCGACGCCGCATCGCTGACCGCCGCGCTGGCGCATTGGCTGGACGACGACGCGGCCCGCGAGGCGGCAGGCCGGGCTGCGCGCGCGCATGTGGAACAGGACCACAGCATCCAGACCGAGGCCCGCGCGCTGGTTCAGATCTATTCCGACCTGCTGGATCGGCCGTGACGCCGCTGCGCTTCTACGCCGCGCGGCTGCTGCGCGACGAACCTGCGCTGCGCCGCATGTCGGTTCCGCAGGGCAATCTGCTGGCTGATCTGGAAGGCAAGTCCGTCGCCCTGATCGGCAATGCCCGCGCGCTGGCCAAGGGCACAAGCGGGCCGGACATCGACGCCGCCGATCTGGTCATCCGCATCAACCGCGCGCCGATGCCTTCTTCGGAAAGCCACGGCACCCGAACCGACTGGCTGGCGCTGGCTACGCGGCTGTCGGACGCCGACCGGGCCCGCATCGCCCCGGACCGCATCCTGTGGATGTCGCCCAAGCGCAAGCGGCTGGACTGGCGCAGCGCCAGCAGTCCTGGCTTCTACCTGCACCCGCTGGACGATTACGCCGCGCTGCGGGGCCGTCTGGCCGCGCCGCCGACCACCGGCGCGATGATGATCGACCTGATGATGCGATCGCGGCTGCGTACCCTGTCGCTGTATGGCTTCGATTTCTTCGCCTCGCAAAGCCTGTCGGGCCGCCGCAGCGCCGAACAGGTGCCCCATGACTTCCCCTCTGAATCCGCATGGGTCAAAGACCTCGTTCGCACCGATCCACGCCTGACCCTGATCCGCCCCGCCTGACCACATCCCGGCGCCGGCCGCCTCGCATATCATCAGGATGGCCGACATCCTGGATCGTCAATTTTTGATCATGACCAGGCAGCGAACACCGAGGTTCCTGAACCGAAGCCGAGTTTCAGCTTTCAACCTGACAAGGTCTGGAGAGCGGGACAAAGCTGCCCTCTAAAATGATAGCTTGCTCTTATGATATTTCAGCCATCGCCAACCCCGGAAGCCGCCTAGAACCAGAACCAGACAAATGACCGGGACAATCCAGCTTAATATGACTTGGCTTGTGCCAGCCTGTGTTCTGCCTGCCAAATGCCATCCAAGATATGCCAAGAAGGCATTCGAAGCCAAGAAGACTACGAAGATGACCAGCACGAAAGGTATCCATGCCGCATGCCCGGCGCGAATACGAAATGCGAGTAGGATCAGGATGCAAGCGATAGCAACCGAGGACGCGAGCAGAGCCGCATATGGTGCTGGCTGAACAGCTTCCACCAGCGCAAAAAGTGCTGCATTTGCCCCCATGAGTAGGACAGGAAGCCCCGACATCCGAACTGCATCTCTTGCGCTGGCCTCATCATGCACAGGCAGCCAATAGCCGAATAGCTTAGGTCCAGACATCATGCGCACCACAGAGTTACGAACGGTTCCCCCATTACAATGATTGGCATTGTGATGGTATCCCTGACCGTCCGCAACGGGCCCGCACCGCCGCAACCCATCCGGCACCGCGCCCCCTCGCCCCATCACTGGTCCGCGATTTCCTGCAGGAAGGCGGGGCCGAAACGATCCAGTCTTGGCGCGTCCAGATGGCGCGACAGGGCGGCGCTGTCCTGAGGGCGGGTTTCGGCGATACGGCGCAACTGGCTGGTCGAGCAGGATAGCGGCTTTTCGGTCCCATCCTCGCCGCGCATCAGCCGTGATTGCACCTCGATCAGCCGATCGAACAGCGCACCTTCGGGGCGGCCCGCCAACGCCCGGCGCTGCGGGTGGATCCGGGGCTGGTCGCCCGCGATCACCGACAGGAATTCACCGCCATAGCTTTCCAGCTTCTTCGCGCCGACACCGCTGACCTGCGCCATCTCGTCCAGCGTCTGCGGGCGATCCTGCACCATCTGGATCAGGGTGCGGTCGGGGAAGATCACATAGGCGGGCACGCGCGCGGCCTCGGCCAGCGCGCGCCGCTTGGCCTTCAGCGCCGACAGCAGCGGCTCGTCCTCTTCGGCGACCTGGGTGCGCACGACATTGCCGGTCTTGGCCCGCAGCGTGGTGTCGTGGCGCAGAGTGACGCTGTTCTCGCCACGCAGGATCGGGTGGGCGGTTTCGGTCAGGAACAGCGCCCCGTGGCGGCCGGGATCGGGGCGGCACAGGTCAAGGCCCATCATCTGCCGGAAGATCGCCTGCCACTGGCCGCGCGCATGATCGCGACCGACACCGAAGGTCGGCAGCTGGTCGTGGCCGCGTTCGCGGATCTTTGCGGTGGCGTTGCCGGTCAGGATGTCGATCAGGTGCCCCGAGCCGAACCATTCGCCGGTGCGCAGCATCGCCGACAGCGCCATCCGCACCGCCTGCGTGCCGTCGAACAGTTTCGGCGGATCGAGGCACAGGTCGCAATTCCCGCAATCCTCGGCCAGATCCTCGCCGAAATAGGCTAGCAGGCGGCGGCGGCGGCAGCCGGTCGCCTCGGCCAGACCCAGCAGCGCGTTCAGCCGGGCGTGATCGGCGCCCTTGCGGTCATTGGCGGCCAGCCCCTCATCGACCTGGGTCCGCCGCAGCCGGATATCGTCGGGGCCATACAGTGTCAGCGTCTCGGCCGGGTCGCCATCACGGCCGGCGCGGCCGATTTCCTGATAATAGGCCTCGATGGATTTCGGCAGGTCGGCATGCAGCACCCAGCGGATATCGGGCTTGTCGATGCCCATGCCGAAGGCCACCGTGGCGCAGACGATCAGACCGTCTTCCTGCTGAAAGCGGCTTTCGACGTGGCGGCGCTGATCGGCCTCCATCCCGCCGTGATAGGCCACCGCGCTGTGACCTTCCGCGTTCAGCGCCTGGGCCAGCGTTTCAGTGCGCGCGCGGCTGGCGCAATAGACGATACCCGACTGGCCGCGACGCGCCGCGACGAAGGTCAGAAGCTGCGCGCGCGGGCCATCCTTGGGCTGGAAGGCCAAGCGAATATTCGGACGGTCGAAGCCGCGCAGGAAGGTGACGGGTTCTGCCCCATCGAACAGCCGGGTCACGATCTCGGCCCGCGTTTCGGCATCGGCGGTGGCGGTGAAGGCGGCCAGCGGCACGTCCAGCGCGCGTTTCAGATCGCCGATGCGCAGGTAGTCGGGGCGGAAATCATGGCCCCACTGGCTGACGCAATGCGCCTCGTCCACGGCGATCGCGGTGACACCGGCGCGGCGCAGCAGATTCACCGTGCCGCCCGAGGCCAGCCGTTCCGGCGCCATGTAAAGCAGTTTCAGGTCGCGTCGTTCCAGCGCCGCGAAGACGGCATCGGTTTCATCCTGCGTGTTGCCGCTGGTCAGCGCGCCTGCCGCGACGCCCGCGGCGGTCAGCGCCCGGACCTGGTCGCGCATCAGCGCGATCAGCGGCGAGATGACCACCGTCACGCCGTCGCGCATCAGCGCGGGCAGCTGATAGCACAGCGACTTGCCGCCGCCCGTGGGCATGATCGCCAGCACATCCTGGCCTGCCGCCACGGCCTCGACGATCTCGCCCTGACCGGGGCGGAACCCGTCGAAACCCCAGACCTGCCGCAGAAGATCGGAGGATGGCAGATCGCGCGCCATCACATCCCGTAGAAGAAGCCGGCGTTATTGGCCAAGGCCCGCTGCAGGATGATGATGATGACAAAGACGACCAGCGGCGCCAGATCCAGACCGCCGGTATTGGGCAGGATATTGCGGATCGGGCGATAGATCGGTTCCAGCAAGCGGTTCAGACCGTCCCAGATCTGTGCGACCAGCGGCTGGCGCAGGTTCAGCACCTGAAAATTGATCAACCACGACATGATGATATGGACGATCATCACGAACCACACCACCTGCAGGATCAGTTGCAAGGCCTCGTACAGCGTTCCCATCTTGCCCTCTTCGCAGCGATTGCGCCTCTGTATGGCCGCGCGAGGGCGGGGGCGCAACCCGGTTGCCGCGGCGTCCGGCTTGACGATCGCGTGGCCAGCCTGCACGCCGGGCCGGTCACGACAAGGGGGCACCGATGTATCCGCTGATCCGCTTTGCCAAGGAGATGATCAAGTTTCGCAACGCCGCCCCGCTTGAACCGGGCGAGGCGCATGTCTCGACCCACATATGTTGGCCGTGGGATCTGGACCCGTGGATTGAACTGAACAACGGCCGCACGCTGACGCTGTTCGATCTGGGTCGCATTCCGATGGCGCGCCGGACCGGGCTGGTGGGCATCCTGCGCCGGAATCGCTGGGGGATCACCGTGGCGGGCAATTCGACCCGCTATCGCCGCCGGATCCGGATGTTCGACCGGTTCACCATGGTGTCGTTCGTCGTCGGCTGGGATCAACGCTTCGTTTATATGGAGCAGTCGATGTGGAAGCGCGGCGAATGCTGCAACCACATGCTGCTGCGATCCGCGATCACCTCGGATCAGGGCATCGTGCCGCCGGCGCGGCTGATGGAGGCCCTGGGACGTCCGCCCGACAGCCCGTCCCTGCCCGCCTGGGTCGAAGCGTGGATCGCGGCCGATGCGCAGCGGCCCTGGCCACCCGAAATCCCCGACGTGGCGAAACGAGACTTGCCAGCCTGACCCGGCTTGGGCCTTATGGCCAAAACGAATTCGGCGGGGACGACAGGATGCAGCGCAGGCGGATCTGGGGCTGGTGGTTCTTTGACTGGGCCAGCCAGCCCTATGCGACACTGCTGCTGACCTTCATCTTCTCGGTCTATTTCGCCGATGTCGCCAAGCATCACTATATTACCATCGGCGCCAGCAGCACGATGGCCGGGGCGCAGGCCCAGGCGCTGTGGGGCTGGGGCCTGTCGGTCAGCGGCGCCGTGATCGCGATCCTGGCCCCGGTGTTGGGCGCCATCGCCGACACATCGGGCCGGCGGATGCCGTGGATCTGGCTGTTCTCGGGGCTGTATGTGATGGGCGCCGGGGGGCTGTGGCTGCTGATGCCAGAACAACCCGCGCTGATCCAGGCGGTGGTGCTGTTCGGGATCGGCCTGATCGGCATGGAATTCGCGACGATCTTCACCAACGCGCTGCTGCCCGGCCTGGCCCCGCGCGATGAAACCGGTCGCATCTCGGGGTCCGGCTATGCGTTCGGATATGTGGGCGGGGTGGCCGCGCTGGCGATCATGCTGGCGCTGTTTCAGGAAACGCCAAGCGGGCGGACGCTGCTGGGGATATCCCCGATCTTCGGACTGGACCCGGATCAGCGCGAGGGGACCCGCTTTGTCGGGCCGTTCGTGGCGCTGTGGTATGCGGTGTTCATGATCCCGTTCTTCCTTTGGGTGAAGGAGCCGCGCGGCAAGCGCGCGCCGATCCGGCTGGGGGTGGCGATGCACGATCTGTGGAAGCTGATCCGCAGCCTGCGCCACCGGAAAAGCCTGGCAAGCTGGCTTGTCTCGTCGATGCTGTCGCGCGACGCGCTGAACGCGCTGTATGGTTTTGGCGGGGTCTATGCCGGCACGGTTCTGGGCTGGCCGGTCTTTCTGGTCGGCGTGTTCGGCATCATCAGCGCCATCGCCGCCGCGATCATCAGCTGGCTGGGCGGCCGTGCGGACCGCCGCTGGGGGCCGCGCCCGGTGATCATCTGCTGCATCGTCGCGCTGACCGCCGTCTGCCTGGTCATCGTGGGGATGGACCGGACAGGCTTTTATGGCATGTTCTGGTCGCCGGACCCGCTGCTGGCGGGGCTGCGCGGACCCGATCTGGCGTTCTTCGCCTGTGGCGTCATGATCGGCGGCGCGGGCGGGGCGATGCAGGCCGCAAGCCGCACGATGATGGTCCGCCACACGACCGAGGAAAAGGCCACCGAGGGGTTCGGCCTTTATGCGCTGTCGGGCAAGGCCACGGCCTTTCTGGCCCCCGCCCTGATCGCGACCGTCACCGACCTGTCGGGCAACCAGCGCATCGGAATCTCTCCGTTGATCGTGATGTTCCTTCTGTCGCTGGTTCTGCTAGTCTGGGTCAAACCCGAAGGAGAGGCAAATCAGTGATCCGCAAATTCCTGACCGTCGCCGCCCTGACCATGGGCCTGGCGGCACCCGCGATGTCCGAACCGCTGGCCAAGGATGTCTTCGGCCAATTCCGATCAGCGTCGCAGGGGCCAGCCGTGTCGATCGGCTTCTATTCCAAGGGCTGCGGCCAGGGCTTCGTGCAATTGCCCGAAACCGGCCCAAGCTGGCAGGCGATGCGACTGTCGCGGAACCGCAACTGGGGCCATCCAGAGCTGATCAGTTTCCTGATCGGGCTGTCGAAGGCCGCACAGCAGTCCGGCTGGAAAGGTCTCTATATCGGCGATCTCAGCCAGCCGCGCGGCGGGCCGATGCTGTCGGGCCATGCCAGCCACCAGCTGGGACTGGACGCCGATATCTGGATGCTGCCGCCATCCTCGCTGACGCTGTCGCCGGCCCAGCGCGAAAGCATTTCATCGGTCTCGGCCGTGGCACGCAACGGCACCGCGCTGTCGCCGAATTTCAACGGCGGCCACATGTCCATCATGCGCGCCGCCGCCCGGGATCCGCGCGTCGAACGGATCTTCACCGATCCGGTCGTCAAGGTCGCGATGTGCCAGATGGAAAAGGGCAATCGGTCGTGGCTGCGCAAGATCCGGCCGTTGAACGGACATGACTATCATTTCCATGTCCGTCTGTCCTGTCCCAAGGGATCGATCTGCCGGGATCAGGATCCGCCACCGCCGGGCGACGGTTGCGCCGAGGCGGCCGAGTGGATCAAGAACCGCATCGATCCCAGCCGCGTCAAGCCGACCCCGCCCAACCCGAATTACCGCCATCCGCGCAGCTACCGACTGAGCGAGTTGCCCGCACAATGCCGCACCGTCGCCGCCGCGCCCTGAGCGCGGCCCTGTCGTTCCTTCTGTCTGCGGCCGGCGCTGTGATGGCGCCGGCCGCAGAGTTGGAATATGTCGGCACCTATGTCTGGCGCAGCGGCGAGGACAGCTTCGGCGGGTTCTCGGGCCTTGAGATCAGCACGGACGGCAGCGGGTTTCACGCGCTCAGCGACCGGGCATGGCTCTACTGGGGCAGCATCGAACGCGATTCGCAGGGACTGATCCGCGGCATGAACATCGCCGGTCGCGCGCATCTGCGCGACAGCAAGGGCATGCCGCTGAAGCCCGGCTATCTGGGCGACAGCGAGGGTCTGGCCATCGGGGATGACGGGCGCATCCACGTCAGTTTCGAAGGGCTGGACCGGGTGGCGGTCTATGACGACCCCGATGCCCCTGCCCGTGTGCTGCCACGCCCCCCGGAACTGCCGGGAATGCGCGTCAACGCCGGGCTGGAAGCCTTGGCGATCCGCGACGACGGCACGCTGATCACCCTGCCGGAACGATCCGGGCGTGAAAGCCGGCCCTTTCCGATCCTGCAACTGCGCGATGGCGAATGGACCCGCCTGACCCGGCTGCGCCGCGATCCGCGCTGGCTGCCGGTGGGTGCGGATTTCGGGCCGGACGGCTATCTTTACCTGCTGGAGCGCGACTTTCACGGCCTGCTGGGATTTTCGACCCGCATCCGCCGCATGCGGCTGACCGAAGACGGGCCTCGCGACGAAGAGATCCTGCTGACCACCAAGCCGCTGCAATACGACAATCTGGAAGGGTTGTCGGTCTGGGATGACGGGCAGGGCATCCGGCTGACGATGATCTCGGACGACAATTTCCTGATCGTGCAGCGCACGGAGCTGGTGGAATACCGGCTGCGCCCCTGACAGCGCGCGAACGGCTGGATGATTGACAAGTCCTTGCGCCAGCACTAGGCGCAGCTGTCCCGTTTCGAACCGGGGCCGAGTTGTTCCGCGACCTTGTAAAACGGAAATGAATCACATGACCCGCTATCTGCCCGGCATTCTTGCCATGGCCGCCATCGTGGTGGCGTCCAACATCCTTGTGCAGTTCGTCATCGGCGACTGGCTGACATGGGGAGCCTTCACCTATCCCTTCGCCTTCCTGGTCACCGACGTGATGAACCGCGTCTATGGTGCCGGTTCGGCCCGGCGCGTCGTCTTCGCCGGGTTCATCGTGGGCGTCGTCTGTTCGCTGATCGCCGCCGGATTCGACAAATCCACGCTGCGCATCGCGATCGGCAGCGGCACGGCCTTCCTGTGCGCACAACTTCTGGATGTAAAACTGTTTGACCTGTTGCGGGAAAGACGCTGGTGGGTCGCACCGCTTGTGTCGACCCTGGTCGGTTCGGCCGTCGACACGGCGCTGTTCTTCGGCATTGCCTTCTCGGCCGCACTGCCCGTGGACGCCAACACCGGCTGGGCGAACGAGGCCGTTCCGCTGCTTGGTCATGGCCCGGTCACAGCGCTGTGGGTTTCGCTGGCAGTTGCTGATTGGATGGTCAAACTTGGTCTGGCACTACTTGCCCTTGTGCCGTTCAGGATGATTATCCGCAATTTGTTGCGATTTCATCCAGAAACCTGATTGACAGATTCCCGATCTGTGTCACCCTTCCCCTTACAACGGCAACTTATTGAAAGGAGGTGGTCCAGTGTCGAGAGTGATAGTGGAGAGAGGTGTCGGAACAGTCAGGGGGGCCGTGGCCTGAGGGCAGCCCCTGGGGTCGTAAACCCTGATTGGGACCGGACGGATCTTATCCTTCCCTAACCGGACCATCTCCGTGGATCTCGCGGGCCGTCTTGATCTGAGGCGGCCCGTTCCAATTTCCGGGGGTCGCGCTGCCGCCGGGTTGCGAAGCGGCGCGACGCCTGTAACAACCTCTCCGCACAACAGACGGGACAGCCATGGACGACGTGCCGAGCGGCGAGATCAAGCAGATCATCTGCATCAAGTGGGGCACGAAATTCGGCCCCGAATACGTCAACCGGCTGCATGGCATGGTGTCGCGCAACATCACCCCGCCGTTCCGCCTGTTCTGTTTCACCGACGACGCCGACGGGCTGCATCCCGACATAGCGGTGCGGCCGCTGCCCGAATTCGACTATGTCGCCCCGGTCAACACCCGCGGCAAATGGCCCAAGTCGCGCCTGTGGGGCGATCTGGGCGACGTGACGGGCGTGGTGCTGTTTCTGGATCTGGACGTTCTGATCACCGGCAGCATTGACCCGTTTTTCAGCTATGGCGACCCCGACGATACGATTCTGGGCCGCAATCCCAATACCCCGTTCGAAAAGCTGGGCCAGACTTCGGTCTATCGGATGCGGGTCGGGAACCTGAAGCCGCTGCAGCAGATCTTCCGCGACGATCCGCAGGGCGTCGCCGACACCTATCGCTACGAGCAGCGTTTCGTGACGCGGAACGCGCCGGGAGGGGTCAAGTTCTGGCCGCGCGGCTGGTTGGCGCATTTCAGGATGCACTGCGTGCCGGTCTTTCCGCTGAACTATGTCCGCGAAGCCAGGATTCCGCCAAAATCACGCATCATCATCTTCGCGGGCGCGCTGAACCCACCCGATGCGCGGGCCGGCAGATGGGACGAAGGCGACAACCACAGGCCCGCGCTGGACCATCTTCGCGCCGCCTTCGACGGCCGGCGGCGCGAATCCCTGTCAAAGCATCTGCGCCATTACCTCAGGCCGGTCAGCTGGATCGACAGGATCTGGCGCGAATGATCGCGCCGCGAAATCAGTCGCGGGCAATAGCGATGGCGATGCCCTGACCACCGCCGATGCACATCGTCACCAGCGCCGTTCGCCCGCCGATGCGTTCCAGTTCATACAGCGCCTTGACCGTCAGGATCGCGCCGGTCGCGCCGACCGGGTGTCCCAGCGCGATGGCGCCGCCGTTCGGATTGACCCGGGCCGGATCAAGGCACAGCCCCTTGTTCACGGCCAGCGCCTGCGCCGCGAACGCCTCGTTCGACTCGATCACGTCGAAATCGCCGACCGAAAGCCCGGTCCGGGCCAGCAGCGCCTCGACCGCTGGGACGGGGCCGATTCCCATCACCTCGGGGCGCACGCCCGCGACGGCATAGCCGAGGATCCGCGCGCGCGGCGTCAGTCCGGCGGCCTTGGCGGCGTCGGCGCGCGCCAGCACCAGCGCCGCGGCACCGTCATTGATTCCGCTGGCATTCCCGGCCGTCACCGATCCGTCCTTCTGGAACACCGTCTTCAGTGCGCCCAGCTTTTCCAGACTGGTTTCCTTGGGATGTTCATCGGTGTCGAACTGCACCACGCCCTTGCGCGTCCTGATTTCGACCGGGACGATCTGATCCCGGAAATGGCCCGAGGCGATGGCGTCCGCCGCGCGCCGCTGCGATTCCAGCGCAAATTCGTCCTGTTGCTGACGGCTGATATCGTGTTCGGCCGCGACGTTTTCCGCCGTCACGCCCATATGGCCCGTGCCCATCGGACAGGTCAGCGCGCCGGTCATCATGTCCAGCATCTTCTGATCGCCCATCTTCGCGCCGAACCGCGCCGATGGCACCGCGTAGGGCGCGCGGCTCATGCTTTCGGCGCCGCCTGCGACGGCGAAATCCGCGTCGCCCAGCATCAGCGCCTGCGCGGCCGACACGATCGCCTGCGCCCCCGATCCGCACAGCCGGTTCACGTTCATCGCGGGCGTCGTATGGGGAATTCCCGCCTGCAGCATCGCGACACGGCTAAGATACATGTCGCGCGGTTCGGTGTTGATGACATGGCCGAAGACCACCTGCCCAATCCGGTCAGGCGCGACCCCGGCCCGGTCCAGCGCGGCGCGGGTGACGTCGGCGGCCAGCGTGATCGGCGGAATCGCCGCAAGGCTACCGCCGAAGGACCCGATCGCGGTGCGCGCGCCGGACAGAATGACGATTCCGGTATCAGACATGAAAGCCCCCTTTTTTGACGTTGCATCCAGACTATGCCTTTGCCGGAATGCTGCAAGACGGTCGGGCGACGGCCCGGCAATAAAATTGCGACCCCGCGTCAAAGCGCCTATCGTCGCGGCGAAACGAGTGAACTGCCAGACGGCGGAAATGCGAGGTCCGAATGAGTGACAATTTCACCGCCTGCCGCGAGCTGCTGTCGGACCGGCATTATCTTCTCAGCTCGCTGGTGCCGTTCATGCGCGACCAGCGCGGCGATGTCTGGGTGGGCGATCGCTGGCACCGCGACCTGATGATGCATCTGCGCTATCTGCCGCACATGATCATCCTGGCGGCGCAGGTCGATCATCTGGAGGGCGAGGACGCGACAAGGGTCGAGCCGGAGCCCGGCCAGAGCGTCGAGTTCGTCGCGACCGGGCCGATGATGACGGGGCGGCGGCAGATCCCGCGCGTCCTGCCGGGGATGATCCGCGCCATGCGTCAGGCACTGGCGCGCGCGGATGCGGTGCACAGCGGTGCCGCGGGTTGGCCGATTCCGCCCGGCCTGATCCTCAACCCGATGGTGGTGCGGCGCCGACTTCCGCTTGTCATCAATATCGAAAGCGCCTTCTGGCGCATCCCAGAAGGCACGGATGCCAGTCTTCGCTGGCGCGCCGAGGCAGCCGCGACCGAGCGTTTCGCACGCTGGACCTGCCGCCACGCGCGTCTGGGGATCTACACCCAGCGCAGCTATGCCGAATCGCTGCCGGTCGGGCCCGGCGGAATCTCGGCGGTCAGTCCGGCCACATGGATCCATCAGCAGGATGTCCTGACCCCGGATGCCCTGGCGCGGAGCTGGCAGGAAAAGCCCGCCGATCTGCGGCTGCTGCTGGCCTCTCGGCTGACGGCCGAGAAGGGCACCGGGGTGGTCCTGCAGGCGATGCGGCAGCTTGAGGCCGAGGGCAGGCAACTGCAGCTGGATGTCGTGGGCAGCGGTTCCATGGCCGGCCAGATCGCCGAATTCGCCGCGCAGGCCAAGTCCTTGCGGGTGCGGATCCTGCCCGAAGTGGCCTATGCGACCGAGTTCCTGCCGCTGCTGCGCGGCTATCACGCCGCGCTGGTTCCGACGACGGGCGACGAACAGCCGCGGGTGATCCTGGATGCATTTTCGCAAGGCGTGCCGGTGATCGCATCGGACACCGCCGGTAACCGCGAGGTCGCGCGCGACGGACAGGACGCGATCTTCGTGCCTGCCGGCGATGCGGCGGCACTGGCACAGGTTCTGGCCGACCCCTCGCTGACACCGCAGCGTCTGCGCGGTCTTGCGGATGCCGCGCGCGACAAGGCCGCCGCCAGCACGCACGAGATGATGCACGACCAGCGCGCCGGGCTGGTCCATGACGCCCTGAAAGGCCATATGCCCGAACGTCCCGCCGGCGGTTCCCGATGAAGCGCGGGCGGGTTTCGCGCCTCAATCGGCGACGATCACGCGCGTGTCCCATTCGGCGCATTTCTGCGTCAGGGGCGCGGGCAAGGGCTTGTCCACGAACACCGTGTCCAGATCCTGCATCGAGATGATGCGGACCGGTGCGGAACGTTCCAGCTTGCTGATATCGGTCACCAGATAGGCCCGTCGCGCCAGGCCTGCGATGGCGCGGCTGACGCGGACTTCGGCCATGTCGAAATCCAGCAGATCGCCGTCGGCATCCAGTGCCGAGGTGCCGATGATCGCGTAGTCCGGCTTGAACTGCGCCATGAACTCGGTCGTCAGATCGCCGACCAGCCCGCCATCCGTCCGCCGCAGCGCGCCGCCCGCCACCATGATTTCGCAGCTTTCATTGGCGACAAGGATGTTGGCGACGTTCATGTTGTTGGTGATCACCGTCAGGTTGCGGTGCGCCAGCAATTCGCGGGCCACCGCTTCGGTCGTGGTGCCCAGGTTGATGATGATCGAGGAATTATCGGGAATCTGCGCCGCGCAGGCCCGCGCGATGGCGGCCTTGGCATCCTCGTTCATCCGGCGCCTTTCCTCGTAGCCGATATTGCTGACGCCGGATCGCATCACCGCGCCGCCATGGACACGATCCAGCATGCCCTGATCGGCCAGTTCGCCCAGATCGCGGCGGATGGTCTGCAGCGTCACGTCGAATCGTTCGGCCAGTTCCTCGACCGCGACGCGGCCGGTCGCTCGGGCCAGATCCAGAATTTCCATTTGGCGGATGTTCATGGCCATCGCCGCCCTCCCCTTTCCCTCACGGAAGCGTCATGCGCGTTTTTTGTCAATCCGAATGTAAACGCGCATCTACGAAAATATTCGTTGACAGACGACACGACAGCGTGATCGGATAAATCAGCTTTGGGAGGAGCCATGTCGGACACAACCGACCTTTTCATTATCGGCGGCGGCATCAATGGATGCGGGATCGCGCGGGACGCGGCGGGCCGCGGCCTGTCGGTTCGGCTTGCCGAGATGGGCGATCTGGCCCAAGCCACCAGTTCGAAATCGACCAAGCTGTTTCATGGCGGGCTGCGCTATCTGGAATATCTGGAGATTCGGCTGGTCCGCGAGGCGCTGAAAGAGCGCGAGGTGCTGCTGCGGGCGATGCCGCATATCAGCTGGCCGATGCGCTTCGTCCTGCCGCTGGATCCGCACATGACCTTCGAATCCGACACCCCGGTCAGCAAGGCGCTGGCGCTGCTGATGCCGTGGAACAAGGGGCATCGGCCGAATTTCCTGATCCGCGCCGGGCTGTTTCTGTATGACAATCTGGGCGGACGGAAGATCCTGCCCGGCACACGGTCACTGTCGCTGCGCGGTACGCCCGAGGGCGCACCGCTGAAGGACCGGTTGCAGAAAGCCTATGAATACAGCGATTGCTGGGTCGAGGATGCGCGCCTTGTGTCGCTGAACGCACGCGATGCAGCGATTCGCGGCGCTGAAATCATGGTCGGGACCCGCGTGGCCGAGGCCGCGCGCGACGGCGATCTGTGGCGGGTATCGCTGGATGACGGGCGGGTGTTCCATGCCCGCGCGCTGGTCAATGCGGGCGGACCCTGGGTGGGCAGCGTGATCCGCGACGTGGCGCATCTGGACAGCCGCGAGACCGTGCGCCTGGTGCGCGGCAGCCATATCGTGGTGCCCAGGCTGTACGATCACGACAAGGCGTATTTCTTTCAGGGGCATGACGGGCGGATCATCTTCGCGATCCCCTACCAGACCGATTTCACGCTGATCGGGACCACCGACCGCGACCACCACGGCAGCCCGCTGGAGGCCGAATGCACGCCCGAGGAACAGGACTATCTGTGCCGCTTTGCGTCCGAATATTTCGCGAAACCGGTGAGTCCAGACCAGATCGTCTGGACCTATTCCGGGGTGCGTCCGCTGTATGACGACGGCGCGAAATCGGCGACGGCGGCAACCCGCGATTATGTGCTTTCCCTTGACGACAAGGGGGTGCCCTGCCTGAACGTCTTCGGCGGCAAGATCACCACCTATCGCCGCCTGGCGGAACACGCGATGGACAAGCTGGTGGCGCATTTTCCGCACGCGGACAAGGCCTGGACCGCCGGCACCCCGTTGCCGGGGGGCGATTTCCCGGTCGATGGGGTCGCCGCGCTGATCAATGGCCTGCGGACCGCCCATCCGTTCCTTGATGATGCATGGGCCACGCGGCTGGTGCGCGCCTATGGCACCGATGCGCAGGCAATGCTGGCCGGCGCCGGATCGGCGGCCGATCTGGGTCGCGATTTCGGCGCGACTTTGACCGAAGCCGAGGTAGAGTGGCTGATGCGCCATGAATTCGCCCGCCATGCCGATGACGTGGTCTGGCGACGCAGCAAGCTGGGACTGCGCCTGACGGCGGCGCAGATCGCAGAACTTGATGACTGGATGAGCCAGAAAAGGGCAGCTGCATGACGCTGGAACTGCGCGGGATCTCGAAATCGGTCAGCGGCCGGGTGCATATCCATCCGACCGACCTGACGCTGCGCCCCGGCAGCATGAACGTCCTGCTGGGACCGACCCTGGCCGGAAAGACCACGCTGATGCGGCTGATGGCCGGGCTGGACAAACCGACGCAGGGACGGGTGTTCTGGAACGGTCAGGACGTGACCGATCAGCGGGTGCAGGATCGCAAGGTCGCGATGGTCTATCAGCAGTTCATCAACTACCCGTCGATGAGCGTCTAT
This sequence comes from Paracoccus maritimus, assembly GCF_025195095.1. Lineage (GTDB taxonomy): Bacteria > Pseudomonadota > Alphaproteobacteria > Rhodobacterales > Rhodobacteraceae > Paracoccus > Paracoccus maritimus. The sequence goes on along the minus strand of NZ_JANAVZ010000001.1, from coordinate 158,139 downwards.
GACAACGTCGCCTCACCCCTTCGCCTGATGGGGGTGAAGAAGGACGAGATCGACCGCCGGGTGCGGGCGACAGCCGAGATGATGCGCCTGACGCCGATGCTGGACCGCAAACCGCTGGAACTGTCGGGCGGACAGCAACAGCGTTGTGCGCTGGCGCGTGCGCTGGTGAAGGATGCCGGGCTGGTGCTGCTGGACGAACCGCTGGCCAATCTGGACTACAAGCTGCGCGAGGAATTGCGCGTGGAAATTCCCCGCATCTTCGAGGAATCCGGCGCGATCTTCGTCTATGCCACCACCGAACCCGAAGAGGCGTTGCTGCTGGGTGGTCACACCGCGACCCTGTGGGAGGGTCGGATCACCCAGTTCGGCCCCACCCCGCAGGTCTATCGCGCGCCCGAAGACGCCACCACGGCACGGGTCTTTTCGGATCCGCCGATGAACTTCAAGCAGGTCGCGCTGCGCGCCGGCCGCGCGGCAATCCACGCCGCCGGATGGGATGCGGGCGGGCTGCCCGATGGCGATTACATGGCCGGTTTCCGCCCCGCGCATCTGTCGCTGCATGAACGGCCCGGCGCGGTGCCGCTGTCCACGGTGCTGGACACGACCGAGATCACCGGCGCCGAGACATTCCTGCATCTGCGCCACGGGCCGGATCGCTGGGTCGGGCTGGTCAACGGTGTCCACAAGCTGGATCACGGCCAGAACCTGACCGTCTGGCTGGACCCCGCACATATCTATCTTTTCACGCCCGAAGGGGCGCTGGCCCGCGCCGCGCCCTACGCGGCCGAGGCCCGGACAGCCGTGGCGGAGGAAGCATGACCGAGATCACACTGGAAAACCTTGCCCACAGCTATCTGCCGAACCCGTCGGGCGACGCCGACTGGGCGCTGAAGCCGATGACACTGACATGGCAGGACGGCGGGGCCTATGCGCTGCTGGGGTCGTCGGGCTGCGGAAAATCGACGCTGCTGAACATCATTTCGGGACTGCTGGTGCCGTCGCAAGGGCGCATCCTGTTCGGAGACCGGGACGTGACCGGGTTGCCCACGATGGAACGCAACATCGCGCAGGTGTTCCAGTTTCCGGTTGTCTACGACACCATGTCGGTCCGCGAAAATCTGGCCTTTCCCCTGAAGAACCGTGGTCTGGCGGCGGATGTCATCGCGTCCCGTGTGGCCGAGGTGGCCGAGATGATCGGCATGACCGGGGTGCTGGACCGCCGCGCGCGGGGCCTGACGGCGGATGCCAAGCAGAAGATCAGCCTTGGACGCGGCATGGTCCGGCAGGACGTGAACGCGATCCTTTTCGACGAGCCGCTGACCGTGATCGACCCGCACATGAAGTGGGAACTGCGCACGCAGCTGAAGGACCTGCATCGCCGGTTCGGTCACACGATGATCTATGTCACCCATGACCAGACCGAGGCGCTGACCTTCGCCGACCAGGTCGTGGTCATGTATGACGGCCGGGTCGTGCAGGCCGGAACACCCCAAGCGCTGTTCGACGCGCCGGAACACACCTTCGTCGGCTATTTCATCGGATCGCCCGGCATGAACCTGCTGGATGCGCGGATCGATGGCGCGACCGCCCATGTCGCGGGCACCGAAATCGCGCTGGCGCACGGCTATGGCGCCTTGGCAGGCAAGACCCAGATCGGCATCCGCCCGGAATTCCTGCGGCTTGGCGCGGGTGGCGCCGGCCTTCCCTTCACGGTGAAACGCATCGAGGATGTCGGCCACCACCGCATCGTGCGGGGCCAGGTCGAGCGTGCGGATGTGAACGTCATCGTCCCGGAAGGCCAGCCGATCCCGGCGGACACCGATCGGGTCATCATCGATCCCGCGCATGCCCATGTCTATGTCGATGACTGGCGCGCGGACCCCGCAAGACAGGAAAGGGCCGCGTGATGGAAAAACCGCTTAACAACCGCGCGTGGTTCCTGGTGCTGCCGGTGCTGGCGCTGGTCGCGTTCTCGGCGGTGCTGCCCCTGATGACCGTCGTCAACTATTCTGTGCAGGACACGTTCGGCAACAACCAGTTCTTCTGGGCCGGGCTCGAATGGTTTCAGGACACGATCCATTCGGACCGCGTGCGCGCGGCGCTTGGCCGACAGATCCTGTTCTCGGCGATCATCCTGGCGATCGAGATTCCGCTGGGGATCTTCGTGGCGCTGAACATGCCAAAGAAAGGCGCCTGGGCGTCTTTCTGCCTTGTCACCATGGCCCTGCCCCTGCTGATCCCGTGGAACGTCGTCGGCACCATCTGGCAGGTCTTCGGCCGGGTCGATATCGGGCTTCTGGGCTATACTCTGACGAAGCTGGGGATCGACTACAACTACGTCAATGACGCGCTGGATGCGTGGATCACGGTCGTCGTGATGGATGTCTGGCACTGGACCAGCCTCGTCGCGCTGCTGTGCTATGCCGGGCTGCAATCCATTCCGGACGCCTATTACCAGGCCGCCAAGATCGATCAGGCCAGCCGCTGGAAGGTGTTCCGCTATATCGAACTGCCCAAGATGCAGGGGGTGCTGCTGATCGCCGTGCTGCTGCGCTTCATGGACAGCTTCATGATCTATACCGAGCCCTTCGTAGTCACCGGAGGCGGGCCGGGCAATGCCACCACCTTCCTGTCCATCGACCTGGTGAAGATGGCGGTCGGCCAGTTCGACCTTGGTCCGGCAGCGGCGTTCAGCCTGATCTATTTCCTGATGATCCTGCTGATTTCCTTCGTTTTCTACACCGTCATGACCAAGGAAGGAGAGACGCTGTAATGGCCGCAGTCGCAGAATCGAAAGGCCGGGGTGCGGCGCTGGTGATGGCGCTGTATCTTCTTTTCCTCATGCTGCCGATCTACTGGCTGCTGAACATGAGCCTGAAGACCAACACCGAGATTCTCGGGGCCTTCAGCCTGTGGCCGCGCAATCCAACGCTGGAAAACTATCGCACGATCCTGACCGATCCGTCATGGTACATGGGTTATGTGAACAGCCTGATCTATGTCGTGATGAACACGGTCATCTCGATTACCGTCGCGCTGCCCGCCGCCTATGCGTTCTCGCGCTATCGGTTTCTGGGCGACAAGCATCTGTTTTTCTGGCTATTGACCAACCGCATGGCGCCGGCGGCAGTCTTCGCCTTGCCGTTCTTTCAGCTTTATTCGTCGATCGGGCTGTTTGACACGCATATCGCGGTAGCGCTGGCGCATTGCCTGTTCAACGTGCCGCTAGCGGTGTGGATCCTGGAAGGCTTCATGTCGGGCGTCCCGCGCGAGATCGACGAGACTGCCTATATCGACGGCTATTCCTTCCCGCGCTTCTTCACGCGCATCTTCATGCCGCTGATCGCATCGGGCATCGGGGTTGCCGCCTTCTTCTGCTTCATGTTCTCGTGGGTCGAACTTCTGCTGTCACGCACGCTGACTTCGGTGAACGCCAAACCCATCGCGGCGACCATGACCCGCACGGTCAGCGCCTCGGGCCTCGACTGGGGCGTGCTGGCGGCAGCGGGCATCCTGACCATCATACCGGGCGCCTTGGTCATCTGGTTCGTGCGCAACTACATCGCCAAGGGCTTCGCCCTGGGGAGGGTGTGATGACGCAGCTCTCCGTCTTCTCTTTTGCCCGAATATTCTGGGGGCCTGGGGGTAAAATCCCCAGCCGTCGCGGGACGCAATCGAAAGGGCCGCGTCATGCGTAAATCGGTCAATCTCGGCTTCGCGATCCTGGGCATCGTCTGGCTTGGCTTCGCCTTCTGGCTGACCACGCTGGTGCCGATGCGCGATGATGCACGGGACTGGTTCGGCAGCTTGAATCCCGGCGGCTGGATGGCATGGACCTTTCCCAGCGCGCTGTTCTTTACAATCATCGCGGGGCTGCTGATCCTGTTCACCTATCTTGCCATCCGCTTTCCCGAGACCCCGCGCAAGGGCGTTCTGGGCATCACCACGACGCGCGGCGACCGGCTGTTCATCAGCCTTCTGGGCAGCGCCTTCATCTGTCTGATCTGGCTTGGCGCGATCGGCACACCCGTCTGGGGCGGGCTGGCCTGCGCGATCATCTACGCCGCGGCGGTGTTCCGCTGGGTGTGAGAACCGCCGGGGTAAACCGGCATCCAATGGGAGGGAGACCATGAAACTACATCTGACGACCGCCATGGCGCTTGCGCTGATGGTGACCGCCGCACAGGCGGGCATCGAGGAGGCAAAGGAATTTCTCGATGCTGAAATCGACAACTCGACCCTGACCCGAGAGGAACAGGAGGCCGAGATGCAATGGTTCATCGACGCCGCGCAGCCTTTCGCCGGGATGGACATCAACGTGGTGTCGGAAACCATCACCACCCATGAATACGAGGCCAAAGTGCTGGCCCCCGCGTTCAGTGCCATCACCGGCATCAACATCACCCATGACCTGATCGGCGAAGGCGACGTGGTCGAGAAGCTGCAGACCCAGATGCAGTCGGGCGAGAATGTCTATGACGCCTATGTCAACGACAGCGACCTGATCGGCACGCATTGGCGCTATCAGCAGGCCCGCAGCCTGACCGACTGGATGGCGAACGAGGGTGCGGACGTCACCAACCCCAATCTCGACATCGACGACTTCATCGGGATCAGCTTTACCACCGCGCCCGATGGCGACATCTATCAGCTGCCCGACCAGCAATTCGCGAATCTCTACTGGTTCCGCTATGACTGGTTCAACGACCCCGAGATCGCTGCCGAATTCAAGGAAAAATACGGCTATGACCTGGGCGTTCCGGTGAACTGGTCGGCCTATCAGGACATCGCCGAATTCTTCACCGGTCGCGAAATCGACGGCAAGAAGGTCTTCGGCCATATGGACTATGGCAAGAAGGACCCCAGCCTTGGATGGCGCTTCACCGACGCCTGGCTGTCGATGGCCGGAAACGGCGACAAAGGAATCCCGAACGGTGTGCCGGTCGATGAATGGGGCATCCGCGTCGATGAGAACAGCCGCCCGGTCGGATCCTGCGTGGCGCGCGGCGGCGACACCAACGGCCCGGCTTCGGTCTATGCGATCCAGAAATACCTGGACTGGATGGAATCCTATGCGCCCCCCGCGGCGCAGGGCATGACCTTCAGCGAAAGCGGCCCGGTTCCCGCGCAGGGTGAGATCGCCCAGCAGATGTTCTGGTACACCGCATTCACCGCCGACATGGTCAAGGACGGCCTGCCCGTCGTGAACGAGGACGGCACGCCGAAATGGCGCATGGCCCCCTCGCCGCATGGCGCCTATTGGCAGGACGGCATGAAGCTGGGCTATCAGGATGCCGGTTCCTGGACGCTGCTGAAATCGACGCCCGATGACCGTGCCAAGGCCGCGTGGCTTTACGCGCAGTTCGTCACCTCGAAGACCGTGGACGTGAAGAAAAGCCATGTCGGCCTGACCTTCATCCGCGAATCGTCGATCCAGCATGACAGCTTCACCGAGCGCGCGCCCAAGCTGGGCGGTCTGGTCGAATTCTACCGTTCGCCCGCCCGGCTGAACTGGTCGCCGACAGGTACCAACGTCCCGGATTATCCGAAGCTGGCACAGCTGTGGTGGCAGGCGATCGGTGACGCATCCTCGGGCGCCAAGACCGCCCAGGAAGCCATGGACAGCCTGTGCGCCGAGCAGGAAAAGGTCATGGAACGGCTGGAGCGCGCCGGCATCCAGGGCGATATCGGTCCGAAGATGGCCGAAGAGCATGACCTGGAATGGTGGAACAACTATGCCAAGGAAAACGGCACCATCGCACCTCAGCTGAAGCTTGAAAACGAGAAGCCGCAGCCGGAAACTGTCAGCTATGACGAGCTGGTGAAGAGCTGGCAGGAATAAACACGACACCACGACAGGGGGCGGTCACCCGACTGCCCTCTTCTTCTTTGCCCAGATACCCGATTCTTCATCTGCCCGGACAGAGATCTCGGGCGGGGGTATTTGCGCAAAGAAGAAACCAAGACAGGAGGCGGGCATGACGATACTGGCGATGGATCAGGGCACCACATCCTCGCGCGCGCTGGTGTTCAGCGACGATCTGCGCGTTCAGGCCAGCGCGCAGCAGGAATTCAGCCAGCATTTTCCCCGCTCGGGCTGGGTAGAACATGAACCCGATGACATCTGGACGACCAGCGCCGCCACCGCGCGCGGCGCACTTGAGAAAGCCGGCAATCCGCGAATCGACGCGATCGGGATCACCAATCAGCGCGAAACGGTGGTGATCTGGGATCGCAAGACCGGCCAGCCGATCCACCGCGCCATCGTCTGGCAGGACCGCCGCACTGCCGACGTGATCCAGCGGCTGAAGGACGAGGGAACCGAGGATCAGGTGACCGGCGTCACGGGGCTGCTTCTGGACCCGTATTTCAGCGCCACCAAGATCGCCTGGATCCTGGATCAGGTCGAGGGCGCGCGCGCGCGTGCCGAGGCGGGCGAACTTGCGTTCGGCACGGTGGACACGTTTCTGATCTGGAAACTGACCGACGGTCGCTCGCATGTGACCGATGCCACCAATGCCAGCCGCACCTTGCTGTACGACATCCGCAAGGGCGAATGGTCACGGGAAATGTGCAAGCTGTTCGGCGTGCCGATGGCTCTGCTGCCCGAGGTCAGGGACAGCGCCGACGATTTCGGGATGACACGGGCCGACCTGTTCGGGCGCGAGGTGCCGATCCTTGGCGTGGCGGGTGACCAGCAAGCAGCGACCGTCGGACAGGCCTGTTTCCAGCCCGGCATGATGAAGTCGACCTACGGGACAGGCTGTTTCGCGCTGCTGAACACCGGCGATCAGGCGGTGCGTTCCGGAAATCGCCTTCTGACCACCATCGCTTATCGCCTCGACGGTCAGACCACCTATGCGCTGGAGGGAAGCATCTTCATCGCGGGCGCCGTGGTGCAATGGCTTCGCGACGGGCTGAAGATCATCCGCGAGGCCGCCGAGACACAGCCCCTGTCCGCGACGGCCGACGACAGCCAGCAGATCATCATGGTGCCTGCCTTCACGGGGTTGGGCGCGCCCTATTGGGCCCCCGAAGCGCGGGGCGCGATCTTCGGTCTGACACGCAATACCGGGCCGGCCGAATTCGCGCGTGCCGCGCTGGAAAGCGTGGGGTTTCAGACCCGCGACCTGCTTGAGGCGATGCGTGCAGACTGGGCAAAGGCCGATGACGCGGTGCTGCGGGTCGATGGCGGCATGACCGCCAACGAACCAGCGATGCAGTTTCTTGCCGACATCATCGGCGCGCCCGTGGACCGACCCGAAAACACCGAAACCACCGCGCAGGGGGCCGCGTGGCTGGCCGGATACCGTGCCGGGATCTGCCCCGGCCCCGACGAATACGCCAAGGCCTGGCGCCTGGATCGCCGCTTTGAACCCGCCATGGATGAGGCTGTCCGCGACCGGCGGTATTCCGCGTGGCGTCGGGCGGTTCAGGCTGTTCTGGCGCTCTGACCTTCCGGGTTTGTGATTTCACCTCTTGTCGTTTTCCCCTAGTATCGCGGGAAAACGACAAGAGGGCAGGATGAACAGGTTTCTGAAACTGGCGATCGTCGGGCTGGTCGCATCGTGTGGCGGCGGCGACTTCAAGGCCCCCCGCAATCTGGACAATGCCTGCGCGATCGTGGCCGAGCGGCCCGCCTATCTGCGCGCGATGAAAAAGACCGAGCGGCGCTGGGGTATCCCCGTCCATGTGCAGATGGCCGCGATCCACCAGGAATCGAAATTCATCGGCGACGCCCGCACGCCACATCAATATGCGCTGGGTGTCATTCCCATCGGACGGCAAAGCAGCGCCTATGGTTACAGCCAGGCGCTGGACGGCACCTGGGAAGAATATGTCCAGGAGACCGGCAACCGCCGCGCGCGGCGCAACGACATCAACGATGCTACTGATTTCATGGGCTGGTACATGGATGGATCGTCGCGGATGCTTGGCCTGTCCAAATGGGACGCCACCTCGCAGTATCTGGCCTATCACGAGGGGCGGTCGGGCTATGCACGCCGGTCCTATCTTGGCAAAAGCTGGCTGGTCAGGGTTTCGGGGCAGGTCGGCCAGCGCGCGCAGATGTATCGCGCGCAGCTGGTGTCCTGCGGCAAGGCGTGATCCCGGCCGCATCCCGACCCTTGCCAAGCCCTCGATTCCGCGTCGTTATGGATCGCAGCGGATAAGGGGGCAGCCGATGCAGGATGACGCGACGGGTTTGCAGGCGGTGGCCGAGGCGCAGCCGGATTTTGCCCGGCATCTGGGCGCCAGGCTTGTCGAGTCGACGCCCGAGCGGGTGGTGTTCGACATGCAGGTGACCCAGGATCTGGCCAACCGCAACGGTGTCCTGCATGGCGGCGCGATCATGGGGCTTGCCGACAATGCCGGCGGCACCGCCACGTTCCTGAACCTTCCCGCAGGCCGCAGCACGACAACGGTCGAAAGCAAGACCAATTTCCTGCGCCCGATCCGGTTGGGGGATACTGCGCGCGCGGTCTGCGAACCACTGCATCGCGGCCGCACCACGCAGGTCTGGCAAACCACCGTCACGCGCGGTGACGGCAAGGTTGCGGCGATCGTGACCCAGACCCAGCTGATCCTGGACTGGGCCGGATAAGGGGCGCGCATGTACACCGTCATCGGCACATCGAACAGTCGCGCTTTCCGCGTTCTGTGGCTTCTGGAAGAGCTGGGTCAGCCCTACCGCCACGTTCCCGCCAATCCCCACGGCGAAGGCGTGGTGGCCTTCAATCCTGCCGGCAAGGTGCCGGTGCTGATCGACGATGGCACGCCGATCACAGATTCGACCGCCATCCTGACCTATCTGACCGATCGTCACGGCGATCTGACCTATCCCGCCGGCACGCTGGACCGGGCCCGGCAGGACAGCCTGACGCAGTTTCTGCTGGACGAATTCGACGCCGCGCTTTGGCTGGCTGCGCGCCACAGCTTCGTGCTGCCCGAGGAAATGCGCCTCAGCGCGATCAAGAACACGCTGCGCTGGGAATTCGAACGCAGCCAGAAGACCCTGGTCCACAGGATCGGCGAGGGCGCCTTCGTGATGGGTGACAAGATGACGGTGCCCGACCTGATCCTGGCGCATTGCCTGACCTGGGCGCTGACGGCAAGATTTCCGGTCGTCGAAACTCGACTCACCGATTTCCTTGACCGGATGCGGCAACGACCGGCTTTTCAGCGCGCCGCCGCGCTTTGAGGCCGATGGCGCCCGACGGGCAACGGGCACTGTCCAGCAGAAGCCTTCGCCGTCACGCGGCGTCCAGACGGCGCGCCGCCGCCTGACCCGCGATTCGCCCGGTCGCAAGGCATCCGGTCAACAGATAGCCGCCGGTCGGCGCTTCCCAATCCAGCATCTCGCCCGCCGCGAACACGCCCGGCAAGGCACGCAGTTCCAGTTCGTCGGTGACCGCGGACCAGTCTATCCCACCGGCCGACGAAATCGCCCGGTCCAGCCCCATCGGTCCGTGATGGTTCAGAGGCAGCGCCTTCGCGCGCGCAGCCCAAGCCCGGGCGTCATCGGGCCAGGGTCGGCCCCATTCCAGCAGCAGGGCTACCTTGACCGGATCGCCCAGAATACGACGCAGCCATTTGCCGACCGACAGCTTGTCCTTCGGACGGCCGAATCGTGCCGCAAGGACGGTGTCATCCAGATCCGGCGCCAGATCGACGCAGGCCCGCGCGCCGTCGCGAATCGCGGCGGCGACCTCATAGATGCCACCGCCTTCGATCCCCTGCCGGGAAATCACCCATTCGCCCCGGCTGACCTGACCATCCGCCCGGATCGCGGTACCCTTGACCGCACAGCCGAAATGCCGGGCCATCTGAGGCGACCAATCGACTCGAAACCCCATGTTCGCGGGCCGGAACTGGGCCACGCCAACGCCCGCCGACCGCAGCATCGGCACCCAGCCGGCATCCGATCCCAGCCGCGGCCAGCTTGCCCCACCCAGCGCAAGCACGGCGACTTGCGGCGTCAGCACGCGCTGCCCTTCGGGCGTGTCAAAACAAAAGCCGCCCTCAAGCCCGACCCAGCGCCAGCGCGTCCGCAACTCCACCCCGGCGCCGCGCAGCCGCGCCAGCCACGCCCGCAGCAATGGCGAGGCCTTCATGCCGACCGGAAACACCCGCCCGGTCGATCCGGTAAACAGATCGACCCCCAGACCCCGCGCCCAGGCACGAACGGCCTGGGGTCCGAATGCGTGTTCTTCCTTGGTGAAATATCCTTGGGGGTGCGGGGGCGGACAGCCCCCGCTGCCGACGGCGAAACGCCGGGCGAAGGCGGGCAAGGGCTCGTCCTTCGTCAGGTTCAGCCCGGATTTTCCAGCCATCAGGAATTTCCGCGCAGGCGTCGGCATCGCCTCCGCCACCACGACACGATGACCGGCGGCAGACAGGACCTCGGCCGCCATCAGACCGGCCGGACCCGCGCCGATCACCAGCGCGCCCATCGCTTCGGTCACCTGCGACCCCGGGCGATCATAGACACACGGATCAGCGCGCGTTCCATCAGCGCCATCTGCGGGGCGCGGGACGAACTGCGCAACGCCAGATCGGTCGCCAGCAACGAGGACAACGCCTCTTCCAGCGGACCGACGCCCCAGCCTTGCGCCTGCCGCGCCATCCGGTCACGACGCGGCCCGAAGATCGGCGGGCGCATCCGCGACAGACCCGCAGCCGGACCCTGCGGGTCCGCCGCGGCCAGATGCAGCGCGCGGAAATGGCGCAGCGCCGCGATGGCCAGCGTAACCGGCGCGATCCCCTGGCCCTCGATCCGCCGCATCAACTGGCCGAACTGATCCGACCGGCCTTCGGCGACGACATGCAGCAACTCGTCCAGATCGGCCTCGATGGTCGCGGGCGCCAGCAACGCGATCTCGGCCGGGGTGAGCGGCGCCGTGTCACCGTATTTGTAAAGTCCGATCTTCTCGATCGTCTGGCGCAGATCGCCGGGGTCCAGTGCGCGGGCCAACGCGATCAGGTCGCGCATCGCCTCGGGCGAGACATCGTTCAGTCCCGCCTCTTGCAGCCAGCGTCGAATCTCGTCCTCGCCCGGGGGATCGTCATAGATCGGGGCGGCGACGGCCTCTCGGTGCGGCTCGAACAGCTTGCGCAGCGCCGATGACTTGGCCAGTCCGCCCGCGGTCACCACGATCACCGCATCACCCGACCGCCATTCCTGCAGCGCGGCGGCGATCGCATCGGCGGCACTGTCGGGCGTGTCCTCGACCAGAACGACGCGCGGGCCGGGGAAGAACCCCACTTCCTTGATCGCGTCCATCAGGCTGGCCGGATCCTTTCTCAGCCCGGCCCCTGCCAGCCGGTTCAGGCGCATCTCTTCCTCGGCATTCGCGCCGGTCAGCGCGGCGACGGCCTCGGCGCGCTTCAGCGACACCCGCATCGCGTCCTGGCCATAGATCAGCAAGGCCGGTCGGGACGGGTCGGGCCGCGCCAGATAGCGGGCGATCTCTGCGCCCTTGAGGTTCATTCCGTGGGGCGGACAGGCTGGGTGTCCGGCAAGCTTGTCGCCGCCGCCAGCAGGCGCGTGACCACCTGATCCGCCAGCATCCGCGCCAGTCTTTCGCGCGCGTCGCCTTCGGCAGCCAGCGTGGCGATGGTCGTGCCGGTGGTCGAGTAAGACGTGAAGCTGCTGACACGGCCCTGCGCCAGCACGCCGCCGGATGCATCCGTCAGCGCGAAATCCGCGGTCCCGTTCAGCGAATAGCGAGTCGTGACCTCGTCCGGCGTGATCGCCTGCGGCACCACGCCGACGCTGAGACGGTAATCCAGGTCATAGATCGCGGCGCCATCAGGTCCCAGCCGTTCTGCCAGCCGCTGGTTGAAGCTGAAATCCTGGAATGTCTGGGGATCGCGTGGCCGAACCTTGCCGAACAGCCGAGTGCCCGCGCCGCCCGGACCATAGACCGGTGTCAGCCCGCAGGCTGCGGGCAGCACCAGCAATCCCAGCAGCGCTGCGCGGCGCGAGGGGCGATCAGGCCACGACATTGACGATCCGTCCGGGCACCACGATCAGCTTCTTCGGCGCGGCGCCGTCAAGGAAACGGCGCACCGTCTCGTCGGCCATCACCATCGCCTCGATCTGATCCTTTGGCATGTCCTTGGCCACGCTGATCTCGGCCCGCCGCTTGCCGTTGATCTGGATCGGCAGAATCACGATGTCGTCCTCCAGCATCGCCGAGTCGGCCTTGGGCCAGCCGGCATCGACGAGCATCCCCTGCCCGCCGGCCATCGCCCAGACCTCTTCGGCCAGATGCGGCACCATCGGTGCCATCAGCTGCGCCATGATCCGCAGAACCGCCTTGCGCGATTCGCCCCCGGCCTTGGACTTGCCGACGGCATTGGCCAGTTCATAAAGCTTGGCGACGGCCTTGTTGAACGCGAATCCCTCGATGGATTTCGTGACCTCGGCGATGGCGCGATGGGCGCTTCGGGTCAGATCAGGATCGTCGCCGCCCCCGGCCGGGGCATCCTCGGTCAGGCGAAAGACGCGCGACAGGAACTTGTGCGCGGCCTCGGCCCCGGCGGCGGTCCATTCGACATCGCGTTCGGGCGGGCTGTCGGACAGCATGAACCAGCGCGCGGTATCGGCGCCATAGCTTTCGACGATGTTGACCGGATCGACGACGTTCTTCTTTGACTTCGACATCTTGGCCGAGGGGATCACCTCGACCTCCGTGCCGTCGGCCAACCGCCCGTCGGTCACATCCTCGGGCAGGTGATAGACCGGGCGGCCCCGGTCGTCGCGGCTCATGTAGATCTCATGCGTCACCATGCCCTGCGTGAACAGCGCGTCGAAGGGTTCGCGCGCGCTGTCCGGCAGATGGCCGGTCTTGACCATCGCGCGGGCGAAGAAGCGCGAATACAGCAGGTGCAGGATCGCGTGCTCGATGCCGCCGATATACTGGTCGACATTCATCCAGTAGTCGGCATCGGCCCGGTCGGTCGGCGTCGCCGCGCCCGGCGAGGTGAAGCGTGCGTAATACCAGGACGAATCGACAAAGGTATCCATGGTGTCGGTTTCGCGCAGCGCCGCCCCGCCGCAGTGCGGACAGGTGGTCTGCCGCCATGTGGGGTGCCGGTCCAGCGGGTTGCCCGGCTGGTCGAAGCTGACATCCTGCGGCAGCAGGACGGGCAGGTTTTCCTTGGCCTCGGGGACCGTTCCGCACTTGTCGCAATGCACGACCGGGATCGGGCATCCCCAATAGCGCTGGCGCGAGATGCCCCAGTCGCGCAGCCGGAACTTGGTGACGCCCTCGCCATAGCCCGCAGCTTCGGCATGGGCGATGGCGGCGTCCACGGCGGCCTCGCCGGTCTGGTCGGTCGCGCCCGCGAAGCCGCGCACATAGGTCACGGGTTCGGATTTCATCGGCACATAAGGGGCCTTGGCGACCATCGCATCGGCCTGTTCCAGCGTCATTCCCGCCTCGCCGAAGGTGGCCCGGATGGGCAGGCCGTATTTCGTGGCGAATTCATGGTCGCGTTCGTCATGCGCCGGGCTGCCGAAGATCGCGCCGGTGCCGTAATCCATCAGCACGAAATTCGCGATCCAGATCGGCAGCTGCCAATCGGCGTCCAGCGGATGTCGAACGGTCAGCCCGGTGTCGAAGCCCAGCTTGGGCGCGGTCTCGATGGCTTCCTCGGTGGTGCCGATGCGGCGGCATTCCTCGACGAATGCGGCGACGGCGGGATCCGCTGCGGCCAGCGCACGGACCAGCGGATGATCCGGCGACAGCGCGACGAAGCTTGCGCCCATCAGCGTGTCGGGGCGGGTCGTATAGACCTCGATCTGGGCGAAATCCTCGGGCGCGTCCACGGTGTCGAAGCGGAATTGCAGCCCGCGCGACTTGCCGATCCAGTTCGCCTGCATCAGCCGCACCTTGTCGGGCCAGCCAGACAGCCCGTCCAGCGCCGACAGCAATTCGTCGGAATAATCGCTGATCTTGAAGAACCATTGGGTCAGTTCGCGACGCTGGACCGCCGCGCCGGACCGCCACCCCTTGCCGTCGATGACCTGTTCATTGGCCAGCACGGTCATGTCCACCGGGTCCCAGTTCACCTGCGCCGATTTTCGGGTGATCAACCCTGCGTCGAGGAAATCCAGAAACAGCGCCTGCTGCTGCGCGACATAGGCATCGTCGCAGGTGGCGAATTCGCGGGACCAGTCGATTGACAGGCCCAGAGGCTTCAGCTGTTCGCGCATGGTCGCGATATTGGCATAGGTCCAGTCGCGCGGATGGCCGCCCTGTTCCATCGCGGCGTTCTCGGCCGGCATGCCGAAGGCGTCCCAGCCCATCGGATGCAGCACGCTGAAGCCCTCGGCCCGCTTGAACCGCGCCACCACGTCGCCCATCGTGTAGTTGCGCACATGGCCCATATGGATGCGCCCCGACGGATAAGGGAACATTTCCAGCACGTAGTATTTGGGCCGCTGGTCGCGGATGGCGGTGAAGCTGCCGGCGTCGGCCCAGGCCTTTTGCCAGCGGGCTTCGGCTGTGGCGGGATCATAGGGCATCTTCTGAACCTCGGGCATCATTCGTCGCGCCTTCGTTTATACGGCGGCGAATGCAGGGTCCAGTGGCCGAAGGCCGCGCCTCAGCGCGGCGCGGTCACAAACGTCCGTCCTGAATCCGCAACTGCCGTGCCCGCGTCAGGATCGCATCCTCGACCGCGCGGGCCGTGCCCGGCGCGACGGCCGCGCCCCCCGCCCCTTGCAGCGACAGTTTCAGGCTGCGTGCATCCAGCGCCGGATCACTGATCTTGATCGTGGCGCGATAGCTGCGCCCGCCGCCGGGCGGCGTGCCGTACCCGGTCACGATCACCCCGGTGAACGGATCGACAGACTGCACAGGCAGGAAGTTCAGAACTTCGAGGCTGGCATTCCAGAGATACTTGTTCACGCCGACGGTATTGTTCGGGTTCTCGTTGTTGGCGAACAGATCCCAAATCGTCGTCCCGCGAACCTCCGGGCGCATATCGGATTCCAGATTTGGGCCGCCGGATGAGTTATCGCCACCACAGGCGGCCAGCCCGATGCAAAGGGTCGATGCAACGATCAGGTGCGCGGCGCGTGCGGTTTTCATGCGGGTCCCCCGGGTATATCGTGTTGCCCGCAGCTTTAGCGCGGATTGCCCTGCTGCCACAAGCGCATTACCGCGCGCGCGGGGCCGGAATCCTCTTCCTCCCGGAACTGCCAGACCGCAATGTGTGGCCCTTGTGCATCACAGAAAACACGAAAGAAATTGGCGAAGTTCTGAATCCGTTGCATCGCGAGGTCGAAAGGGGGAATACAGTTTGCATACCCAAGACGGGCTTCCGGTTTGGGCATCAGAGAGACAAGAGGGAACATCACCATGAAAAAGGCTCTTATCGCCTCCACCGCGCTGGTTCTGACCGCCGGTGCCGCCGCTGCCGACGTGACCATCTCGGGCTACGGTCGTACCGGTGTGATTTATTACGAAAACGACACGGGCGTAAATGAATCGCAGGTCATTTCGCGTCTGCGGATGAACATCGACGCCGCGACCTCGACTGATCAGGGCGTTGATTTCGGTGCGCGCTTCCGCATCCAGTGGGACCAGAACAGCGACGACTCCGGCCAACTGAACGCTGGCAAGCTGTGGGTGACCTCGAACGGTCTGACCGTCGAAATCGGCAACACCGAGACCGCCATGGACAGCTCGGGCCTGCTGTACGCGACCGAACTTGGTTCCTATGATCGTTCGGTTGGTTTCAGCGGTGTGGTTGGCGACTTCTTCGCCTATGACGCTGATCCATATGGCAACAGCGACAACGACACGTCCAATCGCCTTGGTGTGTTCGCCAAATATGAAATCGCTGGCGCAACTGTCATGGGCTCGATGATCGACCCCGACCAAGCGAATGACCTGCCTGCCGGTATCGACAAGGAATACAGCCTTGCCGTCGACTATACCTGGAACGACGTTCTGGAACTGTCGGCCGCCTACACGCAGAATGGCGCTGGCTTCGAAGACAACGACATCTTCTTCGTCGGTGCGCGCTATGCCGTCATGCCGAACGCTCGTGTCGGCCTGAACTACATCGACACCAACGATGAAGACGACAGCGAATACGGCGCCGTTGGCCAGACCTTCGCCCTGTATGGCGACTACACCCTGGCCGATGGCATGACCAACATCGAAGCCTATGTCGCGAACAACAACCGCGACAGCAACGAAACCGACAATGCGTTCGGTATCGGTGTGAACTACGATCTGGGCGGTGCGCGTCTGGGTGCCTCGCTGCAGCGTGACTACAGCGAGAACGTGACCGCCGACATGGGCGTTCGCTTCGAGTTCTGATCCAATCGGAACCAAGTCTTATGGAAAGAGCGGGCCTTGCGCCCGCTCTTTTCTTTTTGTCTTCTGCGCGCATGGAACTGGATCACATCAAAAGCCGCATCGCCGCGGCAGAACGCGCCGCCGGACGCGAGGCCGGGTCGGTGACGCTGATCGCGGTCAGCAAGGTGCAACCCGCGGAACGCGTAACGGCCGTTCTGGACGCGGGCCACCGGACCTTCGGCGAGAATTACGTGCAAGAGGCGCAGGGCAAATGGCCCGACTGGCGCCAGCGCTTCGCGGGCGTGTCGGTTCACATGATCGGGCCTCTGCAATCAAACAAGGCCAAGGCAGCGGTCGAGCTGTTCGATGCCATTCACACGCTGGACCGGATCAGCCTTGCCCGCAAGCTGGCCCACCAGATCGCCGAACAGGGCCGAACCCCGCAACTGTTCATCCAGGTCAATACCGGGGACGAACCTCAGAAAGCGGGAATTCCCGTTGCGGAACTGCCGGGGTTCCTGGAACAGTGCCGTGATCTGGGCCTGTCACCCGAGGGGCTGATGTGCATCCCGCCCGAGGATCAGGATCCCGTTCCGCATTTCCGCCTGCTGCGCAAGCTGGCCGAACAGTCCGGGCTGGCGCTGCTGTCGATGGGGATGAGCGCGGATTTCGAAACCGCGATCACCGAGGGTGCGACGCATATCCGCGTCGGTTCAGCCATTTTCGGTGCCCGCGATTACGGCTGAGTCGCCGCTTCAGCGGTATTTGGACAAGGAGGAAGCCGGCACGACAAGGCGCGTTCCGGGTGCTGCACGCGTGGCGATCCAGATCAGGTCTGCGCGTGCGAAGGCGATGCAGCCCTCGGTTCCGTATCGCGGACGCCGCCATTGATGCAGAAAGATCGCCGAACCGCGGCCCGGCGTGGCGTCGGGCCAGTTCCAGTCCGAGGTCAGGATCAGATCGTAAAGCGGATCGGCGCGGCGCAGGCGTTCATGGCTGGCAGACAGCGGCGCACGGACGTGGTGGTTATAGGCGGGATGGCGTGGATCGTCGCACCACAGATCGCCGGGGCCGATCGGTCGCGCCCAGGCTGCGGGACGGGCCAGCCGGTCGGTCCGGTACCACAGCCCGGTGATGCGGTGGAATCCGGTGGGCGTCGCCCCGTCGCCTTCGCGCTTGGCCGTGGACAGGCCGCCCTTGCCGATGCTGCAGGGAAACAGGCGGCCCAGAAAGCGGATGCCCTGCGGAGTCAGGACCAGATCATCGGGCCTCACAGCAGATGCCCGGATTTCTCGGCCTTGGTGTCCAGATAGCCGGTGTTGAAGCGATTGCGCGGGGTAATCAGCGGCACGCGCTGCGTCACCTCGATCCCGTGGTTTTCCATCATCGCGACCTTGCGCGGGTTGTTGGTCATCAGCCGCGCCTGCGCAAAGCCCATCCGCTTCAGCAGGGCCGCGCCGATCCGGAAGTCACGTTCGTCATCCTCGAATCCCAGGCGGTGATTGGCCTCGACCGTGTCGAAACCCTGATTCTGCAGGTCATAGGCACGCATCTTGTTGGCCAGACCGATGCCGCGCCCTTCCTGGTTGAGATACAGCAGCACCCCTGCCCCCGCCTGCCCCATCGCGTCCAGCGCGGCGTGCAGCTGCGGGCCGCAGTCGCATTTCAGGCTGCCCAGCACATCGCCCGTGAAACAGGCCGAATGCAGCCGCGCCAGAACCGGCTGGTCGCGCGGCGGATCGCCGATCTCGATGGCGTAATGTTCGGCGGCGCCATCATCGGGCCGGAAGATGTGCAGGCGCGAATGTTCCGCCGACAGCAGCGGCAGGCGCGCAGCCGCAACCGGAGCCAGCGCAGCCTCGCCCGCCAGCTGCGCAAGCACCTGCCCCGGCGCCAGCACCGTCAGCCCGGCGGGCGCATGAGCGGGCACGACCAGAACGGCGGGCAGAAGTTGCGCCGATTTGGCCAGCGCCAGCGCGGCCATATGCGGCGTCGGATCCCCGTCCCGGTCGGTAAACAGCGGCCCCTTCATCGGCGTGCGCAGATCATTCGCGGGATCGGCCAGCGCGCGCAGCCATGGCAGATCCGCGTCCTGTGGCACCTGCACCCGCGCCAGCCCGTCATCATATGCACGCGCCTTCAGGGTTTCCGCGCGGCGCTGGGTGATCGCCAGAACCGGCCGACCCAGCCGCCGCATGTCCTCCAGCCGTGCCGAGGACAACGTCTCGACCGCCGCCGCCAGATGACCGCCGATCATCACCGGCAGGCCCATGCGCAGATCGGCGCGGGCGCGGGAAACGGTTTCGGCAAGGGTGGGGATAAGGCTCATGACTCGCGCGGGATTGAAACAAATTGAAACATAGTGGCTTTTTCCGACAACTCCATGTGAGAATTTCAACATGTCGCTGGACGGCGGCCGGGTGTGACCCCACTCCTTTGCGCAAGTGAGGCAAAGGAGGCAAGTATGCCCGGACTGAAAAAAATCCTGCTGGTCGATGACGAAGAAGACCTGCGCGAGGCCTTGGCCGAACAACTGGTCGCCACCGACGATTTCGACGTGATCGAGGCAGGCAACGGCGCCGAGGCGGTCGAGGCCAGCAAGAATGCGATCTATGATCTGGTGATCCTGGACGTCGGCCTGCCCGACACGGACGGGCGCGAGCTGTGCAAGAAGCTGCGCAAGCTGAACGTGAAATGTCCGATCGTGATGCTGACCGGCCACGACACGGATGCGGACACGATCCTGGGGCTGGACGCGGGCGCCAACGATTATGTGACCAAGCCGTTCAAGTTTCCGGTCCTGCTGGCCCGCCTGCGCGCGCAGCTTCGCACGCATGAGCAGTCCGAGGACGCGATCTTCCAGCTTGGGCCCTATACGTTCAAGCCGGCGATGAAGATGCTGATCGATCAAAAGGAACGCAAGATCCGGCTGACCGAAAAGGAAACCAACATCCTGAAATTCCTGTATCGCGCGCAGGACGGGGTGGTGCCGCGCGATGTGCTGCTGCACGAGGTCTGGGGCTACAACGCCGGCGTGACCACCCATACGCTTGAGACCCATATCTATCGGCTGCGCCAGAAGATCGAGCCCGATCCCTCGAACGCACGCCTGCTGGTGACTGAATCGGGCGGATACCGTCTGGTCGCCTGACCGGGCAGAACTGCACGGGGATTTGCGGCGCTCAGATCGTTTGCCCGTCCTCGTGCAGCGTTGCCGGATCGCCGCGCAGCAGCAGCGGCCGCGCCGCCAGCCGCACCGGTTCGCGGGCTTCGTGCGTGACCAGGATCAGCCCGGCGCCGCTGTGATCCAGCAGATCCCCGGTCAGGTCGATCATCCGTGTCGCCGTGTCGGGATCAAGGCTGGCGAAGGGCTCGTCCATCAGCAGGATGTCGGGGCGGGCCGCAAAGGCGCGCGCCAGAGAAAGCCGGCGCTGCTGCCCCAAGGACATCTGCCGGGGAAACCGATCCAACTGATCTTGCAGGCCGACCCGTTTCAACAGGTCGCTGGCCAGCGCCAGATCGCAGCCGGTCGGAATGGTGATGTTGTCCAGCGCCCGCCGCCATGGCAGCAGGGTCGGTTCCTGAAACACCACCGACAGACGTTCGTCCCCGCCGACGCTGCCCGGAAAGTCACGGTCAAGACCGGCGATGATCCGCAGCAAAGTGGATTTCCCGACCCCCGACGGCCCCAGAACGGCGATCCGCTGCCCGCGACGTATATCCAGCCGAAGCCGTCCCAGCACATCGGATCCGCCAAAGGATTTTCGCTGAATATCAATCCTCATCGCGACGCCAACGGCTTAGCCGTGCCTCCCACGGGCGCAACACGACGATGTCGATGGCCAGCATGACGGCGACAAAGGCCAGCGCCCAAGCCAGCACGCCGGCAACGTCGAAGCTGGAAAACAGCAGGTGGATCTTGAAGCCGACGCCGTTCGAACGTCCAAGGAACTCGACCACAAGGACGATCTTCCAGATCAACGAGATCCCCGCCCGTGCCGCCGCCGCGACATGCGGCGCAAGCTGCGGCATAACCACATGGCGCAATCGTGCCGCACGCGACATGCGAAACGCCGTCGCCATGTCGTCCAGATCCGGGCGCAGGGCACGCGTGCCTTCGCGCAGCATCACCGTCACCACGGGAATCTTGTTCAATGCCACGGCCAGGATCGCCGCGACTTCGTTCAGACCGATCCAGATATAGGCCAGCACGATGATGACCAGCGCCGGAACGTTCAGCGCGATGACCAACCCCGGATTGAGCCACTGATCGGCTGTCCGCGACCGTCCCATCCACAGCCCCAGCGCCACCCCCACCGCCATCGCCAGTGCGAAACTGGCAAGCACCCTGAACAGGGTCATTCCGGCGTGGAACCACAATTCGCCCGTCACGGTGATCTGCCACAGGCGCATCGCCACCGCCTCGGGGCCGGGCATGGTCCGGGGGTCGTCCGAGATCCGGGCAACCACCACCCACAGCACCAGCATCGCCACCAGCGACAGGATGCCCGGCACAGCGCCGGTGCCAGACTTCCGATGTCGCCGTCCGCTAATCACCCGACCAGAACACCCCGTCGGGCAGTCGGCTGAGGCCGCCGGTCAGCTCCTCTCCGCCCAGTTCCGCCATGACAGCGAACATGGCCTGTGCGTTGGCGGCATCGACCGGGCCCGCAGGCGGGATACCCGCCCGCCATCCCGCGCGCAGCGCCGCGAACTCGGCATCGTTTGCGGCGTCCATGATCGGACGAAGCCGATCCCAAAGGGCGTCGTCCTGTGCCAGCATGTCCTTGGCCTGCCGCGAGGCGCGGGCCAGGCCGCGCGCCAGCTCTGGTTTGTCCTCGATCCAGCTGTCGCGCAGCACATAGCCCAGAAGCGGCGTGGACGGATCCAGCCCCAGATCGCCTGCCGCCTGTGCGACATCGATCACCTCGCGCATGCCGCCCGCCTTCATCCGCGCCAGATAGTGCCAGAAATTGACCGCCGCATCGACCTGACCGGTTTCGGCGGCGTTCTGGATCACCGGCGGTGCGCCAAAGACCTGTTCGGTCACATCCGCCAGATCGGCACCGGACTGCTGGCGATACCAGGCACGCAGGATCAGCCAGCTTTTGTCGACCGGACCTCCCGCGATCCCGATCCTGCCGCCGTCAAGATCGTCGGGTCCGGCAATGTCGCTGTCAGCCGGCACGACCAGCCCGCCGACTGCCGTCGAATAGGGCAGGAAGGTGAAGTCCGCGCCCCTCGCACGGTTCTGTGCCACCCATAGCCAGTCGGACACGATGCTGTCGACCTCGCCGCCGTTCATGGCGATCTGGGTGGCTGGATTCCCGGCCAGCGGCAGGACGCGCAGCCGGAAGCCGTTGTCGCGATCCAGTCCCTGATCCATGATCGTCTGCAATTCCCAGGTGACGGTGCCATTCTGCAGCGCACCCACGGTGATCTCTGGCAGGCTTTGATCCTGTGCCCGCCCCGGCCCGCCCAGCGCAGACGCCAGGAACACGCTGAAAAGCGCCGCGACCATGCGCGCAGCAAACATGACAGATTTCCTCCCCATTCAGGGGAAAGGGTGTCACGCAAGGTTCCAACCGACAATAGCCAGCTTGTCCAACTTTGGGATGAGATGCGGCCTTGCCTTGCGCCGCGCGCAGCCTAAGATCGCGAAAGAATGTTGCGGCCTCGGGGGAGGAGGCCGTAATATCGTCACAGGGAGGAGCTATCATGACAGCCGCAGCCATGCAGGCGCGACCGTCGCATTCGCCACGACCAAATGCCGACCAGGTTCGCGAGATCCTGATCGTCGACGACCATCCGCTGATGTGCGACGCTTTGGCGCTGACGCTGAAGATCAGCTTTGGATTGAAGAACGTGCGCACCGCGCGCAGCCTTGGCGCCGCGGTCGAGCAGATCAAGTCGCAGGGGGCGCCGGATGCGGTGATCCTGGACCTGAATTTGCCCGATGCACGCGGCGCGGAAGGCATCGTCGCGCTGCGCCGACAATTGCCGGATGTGCCGATCACGATGATCTCTGCCGATCTGGAGGGGGCGATGATCTCGGCCGCGATGGCGGCTGGCGCGCAGGGTTATATCAGCAAGTCCCTCAGCCGCGAGGCGCTGGTCGACAGCTTGCGCCGGATGTGGGACGGCGAACATGTCACGCCCGAAGGATATGAACCCGGAAAGGCCGGTGCCGAGGACGAGGCAAAGGCCGAACTGGCCCGCCGCTTTGCAACGCTGACACCTCAGCAGATGCGGATTCTGCGGCTGATCTGCCAGGGCAAGGCCAACAAGGAAATCAGCTACGAACTGTCGATCGCCGAAGCCACGGTCAAGACCCATATCACGGCGATCATGTCCAAGATCAATGCAAGGCGCCGCACGCAGGCGGTGCTTCTGGCGAATTCCGTCCGGCTGTTCGAGGCCGGCTGATGGATACCGGCCCGGCTGCGAAGGAGGGCGCCGCCGGGCCGGTGGCCGTGCAGGCCGACCGGACCGGGGCCGAGGCGGTCCCAACGCTTCTGGCCGGCCTGCGCGCCGCCGAACCGGCGCTGGTGCTGATCTTCGGCGCGCGAGGCGACGATCTTTCGCATCTGGATGCTGGGCTGCGGGAGGGACTGCCCGAGGGCTGCGTGATCGCCGGCTGTTCCTCTGCCGGAGAGATCGGCCCGTCAGGCTATGCCTCGGGCAGCGTCGTCGCGATCGGGTTTCCGTCCGGCAGCTTCCGGGCGCGCAGCATCGTGCTGGACAATCTGTCATCCCTGCCGGTTTCCCACTGGATGTCTTCGTTGCGCCGCATGCAGGCGGGATTCTCGCCTGATCCGCGCCGCTCGTTGTTCGGGCTGCTGCTTGTCGATGGCATCGCGGGGCAGGAAGATGCGCTGGTTGCCACCATCGACGCCGCCCTTCCCGCGGTTCCCACGCTTGGCGGATCGGCGGGCGACGGGCTGGATTTTCGCAGCACGTCGCTGCTGGCCGAGGGGCGGGTGTTTTCGAACGCGGCGGTGTTTCTGCTGGTCGAGACCGATCTGGCGGTCAGCGAGGTGACGTTTGCGCATTTCAGCCCGACCGCCACGCGCGCGGTCGTGACCGCGGCCATTCCCGACAAGCGTCGCATCCTGGAACTGAACGCCGAACCGGCGGCCGAGGAATATGCCCGCATCACCGGGATTCCCCCCGAACGGCTGACGCCCACCGAATTCGCTCGGCACCCGCTGCTGCTGCGCATGGGACGGCGCCACCATGTCCGCGCCATCAGCGCCCTGACCGATGACGGCGGCCTGTCGCTTATGTCATCCATCGACACCGGCACCGTCCTGACGCTGGGGCGGGCCGAGGATCTGACGCAGGGTTTCGCCGAGGCGCTGGAGGCTTTGCCACGACCACCCTTGATGGTGCTGGGATTCGACTGCATCCTGCGACGGCTGGCACTTGAACGCGCCGGGCTGACGCAGGCGATGTCCGACCTGTTCACCCGCTACCGCGTGGCGGGATTCAACACCTATGGGGAACAGCACAGCGGTATGCATGTGAACCAGACATTCGTCGGCCTGGCTTTCATGACACCGCCCGAGGCGGGCTTGGGCCCGTCGGGGCATCATGATGCTGCGTGACGACGATCCGCCCCAGCGGCAGATCCAGAAGCTGCGCCGGATCAATACGGTCCTGATCGACAGGATCGACCGGCTTGAGGAATCGCGCGGATCGGCCTGGTCGATGTTCCAGGCCGCCGTCGCGTTGGAGCAAGAGGTTCTTACCCGCACCAGGCAGCTTGAGAAGGCGTTGGCCGACCTGTCGCAGCGCAACCGCGAACTGGCGGTCGCCCGCGCCGCGGCGGAAGAGGCGAACCGGTCGAAGACACGTTTCCTGCGTGCCGCCAGTCACGACCTGCTGCAGCCCCTTTCGGCCGCGCGGCTGTTTCTGTCGGCGCTGGCCGACACGCCGATGGACGACCACCAGAAGGAACTGTCGGAACGTCTTTCCGGCGCCTTTGAATCGGTCGAACAACTGATGCATGCGGTTCTGGACATCTCGCGCCTGGACAGCCAGCGGATCGAATTTCACCGCCAGCCTGTCGCGCTAGGGGAACTTTTCCGCCGCCTTGCCGCCGAATACGCACCCTTGGCCGAGGCGAAGGGACTGCGGCTCAGCTTTGTGCCCACGGACGCTGTTGTGGAAAGCGATCCGGTCTTCCTGCGACGGATCGCGCAGAACCTGGTATCGAACGCGATAAAATACACCAATCAGGGCGGCGTGGTGGTCGGCATGCGCCGCAAGAACGGGCTGTGCTGGCTGTGCGTCTATGACAGCGGCATGGGAATCCCCGCCGTGGACCGCAATCGCATCTTTGACGAATTTCAACGGCTGGGAAACGATCACGGCACCCCCGGCATGGGTCTGGGCCTGTCCATCGTGCGCCGCGCCTGCAGCAAGCTGGGGCACCCGATCAGCCTGAATTCCGAGGCGATGCGCGGAACCGTCTTTCGGGTCGGATTGCCGCCGGTGGCGGAAGGCGGCGGCGACCGATGCGCCGAACCGCCCGACACGGCGCTGCTGAACCTGCGCGGGCGCGTCGCACTGGTGATCGAGAACGACCCCGGCATGCGACGCGGCTACGAGATGATCCTGCAGGACAGGCTGGGCATGGTCGCCCGCGTGACCGGCGGCACGGCCGAGGCGGTCGCGACGATGGGCGAAGAGCCGCCGGACGTGATCCTGGCCGATTATCACCTTGAGAACGGTGATACCGGCGTCGCCGCAATCGAAACCCTGCGGGGGCGGGCAAGCCGCAGCGTGCCCGCCGTGATGATCACCGCGCATCGCGACCCCGAAATCGCACGCGCCTGCGCCGCGATGGGTGTTATCGCACTGGAAAAACCCGTGCGCCCGTCGGAACTGGCCGAGGTTCTGGGCCGCATACTGGGCTGAGGCTGAGACGAAGGGTTGAGACCGGCGGTTCCAGGGCTTGCCCTTCGCGCCTGCCGGCGCAACTCTGGTCGCGACGAATGGGAGGAACCTTGGATGAAACGCGCCATCGCCACCGCGATGTGGCTGGTCATGACCTGCATCGCCGCGCCCGCCGCCCTGTCGGCCGGAGAGGCCGGGGATGCGGTCTTCGCCGATCGCGGACCGTGGGATCTGAAGGACCGGCCGCTGACCTGGTCGCTGCATGTCGAAGGCCCCGAAAAGCCCGGCTTCCTGCATGTCGATGACGGCTCGGTCGCCTTGGGTCAGACCATCGACCCTTCGGACCAGAAGCCGGTCCTGCAGATCACTCAGAAGACCGACAGCCGCACACGCAAGATCGGGCCGTTCCCGATTTCGGGCGGCGACCCGGTGCTGATCTTCTTTCTGGAACAGACCGCCCGCGACATGGCCGGTCTGACCGGCGGCAGCCCCCATTACATCCGCAACCGGATCAAGGACGCGGTTTTTAGGGGCGGACAGATCACCCGCGACGACAATGGCGCAACCGCGGTGTTCCAGCCCTTCGAGAACGATCCGAACGCTGGACGGATGCAGGGCTTTCAGTCGCTGCGCCTGACATTCCTGATGTCGGACGATCCGAAGGCGCCGATCCGCGAATTGCGGGCAGAAACCGCCGACACCGGACCCGGCTATGTCAATCGGATGGTGCTGCAATGAAACGCGCACTTGTCCTGATCGCCGCGCTGACAGCCCCGGCAGCCTGGGCGCAGGCTGTCAATGACTACCCGACCAATGCCCGCGCCGAATATGTCTTTACTTGCATGGCGACCAATGGCGAGAACCGCGAGATGCTGGACCGCTGTTCCTGCGCCATAGATCAGATCGCGACCGTGCTGTCCTATGAGGATTATGTCAGCGCCGAGACGGTCCTGCGGATGCGGCAGGTCACCGGCGAGCGCGCCTCGATGTTCAAGGGCATGGCCGAAATGACCGAGATCGTCGCCAAGCTGCGCCGCGCGGAAGCCGAGGCCGAGATCCTCTGTTTCTGATCTCGCCTTGCCTTACCGCGATCCCCGTCCATGGGCCGCAGTGATCAGCCAATCACCAGCCCGATCGCCGCGCCAGCGACCAGCGACAGACCCGCGACCAGCCAGACGGGGATGTCGGGCCTCGTCTGGGGTTGCGGATTGCGATCCTCGGGGTGTGCGCGTTCCCACAGGGCCTGTTCCACAATCCGCGGCAACAGCGGACCAAAGCGGCCGACCGTCTGCGCGACCTTGGCCATATCACCGGCAAGTGCGCGCGGACCAAGATTTGACTTGATATAGTCCGATACGACCGGGCGCGCCGCTTCCCAGATGTTCAGTTGCGGATCAATCGAGCGGGCAACACCCTCGACCACGACCATGGTGCGCTGCAGCAGGATAAGCTGTGTCTGGGTCCGCATTCCGAAACGTTCGGTCACCTCGAACAGATAGGCCAGAAGATTGGCCATCGAGATCCGCGACGCATCAGCCCCGAAGATCGGTTCGCCCACGGCACGCAGGGCGCGGGCGAACTGCGCTTCGTCGCGGTCGCGCGGAACATAGCCGGCCTCGAAATGCACCCTCGCAACGCGCCGGTAGTCGCGCTGGATGAAGCCCATCAGGATCTCGGCATAGACGCGGCGGGTATATTCGTCGATCTCGCCCATGATCCCGAAATCATACGCGATCACGTCGCCATTGCGCGCCACCTTCAGATTGCCGTGATGCATGTCCGCGTGAAAGAAACCGTCCCTCAGCGCGTGCTGCAGGAACAGCTGAATCACGCGCGTCGCGATATGGGTCACGTCATGGCCGGCGGCGATCAACGCCTGCGGGTCGCCCATCGGCAACCCCTCGGCCCAGTCCGCGGTCAGAACGCGCCGTCCCGACAGATGCCAATGCGGCGCCGGGATCTGGAAATTCGCGTCCTCGCGGGTGTTCTCGGCAAATTCGGATGCCGCCGCCGCCTCAAGCCGCATGTCCTGTTCACCGGTGACGACGCTTTCGAAATGGCTGACGACATCGCGCGGGCGCAGGCGCCGACTGCCGGGCGACAACGCCTCGATGATCGAGGCGGCGAAGTGAAATGCGTCGATATCCCTGCGGAACGCGGCACCGATTCCCGGACGCAGAACCTTGACCGCGACCTCTTGCCCGTTTTCGCGGATTCGGGCGCGATGCACCTGCGCGATCGACGCCGCGGCCACGGGTTCGGAAAACTCGGAAAACAGGGCATCCACGGGCTGGCGCAGCTCGGCCTCGACGATCTCCTTGGCGATCGGGGTCGGAAAGGGCGGCAACCGGTCCTGCAGCATGCGCAGCTGGTCGGCCAGTTCGGCGCCCACGACATCGGCGCGGGTCGAAAGGATCTGGCCGAACTTGATATAGGCCGGACCCAGCGCGGTGATGGCGCGCGTGATCGGTGGCAGATCGGGATCGCCCGCATAGCCCAGCCAGCGGAACGGCCAGCCCAGCACGCGCGCGGCCAGTCGCAGCCGGGGCGGTGCCTCCATCGCGTCCAGCACGGCGCCCATGGCGCCCGTGCGTTCGAAGGTGGCGCCTGTCCGGATCAGGCGCAGGATATTGTGCGGTCCCCGCATCTACAGCTTCCAACCCGAATGCAGCGCGGCGATGCCCATGGACAGGTTGCGATACTGCACACGGTCAAAGCCCGCCTCGCGGATCATCGCGGCAAACGCTTCCTGGTCGGGAAACTGGCGGATCGATTCGACCAGATACTGATAGCTGTCGCGATCCCCGGTCACCGCCTGACCCATCGCCGGGATCACGTTGAAGCTGTATCGGTCGTAAGCCCATTGCATTGCAGGCACCGGGATCTGGCTGAACTCCAGCACCATCAGTCGTCCGCCGGGACGCAGCACACGAAACGCCTCGGCCAGCGCGTCGGGAATGCGGGTGACGTTGCGGATGCCGAAGCTGATCGTATAGCGGTCAAAGCTGTTGTCGCCGAAGGGCAGCTTCATCGCGTCGCCGGTGACCCATGCAAGCCTGTCGGCCTTTTCCGTGGCCTCGGCGCGCTTGCGCCCCTCGACCAGCATCGATTCGGTCATGTCGCAGACGGTCACGCGCCCGCCCGGCGCGCGATCGAGAAAGCGGAA
This sequence comes from Paracoccus maritimus, assembly GCF_025195095.1. Classification (GTDB taxonomy): domain Bacteria; phylum Pseudomonadota; class Alphaproteobacteria; order Rhodobacterales; family Rhodobacteraceae; genus Paracoccus; species Paracoccus maritimus. Next base: position 129,753 of record NZ_JANAVZ010000001.1, on the reverse strand, counting down.
GGCGATATCGCCGGTGCCGCCGGCCACGTCCAGAAGATGCTGGCCATCGCGCGGTACAAGCCAGTCCATCATCGCGGTTTTCCAGACCCGATGGATGCCCGCGCTCATCAGGTCGTTCATCAGGTCATAGCGCGATGCGACGCTGGAAAAGACGCCGTGGACCATCCCGGCCTTGGCATCCTCGTCCACGGTCCGGAAACCGAAATGGGTTTGTCTGTTATCGCTCATGCCGCTTGCCGTTTGTCCGCCTCATCGCCAGATAGGTCCGACGCATCGCGCGCACAATGCAGGGAAAGGAAGCGGATTGCCAGAACTGCCCGAGGTCGAAACCGTCAGGCGCGGCCTTCAGCCGCATCTGCAGGGTCAGCGCATCGCGCGGGCCGAGGCACGGCGCCCGGACCTGCGCTGGCCGATGCCACCCGATCTGGTGCAGGTGCTGACCGGGGCGACGGTCACCGCACTGCGGCGGCGGTCGAAATACCTGCTGGCCGATCTGGACCGGGGCGGCACATTGCTGATGCATCTGGGCATGTCCGGGCGGATGCTGGTCGAAGGCGCGGGATTGGCCGGGTTTCACCGCGATCCGTCGATCCTGCCGCGCCATGACCATGTGGTGCTGCTGACCGAAGCCGGGACAACCATCACCTTCAACGATGCGCGCCGATTCGGCATGGTCGATCTGATCCGCGAAGGAGAATCGCATCCTCTGCTGGACCATCTTGGCCCCGAGCCGTTCGACGCGGCCTTCAGCCCCGCATATCTTGCCGCCGCCCTTTCGGGCCGGAGGGTCCCGGTGAAGCAGGCCCTTCTGGACCAGCGCATCGTGGCCGGACTGGGCAACATCTATGTCAGCGAATCGCTGTGGCGTGCCGGCATAGATCCGCGCCGCGCGGCCGGACGGATCGGTGCTGTGCGGATCGCGGCACTGGTCGGCCATATACGCGACGTTCTGACGGACGCCATCGCGGCGGGCGGGTCTTCCTTGCGCGATCATCGTCAGGCCAGTGGCGAGCTGGGCTATTTCCAGCACAGCTTCAGGGTCTATGATCGCGCGGACGCGCCCTGCCCGCGTCCCGGCTGTCCGGGCCAGATCCGCCGGATCGTGCAGTCCGGTCGGTCCAGTTTCTTCTGTCCGCGCTGCCAGCGCTGAACCCCCTTGTATGGCCAAGGCTTGGCTTTCGCGCCTCGCTGCTGCTAGGAGTCGCTGCAACGCTTCTTTGCAACGAGGTCCGGCCCTATGGCTTATGAAACCATCATCGTGGAAATTGAGGACGAGGTCGCCCTGATCCGGCTGAACCGTCCCGAGGCGCTGAACGCGCTGAACGCCACGCTTCTGGACGAGCTTTCCGCCGCGCTGACCGAAGCCGACCGGAACGACAAGGTCCGCTGCATCGTGCTGACCGGCAGCGAAAAGGCCTTCGCCGCGGGCGCCGACATCAAGGAAATGGCGCAGAAAAGCTTTGTCGATGCCTATGGCGGTGACCTGTTCGGACCACAGATCGACACGATCAGCCGCATCCGCAAGCCGATCATCGCAGCCGTCAGCGGCTATGCCTTGGGCGGCGGATGCGAGCTTGCGATGGCCTGCGATTTCATCATCGCCGCCGAGAATGCCAAGTTCGGCCAGCCCGAAATCAATCTGGGCGTGATCGCCGGCATCGGCGGCACCCAGCGCCTGACCCGATTCGTCGGCAAGTCCAAGGCCATGGACATGAATCTGACGGGCCGTTTCATGGATGCCGCAGAAGCCGAAAGATCGGGCCTTGTCAGCCGCGTCGTGCCGACGCCCAAGCTGGTCTCCGAAGCATTGTCGGCGGCGCGCAAGATCGCCGAGAAATCGCAGATCTCGGTCATGGCAGCCAAGGAATCGGTCAACCGGTCCTATGAGACGACTCTGCGCGAGGGTTTGCTGTTCGAACGTCGCGCGTTCCAGTCGATGTTCGCGACCGAGGACCAGAAGGAAGGCATGGCCGCGTTCCTTGAAAAACGCGAGGCGCAGTTCCGCGACCGCTGATTTTCCGGCTTTTCTTTTCTATCCGGCTGATCTATATGCCCACGCTTACATGCGCGTGGGCCCGCTTAGGCAAGAATCATGTCCAGCCCGGACCGGGGCTGGTGCTTGGGTCTTTTGCGCGATCGAAACGACAAAGACCCGAACAGGAGCCCAGACATGGCCAACACGCCCCAGTCCAAAAAGCGCGCCCGCCAGATCGAGCGCCGCACCGACGTCAACAAAGCCCGCCGCTCGCGCATCCGCACCTTCCTGCGCAAGGTCGAGGAAGCGATTGCCTCGGGCAATGCAGATGCCGCCCAGGAAGCCCTGAAAAGCGCGCAGCCCGAACTGATGCGCGGCGTCACCAAAGGTGTGATTCACAAGAATACTGCAGCGCGGAAAATCTCGCGTCTGTCGTCGCGCGTGAAGGCGATTTCGGCGGCTTGAACATCACCGCTCGCGGCGCCGAAAAACGCCGCGAATTGGCCCTTAAAGGCCCCGAATCTCATACCGGGCGTGCGCTTCTGGCGCGCGCCCGTTTGCATTTCTGCGAGCGCGAGATCCGTTAATAAATCATTAATTTTCAATGCCCTCATGATTTTTGTCTGAGGAGTCAAGGACATCAGAGATTCGATCAGACAAAGATTGTGTCAAGCGCATAGTTCGGTTGCAGCTTCGCTGTGGCTGTTGCTAGTTTCAGCCTGCGATTCACGTCGCTTTGGGGGACAGGCCACAGCCTGCAGGATCCTTGGATCACCGCAAGCCAGGCCGGGCGACGAAGCAGAGACAACTCTCTTCTGCCCTCGGGTTCTGCGAAGACCGGCTGCCACCGGTTTTTGCAGGCTCCGTGTCTAGTGTTCTGAACGGGCTGACGCCCACGCATGTGACCATCTTCGGTCGCACGGGTGTGCTGTTGCCGTTTGTCCCCTGCCGCGCGCGAACGCTGTCCCGTCGAAACACGGCGGGGGCTGGGGACAGGACAAACAGGGCAATGATGATGGAAGAAATCTGGGGGCAGGCATGCGTGGAACTGGAAAAGAGTGTCGGGCCGAATAACTTCAACCATTGGATCAAGCCCCTGCGTCTGACCGCGCTGGAAGACGGGGTGGCACGCTTCGCCAGCCCCACGCGCTTTGTGTCCGACTGGGTGAACCGGCATTTCGCCGACGACATCATGGGCCAGCTGAACCGCGTAGGCCCGTCCTCGATCGAGCGTCTGCGCTTTGAGGTCGTCCCCTCGGCCCCGGCGAATGGCCGGGCTCGCCCGGGCGCTGCCCGCCCCGAGCGCGACGATGCGGCCCACGCGACACCCTCTGCCGCCACGGTTCGCCCGAAGGTTCGCCCTGATCTGTGCGCACCGCTGGACCCGCGCTATACCTTTGGAAATTTCGTTGTCGGCAAACCCAACGAGCTGGCCCACGCTGCCGCGCGCCGTGTGGCCGAGGGCGGTCCCGTCGGGTTCAACCCGCTGTTTCTGTATGGCGGCGTCGGCTTGGGTAAGACCCACCTGATGCACGCAATCGCGCACGACTATCAAAGCCGCCACCCGTCGGCGCAGGTGCTTTATCTATCCGCCGAACAGTTCATGTATCGTTTCGTCCAAGCGTTGCGCGAAAGCTCGATCATGGATTTCAAGAGCATGTTCCGCAATGTGAACATGCTGATGGTCGATGACGTGCAGTTCATCGCCGGCAAGGACAGCACGCAGGAAGAATTCTTCCACACATTCAATGCGCTGGTCGATCAGGGCAAGCAGATCGTCATTTCCGCCGACCGCGCGCCGGCCGAGATCAAGGGCCTTGAAGAGCGCATCAAGTCGCGCCTCTCCTGCGGGCTGATCGTGGATCTGCATCCCACCACCTACGAACTGCGCCTGGGCATCCTGCAATCCAAGACCGAGGCCTTCCGCCGGAAAGACCCCGAGGTCCGCATCGGTGACGGCGTGCTGGAATTCCTGGCCCACCGGATCAGCACCAACGTCCGGGTCCTGGAAGGCGCGCTGCAACGGCTGTTTGCCCATGCCAGCCTGCTGCGCCGCGAGATCACCCTGGAAGTGGCGCAGGAATGCCTGGCCGACATCCTGCGCACCAACGATCGCAAAGTCAGCATCGACGACATCCAGCGCAAGGTGGCCGAGCATTACAACATCCGGCTGGCCGACATGATCGGCCCAAAGCGGTCCCGCAATGTCGCGCGTCCGCGCCAGATCGCGATGTATTTGTCCAAGCAGATGACGAGCCGCAGCCTGCCCGATATCGGCCGCCGCTTCGGCGGGCGCGACCACACCACGATCATGCACGGCGTCCGCAAGATCGAGGAGCTTTCGGTCGAGGATAATGGCCTCGCCGAGGACATCGCGATGCTGAAGCGGCTACTGCAGGCATAACTCCCGTGCACCCCGAATGAAATCCTTGTGACCGCCTTGCCGGGCGGTTACAAAACAGGTCCGATGCAGGGGCCTGAAAGGCCGACAGGGACAGGGAAAAGCGATGAAATTCTCGATCGAGCGCGCCGTTCTGGTCAAAGCCGTCTCGCAGGCCCAATCGGTGGTCGAACGCCGCAACACCATTCCGATCCTTGCGAATGTGCTGATCGAAGCTGGCGAGAGCGGCGTCAGCTTCCGCGCCACCGATCTGGACACCGAGGTGGTGGACCGCGCCGCCGCGCAGGTCGAACGTCCCGGCGCGACGACCGTCAGCGCCGTGATGCTGAACGAGATCGCCCGCAAGCTGCCCGACGGGGCGTTGGTCGCGATCGCTTCGGACGATGCGGCAGGACGGCTGAACGTGCAGGCGGGGCGGTCAAATTTCAGCCTTGCCACGTTGCCGCGCGAGGATTTCCCGGTCATGGCCTCGACCGAATACATCGCCAATTTCAGTGCTCCGGCGAAGGTTCTGAGGCGGCTGTTCGACAAGTCGAAGTTCGCGATCTCGACCGAAGAGACGCGGTATTACCTGAATGGCGTCTACATGCATGTTGCGCAGACCGAGGACGGTCCCGGCCTGCGCTGCGTGGCGACCGACGGCCATCGTCTGGCGCGCATCGACGCGGCGCTGCCCGCGGGTGCAGAAGACATGCCGGGCGTCATCGTGCCCCGCAAGACTGTCGCCGAGCTGCGCAAGCTTCTGGACGACGATGATGCCGACATTGCCGTGTCGGTCAGCGAAACCAAGGTGCGCTTCGCAACGCCGACGATCACCCTGACATCGAAGGTGATCGACGGCACCTTCCCCGATTACAGCCGGGTGATTCCCTCTGGGAACACCCGCAAACTGGAAGTGGATGCCAGCGATTTCGCCCGCGCCGTGGACCGCGTGGCGACCGTCAGCAGCGAACGTTCGCGCGCGGTCAAGCTGGCGCTGGATGCCGACAGGCTGATCCTGTCGGTGAACGCCCCCGACGCGGGTGCCGCCGAGGAAGAGCTGATCGTGGCCTACGCCGACGATCCGCTGGAAATCGGCTTCAACGCGAAATACCTGCAAGAGATCGCCAGCCAGGTCGATCGCGACAACGCGGTGTTCCTGTTCAACGGCTCGGGCGATGCCGCGCTGATCCGCGAGGGCAGCGATCAAAGCGCGGTCTATGTCGTCATGCCGATGCGCGTGTGACGCTAAGCCGGCTGTCGCTGGCGCAGTTCCGATCCTGGCCACGGCTGGAACTGGATCTGGACCGGCATCCCCTTGCGATCTTCGGCCCGAACGGTTCGGGCAAGACCAATATCCTTGAAGCCGTGTCGATGCTGGCGCCAGGCCGCGGATTGCGCGCCGCCGCCGCACCCGATCAGGCGCGACAGGGCAAGGACGCCGGGTGGCGGATCCGGGCGCAGATCGGCGACCGCCAGGTCGAGACCACCGCCGAACCGGGCGCCCGGCGCGTTGTCAGCATCGACGAAAAGCCTACCGCCCAGACCGCCCTTGCAAGTCTGGTCCGGATCATCTGGCTGGTGCCCGCGATGGACCGGTTATGGACCGATCCGCCGGAAACACGGCGCCGGTTTCTGGATCGCGTGACGCTGAGCCTGTCGCCCGATCATGCGGAACTTGCGCTGACCTATGACAAGGCGATGCGCGAACGGAACCGGTTGCTGAAGGATCAGGTCGGCGATCCCGGCTGGTATCGGGCGCTGGAATCGCAGATGGCCGCAGCCGGCGCGGCGCTGACCCGCAATCGGCAGGCCGCCTTGGGCGCGATCATGGCCGCGCAGGACGAATCGGCAACCGGCTTTCCGGCCGCGCAACTGACGCTGCTGGCCGGCGAGGGGCAGGCTGACGACGCCGACCCGGACAGCATCGCCGACCGGCTTTCGTCGATGCGGCCGCGCGATCTGGCCGCCGGCCGCAGCCTCAGCGGTCCGCATCGCGCCGATCTGGGTGCAAGCTGGGGTCCGCAGCAGATGCCGGCGGCCCTGTCCTCGACGGGCGAGCAGAAGGCGCTGTTGTTATCGCTGATCCTGGCCAATGCGCGCGCGCTGTCAGCGCAGCCCGTGGTGCTGTTGCTGGACGAGGTGGCGGCCCATCTGGACGCCGACCGGCGCGCCATGCTGTATGACCAGATCTGCCACTTGCCCGCGCAGACCATGCTGACGGGGACCGGCCCGGAACTTTTCGACGCTTTCGGCGCCCGCGCCCGGCGGCTGTCGATTCACAAGGATGACGGTGCTTCGCGCGCCAAAGAGGGAACCGAATGACGCTGACCGCCGAATCGATCTGGCTTTATGCGGGCGCGATGGTCGCGATCTGGCTGACTCCGGGTCCCGTCTGGGTCGCGATCATGGCGCGCGCGCTGGCATCGGGGTTTCGGGGGGTCTGGCCGCTGGGACTTGGCGTCGCGATCGGCGACATGATGTGGCCGATGATCGCGATCTTCGGTCTGGCGGTCGTCGTGGGGCAGCACGCCGCATTGATGATCGGCCTGCGCTGGGTCGCGGCGCTGGTCTTCGTTGGGATGGGAATCGTGCTGCTGCGCCACGCCAACCAGCCGGTCGAACGTGATCAACGCCTGACACGGCGCGGCAGATGGGCGGGTTTTTCCGCCGGCCTGCTGGCGATTGCCGGCAATCCCAAGGCCGCGCTGTTCTATGTGGGCGTCCTGCCGGGGTTCTTCGACGTCGCCCACATCTCTGCCGCGGATGTGGCCGTGATCGTGGCAATGTCCACAACGATCCCCTTCGTGCTGAATCTTGCGATGGGCGCGGCGGTCAGCGCGGCGCGCGCCCGGCTTGCCACCCCGTCGGGGCTGCGCCGGATGAACCTGGTCTCGGGCGCGCTGCTGATCGTCGTCGGATGCGTCATCGCGGCAGGCCAGCTGATGGCCGGCTAAAGCAGCCATTCGATCGGCAGCAGGTTCAGGACATAGACCAGGACGCGGTTGCCGACTCCCAATCCGGGCTCGTGCTCGTGCAGCTGTTCACGGCCCTGACCGTCTGGCGACCGCCAGACCATCGCGCCGTCCCGCGTCAGCACCGGCTGGAAGCTGCGCGGGATCAGCCGGTCGGTCATCGCCTTGGTCCCCGAGGCCGCGATCGCGGGGCTTTCGATCAGGAAACCCATCTCGCAGTTCAGCAGGGCCGATCGCGGGTCGAAGTTGAACGACCCGATGAACACCCGCGCATCATCGACCGAGAAGGTCTTGGCATGCAGCGATCCGCCCGAAAGCCCCGAGGATCCCAGCTCGGCGCGACCTTGGGGCTGATCTTCCAGCGGCTTCAGTTCGTACAGTGATACGCCTGCCTCAAGCAGTTCGCGGCGATATTTGACATAGCCCGCATGAACCATCGGCACGTCGGTTGCCTGCCATGAATTCGTCAGGATCCGGACCCTGCGCCCGTCTTGCGCCAATCCCGAAAAGAACGCTGCCCCCGCCTTGCCCGGAACGAAATAGGCCGAGATGAGGTCAAGATTGCTGTCCACCTGCCGGATGATCCGCGCTAACCGCGTGATCATCAACTGATCACGATCGACCCGTCCGATCCCCTTGGCCGGATCATCGGCCACGACCCGCACGGCCGTCCATTCCAGATCGGCGCTGCCCCGGCTCAGCCGCTCGGCGGCGGTGATGTCCTGTTCCGGGGCGGGCGGCATCTCTGCGATCGCCCGATCCAGCGCATCGATGTCGCCCGGCCCGTCAATGACCTGTTCCAGCGCCAGCACCGGCTGGCTGTTCCAGTAGTCGTCAAAGATCGAGGTGGTATCGCCGACCACCGTCCCGACACCCAGCACATCCAGATCCAGATAGGCCGGAACGTCGCCGACCGCGAAATACTCGTCGCCGATATTGCGCCCGCCGACGATCGCCGCCGCGCCATCGACGATGAAGGCCTTGTTGTGCATGCGCCGGTTCATCCGCAGCGGATACAGGACATATCCCAGCATCTTCGGCCGACGCACGGTGGACGGGTTGAACAGCCGCACGCTGAAATTCGGCATCGCGTTCAGCGCCGCCAGAACCGGATCCATCCCGGCGATGCCATTGTCGTCCAGAAGCAGGCGGACGCGGACGCCACGTTGCGCCGCACGCCGCAGCGCATCCAGAAGAAGCATCCCCGACGCATCGTCGTGCCAGATGTAATACATCGCGTCGATCGAGCGTTCGGCCGCATCCGCCAGCTTCAACCTGCTAAGCAGCGCGCCCTGCCCGTCGGCCAGCGGCAGGACGCCGCTTTGTCCGGGATGCCCGTCCAGCGCCTCTTGCGCGCGTGGCGCCAGAGTGGTGGTGGGATCGAAGGCAAGGGCGGTTTGGGACGGCCGATCCTCGGCGTTTGGAACCGCGAACACGGCCCGTGCGGCCAGCCATGTCAGCAGCAGCAGCACAAGACCGGCCGCCAGCCATTTCAGCCACACCATCCCGTGCCTCCGATGCCATGCAGCGCCGATCATCCACGGCTGCGTGACGATGCGCAAGAAAAACGGCGATTGGCATGATTCGGCCGGAAAAATCATGCGATTGCCGTGACTTTACCGCTGCGACGGCATATATCGTCACAAGAACGACAGGAACAATCTCACATGACCGAAGCAGCCTCGCAGCCCGCCGAATACGGCGCCGATTCCATCAAGGTTCTCAAGGGACTGGAGGCGGTGCGCAAACGGCCCGGCATGTATATCGGGGATACCGACGATGGCAGCGGCCTGCACCACATGGTCTATGAGGTCGTCGATAACGGCATCGACGAGGCGCTGGCCGGGCATGCCGACTATGTGAAGGTCAAGATCCACGCCGACAACAGCGTTTCGGTACGCGACAATGGCCGCGGCATCCCCGTCGAGATGCACAAATCCGAAGGCGTCAGCGCGGCCGAGGTCATCATGACCCAGCTGCACGCGGGCGGGAAATTCGACCAGAACAGCTACAAGGTGTCGGGCGGCTTGCACGGCGTGGGCGTGTCCGTCGTGAATGCGCTGTCGGACTGGCTGGAACTGCGCATCTGGCGGAACGGCCAGGAACATTACGTCCGCTTCGAACATGGCGACACGGTCGAACATCTGCGCGTGGTCGGCGATGCCCCCGGCCAGACGGGAACCGAGGTGCGGTTCATGGCGTCGGCCAAGACGAACCACCCGGAGGGCACGTTCAGCAATCTGGACTATGTGTTCAAGACGCTGGAAAACCGCCTGCGCGAACTGGCCTTCCTGAACAGCGGCGTGCGGATCATCCTTGAGGACGAACGCCACGCCGAGGTCCAGAAGACCGAACTGTTCTACGAAGGCGGCGTGCGGGAATTCGTGAAGTTCCTCGACCGTTCAAAGACCCCGGTCATGCCCGAGCCGATCTTCATGACCGGCGAGAAGAACGGGATCGGGGTCGAGGTCGCGATGTGGTGGAACGACAGCTACCACGAGACCGTGCTGCCCTTTACCAACAACATCCCGCAACGTGACGGCGGCACCCACATGGCGGGGTTCCGCGGCGCGCTGACGCGGGTGATCAACGGCTATGCCCAGTCATCGGGTATCGCCAAGCGCGAGAAGGTGGATTTCACCGGCGACGATGCCCGCGAAGGGCTGACCTGCGTGCTGTCGGTCAAGGTGCCCGACCCCAAATTCTCCAGCCAGACCAAGGACAAGCTGGTCTCCTCCGAGGTGCGTCCGGCGGTCGAAAGCCTTGTGGGCGAGAAACTGGCTGAATGGTTCGAGGAAAATCCGACCGAAGCCAAGCAGATCGTCGGCAAGATCATCGAGGCCGCGCTGGCGCGCGAAGCGGCGCGCAAGGCCCGGGAGCTGACCCGGCGCAAGACCGCGATGGACGTGGCGTCGCTGCCGGGCAAACTGGCCGATTGCCAGGAAAAGGATCCGTCGCGTTCCGAATTGTTCATCGTCGAGGGGGACTCGGCGGGCGGATCAGCCAAGCAGGGCCGGTCGCGTCAGAACCAGGCGGTGTTGCCGTTGCGCGGCAAGATCCTGAACGTCGAACGCGCCCGTTTCGACAGGATGCTGGGCAGCGACCAGATCGGAACGCTGATCACCGCGCTGGGAACCGGGATCGGTCGGGACGAATTCAGCCTTGCCAAGCTGCGCTATCACAAGATCGTCATCATGACCGACGCAGATGTGGACGGCGCCCATATCCGCACGCTGCTGCTGACTTTCTTCTTCCGGCAGATGCCTGAACTGATCGAGGCCGGGCATCTCTATATCGCGCAGCCGCCGCTGTACAAGGTCGGGCGGGGACGATCCGAGGTGTATCTGAAGAACGAGGCCGCGCTGGAGGACTATCTGATCCAGCAAGGAATCGAGGGCGCGGCCCTGCGTCTGGTCTCGGGCGAGGACATCACCGGCAACGACTTGGCGCGGGTCGTCGATGACGCCCGGACGGTCCGGCGAATCCTGCGCACCTATCCGACCCATTATCCACCCCACATCACCGAACAGGCGGCCATCGCTGGCGCGCTGGTGCCGGGCCGGATCGACGCGGATGCGCAAGCCGTCGCCTCGGGTGTCGCCGCGCGCCTTGACATGATCGCCGAAGAATATGAACGCGGCTGGCAGGGGCGGCCGACGCAGGATGCCGGTATCCGGCTGACGCGCACCCTGCGCGGGGTCGAGGAAATCCGCACGCTGGACGGCCAGATGCTGCGCAGCGCGGAAAGCCGTCGCCTAGGCGAGATGACCGGCACGCTGCAGGATATCTATTCCCAGCCCGCACAGTTGATCCGCAAGGACCGCGACCAGCCCATCCACGGTCCGCTGGGGCTGCTGGCGGCGATCTTCATGGAGGGGGAAAAGGGTTTGTCGCTGCAGCGCTACAAGGGTCTGGGCGAGATGAACCCGGATCAGTTGTGGGAAACGACCTTGGACCCCGGCGCACGCACGATGCTGCAGGTTCGAATCGAGGACGTGGCCGAAGCCGAAGACCTGTTCACGAAGCTGATGGGCGACGTGGTCGAACCGCGCCGCGAATTCATCCAGCAGAACGCGTTGAGTGTGGCGAACCTGGACACCTGAGAGCTGATCGCCGGACTGTTGTAGATGTGCCGCGCACGCCATTATTTCCTTGGTTAACGCGGGCATCCGAACGGTTTTGGCTTCATTCGGACGGCGGTCACGCTGTATGATTACATTGACTTCTAAAAACGTGCCGGTCACCGGTCGCGTCACATTGTAGATCCAAGGACCGATTCGATGTTCAATAAATTCGCCCCCGCCATCCTAGCAGCTTCGGTCGCGGCCTTGGCATCGCCCGCGTTTTCGGGCGGTTTTATTGCCCCTGTGACGGAAACGCCCGTGGTTCCGCCTGTCGCCGCACCCGCGCCTGCCAATGACTGGTCGGGAGCCTATGCCGGTCTCAGCGCGGGCTATGTGTTTGGCAGCGATGATCGCGTGGGTATCAGCGATTCCACCGACACGCTTTTGACGTCGCCCGATTCGGTTGACATTTCCGGTGCGACCTATGGTCTGCACGCCGGATATCGCTGGCAGCGCGAGGTCAGTGGCCGCCAGGTTGTATTCGGTCCCGAACTGGCATTCGAAGGCAGCAGCGCAGACGACAGCTTCACGACCAACGGCACCGAAGCATCCAACGAGATGAAGAAGCTTCTGTCGCTGCGCTTCAAGACCGGCGTTCTCAACGCGGCGCAGAACACCCTTTTCTATGGCAGCGTCGGCATTTCGCGCGGGGAGTTCGACTATCAGGTAGATGGCGCGCCCTTCGCACCGATGGATTATTCGGACACGTTCCGCGCCAATGCGTGGTCGGTCGGCCTTGGCGTAGAACGTAAAGTCACCGAGCGCATGTCGGTATTCGGTGAATGGGAGTATCGCGACTTCGGCAAGACCACGCTGACCGACGCCGCCGGATATCACACAGAAGCCACGCCTGAACATCATTCGCTGAAGCTTGGCGTGAATTTCAGCTTCTGATCGCTCAGGCAAGCGGGAATCCCGAGGGTCGGCGCTTTCAAGCGTCGGCCCTTTTCTATTTCCGCCCAGTCAGAACCGGCGACCTGCAGGATTGCGGCGCCCTCGAGAGGGTTGCGCGTCAGACCGTTGCAGCGGCACTGCCATCGCCCGGCTCGCGCAGGCCACTGCAAGCCCGTCCGGCACCAGACGGGTCAATGCAGGATCTTGCGCGATCAGCCCGCCCGTATAGGCCCCGAAGGCGGGCAGGATCAGGTGATCCGATCCGATCAGGAAACAGCGACGCCGTTCACCTGCCAGGCGAATGCACGGATGATAATGCCCCGACACATCCGGTCCGGCGCCCGCCTCGTGGCGCAGGGTCAGAAGGTCCCGCCACTCGGGATGTGTCTCGCCCGGCAGCCCTGCACCGACCGGCGCGGGGTCGTGATTGCCACTGATCCAAAGCCACTCGCGCCCCTGCGCCATTACCCAGATGCGTTCGCGCACCGCATCGCTCAGCGCCGCCCGGGCGGCGTCGTCGTCGAACCCGTCGCCCAGGCTGACCACGCAGGCCGGGTCGGTTGCCGCGATCTCTGCCTGCAGACGGTCCAGCGTCGCCTGTACCTCGTAGGGCGGCAGCAGCGCGCCGCCGCGACGGGCGATGCGTTCGGATTTCCCCAGATGCAGGTCGGCGACGATCAGCCAGCGCCGCGCGGGCCAGAACAGCGCGCCCGATGGCCGCGCCTGCAGCGATTGCCCGTCAAAGTCGAACATGTAGGACGTCACGCCAACCCTGCCTCCGCCATCAAGGCCGCCGCTTCTTCCTCGGCCAGGCGCTCGCGTCCCTGCCCCGCGATCGGCACCCGGCCGACCTCCAGCAGCAGCGGCGCGGCCAAGGGGGTCACCCGGTCCAGCATCCGGTGATCGTGCTGCGGCGAATGGTTCAGCATGTCCTCGATGCGGTCGAAATCCACAAGGCCCCGCCGCGCCTCATCCGCGGTGATCCGCAACAGCAAATGGCCGGGATCGTATCTGCGCAGCGTGTCATACAGGATGTCGCTGGAAAACGTCGCCTGCCTGCCGGATTTTCGCTGGCCCGGCAGGTTCCGCTGGATCAACCCGGCGATGGTGGCCGCGCTGCGAAAGCTGCGCTTCATCACCGCGTTCCCGGCAAGCCAGTCACCCAGGCCATCGCGCAATGCGTCGCGGTCCAGCAACGGCGCGGGATCGGTGACCGGGTCCAGCGACCAGATCAGCAGCGCGTAGTCGGTGGACAGAAATCCCAGCGGACCCAGCCCCGCATCCTCCATCGTCCGGGTCATCAACAGGCCAAGGGTCTGCAACGCGTTCCGCCCGGCAAAGCCATACAGCGCGAAATGCCAACGGCCCATATGGGGAAAGCTTTCGCTGACCAGCACGCCATCACGCGGCAGCGCGCTGATCCGTGCCTGCAGGTCCAGCCAGTCGCGGGTGGTGTCGGGCAAGATATCATGCCGCGCGGGATCGCCGATCAGCGCCTGCACGCGATGTGAAAGCTGGGTGGATGTGGCCATCTTGACGCCCGAGAAGACAGCGATCTTGGGCTGTTTCGTCGGCTGTTTGGTCACCTCGACCACCATCTCGCGCAGCCCCTCGTATCGCACCGTCTGGCCGCCGATCAGAAAGCTGTCGCCGGGTTCAAGACTGGCGGCGAACGCCTCTTCAACCTCACCCAACGGGGCGCCCCCGCGTCCGCGCAGCCGCACCTTCAGCATCTCGGCCTCGACGATGGTGCCGACATTCATTCGCAGATCGCGCGCCGCACGAGGATCTCGCAGCCGCCACAGCCCGTCGCGCTGCATCAGGCGCTGCCAGCGGTCATAGGCCCGCAGCGCGTACCCGCCGGTCGCGGCGAAATCCAGACAGGCGTCGAAATCCGCGCGCGACAGCCCGCGATATGGTCCCGCACCACACACTTCGTGGAACAGGTGATCGGCGTCGAACGGCCCTGCACAGGCGGTCAGCAGCATATGCTGGCACAGCACATCCAGCGGTCCGGGGCCACGGGGATCGCCGTCCAGATCGCGTTCGGCAACGGCCTGCAAGGCGGCGACGCATTCGATCACCTCGAAGCGATTGGCGGGCACGATCCGCGCGCGCGACGGCGCGTTATAACGATGGTTCGCCCGGCCGATCCGCTGGACCAGCCGCTTGACGTTCTTTGGCGCACCGACCTGAATCACCAGATCGACCGCTCCCCAGTCGATGCCCAGATCAAGGCTGCCCGTCGCCACCACGGCCCGCAACTGTCCCGCCGCCATCGCGGCCTCGACCCGTTGGCGCGCCTCGCGTGCAAGGCTGCCGTGATGCAGCCCGATGGGCAGGTTTTCGTCATTCGCGGCCCACAACGCCTGAAAGAACAGCTCGGCCTGCGCGCGGGTGTTGATGAAGATGATCGTGGTGTTGGCGGCCTTGATTTGCGCCAGCACCTCGGGGATCGCATAGTGACCGCCGCCACCCGCCCATGGCGCGGGCCGCGCGGTCGGCAGCATGGCAATGTCGGGATCAGGGCCGGGATCTGCATTGATCACACGGGCGCCGCCCATGAAGGCTGCCAGCGAACGGGGATCCTCGACGGTGGCCGACAGACCGGTGACGGTCAGATCCGGGGCAAGCGTCCTCAACCGCGCCAGACCCAGCATCAGCTGATCGCCGCGCTTGCTTTCAGCCAGGGCGTGCAACTCGTCCAGAACCACGCGTTTCAGCCCGCCGAAGATCGCCGGAGCCTGTTCATAGGACAGCATCAATGCCAACGATTCCGGCGTGGTCAGCAGGATGTCGGGCGGATCGACCCGCTGACGGGCGCGCTGCGCAGGCCGGGTATCGCCGGTGCGATCCTCGATCCGGATGTTCAGTCGCAGATCGGCCACGGGCCGGGCCAGATTGCGCGCGATATCCGCTGTCAGCGCCTTCAGGGGCGAGACATACAAGGTGTGCATCCCCCGATACGGGCCCCGCGACAGATCCACAAGGCTTGGCAGGAACCCGGCCAACGTCTTGCCGCCCCCGGTCGGCGCGATCAGCAGGCCGTCGCCCTGCGCGTTCAGCAGATCGACCTGATGCGGGTGGGGCTGCCAGCCCTGACGCGCGAACCAGTCCCGAAACGAAGCCGGCAGCGTCACGGCAACATCGCTTTCAGCGTCTCAAGGACATCGGCTTCTGCCGCGGGCTTATCCCAGCGGATTCGGCTGATCCGGGGAAAGCGCATCGCGACGCCGGATTTGTGGCGCCCGGATTCGTTCAGCCCTTCGAACGCGACCTCCAGCACAAGTTTCGGCGCGACGGCGCGCACCGGACCGAACCGATCGACGGTGTTGTTGCGCACGAAACGGTCAAGTTCGCGCAACTCTTCGTCCGTGAAGCCAAAATAGGCCTTGCCGACGGGCACCAGTTCCGGCCCGTCCCACAGTCCGAAGGTAAAATCGCTGTAGAAGCCGGACCGTTTCCCGTGGCCACGCTGCGCGTAAAGCAGGACCGCATCGACCAGTCTGGGATCGCGCTTCCATTTGAACCACGGCCCGCGCGGACGGCCGCCGACATAGGCACTGTCGCGGCGCTTCAGCATCACGCCCTCGATCACCTGACTGGGCGGGTCGGCACGCAACGCGGCCAGATCTTCCCATGTCGCAAAATCCAGCAGAGGCGACACGTCGATCCGATCGCTGCCGAAATCAGCCCTGTCCAGCACCGCGCGGCGTTCGGCAAAAGGCAGATCGCGCAGATCGCGACCCTGCCAGATCATCAGGTCATACAGCCGCAACCCGGCAGGATGGCTGTCCAGCAGGGACTTGCCGACCGTCTTGCGGTTCAGCCGCTTCTGCAGATCGCCGAACACCGCCACCGCACCGCCGCGGCGGACCAGCAATTCGCCGTCGGCCGCACCGTCAAAGTTCAGCGCCTCGATCACATCGGGAAAACTGCCTCCGATATCCTCGCCGGTGCGGGAATACAGCCGCCGCACGCCGTCATCGTTGATCGCCTGCACACGAATACCATCCCATTTCCATTCGGCCATGTAGTCGCGCGGATCAAAACCGCGCAGCTGGTCCGCATCGACGGGGGTGGACAGCATGACGGGCCGGAACGGCGCCTTCGCGGCATGTTCGGGACGCGCGCCGCCAGCGATCCAATCGAACAGCGGCTGATATGGCGGAGTCAGCCCGTGCCAGATTTCCTCGATGTCTGCGACGCCGGGCTCGCCCATTTCGGCCAGCGCGATCCGGGCCATCCGTGCAGACAGCCCGACCCGCATATTGCCGGTCGCCAGTTTCAGGAATGCCAGACGCTGAGAGGGCCCCAGCCGGTCCAGCAGCGCGGAGATGGCCGCGGGAAGCCCGGCCTTGCCTGTCGATTGCAGCAGATCAACGGCCTCATGCAGCGGCACGTCCTGATCCACGCCATCGTGCCACAGCAACGCGATGGTCTCGGCCAGATCGCCGACGAAATCATAGGACAGGGCGAACAGCTGTTCATCGACGCGATCCGCCATCAGACCGCGCAGCAGCCCCGGCGTCACCGCCCGCAGCTTCAGATCGCCGGTCAGTGCTGCCAACGCAAATCCACGATCCGGGTCAGGTGTCGTCTCAAGATAGTGCCGCAGCAGCCGCAGCTTGGCGTTGCGCGCCGGGGTAAAGGCCAGGCGTTCCAGAAGATGCGCAAACGCCTTCATTCCGGCTCGTCCTCATAGCCGACCAGCCGCAATGGGCGGGCGGGAATCCCTTCCAGTTCGCACCAGCGCAGCAACCCGTCCTCGGCCCCATGGGTGATCCATACCTCGGACGGCGCAAGATGGCTGATAGCCGCCGTCACCTGCGGCCAATCGACATGGTCGCTGATGACCAAAGGTAATTCGACGCCTCGTTGACGTGCGCGGGCGCGAACCTGCATCCAGCCCGATGCGAAACCGATCACCGGGTCCGCGAAACGCTGCACCCAGGGCGAGGCGAAGGCCGAGGGCGGCGCGATGACCAGCTGCGCAGGCACGCGGTCTGCGGTGGCGGGGATCAGTTCGCCCAGGTCGATCCCCTGTTCGACATGGTAATCGCACAGCCGCTGCAACGCGCCGTGAATGGCGATTGGACCCTCAATCCCGGCCTGCCGCGCCAGCGCTATCAGCCGCTGCGCCTTGCCCAGCGCATAGGCCCCGATCAGGTGCGGACGGTCGGGAAATTCATCCATGCTGGCGATCAGACGCGACATCTCGGCCATCGGATCGGGATGCCTGAAGACCGGCAGGCCAAACGTCGCCTCGGTCACGAAGATATCGCAGGGAACAGGTTCGTATGGGGCGCACACGGGGTTTGGCCGACAACAGTAATCGCCCGAGACAACAATCCTGGGCCCCTTCACCGGCTGAACCGCGATCTGGGCCGATCCCAGGATATGCCCGGCAGGATGAAAGCTGACGGTCGTATCGCCGACGCGAACCGGGCCATCGGCGACCTGCGTCTCGGCGGCGAAATCTTCGCCATAGCGAATGGCCATGATGTCCAGGGTCTGCCGTGTCGCCATCACCGCGCCATGCCCGGCACGCGCATGATCGCCGTGCCCGTGCGTGATCAGCGCGCGCGCAACCGGGCGAACCGGGTCGATGAAGAAGTCTCCGGGCGGACAATAGAGGCCGGCTTCGGTAGGGTGCAGGATCTGGTCGGCGCGCATGGAACCAAGATGGCGAACATTTCGTGAAAATCAACGCGGCCAATGGTCCGCGGTTTCATTCGCGATGATTGCACGGTCCGGTGGGTGGCGGCATGTCGCGCTTCGCAGCATATTCGCGGACCAGCGACACCCGATGAGGCCGAAAACTGTCACCGGTCGGGCGCAGCGCGCGAATGCGATTCACGTGGAATACCCGGAAATCCATGCGCAGCCTGCAATGGGCCAGCAACATCAGCGTGTGCTGGGAATAGGACAGGCCAAGCGGCCAGATCACGCGCCGGCTTGGCGCATCCCTCAGGTCGGTATACTCGATGTCCAGCGCGGCCTCATTCCAGCAGGCATCCCGGATCACGGCAAGATCGACGCGCGGCGGATCACGGTCAGGTCCGGTGTCGAAGCTGCGCATGATCGCGTGCAGCGCCTGTCGCGACTGGCGCTCTGGCAATGTCGCGATGATCCGGGCCAGCGCGGCATGGGCCGCATCGGTCAGTTCCGCATCGCCGATCCGTCCAAGCGCATCCACCGCCAGCCGCAGCGCCTCGATCTCAAGCCGCGAAAAGCTTTGCGGAGGCAGCGCCGGGTCTTCCGTCAGGGTATATCCCAACCCTGCTTCTCCATCTATCAGCGCCCCGCCCGCGCGCAGCGTGGCGATATCGCGATACAGCTGGCGCTGCGACACGCCTGTTTCGTCGGCCAAACGGGCGGCGGTCAACGGCGCGGGCAGGCGGCGGAACACATCCATCAGGCGCATCAGCCGATCGGTGCGGGACATGCTGTCTCTTTCTGTCAGCAGGGGCGGGATAATTCTTGGCCATCCAACGCCAAGGAGGCAAGACATGCTGACATTCTATCATTCGCCCAACAGCCGCTCGACCAGCATCGCGCAATTGATCGAGGAGCTGGGCGTTTCCCAACAGATCAGAACGATCGAGGTCACCGTCACGCGCCAGGACGGGACCGGCGCGCGTGATCCGCGTAATCCGCACCCCGAAGGCAAGGTTCCCTATCTGACAGATGGCGAGGACTTCGTTCGCGAACGTGGCGCCATCATCCTTTACCTGACCGATCGCTTTCCAAATTCGGGGCTTGGCCGTTCCGTGGGCGATCCGCAACGCGGTCGCTACCTGTCCTGGCTGAACTGGTATCAAGGCGTGCTGGAGCCGGTCGCGATCCTTCGTTGGGCCGGCGTTGAACATCCGGCCATCCATGCGTCGCTGCGCGACTATGACACCGCGATCCAGCGCCTCGATGAGGTTCTGATCGCGCAGCCCTATCTTCTGGGCGATCGCTACAGCGCGGCGGATCTGCTTTGCGCCAGCCCGTTCGCCTGGTTCGGCGATCAGATGCCCAGAACGCCCGCGCTGCGCGACTGGGTCGCGCGCTGTCAGGATCGTCCGGCGTTGCGTCGCATGCACGACGACGCCATTGCTGGCTGAACCCTCACGCCGGAGGCGGGCGTTTGACCGGAGGCTGTCGCGACAGCTGCACCGCAAGGATGCCCGCCATGATGATTGCGACGCCCAGAATATCGCCAAGGCTCAGCTTCTCGCCCAGAAACAGCGCGGCGATCGAAACACCGAAAAACGGACTGAGAAAATGAAAGGTCGCCGCACGCACCGCGCCGATACGGCCGACCAGCTGGAACCAGACCCAGGTGGCAAGCAGACCCGGCACGACCACCGTATAGGCGAAGGCCGACACAAGGCGCGGCGTCAGGGTGACCTGCCAATCCTCGAACACGGGTGCAATCACTGCCAGCGACGCGGCACCGACCAGCATTTGCAGCCCGACAACCATCATCACATTGCCACTGCCGCTTGCGCCCCTTACCGTCAGCGTCGCGACTGCCAGGGCCAGCGCCGCCAGAAAGCCCATCGCGACACCAATGGGATCGCTGCCGCCCTGCAGCCGTGCACCCATGATGATGACGACGCCGATCAGGCCCAGCACCAGCCCGCCGATACCCATCGGCGGCAGTCTTTCCCCCAGCACCGCCCAGCCGATCGCCGCCACCATCAGCGGCATCGTCGCGGCGATGATCGAGGCCAGCCCGGCTTCGATCCATTGCATCGCGACCCAGTTCAGGCCCAGATACAGCGCGTTCTGACACAGCCCCAGAATGACCACGGCGCGCCACTGATTGCGGGTCAGCCGACGCCACGTCTCGCCCATGGCCAGGGCAATTCCGACACCGATCACGCCCGACAGTGCAAAGCGCAGCGACAGCGCCATCAGAGGCGGCGTCTCGGTGACGATCATTCGGGTGGTGGTGAAGGCCGAGGCCCACATCAGCGCAAAGCTAAAGCCCATGAAGATTGCACGCATATCCATCGGCCAAGCCCTTCTGCAGATCATGCAACGATGGGGTAGCAGAGCCCGCAAGCCGCGGAAAGACCCGGCGGCAAAGGGCTTTCACGAAAAACAAAAGGGGCCGCACCCGATGGTACGACCCCTTCATACGGTTCGTGGTGTCGGATCAGCTGTTGACGCTGTCCTTCAGGGCCTTGGCGACGGTGACCTTGACCTGCTTGTCAGCCGGCTTGGTCATCATTTCCTGGGTCTGCGGGTTGCGCACCTGACGCTCGGGGCGGGCGCGGCAGGCGATCTTGCCGATGCCGGGCAGGGTGACGGCGCCGCCGTTCGCGACTTCACGGGTCACAACCGAAGCGATAGCGTCAAGGGCAGCCGATGCCGACTTCTTGTCCGAGCCCATCTCTTCGGCCAGCGTGGCCACCAGTTGGGTCTTGGTCATCGGTTTTGCGGAAGGCGTAGCCATAGTCTCTGTCTCCTCTTGCCCTGCTCTTTTATGGGCCCATCAATTGCGCCTTTTGCGGCATATCGCCTGCTACACACGGTTTTGACCGGCAGATCAAGCATTTTTCGCGAATCGCGCGAATTGCCGCGATTCGGCGCGCACTTGACGTTGCGTCAAAGAAAGGCTGTTTCGCTGAACGACCGCAATTTGCGCGAATGGATCCGTTCCAGCGGCATTTCGCGCAATTTCTCCATCGCCCTGATGCCGATCAGCAGATGGTTGGCGACCTGCGTCCGGTAGAAATCCGTGGCCATGCCGGGCAGCTTCAGTTCGCCGTGCAAGGGCTTGTCGCTGACGCATAGCAATGTGCCATAGGGGACCCGGAAACGGAACCCGTTCGCCGCGATGGTCGCGCTTTCCATGTCCAATGCAACGGCGCGCGACAGCGACAGCCGATGCACCGGTCCGGACTGGTCGCGCAACTCCCAGTTGCGGTTGTCGATCGTGGCGACGGTCCCGGTCCGCATGATCCGCTTCAACTCGTAGCCGTCCAGCTGGGTGACCTCGGCAACGGCTTCCTGCAGGGCCACCTGCACCTCGGCCAGTGCCGGGATCGGGACCCAGACCGGCAGATCGTCGTCCAGGACGTGATCTTCGCGCAGATAGGCATGCGCCAGCACGAAATCGCCAAGACTTTGCGAATTCCGCAGCCCCGCGCAGTGGCCGACCATCAGCCACGCATGCGGACGCAGCACCGCGATATGATCGGTCGCGGTCTTCGCATTGGACGGCCCCACGCCGATATTGACCAGCGTGATACCCTGCCCGGCCTCGCGTTTCAGGTGATATGCGGGCATCTGCGGCATCTTCGGCAGCGGCGTCAGCGGATCCTCGGCGTCAGTGATCTGCTGATTTCCGGGCGCGACAAAGCCGGTATAGCCCAAGGCGGGATCGGCCAGCGCACGGCGGGCGAAGGCCTCGAACTCGTCCACATAGAACTGATAGTTGGTGAACAGGACGAAGTTCTGGAAATGCTCGGCGGCGGTCGCGGTATAGTGCTGCAGCCGCGCCAGGGAATAATCGACCCGCTGCGCGGTAAAGGCCGCAAGGTGCTGCGCACCGTCGGACAGCGGCGCGGCCACGCCGTTGACGATGTCGTCGTTCATGGTGTTCAGATCGGGTACGTCGAACACGTCACGCAGCGAAAAATCCAGAACACCTTCCTGCGGCACCGCCAGATCGCTTTGCGCGGCGACGGCGAAATGCACCGGCATCGGCGTCTCGCTGGGACCGACGGTCACCGGCACGGCGTGATTGCGGATCAGCAGGCCGAACTGTTCGGTCAGGTAATTCTCGAACAGGTCTGGGCGAGTGATCGTCGCCGCATAGCTGCCCGGTGCCACCACATGACCAAAGGACAGCCGCGAATCGACCTGTGGATGGCTGGCCACCGTCAGGCGCAATTCCGGGTAATAGGCGCGATAGCGGGCGCGCGGCTGTTCGCCGTCGATCAGCCGGGTGAAATGCGCCAGCAGAAAATCGGTCGACTCGGCATAAAGCTGCCGCAACCGGGCGACGGCTTCGCGCGCGTCGGTGAACTGTTCGCGCGCCGAGGGTTCGGGCGTCTCGACCGGCAGGAACCGGGAATCCATGTCCATTCTATCGTCATCCTTCTGATGGCGCGAATCCTGCCAGTGCGGCGGCCCGCAGGCAAGCATCTGGTGCCCGACGATCAGTCCCGTTACGTTGCCGTCATGAACATGCTGATCCTGGGTCACGGCTATTCCGCGGGGTTCTTGACGCCGCTTCTGATCGCGCAAGGCTGGACCGTCACCGGCACCACGCGCAGCGATGCCGCACGGGTCGCTGCTGCAGGTGCGACGCCGATCGTCTGGCCGGGTCAGGACGACGCCGTGCGCGCCGCCATCGCACGCGCCGACGCGATCCTGATCTCGGCCGCGCCGGGCGAGAACGGCGATCCCGTTCTGGCCGCCTTCTCGGATGAACTGTCTTGCGGCACGCCGCAATGGCTGGGCTATCTTTCCACGACCGGGGTCTATGGCGACGCGGGCGGTGGCTGGGTCGACGAGACGACGCCCCCCGCGCCGTCCACATCACGTGGCCGCGCCCGCGTCGCGGCCGAGGTTGCGTGGCAGGATCTGGCCCGTGCCCACGATCTGCCGCTGCACATCTTCCGGCTGGCCGGCATCTACGGCCCGGGTCGCGGTCCCTTCGCCAAGCTGCGTAGTGGAACGGCGCAGCGCGTCATCAAACCCGGACAAGTCTTTTCGCGCATTCATGCCGAGGATATCGCACAGGTGCTGCTGGCCTCGATCAAGGCGCCGAATCCGGGGGCGATCTATAATCTGTGCGACGATCAGCCCGCACCGCCGCAGGACATCATCGCCTGCGCGGCCGAGATGTTGGCGGTGCCCGTCCCGCCAGCGGTTGATTTCGAGAAGGCCGATCTTGGACCGATGGCGCGGTCCTTCTATGCCGACAGCAAACGGGTGCGGAACGACAGGATCAAGCGTGAACTGGGGGTCACGCTACGCTATCCCGATTATCGAAGCGCGTTGCGGGCCATCCTGGACGCCGAGCGCGCTGGATCGTGACGGCACCCACCTGCCCCGCCACGTTCGCGACGGGGCAGGGTCGGTGCCGACAGGTCGCATGGACTTTGCCGGCACGGCGTGCTTGATCTTCGGTCATGGAAACCGATGTCGATGTTCTGATCGCAGGCGGCGGGTTGAACGGCCCGACCCTGGCCCTGGCCCTGGCCAGTGCGGGGTTGCACGTTGCGGTTATCGATCCGCGCCCCGCAGATGCGCGGGCCAGCGAGGAATTCGACGGGCGTGCCTATGCGCTGGCCATCGCGTCCCAGCGCCTGCTGAAGGCGCTGGGATTGTGGGACGATGTGGCCCCGCACAGCCAGCCGATCCTTGAGGTCAAGGCGGCGCAAGGCCAACCCGGAGACGGCGCAGCCCCGTTCTTCCTGCATTTCGACAGTGCCGAGATCGAGGAAGGCCCCGTCGGGCACATGCTTGAGGACCGGTTCCTGTATCGTGCGCTTTTGACGGCGATGACAGGCCGCGTCACCCATCTTTCTGGCGTCTCGGTCACCGGACAGCAATCCGGACCTGCCACCGTGACTGCAATGCTGTCCGACGGGCGGCGGATGACCGCGCGCCTTCTGGTCGGCGCGGACGGGCGCGGATCCGGCGTCGCGACGCGGACCGGAATCGCACGGCACGGCTGGGACTACGGCCAGACCGCACTGGTCGCGGCCATTGACCACGACCTGCCGCATCATGGCATCGCCCAGCAATATTTCATGCCGACCGGCCCGCTGGCGATTCTGCCTCTGCCGGGGAATCGCAGCAGCGTCGTCTGGTCGGAAACCGATGACAACGCCAAGGCGATCGCCGCCCTTCCTGACAGCGCCTTTCTGGACGTGCTGCGTCCTCGCTTTGGCGACTATCTGGGCGGGATCGGTCTCGCCGGGCAGCGATTCTCGTATCCGCTCAGCCTGTCGCTGGCCGAAACCTATGTCGCACCACGCATCGCCCTGGTTGGCGATGCCGCCCACGGCGTGCATCCGATCGCCGGCCAGGGGCTGAATCTTGGATTGCGCGATGTCGCCGCGCTGGCCGAAACGCTGGTCGACGCCGCGCGCCGGGGCGAGGATATCGGCGCGGATCCGGTGCTAGAGCGATATCAGGGCTGGCGTCGCTTCGACGCGACCTCGCTGGCGCTGGGAATGGACGCGGTGAACAGCCTGTTCGGCAACGACAACCCGCTGCTGCGCGCGGCACGCGGTCTGGGTATGGGCGCGGTGACCGCGGTGCCCGCGTTGCGGCGCGGTTTCATGCGCCAGGCGGCCGGGCTGGCGGTGGATCCTATGCCAAGACTGCTTGCCGGCCGGGCTTTGTGAAGGCAACCCAAAGCTGATCTTAATCAAGTCGAAGGTCACAAGGGTTGATCTTGGGGCTTGTGATCGTCACGTTCCCGGTGCAGCGCAAGCGGACAGACATGCCGTCTTGAAGGCGCGCAGATCGACCGAAAGCACCTGAACACGGGTGCCATCCGGATCACCGGCTGAAGCCGCCACGTTCCGATCCGGTCAGGTCAATCCCGTCCGTGCGACCACGCGCAGCGTCGGACCCTTTCCGGTCCGCACATGAAAATCGCATTCCAAGGAGGAATACCGTCATGAACGTCATGCACCACGAGACACAGTTCGCGGCGCAGGACATCTATCCTACCCGCCTGCCCGACCAGGAAAAAAGCACCCCGCGCGTTGATCCGGTGATCTGGTCCGACTGGTCCGAATCTGCCCCGATCAGCCGCGATGAGGCGCGAAGCTATGAAGACAAGGGCTATCTGATCCGGCGGAATCTGTTCAGCCCGGATGAAGTCCGCAAGCTGATCGACGCCTCGGCCGAGATCCGTGCCGATGCCTCGTCCATCAGGACCGAGGATCTGGTCACCGAACCGGGCACGGATGCCGTCCGCACCGTCTTTCGGCTGGACGACCACAGCGACGTGTTCGCACGTCTGGCCCGCGATGCGCGGCTGGCGGACACCGCGCGCTTCCTGCTGGGGGACGAGGTCTATCTGCATCAAAGCCGCCTGAACTACAAACCCGGCTTCACGGGGAAAGAGTTCTATTGGCATTCGGATTTCGAAACATGGCACGCCGAAGACGGCATGCCCCGGATGCGCGCCGTGTCGGCCTCGGTCCTGCTGACCGACAATTCCGCGCTGAACGGTCCGCTGATGCTGATCCCCGGTTCGCACCGGCACTTCATCGCCTGCAAGGGCGAGACGCCCGACGACAACCACAAGTCCAGCCTGAAGAAGCAGGAAATCGGTGTGCCATCGTCGGCGATCCTGGAACGCCTGGCCGAGGAAAGCGGCCTTGACGCCGCGACTGGACCCGCCGGCACGGTGATCTTTTTCGAGTGCAACACGCTGCACGCATCGAACGGCAACGTGACCCCGTTCCCGCGCTCGAACGCGTTCTTCGTCTATAACGCGGTGTCGAACGCGGTTCAGGCGCCGTTCGCCGCACCGAAACCGCGCCCGGCCTTCCTATCGCATCGCGGCAGGGTCCGTGCTCTGGACGTGCGGCGCGACCGGCTGGCCTGAAACGTCATGGCGGCGCCCGATGGGCGCCGCTTTCAGCCACGGACGGCAGCGACCTAGGCCTGCTGCGGGTCCAGCGTGACCGACCAAAGTTCCTGATCGGCGCGATCCATCAACCGCACGGTCATCTGTTCCGTCGCGCCGTCGATATCGACCAGCCCGAAGAACTGCATCCCGGCCGAAGGCGGCAGGTTCACCTGCCCGTCGGCAGGGGCCTTCACGAACTTGACCTCGGGTCCGAAGGTCATGTCCAGATCGTTCGGGCCGAACGTCCCGGCATGCAGCGGCCCCGACACGAATTCCCAGAACGGATCGAATTCCTGAAAGCTTGCACGGTCGGGATGGTATTCATGCGCGGCGGTGTAATGCACATCGGCGGTCAGCCACACCGTGTTGCGAATGGCCTCGTCGCGGATGAAACGCAGAAGCTGCGCGAATTCCAGTTCGCGACCCTTGGGCGCCGCGTTGTCGCCATTCGCGACCGCCTCGACGAACTTCTGATCCTCGGACACCTTGTCCCAGACGCACAGACCGATCGGCATATCACAGGCGATGACCTTCCAGGTGGCGTTCGAGGATTTCAGTGCGGATTTCAGCCAGTCCATCTGCGCCCTGCCCAGAACCTGCGACTGGGCCGTGACCTCATTTTCCATGCCCTCGCTATTGGCGCCGCGATAGCTGCGCAGATCGAGGAAGAAGATGTCCAGCAGCGGACCATAGGCGATCTTGCGATAGACGCGGCCGGGTTCCGACGGAGAATAGCTGATCGGCGTCATTTCGTGGAAGGCACGCTGCGCGCGGGCGGTCAGCAGCGCCACGGATTTTTCCGTATAGCGATCGTCGCCGGTCAGGTCCTTGCCGGGTGACCAGTTGTTGACCACCTCGTGGTCATCCCACTGGAACAGGGTCGGAACCATGGCCGACATGGCCTGCGCGTGCCGGTCCATCTGGTTGTATTTCCACCGGCCGCGGAATTCGTCCAGCGTTTCTGCGACTTTGCGCACCTCATCGGTCAGGACCGTGTTGCGCCAGATGCCGCCCTCGATCTCGACCTCATCCTGCATCGGGCCGTCGGCATAGATCGTGTCGCCCGAATGGATGAAGAAGTCCGGCTGATGCGCGGCCATCGTCGCATAGGTCCGCATCCCTTCGTCGTCGATCCCCCAGCCCTGTCCGGCGGTGTCGCCCGACCAGACGAAACGGATGTCGCGGCGGGTGGTCGGCGCGGCGCGGAACCGGCCAACGACCGGTTCGCTGCGGGCGTTGCTGTCGGACAGATCGGTGGCGGTCAGGCGATAGAAAACGGTCTGATCGCCCTCGATCCCCTCGAGCATCGCCTTGACGGCGTAGTCGCTTTCGGGAAGCGCGTTCAGCGCGGCGACCTGGCGGGCATTCTGGAAGCCTTCATTCGTGGCGACCTCGACCGCGATCCGGGCCGGGCGGTCGGCGCGGGTCCAGACCATGCCGCCCTGCGCTGTGATATCGCCCGACTGCACACCATGGGTAAAGACCGGTCGCGACGACGCCCGGCTGATCGCCGGCATGGCCAGGATCGAGGTCGTGGCCAGCCCGGACATCAGCAGGCTGCGGCGAGTCATTCGGGGACGGATGAGGGTCATGCGTCTGGCTCCTGTCGGCTGGATACTGACCGCAGGGATAGGCATGAAACGTGACCGAACGGCGTCAGCAACGCGGCAGTTTCGTGACCATCGCGCGACGGGCGACAGGACCGTGGGCGTGCGTGATCCGCCAAAGGCCCGGATCAGCCGGAACCCTCACACCCGCGAGAGCGTTCGCGCCCGGTGCCATCCGCCAGACGTGATGTGCACTGTGAAACGAAAAGGATATGATCGGCGCCATGAACAGACGCAAATTCGCCCTCGCGCCCGCCGCCGCCTTCGTTCTCAGCCTCGGGCTGGCCTTTCCGGCCATGGCCGAAAAGATCCCGCTGAACGAAATATCTCGCTATCTCAACAGCCTGACGACAGCGACATCCGAATTCACACAGGTGAACCCGGATGGGACGATCTCGACCGGGACGGTCTATATCCGCAGGCCCGGACGGGTGCGGTTCGAATACAACAACGACAAGACTCTGGTCGTCGCCTCGGGCGGGAACGTGACCGTGGTGGACCCCAAATCGAATGGCGGGCCGCAAAGCTATCCGCTATCCAAGACGCCGCTTTCGATCATCCTCGCGCGCAATGTCGATCTGGGCCGTGCGAACATGGTGACGGGATACACCGAGGCCAAGAATTCGACCGTGGTGACGGCGCAGGATCCCGCGCACCCGGAATACGGCAATATCCAGATGGTGTTCACCAACCCGACCGAACTGCGCCAGTGGATCGTTACAGACGACAGCGGCCAGAAAACCACCGTCATCCTTGGCGACATGCGCAAGGGCGCCTCGATCCCCGATTCGAAATTCGTCCTGCGATAGGCGTCAATCAGCCGGGCTATTCATCAGCCCGGCTGATACGATGTATCACGACAGCACTCTTGACCTTTTCGTGACATGATCGCAACGCTGTGACGTTACGTTGCCGCACGGGATCATGTCATGTCCACCAATGCCCGCCTGTTCACGCCGGTCCTGATCGGCGGTTCGCTGATCCTGCTGATCAACTTCGCGCTGCGCGCCAGTTTCGGGGTCTTCCAGATCCCCATCGGCGAGGAATTCGGCTGGCCACGTGCAGAATTCAGCCTGGCAATCGCGATCCAGAACCTTGCCTGGGGCATCGGTCAGCCGATCTTCGGGGCATTCGCGGAACGCTGGGGTGATCGTTGGGCGGTCATCCTGGGCGCGATCCTGTATTCCGCCGGCCTGATCCTGACAGCCTTCGCGACCACCCCCGCCACGATGCAACTGCTGGAGGTGATGGTCGGATTCGGCATCGCGGGGACCGGCTTCGGCGTGATCCTGGCCGTGGTCGGCCGCGCCGCCAGCGACGAGAACCGCAGCCTGGCATTGGGAATCGCCACCGCCGCCGGGTCGGCGGGTCAGGTCTTCGGTGCCCCGCTGGCCGAGGTGCTGCTGGCATTCTATTCGTGGCAGGCGGTCTTCGTGATCTTCGGCGCGATCGTCCTGACGACGCTGCTGTTCCTGCCGATGCTGGGCGGCGGCAAACCCGCCACGCGGTCCGAGCTTGAAGAAAGCATGGGCAGCGTGCTGCGGCGCGCCTTTCGCGACCCGTCCTACATGATGATCTTCGTGGGCTTCTTTTCCTGCGGCTATCAGCTTGGGTTCATCACCGCGCATTTCCCGGCGATGATCACCGAGATGTGCGGCCCGATCAGCCCTCTGGGCACGCTGGCCTCGATCGGGATCACCACCACTTCTGCGCTGGGGGCCATCGCCATCAGCCTGATTGGGCTTGCGAATATCGCAGGCTCGATCCTGTCGGGGTGGCTGGGTAAGCGCTATACCAAGAAATACCTGCTGGCTGGCATCTATACCCTGCGGACCATCGCATCGGCGGCGTTCATCCTGACCCCGATCACGCCCGCGACGGTGATCGTGTTTTCGCTGGTGATGGGCGCCCTGTGGCTGGCCACGGTCCCGCTGACCTCGGGGCTGGTCGCGCATATCTACGGCCTGCGCTACATGGGCACGCTTTATGGCTTCGTGTTTCTGTCGCATCAGATCGGATCGTTCCTTGGTGTCTGGCTGGGCGGGGCACTGTATGACGCCTATGGCAACTACACGGCGGTCTGGTGGGTCGGTGTCGGCGTCGGCGCATTCTCGGCCCTGATCCATCTGCCAGTCCGCGAGGAACCCAGCCGTCTGCCCGCCGCC
Organism: Paracoccus maritimus; assembly: GCF_025195095.1. GTDB lineage: Bacteria > Pseudomonadota > Alphaproteobacteria > Rhodobacterales > Rhodobacteraceae > Paracoccus > Paracoccus maritimus. The sequence continues at coordinate 100,027 of NZ_JANAVZ010000001.1, read as the reverse complement.
GCCTGAACCGCCCGCCGCGACCGTCGCACAGCCGCGGTTTGACCTTTCCGCGCCACCACCCTAGCGTCCGGCGCGCAGGATACGGGGACCGGACATGACAGACACGACCAGACGCCATCCGCGCGAACATGCCATGGCGATCCGCTATCAACAGCGCTCGGCCGAGGTGAAGGCGCTGCAACGGCAATGCTATGCGCTGGCCACGCTGCGGCTGCGAATGGCGGTGGACGCCGCTGGCGGTCAGGGCGCGGGGCTGGCTGTCGTCAGCGACATCGACGAAACGATCCTCGACAACACGGCGATCATGGCGCACGCGATGACCCATCAGGGCGACAATGTCGAAACCTGGAAGCTGTGGGAACGCGAGGGTGACCCGCATCTGATCCCCGGTGCTGCCGATTTCTTTCACCTCGCAGACCGGCTGGGGGTGACGATCTTCTATGTCTCGGACCGTTTCGACGAAAACAAGCTGGCCACGATCGCCACGCTGTCCAGCCTTGGCTTGCCGCAGGTCAGCGCCGATCATGTCCAGCTTTTCGGCCCGCCCAAGGCCGAACGCCGCGCCGCCATCGAACGCGATCACCGCATCATCCTGCATCTTGGCGACACTTTGCACGATTTTCACGGCGCCTTCGCAGGCATCGGCCTGGAAGATCAGCACCGCTTGGCCGAGGAACATTCCGACCGTTTCGGCGACGACTGGATCGTGTTCCCGAACGCGGCCCACGGCACCTGGATGGAGGCCGAGATCCGGCCGTGGACCGCGCCGGTCAGCGACCCGGCCTGAGCGCGATGTTCCTGACCGGCTTCAGGCGGCGACATCCATGATGTGCCGGGCTGTCATCAGGTCCAGATGCGCGCCGCCGCCGTTCTTGGCCACGGTGATCTGGTCTTGCGATTGCCGCACATAGCGCCCCGAGGCGATGTCATAGAAATCCGCGACGATGTCGGCTTCGGTGATGACGCCACGATCCAGGGGTATCTGGATCTCTCCGATATGGCCGATGGTGGTCTTGCGGCTGTCCACGAAGATCCGGGCGCGGCGCAGAACCTCGTCATCGACCTCGCGCATGTCCGGCCGATAGGCGCCGATCAGGTCAAGATGCGTGCCGGGTTTCAGCCAGCCGCCCTGAATCACGGGCTCGCGGGCCATCGTCGTCGTCGCGATCAGATCCGCCTGACCGACCGCGCCGCGCAGATCGTCGGTTGCGCTGGCCCTCATCCGGTCTGCCAGATCGGTCGCGGCACTGGCGGTCCGATTCCAGATCGTCACCTCGATCCCGGGAAACGCCGCGCGATAGGCCGATATCATCGAGGCGGCCACCCTGCCGGCCCCGACGACCAACGCCCGTTGCGGATTTTCGGGCGCCAGAAGCCGCGCCGACAGAAGGCTGTCCCCAGCCGTCTTCCATCTGGTCACCAGGTGAAAGTCGATAATCGCCTGCAACTGGCCGGTGGAATCGTCGAACAGGTTGACCGCGCCGTTCACCATCGGCAGATCCCGGTCCGGATTTCCGGGAAACACCGTCGCCGGCTTGACCGCCAGACCAAGCCCGTCAATCCATGCCGAACGCGTCAGCAGCGTATCCTTGCCGCGATACAGGAGGCTGTCGGCAATCTCGGCCTGCGGCAGCCGATGTCCTTCGGCCAGCGCATCGGTCAGCGCCATCCAATCCAGCTGTGATTCGATCTCGGCTCCGATCAGGCGGGGGGGCATGGCGGCTCCTTGGATTGCTGATCGGGTCAGACTAGGGACGGCAAACCCTCGCCGCAAGCCACGCGTGGAACCCGCGGCGATGCAGGCCGCAAATGCCGGCTGGAACCCTGAGGACTGCCGCAATAGGCTGTTGTCTCGTCAGGCTGGAAGGCCGGACCAAGGCAGAAAAGGCCGGATTGGGGACGCGATGCAGATATTGCTGGTTGGGGCCGGTCTTTCCGGTGCGGTAATCGGGCGCAAACTGGCCGAGGCGGGACATTCCTGCCGGATCATCGACGCGCGCAGCCATATCGGCGGCAACTGCCACACCGAACGCGACGCGGATACCGGCGTCATGATGCATGTCTATGGCCCGCATATCTTCCACACGGATGATCAAGAGGTCTGGAACTATGTCAACGGCTTCGCCGAATTCCTGCCGTTCCAGAACCGGGTCAAGTCCACGACGCAGGGCGCCGTCTATTCGCTGCCGATCAACCTGCTGACCATCAACCAGTTCTTCGGCAAGACGATGCGTCCCGACGAAGCCCGCGATTTCATCGCCGGACAGGCCGACCGGACCATCGAGGACCCGCAGAACTTCGAGGAACAGGCGCTGCGCTTTGTCGGACGCGACCTGTATGAGGCGTTCTTCAAGGGCTATACCGAGAAGCAATGGGGCTGCGCGCCGACCGAACTGCCGGCCTCGATCCTCAAGCGCCTGCCGGTGCGCTTCAACTACGACGACAACTACTTCTTCCACCGGTTCCAGGGCATGCCCAAGGACGGCTATACGCCGATGATCGCGGCGATCATGGACCATCCGAATATCACGGTCCAGCTGGACACACCCTATTCCGCCGACATGACAGCGACGGTCGATCACGTCTTCTGGTCGGGTCCGCTGGACGGGTTCTTCGGCTATGATCTGGGCCGGCTGGGGTATCGCACGCTGGATTTCGAACGCTTCACCCATGACGGCGACTATCAGGGCTGTGCGGTGATGAACTATGGCGACCGCGATGTGCCATGGACCCGGATCACCGAGCACAAGCATTTCAGCCCGTGGGAGATCCATGACGGCAGTGTCTGCTATCGCGAATACAGCCGGGCGGCGGGGCCACAGGACATTCCCTATTATCCGATCCGGCTGGTCAAGGAAAAGGCGCTGCTGGCGGACTACATCGCCCGCGCCAGGGCCACCGAAGGCGTCACCTTCGTCGGCCGGCTGGGAACCTATCGCTATCTCGACATGGATGTGACCATCCGCGAGGCCATGGATACCGCAGACGCGTTCCTGAATTGCGCACGGCGCGGCACCGCGCCGCCCGCCTTCGTCACCTCGCCGGACTAGCCGGGCAAGTCATTCCAGATGGCTGGCAATGGAACGGGCCAGCGCAAAGGCCCGCTGTTCCAGGATCACCGGCGTCTCGCAGACATAGGTCAGCGATTGCTGGCGTTCGGTGAAGATTCGCTGATCCCAGTCCAGCGCCCGTTCCTCGGCGTCGATGGCATCGAAGTCGGGATCCTCTGACTGTTCCATGCGCACCATCTCGGCGCGCCGATCCTCGATCATCTTCGACAGATCCACCTGCTTGCGGCCATAGCGGGCAATGCCGTCGATCAGCGCACTGCGGTCGGGTTCGATCCGGTCGAAGATCGCCTGCATCAGCGCGGTCAGGCGTGCATTGTCGGCATCGCCGGCAAATTCGGCGATGATCTTGTCGGCTTCTTCCAGCGGCAGTCGCCGCTGTTCCAGACGGTCGGCCAGCGCGGCGATCTGCGGATCCCGGGCAAGTTCGGCAGTCTGCGCATCCGGCACCGGCCCCGCCCACATCTGCCCCAGCGACAGATGCGGCTGCTTGCGCTGGATGCAGGGCCAGGTCGGGTCGGTGCCGCTGGCCGACAGCGCCGGGCCGGCCGCCATCATCAGGATCAGCACGAGTATCGGTTTCATCCTCCCCCCTTTCTGCGGGCCCAAAGCCCCTTGGCCGGATCATACATGAACACCGCCGCCCCAAAGAACCCCGCCAAACATCCTAGAACCACGGCCAGCGACAGCCAGTTCACCTGCGCATACAGCGCGAAACGGATCAGCTCGACCGCATGGGTAAAGGGATTGATCGCGCAGATGTCGTGCAACAGGGTCGAGCTTTCGCGCATCCGCCACAGCGGATACAGCGCCGAGGACGCGAAGAACATCGGGAAGATGACGAAGTTCATGACACCGGCGAAATTTTCCAGCTGCCGGATCGCCGATGACAGGAACAACCCCATCGCCCCCAGCATCAGCCCGGCCAGGATCAGGGCGGGCAGCACCGTCAGATAGCCGATCGCAGGCGGCCTGATACCCCAGAACCAGGCGATTGCCAGAAAGGTGAAGACCTGAATGATCGACACCACGACACCCGCCACCAGCTTCGACGCCAGCAGGAACCAGCGTGGAAACGGGCTGACCAGCAGCGTCCGCATGGCGCCGGTTTCGCGGTCATAGACCATCGACAACGATGACTGCATCCCGTTGAAAAGCTGGATCATCGCGACAAGGCCCGGCGTGACATAAACCTCGTAGAGGACATAGGTCTGATAGGGCGGCGTGATCGACAGGCCCAGCACGGCGCGAAAGCCGGCCGCGAAGATGAACAGCCAGACCAGCGGCCGGACCAGCGCGGCAAGAAACCGGCCACGCTGGTTGACGAAGCGCAGGGTTTCGCGACGGGCGATGCCGAGAAAGGCGGTGATCCATGCGCGGGGCGGAAATGGGATATCACTCATGCCGGCGCAACCCCGGTCAGATCCAGGAATGCCTGGGTCAGTCCCTTGCCTCTGGCGATCTCGGACGCGCGATCACGGCGCAGGACCTGCCCTTCGTGCAGGATCACCAGATCGTCGTCGGGCTGGATTTCATCCATGATATGGGTGGCCCACAATGCTGAAACGCCGTTCTCGGCGATCAGCCTGCGGGTCAGCGCCAGAACCTCGGCGCGGGATTTCACGTCCAGGCCCACCGTGGCCTCGTCCAGCAGCAGGATGTCGGGGCGGTGGATCAGGGCGCGGGCGATCTCGGCCCGGCGCTGCTGGCCACCCGACAGCGCGCTGATCCTGTCACCGGCCTTTTCCGACAGCCCGACCTGGCCCAGCACCTCGGCGATGCGGTCTGACGCGTCACGCCGCCCGATCCCATGCAGGCTGGCATGGTAGGCAAGGTTCTGGCGCACCGTCAGGTCGGCGTCCATCGCCCGGCTCTGGAACACCACCCCCAACCGCGCCAACGCCTGCGACGGCTTGCGGCGCAGATCGTACCCCGCCACGCGGATCGCGCCCGAACTGTTGTCATATAGCCGCGTGACAAGCGAAAAAAGCGTCGTCTTGCCAGCGCCGTTCACACCCAGCAGGGCCGTGAATCGGCCGGGCGGCACATTCAGAGTCACATTCTTCAGCGCCTGAACGCGGCCGAAGCTGTGGCTGACATCGTCGATGGCAAGCGCATCTGTTGTCATCCGGTCGGTAAGGCCATGCGGCCTCGCCTTTTCCTCCAAATACAGTTTACGTCGTCCGGCGCTGTTGTCTGCGCCGTCGATCCGGGTTGGGATCGACGCGAAAATCGGTGTCCGCCGGGCGGTGGGTGGCCCCGTCCGCTACTGGATGTTGAACACCGCCTGCAGCGTATCGCCGGACGATCCCGGCACGGACAGGGTATAGCGTCCAGGCACGATTGCAATGAAGCTCATGGTGGCGGTGCCCGCATCGTCGAATTCAAGGCTGTGCACACCTACCGGCCGCACCTCGATATCGTTGATGACGATCTCGTTCACCCAGACCGACCGGAAGAAATCTCCGCCGGACAAGGCCAGTTCCTGGCTGCCGTCGGCATTGATGTCGATGCGGTAATAGCCACCCGATTTCAGCGTGTATTCGCCGCCCGAGACAGGCTGCCCCGCAGCCAGCGTCAACGGAGCCAGATCGCTGCGGTTGTCACGGTCCAGAAGACCTGCGAAACCGTAATCGAACTTGCCCTTGGCGTCATATACGCCCGCATCGTCGCCGCCGGCGTCCTCCTCATCATCGTCGTCGTCGTCATCTTCTTCCCCGGCCATCGCCTCGTCTGCAGAAGCCTCGGTCGCGGCGTCATCGCCGGCGCCGCTTTCCTGTGCGAAGACGGGCGAGGACAGTCCGGTGGTCAGCATCAGGATCGCCAGCAGGCGTGTCAGATCATTGGTCATGTCGTTCCTCCTTATTGGTATGTCAGTCCGGTGCGACCACAACGCCCCAGGGCTGCTGGCCGACGGGGATGGATTTCACCACCTCTTCCTCGGCCACGTCGATGACCGAGACATCGTTGGAATTGCCGTTGGTCGTAAACAGGTATCGTTCGTCCGGTGTGAACGCCATCTGCCAGACCCGCTGCCCGACCAGCAGATAGTCCCTTACCTCGTCGGTCTCGCCGTCGATCACGGCCACGCGGTTCGCGGGTCCAAGTGCCACGAACACCTTCTTGCCGTCACTGGTCACGCGCACCCCGACCGGCTGGATCGCCTCGGGCAGAACGCCGGGGATCTCGAATTCGATCTTATGGGCGATCTGCTGGGTCGATGGGTCGATCACGCTGACCGTGCCGCCGATTTCCGAACTGACATACAGCTTGCTGCCGTCATGATTGTATTCGGCAAATCGCGGACGGCTGTCCACCAGGACGTTGGCGACGATCTCGAAGCTGTCGCTGTCGATGAAATGCGCCATGTTGGTCGTTTCCGAGGTGTTGATCACCACTTGGCCATCGGGGCTGACGCCCATGCCTTCGGGTTCGACGCCCACCGGAATTTCGGCCAGCACCTCGTGCGTTTTGGTATCCACCACAGTCACAAGATTGTCGTCCTCGTTCGCGACGTAAAGCGGGTTGCCCGATGGATGCAGGACGAACAGTTCCGGGTCCGGCCCCGAGGGCAGGGTATGCATTTCTTCCATGGTTTCGGGGTCGAACACGCGCACGAGGTTGTCATCGGACGCGCAGACATACAGCTCGGAACCGTCGGGACTGATGGTGATGCCACGCGGGCGGTTGCCGACGGGATAGGTGCCGATCACTTCCAGCGTCTCGCTGTCCAGAACGGTCACGTCGTTGCCTTTTTCATTGCTGACGAAGACACGGTTGGCCAGCGCAGGTGCAGCGGCAAGGCAAAGGGTCAGGGTAAGCAGATGTTTCATGTCGCCTCTCGGAACTTGCATTCGGTTTCAGGGCGGTCGATCCCCAGCGTATCCAGTTGACTTATCTGGTGCAGGAACTGCTCTTGCGGGCTGACCGATGCGGTCAGCTTGCCGGTGGTCAGCAGGATCGGCTGGCGAACCTGATGGTCCCAGTCGCGCAGCGTCAGTTTCTGACCCTTGAACCCGGCCACTTCAAACTGTTCGGACAACATGAATTCGCGCAGCGTCTGCGGATCGGCGGACTGGGTGCGTGTCGCGGCCTCGCCGATCATGCGCAGCGCCAGCCATGTCTGATAATCGGGTTCGCGGATCGGACGGTTGGCCAGTTCCTCGAAGCGGTTCTGGAACTGCGAGGCGCCCCAAGCTTCCATCGCCGGATGCCAGCTGCGCGGGACCAGCCCGGCAGATCCGGTCACCGGGCGGGGATCCCAGACCTGATACGGCAGGTAAGACGCGAATACATCGGCTTCGTCGGCGGCGACGACCACGTCGTGGTCCTCGGCCCGCTGGGTGAAGACGGGCATCTGCTTCTGGACCTGAACATGGCCCGAATCCGTGCGCCGGGCGCCGCCGGTATCTTCGTAGACCCGATCCTCGACGATTCTGGCGCCGAATTTCGTGGCCGCGCGGCGATAAGCGTCGGCCAGCGCGGTGTCCGCAGGATGGCTGCCTTCGATCAGGAACCAGCGCGGCCAGTTCTTCCACATCAGGAACTGCGCCAGCGCGTCGGCCAGCATCGCATTGCTGGGCGCCACGTGGATCGTGTTGAAGCGGCAATCCGTGCCGCGCAGATTGTCGCCGCGCGCCATCGCGTTAAGGATCATCGCCCGATCGCCGGCCTGGTCTGCCAAGGCCAAGGTGGTCGCGTCGTCCGCCAACACCACGATGAACTGGATCCCGTCCTCGATCAGCCGGTCCAGTTCGGCGCCTGCGCTGCCCGGATCAGTGGCGATCTCTTCGGCCTCGAAGTCCTGGTTCATGAACCGGCCGGTGGTGTCGTTGTCCTCGATCGCCAGCCGCGCGCCCGCGAAGGCCAGATCCTCGGGTGGCAGATCCAGCCGCGAGATCGGCGGCAGGCCGGGATCATCCACCCGCAGCACAGCGGCCCGGATCACCGCCACCTCGGGCTGCTGCTGCGCGGCTGCCGGCACGGCGCACAGCCAGACACCAGCCAAAAGTACTATGATTCTCTTGAACATTTTCTCGCTCCCCGACAATCATGTTGAGTGTGCGAAAGCCCTTGGGCAACCCGGTTATTATTCCCGGCGTGACCGGGAAAGTTTGGTTCAGTCTTTGGTCTTATGGACGCCCCGGCGATGACCGGGGCATGGTTTGATGAAAGGTGCGGAACCCGGCTTTGGCGGGGTCATGCGCATGAAGCGACCAGACTGAAGCCGGAGGGAAACGGGACGATGAAACGCAAACTGCTTGCCGTGATTGTGGGAACCGCCTTGGCGCTGGCCGGTGCGGCCCAGGCCCATGGTCCCTCACGCCAGAAGGTCGAGATGACGCAAGTCCTGAACGCGACGCCCGACGAGGTATGGCAGGCGATCGGTAAATTTGACGACATGAGCTGGCATCCCGTTGTCGCGTCGACCGAGATGACACCAGATGGTGCACCCGCCGACATCCCCGACGAATCCACCCGCATCCTGCATCTGAAAGCCGAATCCGGCGATCCGACCATCACCGAACATCTGATCGGCTGGAGCCCGGAAAAGCGGATGTACAAATACATGATCACCGATGTCGCGGTCGAGGTTCTGCCGGTGACGAACTATTCCTCGACCCTTCAGGTCAAGGACAAAGACGGCAAGGCCGAGGTGATCTGGAAGGCCGGGTTCTATCGCGGCTTTCCGAATAACGACCCGCCGGCAGAACTGAACGACGAGGCCGCGATTGCGGCGGTCACGGGCGTGTATCAGGCGGGAATGGATGCGCTTGCGGAAAAATTCGGCAAGGCCGAATAAAGGCGTGCCGCTTCGCGCGACCCTTGTCGCCGCCCTGGTCGCTGGATCATGCTGGCTGTCCCCGGCAACCGCCGGGGACCTTGCATTCGTGACGTCGCAGAACGGCAACATGGTGTCGATCATCGACTTGTCCGACAACGGAATAATTGCGCAGACTGCGCTGCAGGATGCGCCCGCGCCCGTCGCCTATGACCCTCGGGCCGGCAGGGCTTATGTCATCGCCGCGGATACCGGACGGCTGAGCGTGATCGACGAAGCAGGTCGGATCACCGCCACGCGCGATCTGGGCGAAGGTGCTTTCGGCATCGCGACCGCGCCCGATGGCGGGCTGTTCGTGACGGATTGGTTCGAGGCAAAATTGACCCGGCTGAGTCGCGACCTGACAACGCTGTGGCGCGTCGATACCGGCAATTCCCCGGCCGGGGTCGCTGTCAGCGCCGCGGGTGATCTTGTCGCAACGGCGGATCGTGACGATAACGCGGTCAGTATCTTCGATGCCACGACCGGGCGTCTGCTGCGAAAGATCGCCACTGCAGGCGCGCATCCCTTTGCCGTCACATTTCATGATGGTCGCCTGTGGACCGCGGATGTGCAGGGCGACGTGGTGTCGGTCATCGACCCGATCACGGGCAAGCTGATCGGACAAGTGCCGACAGGCAGCCACCCTTATGGTGTCGCCTTTGCGGGCGGACGCGGTTTCGTCACCAATCAGTATGCGGGCACATTGACTGTGTTCGATGCCAAGACGCTGGCGGTTCAGGCCGAGATCGACATCGGCGATTATCCCGAAGGAATCGCCACCCTGCCCGACGATAGCGGCGTCGTGGTCGCCAACTGGGATTCGGATACGGTCGAGGTGGTGGACGCCGAAAGCCTGACCATTCGCGCCCGGATTGACGTGCCTGCGGGACCGCGCGCGTTCGGCGCGTTCACGGGGCGACAGGTTCCGCAGTGACCAGATCGGACCCAAGCGCATCCTGCCATTCGTCGGTGCCGCCCGGAAACCACTTCACGCCGGTATAGCCCATGGCGACCGCACGGCGCGCGGCATTCCAGCTCATCCAGCAATCGGCGCGGCAGAAGATTACCACAGGCGCAGCAGGATCGCCCGACGTCGCGTCGTGCAGCCCATCGCGCAGCCGCGCCTCCTCGTCTGCGGACAATCGTTGATAGCCAGTGTCCCACAGCCAGATCGCTGCGGGGATCGTCTTGTGTCGGGGTTCGCGCCAGATCGTTCCTTCGGGCAGGCCCGCGGGCTTCGTGGTCCGGGGATACACATCGACGAAGGCGACCCCGTCGGCATGCAATTCAACCGCGCGTTCGGCGTCGATGACCTCTGCGCCGGACAACGTTGCGGGGACGGGCGCGTTATAGGGCTCGCCCCGATATTCCTGCGGTTCGGGCACTTGCGCCAAGGCCCGTCCCGACATCGCGGCCACCAGAACCAGGGCAGCCGCGATCCGGTTCATTCCAGTATCGCCTTGCCATAGTCATCGACCAGAGGCACCCCCGCCTCGCGCAGGGTCTGGTTGATGTCGTCCTGATGGCGACGAATGAGGCTGTTCAGCTGCCGTTTCCATTCCTGCTCGCCCAGGCGAACGCCCATGGTGATGCGATAGAACATCTTTGGCCCGGCAGTTTCCTTCAAAAGCGGTGTGAACTGCAGATCCGGGTCATCCTTGATCCGCGGTCCCGCCAGAGGGCCCCACAACACGGCAGCATCCAGCGATCCATCGCGCACGCCGTCGATCAGCCCGCCAATCGGGTCCTTCACACGCCGGTCCACGAACAGGTCCGCGCCGCGCATGTCCTTGGCCAGTCCCGCACGCGCCATGATCGTGGCAGGCGGGCTGCCCGCGATCACGCCAATCGGGTGATCCTTCAGCGCCGGATCGCCAATATGGTCCACCGACGCAAGCGGGCTGTCCTTGCGGGTCACGATGCCGAAGATCGAGGTGTAGTAATGATTGGTGTTCTGCACCAGTTCGTCGCCCTGAGCATAACCCATCACCACATCGCAGGTCCCTGCGCGCAACGTCCGGGTGATGAAACCCATGCCAGAGGGAAACCAGCTATAGGTCACAGGCAGGTCCAGCCACTCGCCGAACCTTTCGGCCAGCTTGTTCTCGAACCCCGTCCCGTCGCGCGTGGACATCGGCGCGTTGGCCGGATCGGCGCAGACCCTGAATTGCGTTGTCGAACGCAGGTCGGCGACCTGCGCGACAGCCGAACCCGCCGCACAAGTTGCCATCATGACTGTCAGGATTAGTCCTCGCATTACATCACATCGACATACAGGAATCTTCCTGCTCTGCGAACGCATCGGTCTTCGGACCCTTCTTGGCCGGACGGCCGCGCGGCAGCGCATCGGTCCCGCGCGCCAGAAGATAGGCGTAGATGTCGTCGATATAGCACCACACATTCTTATTGGTGCCAAAAGCCGGCATGACCTGGTTTTGCGACGCGTTCACCTGTTGCTTGCCGGAGGCGACGACCTGCTGGAAGTCATAGTAATCCATCCGCAGCACGGATTCCTTCAAGGCCGGCGCGTAGGTCGACCCCTCGCCATCCGGTCCGTGACAGACATGGCATTCGGCCGAATAGCGGCGATATCCGTTGAAGGTCGCGAAATCGACGGTCCCGTCTTCGTCGATCTTGTAGGTCGGAATGCCGTCCGCCGTGTACCAGCGGCCATTTTCCTCGTAATCGGGTGTGATATCCGTGCCGTTCGGAAGGGTTGTCTGACCTTCGGCCATCTCGGTTGCGGCGCCGTCCTGCGCTGCGGCGTCCGCGCCATCTTCGGCGGACTGTTCATTCGCGGCGGCGTTTCCCGACACGGCCGCGGCAGCGCCTGCCCCCGCATCTGCCGGGGGTGTCTGGTCCGTCGTCGCGGTCTGTCCAAGGGCTGCACCGCCCAGAGACGCCCCCAGGACCAGCGCCGCAAGGCTGGTGATGGCTTTCATGCTGTCTTCCTCCCAAGATCCAACTTACCCGTCCTCCGCAGGTAAAATCACCCCAAGACTACTCTTGGGGTGATCCTTGCACAGCCATGCTGCGCGATAACGGAACGAAAGTATTAGCCGCTGGACGCGTCTTCGCCTGCAGCGTCCTCGGCCGGGGCGGCTGCAACGTCGCCCGGAAGCTCGAACACCGTCAGCTGTCCGCCCAGTTCGGTATAATCCGACAGGGACGCATAGCCGCCGACCGCACCAAGCCCGTCATTCGGGTTGGTCAGACCGGCTGCCAGACCGATCCCGGCCCAGCCCCCGACGCCCGACAAGATCCCGACATACTGCTTGCCGTTCGTCTCGTAGGTCATCACGTTGCCGATGATGCCGGACGGGGTCTTGAAGCGATACAGCTCGTCCCCGGTTTCGGCGTCAACCGCCTTCAGATAGCCTTCCAGCGTGCCGTAGAACACCACGCCGCCAGCCGTCGCCAGCGCGCCGGACCAGACCGAGAACTGTTCGGGCAGCGACCACTTGATTTCGCCGTTGACGTTGTCCCAGGCAATGAAGTTGCCCATGCCGCCATGGCTGTCGGGTGCAGGATACATCGACAGCGTCGCACCGACATAGGGCTGACCTGCCGTGTAGGCCACGCGGAACGGTTCATAGTCCATGCAAACATGGTTGGTCGGCACATAGAACAGTTGGGTATCCGGCGAATAGGCCGCCGGTTGCTGGTCCTTGGACCCCAGCGCGGCGGGGCAGATGCCCGTCGTGTTGGTGTCTTCGCCATTCTGTGCGGTCGAATATTCGGCGACCACGGCCGGGCGGCCATAGGTGTCAGAGTTCGGGTCCATATCGACACCGGTGGTCCAGTTCACCGCCGGATCGTACTTCTCGGCCACCAGCAGCTCGCCGGTTTCGCGGTCCAGGGTATAGCCTAGGCCGTTACGGTCGAAATGGGTCAGCAGCTTGCGCGGAGTGCCGTCGATTTCCTGATCGGTCAGGATCATCTCGTTCACGCCGTCAAAGTCCCATTCGTCATGGGGCGTCATCTGGTAGAACCACTTGGCCATGCCGGTATCGGCGTCGCGGGCCATGATGGTCATCGACCATTTGTTGTCGCCGGGACGCTGCGACGGGTTCCAGGTCGAGGGGTTGCCGGTGCCGTAATAGATCAGGTTCAGTTCCGGATCATAGGAATACCAGCCCCAGGTGGTGCCGCCACCGATCTTCCACTGGTCGCCTTCCCAGCTGTTCAGGCTGCTGTCGGCGCCGATGGGCTTGCCCAGATGCATGGTGTTTTCGGGATCGACCAGCATTTCCTCGTCCGGGCCGGTCGAATAGGCTTTCCATGCCTCGGACCCGTCGGACAGGTTATAGGCCGTGACGCGGCCACGAACGCCGTATTCACCGCCGGAAACCCCGACGATCACCTTGTCCTTCACCGGCAGCACAGTGGCGGTGTTGGTCTCGCCGATGGCGGGATCGCCGGTCTTGACCTTCCATTTCTCTTCGCCGGTCTTGGCATCCAGCGCGACCAGCGTGGTGTCGGCCTGGTGCGTCAGGATCATGCCATCGGCATAGGCGACGCCGCGATAGACCGTGTCACAGCACATGACCGCGATCACCTCGGGATCCTGCTGCGGCTCATAGCGCCACAGGATCTTGCCGTCATTGGCCAGGTCCAGCGCGAAGATGTTGTTGGGGAACGGCGTGTGCACATACATCACGTCGCCGATCACCAGCGGGCTGCCTTCGTGGCCGCGCAGCACACCGGTCGAGAACGTCCATGCGACACGAAGATCGCCGACATTCTCCTTGTTGATCTGATCCAGCTTGGAATAGCGCGTGTTGGCATAGTCCCCAGTCTGGATCGCCCATTGTTCGGGCTTGCCGATCTCGGTCATGACGCTTTCGTTCGCGTAGGCCGTACCGGTCAGAAGCAGCGCGACGGCCGCGCTGTTCAGCAGATGTTTCATGAAGTGCTCCTCCGCCATTGGCTCATGCGCTGCGGTTTCCTCCTCCCGCAGCTGTCCATGAGATCAGTCTTGGATGAGCGCCGCCGTGGGTCAATCGGCCCCTTGGCCATTTAACCCTAAAGTATGGGGTCAAATGGCAAGGATTCCGGGAACTTTCGGCAAGTGGTCTAGATCAGCCGTTCGGCATGCCACATGACGTGGTCGGGCATGAAACTTTGCACGAAGAAATAGCTGTGATCATAGCCCGGTTGCATGCGGAACTGTCCGGGTTGGCGGCGCGCCATCATCGAATGGGCAAGCGCCTCGGGCTTGAGAAGATCCAGGAACTGGTCGCTGCTGCCCTGATCTATAAGCACCTCGCCGGGATAGCCCCGTTCCGACATCAGCAGCGTCGAATCGTGGTTGCGCCAAGCCGCCTTGTCGTCGCCGAGATACGCCGAAAGCTGCTTGCGCCCCCAGTCGGATTCCGTCGGATTCGCGATGGGCGCGAAGGCCGAGACCGAACGATAGCGGTCGGGATGTGTCATCGCGATGGTCAGCGCGCCGTGCCCGCCCATCGAATGCCCGGTGATCCCCATGGCGTCGCGGTCGACCGCGAAATTGTCACCGACCAGTTCGGGCAGTTCGTGGACGACGTAATGCCACATCTGGAAATGCGGCTTCCACGGATCCTGCGTGGCGTTGACATAGAATCCCGCGCCCTTGCCCAGATCATAGGCGTCGTCGTCGGCCACGTCTTCGCCGCGCGGCGAGGTGTCGGGGAAACAGATGGCAATGCCGGCCTCGTCGCACCATTGCTGGGCGGCGGCCTTAGTCATCGCATTCTCATGGGTGCAGGTCAGGCCGGACAGATACCACAGCACGGGCACGCGCCCGTACTGGGCGGCCTCGGGCAGGAAAAGCCCGAAGGTCATGTCGGTCCCCGTGGCCTGCGAGCGATGCTTGTAAACGCCCTGCGTGCCTCCAAAGCTGCGGTTTTCGGATACGGTCTCAAGGCTCATGGCTCTCTCCTGTCAGAACGTGGAACATGACCAGCGCATCTACCGGCCCATGTCGCGGATGAAGAAACGCGCCGGGCAGCCGACCGACAACCTCGAAACCGACCTTCTGCCACAAATGGACGGCATCGGCGTTGGTCGAAACGACAAAGTTGAACTGCATCGCCCGGAACCCCATGCCCGTCGCCCAGGTCTTGGCGTGTCGAACCAAGGCAAGGGCGACGCCCCTGCCCCGCGCCGCCGGATCGGTCGCAAACGAGGCGTTGGCGACATGCGATCCGCCGCCCGGCCGATTGGCGCCGGCATGGCTGGTGCCCACGACACGACCCTGGATCTCGGCCACGAAGACGGTGAAGGGCTGCGCGAACCAGTCTGCCAGCGCCTCGTCACGGGTGATGTCGCGCGGGATGCAGTAGGTTTCGCCCGCGCGATAGACTGGCCGAAGGATCGCCCAGATCGCATCGTGATCTGCCGGGCCGGCGGGGCGGATCTTCACCCCGCCGTCACTCATTTCAGTTCATCCACGCTACGGATGACGCGTCCCAGAAGGCCATAATCCAGCGCCTCTTGGGTGTTCAGCCAGAAGTCGCGATGGGTGTCCTTCTCGATCCGCTCAATCGGCTGACCCGTCGCGTCGGCGAAGATGTGGTTCAGGCGGTCGCGCATCAACCGGACCTGTTCGGCCTGAATCATCATGTCGGACGAGGTGCCGCCGATCCCGCCCGAGGGCTGGTGGATCAGGAAGCGGGTGTTGGGCAGGCAGTATCGGTTTTCCCTGTCCGCACCGACGAAGATCAGCGCGCCAGCAGAGGCGACCCAGCCCGACCCGATCGTGCGCACCGTCGGGCGGATGAACTTGATCACGTCATGGATCATGTCACCGGATTCGACATGCCCGCCCGGCGACGAGATCAGCATGTTGATCGGCGCGTCGCTGTCTTCGGCCAGGGCAAGAAGATGTGCGACGGTCCGCTGTGCCAGCTTGTCGTTGATGGGACCGGCAACGATCACCGTCCGCGACTTGAAATACAGCTTTCCGATCCGGTCGCCCTCGGGAAGGCCCAGACCGCCATCCTTGTCGCCCTTCTGCGGGTGGTCGTCGTCATCATCGTCATCATCGTCGTCCAGCCACTGATGGCGCATCTGCCTGCTCCTTGTTGTTCTCATGGCGACGGCGGGACCAGTGGCCCCGCCGTATCTTTACCTAAGCAGCGATGAAGGATCAGTAAAGCACGACCGAGCGGATCGATTCACCGTGATGCATCAGGTCGAAGCCCTTGTTGATGTCGTCCAGCGGCATCGTGTGGGTGATCATCGGGTCGATCTCGATCTTGCCGTCCATGTACCAGTCCACGATCTTCGGCACGTCGGTCCGGCCGCGCGCGCCACCAAACGCGGTGCCCTTCCAGACCCGCCCGGTGACCAGCTGGAACGGACGGGTGCTGATTTCGGCCCCGGCCGCCGCCACGCCGATGATGATCGACTGACCCCAGCCGCGATGCGTGCATTCCAGCGCGTCACGCATCACCTTGGTGCTGCCCGTGGCATCAAAGCTGTAATCCGCCCCGCCGATCTGGTCGAACGGGGTCTTCGTCATGTTGACGATTTCCTGCACGACCGAGCCGTCGATTTCCTTCGGATTGATGAAATGGGTCATCCCGAAACGTTCGGCCATGGCCTTCTTTTCGTTGTTCAGATCGACGCCGATGATCATGTCGGCACCGGCCAAGCGCAGACCCTGAATGACGTTCAGGCCGATCCCGCCCAGACCGAACACGACGGCCTTGGCGCCGATTTCCACCTTCGCGGTGTTGATGACCGCACCGATGCCGGTGGTCACGCCGCAGCCTATATAGCAGATCTTGTCGAACGGCGCGTCTTCGCGGACCTTGGCGACGGCGATCTCTGGCAGCACGGTAAAGTTCGAGAAGGTCGAACAGCCCATGTAATGGTGGATCGGCGTGCCGTCATCCAGGCTGAAGCGGCTGGTCCCATCGGGCATCAGGCCCTGACCTTGCGTGGCGCGGATGGCGGTGCAGAGATTGGTCTTGCCCGACAGGCAGGACGCGCATTGGCGGCATTCGGGGGTGTAGAGCGGAATGACGTGATCGCCCGGCTTGACCGATGTGACCCCGGGTCCGACCTCGACCACGACGCCCGCGCCTTCATGGCCCAAGATCGACGGGAACAGGCCCTCGGGGTCCGCGCCCGAGCGGGTGAATTCGTCTGTGTGACAGATGCCGGTCGCCTTGATCTCGACCATCACCTCGCCTTCTTTCGGCCCGTCGAGATTGACCTCCATCACTTCCAGCGGTTTGCCGGCCTCGAAGGCTACGGCGGCACGGGTTTTCATCGTTACTCTCCTATCGTTCCGATCGGGCTTGCTGTCATGGCCGAGGGGGCCGGTTTCCGCGGCCCCCTGGGGATTTCTGTGAATTCCGTCCCTGTCCGCGTCAAGCGGGCAAGGCACCGGACCGCTTGGCGATGTGAGTCGCGATCGCATCCATCAACGGTGGCGACAAGGCATCATAAGGTTCAAGCCCCAGTTCGCGCAGACGCGACCTGATGCCATCCATCCGCGACGGATCGACGCCGGATTCGATGGTCGAGCTTACGAACGCTGCGAATTCCGGCGCCGACCAGCCGTTTTCGTCGGACAGTTCGGTGTGGACGAAATCCAGCCCGTAGAACGGATGATCCTTGTTTTCGATCCGGCCATACATGTGAACACCGCATTCCTTGCAGCGGTGGCGCTGAATCGGTGCATCGGCGTTGACGATTTCCAGCTTGTCGCCGTTCTCCAGCACCTCGATCGCGTCGCGCGATACCACGGCGACCTGACTGAAGACCGCGCCGTCCGGCTTCCAACACTTCGTGCAGCCGCAGACGTGGTTATGGGCGGTCTGCCCGCCGACGCGGACCTTTACAGGGTTCGTGGCGCAGTGACACGTCAGCACCCCGCCCGCAAAAGACGGATCGCCCGGCTTGATGCCGTGATCCACGGCGGGGTGAATCTTCACCCCATCTGTGTTGGCCATGGTCCCCTCCTCCGATTGACCGAAAGTCCTTCCAAGGGTCGCGCGGACGGGAACGATCGGCAAGTCGGAGGAAGGTTGTAGCACCGGGGCGCAACGCACCCCGTAGACCCGATCAGCTGGCCGGGGTAGAACTGACGCCGACCTTGGCGGGCCGCAGCAGACGGTCATGCAGTGCGAAGCCGTCTTCCATGACCTGAATGATCTCGCCAGCGGTGGTTCCGGGCAGCGCAGCCTCGAACATGGCTTCGTGCCAGGTCGGATCGAACCGATCGCCGGTCTTGGGGGTGATCACGGTGATACCGTGCTTTGCGAAAACGTTGGACAATTCCCGCAAGGTCAGCTCGACACCTTCGATCAATGCCGAGGCTGCGGCACGCTGTTCATCGCTCGCAGCATCAAGCGCGCGCGTCAGCGCGTCATGCACCGGCAAAAGGTCGCGGGCGAGTCGCGACCCGCCATATTGTTCTGCGTCCCGGCGTTCCCGGTCGGCACGCTTGCGCGAGTTCTCTGCATCCGCCAGCGCGCGCATCCACTTGTCGCGGAACTCGTCGCGTTCGGCCGTCAGGCGCGTGATATCGTGGGACGGATCGGCCAACGGATCGTCCATGATGTCGTCGTTTGGCTGTTCGTTCTGCTCGGTCATCCTCAAACTCATCCTTTCCGGCCGGACAAGACACGTCCCACCAGCTGCGCCGTGTAATCCACGATCGGAACAATACGGCCATAGTTCAGCCGCGTCGGCCCGATGACGCCCACCGCGCCTACAATCTTCCGGTCGGCATTCATATAGGGAGAAACCACCAAAGCGGAACCCGAAAGCGAAAAAAGCTTGTTCTCGGAGCCGATGAAAATGCGCACCCCGTCGCCGCTTTCGGTCAGTTCCAGAAATTCGACGATGTCGCGCTTGCGTTCAAGATCGTCGAACAGCACCCGGATGCGGTCCAGATCGGCGGCTTCACGGTCCAGAAGATTCGCACGCCCGCGGACGATCAGCCGCGGGTCGGTATTTTCACCGTCCCACAGCGCCAGCCCGGATTGCACCAGTTCGGCCGCCAGAACATCCAGTTCGCGCCGCCTGGCCGCGATCTGCTGGCCCAGATGGGTTCGCAGCTCAGCCAGAGTCCGCCCTTCGGCCATCGCGTTCAGGAAGTTCCCAGCCTCGCGCATCGAAGACGGAGTCTGGCCTGGCGGCGGCGTGAAAATGCGGTTCTCGACATGGCCATCGGCGAAGACCAGCACCACAAGCGCGCGATCGGTCGCCAGGCTGACGAACTCGATATGACGGATGGGCGCCTCGTGTTTCGGCATCAGGACCAGCGACGCCCCCCGCGTGATCGAACTCAGCGCCGTGCTGACCCGGTCCAGCAACAGGCCGGTATCGGGGTCGTCGTTGCCCAGAGTCTGATCGATCGCGGCCCGGTCCGTGGGCGCGACGGCATCAACCTCCATCATGCCGTCCACGAACAGCCGCAACCCAAGCTGCGACGGCAGGCGTCCGGCAGAGATATGCGGACTGTCAAGCAGGCCCATGAATTCAAGATCCTGCATGACATTGCGGATTGTCGCAGCGCTGACCTTTTCGGACAGCGCGCGCGTCAACGTGCGCGACCCCACCGGCTCGCCGGTTTCCAGATAAGTCTCGACCACCCGGCGAAACACCTCGCGGGAGCGGTCGTTCAGTTCTGAGAGTACCGATTCCTGAGTCATATCCCTCGCGGGCTTGCGTGACGGGGGCGCGGCCCTGTATTGGGCAGCGAAACCTCACCGAAAGGAAGACACATGCGCCCCTCTGGCCGGAATCTAAGCCAAATGCGTCCGATTTCAATCGAAACCGGGGTGATGCGCCATGCAGAAGGGTCTTGCCTGATCCGCTGCGGCGAAACGCATGTGCTGTGCACAGCCAGCATCGAAGACAATCCGCCGCGTTTCCTGAAGGGAACCGGCCTGGGTTGGGTGACGGCGGAATACGGCATGCTGCCCCGCGCCACCAACACCCGCAACCGGCGCGAGGCGGCCCAGGGCAAGCAATCGGGCCGCACTCAGGAAATTCAGCGGCTGATCGGCCGCAGCCTGCGTGCCGGTATCGACCGCGTGGCCTTGGGTGAACGTCAGATCACCATCGACTGCGATGTGATCCAGGCCGACGGCGGAACCCGCTGCGCCTCGATCACCGGCGGATGGGTGGCGCTGCGCTTGGCGGTGAACAAGCTGATGAAGGCGGGCGCCGTCACCAGCGATCCGATCATCGACCACGTCGCGGCGGTCAGCTGCGGTATCTATGCCGGACAACCGGTCGTTGATCTGGACTATGCCGAGGACAGCGAGGCCGGCACAGACGGCAATTTCGTGATGACCGGCAAGGGAAAGCTGATCGAGGTGCAGATGTCGGCCGAGGGGGCAACTTTCAGCCGCGACGAGATGGGCCGCCTGCTGGATCTGGCCGAAGCCGGGGTGGCCGAACTGGTTGCGGCGCAAAAGGCCGCGCTGGAATGAGAAAGTTCACGGAAACGCGTCTTCTGGTCGCGACCCACAATGCCGGCAAGCTGGCGGAAATGCGTGCCCTTCTGGCCCCCTTTGGCGTCGAGGTGACGGGTGCCGCCGAAGCAGGTCTGAGCGAGCCTGTCGAGACCGAGGACAACTTCATCGGTAATGCACGCATCAAGGCGCGCGCGGCCGTCGAGGCGACCGGCCTGCCTGCCCTGGCCGACGACAGCGGGATCTGCGTGGATGCGCTGGACGGCGCGCCGGGGGTCTATACCGCCGATTGGGCCGAGACGGCCAATGGTCGCGATTTTGGGATGGCGATGGCCCGGACGTGGGAAAAGCTGGAGGTCGCGGGCGCGCCCGAGCCGCGCTGCGCCCAGTTCCGCTGCACCTTGGTGCTGATGTGGCCGGACGGCCATGACGAGGTCTTCGAGGGTATTTTGCCAGGCCGCGTCGTATGGCCGCCACGTGGTGCGGAAGGGCATGGCTATGATCCGATCTTCATGCCGGACGGGCACCGGCAGACGCTTGGCGAGATGACAGCTGAGGCAAAGAACCGCCTGAGCCACCGCGCACTGGCCGTCGCGAAGATGATCGAGGGTTGCTTTGCATAGAATTTCGACAGGATCGCCGTTCGAGGCCGCGATGGGATACAGCCGCGCCGTCGTGAAGGGAAACTGGTGCTTTGTCTCGGGTGTCACCGGCTATGATTATGGCACGATGACGATGCCGGACAGCGTCTTGTTGCAGGCGCAGAACTGCTTTGCGACCATATTCGCCGTGTTGTCCGAGGCCGGATTTTCGCCGGACGACATTGTCAGGGTGCAATACACGGTCACCGACGCGGCGTTTGTCGACCAGATTGCCCCTGCACTGCGTGAGGCAATGGGCGATATCAGGCCCGCGGCGACGATGGTGGTCGCCGGATTGATCCGTCCTGAAATGAAGGTCGAGATCGAAGTAACGGCCTTGCGCGAATGACCGATGCAGCGCAGTCGGACTGGCGTGCGGGCGGGTTCGGCCTGTATGTCCACTGGCCGTTCTGCGCGGCAAAATGCCCCTATTGCGATTTCAACAGCCATGTCGTCGATCGGGTCGATCAGCGTCGTTGGGCGGATGCGCTGTCATCCGAGATCGCGCGGCTTGGCGCGGAGCTGCCCGGAAGGAATCTGGGCAGCATCTTCTTTGGCGGCGGAACGCCGTCGCTGATGGCGCCCGAGACGGTCGATAGCATTCTGCGCGCCGCCCGCACGGCCTGGGGCTTTGTCAATGATATCGAGATCACGCTTGAGGCCAATCCGACCAGCGTCGAGAAGAGCAGGTTCCGTGGCTATGCCGAGGCGGGCGTGAACAGGCTTTCGATGGGGGTTCAGGCGCTGAATGATCCCGATCTGCGCCGCTTGGGTCGCATGCATTCGGTCGCCGAAGCGCGCGCCGCGTTCGAGGTGGCGCGCAGCTGCTTTGATCGGGTCAGCTTCGATCTGATCTATGCGCGGCAAGGCCAGGATCGGGCCGCTTGGCGGGCTGAGCTGAGCGAAGCGCTGAGCATGGCGATGGATCACCTGTCCTTGTACCAGCTGACGATCGAGCCCGGCACGGCATTTGGCGCGCGCGCTGCAGCCGGCAAGCTGCGCGATCTGCCAACAGATGATTTGTCGGCGGACATGTATCTGGATACGCAGGAAACTTGCGCCGCTGCCGGAATGGCGGGGTATGAGATATCGAACCACGCCGTGCCGGGCGCAGAGAGCCGCCACAATCTGGTCTATTGGCGGCAAGGGGATTGGGCTGCGGTCGGCCCTGGTGCCCATGGGCGGATGACACTGGCAGAGGGCCGGGCCGCGACCGAGGCGCATTCCGCACCCGGCGCATGGCTGGACGCGGTAGAGCGAAACGGAACGGGTGAATCCCTTCGCGCGTTCATCCCGGCTGATGAGCAGGCAATGGAATATCTTCTGATGTCGATGCGGCTTTCCGAAGGGCTGGACGAAGCCCGCTATGCGCGAATGGCTGGTGCGCCATTGAACGCGGATGTGGTTTCCGGGCTGGAAGACCTGGCCATGGTCCGTCGGCAATCCGGGCGCTTGATGGCGACCGATCAAGGTCGCCCGGTGCTGAACGCGATCCTACGCGAACTGGCCGCCTGACAATGAAGCGGCAGATCTGGTTCGCGGTCGGCGCGCTTTTTCTGGCACTGGGGGCGATCGGTGTCGCGCTGCCGGTCATGCCCACGGTGCCGTTTCTTCTGGTCGCGGCCTGGGCATTTGCCCGCAGCTCTCCCAGGTTGCGGCAAAAGATTCTGGATAACCCGACCTATGGCCCCTCGGTCCGTGCATGGCAGGAACGTGGCGCGATAAGCCGCATCGCGAAGATCTGGGCGGTGTCGGCGATGGCCGCGGGAATTGGACTAAGTATCTGGCTGGGTCTGCCGGTCTGGGTGATCGGCCTGCAGGCCGGGACCTGTGCGGCAGTGGGCGCATTCGTCGCAAGCCGACCCGAGCAGTAGCTACCGTATGTAGTGTTCTTGAAGCTAATACCCACTACATAAAGTCAATTTCCGCCAAGAACCTGGCAAAGCCGATCCAGCTGATCAAGATCGCGGTAGGTGATCGTCAAGGTGCCGCCATCGACACCGGCATGATTGATCGACACACCCATCTTGAGATGCGCGGACAAATCAGACTCTAGGGCGCGCGTATCCGCGTCCTTTTCGGTCCGAGCCCTGGCTGCCTTGCGGGGCGCGGCTTCAGCCTGAGATTGCTTGCGGACAAGATCTTCGGTCTCGCGGACCGATAGTCCCTTTTCGATCACCTTTCGCGCAAGTTGCCCCGCATTTGGCGCCGTGATCAGCGCCCGTGCATGACCAGCAGAGATCTTCCCATCCTTTACCAGATCCTGAACCTGATCTGGCAAATTCAGCAAACGCAACAGATTGGCGATATGGCTGCGGCTTTTGTTCAGCGCCTCGGCAAGCCTTTCCTGGGTATGCCCGAACCGATCCATCAACTGGCGAAACGATGCCGCCTCTTCGATCGCGTTCAGGTCAGCACGCTGGATATTCTCGATGATCGCGACTTCCAGGACCTCGGTATCGGACATCTCGCGGACGATGACGGGCAATTCATGCAGTTGCGCCATCTGGGCTGCGCGCCAGCGACGCTCGCCCGCCACGATCTGAAAGATGCCGCTATCGGACGGATGCGGCCTGACGATCAGCGGCTGAAGAACGCCGCGGTTGCGAAGCGAGTCCGCAAGTTCCTGCAGCGCCTCGGGATCAAACTTTCTACGCGGCTGGTCGGGATTGGCGGTCAGCTGCTCTATCGGGACGAATGTCTGATCGCGCGGCGTCGCCTGCGGCGTATGCTCGGACAGATCCATGTCGGCCATCAATGCGGAAAGCCCGCGCCCCAACCCGCGCTTTGCGGTCTTGCTGTCGGACATGTTCAAGCCTCCTCGGGAACCAGTTTCAGACGGGCGGCAAACTCGGCGGCGAATGCGCGATAGGCCGCGCTGCCTTTTGAGCTGGGATCATAGATCAGGACGGGCTGAGCGTGCGAAGGCGCCTCGGACACGCGGACATTCCGTGGAATCACTGTCGGATAGACCAGATCCGCAAGCGTCGCCCGCGCGTCGGCCTCTACCTGCTGAGAGAGATTGTTTCGATAATCCGACATGGTCAGCAGCACGCCATTGATCCGCAGTTCCGGATTTGCCGTCCGCCGGACCTGTTTGACTGTGGTCAACAGCTGCGACAGGCCTTCCAACGCATAGAATTCGGCCTGAAGCGGAACCAGCACGCTATCCGCCGCGACCATCGCATTGACGGTCAGCAGACCCAGCGCCGGCGGGCAGTCGATCAGCACGATGCTGCCCTGCGGCAGCGATTCCAGCTTGCGGCGCAGCAGCCGCGTCCGATCGGCGGTCTGCGACAGATCTACATCGGCAGAGGACAAATCTGACGTGGCCGGAACGATGCGAAGGTTCGGGATCTGGGTCGGAATCGCACAATCCTGAAGAGTCTCGGGACCGGCAAGAAGATCATAGATGGTTCGCTCTCGCTGCTCCGGCAGGATGCCAAGGCCCGTCGATGCGTTTCCCTGCGGGTCCAGATCAATCAGCACGGTCTCGTATCCGGCGTCGGCCAGGGCGGCGCCAAGGTTGATCGCGGTAGTCGTCTTTCCGACACCGCCCTTCTGGTTGGCAATGGCCACGATATTGTGGTCAGACATGCGAGACCTCGCTTATCTTGAGAATTGCCGCGCCCGAATGGGTGAGGCTTGGATAGGCTGTACATGTAAACCGCCAGTCAGCTTGCGCGTCACGCACTTCGCTTTGCCATCGCTCGCCCTTCATCAGCCACGCCTGCCCGTTATCTGCCATGTGCCTTGAAAGATATGGCATAAGCAGGGGAAGAGGAGCAAGCGCCCTGGCCGACACATAGGCGGCATTCAGCGGAGCGACATCTTCAATTCGCCGCGTGATGACCGACGCATTCGCTAGACCGAGCTGCCGGATTGCTGTTCGCAGAAACACGGCTTTCCTCTGATCGCTCTCGACAAAGCGAAACTCGGTTTCACTCCTTTGAAAGGCGATGGCCAGCACCAGCCCCGGCAACCCGCCCCCGCTGCCAAGATCCGCCCAGATACCGTCTGCGGGCCTCACGTGCTGGCAAATCTGAAGGCAATCTTCTATGTGGCGGCTTCGCAGATTTCCGATCGTTCCGGGCGCGACAAGGTTGATCCTGCTGTTCCAATGGGACAACAGCGACGCATATTCGTCCAAGCGCTCTTGTGTTTCACGTGAAACAATCATCTCGCCACGGAGTTTCGACGAACGCCGCGGGCGACAGCCACAAGAAGCGTCAGCGCCGCAGGTGTTACCCCTTCGATCCGCGCGGCTGCGGCGAGCGTCGCGGGACGTGCGTCAGTCAGTTTCTGTCGCAACTCTGCAGACAGCCCGGATATGGCGGCGTAGTCGAGATCGAGGGGAAGTTCGACCGCCTCGTCCGCACGCAGCGCTTCGGCATCCCGTGCCTGCCGATCCGTGTACTGGTGATAAAGAGCGTCGTTCTGAAGCTGTCGAAGCGTCTGAGACTCGCAGCCGCCAAGCTCAGGCGTCAACGCCAGAACCTGATCGGCATCAACGTCGGACAACCCCAACAGCGTGAAGGCAGATCGCGGCTGCCCATCCAGACGCACCTTGAACCCGGCGCGTTGAAGTTCGGTCGGCGTAAACTGGCGCGACTCCGCAGCCATTCTTGCCGTGTGGTACTTTCGTTGGCGATCCTCGAAAGCTTCGCGGCGATTCTGGCTGACACAACCCAGAGAAATGCCGAACGGAGTCAGCCTCTGATCGGCATTGTCGGCGCGCAAGGTCAGCCGAAATTCAGCGCGTGACGTGAACATCCGGTATGGTTCGGTCACGCCGCGGGTCGTCAGGTCGTCGATCATCACCCCGATATAGCTGTCGGTTCGGCTGAAAGTCGCTGGCGCCCGGCCCTGCGTCGTCAGCGCTGCGTTCAGACCTGCGACCAGTCCCTGGGCTCCGGCCTCTTCATACCCGGTGGTGCCGTTGATCTGTCCCGCGAGAAAAAGTCCGCGAACGGACTTCAGCCGAAGCGTGCTGTCCAGCGCACGGGGGTCCACATAGTCATATTCGACAGCGTATCCTGGCTGCAGGATGTCGGCCTGCTCCAAGCCGGGAATGGTGCGAACGTACTGTTCTTGCACCTCGGCCGGAAGCGATGTCGAGATCCCGTTCGGATACACCGTTGAGTCGCCCAACCCCTCGGGTTCAAGAAAGATCTGATGTGACTGTTTCTCCGCGAAGCGCACCACCTTATCTTCGATCGAGGGACAGTATCTTGGGCCACGCCCCGAGATCTGTCCGCCGTACATCGCGGATTTTTCCAAGTTCTGGCGGATAATATTATGTGTTCTCGCATTGGTATGTGTGATGCCGCAACTGATCTGCGGATTTTCTGGCGCATCGTTGAGATACGAGAACATGGTCGGTTGATCGTCGCCAGGCTGCATTTCCAATCGCGACCAGTCAATTGTTCGTCCGTCCAGTCGCGGCGGCGTCCCGGTCTTCAACCGACCCAGCGGAAGGTCAAACCGGCGAAGTGAATCTGCAAGGCTGTTAGACGACGCATCATCCCCCCAGCGACCGGCCTTGCGGCTGGTATTGCCGATATGAATGACGCCCCCCAGAAATGTCCCCGACGTCAGGACAATCGCTTTTGCCCCATAATGCGTGCCGTCTGACATTCGGATGCCGACAACGGCACCCTCCTGAGTGTCCAATTCAGCGACCTTACCAAAAAGCAACGTCAAGCCCGGCACGGCAGAAAGGCTACGATACGCGACGTTCCGATACAGCGCACGATCCATTTGCGCCCTAGGCCCTTGAACCGCTGGACCCTTGCGGCGATTCAGCAGCCGGAACTGAATTCCCGCCGCATCAGCAAATCGCCCCATAAGGCCATCAAGCGCGTCAATCTCACGTACCAGATGCCCTTTGCCCAACCCACCGATCGCTGGATTGCAGGAAAGCGCACCGATATCCTCGGGCCGCATCGTGATCAGCGCGGTGTCAGCGCCCAAACGGGCCGAAGCAGATGCAGCCTCACTGCCCGCGTGCCCTGCCCCAATAACGATGACATCGAAATGTTTCACGTGAAACACCTTTCACTTGCCGATGCAAAAGGATGAGAAGATAACGTCCAGATACTCTTCCGCACCGATTCTGCCAAGCATCCTGTCAAGGCGCGATGCCGCATGGCGAATTCGCTCTGCGATCAGTTCTGGCGGCAGGTCGTCCAGACCCACCAGTTCGGTTCGCGCTTCGGCCAAAGCCTTCGCCTGCCTTTCGTGACTGACAATACCTGCACCGACCACACGTTTGCGAAGCTCATCAAAGATGTCCTGAAGTAACCGGTCGATGCCCATACCGGTTTTCGCCGAAATCGCGTCGGTTCGCGCGTCGTTCAAGATGTCGGACTTTCCACGGCGCAGCAAATCCCCTGATTGCCACAGCATCGTGTCCTTTGATCCGTCGTCGGACAGATGGACCCGAAGATCCGCGAGAGCCGCGCGTTCGCGCGCCTTCTCGACGCCCAGCACTTCGACATGGTCATTCGACTCGCGCAGCCCTGCGGTATCAAGCAGCGTGACCGCAAGTCCGTTCAGATCAATCCGCAACTCGATCACGTCGCGCGTCGTCCCGGCGATATCAGAAACCAGGGCAACATCGCGGCTTGCAATCCGATTCAGCAGGCTGGATTTGCCCGCATTTGGCGGGCCAATGATCGCAACTTCGAATCCGGTCCTGACGCGCTCGGCCGCCGGAAATCCGTCAATCTCAACGGAAAGTTCGTCCCGCAGTCGCGCGAGAAGTGCAAAAACCTCTTCCGGAACATCATCTGGAACGTCTTCGTCGGCAAAATCCACGCTGGACTCGACAAGCGCGCCGGCGCGAATCAATAAGCCTCGCCAGGCTTCGGCCTTTCGGCCCAACTCTCCTCCAGCGGTTTTCGCGGCCAGTTTCCTCTGCTCTTCTGTTTCCGCCTGAAGAAGATCACCAAGCCCCTCGACTTCCGCCAGATCCATACAGCCGTTAAGAAGTGCCCGGCGCGTAAATTCGCCGGCCTCTGCCTGCCTCGCGTTGAACTTCGACAGCGCTGACACTACGCGCCGACATATGACCGGAGCGCCATGCAGATGCAGTTCGACCGTTTCCTCGCCCGTAAAGCTCGCGCCGGCTTCGAACCAGATCACCAGGCCCTGGTCCAGAGCCTCTCCCTCATGGGTTAGCTGCCTAAGATAAGCATGTCTGGCCAAGGGCAGTTCGCCGGCCAGAGCCTCCGCCAGCGACCTGGCTCCATCGCCGCTTAAACGAATGACCGAAACGCCCCCCCGCCCGGGCGGAGTGGCTTCGGCGAAAATCAGATCCATCCCGGCCTCGTCAGGCGTTCATCGAATCGAAGAATTCGGAGTTAGTCTTGGTCTGTTTCAACTTCGAGATCAGGAACTCGATCGCATCGGTGGTTCCCATCGGGTTCAGAATCCGCCGCAACAGATAGGTTTTCTGCAGATCTCTCGAATCGACCAGAAGCTCCTCCTTGCGCGTCCCGGACTTCAGAATATCCATCGCGGGGAAGACGCGTTTGTCAGCAACCTTGCGGTCCAGGACGATCTCGCTGTTGCCGGTTCCCTTGAACTCTTCGAAGATCACTTCATCCATGCGCGAACCCGTGTCGATCAGCGCCGTGGCGATGATCGTCAGGCTACCACCTTCCTCGATATTACGCGCGGCACCGAAGAATCGCTTCGGGCGCTGCAGGGCATTCGCATCAACACCACCGGTCAGAACCTTACCGGAACTCGGCACGACGGTGTTGAATGCCCTACCAAGTCTTGTGATAGAGTCCAGAAGAATCACAACATCTCGTTTATGTTCGACCAGACGTTTGGCCTTCTCGATCACCATCTCGCTGACTGCGACGTGCCGGCTCGCAGGTTCGTCAAAGGTCGAAGATATCACCTCGCCCTTCACGCTGCGCTGCATGTCGGTCACCTCTTCCGGGCGCTCGTCGATCAACAGGACGATCAGATAGCACTCGGGGTGGTTCTTCTCGATCGAGTTGGCGATATTCTGCAGCAGAACGGTCTTACCGGTACGCGGCGGCGCCACGATCAGCGAACGCTGTCCCTTGCCGATCGGTGCGACAAGATCGATGATCCGCGCCGACCGATCCTTGATGGTCGGATCTTCGACCTCCATCTTCAGACGGTCATTCGGGTACAACGGCGTCAGGTTGTCGAACGCGACCTTGTGGCGCGCCTTCTCGGGATCCTCGAAATTGATGCGTTCGACCCGCGTCAGAGCGAAATAGCGCTCATTTTCGCCCGGCGCGCGGATGACACCCTCTACACTGTCACCCGTGCGCAGCGAATGCATGCGAATCATGTCGGGGCTGACATAGATATCATCCGGGCCAGGAAGATAGTTCGCCTCGGTGGACCGCAGGAAGCCGAAACCATCCTGAACGACCTCCAGAACGCCCTCGCCCCCGATGTCCCAGCCTTCCTCAGCATGCTCTTTCAGGATCGAGAACATCATCTCGCCCTTGCGCATGGTCGAGGCGTTCTCGATCTCCCATTCTTCTGCCATCGACAGCAGGTCCGCCGGGCTCTTGGCCTTGAGATCGGACAGATTGAGACGTTCTTCGCTCATGAATGTTCACCAATGCGCCGCAGATCGGTCGGCGTCGAAAATATCGTGACAGGGGATTCCCGATCCGGACGGCCGGGGTTAAGGGTGCAAATAAGCCTCGGAACCACCCGAGTCAATCTTGCCGGTCAGAATTTGACGATCACGGCCAGAACGATGCCGATCATCAGCAGCGTCGGAACCTCGTTCATCATCCGATATCGACGACCCGGCAAGGGCGTTTGATCGATGATGCGGCGACGTTCGGCGGCACACCATCCGTGAAACCATGTCATCGCCAGCACGCAGGCCGCCTTCACCCACGGCCAGACCATCGACCAATCCACGATGCCAGGCGTCAGGACAAGGCACAGCCCACTGATCCAGGTCGCGATCATCGCCGGGCGCATGATCAGGCGCAGCAGTTTGTCTTCCATGATGACAAAGCTGGCGACGGGTTCGGTGCCGGTCGCCGCACGTTCGGCATGATAGACAAATAGTCGCGGAAGATAGAACAGCCCTGCCATCCACGAGATGACGGACATGACATGGAATGCCTTGAGATAAGGATAGGACGCGGCAAGCAGATCGATCATGTGTTCCTCACTTCCTCTTCAATTAAATAAAAAGAAAAGAAATAGGAATGTTGTTGTTGTTAGGGCTGTGGAAGGCTGAATCAAGACGATCTCCACCGCCCCATACACAGCTTGACGGGCTGTGGAAAGATTGTGCAGTTAGCCCGGAAAATCTAAAAATAAGCTTATGAATCAGTTTATTAGCCTGTGTATAAATTTGTGGATTATGATCGCGGCTGCAATGTGTCCACAAAGGCACAAGGGCGAGGCCGGTACTTGTCCACCTGTGGAAAAAGCCATTGCGTTCCGCTTTCGTTCAAAGTGGAAGTGAGGGCCTTGGCGAATGGCGACACATCGGGCACAGCTTTCACACCGGGTTTTCCCGGCATTCATCCACAGGACCCGGTGGCAGCGTTCCGGGACCGCACGGCCGGGGCTTTTTTCTGCCCCGGTCCCGGCCTACTCTGTGCTTCCTGACAGGCCAGAAATGACATCGTCGATGACCGAAAACAGTTCACAGTCCCCGATCCCACACGCGCCGCTTGCCGGCGTCATCGGCATGCCGATCGCGCATTCTCGTTCTCCGCAGCTGCACGGCCACTGGTTGCGGCGGTATGGCATCAACGGTCATTACGTGCCGCTGCCTGTCATGCCGGAACATCTTGCCGAGGTTCTGCGGATCCTGCCTCGGGCGGGCTTTGTCGGGGTGAACGTGACGATCCCCCATAAAGAGGCCGTCTTGGCGCTGGCTGATGCGGTGACCGATCGCGCGGCGCTGATCGGGGCTGCCAATACGCTGATTTTTCGTCCTGACGGCAAGATTCACGCTGACAATACGGACGGATACGGGTTCATCGCGAACCTGCGGCAACACGCGCCGAACTGGCAGCCCGATGCCGGACCCGCCGCCGTGATAGGTGCAGGCGGGGCCGCCCGCGCGGTCGTGGCCGCACTGCTGGACAGCGGCGTGAAGGAGTTGCGGATCACCAACCGGACCCGGCTGCGATCTGAACAGATCAAGTCCGAATTCGGGGCTCGGCTTGTGGTCTATGATTGGGCCCAGGCTGGCAACATGCTGGAGGATGCGGCAACCGTGGTGAACGCGACCTCGCTTGGGATGACCGGCAAGCAACCGTTGCGCGTGCCGCTGGACGCGCTGTCATCGGATGCGCTGGTGACCGATCTGGTCTATACGCCGCTGATGACACCGTTTCTGACCGAGGCCGCGTCCCGCGGCTGCCATGTCGTCGATGGGCTGGGAATGTTGCTGCATCAGGCCGCGCCGGGTTTTGAACGATGGTTCGGCAGGCGGCCCGAGGTCGACGCCGAAACCCGCAGGGTCGTGCTGGAATGACCTATATCCTGGGGCTGACGGGCAGCATCGGTATGGGAAAATCGACAACGGCGCAGATGTTTCGCGACCTCGGCCATCCGGTCTGGGACGCCGATGCTGCCGTGCACCGCTTGTATGCGCCGGGCGGCGCCGCGGTCGAGCGCGTCGCCGCGGCGTTTCCGACAGCGCTGCGCCATGGGGGCATCGACCGTCAGGCGCTGAAATCTGCGCTGTCAGCCGACCCTGATGCGCTGGACCGGTTGGAACGGATCGTGCATCCGCTTGTCGCCGCCGATCGATCCGAATTCGTGCGAAACCATGAACGCCACCCCATCGTCGTCCTGGACATCCCACTTCTGTTTGAACAGGGCGGAACCGCGGGGCTGGATGGCGTGGCCGTCGTCTCGACCGATGCCAAGATCCAGCGCGACCGTGTTCTTGCGCGACGGGACATGGATGAGGCGACATTCAGGATGATCTTGGCGCGGCAACTGCCCGACAAGGACAAACGCGCCCGCGCTGACTGGGTGATACCGACCGACACGCTTGAAAATGCGCGCAAGTCGGTGGCCGCGATCTGCAAGGAGATCATGCATGCGTGAGATTGTCCTGGATACAGAGACGACCGGTTTCGATGCCGACAAGGACGACCGTATCGTCGAGATCGGCGCGCTTGAACTGATCAATCATCTGCCGACCGGGCGGACCTATCATGTTTATATCAATCCCGAACGATCGATGCCGCAAGGCGCGTTCGAGGTGCATGGCTTGGGCGACGATTTTCTGCGCGACAAACCGAAATTCGCCGAGATCGCTCAAGGCTTCATGGATTTCGTCGCCGACGATGCGAAGCTGGTGATCCACAATGCCAGCTTCGACATGAAATTCCTGAACGCCGAACTGCGGCGTGCGGGGTTCCCGACCCTGCCGTTCAGCCGAGCCCTGGATACGCTGGCCCTGGCGCGCGAGAAATTTCCCGGCTCGCCGTCGTCTCTGGACGCTTTGTGCCGGCGCTTTGGTGTCGATAATTCGGGCCGGGAACTTCACGGCGCTCTTCTCGACTCCGAGCTTCTTGCCGAGGTCTATCTTGAACTGATTGGCGGACGACAGCCGGATCTGGTGCTGGACGCGCCGGGCCGATCAGTGGGATCTGGCGAGGGCGATGGTCGCACCGCGGGGTCACGCCGCGCTGCGCGTCCCGCGCCCCTGCCGTCGCGGCTGACCCAGGCCGAAGCCGAGGCACATGTCGAATTCATGGCGAAGCTGGGGGAACACGCGGTCTGGGCCAGATATTCAACCTAGGCGATACGGGACTTGCGCCGCGTTCCGGCACGGCACATGCTGCCTGAAAAAGGCGAACGGTTGGGCATGCTGCAGTTTTTCCGCGAATTCTGGGACTTCTGGTCGTCCATCTTCGAGCGGATGGACAAGATCCATATGGGCCTGATCGCTGCGGGGGTGGCTTTCTATGCCATGTTCGCGGTCTTCCCGGGACTTGCTGCGATCATCGCGCTGTGGAGCCTGTGGTTCGATCCGAACGTGATCATGGCTTATGTCGATGTGGCGCACGAGTTCTTGCCCGACGGTGCGGCCGCACTGATCGATTCCCAGATCAGATCGCTGACGGCGGGCGGCCGGACCAGCATCGGATGGGCATCCTTTATTTCGTTCATGGTGGCGACCATCGCCGCGCGGGCGGGGGTCGATGCGCTGGTGCGTGGCCTGAACGCCGCCTACGGGGTGCGCGCACATTCGACGATTTTCGGATTTATCCTGGCCTATGGTCTGACCTTGGCGATCGTCGGTGTGTCGCTGGCGGGTCTTGCGACCATCGTGATCGTGCCGGTGGTGCTGAATTTTCTGGTCCTTGGTCCGGCGCGGGCCTGGTTGGTGGCTGGCCTGCCATGGGCGGCGATGTTCGCCCTGGTGATCATCGGGATCGGGATCCTTTACCGGTACGGCCCGAACGTGAAGACGCCGCGCACGCCGGTCTTTACCTGGGGCGCGCTGTTCGCGGCGATCCTGTGGGCCGCGGCATCGGTCGCCTTCTCGGCCTATCTTTCCAGTTTCAACAGCTACAACCGCATCTACGGATCCATCGGCACGGTCGTGGCCCTGCTGATGTGGTTCTATCTTGCCGGTTTTTCGGTGATGCTGGGCGCGCTGATCAATGTGGAACTGGCGCGGCGCAGACGTGTCCGCGCCGCACGGGCCGTGCGAGAGACGGTGCCCGAGGGCTGAAGGCGAATTACGCCTCCATCCCTTCGGTTGAGGCAAAGAACATCGCCTGGCTGACGGCAGACCGCACCTGCTCTTCGCTGTAGGGCTTCGAGATCAGGAAGGCCGGCTCGGGGCGGTCACCGGTCAGCAGACGCTCGGGGAACGCGGTGATGAAGATCACCGGAATATCGCCCATATCGGCCAGCAGCTCGTTCACCGCGTCGATGCCCGAAGACCCATCGGCCAGCTGGATGTCTGCAAGGATCAGGTCCGGCCGGTCCTTCCCAGCCAGATCGATTGCCTGACGGTGGGTGCGCGCAACGCCCGTGACGCTGTGGCCCATCGCCTGAACGATGCCTTTCAGGTCCATGGCGATGATCATCTCGTCTTCGATCACCATGACCTTGCCGCGCAGCGCGCTGCTCATCTCGTTCAGGGCGATCTGCACCAATTCCTCGGCCTCGGCCTGATCCACCTGCATGATGCGGGCAATCTGGTCATAGCGCAGTTCCTCGATCGTGCGCAGCAACAGTGCTTCGCGCGAATTTGGCGTCAGGCTACGCAGATGATCCTGGGCGCGCTGTTCGCGCGTCGTCTGGTCGGTTTCGGCCACCGGCTGCCCAGAGCTTTGCCAGATCGCGTGGAAGGCGCGGAACAGGCCCAGCCTGGTGTCGTCGTCACCGTCAAGAACCGAACGATCCGACAGGATCGCCTCTAGTGTCGCGGCGGCATAATTGTCACCGGCGCTTTGGCTTCCGGTCAGTGCGCGGGCGTAACGGCGCAGGTAGGGAAGCTCGCGCCCGATGGATTGGGCCAGATCGGCAGAAGCCATTTTCGATATCCTCAGAATTTCGCATGCGTTGCGGAACTTTCACAAAGCACTAATGGTTGCATCCCGTGCGCACAAGATTTCCGGGATTAACAAAAACATGACGACAAAGAGAGAAGACGGCCGGCGCGAGGCGGTCGAAAAGCAGATCGACGAGAATCTGCGTAAAGTGTATGAGCAGGACGTGACCGAGCAGATTCCGGATCGCTTTCTCGACCTGCTGAAGCAGCTGCGCGAGCAGGACTGACACCAAACCCTTGCGGGAAGGCGCTACGATACACTCATGAAAAAATCCGACTCGACCGAGCCGCGCGACCAGCTTGTGGATCATCTGCCCGCGCTTCGGGCTTTCGCCTTGTCCCTGACGCGCGAGGGCGCGTCCGCTGACGATCTGGTGCAGGACACCATCGTCAAGGCCTGGACCAATATGGACAAGTTCCAGCCGGGCACGAATCTGCGCGCTTGGTTGTTCACGATTCTGCGGAACACATTCTATTCGGCGCGACGCAAGACCAAGCGAGAGGTCAGTGACACGGACGGCATTCATGCAGCGCGGCAGGCCACGAAGCCGGATCACGATGGCAAGCTGGCCCTGCGCGATTTTCGTACCGCGTTCCAGCAACTGCCCGACGAACAGCGCGAAGCACTGATTCTGGTTGGCGCATCGGGCTTTTCCTACGAAGAAGCGGCAGACATGACCGGGGTTGCGGTCGGCACGGTCAAATCGCGCGCCAACCGCGGTCGCCGCAAGTTGGCAGAGCTGCTGCAGCTAAGCGGCGCTGACGATCTGGACCTGACCGATCAGGCGACAATGGCCGTGATGGCGTCAAATCAGTCCGTTTCCCGTTAGACGGAACCCGATATGCTAAGGCGATTGCGCGACAGGCTGGATTTTACGCGGCGTCTGGGCTTTCGTCTGGGCGCCCTTCTTTCCGTCGCGATCCTTCCACTTGGCCTGATCTCGCTGGCGCAGAACCTGCACATGTCCCGCGAGGTGCAGCGCAGCGCGGAAATTGCCCTGCTTGGCCGCACCGCCTCTGCTGCCGCCGGGGAAAGGGCACTGCTGATCAGTGCGCTTGGATCGGCCGATGCGTTGGGGCCGGCGGTTCTGGACGCCCTGGACCGGACCGCAGATTGCAGCGACCTGATGCGCAATTTCATCCAGCGCAGCGCCACCTATATTTATGCGGGATTCGTGCCGCTGAGCGGTCTCAGCACCTGTAATTCCAACCCCGATGTCGGCGCGGTTGCCGATATGCGT
This sequence comes from Paracoccus maritimus, assembly GCF_025195095.1. Lineage (GTDB taxonomy): Bacteria > Pseudomonadota > Alphaproteobacteria > Rhodobacterales > Rhodobacteraceae > Paracoccus > Paracoccus maritimus. The sequence goes on along the minus strand of NZ_JANAVZ010000001.1, from coordinate 64,275 downwards.
CTATCGCCCGCCTTTCAGGAGTTCATGGACGAACCCGGGACGCTGGTCACATCGCTTGAACGGGGCGTGGTCAGCGGGCAATCGGTGGTGCTGGTGATGCATCCCCTGTATCGCGACCGCGAATTGCAGGGATATATCGGGATCTCGCTGACCCACGAATTTTTGCGATCCACGCACTCGATCAATTTCGGGACCGAGGGCGCGCGGATCCTGACCTTCAATCACCGCGGCGATATTCTGACCTCGGACAGCGCCGAAGAGGGTTCGGCCGACGACATTCTTCCGGCCGGTGTGTCGCTGCTCAGCCTGCTGTCGCGCAACGATACCACCTTCCGCGCCCGTGCGAACACGGGCGAGATGCGCGTGTTCACTGTCGTGCCCGTGGTGCCGGGGCTGGTCTATGCGCTGGGAAGCTGGAGCCCGAAACTGGCCGGCGTGGGACTGTTCCAACTGACGCGGTTCGGTGCGTTCCTGTTTCCGGCCGCTCTGTGGCTGGTCTCTCTCGCGGTGGCGTATTTCGCTGTCTTCCGGCTGGTCCTGCGACATATCACCGTTCTGCGGGGACAGATGCGTCGGTTCGCGATCGGCAACCGTGACGAGCCGCCGCCGATCCTGACCGACGCGCCCACCGAAATCCACGATGTCAGCCAGACCTTCCACAACATGGCGCGGATCCTGATCCGCGACGAAGAGGCGATGGAGGATGCGGTCACGGAAAAGACCGTGCTGCTGAAAGAAGTTCACCATCGTGTGAAGAACAACCTTCAGCTGATCGCCTCGATCATCAACATGCAAAGCCGCGTGATCTCGGATGACGACGCCAAACGGGTGCTGCGGTCGGTTCAGGATCGGGTGGCGGCGCTGGCGACGATCTACCGAAACCTGTATCAGGCCGAACATCTTGACGCTGTCGAGGCTGATCGGCTGATCGGCGACATCATCAATCAGATGGTCAACGCGTCGGTCGGGCCGGGCAGCAATCTGCGGGTCGAGACGAAGCTGCAACCGATGACATTGCTGCCCGACCAGGCGGTGCCGCTGTCCCTGTTGGCGACCGAGGCGTTCACCAACGCCTTGAAATACGCGGGAATTCCGGCAGGTGAAGATGGTCCGTGGGTGCGGGTTCATCTGACCTCGCCCGAATCCGGAACCGGTGTGTTGCGGATCGTCAACTCTACCGGCGACCGCGAAGCGGAAGATGAGGGCACGGGTTTGGGCAGCCAGTTGATCGAGGCGTTCTCGACCCAACTCGAGGGCGCGGCCCGGACTGCGTTCGAGGATGGAAGCTATGTCCTTGAACTGACCTTCGCGATCGAAGCCGCGACGCGCCTGCCCGGAACCGATGACCGCAAGGTGGTGCTGACATCGGCGGCGCGCGATGGCGCCCGGCACTAGGCGGTATTCGCCCCATTGCTGCGCGACAACGCTTGCACCCCACAGCTTGCGGCCTATCTTGACGCCATGACTCTGCACGCCACCCTTGATCTGAGCACAGGCGAAGGCCTTCTGGCCTGTCCGCGTTGCGATGCGCTGCATGTCGATGAGGAATTGACCAGCGGCGAGACTGCGCGCTGCGTTCGCTGCGGAACGGTGCTTGCGAAACCGCGCAGCGGCGCGTTCGGTCAGCTGATCGCCCTCTCCTTCACCTCGATGGTGTTGCTGATGGGCGCGGTGTTCTTTCCGTTTCTGGAAATTTCGCGCATGGGATTCGGCAACGCCACATCGCTGTTCGGCGTCGCCCTGGCCTTCGCTGATGGCATCTTGCTGCCGCTTGTCGTTGCGGTGTTGGTCATGATCGTCGGGCTGCCGGTCCTGCGCGCGTTCCTGCTGCTATACACGTTGGTGCCGCTGGCGCAGGGGCGGCCGCCGCATCGCCACGCCGCCACCGCATTCCGCTGGTCCGAGGTGCTGCGACCCTGGTCGATGGCCGAGATCTTCGTGATCGGCACCTCGGTCGCGCTGGTCAAGGTCGCCGGGCTTGCGACCGTGCATCTGGGTCCGGCCTTCTGGGCATTCTGCGCGCTGATCATCGTCAACGCCGCCTCGCGCGGCTTCATGTGCCAGACGACGATCTGGGACGCGATCGAGGATGGCGGGCTGAAGACCGATGGCCGCGAACTGGTCGAAGCGCCCGAGGCCGGAACATGAGCGGCGGCGCGCAGATCCATGACGGCCCCGTCATGACGGCACATCGCGCCGGGCTGGTCGGGTGCCGCAGCTGTGGCAGGGTCTGGCCCGAGGAGACGACCACCTGTGCCCGCTGTGGCGCCCGCCTTTCCCCGCCGGACCGCCGCTGCCTGCAGGCGGTATGGGCGTGGCTGATCGCCGGCGTTGTCATGTATTTCCCCGCCAACCTGCTGCCGATGATGAGCACGCAGACCTTCGCGGGGCTACAGGGCAGTTCCGAGGCGACGATTTTTGAAGGCGTGATGCAGCTGATCGATCACGGCAGCTATGACATTGCCGCGATTGTCTTCTTTGCTTCGATCGTCGTGCCGATCGCGAAATTCATCGCGATCTCTTGGCTGGCGCTGGTCGCCGGAAGGCCAGCCACGGTGGACCAGGCGCATACAAGGCTGAAGATGTTCGAGGTCGTCGAGTTCATCGGCCGCTGGTCGATGATCGACGTGTTCGTGGTTGCGATCCTGTCCGCGCTGGTTCAGCTGGGTTTCGTCGCATCCATCCATCCCGGACCGGCGGCAGCTTCCTTTGCGCTGTCGGTTGCCTTCACGATGCTTTCCGCGCAAAGCTTTGACCCACGGCTGATCTGGCGCGGCTTGCCGCTGCGCCGCCGTTCTAACGACGAAGACGACGGCAGGAACGACAAGACAGAATGAGCGATACGCCACCGCCGCCGCTGAAGCCGGCAAGCCCCGTCCGCAAAACCGCCGTGCGCGCTGCCCAGGCCGGCGTCAATGTCGTGTGGCTGGTGCCGATCATCGCGCTGATCGTGACACTTGGCGTGGCCTGGAACGCCTATTCGGATCGCGGTCAGATCATCGAGGTGGAATTCGCCGACGCCACGGGGATCACACCCGGCGAGACGACGCTGCGTTTTCGCGAGATTACCGTAGGGCAGGTCGAGGCCGTGCATTTCACCCCGGACCTGACCAAGGTCGTGGTCGAAATCCGCGTCGATAATGACATCGCCGACTATATCGACGCGGATGCGCAGTTCTGGATCGTGCGCCCGCAGGTCACGGCACAGGGGGTCACGCGCCTGGATACGGTGCTGACCGGTTCGTTCATCGAAGGCTACTGGGATGCGAAGACCGATCCGCGGCAAACGCATTTCGTCGGTCTGGAACGCCCGCCCCTGATCCGCGAGGACGCGGAGGGAACCTGGATCACGCTGTCGATGGACAGTGCAGATGGTCTTAGCGAGGGTGCGCCGGTCCTTTATCGAGGCGTACAGGTCGGTCGCATGGAAAACCTGCGCCTGTCGTCCGATGATGACAGCGTTGTTGCAGACGCGTTCATCCAGTCACCGCATGACGAGCGGCTGACCACATCGACTGTCTTCTGGGACACTTCGGGCTTTTCGCTTTCGCTTGGTGCGAATGGCATTTCATTCAACGTCAATTCGCTTTCGTCTCTGGTGCAAGGGGGCATCGCCTTCGATACGCTGGTCAGCGGTGGCCAGCAGGTCGAGAACGGCCATGTGTTCAGCCTGCAACCCGACGAAGAGTCCGCCCGCGACAACCTGTTCGTGGCCGACAGGGAAGGCCAGCTAAAGCTGAGCGTTCTGGTCGAAAGCACCGTCAGCGGGCTGGAAAAGGACGCCGATGTGCAGTTTCAGGGGCTGAGCGTCGGCAAGGTGACGGATCTCGCGGTGCGCGTCGAAGAAGGGCAGGACGGCGTCGATCCACAGGTGCTGCAACAGGTGTCGATCGCGATCTCTCCCAGCAGGCTTGGTCTGGCGGAGGATGCCACCCCCGAAGACGCGTTGGAGTTTCTGCGCGGTGCGGTGCAGGCGGGTCTTCGCGCGCGCGTGGCAAGTGCCGGCTTCTTCGGCGGCTCGCTGATCGTCGAACTGATCAACATCCCCGACGCGCCTGAGGCGCAGATCGACATGGACGGCCAGCCCTATCCCATCGTGCCCTCGGTTGAAGGCGACATCTCGGACTTTACCCAGACGGCACAGGGATTCCTGACCCGGATCGGCGATCTTCCGATCGAGGAAGTGCTGAGATCGGCCACCGACATGATGAACAGCGTCACCGAGCTGGCCAGTTCGCAGGAAACGCGGGCGATCCCCGAAAGCCTGCGCAACACCATCGACGAGGCGCAAACGACGCTGACCGACATTCGCACCATGGTTCAGGATTTCCGCGACAGCGGCGCGGCTGACAATGCCGGGACCGCGCTGGCATCGGCCAGCGAAGTCGCGGCCAAGCTGAACGAGGCTGCCGACCGTCTGCCGGCCATTCTGGAATCCCTGCAGACGGCATCGGCGTCGGTTCAGGATGTCGATTTCGCCTCGATCGGGGCGCAGCTTGACGCGACGTTGCAGGACGTTCGCGACGTGATCGGCACTCCCGAGGCCGAGGCCCTGCCCGAAAAGATCGGCACCCTTGTCGCCACGCTGGACAGCGCGGCGGCGCAGGTGGATACGCTGGCGGGCGATATTCAGCGGTCCGGTGCGGGCGAAAATCTGGGCCGGATGATCGACGAAGCGACCTCGGCTTTCCAGTCGGTGCAGGAAGCTGCGGTCGATGTGCCCGACATGGTGGATCAGATCGACGCCGCGGCCGCCAAGGTGAACGAGGTCGATTTCGCCCAGATCAGCGCGCAGGCCGAAGGCATCCTTGCTGATCTTCGCGCCATGCTGGGCAGCGAGGACGCCGAACGCCTGCCCCGCAATCTGTCCGACACGCTGCAGGCGGCATCGGGTCTGCTGAACGATCTTCGTGACGGGAATGCCGCCGGAAGCCTGAACAATGCACTGGATTCGGCCAGCGTCGCCGCGGACGAGGTGGCGAAATCGGTGCAGCAGCTTCCGCAGCTGATCCAGCGCCTGCAGACCACGGCGGCACGCGCCGATGCGGTTCTGGCGGCTTATGGCGACCGGTCCGCCTTCAATAGCGAGGCGATTGGCATGCTGCGCGAACTGCGCCGCGCGACGGCCAGCTTTGGCTCGTTGGCGCGGATGATCGAACGCAACCCTCGCGCCTTTATTCTGGGACGCTAAGATGATGATCAAATCCATTTCCGCCGCGACTTTGCTGGCCGCCATGGCCCTGGCCGGTTGTTCGAATCCCGAAAAGACCGGCCGGTACCTGATCGACCCGCCGGTGTCCGGGCCACAGGTGCCCAACCGGCTTGGCACGGCCGAGCTGAAGGACGTGTCCTTGCCGGAATACGCCTCGGATCAGGAAGTGATGTGGCAGACCGCCGATGGCGCCGTGCGCTCGACCCCCGACAATCTGTGGGCCGACAATCCGCAGCGTGCCTTCACGCTGGCGCTGGCCCGTGCGATCTCGGACCAGTCCGGCGCGACGGTGATCGGCGAACCATGGCCACTGGCCGAGCCGCCGCAGCGCGTGCTGGAGGTGCGGGTCGAAAAGGCCCTGGCGCAGGCGAACGACACCTATCGGCTCAGTGGGCGATATTTCGTCTCGGACAGTGGCAGCGGTGGCGCCAATCACGCGCGAAGCTTTGACATTTCGGTGCCGATGACCAGCAGCGATCAGCCTGCCGCAATCGCTGCGGCGCTGTCACAGGCCATCTCGCAGCTGGCAGTCCAGATCGCGACATTGTCGGGGCCCGGGCGGACGATTGCGACACGCGCTGCCACCAACGACCCTTTCGCGCTTGATCCGCTGTTCTAGCGCCTGACGCCAGTTTGGCCTGAAAAAGTTTGGCGGATGGCCTTTGGGGGCCATCCGCCAATCCACCCGCGGGCGGGACTGAGCAGGGAGAAACTCGTTAAACTGACGTGCCCTGCGGGTGGTCCCGGTCGCACAACCGCGCGATCGGGATCTGTGTGTCCTGTTCCGCCCCGTCGCCGCCCATGACCTGGGCGATGACGGGCAGGACGAAACGGTCGAAGCAACTGCGATCCGGCCGGAACGCGCCGGGCCTGCCAACACCTCCGCAATCCTCGCAGTCAAGGATCGTGCCCCAGCAATTCGGACACGCCCCCAGCGCGCAGGCCAGCATCTCGGCGTGGTCGATCAGCAGTTGGTTTTCGCGCTCAAGCCGTCTGAATGCGGCCCATGTAGGGCGGTCCGATCCGGGTAGAGGAGCCTCCGGATCGGACCGCCCCGGCATCGCCGCCCCAAGGCTTTCCAGCGCGCGGCGGGCCGGTTCATTCTCTGCACCCCCCGGCGCCGCGCCCAGAAGCTGAAGTGCGGCGATCACGTTGTTCACATTCTGCTTTTGCTGCGCGGACATGGTCTGGGAACTCTCTCTCTATTGGCTTGCGGGTCGGGTTGTCCCCTTTTGCTTCCTCGCGTTGCTGTTGGGCCTGTTTGCCATGGCAGTCGTGAATGCGGTGTGAAAGATCAGGCGCCACGGGCGTGAAAATGACCGAAATACGACGTAAATTTCGCGATTCTTGCGGATCCCAACCAAAAAAAGCGCATCAGAGCGGCTTGAACCGTTCCAGAGGCGATATTCCGTGATTGCCTGAAAGCTGTGTGGATCGAACGATGCGCCGCAGCGATCAGGACTGCAGCGCGTCCAGCAATTCGCCGTGCAGCCGTGGTCCCGCGACGATCAGCCCGTCGACCATCGCGCGCGGACTGTTGAATCGCATCCGGTGTCCGCGCCGATCCGTGACCGCGGCGCCTGCCCGTTCGGCGATCAGGCTGCCCGCGGCGATATCCCATTCCCAGGCCGCGCGCAGCGACAGGGCGGCATCGAACCTGCCTTCCGCGGCAAGGCAAAGTCGCCAGGCCAGCGACGGGCGGAACTCGCGGGTGAAACCCGGTACCATGCCGCCGCGCCAGTGCACCGCATCGGATGCGGCACGATAGGTCAGCACACTGGCCCCATCGATTCCGGCATCGCTCGGGGTGATCGGTTGGCCATTCAGCTGTGCCGGTCCGTCCGCTGCCGCCGTATAGCAGCGGCCGCTGACCGGCAGATAGACGACCGCCGCGACGATCCGATCGCCTTCCGCCACCGCCAGCGAATGTGAAAACCCCTCTTGCCCTGCGATGAAGGCGCGGGTTCCGTCGATCGGGTCGATGATAAAGCAGCGTCGCGCGTCCAGACGTGCGGGATCGGCCTCGCTTTCTTCGGACAGCCAGCCGTAATCGGGCCGCATGCCGGTCAGGTGCCGCTGCAGTTCGTCGTTCACAGCCAGGTCGGCCTCGGTCACGGGACCGGCGTCGTCGGGTTTTTCCCAGCTTTGCGGATCCTGGCGCCAGTACCGCAGCGCGATGACGCCTGCCGCGCGTGCGGCATCGACCAGCAATGAAAGATCGTCGTCAGGCCCCCGCAACGGTCATTCCTTCAACCAGCAGGCTGGGCACCTCGGCGCCTCGCCATGGCAACGCATCGTTGCCAGCCCGCAATGTCATCAGCATGTCGCGCAGGTTTCCGGCGATGGTGCATTCGTTGACCGGATAGGCGATCCTGCCATTCTGGACCCAGAACCCGGCCGCGCCACGTGAATAATCGCCCGTGGTTCCGTTGATCGAGGCACCCAGCATCGACGTCACCACCAGCCCGGTGCCCATCTCGGCGATCAGGTCGTCCGCGCCGCCATCGGCGGACGTCAGGATCACGTTGCTGTTGGTTGGCGATGGCGCGGAGGCCATTCCCCGCGCGGCGGATGCGGTGCTGTCCATACCCAGCTTGCGCCCGGTTGCCAGATCCAGCGTCCAGCCCTGAAGAACACCGTCCGCCACGATGCTGCGTTGGCGTGTCGCCAGACCTTCGGCGTCGAAGGGTCGCGACGAGGGGTAGCGTGGCCGAAGCGGATCCTCGATCAGATCCATTCCCACCGGCAGGACCGGTTCGCCCATTGCCTTGCGCAGCCAGCTTGCGCCACGCGCGACCGAACCGCCATTCACAGCCGACAGCAGATGCCCGATCAGCGACGCCGCCACTCGTCGGTCATACAGGATCGGAAAGGCCCCGGTCGGCGGTTTGCGCGATCCCGCACGCGCCAATGTCCGTTCGGCGGCAAGGCGGCCGATCTCTTCGGGCTGCGGCAGGTCGTCTGCCCAGACCCGAGATTCAGCGGCATAATCGCGTTCCATCCCCAGCCCCTCGCCGGTGATCGCAACGGTCGATATGGCATGCGTGGTGCGACTGTAGCCGCCCGAGAACCCGTTCGAGGCCGCCAGCCAAAGATGACGGCGGCTGAAACTGGCATTGGCGCTTTCGACCTGGCTGATGCCTGCGGCCTGCAGTGCGGCGGCTTCGGCCCGCAGTGCCGCGTCTTGCAGCTGGTCGGGCGCGGGGTCAGGTCGGTCGTCGCAGATCTGCAAAGCGACCGCGTCGCGCTGGCTTGCCAGCTGTCCGGGATCGGCCAGACCAAGATAGTCGTCCACGGGCGCCTCGCGCGCCATGGCCACGGCGCGTGCCGCCATTTCGGCGATACTGTCGTGACTGTGATCCGACGCAGAGACACAAGCCTGCCGTCCCCCGATCAGCACGCGCAGGCCGATCTCGACGCCCTCGGCCCGGTCGGCGTGTTCCAGCCCACCGCCGCGCACATCGATACTGACCGACTGGCCGCGCATGGTCAGCGCATCCGCCTGATCGGCGCCGGCACGTTTTGCAGCCGCGACCAGCGCCTCGGCCAGATCCCGCAGCTGCGCCGAATGTTCCCTAGAGGTCTGTTCGCTGCTCATCCCGTCCTCTTGTCGCTTGGCCCTTTTTCACGCGCCAGCACGCCCGGCGCAAACGAAAAGGGGCCGGACGGACGTCCGGCCCCTGCCCCTGCGTGCTTCAGGTCACTTGACTTGCTGGCCGTTCGCAAAGATCGAGCCGTCTTCGCGGAAGTCCAGCTCGGTCTTCAGGGTGTTCGGATCGCCTTCCGCCGGACGGGCGAACATCGCGATCATCATGCGCGCGCCCATCACCTGTTCCTGCGGGACCACACCCATCGACACCAACGTGTCCAGCAGGGTGTTGATGCCCGAAAAGCTGCCTTCGACCTTGCCGACCGGTTGTTCGGCGCCTTCGGGAATGGTCAGATCGCCGGTGACATCGGCCTTCGCACCCACCGCATCCAGTGTGAACTGGTTGATCCGCACGGTCTCGGGCCGCAGCGGCGAGGGCATCGGCGGAACGTCCGCGGGTGCTGCTGCGCCGTCTTCAGCCTCAGCCTGCTGCTGCGCTTGTGCCTGCGCCTCCGCCGCCTCTTCCATCCGCTGTGCCATCGCGGGATCAAGAAGGTCTTCGCTGACCTTTGCCATGCCTTCGATATCGATGGTCAGGCTGGCCGGATCGCGCGGCAGTTGGCCGTTCGGATCGAACAGGTTCCAGATTCCGTCCGCAAGGGTCAGACCGGCCAGCGCATAGTCGAACTTGAAGGGTTGGGATTCATCCGACTTCGAGATCGGCAGGGTCAGGCCGCCCGCGGCGCTTTCGACGGCATAGCTGATCGGGAACGGCAGATCCGCGATGTTCATCTCGGCCCGGGTGCCCTTGGCGCTGCCACGATAGATCAGCGCATCGCGGGACATGGCGACCGACAATTCGCTGCTGTCCGAGCCGAAGGCTGCGTCGCCCGATTTCTGCACGCCCTCGGCATCGGTGCCCGAGAATTCGGCGCTGCCGGTCATCGGGCCCATCGCGAAGTTGCCGTCTATGCGAAGCCCGTCCTTCAACGCGACATGCAGATTGTCGGTCATGTCCATCTGGCCGGACGGCGTCTTCATGCGCCCCGTCATTGTCAGCCCGTCAACGACGCTCCGGGCGCTGAGGCTGCCCGTCGACGCGCCGTCCTGATCGTCGGCGGCAACATCTGTCATCTCGATCGCCAGATCCAGTTTGCCCGCCGTCATGTCGTATGTGGTGTCGGTGCCGTCTGCGGCCTTGGTGTTGCGATAGGTTCCGGCGACATCTGCAAGGCTGATCCGCAACGGCATGTCCTGTGCCGCCCCGGCATCCTCCGGCTGTGCGCCGAAACGTGCGGCAAGCGTCAGTTCGGGATAGCTCATCTCGTGCAGCATGTCATCGGCGCTGCCCGACGACAGCATCTCGTTGCCGGGCATGGTCATCAGGAACTGGATGTTGGTGTCGTCCTGATCGGGCATTTCGGCGACCGCTTCGCCGGTGATCTCGCCCTCGATGACCGTCCGCACCTTCGCGTCGCCGGTCTGACGCAGAACGATGCCCGGGATGTCAAAGCTGAAATCGCTGGTTTCACCATCGACGGAGACGGTGACGTCTGACAGGCTCAGCGTATCGCCTGCCTCGTCGCGGCTGCCGACCGTCACCTCATAGCCCATGTCGGTATAGGATCTGGCCAGGTCATCCCAGACCTGCGCCGGGGTCACCTCTGTCAGGCCGGGCGATGCGGCGGCAATCAGCGCCACGGCCGAGGTTGCAAGCGAACGAAACATGCCGGATACCTTTCGAAATGCCAGTAAACTGCCGAATGTCTGACACAGCGGCGCGCCAAGGGAAAGGGAACATTCCGTGATCCGAAACGAACGGCGCGGCGGACTGACGCTGTTGTTGATCGACCGGCCCGACAAGGCCAATTCCCTGACCGAGGCCATGCTGCGCGATCTGACTGCCGCGTTGGATGACGCCGCCGCTGATCCCGAAAGCCGGGCGTTGATCCTGACCGGAACCGGCAAGGTCTTCTCGGCCGGGGCCGATCTGGACGAGGCAAAAGCCGGGCTGGCGAAGTCGTCCGAATGGGAAAGGCTGTCGGCGCGGATGGCGACGATGCCCTGTCTGACCATCGCCGCGCTGAACGGCACGCTGGCGGGCGGGGCGTTCGGCATGGTGTTGGCTTGTGACCTGCGGATCGCCGTGCCTGACGCGAAGTTCTTCTATCCGGTCATGAAGCTGGGATTCTTGCCGCAACCCAGCGACCCGCGCCGCCTGACACAGCTTGTCGGGCCGTCGCGCGCGCGGATGATCCTGATGGCCGGCGAAAGGATCGAGGCGCCCGAGGCACTGTCATGGGGCCTGATCGACCGCATCGTGCGTCCGGCCGATCTGATGCGCCAAGCCGAGGCGCTGGCCGCCGACTGTCTGGCGGCCACGCCCGATCACGTCACCGCCATCAAGGCGATGGCAGGTCAGAGATAGGCAGATTCCTTGCCGAAGTGACGGCACAGAAGATAATAGACCACGGCGCGATACTTGTTCCGGTTGGACCGGCCATATGCCTCGATCACCGCATTGATGCCTTCCATCAGGTTTGGGCCGTCAGGCAGGCCAAGCTTCTTCATCAGATAGCTGGATTTGATCCGCTCAAGCTCGGCCTCGTCGCTGGATGCGACGGTCGACGCGTCGTCGTCATAGATCGACGGCCCGCAACCGATCGTCACCTTGGTCAGCAGGTCCATGTCGGGCGCCTGTCCCAGCTTGTCCTGAATATCGGCCGCGTATTTCGCGATCAGATCGTCGCGCTTTCCCATGTCCCATGTCCCCCTGACCCGTTTTCAATGGCTGAAAGAATGCTGGGCAAGGGCTTTTTTATCAAGTCCGCAGTTCTGCCCATGCTCAGCGTGCGAACCCGCTGATCCCGGGCAGCCACGTGGACAGCGCCGGAACGAAGGTCAGGATCAACAGCGCCGCGATGGCGGCCAGGAAGAATGGCGGCAATTCGCGGATCAGTTCGGACGGACGCTGCCGGGTGGCAGAGGCGACGACGAAGATCAGCCCACCGACAGGGGGCGTCATCAGGCCGAAGGTCAGGTTGACGATCACCACGATGGCGAAATGATCGGCGGCGATCCCAAGGCTGTGCGCGATGGGGGCAAGAATCGGCACAAGGATCATCACCCCCGGCAGCGGGTCCATGAACATGCCGAAAACCAGCAGAAGCAGGTTGACCATCAAGAGAAAGGCGATGGGCGACAGATTCATCGCGATCACCGCGTCGGCCATGGCCTGCGGCACGCCCTCGATGATCAGCACCCAGGCAAAGGCCCGCGCCGCAGCCAGGATCATCAGCACGGCGACCGACATGATGCCCGCCCGCCAGAACGCGCCCCACAGATCCCGCAGCGTAAACCCGCGATAGATGACCGCGCTGACGACGATCGCGTATCCCACCGCGATCACCGAAGCCTCGGTCGGGGTGAAGACGCCGCCCCGGATGCCGCCGACGATCAGCACCACAAGGGCCAGCGCGGGCAGCGCCGCGACAGTGTTGCGGACCATCTGGCGCAGATGCGGCCGCGCCTCGGCGCTGCGATATCCGCGTTTTCGGCTGATCCACCAGTTGACCCCGGCCATCACCAGCGAAATCAGCACTCCCGGCAGGATACCCGCCATGAACAGCGATCCGACCGACACGTTCCGGTCCTGCAGCGCATAGATGATCATGGTGATCGAGGGCGGAATGATCGGCCCCACGACCGAGGTGGCGATGGTCAGCGCCCCGGCATAGGCACGGTCATAGCCGCCCTTTTCCATCATCCGCACCATCATCGCGCCCGGCCCGGCGGCGTCGGCCAGTGCCGATCCCGAAATCCCCGCGAACAGCGTCGAGGTCAGCACGTTGGCATAGCCCAGCCCACCGCGCAGGTGACCCACGAACTGCGAGGCAAAGCGCAGCAGCATCGCAGAGATCGCGCCCGTTGACATGATCTCTGCGGCAAGGATGAAGAAGGGCACTGCCAGAAGGGGAAAACTGTCCAGCCCGGTGAACATCTCCTTCACGACGACGACCAGCGGATAATGTCCGCCAAGGCCAACGGCGGCAAAGGCGGCCAGCGCCAGAGCAAAGGCCACCGGCACGCCGATCAGCATCAGGATCAGGAACGCCGAGATCAGGATCTCAACCACGAACGGCCTCGTCGATTGCCTGTTCCGTCGCCTGGAATCCGGCCCGCAGATAGCGCCGCGCGACCAGCGCAAGATGCAGGATCATCAGCGCGAACCCCGTGGGCATGGCCGCATAGACCCACTTCATCGGCAGCCGCAGCGCGGCGGATTTCTGGATCGCCATGCGGTTCATATAGTCGATGCCGACCCACACCATGAACGCGAAGAAGAAGAACAGGATCAGCAGGATCAGCCAGCGCAGCCCGCGCTGCGCGGGGCCGGGCAGCGCCTCTTGCGCGTTGGCGATGGCGACATGCGCGCCCTCGCGCAGGGCAAGGCCGCTGCCCAGAAATGTCAGCCAGATCATCGTATAGCGCGCGACTTCGTCAGCCCACGGCAGCGCGCCCGCCCACAGATAGCGGGCGGCCACGTTCCAGCCGACCACCACCGCCATCAGCGCAAGCCCTGCGATGACGGCGGTGCCGTTCAGGATGACGAAGGCGCGTTCGATCCGGCGCATCGTGCCGTTATTCGGTGGCCTGGATACGGTCCATCAGTTCCTTGCCAAACTGGGCCTCGTAATCCTTGTAAGGCTCGGCCAGCGCGTCGCGGAATGCCGCCTTTTCCTCGGGCGACAACTCGTTGACCTCCATCCCCTGTTCTTTCAGCGTGGCCACGCCGGACGCCTCGACATCGTCCACATAGCCGCGCATCGCGGTGACTGCGTCGGCGGCGGCCTGATCGAATGCGGCCTTCTGGTCGTCGTCCAGCTGACCCCACAGCGCGGGCGAGATCAGGATGACCGCCGGCGAATAGACATGCCCGTCAAGCGTCAGGTATTTCTGAACCTCGCTCAGCTTGGCCGAGACGATCACCGACAACGGGTTTTCCTGCCCGTCGATGGCACCCTGCTGCAGCGCTCCGATCACCTCGGGCCATGCCATCGGGGTCGGTGCCGCGCCAAGCGCCTTGAACGCCTCGATGTGAACCGGATTCTCCATCGTGCGGATCTTCAGACCCTCGGTGTCGGCGGGCGTCTGGATCGCGCCGCGATTATTGGTGATGTGACGGAAGCCCTGTTCGCCCCATGCCAGCGCGTGCAGACCGGCGTCATCAAATTTTGCCAGCATGTCCTGACCGATCTCGCCGTCCAGGACCTTCCGCGCGTGATCAAGGCTGGTAAACAGGAACGGCACGTCGAAGACGCCGACCTGGGGCACGAAGTTCGACAGCGTGCCAGTCGAAACGATGGTCATCTCGACGGTGCCAAGCTGAATGCCTTCGACCACTTCCCGTTCGCCGCCCAGGCCCGATGACGGGAAATGGCGGAACGTGAACTGGTCGCCCAAGCTGCCTTTCAGCGATTCCTCGAACGCCTTGGCGGCGACGCCGTAATGACTATCCTCGGCCAGCGCGTAGCCGATCTTGATCTCTTGCGCGGCTGCGGGCGCGGCGACGGCCGCACCGATCAGCGCGGCGGCATACAGGTGCTTCATCTGGTTTCCTCCCTCGTTTCGGGCAGAGTTTGCGCGACATGCAGGTAAAGCGCAATGACCCGGAACCCGCCTCCCTTGGCGTTTCTGCGTCGGGAACGTGTTCCGAAAAACCACAAATCCGGCAACATGGACCGGAACAAATTCCCGGTTTGCGGCTTTTCTGGAACGGATCCGTTCCATCTGTTGCGGTCAGCCCTTCGACGCTGTTCTTATTTTACAGGCCCTGCCCCGCGCAGGTTGTCGCATCTGGTCCGAGGCCGCATCTAGTGGGCGAAGATTTAAAGGAGTTTCCCATGCGCAAGACGATCCTGACAGCGATCCTCGCCCTGACCACCGCCCTGCCCGCGGCAGCCGAGACGATCCGCGTCGGCATGTCCGGCGGCTATTTTCCGTTCACCTTCACCCGCACCGACGAATTGCAGGGCTTCGAGGTCGATTTCCTGAACGCCATCGGCGCTGAGACGGGCGATGATGTCGAATTCGTCACCATGTCCTTTTCCGGACTGATCGGCGCGCTGGAATCGGGCCGGATCGACACGATTGCCAACCAGATCACCATCACGCCTGATCGTGAGGCGAAGTTCGCGTTCACCCAGCCCTATGTATATGACGGCGCACAGGTCGTCGTGAAAGCCGGGAACGAAGACCAGATCTCGGGCCCGGACAGCCTGAAAGGCAAATCGGTCGCGGTCAATCTGGGCTCGAATTTCGAAGAGCTGCTGCGCAACCTGCCCTATTCCGACCAGATCGACATCCGCACCTATGAAAGCAATATCGAACAGGACACCGCGCTGGGCCGCGTCGATGCCTTCGTGATGGACCGCGTATCCTCGGCTCAGGTGATCGCGAAAAGCCCTCTGCCGCTGGCACTGGCCGGAAAGCCCTTCGACGAGATCCGGAACGCCCTGCCGTTCCGCAACGACGAGGCCGGGCAAGCCCTGCGCGACAAGGTCGATGCCGCGATCACGACGCTGAAGGAAAATGGCAAGCTGTCCGAGATCTCGCAGAAATGGCTGGATGCCGATGTGACACAACCGGCTGACGGCGAATAATGCGCTCGCTGGACATCGCCTATATGTGGGATCTGGTGCCGGTGATCGCCGGGTATGTTCCCCTGACCCTGTTCATGGCGGTCATCTCGATGATCGCCGCGCTGGTTCTGGCTGCGGTCCTTGCCATCGTGCGGGTTCTTCGCGTGCCGATCCTTGACCGGGTCGTGGCGGTGTTCATCAGCTTTTTCCGGGGAACTCCGCTGCTGGTGCAGTTGTTCCTGTTCTATTACGGGCTGCCCCAGATGCTGAGCTTCCTGACCAGCATCAATGGCGTGACCGCCGCCATCTTCGGACTGACGATGCATTTTTCGGCCTATATGGCCGAAAGTATCCGCGGCGCGATCCTTGGTGTCGATCGCAGCCAGTGGGAGGCGGCGCAATCGATCGGCATGACCCAGGGCCAGTTGCTGCGGCGGATCATTCTGCCGCAGGCCGCCCGCGTGGCGGCGCCGACGCTGATGAACTATTTCATCGACATGATCAAAGGCACGTCCCTAGCGTTCACCCTTGGTGTGACCGAGATGATGGGTGCCGCGCAGAAAGAGGCTGCCGGCAGTTTTCTCTATCTCGAGGCGTTCCTGGTCGTCGCGCTGTTCTACTGGGCCATCGTCGAGGTGCTGTCGGTGGGTCAGCGCCGGATGGAAGCGCATCTTGGAAAGGCGGTGGCGCGATGAGTTGCGAGATCGATGTCAGCGGGCTGGTCAAGCGTTTCGGAGCCAACACCGTTCTGGACGGGATTGACCTGTGCCTGAAACCCGGCGAGCGTGTGGCGATCATCGGCCCTTCCGGCACCGGCAAATCGACCTTGTTGCGCTGCCTGAACTATCTGGACCGGCCGGATCAGGGAAAAATCGCCATCGGCGATCTGACGGTCGATGCCGCCAAGGCTGGCAAGGCCGAGATCCTTGCGCTGCGACGGCGGACGGGGTTCGTTTTTCAAGGCTATGCGCTGTTTGCCAACATGACAGCGCGCCAGAACATCATGGAGGGTTTGACGACCGTTCGCGGTTGGTCAAAGGAAAAGGCACAGGATCGCGCTGACCAGATTCTGACTCAGATCGGTCTGGGCGATCGCGGCGACAGCTACCCATCAGGTCTGTCGGGCGGACAGCAGCAACGCGTGGGGATCGGGCGTGCGATGGCGCTGGACGCCGATCTGATGCTGTTTGATGAGCCGACCAGCGCCCTTGATCCCGAATGGGTGGGCGAGGTTCTGGACCTGATCCGGAAGATTGCGGATGGGCGGCAGACGATGCTGATCGTGACCCACGAGATGCAGTTCGCGCGTGAAATCGCGGACCGCGTGGTGTTCATGGAAGGCGGACGGATCGTTGAACAGGGCCCGCCCGGTCAGATCTTCGGCAATGCCCAAGACAATCGCACGCGCAGCTTTCTGCGGCGCGTGGGTTGATCAGTTCAGGCCTGCGGTCTGATAATAGACCTCGACATCTTTTTCCGGATGATAGCCGATCCCCGAGGCGATGATGCAGCTTGTCTGATCTGCGCGCGGCGCCACCAGGGTCCATGTGCCCATCTGGTCGGACGCCCATAGCTGCGTGCCGGCATGCGAAGAATCGACGGGCTGTTCGGCGAAGTCGTGCTGCAATGTCTGTCTGATCTCGGGGTTGTCGGCACAGTAAGGTTGATCACCCAGCGCCATGTCCGATGTCGGCATGTCCTGTGCCTGATCCAGCAGTTCCGGCACGTCGATACCCTGCATGGCCGACCAGCTTTGCACCGGCTGATCGGAGCGTGATACGGCAAGGGCCGGCGCTGCGGTCAGCAGTGCAAGGCTGCCGGCCATTGTCAGACGTGCGATACGGTTTGCGATGCGGGCCATGGTTCAGACCTTTCCCTTTGTCATCGTTCGACCAGAAAACGCGTCGGCGCGGGGCGAAGTTCCTGCGAACGGCAAGGTTGGCGGCCAACCGTCATCGTCGATGGCCGCAAGAAAGACGTTTCCGCTATCATGCGCCCTCTCGAAAAGTCGGATATTCTGGCCTAGTGAATGAAACACGGCGAACAGCGTGCGGGGAACGGTCATGGCGATGCTTCTTGGGGATGTGGGCGGAACGAATGCCCGACTGGCGATTGCGCGGAATCAGGTGATCGACGAGGAAACCGTGACCCGGTTTCGCGGCGACGATTTCACCAGCTTCGATGACGTGGTGCGCCGATTTCTGCAGGAACAGGACCAGCCGCGCATCACGTCGGTCTGCATCGCGGTCGCAGGACCGGTCAGCGGCGGAAAGGCGCAACTGACAAACCGCGATTGGGATTTCGACGAGGACCGCCTGGCCCGGCTGACAGACGCCGATCAGGTTCGCCTGATCAACGATTTGACCGCGCTGGGTTACGCAACCCCTGCCCTTCACGGTGACGGAGTCGCGATGCTGCGCGACGCACCAGAGGATCGCGCCCGCAACGGACAGGCGCTGGTGGTCGGGCTGGGCACCGGTTTCAATGTCTGCGCGGTGCGCGTCCTGCAGGGCGGCGCGATCACGGCGCTGGAGGCTGAAGAGGGTCACACCAATCTTCCCGCCAATATCTATCAACGTCTTGTCCGCCTGCTGGGGGACGACGCGGCAACGCAGTTCACCTCGACCGAGGAAACCTTTGCGGGGCGCGGTCTGTCGCGCCTGCATGCCGCCCGCACCGGAACAGACCCGATCCGGAGCGAGGACATCGCCCGCGCTGCAGCCGCAGGCGATGCGCAGGCCATCGAGACCTATGACCTGTTCACCGAGATGGTCGGACAGCTTTGCCGTGAACTGGCGCTGCGGTTCATGCCGCTTGAGGGGATGTTCCTTGCCGGCAGCGTCGGGCGCAGTATTGCCGACCGAATCGATATTTTCCAGCGCGGCTTCCTGGACGATCCCTTCATGCGCCATATCCCCGAGAATACGCCGATCTTCCTGATCCGAGACGACATGGCGGCGCTGCACGGCTGTCTTGCCGCTTTGTCGTAAGCGCCACACATCGGCGAAAGCTGGTGGATTGCCCGCCATTCCCGAATGAATTGCTGGAATTCGCGCCTCATTCCTGTTCAAATCGCTGCAAAGCGAGCATGGCAGGGCAGGAATGATGCGGGCTTATCTTCGGGCGGGACTGATCGTGTCTACGGCCCTCGGTTTTGCAGGAATGGCGCTGGGGCAGTCGTCGTCTCCGTTTTCGGGGCTGTTTGGCAGCAGCAGCGAGACCGAAGGCCCGGTGTCGCTTGATATCCGCGTCCAGGGCGACGACGGAGATCTGAAGAGAACCATACGAAACACCTCTTTGGTGGCGGGTGCCCTGCAGGAAGGGCGCACCACCGGACAGGACGTGCTGGCCGCCGCTCGCGCCGACTATGCCCGGATCCTTGGGGCACTTTACGACGAAGGCCGGTATTCGGCGCTGATCTACATCACGCTTGATGGGGTCGAGGCAGCCGAGATTGCGCCGCTGGACGCGCCCTCGGTCGTGAATGCGGTCGTCGTCACGGTCGATCCGGGGCCGGTGTTCAAGTTCTCGCGCGCCCAGATCGCGCCCGTTGCCCCCGAAAGCGATATCCCAAGCGAATATGCCAGGGGCGAGACAGGCGGCACCGGCACGATCAAGTCGGCGGCGCTTGCGGGCGTCGAAGGCTGGCGCAACTATGGTCACGCCAAGGCCGATGTCGGCGGGCAAGAGATTGTCGCGGATCACGATCTCAACACGATCGACAGCCGGATCGCGCTGGCACCCGGCCCCGCCGTCACCTTCGGCAAGCTCAGCATTTCCGGCTATGACCGCATGAACCCGCGGCGCCTGCGCAAGATCGCGGGGTTCCCCGAAGGCCAGCCTTTCGACCCCGAGGATCTGGAAACGGTGCGCAAGCGTCTTCGGCGCACCGGCGTGTTTTCGGCGATCACGCTGGAAGAGGCCGAGTATCTGAACGCCAACGACACACTGGATGTCGATCTGACGGTGGTCGAACAGAAACCGCGCCGCATCGGTGCCGGATTCGAGATATCGACCACCGATGGCGCGCAGGTTTCGGCCTACTGGATGCATCGCAACCTGCTTGGCGGCGGCGAACGGCTGCGCATCGACGCGGAAATGTCGGATATCGGGTCCGACACCAGCGGCCGGGACGAAGAGCTGACGTTGCGCATCGACCGACCGGCCACGATCACCCCCGACACGACGGCCTATATCGAGACCAAGCTCGCCCGGATGCGCGAAGAGGATTACGATTCGGATTCGGGCAGCATCGCGTTGGGTTTCAACCACATCTTCAGTGACCGGCTGACCGCCGATGTTGCGATCCAGTATTTCCAGTCCAGGGTGAACGATCAGGGAGAAACCAGCGATTTCAAGGCGCTGGCATTTCCGATGGAGGTGACCTGGGACCGCCGGGATGAGCCGACTGACGCCAAGCGCGGCTACTACCTCAGCGCAGAGGCGACGCCCTTCAAGGGGTTCGAGGACACCGATTCCGGGGCGCGGCTTCTAGGCGAGGGGCGCGCCTATCATTCGGTGGGCGAGGACGACAGGTTCACCCTGGCCGGACGGGCCCGGATCGGCACGATTCTGGGCAGCGAGATCCAGAATACGCCGCGCGAATATCTGTTCTTCTCGGGTGGCGGCGGCACCGTGCGCGGGCAATCCTATCAGTCGCTTGGCGTGAACGAGATCGTCGGCCCTGACGGGCCGATCAAGACCGGCGGGATGAGCGTGGCCAATGCAAGTGCCGAGTTCCGCTTTCAGGTGCGCGAGAAGATCGGGCTGGTTCTGTTCGCCGACTATGGCCGTGTCTGGACCGAAGATGCGTGGGGCGGCGTCAGCCGCTGGCATGCCGGGGCCGGGGCAGGGGTGCGCTATGCGACGCCCATCGGGCCGTTGCGCTTCGACATCGGCGCGCCGGTCGGAAACGGCGACACCGACGATGGCGTGCAGCTTTATCTGGGATTGGGGCAGGCATTCTGATGCGCAGACTGGTCACGATATTCTTCGCACTGCTGTTCCCGGCCATGGTGCTGGCGCAAAGCGCTGCCGATATCTCGCAAGAGGTTGATGACGACCGCGGATTCCTGACACGGCTTCTGGAAAGGAACCTTTCGGGCACCGGCCGGCAGGTGACGATCGACGGGTTTCAGGGCGCCCTGTCGTCGCGTGCGACCTTTGATCGGATGACGATTGCGGACACCGAGGGGGTCTGGCTGACGCTGCGGGACGGTGCGATCCAGTGGAATCGGGCCGCGTTGCTGCGCGGTCGGGTCAGCATCGCGGAACTTTCGGCGGCGGAAATCCTGCTGCCGCGTCTGCCTGCGGCCGGCGGAGATGCCCCCAAGGCCGAGGCGACCGAGTTCGCGCTGCCCGAACTGCCGGTATCTATCAATATCGAACAGATCGACGCCGAACGGGTCGAACTGGGCGCGCCGGTGATCGGCGTCGAAGCGGCCATCAGCCTGTCCGGCAGCATGAGCCTTGCCGGTGGCGAAGGCGATGTCGATCTGACCATCGACCGGCTTGACGGACCGCGCGGCGAATTCGTCCTGAACGCAGGTTACGCCAATGAAACCAAGGTCTTGCGGTTGAACCTGTCGCTGGACGAGGCGGCGGATGGGCTGCTGGTCAACCTGGTTGACCTGTACGACAAACCCTCGGTGTCCGCGCAGATCACCGGCGAGGGCGCGGTTCAGGACTTCACCGCCGATATCAGCCTTGCGACGAATGGCCAGCCCCGTGTCACCGGGCAGGCCAGCGCGAATGCTGCGCCGGGCGAGGACGGCAGTCCGGGAACGGCGTTCCGGCTGGAACTGGGGGGCGATGTGGCCACGCTGCTGCCGCCCGAGGATCGGACGTTCTTCGGGCAGGACACCCAGCTTCTGGCACGCGGCTGGCGCGGCGAGGATGGCCGGATCAACCTGCCGGAACTGAAAGTCGATACCGAGGCACTGTCCGTTGCAGGTTCGATGGCGACCAACGCGCAATCGGCGCCGCAGAATCTGGATCTTCAGATCCTTCTGGGTCGCGACGCGAATGCCACCCAGCTACCGGTGGCGTTGCCGGGCGCAGACAATGCCACGGTGGAATCCGGCAAGCTGGATCTGCATTTCGATGCCGCCGAGGGACAGGGCTGGACGCTGACCGGTCGGGTTGGCGAGCTGGATCAGGGGGACATGCGGATCGGCGCGCTTACCCTGGACGGCTCGGGCGAGATCGCGATCGAGAACGGAGCTTTAGCTGGGGTCACCGGGCAGATTGATTACGGCGGCCGACAGCTTGGATTCGACGATCCCGCGATGGCGCAGGCCGTCGGCGAGCAGGTCGAGGGCAGGGCGAATTTCGATTTCACACCCGGCCATGCCTTCGAGATTCAGGAACTGACGCTTGATGGCACGGATTATGGGCTGTCGGGCTATTTCCTGCTGTCAGGCCTGTCGGGTGGTTTCCTGCTGTCTGTGGATGTCGATGCGGCCTATGACGATCTGGGCCGACTCTCGGCGCTGGCAGGGCGGGACATTACCGGGGCCGCAGACCTGTCAGCAAGCGGCTATTACAGGGTCCTGAACCGCAGTTTCGATCTGCAGGCCGAGGTCACCGGAACCGACATCGCCCTGAACCAGCCCCAGCTTGACAGACTGCTGGAAGGCGATTCGAAGATCCTGCTTGGCGCACGGCGCGACGAATCCGGGATCGAGATCAGCCGGTTTTCAGTCAATGCGCAGGGTCTGACCGCCGAGGCCCAGGGGTATCTGAACAGCCTGTCCAGCGATGTGACCGCGCAGATTTCCATGCCGTCCCTGGAATCGGCGGATCCCGCCTATGCCGGTTCGTTGCAAGCCGAGGCAAAACTGAATGGTGCTAGCGGGCAACGCAGGCTGAGCATCAGTGGCGAGGCCGACGACCTGAGGATTGGCATCGAGGCACTGGACAACGCGCTTCAGGGCCGCACGAACCTTGCGGTGATCGCGGGTCAGACCCAGGACGGGGCGTATCAGCTTGAGACATTCCAACTGGCCAATCCGCAGTTGAAGGCCGAGGGCGAAGGCAGTTTTGCCGCCGGTGCGCTGGATGCGACCGCCCAGTTCGAACTGTTCGATCTGGGCGCGATCCGCCCTGACTGGTCCGGCGATTTCCAGGCTCGGGCGAAGCTGACCGAACAGGAAGGCACGCGTTTTGTCGATCTGACCGGAACGGGACAGAATCTCAGCCTTGGGCAACAGAACGTCGACGGCGCGCTGACCGGCACCACCCGCCTGACGGTACAGGCCGAGGAGAAATCGGGCGTCATCACCCTGCGGGACGTGGAATTGACCAACGATCAGCTGGAAGTGACGGCTGATGGCACCTATGGCGAAGGGGTTACCGATATCGCCGCGACCATCGACGCGCAATCACTGGCCTTCATGGGCCCCGGCTGGCGTGGTGCGGTGAATGTGGACGGCAGTTTCCGCGAGGCGGGCGACGGGGTGCGCAGGCTGCAGCTTGCCGGAACGGGCCGGGACCTGGCGTTCGGCCAGGCCCAGATCGACGGTGCGCTGGCGGGCGAGACGCGCCTGCAGGTGAGCGCGACTGAAAGCGATGGCGTCTTTACGATCGAACAGGCACAGGTCGAAAATCCGCGTCTGACCGGCAGCGCGACCGGCAAGGTCGGTGGCGGCCAGACGGATCTGAGCGCTACCCTGAACGCCGGTGACCTGCGTTTCCTGGGCAACGGGATCAACGGCGCGGTGCGTGCCGATGCGCGGCTGGTGGAAGAAAACGATCTGCGCCGGATCACTGCGCAGGGCACGGCCAGCGGCCTGTCCGTCGGGCAGCCAAAGGTCGATCCGCTGCTGCGGGGCCAGACGAATTTCGATCTGGCGGCGACGCAATCGGCCAGCGGGCTGTCGATCCAGCGCGTCGATATCACGAACCCGCAACTGCGCGTCGATGCCAGTGGTGATACGGCCAGCGGTCTGAACGTGCAGGCGCGGCTGAACGATCTTGGACAGATTCAGCCGCAACTGCCCGGACCCGCGACGGTGAACGGCACCATCCGCGAGGCGGGCGCGAATTTCGTGGTCGATCTGGCGGCGACTGCGCCCGGTCAGACAAATATCCGGGTCTCAGGCTCGGCGGCGCGCAACTTTTCGACGACCGATCTGTCGATCAGGGGAACCAGCAATGCCTCGATTGCCAACGGGTTTGTCCGTACCCGTACGATCGAGGGACCGCTGCGGCTGGACCTGACCCTGCAGGGTCCACCGGGATTGCAGGCGCTTGGCGGTCAGGTCGTCCTGCAGGGTGGCGAATTGTCCGAGCCGGGACTGGGGTTGCGGCTTGAGCAGATGAACGTCACGGCCGGGTTTCAGCGCGGCAGCATAAATATTGACGCCGCGGCCAATGTCGCCGCGGGCGGCCGGATCACGGTTCGCGGCCCCGTCGATCTTGCCGGCGGAAACGTCGATCTGGATGTGCGGCTGGATCGCGTCGTGGCGCGCGATCCGAACCTGTACCAGACCGAGATCAGCGGTCAGGTCGGTTTTGCGGGGCAGATGCAGGCAGGCCCGCTGATCTCTGGCCGCATCACCCTGGGCGAGACCGAGATCCGCATTCCCTCGACCGGGATGGGCGGCGCCAAGTCGATCCCCGAAATCCGGCATGTGGACGATACGCGCCCGATGCGGGCCACGCGCGCCAAGGCCGGGCTGGAGGACTATCCCAGTGCGGCATCTCGCGATGCCGGAATGGGCGGACCGGCTTCGACCCCGCCGGCGAATCCGCCGCGTCTGGATCTGCAGATCAACGCCCCGAACCGGATCTTTATCCGGGGCCGTGGCGTCGATGCAGAGATGGGCGGAGAATTGCAGGTTCAGGGCACCACCCGCAACGTCGTGCCGATCGGGCATTTCCAACTGATCCGAGGGCGGGTCGATCTTCTGGGCAAGCGCTTCGATCTGACCGAGGGGCTGGTCGAACTGCAAGGCAGCATGATGCCTGTGATCCGGCTTGTCGCACAGACCAGTCAGGATGGCGTCACGACCCGCATCATCATTGACGGCGAGGCGCGCGACCCTGAAATCAGCTTCGAATCCTCGCCCGAGATGCCCGAGGAAGAGGTTCTGTCACAACTGCTGTTCGGGCGGGGTCTGGACAATATCAGCCCGCTACAGGCCGCACAGCTTGCAAACGCTCTGGCGGTTCTTGCCGGACGTGGCGGCGAGGGGATCGTGGGCCGCTTGCGCAACCAGGTCGGGCTGGATGATCTTGACCTTCAGACCGACGATGACGGCAACGTGCAGGTTCGCGCCGGGAAATATCTGTCAGAGAATGTCTATACCGATGTCTCGGTCGGCGATGATGGAAAGAGCACGATCAATCTCAATCTTGACATCTCCGAGACGCTGCGCGCGCGCGGTTCGGTCGGCAGCGATGGCGACAACACCTTGGGCATCTATTTCGAGCGCGACTACTGATCAGGGATTTCGGATCGGTCGGGGTCAGTCCGCCCCGACCGCACTGACCAGATCAGAGATGCTGTCGATATCGGCTGCGACCCCGTCGCGCATCGCCTCGGGGCCATGGAAGCGCAGCATCAGACGGCCGCCGTTCAGACGCAACACGCTCCATCCCAGCAATGAACCATCGGGACCGACCATCGCGCCGCTGTCGCGGGCATCGTCCGCGCCGCCGGTCAACCTGGCCCGCAAGGCTTCGAAGCCCGGACCCGCTGCGATTTTCGCTTCCCACTGGTCGATGGCGGCGGCAAGCGTTTCGGCCTTGTCGCCCCAAAGACTGCGATAGGCCTGATTGTGGATCAGCGCCTGGCCGTTCGGTGCAAAGACCACAAGCGCGTCTTCGATCCCGTCAAGCACATGCGCCCCAAGCAGCAATTCGGCGCGAAACTTGCGGGTCAGTGATACTTCCGAGGTGATGTCCTCGAACAGGAACGCCACCGCGCCATCAGGATGCGGTCGGCCGGTGACACGATAGGTCTGTCCGCCGGGCAGGGACCATGTCTCGGCATGGTGACCTGTGGCGGCGGCGCTTTCCAGGTTGGCCATCTGCTGACGCCAACTGCGGAAATCCTTGGGTTCTGGCACCATCCGCAGTTCGCGCAGCTTGTCCAGCAGGTCGAACAGCGTCGGCCTTGCGGTCAGGAAACCGGTCGGCAGGCCGGTCAGGTCGATCAGCGCCGGGTTGAACAATTGCAGATTTCGTTGCCGGTCAAAGATCGCCAGGCCGATCGGAAGATCGGCAAATGTCTTGGTCAGGGTCTGAACGAATTCCCTCAGGCTACGCTCTGCCCTCACCGCGGCATCGGCAGGAAGGGCAAACATCATCGTCTGATCGCCGATCCGGTGGCTGTGACAGTCATACCAAGAGACGATGCCGTTATCGTCAAGCGCTGCGCGTCGCGTTGCCGTTCCCGCACCCGGCACCGGTTTGGGAGTGTCCAGCAGCCGAGGCAGCGGCCAGCCAAGCTCGCCATCGACCCGCGCCTCGGCGCGCCGCAGATACGCGGCGTTCGCCCAGGTCACCCGTTCGTCGGCGTCCTGACGCCAGACCAGCATGGGGGTCTGGTCCAGCGCACGCCGCAACAGGTCCAATTCCTCTTCCATGGCCTGTTGCGACATGGAATCGACAACGATCCCTGCATGATCCGCCTCGGGGTCGGTGACGGCGATCCGCAGCAGGGACTGACCAAGATCCTCGACCGTCATGCGCAAGGCTGCGGTGCCGGTGCCGCAGTTGCCTTGGATGTCAATCCGCCCGGTCCGGCTGATCCTCTCCAGATTGCCTTCCAGATCGGGAAAGCGCGGCCCGATCCATTGCTGAAGCTTGGCCCAGTCATCATCGGGGCCTGCGACGCGGCTCAGCAGGGCGCGGGCAGGTGCCGTCGCATCGACCAGCCGGCGGTCGCGGAACAGGAATACCATTGGCTGCAATCGTGGTTCCAGCCGGTCGCCGCGCAAGCGGATCGCAGCACCGGCGCGGTGCCCGTCCCACAGGCGCAGGAACCCGATCGCCGCCAGAACCGAAACGGTCCCGGCAGCAAGTGCCGTCAGCACCACCAACCAACCTTCGAACGCCACAGAATCCTGCCTCCGGTCATTTCGCCGACATTAGTCCAGTCAGACTTAATGAAAGGTTAAGGCAATATCAGACCGACTGCATAGGATTGTCGCCAAGGGCACCGCGCTGATCCGCAATGATGCGGGACAGTGGCCAGCGCACCGTGACGATCGCGCCCGGCCCCCCATTGGCGAACCCGACACGCGCGCCCGAGCGTTCCAGAAGCGTCTTGGCGATGAACAGGCCCAGCCCCATCCCCTCGTAACCCTTGCGTTGCGCGCCGCCCCGGCGGCTGGTCAGATAGGGATCGCCGATGCGCTGCAAAAGTGCGGGCGGATAGCCCGGTCCGTCATCACGGATCGTCACGCTCAGGTGGCTGCCGCTGATTTCGGCTTCGATCACCACCCGTGACCGCGCGAAGTCCACGGCGTTCTGGATCAGGTTCCGCAGCGCGTGAATGATCGCGGGATCGCGCCGGATGCTTGGGCCTTCCGCGATGATCTGCAGCAGGGGACCACGCTCTGCATGGGGGGCGGCGGCATCTTCCAGCACGGCGCGCAACGGTGCGGCATGCAGCAGCAGATCGTCCTTGCCGGCCTGGCCCATGCTGCGCAGGATGCCAGCGCAGCGGTCGGCGGATTCCCGCAATGCCAAGGCATCGTCGCGCAATTCCGGCCGGTCGCGCAACTCGTTGGCCAGTTCCCCTGCAATCAGCTTGATCGTTGCCAGCGGTGTGCCCATTTCGTGGGCGGCGGCGGCGACGACCCCGCCCAGATGCTGCAGCCGCTGTTCACGCGCAAGTGCCATCTGCGTGGCGAACAGCGCGTTCGATGTCGCCGCCACCTCGGCCGTCACCCGATGCGCATAGCCGGCAAAGAACGCCACGCCGATGACCAGCGCGAACCAGTGACCCAGTGTCAGGATCGGCGCCAGCTTCAACTGATCGCCATGTGCATCGTGCAACGGAACCGCAAGCACCGCGACAAGCGAGATCATCACCATCGTCGCCGCGCCCATCGCGACCGTCTGCCGTGCATTCAGCGATGTCGCGGCGACCGTGACCGGCGCCAGGATCAACAGCGCGAAGGGGTTCGACATCCCGCCGGTCATTGCGATCAAGGCCGAGATCTGGACCAGATCGAAGGCAAGCTGCGCCACCGCACGATGCGGCGATACGCGGCGCGGCGGATTCAGCCAAAGCCATGTGTTGACCGCACAGGCCGCGGCGATCAGCGCAAGCACCGGCACCCGCGCGAACTCGAGGCCCATCGCCCAGGCCGCGATCACCGCCGAAAGCTGGCCGCCGATCGCCACCCAGCGCAGCAGAACCAGGGTTCGCATCCGGATCGGTTCGGCCCCGGCAGCCTTGTTGCCTGCGGATTCGGGGGGGATCTGTCCGTTCGGCGCGCTCATCTGCGTCTCCCGCTGCGACATTGCGCGCCTTGATACCCGTCCGCGGATCGGCGATCAATGCGCGCAACGACCAACACCGAGGAAAGAGCCATGGCCGACCGCAAGCTGCTGATGATCGGAACCGCCGCCGCAGTCGCCGTCCTTGTCGCGGGTGGTGTTTACCTGTCGGTCGGGTCCGGCGGGGATGAGTTCGCCCAATGTCGCGCGGGCACCGTCGCGGGCGGGTTGGACAGTTTCGGAACCGATTTCACGCTGACCGCCGAAGACGGGCAGCGCGTCACCGCCGAACAGGTTTTCACCAAGCCTTCGCTTCTGTATTTCGGATATACGTTCTGCCCCGATGTCTGCCCGCTGGACAATGCCCGCAATGCCGAGGCGCAGGCAATTCTGGCCGAGCAGGGCGAGGATGTTCAGCTTGTTTTCGTGACCGTCGATCCCAATCGCGACACGCCCGAGGTTCTTGCGGATTTCACCGATCTGTTTTCAGACGACATGATCGGCCTGACCGGCAGCGACGAGGAAATCGCGGCAGTGAACAAGGGTTGGCGCAATTACTACAAGGCCAATGACGAAGAGGACGATGAGTATTATCTGGTCGATCACATGACCAATACCTACCTGGTCATGCCGGGCAATCGCACGGTCGAGTATTTCCCGCGCGATACCTCTCCGGCCGAGATGGCGGACAAGCTGGGTTGTTTCCTGGACGCGGCCGCCTGACCCGCATTGTCTTGCACTGAGGTGTAATCCCGCCCAAACATGCCACGACAGGACGGCATGCGAGGAAATGTCATGGATGATCAATCTGACGGCCAGATCGGGCCGGACCCATCGCTTTTGCTGGTGGATGACGACGAATTGTTCGTCACGCGGTTGGGACGCGCGATGGAAAAGCGCGGCTTTCAGCCAAGAACCGCGCTGAGTGTGACGGATGCCCTGCGCCTGATCGGCGAGGCGGCCCCTGCCTTCGCCGTGATCGACCTGCGTCTTGAGGACGGCAGCGGACTGGACGTGGTCGAGGCCCTGCGCGACGCCCGCGAGGACGCGCGGATCATCGTTCTGACCGGATACGGCGCCATCGCGACGGCCGTTGCAGCGGTCAAGATGGGGGCAACGGACTATCTGGCCAAGCCCGCCGACGCAGATGACGTAACGTCGGCGCTGCTGGCATCCGGCGAATTGTTGCCGCCGCCGCCGGAAAACCCGATGTCCGCCGATCGCGTGAGATGGGAACATATTCAACGTGTTTACGAACAATGCGACCGGAATGTCAGCGAAACAGCGCGCCGTTTGCATATGCACAGACGCACACTTCAGCGAATTCTTGCCAAACGTGGGCCGCGATAATTGAGAAATTATTAGGTTGAAACTTTTCTTGGCTGATATAGTTCTCGAATTATCAAGACGAATTGGAACCCAAGAAATGAACGTAGACTTCGATAAGATGACGCTAAAGGAAATGCGGGATCTTCGCGCGAAACTTGATCGCGCGATCAACTCTTACGAGGATCGCAAGCGCCGCGAGGCCTTGGTTGCGATCGAAGAAGCTGCCCGCGAGCATGGCTTCAATCTGGCAGAGCTGACCGGCGGAAAGCCGCGTCGTTCCGGAACCGTCCCGCCGAAATATGCCAATCCCGAAGACCCGACGATGACCTGGACCGGACGCGGGCGTAAGCCACGCTGGGTTCAGGAAAATCTCGAAAAGGGAAAAGAGCTGGACGATTTGCTGATCTGATATGTCAGCAGGAAGGCCGTCGTAACGGCCTTCCTGCCAATACGGCACAACCCTGAGTTTAGCTTTCGTCGATTGATCGGATCAAATTGGTGAAGCGTTCAAGAAACGCGGCGCGCACATCTGCAGGTGGGCGTAATGTAAGTGAAAGCTCGGACACGATCCCTGCGCTTTCCAGCGGGAAAAGCTTCTTCGCCTCTGTTTCCGTGAAGCCGGCGATCTGAACCGCTTCAAGTCTTGCCGAAATCCGATCTGCTTTCTTGATCTTCTTCTTGATGGCGACCGGCAGTGCTGCCGGCAGTCCAAAGCGTCTATGGATTGCCGCCGTCAGTCTTTCGTCCATGGCGCCATATTCCTGTCCCAGCGCCGATTTGACCGGTGAAATCATGTCACCGATCACATATTCCGGTGCGTCGTGCAAAAGCGCGGCAAGCCGCCATGCCACGTCGCAGCCAGGGTTCATCTTCGCGAAGATGTCTTCGACCAGCATCGAGTGTTCGGCAACGGAATAGGGCCAGTCACCCCGTGTCTGGCCGTTCCAGCGCGCGACAAAAGCAAGCCCGTGGGCGATGTCCTCGATCTCGATGTCGAAGGGGGTAGGGTCCAGCAGGTCAAGGCGTCGGCCCGACAGCATGCGCTGCCAGGCCCGCCGGGATCGCGGCGGCATGGGCGCCGCCGTCAGGACAGCTTCTGATCTGCGGGCGCGCCCTGCTGCGCCTGCGCCCGGCGCGCCAGTTCCTGACGATACAGCGCCACGAAATCGACCGGATCCATGTTGAACGGGGGGAAACCACCGTCGCGGGTCAGGTCCGACACGATGCGCCGCACGAACGGGAACAGCATGCGCGGGCATTCGATCATCAGGAACGGATGCAACTGATCTTCCGGCACGCCCTCGATGTGGAAGACCCCGCCGTAATCCAGCTCGGCCAGGAACATGGTCTGCCCGTCGCTCTTGTTGGTCGATGTCACCCGGTACTTCGAGATCACCTCGTACTGGTTCTCGGTCTGGCGCTTGCGGGCGTCCAGACTGACCTGAACGGTCATTTCGGGCTGAACGTCGCCCTGCGGCGCGCCCTTGGTCGCGACCGCGTTCTCGAATGACAGGTCGCGGATATACTGCGCAAGGATCTGCATGCGTACCTGAGGTTGCGCCTGCGCCTCGCCGTTCGGGGTGTTTTCGTCAGCCATGATCTTTCCTCGCAAGTTCGGACTTGCGACAGCTTCTATCAGGCGCGCATGGTGGCCTCAATGCCGCGTCCAGCCAGATCCGCCGCGCCGCCCCGGCGGATCATGCGGCAGCTCGGGCGGAAGATCCGGGGGCGTCTGCGGGCGGGCCGTGCGCGGATCATCCTCTTCGACCACATAATCGCCGTCGATGACACCGTCGCCGTAGGGCGGGCGATGCGGCTCGGACCGCATCGATGCACTGTTCATCTCGAATCGCGCGACCCGGACGCGTTTGGCGACTTGCCGCATGACTGCATCGCGCACGCCGGGTATCAGCAGCGACAGTCCCAGCGCATCGGTGAAGAATCCGGGTGTCAGCAGCAACATGCCCGCAATCAGGATCATCACGCCGTGGGCCAGCGGCCGGGTGGGGTCGCGCATCTCGTTGAAGCTTTGCTGCACCTCGCCCCATGCATGCGCGCCTTGGCTGCGCATAAGGGTGGTTCCGATGATCGCGGTCAGGACCACGATCGCCAGCGTCGGCCACAGGCCGATCAGTCCGCCGACCTGAATGAACAGCGCGATCTCGATGATCGGCACCGCGACGAACAGCCAGAAAAGCCACATGCGAAATCCCCTTCCCGACGGGCGCACAAACTGGACTTGCGCCGATCCGATCCCTACATAGTAACGCAGAGCGACGATACCAACCGATCTTACCAGAATTGAGGCCGTCTCCATGTCCAACCCGCTGATCCAGTTGCTTGTGCTGGCCGCGATCGCGATCTTCCTGATCCTGCGGCTTCGCAATGTGCTGGGCACACGCGATGGGTTCGAACCGTCACAGGTGGATGAGGACGCCCAACCCGCACGCCGCCGCTTCGAGGTGATCGAGGGAACCGCCGACGAGCCCGATCACGACATCTTCGATCACGCCGAACCGGGCAGCCCCACCGCCGAGGCCCTGGCCGCGATGAAGGAGGTTGATCCGTCCTTCGGTGTGGCGGATTTCCTGAATGGCGCGAAATCCGCGTACGAGATGATCCTGATGGCGTTCGAACGCGGCGATCTGTCCGAGGTGCGGCCGTTTCTGGCCGATCCTGTCGCGGAAGCGTTCCAGTCGGTGATCGATGCCCGCAAGGCGCAGGGACAGAACGTCGAGGCGCAGTTCCTGGGATTGAGAGACACCGGGTTGGCAGGCGCCGAATTCGATCATTCGACCGTGATCGCCGAGGTTTCGGTGCGGTTCGTGGGTGAGCTGATCGCGGCAACCAAGGATTCAGAAGGCAATGTCGTCGACGGCGATCCCAAGGCTGCCCGCAAGCAGCGGGACGTCTGGACTTTCGCGCGCGACATGGGCCAAGCCGATCCGAACTGGCAGCTGGTCGCAACCGGCTGATGTCACGTCGTCGTCGGGGGCTGACGCCAGAGGAAAAGGCGCTCTGGCATCGTGTTGCCGACACCGCGACGCCTCTTTCCGCGCGGATAAGGCAGAAGGGCGG
Source organism: Paracoccus maritimus (assembly GCF_025195095.1). Classification (GTDB taxonomy): domain Bacteria; phylum Pseudomonadota; class Alphaproteobacteria; order Rhodobacterales; family Rhodobacteraceae; genus Paracoccus; species Paracoccus maritimus. Next base: position 31,970 of record NZ_JANAVZ010000001.1, on the reverse strand, counting down.
TGTCGCATCGGATGATGATCGCGACGACGCCGCTGGCAAGGATCCCGAGCCACGGGTCAGGCCGCAGACCGTATTTTCGCCAATGCCCCGTTTTAGGATCGGTCAGGCCGCAGGGGCGGCCGGGCCGGACCACAGCCGCGCGCCCAGCCCTGCGGAACGGCTTGCCGCCGCCCCGTTGCGCATGGATCACAAGGTGCACAAGCGCATGTCGCGCGGCAAGATACGGCCGGAGGCGCGATTGGACCTGCATGGCATGACGCTTGCAGCCGCGCATCCGCACCTGATTCACTTCATTCTGTCCGCGCATGCGCAGGGACACAGGCTGGTTCTGGTGATCACGGGAAAGGGCAGGGGCGACCATGGTCCGCTGCCCACTCGCCCCGGCGCCTTGCGGCATCAGGTGCCGCACTGGCTGCACACCGCGCCTCTGTCTGCGGTTGTTCAACAGGTCACCCCCGCGCATTACCGGCACGGGGGTGAGGGGGCCTATTACGTCTATCTCAGGCGGCCCGCCGGCTGATCAGGCAGAGTAATTCGCCTTTGGGCCCGCGAAATACCAGATGATGAGGCCGATGACCGGCAGGATGGCAATCAGTGCGATCCAGAGGATCTTGGTGCCCGTGCTTTCGTTCGTGTTGATGACCTGGGCAATCGCCCAGATGTCCAGGACGAAGATGATGATCCCGAAGATATATTCCATGGCGGCTTTCCTTGCTGATCCGACAAGGCCAACACCGGATCGCGGGAACGGGTTCCGTTACAGGACGTAACGCGACAGATCCGCCGACCGTGCCAGATCGCCCAGGTGCCGTTCGACATAGGCAGCATCGACGCTGACGCTGTCGCCACTTTGATCCGGTGCGGTGAATGACAATTCCTCGAAGACGCGCTCGATCACAGTGTAAAGTCGCCTTGCGCCGATATTCTCGACGGCACCGTTCACCTCGGCCGCAATCCTTGCCAGCGCCGCTATCCCGTCGTCGGTAAAGCTGACGGTCACGCCCTCGGTTGCCATCAGGGCAGTGTATTGGCGGGTCAGGGCATTGTCGGTCTCGGTCAGGATGCGGATGAAATCCTGCTCGGTCAGGGCCCGCAATTCGACCCGAATCGGCAGTCGGCCCTGCAATTCGGGCAGCAGATCGCTGGGTTTCGCGACATGGAATGCGCCTGAGGCGATGAACAGGATATGGTCGGTCTTGACCGGGCCGTATTTGGTGCTGACCGTCGTGCCCTCGATCAGCGGCAGCAGGTCGCGCTGCACGCCTTCGCGGCTGACATCGCCGCCGCGTGCATCGGACCGGGCGCTGACCTTGTCGATCTCGTCGATGAAGACGATGCCGTTCTCCTGCACCGATTCCAGCGCGGCGGCCTTGACCACCTCGTCGTCCAGAAGCTTGTCGGCCTCTTCCGCGATCAGCAGGTCATAGCTTTCCGCGACAGTCACCTTGCGCCGAACACGCCGCCCGCCGAACGCCTTCATCAGCCCCGAAAGATCCATCATGCCGCCCAGGGACTGACCCGGCTGGCCCGGCATCTCCATTCCGCCAAGCGGGTTCGAATTGTCCTGCAGTTCCAGCTCGATCACCGTATCGTCCAACTCGCCCCGCTTCAGCTTGTCGCGGAACATCTGCCGCGTGCCGTCCCGGGCGCCTTCGCCGGCCAGCGCTTCGATCACCCGCTCTTCCGCGGAATGATGCGCCTTGGCCTTCACCTCGTCTCGCATCCGCTCGCGCGTATCGACGATGGCGGTATCGGCCAGATCGCGGATGATCTGTTCGACGTCGCGGCCGACATAGCCCACCTCGGTGAACTTCGTGGCCTCGACCTTGATGAAGGGCGCATTGGCAAGCTTGGCCAGCCGCCGGCTGATCTCGGTCTTGCCGACGCCGGTCGGCCCGATCATCAGGATGTTCTTGGGATAGACCTCGTCGCGCAGATCGTCGCCCAACTGTTTGCGGCGCCAGCGATTGCGCAGCGCGACGGAAACCGCCCGCTTGGCCTCTTTCTGCCCGATGATGAAACGGTCCAGTTCGGACACGATCTCGCGCGGTGTCAAATCGCTCATGCTCTTCGCCTCACTGGCTTCTTCTTTGCAAAAAATTCCGGGGGGAATCGCCGGAACGGCGACGGGGCCAGGGCCCGTTTAGCCTTCCAGGATCTCGACCGTCAGGTTTCCGTTCGTATAGACACAGATATCGGCGGCAATGGCCATCGCCCTGCGTGCCACCTGCTCGGCGTCCAGGTCGGTTTCCAGCAGGCCGCGCGCGGCGGCCAGTGCGAAATTGCCGCCCGATCCGATCGCGGCCACATCGTGTTCGGGTTCCAGCACGTCGCCCGCCCCGGTCACCACGAAGATCTGGTCGCCGTCGGTGACCAGCAGCATGGCTTCCAGATTGCGCAGATACTTGTCTGTGCGCCAGTCCTTGGCCAGTTCGACACAGGCGCGCTGCAATTGGCCCGGTGCGCCTTCCAGCTTCTTTTCAAGCCGTTCCAGCAGGGTGAAGGCATCGGCGGTGGACCCCGCGAAGCCGGTCACGACATCGCGCCCGCCGGGCTGCAGGCGGCGTACCTTGCGCGCGGTGCCCTTCATCACGGTCTGCCCGACGCTGACCTGACCATCGCCCGCGATCACCACCTTGCCGCCGCGCCGCACCGCAAGGATCGTGGTGCCGTGCCAGCCGGGAAACTTGTCGTCCGCCATCAAAGGGCCTCCGTCGTCTCGTTTCCGGTCAGATATGGGCGCAGACGCCCCAGCGCAAGAAGTTGCGCCCGATCCGGGCCGGTTCTAGCCTGCCGGAATGAGCCAGCCCTGGTTCCTGCGCATCTATCTGCATCCGCCGGTTCTGCACACCGCGCGGGCCGGAAAGCTGGGCTTTCTCAACAGGATCCAGGGATTGCTGATCGCGCGCGGCTGGCAGGTGGAAATCTGCTGGTCAGGCAAGCGTGCGCGCGCCGAGGCGCCGGATGTTCCAGGTTATGCGCTGTTTCACATGGAGAAGCCGACCCATGATCGGGCGCTGACCTTCCGGCTGGCCTATCACTATCCATTCTGGCGGCTGGAGCCCGTGGCGGAACGCTGGCGCTGGCCGGTCGCGCATGCCGAATTCTGCCCTGCGGCCGAACCGACTGCCGCGCAGGCCTTTGCCGATCGTCTGCGCCGCCGCGTGCTGCCCGGACCCGAACCGGGATCGGGGGATCATGTGCTGATCCCGCTGCAGGGCCGCATTCGGCAGCACCGGTCCTTTCAGACGGTCAGCCCGGTCGCGATGGTCGATGCCGTGGCCCGAACGGGACGTCCCTGCGTCGCAACGCTGCATCCCAAGGAACATTATGACGACGCCGATCACGCCGCGCTTGCGGATCTGGCGCGGCGACACCCGAACCTGACGATCGGCGGTGACACGATGGCACTTCTGCGCGATTGCGCTTTTGTCGCCACCCAGAACAGCGCAGTTGCGTTCGATGGCTATATTCTGAGCAAGCCGGCGGTGCTTTTCGCGCAGGTCGATTTTCATCACATCGCGCTGAACGTCGCCGATCTGGGGCCGGATCGGGCGCTGGCGGGTGCGACCGGACATCGGCCGGATTTCGCCGGATATCTGCACTGGTTCCTTCGCGAACAAAGCTTGGATATGATGGCGGCGGACGCTGATGAACGCCTGCTGGCCGCGATGCGGCAGGGTGGCTGGCCGGTCTAGGCGCGATCGGAACGGTTGGACAGTGACGGATGGACGGGTTCCGATGCGCGTGTCGCGCAAGGATTGGGCCAGTGGGGATGATGCGTGGCGCGGCCATGTCGAAGGCGCGGACTTGGGCACCGATGTGACGGTGCTGGTCTACCAGACAGACACGCCGGGCAAGGGACCGGGATGGCATGTCCACCCCTATGACGAGGTATTCATCGTTCGTCAGGGCCGGGCGCTGTTCACGATCGGGGCGCAGAAGATCGAGGCGGTTGCGGGTGATGTCCTGTTCGGGCCGCGCGACATGCCGCACAAGTTCCACAATCTGGGCCCGGGACGGCTGGAAACGACCGACATCCACCTGTCGCCGCGCTGGATCCAGACTGACCTTCCCGACCCGGAAGCAGAGCGTGACTGACAGCCGGACATGAAAACGCCGCCCGGGCGCAGGGGCCGGGGCGGCGACGCAGGAAGGTCAGGCGATCAGACGGATTCGTCGATCCAGCTTTTCAGCGCGGCCTTTGGCGCGGCGCCCATCCGGTTCGACACGACCTCGCCATCCTTGAACATGAACAGCGCCGGGATGCCGCGCACGCCAAGGGCGGCGGCCTGTTCGGGGTTCTCGTCCACGTTGACCTTCACAATCTTCAGCTTGCCGGCATATTCGTCCGACAGCTCTTCCAGCGCCGGGCCGATCTGCTTGCAGGGGCCACACCACTCGGCCCAGAAATCGACGATCACCGGGGTTTCGGCCTGACGCACTTCGGCGTCGAATTCGCTGTCATTGACGTGCACGGTAGCCATGCTGATCTCTCCTTGGAAGGCGGGGCCGGGCGTTCCGGCGTAGCGGGATGGAATACAGCTATGGACGCAGACGCGTGGGGTCAAGGGCATCGGCCACCCCGTCCAGCAGCGGTTCCGGCAATGCCATCAGGCTGCGCGACGCGGTCCACAGGATGGCCGTGCCTATGGCACGACGGGGATAGATCGCCTGCAGCGCCGCGCGATAGGCGGCCATCTGGCGCAGGATTCCCTCTGGCGTTGCGTCCGGCGTTGCCGGCACCTCGGCATTCGATTTGTAGTCGATGGCCAGCACCTGATTGTCGCGAACCAGCAGCCGGTCGACGGTGCCGTGCAGGATGCCCAATCCGGGCAGCGGCGCGGTCAGGCGGACCTCGCGCAGCACGGTGGTGCCTTCGGGCACATCCATCACCTCGGCCAATGAAGGTGCCTGAATGACCGCGCGCGCCTCGGACATCAGGTCGGCAAATTCGTCCGCGTCGGGCAACCCGCCTTCGGCCCCGGCAAGGGCAGCCCGGGCCAGTGCGTCCCAGCCTTCGGGCGCTGTGCCCGGCAGATGTTCCAGCAGCAGATGCAGTCGCGTGCCACGCAGCATCGCGGCCTCGGGATCGGCCTCATCGACCGGGCTGGCCAGAATCTTGGCCCCGCCAAGCGATGTGGCGGCAACCGGGCGCGCACGTTCCGGCGGCTGTGGCGCGGCCAGGCGCGCCCAGTCGGGCACCGCGATCCGGGCGGGTGACACGGACTGGGTGCCGACATCGCCTATGGGCCAGACGCCGAACGACAGCCGCAGACCGGTGCCGATGCCGTCGATCGGGAGTTCCGCACGATCCAGCGGCGCGCGGCCGGCACCGTCCGCGATCATCGCGTGCCAGCTGTCCAGCCCCACCCCGGTCTCGCCCGCCGCCGCCACGATCAGCCAGCTTTCGGCCCGCGTCATCGCGACGTAAAGCAGCCGGCGGCGTTCCTGTTCCTGCAGCCGAGCCTGTTCCGCGACGGCATCGGCCACCGAGTCGGGGCGTTCTGCGGCGTTGCCGCGCCATGTCGGGCGGCCATCGATCCGCACCGTGCGGGCGCGACTGTCGGGACGGCGCTTTCTGGTTTCGGGCAGGATGACCACCGGGCTTTCCAGACCCTTGGACCCGTGCACGGTCATGATCCGGATCAGCCCGCCCGCGCCCCCCGGCAATTGTCGCTTGACCTCGACCTCGTCGCTGGACAACCAGACGAGGAAACCGGTCAGCGACGGCGTCTCGGCGCTTTCATAGGCAAGGGCCTGCGACAGCAATTCGTCGATCCCGTCCTCGGCTTCTTCCCCCAGTCTTGCGATCAGCGCCGCGCGCCCGCCATGTCGGGTCAGCAGGCGCGAGATCAGGTCATAGGGCCGCATGAAATCGGCCTGACCCGCGAGATCGGTGAAGATCTCGCGAATCCGTTCATGGCCCGAGCCGCGCAGCATCTGCCAAAGTGTCTTTCGTCCGCGCCCGACGGCCAGCCGGTAAAGATCGTCCTCGGACAGCCCGAACAGCGGTGATCGCAGCGCGGCGGCCAGCGACAGATCGTCCTCGGGCGTGGCCAGCACCGACAGCGTCGCGGTGATGTCGCGCACCGCCAGTTCGGCCGCCAGTTTCAATCGGTCCGCCCCGGCGACCGGCAACCCGGCAGTCTTGCATTCGCGCAGCAGATCCTCGAACAGGCCGGCCCGTCTTTGCACCAGGATCTGGATATCGCCCGGACCGATGGCGCGCAGATCGCCCGTCCTGGCGTCCCGCAGGGGGGTGCCGATCATCGCCCGGATCTGGGATGCCACTGCGCGGGCCAGCATCGTGTCGGCGGCATTTTCGGCGGGCGCATCGACCGGCTGGGTCCAGTCGCCGGGCTCGGGTCTGTCGGGTTCGGCCAGCGGCGGCCAGATATCGACGCGGCCCGGCAAGGCGTCGCGAAAGGCGATATGGCGGGGTGGATCGCCCAGCCCTTCGGCCGCGTCACCCTGAAACACCGCATCGACCAGCGACAGGATCGCCGGGGACGAGCGGAAGGAATGTGCCAGCCCGCGCTGCTGCATCGGCTGCTGGACGGCGGCAAAATCATCGCCGAACCGGGTGCGCATTTCCTCGAACACGGCGATGTCGGCGCCCTGAAAGGAATAGATCGACTGTTTCGGGTCGCCCACCACGAACAGCGTGCGGGTGCGGTCCTGTGCGCCGGCGCCGCTGGTGAATTCGTCGGTCAGGCTGCGCACGACGCGCCACTGTTCGGGGCTGGTGTCCTGTGCCTCGTCGACAAGGATATGGTCGATGCCGCCATCCAGCCGCCACAGCACCCATTGCGCCATGCTGGATTCGCGCAGAAGCTGCGCGGTCTTGCGGATCAGGTCGTCGAAATCCAGCCAGCCATGCGCGGCCTTGCGCAGCGCCAGCCGCCGCGTGAATTCATGGCCAAAGCGATGCAGCGCCAGCGTCTTGCCGGCCAGCGCCAGCGCCAGCGCGTCTGCGCGGGCATCCTGCACGCGCAGCATCAGGTCTTCCAGATCGGCCATGAACGGTGCGCAGGGGCCGGTCCGCAGCGCCTTGGTCGGAAGGCTGCCGATTTTCGCGGCAAAGGGTTCCTTCGCACCAGATCCCGTCAGCAGCGCGCCGATCAGCAGGTGCAGTTCGGCCATCCCGGGCGCACGCCAGTTGCCCTGGCGCAGCTTTTCGGCCAGTCGCGTATCGGTCGTGCCGCCGGTCGCAAAGATCGGCACCAGCACGTCGAACAGTTCAGCCTCGCCCCCTTCGAAGACATGACCCAGCAACAGATCCTCGGTCAGTCCGGGCGGCAGCCCCAGTAACGCCCAGATCGCGTCCGCGTCTGGGGTATCGCCGAAATCGGCCTCGGACAGGCTGGCCAGGAACCCGTCCAGATTGTCGCCACCATGCAATGTGGTCAGGTCGCGGATCGCGGGGTTGCCGTCCCGCGCCATTTCCTCGACGATCTCGGCGCGCAGAACGCGAGCCGAGCGGTCGTCCAGTTCCGCAAACCCCATCGGAACGCCGGCTTCCAGCGGAAAGCGCCGCAGAAGCGCAGCGCAGAAACTGTGGATGGTCTGGACCTTCAGCCCACCGGGGGTTTCGATGGCGCGCGCGAACAGGCGCCGCGCCTGTGCCAGATCGGCGGTCACGCCCTCGCCCAGATCGGCCAGCGCGGCGCGCAGTCGGGGCTCGGGCAGCATCGCCCATTCGCCCAGGCGGCGCAGCAAACGGTTCTGCATCTCTGTCGCGGCCGCCTTGGTATAGGTCAGGCACAGGATGCGTTCGGGCGCGCAGCCCGACAGCAGCAGACGGGCGACGCGGTCGGTCAGCACCCGCGTCTTGCCAGATCCGGCATTCGCCGTCAGCCAGGTCGAGCGCAGCGGATCGGCGGCAGCGATCTGGTTCAGCGTCGCGTCATTCGTCATGGCCGACCCTTCCGGGCTGCGGGTCATCGGCCAGCGACCATTCACCATAGCGCGCCAGGTGATCATAGTCGCCGGCATAGGCTCGCAATTCCGGCGCCCGGATCGCGGTGAAGCCCGTTCCGCCGGTCAGGTAGGACGCGACCAGGCGCAGAAAGCCATCCCAGTTCTGTTTCTCGATCAGGGCCGAGAAATCGCGTTCGTGGGTCGCGCCATCGCCCCCCAGCTGGATATAGCGGATCCCGGCTACGTCTACCGGACCCAGATCCGGGAATGCGCCGTGCCGGGCCATTGCGGCCTCCAGCACAAGTTGCTTGTCGAAATGCGCGATCTGCGCGTCCGATGGCGGCTTGCCGGATTTGTAGTCGTAGATCATCGCCCGGCCATCATGCAGCAGGTCGATCCGGTCGGGTTTTGCAGTCAGCCGGAAATTCATGCCGGACACCCGGACCGCGCCGCGCTGTTCGATCACCTGCGGGCTGCCCTCGGCCAGCCGGGCCAGTTCGTCGGAAACGATCCGGTCGGCGATCCCTTCCATCCGGGCCTGCCAGAAGGCGCGGGCCGATGGCCATGGCACCTCTTTTTCCAGAATCTCTGCGGTGATGTCCAGAAACGTCCGGCGCAGCGTGTCGGGCGGGGTCTGCGCCGAGGGTCGCGTCCGCAACAAGGCCTCAACGATGCTGTGCAGGGTCTGGCCGCGCAAGGCGGCGTCGGGCTCCGGGCGAAGCGGGTTCAGCGGCCGCAGTTTCAGCACCCGCTTTGCATAGACGGCGTAGGGATCGCGGATCAGCAGCGCGATATCCGTCACGGGCAGTTCGTCGAAGGCGGGTTCAGGCGGAATGGGCGAGGGGCGGGCAGCCGGCGCCAGCCGTGCTTCTGGCCGGGCCGCGGCCTCGGCCAGGGCCAGCCAGTGCCTGCCACGTTCACGCATCGCCTGCAGCGCCTGGGGGCCGTTGCGTTCCGGCAGGCCGGCCATCAGATTCGTCAGACGGTTCAGCCAGCGCGACGGAATTGTCTCGGCTTCCGCATTGCGCTTTGCCCGCGTCAGGATCACCCGCGCCGCACCGATGCCCTGCTGGAAATCATGTGCGGCCAGACCAATCTGGCGTTCCGGCAGGGTCAGCCCGGCCTGCAGCCGCATCTGGCGCGACAGCCAGGGGTCGGGCGACAGCGCCTGCGGCCAGCCGCCTTCGTTCAGGCCCGACAGGATGACCATGCCCGCGCCCACGATCCGTGCCTCGCGCGGGCCTCGGATTTTCAGCAGCGGGTTGTAATCTGCCTCGGTGCGGTCGGCCAGCGCCTGCAGTTCATCATACAGCAGGCTGGCAAAATCGCCCGGGCCCAGATCCGGTCCTTCCCCCGCGTGTTCGGCCAGATGGTCGATGACGGATCTGGCAAGCTGGCCGGGCTTTTTCTTCCAAAGCTCCGACGCGGTTGCATCGCCACCCGGGCCAGCGGCCAGCATCTCGGCCATGCGGCGAAGATCGGCCAGCCGGTCCGAAATCGGGCGGGGCGTCAGATCGGTCTCGAAGACCTTGAAGTGATCTGCAACGTCTGCCGCCCATTCTGCCCAAAGCTTGCGAACCTCATCGCCCCGCGTCGCCCAGTTTCGCAACGCGTCGCCGGTGGGAAAGACCGGCCCCCGGTCGCGCAACTCCAGTTCCAGATCACGCGCCTGGCGTCTGGCATCGTTCGCACCGATCAGCAAAGAGCCCGTCGCCGTCAGCGGATGTTTCAACAGGATCAGTAGCCGGTCGATGGTCAGCGCCTCGCCGAACAGCCCCGTCACGTGGCGCAGGAACAGGCCGGGCGCGGTCTGCGGCAACGGACGTCCGGCACTGTCGTCGGCGCGCAGATGCCAGCGGTCCAGTGCCGCGTTCACACGCCGGATCAGGTCGCGATCGGCGGCGATCAGCGTCACCGGCGTGACCCGTTCGGCAGCGTCGCGCATGACCAGGGCAATGGCTTCGGCCTCTTGCCCCGGCTGGTCGGCCTCGATCAGGGTCAGCCCATCGCAGGCGGGCAACAGGTCGGGCAGCGACGGCCCCTCCGCGATCCACTGGTCGGTGACCGGGGCGGGCCTCAGGGCCAGCGACACCAGTCGGTTGCGGTCGGGTGCCGCGGCGGCTGCGTCCGTCCATGCGCGGGGCATGCCGACTGCGCCGATCAGGGGGGCGAAGCGGGCTTGCGGATGATCCTCGGCGGTGACATCCAGCCGGTCCCACACATCCTGCGGCTGGCCCGCACCAAAGCCAGGCAGCACGACGGCGCCGTTCGGCAGTCCGGCCACTGCCTGCATGAACAGCCGCGTCGCCCCGTGCGATCCGGTCGAACCCGCGACGATCACCGGATCGGCAGGCAGGTTCAGTCCCCGGGCCCAATCGGCGGCAGCGGTCTGGGCTGCGATGCGCTGGCGGGCGGCGCGATCGACCGGCACGCCCGTCAGGTGGAAATCGGCGGCGATGCGCAGGAACTCCAGCGCATTTTGCCAATGGCGTGCATGATCACCGGTGTCGATGGAATACAGCGCATCCGGGCCGCAGCCTTCGGTCTGCATCTCGGTCATCAGGTCGGCCAGCGAATGCGCCAGCGCCGGCACCGAATGGCCAGCCGCCAGGTCGGGGCGCTGGCCCAGCAGCCCGTCGATCAGCCGCGCCAGTTCCAGCCTGCGCGCCAACGGTGCGGCAAGCGGTCCATGCGCCGCCGCCGGACCTGCGCCCAGATCGGTCACGACCCGTAGAGTCGGCAGCAGAAGTGGGCCGTGCCGGTCGAAGGCGTCCTGCATGGCGGTCAGGGTGCGGCCCGAATTCGCATAGATCGTGACGCGCGCCACGGCCTCGGGCGGCTGGCCGGACATCCGGTCCAGAAAACCGCGCACGAACTCGGCCGCGAAATCGACGCCGGGCGGAAGGGCGAACAGGCCGCTTTGCCATTCAGCCATGCAGCAGCGTCTCGGCCAGCGGGATCGCGTCGGGGCGTCCGACATCGCACCAGCCGCCCTTGTGGATCATGCCGAACGCGGACCCCTGGGCGATCATCAGATCCCAGAGACGGTTCAGCGAAAACACCTTCTCGGGGATGTCGTCCAGCAGGTCCGGCCGGATGATCTGTGCCCCGGCATAGACGAAATCGCCCTTGCGGCTGATCCGCCCGTCCTGATCCAGCGCGAAATCGCCCGTGCCGATCCGCGCCGTGGCGCCCTCCAACGGGACCAGCGCCAGAAGCGCATGCATGTCGTCGCGCCACGCATCGGCCAGCGCGGCCAGAGGATTCGGCCCGGTCCAGACCACATCCGGGTTCAGCGTCATCACCGGCCCCCGCCCCAGCAGCGGCAGCGCCTTTCGCAAGCCACCGCCGGTGTCGAGGATGGTGCCGGGTTCGTCGCTGATCGCGACGTCCTGCCCGGCCAGATGATCGGCGATCTGCTGGCCCAGATAGTGGCTGTTCACCGCAACCGGCGCGCATCCGGCCTGCCGCCCCAGCGCCAGCGCACGATCCAGCAGGGTCTGTCCGCCGACCTGGAGCAGCGGCTTGGGACAGGTGTCGGTCAGCGGGCGCATCCGTGTGCCAAGCCCGGCGGCAAAGATCATCAGCGGGCGCATTGGCGGCGGATCCTTTCGATGGCGGCGCTGTCCGGGGCGGGGATCTCGGCGATGATCCGGGCCAGCGGCGTCAGCGCCGGATGGCCAAGATCGCGCTGAAGATGATCCCAGACGCGCGGCATGAAATCCAGATAGCGCGGCTTGCCGTCGCGCAGGCATAGCCGTGTGAAGATGCCGATGATCCGCAGGTTCCGCTGCGCCCCCAGCAGCGCATAGGCGGCGCGGAATCGATCCCGGTCCAGACCGGTCGCGGCCAGATAGCGGGCGATGCAGTCGGCCTCGATCTGGGGATCTACGTCTCGGCGGGCGTCCTGCAGCGCCGAGACCAGATCATAGGCCGGATGGCAGGCCACCGCGTCCTGATAGTCGATCAGGCCAAGCGCGGCGTCGCCATTCCAGATCAGGTTCTCGGCATGGAAATCGCGCAAGGACAGGACCGGGGTCATGTCTGCCGCCAGTTCGGCATGCAACCGGGCGATGGCGGGCGCAATGTCGCGCGCAGCGTCGCTTGGGTGACCGACTGCCTGCGGATACCACTCTGCGAACAGTCCCACCTGGTCTGCCAGGGTGGGGCCGTCCAGCGCGCAAACGAAATCGGGTGCCGGATGACGATGCAGATCGACTAGGAAATCGGTGATCCGGTGATAGATCCTGGGCGCAAGGTCAGGTTGGGCATGCAGCACGCGCGCAACCAGATCGTCGCCCAGATCCTGCACCAGCAGCAATCCTGCTGCCTGATCCTCGGCCAGGATCGCGGGGGCCGCAAAGCCGTGATCCCGCAGCCAGCGGGTCATCCGGGCAAAGCGGGCGCAATCGCCCGACGGATCGTCCATCAGAATGGCGCTGCCTGCCTGATCCGTCAGGCGGAAATATCGCCGGGCCGATGCATCGCCGGCCAGCGGCAGGACGCGCGCCGCGCCCCACCCGGCGGCGACCACGAACCGCGCTCGCTCCGCTGTGCGGATGACATCCGGGCCGGACAGGGCGATGTCACGCAGATCCGGGTCGTCCGTCATGGTGATCGCGACGGTCAGCGCGCGTTCGGGCAGGGCCTCCATCCGGTCTGGCCATTCGATGAGGCAGATCGCGTTGTCCTGCGCCTCGTCCAGCCCCAGCTCATCCAGTTCGGAGGGGTCGGTCAGGCGATAAAGGTCGGCGTGCCAGATCTCGGTTCCCATCGGGTCGTCATAGGTCTGAACCAGCGTGAAGGTCGGGCTGGGCACGTCCTCGGCCGCCTCGCCCTGCCGCGCACGGATGAAGGCGCGGGCGAAATGCGTCTTGCCAGCGCCGACCGGCCCGTCCAGCAGGATCGTTTCGCCCGGCCGCGCCGTGGCCGCCAGCATCCGTGCAAGGGCGGCGGTCATGGTTTCGTCGGCGGTCAGTCGCGTGCTGGTCATGCCCCGCTTCTAGCTGGTTGTCGGGCTGGTGCAAACGCCCCGTGTCATGGCAATATCTGTCCGGTGCTGCCACCAGTGGGAAGGACGTTTCATGCTGCGATTTACGCTTGTCTTCATGCTGCTGGCCCATCCGGCCCTTGCCACGCAGGAATATATCCTGCCGACCCTGTTCGACGTGACCGGCGTCGCGAAGGATGACGTGCTGAACATTCGCGAAAGGCCCGACGCCTCGGCCCCGGTGATCGGCGCGCTTGCCCCGGATGCGACGCGAATCGAGGTCGTGCAGGAACAGGATGGCTGGGGGCAGGTGAACAGCGGCGAACGGGCAGGGTGGGTGTCGATGCGCTTTCTCAGCTATCGCACCGATGTCTGGCATGACGGCACTGTGCCGGACGGGTTCGCCTGCTTCGGAACCGAGCCCTTCTGGGACGTCAGGATCGACGGCGGCGATCTGGTGCTGAGCGGTTTGGACATCGAACAGGAACGCCACGTGGTGCAATCGACCCTGGGCACGGGCGTGTTCCGCGATCCAGCCCGTGCAGTGGTGGCCGAGGGGATCACGCTGGTCGAAACCCCGCAGATCTGTTCTGACGGGATGTCGGATCGCAGCTTCGGGATGCGCGCGACGCTGATCCGCCATGGCGATACCCCAAGCCTGTTGTCGGGATGCTGCCGGATCGGGAACTAGGGCGGCATCTCAGGTCAGGCCCAGCACGTCGGCCATATCGTATTCGCCCGGTCCCTTGTCCTGACCCCACAAGGCCGCGCGGATCGCGCCGCGTGCAAAGATGGCCCTGTCGGTCGCGACGTGGCGCAGGATCAGGCGTTCGCCCGCACCGGCGAAGATCACGTCATGTTCGCCCACCACGTCGCCGCCGCGAATGGCTGAAAAGCCGATGCTGCCTGGCTCGCGCGCACCGGTGATTCCCTCGCGCGCCGGGATGCGCAGATCGGCCAGGTCGGCGCCGCGTCCTTCGGCCGCGGCCTCGCCCAGCATCAGCGCCGTTCCCGACGGCGCATCGACCTTCATGCGGTGATGCGCCTCGACCACCTCGATGTCCCATTCCTCGCCAAGCGCGGCTGCCACCTTTCGGGTCAGGCCGACCAGCAGGTTGACCCCAAGGCTCATGTTGCCGGCGCGGATGATCGGGGCGTGACGCGCCGAGGCCGCCAGTTTCGCCAGATCGTCCTCGGCCAGACCGGTGGTGCCGATCACGTGCACCGCGCGCGCCTGCGCCGTCAGTTCGGCAAAGGCCACGGTGGCCGCCGGCGCGGTGAAATCGATCACGGCCTGGGCTCGCGCGATCACGCCGACCGGATCGTCGCTGACCATGATGCCCACCGGCTGCCCGCCCATCGCCTCGCCGATGTCGCGACCGATCCAGTCGTGGCCCGCGCGTTCCAGCGCGCCGGCCAGCCGACAATCGCCGTTCTCAAGGATCAGCCGGATCAGCATCTGTCCCATCCGGCCCGAGGCACCGGTCACCACGATACCCGGCAGATCCCCGGTTTCGGTCTGTTGGAAATCGCTCATCCATCACCCCCGCGTTTCCCGCCTCATACCCCGTTGCGGCGCGGCCCGCGACCCCCTACATCGGGACGCATGGCACAGAACCGCTTTTCCCATGGCTCAGGTCCCTCGCAGCGCCAGCTGCGCGTGGGCGAGCTGATCCGCCGCACTCTGTCCGACGTGCTTTTGCGCGCGGATGTGCACGACCCGGATCTGAACCGGCATTCGATCACCGTCGGCGAGGTTCGGACCTCGCCCGATCTGAAGGTCGCCACCGCCTATGTTCTGCCGCTTGGCGGGCATGACGCCGAAGAAGCTTTGGCCGCGCTGCGCCGCAACGCGCCCGAACTGCGCCACTTGGTCGCCAAGGCCATGACGCTGAAATATGCGCCGCAGTTGCGGTTCCAGCTGGATGAGACCTTCGACCGGCTGGACGACACCCGCCGGATGTTCGCCGATGAACGGGTCCGCCGCGATGTCGAGGCGCCCGACGACGACGCATCGGAACGCGACGGGCACAATGATCGCGATGATGCTTGAGGTGCAAAGGCAGCTTGGCGTCGCGCTGGGAATGATGTTTGCTTTCGCGCTGCCCGCCGCCTCGGATGGTTGTGGCCATCTCGAACATGACGGACAGGGCTATATCGTCTGTCAGGTCGCGGCTGCGCAGGAACCCGCGCTGCGGCTTTGGCAGGACGACGAAGACGGCAAGCCGCTGAACAATTTCAACAATGTCCGCAAATCCCTGGCATCCGGCGAAAGGCTGGATTTCGCGATGAACGCGGGCATGTTCCATCCCGATTACCGCCCGGTCGGGCTGCTGGTGATCGACGGGCAGGAACGGCACGGAATAAACACGCAGGCGGGCGGCGGAAACTTCGGGATGCTGCCGAACGGCGTCTTCTGTACCGGTGGTGCGCGGCCCTTTCAGGTGATCGAAAGCCGTGCCTTTGCCGAGGCACGTCCCGAATGCCGACTAGCCACGCAATCGGGGCCGATGCTGGTGATCGACGGCGCGTTGCATCCGCGCTTTCTGGTCGATTCCGACAGCCGTTATATCCGGAACGGCGTTGGCGTATCGCCCGACGGGCAGACCGCGTGGTTTGCGATCTCCGACCGTCCGGTGACCTTCCATCAGTTCGGGCGGCTGTTTCGCGACGGGCTGCAGGTGCGTGACGCGCTGTATTTCGACGGCTCGATCAGCAGGCTTTATGCCCCGGGCGTGAACCGCGCGGATTTCGGGCGCAGTCTGGGCCCGATCATCGGGTTGGTCGGTACGGCTGAATGATGCGGCGCGGTTGACCCGCGCCCGCCCGAGGGCTATCTGCCCGGCTTCGATTTTTTCCAAGAGGATCTCATGGCACGCAAGAAGGGCCGCGACATCACGGGCTGGCTGATCGTGGACAAGCCCGCGGGCGTCACCTCGACTTCGGTCGTGAACAAGGTGCGATGGGCGCTGGATGCGAAGAAGGCGGGCCATGCCGGCACGCTGGACCCGGATGCGACCGGCGTTCTGGCCGTCGCCCTGGGCGAGGCGACGAAGACGGTGTCGATCCTGACGGACGCCTTGAAATGCTATGATTTCAGGGTGAAATGGGGGGCCGAGACCACGACCGACGATGCGTCGGGGGAAGTGCTGCGAAGCGCCGAGGATCGTCCCGACCGCGCCGCGGTCGAGGCTGCGCTGTCCGGGTTCATCGGCCAGATCATGCAGGTTCCGCCAGCCTTCTCGGCGGTCAAGGTCGATGGCGAGCGCGCCTATGATCTGGCCCGCGAAGGCGAGGAGCTGGATCTGGCGGCGCGACCCTTGTGGGTTGAAAGCCTGACGCTGCTGGACGCGGATCGCGATACCGGACGGCTTGAAATGGTGTGCGGCAAGGGGGGCTATGTCCGGTCGATCGCCCGCGATCTGGGACGGAAGCTGGGTTGCCTTGGCCATGTCGCCGAGTTGCGCCGGGTCTGGTCGGGACCCTTCGAGGTCGAGAACGGCGTGGCCTTCGACAAGGTGGACCGCGAAGCGCAGGACTGGCTGCAGGCACAGCTTCTGCCGCTGGAATCGGCGCTGGACGATCTGCCGAAGCTGCGCGCGACGCCGGAAGGCGCGATCCGGATTCGTAACGGAAACCCGGGCGAGGTGACCGGCGGCGCGGAATGGGGCGAGCTGGTCTGGGTCAGCGACGGCAACCTGCCGGTCTGCATCGGCCGCTATCAGGGCGGCAAGGTCCAGCCCGAGCGGGTCTTCAATCTATAATCTATGGGGGCTGCCGCCCGCGATCGAGAGAACTTCCGCAAGGTAGAAGTCTCAGCGAGGGCGGTGGGCGCCAAGGAACGGGCCATCGCCGGCCGCGTCGATGCGTGCGATGGCCTCGGCGATCGGTTCCAGGATGACCGCCATCTTCCATGCCGTGGCATGGATCATCAGATCGGGCGATAGCGCCAGCGCGACATGACCCGGCCAGAACAGCAGATCGCCGCGTCGGATGTCGGTCACCTCGGGAAACGCCGCACGCTGCAGATCGCTGTCGCCGGGGCAGGGAATGTCGCAACCGCTCAGTGCTGCCTGAACGAGGCCCGAACAGTCGATCCCCCAGTCGCTGTTGCCGCCCCAGAGATAGGGCGTGCCGATCAGCAGTTCCGCCACCGCGACGGGATCGGTGGCGGGTCGGTCGGCGATATGCGGCAGCGGCACATATCCACCCGTGGCAAGACGCGCGAACCCAGCTTCGATGCCTTCGACGGCCAGCCGTGCCCCGATGGACAGGGCGTGCATCTGATGCTGCTTCATGTCCGGGCCGGGATAGACATGGGTGGCGGGCGCCGTGACGCGGTGGGTCAGGGGCGGCAGATCGCGGGTCAGGGCGGCATCCCGCAACCAGCCGCAATAGCCGTCAAGCCCCATCTGCACGAATGTCCAGTCGCCGTCCCGGTCGATCACCGTCGCATCGGCGCCGAAATTCACCTGCCGGTCGCGCCGTCCATCGGGCGCGTTCAGCAGGTCCGCCAGAGGTACGGCCAGACGCGCGGGCGTGCCGGGCGTATAGTCGGGACGATCCAGGATTCCCCGCAGGCTGGCCAGCGCGATCCGGTCGGTCGCCGGGGTCAGGCGGCGATCAAGGCTCATGGCAGGATCTTCGGCAGGGCCGCCAGCAGGGCGCGCGCGCCCTGTCCTACACCGCCCTTCGGACGGCCCGGCGCGGCGGTCGGCTGCCAGCCATAGATGTCCAGATGAACATATCTGCCCGCGCCCTGGGCAAAGCGCCGCAGGAACAAGGCGGCGGTGATCGAGCCGGCCATTCCGCCCGAGGGGGCATTGTCCAGATCGGCGATTCCCGGTTCGATCAGGCTGTCATAGGCGGCCCAGAACGGCATCCGCCACAGTGGATCCGCCGCGTCCATGGCGGCGGCCTGAATGGCCTGTGCGGTCGCATCATCATCGCAGTAGAAGGGCGGGATATCCGGTCCCAGCGCGACCCTTGCCGCCCCGGTCAGCGTTGCGAACGAGATCATCAGATCCGGGCTATCTTCGGCCGCAAGCGTCAGCGCATCGGCCAGCACCAGACGCCCTTCGGCATCGGTGTTGTTCACCTCGACCGTCAGTCCCTTGCGGCTGGTCAGCACGTCGCCGGGCCGGAACGCATTGCCGGCCACGCTGTTTTCCACCGCCGGGATCAGCACCCGGATGCGGCGCCCGAGCGCCGCGCCGGTGCCAGCCAGCATTTGCAGGAAGCCAAGCGCCGTCGCCGCCCCGCCCATGTCCTTCTTCATCAGACCCATCGACGCGCCGGGCTTCAGGTTCAGCCCGCCGGTGTCGAAGCACACGCCCTTGCCGACGATGGTCAGCGTCGGGCCGTCACCGTCCCCCAGGCGGATGTCGATCAGCCGCGGCTCGGCTTGGGCGGCTCGGCCGACCGCGTGGATCATCGGCAGGTTCGCGTCCAGCAGGGCCGGGCCGCTGGTCACCTCGATCGAGGCGCCAAGCCGGTCTGCAAGCGCGCGGGCCGCGTCTTCCAGTTGCTGCGGTCCCATGTCGCTGGCGGGCGTGTTGATCAGGTCACGGGTCAGGAATTCGGCCGCGGCGATCGCCTGCACTTCCTGCGCGTCCAACCCTTGGGGGCAGACAAGCCGCGCGCGCCCGGCGCCGGTGCCGGCCTTGTAGCGGGTGAACCGATACTGACCCAGAAGCCAGCCAAGCGCGGCCTGTCGCGCGTCCATCCCTTCGGGGATGTCGGCCAGGCGCCAGATGCCCTCGGGCAGGGTCTCGGCGGCGCGGGCCAGCGGGAAACGCTGCCGGTCGGCGCGGTCCCGGTTGCCCAGTCCGAACAGGGCGCCGGCGACGCCGCCGCGACCATCGGGCAGCAGGCATGACTGGCCCGCAGCGCCCTCGAAGCCGCAACTTTCGGGCCATGTACCGGCGTCAGCGTCGTCCGGCACCGGCTGGCCCTGCCATACGGGCCAGATCGGCAGGGCGTCCTGATGGCTGGGGGCGAATTCGGGCGTCATCTGCGGTGTCCTTGGCTGCGTCGGGCCAGACTACATCCTGCTGTCGGGGCCGCAAGGCCCCGCCCGGCGTCGGTCGCCGGCCCGCATCAGCCCGACTTGTCGCGATCCCAGATCGCCGTCAGCGATCGGTTTCCAACGCGCATCAGGCGGGCACGGACTGCGGCCAGTGCCGCCGTTTCGCGCCGTTCGGCCAATGCGCCAAGATCCATCGCGACACCGGCAAGCGACAGCAATCCGATCTGCCAGGCCAGCCGCGACAGCCTGTCAGCATGATCGACGGCCCGCGCAAGATCGCCATCGGCAAGCGCGCGGTCGGTTGAGTCCAGCGCAACCGCAAGCTGTTCCAGCGCCAGCCCGATGACATTCTGCGCGGCCGTTTCGCCCAGTTCGCTGATGATGTCGCTGACGCGCCTTGCGTCCACGCGGACCGGTTCCGATACCGCCAGCGCCTTGATCTGTGCCATCCGCACCTCCGACAAATTCCTGTCCGCACCAATCCGGGCAACATGACTGCGGGCGATGAAGAAAGGCTTGACCGCCCCGAAAGAAACCGCTCGAATTTTCCTCAATCTCCGCATATCAAGCTGCCAAACGCGCGAGGTCAGCCATGCACAACGTCCGCCCCCTACCGCAATATCTGGTCAGCCGCTTTCACGGCTGGAAGGCCACGTCCTATGCCGAGAACAGCGCCTGGTATCGGCGTCTGTCCGACGATGGCCAGCGTCCGCGGGCGATGGTGATCTCGTGCTGCGATTCGCGCGTTCATGTCACCGGCATCTTCGGCGCGGATACGGGCGAGTTCTTCATTCACCGCAATATCGCCAATCTTGTGCCTCCCTACGCGCCCGACGGCCAGCAACACGGCACATCGGCTGCGGTGGAATACGCGGTGACGGCGCTGAAGGTGGCGCATCTGATCGTGGTCGGCCACACAAGCTGCGGCGGGGTGGCGGGCTGTCATGCGATGTGTTCCGGCAAGGCCCCCGAGCTTGAGGAAAAATCCAGCTTCGTGGGTCGCTGGATGGATATCCTGCGGCCGGGCTATGAGCGCATCAAGGACCTGCCAGAGGATCAGCAGGTCAGCGCGCTGGAGCGCGAGGCCGTCATGGTTTCGGTCGAGAACCTGATGACATTCCCCTTCGTCAAGGCGGCTGTCGAGTCGGGTGAGATGTCGCTGCACGGGCTTGTTCACGACATTCGCGAAGGCACGCTGTATCAGGCCGAGGATTCGGGGCATCGCTGGACGGTCGTCTGATCCGGTATTGCCGATCCGGCCTGTGAATCAGCGCCGGGTGGCGGCATGACTGCCAGACCATGGTCGGTGGCGATGGTCTTGGACCATAAAATCGAAACGCGTGGGTAGGCAGATCTTGGCTAAATGACCTATGGTACCTTCACCCGAAGGGGCGTCAGGGATCAAGACGTGTGCAGCCGGGCGCACGGACCACTGTTTCCAGTTTCAGATAGCGGATCCTTACCATGACTGATACGTGGGGATGGTGGGCGCAGGGCGCCTCTTCCGAGAGCGGGGTTTCTCCCGGAACGGACATCCAGTCCAACTATAACGGCTTCACGTTCAACATCGGCGGAAACACGACGGCGCATGGCTATGGTGACATGGCGATGGTGGATGGCGACGGCGATGGAAATTTGTCTGCAGTCCAGGCCAACGGCTCGCCTGCGCCGGGCAACGGAGATCGTTTCACCACACCGGATGGCGTCGATCGACAGATCTTCGAGGTGCGGATTTTCGATGACAGCGTCTACACCTATACTGACGCCGATGGTGCACTTCAGACCTATGTGACCAGAGCCGTGGTGTATCAGATCGGCAATGGCGATCTGGTCGTGCGGATGCGCGACGATGACAGCAACGCGGCACCAGAAGACTTTCGATACCAGAACGTCACCAACGTCGAGCTGGGAACGTGGGATGGAGCGCAGTATATTAGCACTGTCGTCTCGAATTTCGACGAGTTTCCGCCCAATGTCTGTTTCGCCTCGGGCACGCTGATTGCGACGGCTTATGGGCAGGTCGCGGTCGAGGACATCAAGACGGGTGACCTTGTGGTGACGCGAGATGCAGGCCTGCAGCCTGTGCGCTGGATCGGTTCACGCAGGCTGGAGACTGAAACGCTGGCGCGGCATCCCCGGCTGCGCCCGATCCGGATCCGGGCCGGCGCGCTTGGCGAGGGCACGCCGTCTTCTGATCTGCTGGTCTCGCCCCAGCATCGCGTTCTGGTACGCTCGAAGATCGCGCAGAACATGTTCGGGACCTCCGAAGTACTGGTCGCGGCCAAGCAGCTTCTGTCGATCGACGGTGTCGATGTGGCCACGGATGTGACGCAGGTCGATTATGTCCATTTTCTGATGGACGAACATCAAGTGGTGATCTCGAACGGTGCAGAGACCGAGAGCCTCTATACCGGACCTCAAGCCCTGAAATCAGTCGGCCCCGCCGCGCGGGAAGAGATTTTCTTGATATTCCCGGAGCTGCGGGACCGCGAACCCGGCCAGCAACCCGAGGGCGCCCGCACCCTGCTGACCGGCCGTCAGGGTCGCGAGATGGCCGAACGTCACGCCCGCAAAAGTCGCGCGCTGGTCTCATAGAGCCGTTCGCAGACAAACGTCGCAGCAAGGCCAGCGACGTTTGTCCGCAATCTCCGGCGGCAAAGCGACCGATCCCGTCTCAGCGTCCGGGTCGCCAGCGGATCACGCGCCATAGATAGGCCAGAAGCAGCGCGACGATCACCGCGGTCGAGACCGGGTTCAGCCAGCTGCTGACCTGGTCATAGCGGTCTTCCAGCCAGTATCCGGCAAGGGCCAGGGCAGCGCACCAGATGAGGCTGCCCAGACCTGAAAACAGGATGAACCCCGGCAGGAACATGCGCGCCAGTCCGGCCGGAACCGAGATCAGCGTCCGAACCGTCGGCACGAAGCGCCCGAAGAACACCACCGACCGGCCGTGGCGGTTGAACCAGGTCTGCGCGCGGTCCAGTTCCGATGGTGTCATGGTCAGCCAGCGGCCATGCCGACGGACCAGCTTGCGCAGGCGGTCGGGGCCATAGATCAGCCCGACCAGATACCACAGATAGGCCCCGGCCAGCGACCCGGCCGCGCCCGCGCCGATCGCCAGCCACAGCGGGATGGTGCCGCGCGCGGCGTTGAAGCCTGCCAGCGGCATGATCAGTTCCGAAGGGATTGGCGGGAAGACGTTTTCCAGAAGCATGAGGGCGGCGATGGCCCATGCCCCGCCGCCCTCTAGAAAACTGGCGATGCCGTCGAACAAGATCAGCCCTTCTTCAGGACCCGGTTGCCCAGCAACTCGGCGATCTGGACCGCGTTCAACGCCGCGCCCTTGCGCAGGTTGTCGCTGACGCACCACAGGTTCAGGCCGTTATCGATGGTCGAATCCTGACGGATACGGCTGATGAAGGTGGCGTAATCGCCGACGCATTCAACCGGCGTCGTGTAGCCGCCCGGTTCGCGCTTGTCGACGACCATGATCCCAGGCGCTTCGCGCAGAATGTCGCGGGCTTCGTCCTCGTCCAGGAAATCCTCGAACTCGATGTTGATGGATTCGGCGTGGCCGACAAAGACCGGCACGCGCACGCAGGTCGCGGTGACCTTGATCTTGGGATCGACGATCTTCTTCGTCTCGACCACCATCTTCCATTCTTCCTTGGTCGAGCCGTCTTCCATGAAGACGTCGATCTGCGGAATCACGTTGAAGGCGATCTGTTTCTGGAACTTGTTCGGTTCAACTTCCTGACCCGGCACATACATGCCCTTGGTCTGGTCCCACAGCTCGTCCATGCCTTCCTTGCCCGAGCCGCTGACCGACTGGTAGGTCGAGACGACGACGCGCTTGATGCGCGCACGTTCGTGCAGCGGCTTCAGGGCGACGACCATCTGCGCCGTCGAGCAGTTGGGGTTCGCGATGATGTTCTTCTTCGAATAGCCGGTGATCGCCTCGGGGTTCACCTCGGGCACGATCAGGGGGATGTCGGGGTCGTAGCGATAGAGCGACGAGTTGTCGATCACCACGCAGCCGGCCTTGGCGGCGATGGGCGCGTATTTCTTGGTCGCGTCCGAGCCGATGGCGAACAGCGTCATGTCCCAGCCGGCAAAGTCGAACTGTTCGATATCCTGAATTTTCAGGGTCTTGTCACCGAAGCTGACTTCGGTGCCCTGCGACCGGCGCGAGGCCAGCACGGCAATCTCGTCGACCGGGAACTGCCGTTCGTCGAGGATATTCAGCATCTCGCGGCCCACGTTCCCCGTGGCGCCGGCAACAACGACTTTATAGCCCATTGGGGACTCCTGTTTTCTGCGGTTGCAGGCATTTACCGCAGGCAGGGGCCGGATGGAAGGGGCGCGGCGTTGCGCAGCGCTGCGGGCGTTGCTTCGGTCCGTCGCGCAACAGGTGGAACGTGATGCGAAAAACGCCAGCAAATGCAGGGTTTCGGGCTGCACGGCGCATGCGCCGGGGCGGCACAGCGCGTGCACAGCCTGTACACCGCTTGCGTACGCCCTGTTGCGCGGAAGGTCAGTGAAAGTCCCGGCTGGGGAACAAGCGCTTTGCCTGTTCGCGCGGATGCATGGCCCGGGGCGGCTGCCTGCGCGCGCGGGGGCGGGGGGCGTCATCCGCCTTGGCGTGGGTGACGCCCACGGCCTCTTCCAGCGGATGGCCGAGATCGGAGAGGCGATGGGACAGATCCTCGATCCGATCCGCGATCAGATGGGTGACGATGCCTTCGCGTTGCAGCCGTCCGCTGACCCGCAACAGCCGCCCGCCCATGACGATACGGCGAAACTGCGCATAGACCTTGGGCCAGACGACGATGTTGGACACCCCGGTTTCATCTTCAAGCGTCAGGAAGATCACCCCCGACGCGGTGCCCGGCCGCTGCCGGGTGATGACCAGACCGCAGACCGTGACACGTCCTTGCGGCGTCGCGGGCAACTGGTCATGGCAGGTCAGGCCCTGGATCGAGGGGCGCAGAAGTTCCATCGGATGGGCGCGAAGCGTCAGGCGCATGGAAAGGTAATCCTCGACCACCTCCTGGCCCAGATGCATGGCGGGCAGCGTGACGGCCGGTTCGCGATGCCCCTCGCCATCCAGCGGATCGGCAAACAGCGGCAGAGGCGCCGGTGCCCGGATGGCCCGCACCTGCCACAGCGCGTCGCGCCGGGTCAGGCCCATGCCGGCGAACGCATCTGCCTCGGCCAGCCGTTCCAGGGTCGCCGGAGCCACGCCGGAGCGCAGCCACAGGCTTTCGGGATCGGGATAGCCATTGCCCCGCGCCGCGACGATCCAGCCCGCGTCTTCTTCGCGGAACCCCTTGATCTGGCGGAATCCCAGCCGCAGGGCCAGGCTGCCATCCGCGCGCCGTTCCAGAAGATTGTCCCATGCGCTGCGATTGACACAGATCGGGCGGATATCGACCCCGTGTTCGCGGGCATCCCGCACGATCTGCGCTGGCGCATAGAATCCCATCGGCTGGGAATTGAGCAGCGCGCAGGCGAAGATCGCCGGGTAATGGCATTTCAGCCAGGAAGAGACATAGGTCAGCATCGCGAATGCCGCCGCATGGCTTTCGGGGAAACCGTAATCGGCAAAGCCCTCGATCTGGGAAAAGCAGGCTTCGGCGATGTCCTGGGAATAGCCGTTGGCCAGCATTCCCTTTACGAAACGGTCGCGATGTTCGCCGATCGTGCCCATGCGCCGGAAGGCGGCCAGAGACCGGCGCAGCTGGTCGGCCTCTTCGGCGGAATAGCCGGCCCCGACCACGGCGATCTGCATGGCCTGTTCCTGAAAAAGCGGCACCCCCAGCGTCCTTTTCGTGACCTCGGCCAGGGCCGGGCCGAAGGGTTCGGACGTCTCGAGCCCCTGCCGCCGGCGGATATAGGGCTTGACCATGCCGCCCTGGATCGGGCCGGGACGGACGATGGCGACCTCGATCACCAGATCATAGAAGGTCGCGGGTTTCATCCGGGGCAGGAAGTTCATCTGCGCCCGGCTTTCGACCTGAAACACCCCGATGGCATCGGCGCGTTGAAGCATTTCATAGGTCGCCGGGTCTTCCTTCGGCACGCTGTCCAGGCACAGAAGGGTATTTTCATGACTGTCCAGCATGTCGAAGCATTTGCGCAGGCAGGTCAGCATCCCGAGGCTGAGCACATCGACCTTGAGGATGTTCAACGCGTCGATATCGTCCTTGTCCCATTCGATGATCGTGCGGCCCTCCATCGCGGCATTCTCGATCGGGCAAAGCTCGTCCAGCCGGCCACGGGTGATGACGAAACCGCCGACATGCTGGGACAGGTGGCGGGGAAAGCCGATGATCTCGCCGATCAGCCGGATGGTCTGCGCCAGCCGCCGGTCGCGCGGATCCAGCCCCAGTTCGCGGATGCGGGCCGGATCGGCGCCGTCATTCGACATTCCCCAGATCTGCCCGGCCAGGGCGGCGGTCACATCCTGGCTGAGGCCCATGACCTTGCCGACCTCGCGGATGGCGGCGCGCGAGCGGAAATGGATCACCGTCGCGCAAAGCCCGGCACGGTCGCGACCGTATTTCTCATAGATCCACTGAATGATCTCTTCGCGCCGTTCATGTTCGAAATCGACGTCGATATCGGGCGGCTCGCCACGATGCCGCGAGATGAAGCGTTCGAAAACCATGCCGATCATGTCGGGCGAGACATCGGTGATCCCCAGAAGAAAGCACAGGATCGAATTGGCCGCCGACCCCCGCCCCTGACACAGGATGCCGCGTCGGCGTGCCTCGGTCACGATATCGTGGACGGTCAGGAAATAGGCAGCATAGCCAAGTTCCCTGACCAGGGTCAGTTCCTTCTGCAGCAGCGTCAGAACCCGGTCCGACGGGGCGGTGGAATATCGCCGCGCCAGCCCGGCGCGGGCCAGCCGTTCCAGCCGGTCCTGCGGGGTTTCGCCCTGTGCGATCTCGTCCGGATATTCATAGCTGAGCTGGGCCAGATCGAAGGCGCAGCGATCCGCGATTTCCACTGTCCGCCGGATCGCCGCCGGATGGTTGCGGTAAAGCCGGGCCATCTCGGCCCCCGATTTCAGCCGCCTTTCGGCATTGGGCAGGGCACGGGTGCCAAGCGCGTCGATGGTGATCCCCTTGCGCAGGCAGGTCAGCACATCGGCCAGCGGACGGCGCGCGGCGCGATGCATCAGCACGTCGCCGACGGCCACCATCGGGGTCGAGGCGCGCAGGGCCAGCGCCGCGCAGGCGTCGAACCAGCCCTGGTCCGAGCCGTCATAGCGCGGCGCAGCGCCCAGAAAGACCCGCCCCGGATGGCGCCGGGCCAGCCGCCGCAGCGGATCGGCGGCATCCGCCAGGTCGCGGGGCGGCAGCGCGATCAGGATCATGCCCTGGCAGCCATCCTCGAGATCGTGCAGATCCAGATGACATTCGGCCTTGCCGGCCCGGCGCTTGCCCAGGGTCAGCAGCCGGGCCAGCCGGTGATAGGCCTCGCGGTCGCTGGGCAGGGCCAGCCATTCGACCGGACCATCGCGCAGCACCAGCCGCGCCCCCACGATCAGCCGGGGCAGCCGGGCGGCGGGGTCGCATGGCAGATCCCGCCGCGGCCCGAATTCCTGCCGGGACGACGGGTCGATCCGCCGGGTGGATCGCACGGCAAGGCGCGTCTCGGCCTGTTTGCGCAGGGTCTTCATGGCTGACCACGCCCGCACCACCCCGGCCAGCGAATTTCGATCGGTGATGGCGATGGCCTGCAGCCCCAGTTCGACGGCGCGCAGGACAAGTTCCTCGGGGTGAGAGGCGCCGGTCAGGAAGGTGAAATTCGAGGTCACGCAAAGTTCCGCATAGCCCGGCCCGTCCCGGACGTGACCGGGCTGGTCGTCATCGGCCTGAGTGGCGCCGCGGGGATCATGCACGGCCCCGGTCACGCGAATTCCCCCTGCACGAACCAGCCGGGATGCTGAGGCGTGTGAAACAGCCACAGGCGGCGGCCTTCGCGGGTGTCGATCTTCCAGTAATCCCGAAGGCCCGAGCGCCAGCCGTCATTCGGGGCCCACCATTCCGGCGCGATCCGTTCGGGTCCGATGGCGCGTGCCGCGGTGAAGGACATGCGCCGCCAGCGGAACCGGGCGGGCGGTTGCCTGCCCGAGGCGCTGATCGGCTCGGGCGGGAAAAGCCGCAGGGGCCGCAGACCGGGCCGCAGACCAGATCGGGTCCAGGCCGAAGCGGCGGCCGGGAGGGACAGGGTGGCCGGAACCAGACAGAAAGCCTGTTCCGGGATATGGCTGTCGGCGGGACGGAAACACTGGATGTTG
This sequence comes from Paracoccus maritimus, assembly GCF_025195095.1. Classification (GTDB taxonomy): domain Bacteria; phylum Pseudomonadota; class Alphaproteobacteria; order Rhodobacterales; family Rhodobacteraceae; genus Paracoccus; species Paracoccus maritimus. Next base: position 4,718 of record NZ_JANAVZ010000001.1, on the reverse strand, counting down.
TCCAGCCCGATCCTTGTGCCGATCCGGGTGATCAGATCGTCAAGCCGCTCCTGCCCCGAAGCCTTCGTGTCGATCCCGGTCTGACGGGCGGTCAGCGGTTCGACCACCGCCGCCTCCAGCCGGATCTGGTCGATCCCGAAACCGGCATCGGCCGCCTCTATGTCGCGTTCGAACAGCGGCAGGATCCGGGCGGGGTCGCGCATCGGCCCGGCCAGGCGCAGTGTGATCGGGTGGCTGGCCCGATCGATCCTGCGCAGCGACAGGATCAGCATCCGGGCGCCCATGTCGTCCCGGTCAAGCCGCGCGCAAAGCGGGTCCAGCAGCCGTGCCGTCACGCCCATCACGTCGCGGGTCAGCCCGATCGGTTCGGGCAATGTCATGCGCAGCGCGTAGCGGGGCGGATCGGGCTGCGGCACGACCGGTTCGGGCATCTGGCCCAGGGCCTGATCCAGCCGGGCCAGCAGGTCCGGCCCGAAGCGCCGCGCCAAGGGCGCCCGCGCCGTCGCCGCCAGATCGCCGATTCGGCTAAGACCCAGCCGCTGCAGGGCGATGTCGGTCTTGCCGTCCAGGCGCAGCGCGGCGACCGGCAGCGCCTCCAGCGGTTCGTCGCCCTGCGCATAATGGGCCAGCGCCCAGGCCGCCCCCCTTGTCCCGGCCAGCCCCAGCCGCAGGGTCAGCCCCGCTTGCGCCGCCCTGCCGCGCAGGTCGTCCAGCAATGCCGCCTCGCCGCCCCAGAGATGTGTCGATCCCGTCGCATCCAGCACCAGCCCGTCGCGGCCCTCGAACCCCACCCAGGGGCAATACCGCATGGCCCACCGGCGCAGGGTCCCCAGAAACCGGACATCCAGATCCGGCCGCGCCGGACCGGTCAGCAGGTCGGGACAATAGGCCCGCGCATCGGCCAGGCTCATGTCCCGACAAAGTCCGACCGCCTCGGCGCGGGGGTTAAGGCAATAAAGACGCTCGGCATTGCCGTGCCGCAGTGTCAGCGCGAAAGGGCCGTCAGTCGGGCAAGTGCGCAGAACCCGTTCAGTTGCCAGCCGGGGAAACCACAAGCAGATGATGCGTCTGTTCATCCCATCGAACATGCCAGGCACCGTTTGTTCCTGATTTGTTCTTGATAATTTCCCACCGCATCAGAGTCGAGTCCGGCCGCTGCGGATCCAGGACCGGCACCGCCCGCCAGCGCGTTTCGGCGGCGTTGCTGCCCATGCCTTCGGGAATGAGGCAAAGTCCGGTGGTTCCGCCTGCCTTGGCCGCCAACTGCAATCTGCGTCCTTCGCGCAGATTCAGGGGCCGGGTGATCTGGATCACCACGAATCGCACAGCGGTATCCTTCAGCGCCTCTTCCGCGACGGCAAGGCTGTCGGTCTGGCCGGGTGTTCGCATCAGCAGGATACGGGCCGGATCGATGAAATCGGCAAGGGCCACGGGGTTCAGCGCATCATGCAGCCAGGCCTCGCGGATCCACGGGACGTGACCCGTCACCTGCGCCGCGGCCATCGCCGCAAAGCCAGCGGCCCCGGCCCCGCAGACCTCGTGAACCCTGCCTGACCGCAGCGGGAAAGAGTCGGAAAACGCATTCTGCATGACGCCATATCTACACCGGATGCCTGCGTCCTCTCAATGGCGCCGCCGGGGCTGCCGCGATGCGACTGCTGACCGGCATCCAAATGCACATCCAGGATCGCGAAGAACAGACAGGGCTAGTCAAGGAAGGTCGTTCGCCTGGGGCAGTTCAACTGACACTGCGGACATTCCTGCAAGGAGCAGCGGGGGGCTGGTTTGAGCCCTTACCCACGCTTGTTCAGCTTCAGATTTTTATTGCCTGACGCAACAGCAACGCGATTAAACTGAAGGCGGTTGCACCGCCAATCAAAGGCAACATAACAGCTTTGAAATCGCCCTCTTTCCAAGGCAGATCGTCGCGATACACGAAATCGTAAGTGTTCAATGCCGCCAAAGAAAGACAGATTATGGCGAACAAGATTGTAGAATAGTAAAGCGTCTTCATATTGGGATCATAATCGAACTGTCGATGGCAGCAAAGTCCGCAGAGCGGACAACATCCCTGCATCCCAAGGCGCGGCGGAAGGGCGGCGGCGTCGCCTCTCGCCCCCGGCAGGCATCGACCGCCGGCGACTGCGGGATGCGTTTCGGCGCGCCGCGCTGGTCCCAATGCAACGGCACCGTGCGCAAGAGGTGCACACCTTTGCCGCCTTGGTGCACGCGGTGTGACGCGCCGTGCCCAGCAATTCCTGGTGTTTCCGGCACCGACCCGGAAAATCCGCGCAACACGCAACGCCCGCCCTGTTGCGCGCGTTAGTCCAGCATCAGCGCATCGGCGATGATATCGTCCAGCATGTCCGCTGCGGGCTGCATCGACGGATCATAGCCGCGCCGCCCGACGGTGATCTTGCCCGGCTGATCGGGCGTCTCGAACAGGAAGATGGAATAGGGACAATGCTGGATGTTCAGGATATCCGCCTCCATCACCTCGCGGGAAACCGTTGCGGAACAGAACGTATAGACGTCGCCGTGGGTATACAGATCCTTCTGCCCCCCGACATCTTCCTTGGTCCGGTTCAGCATCTCGCCGACATGGCTGCGCTGTTCGATGACCAGACCCTTGTTCACGATCGCATTCTCGACCGCGAAGGCGATATCCTCGAACGAGCCGTCAACCTGATGCGTGACCGCCGGGATCACGGGGTTGTCATCGGCATGGGCTGTAACGACCAGCCCTGCCAGAACGAAGGGTAATAGGAATGTGATGCGCATTTCGGCCTCCCTCACCGTGTTTGTGTGATGATGGGTCAGCATGTGCAGCCGACGCAAGATATATCGGAGGAAGAATATGAAACTTGCATGGTCCGACGTGACGCCAAGATCGCTCTGGCTGAATCGCCGCAATTTCATTGCCGCCGGTGCGGCCGCCGCCGCATCGCCCGCATTGGCGCTGCAGGGCAAGCCGTCGCCCTATTCCACGGATGCGGACGCGAACACGCTGGAAGAGATCACCAACTACAACAACTTCTACGAGTTCGGCACCGGCAAGGAAGATCCCGCGCGCCATGCCGGGCAGATGACGGTCGATCCCTGGTCGGTCGAGATCGGCGGGTTGGTCGAACGTCCCGGCAACTACGGGGTCGAGGATCTTGCACCCGACAACGCGCTTGAGGAACGGATCTACCGGCTGCGCTGTGTCGAAGCCTGGTCGATGGTGATTCCCTGGATCGGTGTGCCGCTGGCCTCGGTCCTGAACAAGGTGGGCGTGCAGCCCGGCGCGAAATACGTGGCCTTCCAGACCGCGCTGCTGCCCGATCAGATGCCGGGTGTCAGATATCCGATTCTGGACTGGCCCTATCGCGAGGGGTTGCGGATCGACGAGGCGATGCATCCGCTGACGATTCTGGCGACGGGGCTGTATTCCGATCCGCTGCCCAACCAGAATGGCGCGCCGATCAGGCTGGTCGTGCCGTGGAAATATGGATTCAAGTCGATCAAGTCGATCGTGAAGATCACCCTGACCAGTGAACAGCCGGTCGCCACGTGGAAATCCATGCAGCCCGGCGAGTACGGATTCTATGCCAATGTGAATCCCGAGGTGGACCATCCCCGCTGGTCACAGGCCACGGAACGGCGCATCGGTGCGGGTCTGTTCGGCGGCCGCCAGGAAACGCTGATGTTCAACGGATACGCCGATCAGGTGGCCTCGTTGTACCAAGGCATGGATCTGACGAAGAACTACTGATGACCCGCACATTGAACGACGTATTGCGCCGCTGTCCCGTTTGGATGCTGTGGCTGGGGGGGATGGTGCCGCTGGCCCTGCTGACATGGGACACGCTGGCCGGCGGTCTGGGAATTGATCCGATCCGAGAGATCGAGCATCGGCTGGGGCGCACCGCCCTCTATTTCCTGATCGCCAGCCTGGCGGTGACACCACTGCTGCGGATCACCGGGATCAGCCTCATGCGGTTTCGCCGCGCGCTGGGGTTGATCTGCTTCACCTATGCTGGACTGCATGTGCTGTCCTGGCTGTCGATGGATATGGGGTTCCTGTGGGGGCAGATGGCGCGCGACATCGTCAAGCGTCCCTACCTGCTGTTTGGCATGCTGGCCTTCGTGATGCTGACGGCGCTGGCCATCACCTCGAACAACCTGTCGATCCGGCGCATGGGCGCGTTGGGATGGCGGCGGCTGCACAAGCTGGTCTATGTCGCCGCGCCCCTGGTGGCGATGCACTGGATCTGGGCGCTGAAGACATTCCCCGTCACGCCGGGCTTCTGGTTGCTGGTGATTCTTGCGCTTCTGGGCCTTCGCGTCGCGGTTCCACGCCCCCTGCGGCGAGCCAAGCCGGCAAGGGTCTAAAAATAAGATAATATAAACAACGCATTGCCGGAAATATGACGTTTCGGCGAAGATTTTCGCGAATTTCCTCTTGCGGCTCCCGGCCGTGGTTCGTAAATACCCGCTCACCGAGACGGCGGGAACGCAGGAACGGGACGGAGCGGAAGGCAGCAGCCTGAAACTTCGGAAGAAATCAGGAAGCAAAGCGGCTGGGGAAAGCGCTAAGAGATTGGCGCTCCGGTTCTTTTGTTTCCTCTGCTTTTTGACATTGATGGATTTATGAAGGGATATGCGGGCGGTTTGGTCGTATTCGACTGAGTTTCTTGCATATCGGCTCTCTAGCCTTCTGGCGATGATGAGAGTGT
>NZ_JANAVZ010000019.1 GCF_025195095.1 Paracoccus maritimus | reverse complement strand
GGCGATCTGGAAAAAGAGCCGTCTGTTCCCGCACAGTGCCTTCGATGAAACCCGACATGCCGATCTCCCACCACCATGTCTAAGTCTACCATAAGGCCGAGTTTCCACACAGCCTCGGCTCGAAGCGGTCATGCGGCGTCGCAGTGGGTCGGTCACCTGGCAGACAGCAGCGTAGCTCGCTCGCGGCCCAAAGCTGCCGGACAGTCCCGGTCTGGCGCCGCCTTGCAGCACCCCCAGACCGGACGTTCGTGCTTGGCGCAGCGAAATCGTCGGGTCATAGTCTGCTCTGCGGGACAAAGCGGACACAGTTGGTATCGCCGGAAGGTATGCAGTGATGAGCACTCTGAAGAAATTGGCTGAGAACGCCGTGGTGGTGGAGAAGGACTGTTTCAACGAATATGCCAAAGGTGCGAGGTCAGCGTACATTGCTGGTCCGGTTTCCAATTCGCTGATCGAAGCGGCTGAGAGCGAGCTTGGCGTCACCTTTCCCGGCGAGTATCGATCCTTTCTTTCTCGTTACGGCGCTATGGTAGCAGAAGGGTTCGAGTTGAGCGGGATCACGCCTCATGAGACTGATGAACCGCCGTTTTTCCTAGATGTCGTCGCTGCAACCAAAGCCGCAGATCAATTGCCGGGAGAGGCGTATGTGGTCTTGTCCTATGACGGCATGGGGGTGACGTTCATGCTCGATACGACAGGCGCAGGACAGATAAAGATTATAGCCCGTGGTCCAGGCGTGGAGGATCTGGAAGTTGCTTAAAGCCTGGATGAATTTCTTGATGGAATGCTGAAGGATACCTTGGCCGCGACGCTTAACGCAGCTTCAGCGACCGTCCGGTAAGGGCTCTTCACGTCGATCTGCCTGCCCTAGTGCCGGGGCCAGTGCGCGGCAGCTTCTGACCCGCACTCTCGGCCCTGACCTGCCGTTCAGTCCCTTGCCGATCGCCGCGGTGCAGCTTCACCAGACCGGCCATTCGTTCATCGCGCAGCATTATCGGAGGATGAAGGTCGGCAGGGCGGGACTTTGCTGCCGTCAACGCAAAGACAAAGGATGTCTGCTTTTCATTCGACGGGCGTTCCGAACACAGCGACTGCGGCACCAAGAAGCGCCAGGATTGCGAAGCCCACTGTTTGCCATGAATGCAGGCGTTGCGATGCCCGGATCGCGGCTATGCCCGATTGAAGGGCGTAATAGAGGGCAAAGGCTCGCGAAGCATAGCTGATGATTTCGAAGATGTTGGCCATCCACGTCAGCAGAATCCCGATGCCAACCAACAGCACATAGGCCGACTTTTCCGTAACGACGCCTCTGGTCGTCTCGGCTATCAAGCCGCCCGAGCCGTTTGTGTCCGCGATTGCGGCGCTGAATTGGGCGCTAAGGGCTGCAACGACCAAAAGCAGAGGCAGGATCGGGGCAACAACCTGCATCAATTCAATGATTGCCGTTTCGTCCAAAGACAGTGGATCGGCATCAAAAGCGTAGGTCAGCAATCCGATATAGAGGCAGTAAATTGCGGTGGATATCCACTGAGCGAGCCGCATGGACTTGATCCGCAAGGGCGCGTCATAGGCTTGCCTAAGATACCGTGAAGTCTCGAAACCCTGAACCGTCACGATCAGACCGGCCATTAGTGTCACTCCCGCCCACCCGGTGACCTGCGGCGGATCGAACTTTAGTGCGCCTTGGCCCGTGACCTGCCCAAAATGCACTGCGAGCCCAAGCAACAGCCCCGCGATGATGGATAGCTTCAGTCCGACCGAGACCTGTTCCATACGTTCGAGCGCGCTAAACCCGCGCGTCATCCCCATGAAAAGGATCAGCAGGAAAACGGCGGTGGTCAGCAAGTTGGCGTGGTATGCGTCGTCCAGCGTTGTCAGGCTCACGCCAAACGCGCCGAAGAGATTGAGATAATAGGCCACGGAAACGATGAAAGCGAAGGCCAGAACAACGGAAGACGCCCGTTCAAGCCCTAAGAGCAGACGAGACGGCGCAGGGCGTGCATCGATGTCCCCAATGTTGAACCTGATAGCGGCTCCGAACGAATAAGCGATCGCACACAAGCCAAGCATGACCAGCGGCGCATATCCGCCGTAGCTGACATCAAGGATCGGCCCTAGAACAAGAAACCCGCTCCCGATGATTGAGGCCAGAGGCGTAATCGTCGCTCTCCAAACCGGCGCGTTGGAGAGGCGGGGCCAAATCAACAGGGCGCCGACAAGGACCGCGGCTGACAGAATCGCTATGTTCAGCATGCCCCGATAAGATCAAAGCGAAGTCGGCTCGGCAACTTAGCCTGATGTCTTGAAGCAGACCTTCCTCGGACGTGCGGCATTAGCCAAAATGGGCTCGTTCCCAGCCTTCGCTGCGCCGCAGGCCCAAGCGCTTGGTCGAACCTCGCGCGTCGTCGCTCGCGGCCCGAAGCCGTCGTTCGGCGCCCTACCCGGCGCCGGCCGCCGTCCGGCCCATTGCGGACGGACAGGCCCTCGCCGATCGCTACGGTGCAGATTCACCAGACCGGGCGTTCGTCCATCGCGCAGCATTTTCGGCGGATGAAGGCCGGCAGTGCGGACTTTGCCCGCTTCAACCGGGCTGTCGACAGCAAGCTCCGAAGGTGCGACTGAAGGTTGCCGACGTCGACGCTTCGGGCCAGGCGCAGAGAGCGCGCCTTCATCATCCGAAGCAAGACCCGGCGACCTGTCAGTTTCGAGATCACGGAGGGTAGCCGGACATCGCTCTCGCGCTACAGCTAATCCCTGCCGCGTGATTTCCCCGATCCGGCCCTTCGTGAGATCGTGCGACGAAACAACCGGGTAGATGAAGGTCGAGCATGCAAACAACACGGACGTTCGATGTTGTACTGCGCGGGCAGTAGATGTCGGGTGCATAGGTGGCAAGCGGACCTGGCGCGTGAGACCCTCGCATCTTGGGCACGCCCCTCAAGGTCGATATTCAGACCTGAGCACCGAAGTGACTTGATCGGGCGGGGTGCTTGCCCTGGAAGCCGTGGCGTCCGGGTTTCGTCGCCCGGCTTGACGCCGCAAGACGAGGGCGACCTCCGGGCTACCAGCCCCCGCCGCCACCGCCCCCTCCTCCGCCACCGGAGAAGCCACCGCCGGAAAAGCCGGATGCGCCGGAGCCCGACGTGGTGCAGGCGTTGATGCCCGAGGTCATCCCCTGGCACGCGGCCGCGATTCCGCCGCCAAGGGATCCGCCCTCGATCGGCGTGCCATGATACCAGGCGGGCATGAAGACATGGATCGGCCCACGCGCCCGGGACGTGGCGCGCGTGAGGGCGTCTTCGTAGGCGCTGGCGAATTCCTGTTCCACGCCAAGGGCGATGGCATAGGGCAGGAAGGCCTCGAACCGCCGGCCGGTGTTGCGGCGGGAGCGGCCCTTGAGGCGGGCTGCGGAAAGGTAGCGGCGAAAGCCCTCGATCTCAATCTTGTGGGCTCGTCCGGTGGCAGTGGACAGGCCGATGCGCGCGGCGAAGACAGCGAAGATCACCGGCAAGGCGATCAGGCCCGCCCCCGACAGCAGGCCAAGCGCCCCTGCCAACGCACCGAAAATCAGCCACATGAGACAGGAGATGCCCAAAGCGATGCCCACCATCAGCGCGACGTCCCGCAGGGTGCCGCCGACCAGCGCGGTCATGAGCGGAATGGCAAGCGGAAGCGCCGGCATGACGTGCAGAAGCCACGTCTGCCCGGCCAGCGCCTGCCACATGATGGCGAACGCCAGCCCATAGCCGCCAACACCGGCCAGCAAGATCCAGTTGGCGTGCGAGATGTGGAAGGTTTCGCCATGTTCCTTCCGCATCGCCGCGGTGAACACCTCCAGCAGGGCAAGGACCGCCTTGCGATTGTCGGGCGAGATGACGAGCGGCCCATCCATACCGTCCAGGTACGTCAGGATCGCGGCCTCGCCCACAGGCAGGGTGCCGTCATGGGCCTTCGCTGTCCGGGCAACAGACCAGGTGGTGCCGCGCTGCGAGATGACAACGTAACCCTTTACGCCGAGGTCAACCGTCGCCGCCACCATCGCAGTGTTGGTCACCCCGCCGTTCGCACGGATGTACTGGGCCAGCGCAGGCGAGATCCCCTCGGGCGGGGTGCTGCGGACGCGAATGCGACCCAGCGGTGCGTCCTTGCCCTTGCGTCGCCAGATCAGCCACAGCGCGGCCCCTAACAGCAGGGTGCCGAACAGCGCGATCATGTCTGCCGGGCGGTCGCGGAACGTGAAAAGGACGCGATCCATGGTCGAGGGGCGGGACACAATGCCGGTGGGAAAGGCGATGGCTGTGGTCAGGCCCTCGTGCCAGTCCAGCGCGCCGTCGGCCATGACATAGACGGTGCCTCCGCCGTCCTCAATCTGCTCGAAGGCGTCCTGTTCCCGCGATCTCAGGGGGCCGGTAAAGGTTTCGACATCCGTGGCCACGGCCCCGTCGGGAAGGCGGATCCGGGCGGCGGCCATGTCGATACGGAAGGCCCAGGCATTGCCGGTGACGTTCCAGTAAAGCTCGTCATGATCGGCAAGGAACCGGACCTGCCGCGCCACGTCGTAGCGCAGTCGGAAGCGGTGCTCGCCCGGGCTTAGAACCGTATCCTCATCCCCTAGGTAGATGCGGATCATTCCGTCCCGGCGCTGGATGCGGGTGTCCACCGGTGCGCCATCCATCGCGGCCTCGACCAGATCGAACCCGCCCCAGCGGATGCCGTCCTTCGTCAGGGGCAGGTCCCGGAAGATGCCGTGGCGGATGCGATGCCCCTCGACCTGCACGTCCAGCGTCTCGGTCACCTGCAGCGCGCCGGCGTCGTCTATCGTGATTTCGCTGATGAAGCTGCGGATCCGTTCATCGGCTTGAAGCGGTGCCGCGGACAGGAGAACGAGGAGAAAGGCGGAGAGGATACGGAACTGAAACGGCATGCCGCCATCCTATGCCCGGCAATAATCCGAGCACAACCAAGGGCCTGGGTTCACATCCGAAACCTGTCTGTTAGCGTCGCGTCGAGCCACAGGGGGACGAATGACATATCGAACACACGGGCTTGCCCCGATCCTTGCAATCATCGCCGGTGCCGCGAGCGCGGAAACGGTGACCTTCGATCCACAGCCGGGCGCGGGTCGCACATGGCGGATGGAGATGTCTGTTCGCCCCGGGCGCGAGGGTGAACCACCCGAATACAGCTATGCCACTCAGCGCATCTCGTCGCTGACCCGCATTGAAGTCGTCGATGAAGAGACGCTGCACATCCTGCCGCTGTGGTTCCAGACGTCGGTCGCGGGCGAAACCTACGGCACCCAGGGGCCTCTGCCCGACAACATCCGGCAGACCATGGCGGAGGGCTTCGATGCCAACCTGAACGCAGGGGTCATCACAGACGTCACGCCCCACGGGACCGCAGATGTTCCGCAAGAAGTGATGACGGGGCTCAGCCAGCAGTTCGGTGCCGTCCTGCCCCCCGCCCAGCTTGAGGCACAGGAGGGCTGGAGCAAGACCATCGGGGATTTCTCGGGCGTGCCGGACGTGACGGTGACGGTGACCCATGTCACGGACGACAGCGTCTTCCTGCGGTATTCGGGCGATGATCCGTCCTTCCGGATGGCAGGCCTTGCCGTGCTGGAGCGGGACCAGGGCTGGCTGCGTCGCGTGGTCATGACGACCGACCAGACGAGCGAGGACGGCACGACCCTGCGCAGCACCATGGCAATGGCGCCGCAGGACTATCCCTTCCCCCTCCATGCCGATTACACCTTCGAAACCCCTGACTGGCAGACCATGCCCGACAGCTTCCCCGCGACGGAGCCGCTTCCGACCGAGGCCGACATCTTCCCGCACGAGCGGGGCCGTGTGCGCATGGAAGACGACCTTCTGTCGCTGGACTTCACCCACCTGCACGAGATCATGGCCAATACCGGTCGACTGGTGGTGAGCGACCCGCAGGTGTTTCGGGGCGACCGGCCGATGGATACTCCGATGTTGGCTCTGCCGTCGATCACCCTGCCGAACTATCACGAGGAAGATGGCGATCCGTCCTTCACCTCCACCACCCTGATCCCGACCGAGCAGAAGCAGATCCTGCCGGATGTGCTGACGGCGACCGGGATCCGGGCGCAGGTGGCCTGGTATCCGGCGACGCCCTTCACGATGATGCTGACGCCCGATGACACCGGCCATGCCGAGGTGAGGAAGAACGGTGCCACCGCGCGGCTCTCTCCCACCGAGGAGGGCTTCGATCTGGTCCTGTCCGGGCATCAGGCGGACGGCTTCATGTGGGCCGTGGACGCAGAGACGGATGCAGGCAGCATGATCTACGCCGCCGATCGCGGGCCGGACTGGCTGACGCCGGCCGAAAGCCTTGCCCGGCGCATCGCCTCTCCCGATTACAGCGGTATCCGGGTAGCGATCCAGACGGACGCTGCCGCGCCCACGCTGTCCGTCCGGGTGAACCACCATGCCGACACTTCTGCCGCCACGCGCGAGATGACGTTCGAGACTGATAACGGACGACGCACGGACCCTGACCGGGCCCCTGACAAGGTGTTGCTGTTCAAGGGCGACCCGCCGCCGCGCCTGGAAGATGTCCGCCCCGAGGGGCTGGATGTCGCCGCGCTGCACTTCCGCATGAGCTCCCTTCAGGCCGCACACTGCTCTGCCGATTTCGCGCTGCCGCAAACGGACGCGGTCTTTGCCGAGGCCACCCCGAACACCGATGGCTATGGCGGCACCCGCCTGTTGCAGATGCAGACGCCCGATGGCATCCGCACGCATTTCTACGAACGCGGCACGCAGGACGTGACCCTGACCTGCGATGCCACCGTGACATGGGAGGAAGCCGAGGTGCAGCCTGATCCCGACCGCCCGTGGCAGATCGACCCAGAGGCGCTGGATATCCGGCCCGAGCTGACCTACGCGCAGCTGATGGATCGTGTGCGCTTCGTGGACGCCCATGGCGACGCACTGGCGCTGGTCACGCCTAACGGGCGGGGCCTGGCGCTGTCCGACAGGATTAACTGGGCGATCTTCCCGGATGGAACGCTGCGGGTCGCGGGCAAGCCCGCCCGCATCCTGCGCGCCGTCAGCCGCCCCGATCCCTTCACCCGCAGCTTCACGGTCACCTTCCCCGACCTTCCTGTGCCGGAGGAGGCGCCGCAATGATCCGCACCACGGCCCTGCTTCTCTGTCTCGCGACGCCCGCCTTCGCCCAGATCGCAGATGGCGTGCAGAAGGACTTCTACGACGACGGAACGCTTGCGCGGGAAATCACGCGCAGCGGAGGCGAACTGGATGGCCCCTGGCGGCTCTATTACCCCTCTGGGCAGCTGGAGGAGGAGCAATTCTATGTCGCGGGCCGCATCGATGGGGTCGAGCGGAAGTTCCACGAAAACGGCCAGCTTGCCGCAGAAGTTCACTGGACGGACGGAGAGCGCGACGGGGACTTCCGCAACTATGACCGCGACGGCAACCTGACCATGCAGGGTGCCTATGTCATGGGCAAACCCGTCGGGTCGCATATCGAGTTCTGGCCTTCCGGAGAACGCCGTTCCATTCGGCATTTCGACAACGGGCGCGAGCTGGGTCTGTCACGCCGCTGGTCGCGCGACGGCGTGCTGACGCGCGAAACCGAACATACCGACGCCGGCGTCTTCGTGCGGGAACGGCGCTGGAGGGACGACACGTTGATCTCGCTGCGCGAACCCGTGCAGATCGACGGCCATGGCCGGGGCGAGAAGCTGACGGAATACGCGGGGAACTTCACCGAAACCGACATCCGGGCCGAGGGCTATCGCCTGACCACCCGCCACCTTGGGGACGAGCTGATCGACCGGTCCGAGGTGATCGACGGGCAGATGCAGGGCCGCTACATCGGCACGGACCCGATCCAGGGCGACGTGACCCGCGTCACCTATGTCGACAACAAGCCCGACGGGCTGTTCACCCGGACATGGAAGGGCAGGGTTCTGGACCGAGGCATGTACGACCACGGCAAGCGTGTCGGCGAATGGCGTCGCGAAGAGACGACGCCATTCGTGGAACTGGAACACTATGACGACAAGGGGCGGCTGGACGGCGAACAACGCACCCTTGGCATGGACGGAACGGTGCGGATGCGCGTGACCTATGCCGCCGGCACGCTGGACGGGCCGTATGAATCCTTTGGCCCCGTTGGCGAGATACTCGAACAGGGACAATACGACATGGGCCAGAAGACCGGCCCGTGGCAGGAGATTTCCGGGAACCTCGAACATCTCTATTCCGGCAGCTATGTCGAGGACGAACGCGACGGCCGCTGGACCATCACCGGCGCGGAGGGCCATCCGGCCGAGGTCATCCACTACGCCATGGGCGAGGAAGAGAGGCTGCATTATCTCTTCGCGCCCGATGGCGCGGTGGACGAGGTGCAGGCCTGGCGCGACGGTGTCCGCGACGGCTACACCACCTACTATCAGGACGGCCGCCCGGTTCTGCGCGATCTGTGGCAGGACGGAACGCTGACGCGAACCGATCTGCCGGTGGTGCCGCAATGACGTTCGGTCAGGCCCTTCGCACCTGCCTGCGCAAGTTCCTCCGCTTCGGCGGACGGGCCACGCGCGCGGAATACTGGTTCTTCGTCCTTGCGTTGGTGATCGCGACCTGGGTCACGGGGGCGCTTGATTACATGCTCTTCGACGGTCGACATCCCCTTGGCGTGTTTCTTGCCGTCGTCGCCATCCTGCCGATGACATCTGCCGGATGGCGGCGGTTGCATGACGTGAACCGGCGCGGCTGGTGGCTGCTGTTGCCGGGCATCGCGTCGCTGATCTTCCTTGTCGGAGCCTTCGCCATTCGCGGCCTGACCGCGCAGCCCATGGCGGAGATCCCCACCGTCACCAACTCCGCGGGCTGGATCTACACCATCATGCTGGGGTTTCCGGCGGTGTCGCTTGTCGCGACGATCTGGCTTGTCGTGCTGCTGGCGCGAAAGGGCGACCCGCATGACAACCGCTTCGGTCCCGCACCGCAGGAGGGCGTGGAGGGAACGAATGAATGATCCATTGATGCCAACGTGCGTGCAGGCCAGCCGCAGCACAGCTGAAATCGTGTGCGATCGGCTGGCGGCCGACATCCTGCACCTGATCCGCAGTCCGACATGATTCCCGTCGCTCAGGGCGGGCTGACCCTCCTGCTTGTCCTCTGGCAGGGGATCGCGGCGATCGGTGTCGTCGCCCTCGCAATGGCGCACAAGGACGGGCAGAGACGACCGTTTTTCCGTCGTCATACGTTTCTCTACGGCCTGATCTGGCTGATCGTCGCGCCGGTGGCGGGCGCCTACCTGCTGCTGACGATGGCAGGGGTGGCTGCACTGCTCTGGATGTGGATCAGCGGAGATTTCGGCTGACCATGAAAGGACTTCCCATGCGCTCACTCGTCTTGATCGCACCGCTGCTCTGGGCCGGGCCGGCCTTGACCGAACCCGTGATCTTCCGGCCAGATCCTGAGAGCACGCGCAGTTACAGCCTGTCTGTCGGGGACGAAGCGCGCCCGCTGGCCTTCGACGCGCTCTATGGCCGTTACCTGGACACCTACCTGGACGTGACGGGTACGGAAAACGGGGTTCACACGATCCCCACGCGCGTTGAGCTGCGGGAGGATGGGGAATACATCAACTCTTCCGCGCCAAGGCAGTGGTCGGGTGCGCTGACCACCCTGCAGCGGGCGGGCTATGACACGAAGATCGCCCGCGACGAGGCGGATCGCACCTTCGCCAGCGCCGCGCCCGAGGTGGAACGGGGCGCCGGTGCCAAGGCGGAGATCCTGCACGCTGCCCTCTCCGATCCCTTCGCCAGCCCCGCCTTCCCGGTCACGGTTCAGGCAGAGGACGGCTGGACCACCACCGTACCGAGCCTTGGCAGTTACGAGAACGTGGAGGTTCGCGTGACGTCCGTAACCGACACGGAGGTGCGCGTCTCCTTCGTGGGCGGCACCGGGCCCGACACGGCCCCGGATGCCCATGATCCCCAGCCTTGGCGCACGCGCGGTCACCGCATCGCCGGCCTTGCCGTGCTGGATCGCGCTGACGGATGGGTGATCCGCCAGGTCGTCACGCGGGAAACGACGCTGACGGTCGATGGCCAGAAGCTGCCCTCCCGTCGCACCACCGTCCTTACCCCGCTGATCGACGGTCTGGACAGCTTCGCCCCCGAAGACAGCCGCTGGCCCCGCGACATCGACGAAGTGACCGCGCCCGCAGATCTGCCCCCCGCGACGGCGGCCCAGATGTTCGGAGACGAACCGACCTTCGAGTTCTTCGGCGCGCCCGCCATTCTGGCCATCCCTGCGGACATCAGAAGCTTTGTCCAGGCAGGCAGGATGACCTTCAACGACCTGCGCCTGTTCGACGAGGCCGGAGCGCCGGTCGACATCCGCACCCATGTCGGCACCGTCTATGCCCAGCCCGATTTCGGCTATCCCGACAGCCTGCGGTCTGCCGCCCTCGTGACGCCGAACGTGATCGGCCCTGTCATGCTAGACCAGATGTCCCGCATGACGGCCGAAGTCTCCTGGTATCCAACTACGACCCAGGTCATCGAGATGACGGCGGACGAGGACGGGCGCGCTTCGGTCGACAGCAACGGAGTGCAGGCCGAGCTGCATCCCGGAGACATGCCCGACACCTACGTCCTGCGCTACAGTGGGCAGAAGGACGACTTGATCACTTGGTCGGTGCCGGAGGAGATTTCGGGGCAGGCCGCGCTCTACGCCCACGATCGTGGTCCCGACTGGCTGTCACCCGCGGAAAGCCAGGTCCGCATGTTCGCGGCCCAGCACCCAGAAGGGCAGACCCTGGTCCTGCACACCGAAACAGCCCCGCAGGCCATTCGCGTCCGGCTGGACCGCCCTGCCGAACAGCCGCAGGTGCGTACGGAAGTCACTTTCGCGCCACGCGAATACGGTCGCTGAGGGGGCCTCCGGTGCCTGTTGCCGTGACCTTGAGCGCATACTGATCTGGCCGCGAATGGCCAGTATAGGGCTTTGGCTTCGGTGCTGACGACGCAACTGCGGTCTGTGTGAGTGACGCCTTTGGACTCGAAGCGGTAATGTCGCACCACTGCGCGCCAGAAGCTTGGCGATAGTCGCTACACCTGCGCTTCCGGCCCTGAACGGACATTCGAACCAGGTACTGGGCATGAACGGTTTCAGCCTGAAGCGGACGGCAGACCAGCGCGCAGTGCCGAAAAGGGGGACTCGTTTCAGGGACCTTTCAGTTCACTCAAAGGTAACCATCCGGCGTAGGCCGCGGTCGCTGGCGTCTCTTAGATCGTAGCCTTGGGTTTGCGACGCCTCGGGGCCCATTTTTTCGCAAGCCGCTCGAAGCGTTCTCTGATGGTCTCGGCCCCGGCATCCTCAGCGTCGAAGTCCCCGCCCGACCAGTGGACCATGTCCTCGTGTTGCTCGTGATCGGGATCGGCGAGGGCTTTGAGGAACTCTTCGTAGCCCCAGGCGCCGCCGACGTCCTCGGGTGGACAGTCCCCCGCGGCCTTCAGAAGCCGCGGATAGGTCACGCCCTGAGTGGCCTCGCCCACCCGCTCGATCCGGATGCTGTGGTCCCAGTCATCACCGAAGTCGTAGACATACTGGATCGTCTTGGTGGCGGTCTGGTCGAGCAGCTTTTCCAAGGTCATTTTCTTCGCGTCCATGGGGCCGTCGTAGAACCCGTCCGGGTCGGGCATGCCCCAACCGGCATCCCCCACGCGGAACTCGTAGAGATGGGTGTCGGTCCAGCCCATGGCCGCTTGGATGACCTCATGCATCCGGTCGAGCCTGATCTTCAGCGGCACCTCGATGTGGCGCATCGGCATTGGCTCGACGTCGTTCAGGATGATCCGGAGGCGGGCGATCAGGGTCATGCGGCGATCCTTTGCCGCGTCGGGGACCAATTCCAAGGCAGGAGATCCGGCACCCGGGAGGCTGTCGTGCCAGGCAGCCGGGCGAGGACGTCGCCGAGCCAGGCCTGAGGGTCGACATCGTTCATCTTCGCAGTGACGATCAGCGAATACATGAAGGCGGCGCGGTCACCGCCGCGCTCGGAGCCGGCGAAGAGCCATGACTTCCGGCCAAGGGCCACACCGCGGAGTGCTCTCTCGGCCGCGTTGTTCGTCAAGCAGACCCGCCCATCCTCGAGGAAGCGCGTGAAGGCCTCCCATCGGTCTTTCTTGAACATGTAATTGATCGCCTTGGCGACAGGATTGTGCTTCGACATCGTGCCCTGCTCGGCACGCAGCCAAGCGTGCAATGCCTCAACCAAGGGACAGGACAACCGGTGCCTGGCCTCGAGCCGGAACGTGGCATCAAGGCCGTTGATCTGGCGTTCGATGTCGAAGATCGCGTCGATCCTTGCCACCGCCTCCAGTGCGACAGGAGATATATCAGGGGCGGACTTGCCCTTGCGGACATTGCCCTTGATGTCGGCAAGCTCGAAGAACTTCCGCCGGGCATGGCTCCAGCAGAGCGCGCTTCCGGCCGGGCCAGGATCACGATCGCCGCGATAGAGGTCGTTGTAACCGCCATAGGCATCGGCTTGAAGGATGCCCCGCCACCCGGCGAGATGCCGGTTTGGGTGAGCCATCTCCCGATCGCGCGAGAAGTAGAACAGCGCGGCCGGCGGCGCACCGCCCGCGAAGGGCCGGTCGTCGCGGACATAGGTCCAGAGCCGCGCGGTCTTGGTGCCGCCCCGGGCCAAGAGCGGCACCGTGGTGTCGTCGCCGTGCAGCCGCTCGGCGGCTAGGACATGGGCCCTGATCAGCGCATGGATCGGCTCCAGCGCAACGGTGCAGGCGCCGACCTGGTCAGCCAGGGTGGACAGGCTGACCTCGACACCTTCCTTGGCGTAGCGCTCGACTTGCCTGTTCAGCGGCTGATGCTGGCCGAACTTCTCGAACAGGATCATCGCCAGCAGGTTGGGCCCAGCCCAGCCACGGGGCGTGGGATGGAACGGCGCTGGCGGCTGGCTGATCTTCTCGCATGCCCGGCAGGTGAACTTCTCGCGGACCGTCTGGATCACCTTCCACTGCCGGGGAATGACCTCCAGCGTCTCGGTGATATCCTCGCCCATCTTCACGATGCGATCCGAGCCACAGCAGGAACAGGCCGTGGGCGCCGACATCACCACGCGCTCGCGCGGCAGATGCTCCGGGAAGGGTTTGCGGGCCGGGCGGCGACGCTCGAACCCCGCGACGGACGTGGTCTTCACTACCTTCTCGGCGGCGATCTCGTCTTCGGTGGCTGCGGACTCGAGTTCCTCAAGCTGCAATTCCATCTGGTCGATCAGGCGGGCGCGGCGCTCGGAGCTGTGGCCATATTGCTCGCGCCGGAGCTTGGCGATCTCAAGCCGGAGATGCTTGATCATCGCTTCCGAGGTCGAGACCACCGCCCGAGTCTGCGCCAGCTCGCTCTCTGCTGCCTCGGCACGGGCCTCCGAGGCCGCAAGCGCGGCGCGCAATCTGGTGATCTCGGAAGCGGCATCTGACATGGCCGAGACCTACCATGCAGGCATCGGAAAGCCCATAAAAATAAGGCCGGCGAAGCCAATTTATCCCGCCTTTGCAGGGCGTTGGGTCCAGCGCGGATTGCGCCAGTCGATCCCCTCCAAGAGATAGCCGAGCTGGGCTGCGGATATCTGCACCGCTTCACCACTTCCGCTGGTCGGCCAGATGAACTTCCCGGCCTCCAACCGCTTGGTATAAAGCGACATGCCGACACCGTCGTGCCACAGCAGTTTGACCAGGTCGCCCTTGCGCCCGCGGAAGCAGAAAATCTCGCCCGCATGCGGATCACGTCCCAAACCCTGCTGCACTGTCAGCGCCAAGGTGTTCATCCCTCGCCGCATGTCGGTGACCCCACCGGCAATCCATACGCGCACCCCCGCCGGGAAGGCGATCATCGGCTTTCCAGGGCCGGCAGCAGCCGCGCCAAAACCTCTGGCTCCACCGACGAAGGGACGAGAAGCCGTCGCCCGTTCCTCAGCACGATCTCGAGCTGGACATCAGGCGTGGTGCGTGGCGCCTCAGGTGCGGTCGCGGGCACGGTCGCAGGTGCCATGGGCGGCGAAACAGCCAGCGGGATGAAGGAAGGCGGTGTCTCGGCGCCAAGTTCGCCAGCGCGATACTGGCGCCGCCATATCGTCAGCAGAGAGCGAGATACGCCATGCCGCCGCGCCGTGGCTGTCACCTGGCGATGCCCCAGGAAGCTCTCCTTCACGATCGCGATCTTGTCGCCATCGCTCCAGTGACGACGGCGCGGCGCATCCGCGGCAGAGAGGACTTCAATCTCGGGTCTGAACTTATGGTCGGCCATAAGGTCGGACTTAGCACCGACGCTGAAACCCCGTCAGACGGCTTCCACCGGAGGCATACACTCAAAGTCGTAGTCTAATGTCCTCCCAAGAGCTCACCTGATGAAAAATCCCACTACCTTTCGAAGTCTCAGGTCGTTGTGGCTGACCAGTCAGCTTTATACATCTCGGCCCTACATCTATCAGCATACACCGAGTCTATCTGGCCCGCGAACGCGATCAGGCCTAGCAGATGCTGCCGTAAACCCTCGACTGAAGTGAAGCCTCGTACTTTTGCATGTCGACTTGGCCCATGCTCGTCATGGGTAATGTAGTATAGATGCATTCGAAGCCGTGAACGAAACTCCCTCGTCAAGCGCGGACGCTGACCATCGACCAGCAAACCAAGAACCACTTTCCTAGCCCCAGGTGCTATTATCGAGGTCTTGGATCGATTTGGAGAAAGGCCGCGTGCGACAATTTCTTGGTAAACCTCACCCACTAATCTTATAGAATTGCTGCGGCCAAAGGATTTATTTGTCGTGGAGAACGTCAGATCATCTGCATAACGAGAAAATCGAAGTCCGAACTTCTCAGCAATCAGATTTAGATTTGCGTCTAAGTCAGAAACTGCAAGATTGGAAAGCATCGGACTCGTCGGAGCTCCTTGTGGGAGCACGCCCATATGCTTGCGGGGATACAGCGCTTCGATGTCAGGTCCTCGATATCGCGAACGCCGGCGTGAGGGCAAGTAGCTGGCCGGATCTCGATGCTTGTCTCGTAGGCGGGTGCATAGCCGCGCCAATTCAAAAGAAACTAGGGCTTGATACCCCCTGTCACGAAAGACCCGAAACGCATCTATTTCTGTTATCGACTCGAAAAAATCCTGAACGTCAAATTTAATCATCCACTGAGCCTGGCAGTGTGGTCTTGCTGCAGCAACCAGCCTGCTTCCAGGAGCAAAAGCTTTACTGGCCGGATGGCAGGGCGCACGGTTCAGAATTTCACTTGCAATCCAGGATTGCACCCTAAGAAGCTGAGGCTCCGGTACGGCAATGAAACGGAAACGGGGCTTCTCGCCAGGAATGGGACGCTTTCGTATTGTGAACTCGCGATAGGGATCCTCACCGGCCCTCGAAACATATGCGTGGAGGCGTCCCATCTCTACCCCACTTAGATGAGCAAGGTGGCCAAGCGTAAGTATCGGTGGTCCGGGTTGAGGCCGACTGAGCGTATGTTCCGCAGTTGCGATCACACGGTGGAGGAGTTCTTCATCAATGCCAGCTTTCCGGCCAGCTTCCAAATAATGCTGAGAATGCCATCCGCTCATCTACTATTCACCCCGTAGGGTGATCTCGATCGGAGCGCAAGCAAGGCGCGCGCAGCGGCGACCTTCAGGTCGTGCGCTTCGATCGAGGTTAGCATCAAGCGCGAGCTTGATCGTGAACACGTCGCAATCGACGGCCCAGAGACGCCGCAAGTTTCCAAGCAGTCATCCCAACGGTGCCGGGCGTTACACCGGCAACCACTAGACATCACGAGGCATCCTCAGCGATTTTGGAAAATACGGTTGTTCGTTATGATTGGAAAGTGAAATCTTTGCATCAAATCTACTCAAGCGACGCACTACAAGCCGTCCTCGGTCAGTCAACTGTTGGAATTCATTGATCCAGCCTCGCTTTCGAAGTCGAACGAAAGCGCTCTGCACGGTCAAAAGATCAAGGCCGAGACGACCGGAAACCGCTTCGGCATGCCTGGGTGATCTCCGTAGCGTTGCCAAGACAATCGTCTCGATATCGACCGGAATCACTGTGGGTCCGATCGTGGTCGTTTCAGCCAATAGTTCCAACCTTTCCCTCTCTTGGACTTCGGATGGTACGGCTATAAATGGTGACGAAGGTGAAATCGTCGCCCTCTCCGGGAATAGTGCCTGCCACCTTCTGCTTGACTTCCAAAATATCGCTGGTGCATTATTGGGCATTCCGTGGCCGAAAGCTAATAGTGCGCCGGTCTCGCCAAAGCCAAGTGATCTTGATGAGTCTGGAGAATATCGCTTGCAGAGACTTTCGATGATTGCAGCTTGGGCTGGAGGAAATACAGTCCTTATGGTAGGGCACTGGGTCACAACGTGTACCTTTGGCCTGCAAACATGTCTTTCAATGCGTGCGATACCATCTTCAGTGCCGGAAAATGCCAAAACTTCGAAGTGAATGCCTCGATTATTTCGGCGGGACCACCAACTCCTAATAGATCCCAATCTCCAAGCGGCATTTATATATCTCTCAATGCGCTCACCAGAACCGATAAAGTCGGTGCATAGGATAAACCGACGGACACCTTCATCGCGGAACCTGTCTGGACCGGGACTCAACAGGGCCACCTTTCGATTTGACCGCGCAAATTGAGTAAGGATATTGGCCAATATTCCCTCACTGCCAACCTCTTCATCAATATTGCGCTGACGCGGTACAAGATCTGGGCCGACCTTGCCGAACGCTCTGGCAATTTTCTTGCCCTTGACGTTTGGATTTGCTCTAATTTTTTCCTTGAAAAGCCGGTTTGGCTTTCCTTTCCACATTCTTCGTTCGGACTCGTTGAATAGACCGACGGGTTGTTCCCCGGCGCTCAATCTTCGACTAAGTAGTGAAATGTATTCGCTGCGAAAAAAGTCGCTCGGAACTAGCTTGACCAACGCGAGCAACTTTGCGGCTTCGATCTGGTCACCGGAAGAAAATTGCCTGACCCAAGCCCTGACATCATCTTGCTCAAGTATTGCCTGGCTCATTTCCAATCGACTTCTATATTCATGAACACTTCCTTGCCGCCCTCTTCCGTAGTCTCGAATTCGACAGAAAAACCATCTGGCAGCTCAGCGTACTTCCTGACCGCAGCCGCTTCAACACGTAGCTCAATCGAGCTAATGGCTGCTACCCCGCGTATTGCTGCCGTTCGTCTAGGACGCAGCGAAAGTCGGTTCTCCGCCCTTCGTGACGAACCAAGCCTCGACCGCGCTGCGCCGGCGACGAACGTCCGGTCCTAAGCCCTGAAAGCTATGGCCCGCCGCACCGCCGTCAGTCGGCTTCCCGCCCCACCTGCTCCTTAGGAGGGGGTGGCACCGCCCATAGACCCAACGTTTGATTGCATAAAAAGCAGCCCATTTGCAGGCATTTCTCGGTTTGGACAGGGAAACAGGGTCTCCGCAGGTTCATTGAACCAAAGAGCAAACCCCACGGCGCAAGAGAAGGGATCGTCGGGCAGTGTCGTGAACTCGGTTTCAATTGGTACGTGCTGCAAATACGGATGAAAGACGGACCTCCCGTCACCGCTCATCTTCTTCGACCGGCACCGGCCCGATTTCGCAGATCCCGCACAGCGTCGCAGGGTGATGCCAAAGGCGGGGTCGAGGCCGGGCACCGGATCGCAAACGCCCTTCAGTGGGGGCCGTGTGTTACACTTGCGCTTATAAACAAGCGCTTACGAGCGGCTTCGCGTTCTTGACGTGACGCTCCGTCATGCTCCGTGCTTCGCGGCCCTTGAGCAAAGGTCGGGCTGGCTCGAATTCCAATCCCTCTGAAAGGCCCTGCAGTTGCGGAAAAAGTTCATACAGCTCATCCAGAGCGGCCGGGCCGATGGATTTGAGCGCCTCCGGCCCTGGATACAGGCTCTCCGTCAGTGCGTCTTCCGAATAGATGAGTTCGTGTCTCTCGCAGAGGAAATGCACATAGATTAAACCGGTGAGATCGTCAGCGATCTCCACGCCGTCATGCGCCAGCAGCTGCTTAGCTGCCACCAGCACCTCATCCGCCCCGAACATGCGCTGCACTATTTTCGAGCGCACAAGCACCCGGTGTTGTGGAGAGACGATCAAGTCGCGTGCAGGCGATTCATTCCCCAGCGCGCCCGCTCGAATGCGGATCGGGCGCAAATGCGGTGACATCGCCAGTCGCAGCCCATCAAGGCTACGCGAGCATGACCAACGTACAGGCTGATAGCCATGATCCAGCGTCAGGACCAGATCCCCGGCACGCAGATCCAATGCTCTCAGCAGCCCGCGGTCGGTCTCGATCAATGTGTCTGCCGTGAAACAGGGAAGTGCATCGTCAAAATTTCCGGGAACCATCGCGACATAATCTGTTCCATCGTAGGTTCCCAGATTGAGGCTTGTGGCATGATTCGGCAGAAAGCCGACCGCGTCATAGGCTGCTTGCAGATCGGTGTCCGTCATCCGCATGATGATCGTGCCATCGCCCAGTTGATATACGCGCATCGTGATGCCGGTTATTGTTCCGGTCGTACCGTCGGGCAATGTGTAGTCGATGGTTGACCCATCGTAGAGGCCGATTTCATTCAATGTCTGAAACGACGTTCCACCGTCGACGGAAATCCGATCGCCAGACGGTGTCGTGCCGCCGCCGTCATCAACATCGGTGTCGCGGATATTGTTATCTCCGTCACCATCATCGAACACAATCGTACCGCGTTCGACATAGCTCAGATCGCTTCCATCAGGCGCATAGCTGGTATTGCTCAACCCGCCTTCGATATCGCTGCCGCCGGCAGTTGGGATACCAGTGCTTGCACCCGTTCCGACCCAGCCCCATGCGTCATACGTTGCCATAATTCACCCGACCTCCGCCGCGCCCTCGAACAACAAGCTACAAAGGAAGTCGCGAAAAGCAAAAGGCTTTCTGAACTTCCGTCAGCAAACCAAGCTGCTGCCCACTGAGTTGCCTTCATCTTGCGTGCCTTACGTCAGAACCAGATCATGACGGTGCACGGTCACACGCAGGCGAAGACATCAGAGGTCTATACCAAGGGGATCGAGCGCTGGCGATTGGCGCGCGACGCAATGTCCGCTCTTGAGGCCATGGATTGGTAAGGTGTCCCACGGACGGTTCCGGCGTGGGACACTATAACGCCTACCGAACTGATTTTATTATAAAATAATCTGTGAGATGGAGCGGGTGAAGGGAATCGAACCCTCGTCATCAGCTTGGGAAGCTACTGCTCTACCATTGAGCTACACCCGCAACGGCGATTTGAATACCGTCCGGCGACGTTCAGTGCAAGCCGCAACTGGGTGGCAAGCGGGGATTTGTTCGCGCAAGGCAATGACGGATCACGACTGGACCAGCCGAAGCGGGATCAACCCGCGCAGCGCGTTTCCGCAAAACAGATCGCCCTGTGACAAGTCATCGGGCATCAGTACCTGTTCAGATGCCATCCCCGTCGCCAGCAAAGATGCCCGCAGAACGCCGGGCAGCAGGCCGCAATGCAGCGGCGGCGTCAGCAGCGCATCGCCGCGCCGCAGGAACAGGCTGGTGATGCTGCCCTCGCAGATTTCGCCGCGCTGGTTCAGCAGGATCGCCTCGTCGCAGCCGTCGCGCAGCGCAGCGCGGGCGCCGTCATAGGCCGGGCGGTGGGAAGACTTGATCCGAAGCCAGGGATCGTCGCTGTCCAGACGCATCGGGGAAAACTGCGCGCGCCAGAAGGGTGGATTTGCAGGCAAGGGCTGATGCGCGACGCGCGTGCGACCGGCAGCATCGACGGCAAGCCGCACACGCAGGACCGTGCCAGCCGGCAGGCCCTGAAGGGCTGCGGCGACAGCATCTTCGTCCAGCTGAAATCCAACCGTGGCGCATCCGCGCCGCAGTCTTTCAAGATGACGCGGCCACAAACGGATCCTGCGATCCGGCTCGGCGCGCATCGTCTCGAACACCGTCAGGTCTTGGGGGACAGGTCCAGAAATGCCGATTTGCACAACGCTTCCTCCCATTCGGATCCTGCGCGGCTGTCATGGGTGATGCCGCCGCCGACGTTCAGCCGCAGCCGCCCCGGCGCCGTCATCAACGGCGTCCGGATGGCGACGCCAAAGCGCATCGGCCCGGACGGGTCCAGCCAACCGATCGCCCCGCAATAGACCCCGCGCGCCGCCCCTTCCAGTTCGGCGATGATTTCCATGGACCGGATCTTGGGTGCACCCGTGATGGAGCCACAGGGAAACAACGCCTGCAGAATATCTGCGAAGCGCGCATCCGGGGTCAACTGGCCCCGCACGGTCGATGTCATCTGATGAACGGTCGCATAGGGTTCGATCTGGAACAGGCGCGGCACATGCACGCTGCCCGGTACACAGACCCGGCTGATGTCGTTGCGCAGCAGATCGACGATCATCAGGTTCTCGGCCCTGTCCTTGGGCGATCGTTCCAGCGCGGCAGCAGCCGCCGCGTCATCCGCCGGATTCGCGCCGCGAGGTGCCGTGCCCTTCATCGGTCGTGTTTCGATCCGGCGTTCGGCGTCCACTGCAAAGAACAGTTCCGGACTGCGTGACAGCACCACAGGTCCGCCCAGATCCACAAAGACCCCCTCGCCCACCGGCTGACGCGCGCTCAGCGCGGCGTGGATCGCCACCGGATCGCCCGTGCAGTCGCACTGCATAGGAAAGGTCAGGTTGATCTGATAGGTATCGCCGGCCTCGATATAGCGATGCACGGCGGCGATGGCGGCGTCATATCGCTGCCGGTCCCACATCGGGCGCGGCGCCGAGATGCGCACGTCGGCCGTATCAGGCAGCGGCGGCGGCGGGAGCGGTGCGTCGAACACCCCCATCAGGATCAGCGGCACATCGCGTGACGCCGGCATCAGCGGGGCCAGTTTCGGCGTCAGCGCATAGCCAAGCTCATAGGACAGATACCCGGCCAGCCAGCAGCCGCGCGCCCGTGCGGCCTCGATCGCGGCAAGCGCAGGAACAACGCCTGCGGCAGTGTCGGCACGGATGATCGCCTGAGGCCGCGCAAACAGCGTGCCGCCGGGCAGCGGGCCGTGATCGAACCTGACCTGTCCGGTCATGAACCGGTCTTTTCGGCGACCGCCTTCGCCTTGGCGGCAAGGTCACGGACGATGGCAAATGCACCCTTGATGCGATCCGCGTCCGTGGCCCAATCGCGGCGAATGACGATCTTGTTGTCGGTGACCTTGGCCAACCCACGCTGATCGGTCAGGAACTCGACCAGCCCCGCAGGGTTCGGGAACTTGTCGTTATGGAACTGCACCGTCGCGCCCTTGGGACCCGCATCCAGTCGGGCAACCTGTGCGCGCTTGGCCATCGCCTTGATCCGGATGACCAGCAGCAGGGTGTTCACCTCGCGCGGCAACTTGCCGAAGCGGTCGATCAACTCGGCCGCGAAACCTTCCAGCTCGACCTTGGTGGTCAGTTCGGCCAGCCGCCGATACAGCCCCAGCCGCACGTCTAGATCGGGGATATAGCTTTCCGGGATGGTGACCGGCACGCCCAGGTTCAACTGGGGTGCCCATTCATCCTCGGGCGTGCCCTCGATCTCGCCGGATTTCAGCTTGGCGATCGTCTCTTCCAGCATCTGCTGGTACAACTCGAACCCGACCTCCTTGATATGGCCTGACTGTTCCTCGCCCAGAAGGTTGCCGGCACCGCGCAGGTCCAGGTCCTGGCTGGCAAGGTTGAACCCGGCCCCCAGCCCGTCGATGGATCCCAGGAACTTGAGCCGCCTCATCGCCTGAGGGGTCAGCGGCTGACGCGGTTTCGTCGTCAGATAACAATAGGCGCGGGTCTTGGACCGCCCCACCCTGCCGCGGATCTGGTAAAGCTGGGCAAGGCCGAACATGTCCGACCGCCAGATGATCATGGTGTTCGCGGTCGGGATATCCAGCCCCGATTCCACGATCGAAGTCGCCAGCAGCACGTCATGGCTGCCGTCGTAGAAGGCGTTCATGCGCTGGTCCAGATCGCCCGCCGCCAGTTGGCCATGGGCCACGATATAGCTGACTTCGGGCATGTTCTCGGTCAGCCAGTGTTCGACATCGGGCAGGTCGGTCAGGCGCGGGACGACGAAGAAGCTTTGTCCACCGCGATACTTCTCGCGCAGCAGCGCCTCGCGGATCGTCACGCTGTCGAATTCGCTGACATAGGTGCGGATCGCCAGACGATCGACCGGCGGCGTGCCGATCACCGACAGGTCGCGCACGCCTGTCAGCGACAGTTGCAGCGTGCGTGGAATCGGCGTGGCGGTCAGCGTCAGAACATGGATGTCGCTGCGCAATTCCTTCAGCCGTTCCTTGTGGGCGACGCCGAAATGCTGCTCTTCGTCGATGACGAGAAGCCCCAGACGCTTGAACCGCACCCCCTTGGCCAGCACGGCATGGGTGCCGACCACGATATCGACCGTGCCGTCGGCCAGCCCTTCGCGGGTTTTCGCGGCATCCTTGGTTCCGACAAAGCGCGACAGCGGCCGAACGGTGATCGCGGTGCCGCGAAACCGTTCGGCGAAGGTCCTGAAATGCTGGCGCGCCAGCAGCGTCGTCGGCGCGACGACGGCCACCTGCATGCCCTGCGAGGCGGCGATGAAGGCGGCGCGCATGGCCACCTCGGTCTTGCCGAAGCCGACATCGCCGACCACAAGCCGGTCCATCGGCCGGCCCGCCTGCAGATCCTCGACCACGTCCTCGATCGCGGCCATCTGATCGTCGGTCTCGCTGTAGGGAAAGCGGGCCGAGAATGCCTGCCAGTCGTGGTCCTCGGGTTCCAGCACCGGGGCGGGCCGCAGCAGTCGTTCGGCCGCCACCCGCATCAGCTTGTCGGCGATCAGCCGGATGCGTTCCTTCAGCCGCGCCTTGCGGGCTTGCCACGCACCGCCGCCAAGCCGGTCCAGCAGCCCTTCTTCATGACCATAGCGGGACAGTAGTTCGATATTCTCGACTGGCAGGAACAGCCTGTCGCCGCCAGCATATTCCAGTGCCACGCAATCATGCGGCACACCGGCGGCGGTGATGGTTTCCAACCCCTTGTAGCGCCCGATGCCGTGTTCGACATGGACGACCAGATCGCCCGGCGTCAGGCTGGTGGTGTCCTGCAGGAAATTCTCGGCCCGGCGGCGCTTTTTGGCGCCCCGGATCAGCCGATCGCCCAGCACGTCCTGTTCCGAAATCACCGCGATGGCGCCAAGCGCCTGACCTTCTGCAACAAACCCCTCGTCCAGGGGCCAGACCGCAAGGCCGATGGCGCCGGGCGTTTCGGGCAGGTCACGCAGGTCGTCGACAGGCTTCGCCCCGGTCAGACCTTCATCGGAAAGCAGGCCGGACAGACGATCCCGGGCACCGTCAGAAAAACTGGCCAGGATCACCCGATGGTCCCGGGAAAGAACCTTCACATGATCCGCAAGGGCCTTGAAAAGGTTTATCTGTTCCGCCTGCCGTTCGGGCGCGAAGTTGCGGCCCGGTCGCCCACCTGCATCCAGCACGCCCGGTCCCGGTGGATGTGCCAGAACCGAAAGACGCAGGACGCGATGCGCTGCAAGCCACGCCGTCCACTGGGCCTCGGTCGGAAACATCTCGTCGGGCGGCACCGGTTTATAGACCGTGTCGCTGCGGGCCTTGGTGGCCAACGCTGCCTTGCGCGCCTCGAACTGTTCGCGGATCATCTCGCGCCGCGCGTCGATCACCTGCCCGACATGATCGTCCAGCGCGACGGACGCGCCGGGCAGATAGTCGAACAGGCTTTCCATCCGGTCGTGAAACCACGGCAGCCAGTGCTCGGTGCCCGACATCTTGCGACCCGCGCTGACGCCCTCGTAAAGCGGA
This sequence comes from Paracoccus maritimus, assembly GCF_025195095.1. Lineage (GTDB taxonomy): Bacteria > Pseudomonadota > Alphaproteobacteria > Rhodobacterales > Rhodobacteraceae > Paracoccus > Paracoccus maritimus. The sequence continues at coordinate 6,702 of NZ_JANAVZ010000019.1, read as the reverse complement.
TCGTTCGTTCCACCGCCATATTCGGCGCGATAGTTCTGGCGGAACCGGGTGATCGCCGCCTCGTCCAGGATCACCTCGGACATCGGCGCGATCTCGACACGCGACAGCTTTTCGGTCGTGCGCTGGGTCTCGGCGTCAAATCGCCGCGCACCGTCAAGAACATCGCCGAACAGATCCAACCTGACGGGCCCCAGATCGCCCGGCGGATAGATGTCGATGATGCCGCCCCGGATCGCGTAGTCCCCCGGTTCGGTCACCGTCGGAGACTGCACAAAGCCCATGCGGACCAGGAAATCGCGCAACGCCGCCTCGTCGATGCGATCGCCGACCCGTGCCGCGAAGCTGGCGCCGGCGACCAGATCACGCGCCGGCACGCGCTGCAGCACCGCATTCAGCGTGGTCAGCAGGACGAACGGTCCCTTGATCGCCCCCTGCGCCAGACCGGCCAGCGTCGCCATCCGCGCGGCCTGGATATCGGGCGACGGCGACACGCGGTCATAGGGCGTGGTGTCCCAGGCGGGGAAATCCAGCGCCGGCAGGTCCGGCGCAAGAAAGGCCAGCGCTGCGCGCATCGCAACCATACGGCGATCGTCGCGCGCAATATGGATGATCGGCTGGCCGCGAGCCGCTTCACGCGCGATCAGCGCCGCGTCATAGCCCTCGGGGGCGCCTGAAAGGATCAACTGGTCCGGCATGTTGGGTCAGGTAAAGCGCAGCGCGACGGTGTCAAGTGTCACAGCCCGTTGGGGTGCATCAAGCCCCACAATGTCCCCCACAAAGCCGTCACGGCGACAGCGGCGGCGGCAAGCATCGTGACGATGCGGCGGTGACGGATCATCAGACGCACCGCCTCGGCCGCGACGCTGGCAACCGGCCGATCTCCTCGCTCGGCTTCGTCAAGCAACGGGATCAGGTTGCCGGCAAGGCGAACGCGCAACCAGAACAGGATCAGAAACGGGGTCAGCAGAAATGTCAGTGCCTGTGCCATCTCCAGCCCATAGCGGAATCCGAACACCGCAAGCGAGGTCAGCAGAAACGCCGTGACCCCAAGAAAGGCCGCCCCCTCGTGCGGACCAAGGCGCCACCGGGGCAACGTCAGCGACAACCAGTCCAGCAGGGCAATGACAGACGCGTGCTCGGCCTCGCCGGCCTTCTGGGCACGATGGGCGCGGCTGACCACCTCGGTCGGCACGCCCAGCACGCTGCGCCCCGTCGCCGACCACATCCCGATCACCACCAGCCAGAACCAGATCGTCCCGAACGAGCGGCTGTCCAGAAAGCTGATCACTCCGTCGAATTGCGGCACGCCGGGGTTCCTTGTCCTTGGTCGCGCGCGACCTTAGAACGTTGTCACGCCAAGGGAAAGCAGTTGCCTGCACCCGCCTTACGCCGCGAAAGGATGCCGCCATGGCCAGCCCGATCATCGCCCCGTTTCCCGCCACGCGCCTGCGCCGGCTGCGGCGGACCGCCAATCTGCGCGCCATGGTCAGCGAGGTGAACCTGACCCCCGCCAACCTGATCTGGCCGATCTTCGTCACCGAAGTCGCGGGCGCCGAGGGCGAGATCGCCTCGATGCCCGGCGTCCAGCGCCTGACGCTGGACGGGGCCAGACGCGCGGCAGAGCGGGCGGCACGGCTGAACATCCCCGCGATCTGCATTTTTCCCCATTCCGATCAGGATCTTAAGACCGAGGCCTGCGAACGCGCGTGGGATCCCGACAATATCGGCAACCGTGCGATCCGTGCCGTCAAGGAGACGGTGCCCGAGATGGCGGTGATGACCGACATCGCGCTCGACCCCTATAACGCGAACGGCCATGACGGGATCGTGCAGAACGGCGAGATCCTGAACGATGAAACCGTCGAGGCGCTGGTTCGCATGGCACTGGCGCAGGCCGAGGCAGGTGCCGACATCCTTGGCCCCAGCGACATGATGGACGGCCGCATCGGGGCGCTGCGCGGCGCGATGGAAACGGCCGGTCACAAACATGTGGCGATCCTGTCCTACGCGGCCAAGTTTGCCAGCGCCTTCTATGGTCCGTTCCGCGACGCCGTCGGCGCCTCGGGGCGGCTGGTCGGCGACAAGAAGACCTATCAGGTCAACCCCGCGAACCGGGGCGAGGCGCTGCGCTGCGTGGCCCGAGATCTGGCCGAAGGCGCGGATATGGTGATGGTCAAGCCGGGCATGCCTTATCTGGACATCTGCCGGGCCGTGAAGGACGAGTTCGGGGCACCCACATTCGCCTATCAGGTCAGCGGCGAATACGCGATGCTGGAGGGCGCGATCCGCAACGGCTGGCTGTCGCGCGATGCGATGACCGAAAGCCTGCTTTCGTTCCGCCGCGCGGGCTGTGACGGGGTGCTCAGCTATTTTGCGCCCACGGTCGCCGAAATGCTGGCGTGAGGCCGCGGCCTCGCGTATCGTTACGGCAAGCGGGCCGTTAGTGTCCGGTGTGAACCAAACGAGGCGACAAAATGAGCAAATCCAACATGATGAGCCGGCGTGGACTGCTAGCTACCGGTGGCGCGGCGCTGGCCCTCGCGGGCTGCAGCAATGCCGTCGGCAGCGATGCATCTGCAAAGCTTGATGCGCGGGTTGACCAGACCCACCAGTATTTGTTGCAGACCTATCCCAATGCCGCGCCGATGATTCAGAACGCCAAGGGCGTGCTGTACATGCCCCTGATGACCGAGGCCGCGCTGGGGGTCGGCGGGGCCTACGGTCAGGGTGCGCTGCGTATCGGCGGTGCGACGGTGGATTACTATTCCGCGACCCAGGCGACGGTGGGCTTTCAGGCAGGAGCCCAGCAATACGCACATGTGCTGATCTTCCAGACCGATCAGGCGCTTGCGGCGTTCCGTGCTGCGACCGGATGGGTCGCCGGGGCGGATGCCTATTATGCTATCCCCGCCGGGGGCACCAATCTGGGCGCTGACACGATCACGGCGCAATATCCGGTAGTGGCGATGATCTTCGGTCAGTCCGGCCTGATGGCCGGTGCGGCGATCGAGGGTACCAAGTATACCCGGATCATCCCGTCGGGACTGATCAATTTCGGCGGGCTCGGCCTGCCGCGCATGCAGCGGGGTTAAGCAGCGGCACGCTGAGCCGGCCGGCGCGGCTACCAGACCGGCGGCGTGCCAGAATGATCTGTCAGATCAGGCCGCGGTCAGGTGGCGCAGGCCATGGGTCACGTCAGCCCTGATCGCCAGCCGCAATGCGGGTTCGTCGCCTGCCCGCAGCGCCGCCAGGATCATCCGGTGATGGCGCGGCGGTTCGTTCCGCTTTACCCGCCCATACAATGCGCGCATCGTCGGCCCCAGCTGCAGCCAGATTGTTTCCAGCATCGCCAGCATCGCGGGCGCTTGCGCGCGCAGATACAGCATCCGGTGAAAATCCAGGTTGCAGCGAATATAGCCGACCGCGTCATGCCGTTCGACCGCATCCGCGATCCGCGCATTCATCTGGGCTAGACGCTCGATCAGCGCGAAATGGGCGCGCGGCAGCGCCCGGGCGGCCAGTTCCGGCTCGATCAGAGCGCGCAGCGCCGCCAGCTCTTCGATCCGCTCGTCGGACAGTTCGGGCGTCGCGACCCGGCCCGAGGCCGACAGGCTCAGCGCCCCTTCCGCGACCAGCCGCCGCACCGCCTCGCGTGCCGGGGTCATCGAGACGTGATATTCCCGTGCAAGTCCCCGCAGGGTCAGCGCGGCGCCGGGTGACACCTCGCCCAGCATGATGCGGCTGCGAAGGCTGCGATAAAGACGCTCATGCGCGGCGGGATCTGCGGAACGGATTGCGGTCATGGCATATCTGTGATCACGAAACCGCGCCGGGTCAATCGCGGAATCTCCAGACCATCAGATCCGCCCCGTTCTGCCTCAGCCAGGCGCGGTGCGGGCCGTGGCCGGGCATCAGGCGCTCGACCGTTGCCCAGAAGCGTGGGGAATGGTCCATATGCGCCAGATGGGCCACTTCGTGGGCGGCGACATAGTCCAGGACCTGGGGAGGCGCCATCGCCAGCCGCCACGAGAACATCAGCCGGCCATCCGCCGTGCAACTGCCCCAGCGCGACCGCGTATCGCGCAGCGAGATGGCGCGCACCTGCCGACCCAGCGCCGCTGCATGACGGTCGCAGGCAAGCCGCAGCCGATCATGGGCCAGATGCTTCAGATAGCCCTGCACGACCGGGCCGGGCGGCCTGCCCTGCGGGATCAGCAGGCGATCGGGTTCCAGCCGCGCCGCGCGCTCACTGGCAGGGATCAGCCGCCGCAGCACGCCTTCGACCGGCAACAGCACACCGGCCTCGACCCGCCTCGGCCCCGGCCGCCTTGCCGTTGCCTCGCGCAGCCAGCCCACCCTTGCCTCGGCAAAGGCAAGCCCCTCTGCCAGCGCGACGCGGGATGGCAGTGTCAGCACCGGGTCGCCGCCGTCGCGCGGCACCCGCAGGATCATGCGCCGCGCACGCGCAGATCTTCGCAGTGCGATACGCAGCCCGTCGGCAATCGTGATCGTCTCGTCCAAGCTTCCCGCTCCGCCGCATCAGAAAAGCCTTTGACACCCCCGCAAGCCTGTGGCACGGGATCGGCAAATTCCCTAATCGCGGCGGAAGGAGATTACCATGCCCAAAGAGGAATGGGGCACGAAACGCCTGTGCCCGCATTGTGCGACCCGCTTCTATGACCTCAGGAACGACCCGCTGACCTGCCCGGCCTGCGGAAACCAGTTCTCGCTTGAAAGCTTCAACGAGGGACGTGGCAAGGCGCTGACCAGCGAGAAGACCGCGGCGCAGCGGAACAACAAGACCAACGACGAAGAAGAAGATCTCGAGGATGAGGGCGGCGATCTGGACGATGATCTGCTGGACGACGACGATGACGACGGCGACGTGTCGCTGGATGAAATCGCTGACGTCGCGGATGACGACGAGGACTGACGCGTCCGCCCGGATCCGCCCCCATTTCAAAGCCTTCCAGACGCGGCCATTTCGGCCGCGTTTTCTTTTTCTTCAAAGAGTTAAACTGCGTCCAAGGTGGAAACTCAAGAAACATCTCTGCCGTCAGAATTTTCCGCTTGCACCCCGCAGCCCTGCCCCCTATACGACGCTCCACGCAGCGATGAACATCGTCCTGCAGACCTCCGGTGGGGCCATAGCTCAGTTGGTAGAGCGCTTGAATGGCATTCAAGAGGTCAGGGGTTCGACTCCCCTTGGCTCCACCAATTTCAGACCTCGCTATTTTTATTTCTTTTAGGAAAATCAGCGGATTGGGTCTTGACCTGACTTTCTTGTCACGTCTGTTGCTAAAGTTGCCTATCCGACGAGTCGGCGTTCTCCGCGTGAGATCCAGTTCCTGCTGTCGGAGAGGGGTTTCGATCCACACTGCCCCGAAGGGAGCGACATTCACTAATCCGCGCAATTCGTTGCGCGCTGTGTGTAAGGTGCGGTTGCTCGTGGCACATCCCGTTTGCTTATTATAGCTTCTCTCTGAGCGCATCATAAGGCGTCTTTCCGTTGTGTGCGCCGTGCGGTCTGTGTAAGTTTTAGAAGCGCTTCCATTCGTCCAACTTTGCTTCAATATCGACATCGCCTTTGTAGCTCAGTAGCTGGTAGAGTCCTGCCGATCGGACCTTTGTGACCGTTCCACCTTACCGTTCAGCTGCGGCGTCCCGCGCTTGATGTAAGCATGGCGGATGCCAAGATCCTCGACATATCAATGGAATTTGGCCTGGAACTCATGGCCGTTATCCGCCGTGATTTCGCGGATGCGGAGCGGGAACTTTTCAACGACGTGGTCGACAAAGTTGATTGCATTGGCTTGGGTGTGCTTTTCGTAAACCTTCAGCGCCCGAACCCGCGTTGCGTCATCGATGGCGGTGTATTGGAATCGGCGCACCTTCTCACCTTTTTCCAAGGCGCGAAGATCATGGATGCGGTTCGGCAAATTGGCGTGACTCAGCAGAGCTGCGACCGCCGGCGGCATGAACCGCGACCAGCTCAAGCGGTTGAAGGAGGTTGGGCAGGAGAATGCCCGGCTTCGGCGCGCAGTGTCGGGCCTGACGCTGGACAAGCGCATTTTGTCGGAGGCAGCCCGGGAAGACTACTGAGCCCTTCGCGTCGCCGTCGCTGTATTGACCATGTCCGGCAGGAAGTCAGCGTTTCCGAGCGTCGCGCCTGCCGGGGCTTTGGGTCAGCATCGTTCCACGCAGCGCAGGGTTCCTGCGGGCCGTCACGATGAAGAACGCCTGACCGCGGACATCATCGAGCTGGCACGGCTCTACGGCCGATACGGCTACCGGCAGGTGACCGGGATGCCGGTTCAGGCCGGTTGGTGTGTGAACCACAAACGTATGTCGCATATGGCGGCGTGAAGGCCTCAAGGTCACGCCGAAACAGAAGAAACGCGGCCGGCTCTGGCTGGCCGACGGTTGCTGTATGCGGCTCCGACCTGAGCGACCCACCACGTCTGGTCCTATGGCTTCGTTCAGGATCGGACGGCTGATGGGCGCGCCCGCCACATGCTCAACATCATCGACGAACACAGCCAAGAGGTTCTCATGATCCGAGTAAAGCGCAAGATCAACTTCGTTGACGTGGTCGATGCGTTGACCGACCTGTTCATCCTGCGCGGCCCTCCGGCGTATGTCAGGTCGGACAACGTCCTATGTCGGGAAAATCTGGCTGCTTAGGTCAGCAGGTCGTGTGGC
>NZ_JANAVZ010000018.1 GCF_025195095.1 Paracoccus maritimus | reverse complement strand
GTGCTGGACCCGGCTCTGGGTGATGACGGGCTGGTCGATAGTGTCCTTGATCCGGTTCTGGGCGAGGACGGCGTGGTCGAAGCGGTTCTTGATCCGGTCCTCGGCTCTGTCGGCGGTGTGACGGACGGCCTGTTGGGACGAGGCGGGCTGGTCGGCGGCATGTTCAATCCGGTGCTTGGACAAGACGGATCCACAAATCAGGCGTCCTCATCCATTCTTGGCGAGAGAAGGCTTTCGAACGACGTGGCAGCTCCTGTTGTCGAGGATGAGGACGCGTCTATCACGCGCACGGCACCTGTAGGTCAGCCGCTTTTGGAACCCACCCTGGGTGACGATGGCATTTTGCCGGGCCTGATCGATTTCGCAGGCGAGGCGGTCAAGACCGCGACAGATTCATTGTCCGGCGAGCGTGGTCTTCCGGATGAGCAGACCGATAGTCTGCCGGTCGAGGGACGAAGCAGCGATGAGATGCCTCGCCGCAGTGTTTCCGATTCCGCCAAGGGTGATGATGGCGATCAGGAAGGCCTTACAGGTGCGGCTGTCGCCGACCCTGTGGACCAGATATCCGCCACCACATCGGACGACCCGACAGAGGCCTTGCCGTCGGACGATGATGGCTTTCTCTCGGGTCTTCTGGCCGATCAACCCTCTGCGACATCCAATCAGGGCGGCTCTTCCTCGGATCTGGATCAGTCCTCCTCGCGCATCTTCGAGGATCTGCTATCCGACGACGTTCCCGGCGAGTCCGGCACGGATCGCCTGGCGTCTGTCGAGGATCCGGTCGATGACCTTCTAGACGGTCTTGGCCTGACTGGCGCATTGACGGGTGTGATCGCCGAGGACGCTTCCACTCGCGCGGCGGATGTCGATGCCGAGATCGACGACCTGCTGAACGAGATCATCGACAGCGGTGACCGGGCGAATGCGGGAATCACCGTGTCGTTTGACGAATTGCTGGATCTTGTCGATGAGACCCCGGTCGGAGGCGATCTGTTCGCCGAAGAACCCGATGTGGACCGCGCCTTGGCCACCATGTTCGGCAGTGACGCGGCGGATGCCGAGGCTGCTGGCTCGTTGATGATCGACGTTGCGGATGCGCCAGATGTCGCAGCAGCAGATGACGAACCCAAGTGATTCCGCCGTCTTTCGCAGTCAGCCTTGTGCTTGAGGCCCAGGAGCCATTGGCATGGCTGTTTTCGCGGCTGGAACCGGGCGATGAATCACGATGCGCGGCGGAGATCATTGGAACCTGACGCTAACGCGTCGCGTAGTTCCGCCTGGTTTGGCGCGGCTTCAAGCGCGCCAAGCACATTTCGCGTGCTTGGCCAGGCCAATCCTTCAAGACGGCGTTGTGATCAATGTTTGTCCCGCACGGTGAGGGGCATCAGGCGGCCTCTTGGTCACCGTCGGCGCCGTTCTGCACCCGTATAAGCGCCTCGTTCACCGTGGCGGAATAGTGAGCCAGTGGACGCCTCAGCCCATGGGTCACGAACACCCGCTGGATGTCGCGGCTGGCGCCGGTGAGCCAGAGCGCGACCCCCTGCTTCTGTGCCTTGTGCGCAAGCCCCTCGATCATGTTGGCACCGGTCGAGTCAAGGAATGGAACGGCGGAAAAGTCGACGATCAGCGCCTTGTGCGTGTCCTGGATGCGGTCGAGAACCGATCCGATCGAGGCCGTCGCGCCGAAGAACAATGCACCGGTGATCCTGTAGATGACAACATCGGGGTTCGCGGCCTGTTCCTCGTGGTACTCACCGCGCGGATTGGCGCTGTCGGCCTCGTCGCGACCGACAAAGGCGCCGTCCGTCGCGATCTCGGTCGTGCGACTCATGCGGTGAATGAAGAGAACCGAACCGAGGGCGAAGCCGACCACGATGGCCTCGGTCAGGTTCCGAAAAACGGTGAGGAAGAATGTGGCACCGAGGACCGTCGCCTCGCCCCAGCCAGAGCGGATCAGGATCGCAATGGCCGGTTTTTCAATCATGTTCCAGGCCACGACCGCCAGCACCCCGGCCAGCGCCGCCAAGGGGATGTAGGAGGCAAGCGGTGCCGCGACGAGCATGAACAGCAAGAGGAACAGGGCATGCAGCATTCCCGCCACCGGGCCATGCGCCCCGGCGCGGACATTGGTCGCGGTCCGTGCGATGGTGCCGGTCACGCAGAAGCCGCCGAACAGGGACGATCCGATATTGGCCGCGCCCTGCGCCACCAGTTCGCAGTTCGAGCGGTGGCGGCGGCCGGTCATGCCATCGGCGACGACCGCCGACAGCAGCGATTCAATGGCGCCCAGCAGGGTGAAGGAGATGGCGGCCGGCAGGACCGCCAGGACGGCTTCCATCGAGAGAGACGGCAGGGTGGGCCGTGGAAGCGACGACGGGATCCCGCCGAATTTCGTGCCGATCGTCTGCACCGGCAAGGACAAGAAGATGGTGGCGACCGCGGCAAGGGCGACGGCGATCAACATGCCCGGCCAGTGCGGGCGCCAACGCCGCAGCCAAAGGATGACCGCGACAGTTGCCACGGAAACGACAAGGGCCGCTGGCGTCAGGCTGTCCCGAGCCTGCCAGAGGGCAGGGATCTTCTCCGGCAACTCGCCCGGCTCATCGGTCAGCGTCAGGCCGAGCAATTCCTTGACTTGACTGGCGAAGATGATGACTGCAATCCCCGCCGTGAACCCCACCGTGACCGGAAAGGGAATGAACTTGATGAAGGTGCCGAGGCGCAGGAATCCCACGACCGCAAGCATCAGCCCCGAAAGGAACGTCGCGAGGATTAGCCCCTGCATCCCATGCTGGGTCACGGTGGCAGCGACCAGCACGATGAAGGCTCCGGCCGGCCCGCCGATCTGGAAGCGCGATCCGCCCAGCAGCGACACAAGGAAGCCGCCGACGATTGCCGTATACAGCCCTTGCGCCGGGGCCGCACCGGACGCAATGGCGATGGCCATCGAAAGCGGCAACGCGACGATGGCAACGGTCAAGCCGGCGATGGCATCCGCGCGCAGCTGTGTCATCCCATAGCCTTCGCACAGCACGGTGATCAGCTTCGGGGTGAAGAGTTCGGCAAAACTCGGGGCGGCGCCATGTCCGGAGGTCTGGTCTTTCATCTGTGGCCGCACCTTTTGGAAGGAAGCGGCGGGATCGTCGGCCTTGCGTCAACGATCTCCGTCGCATGTTGAGGATCAGTGCTTTGACGGCCGCGCCTTCAGTCGCACGCCACGTCCGCCCACCGTGCTGACGGCGCCTTCGCCAATGAGTTCGACACCGGCAAGTTCAAGGGCCGCGACAACCTTGGTCAGGCTGTCGACGACTCCACGCACGTTGCCGTGGCTGGCCTCCATGCGCTGAATCGTCGGGACGGAAAGTCCCGCCAACTCAGCCAGTGTCTTCTGGTCGATGCCGAGAAGGGTGCGCGCCGCGCGCATCTGAGGTCCGGTGATCATGAAACATACCCAGCATAGGATGAACGTTATTTAATTTATGTATAATGATATTTCAAATATCATTTTGCTTGCGCCAGCTTTAGGCAGCGAGATCGAAGTTTTGCGACTGTTGGACGCCTGGCATCCAGCGGCGACAAACCTGACAAGGAGGAAAGCGCGGGCGGATTGCAGCGAAGATCATGACCGCGAGATCCCGCTCCTCTGGCACAAATTCGCCGTAGAGAAGGGCTTCGAGATCACCGGCCGCGTGCGTGACATGCACCATCTTGTGCTGCGCCGCATCGAAGCAAGGGCCATGTCGAGCGGCTTGCCGGGTCTCGATTGGCTGCTCGGGACCGCGCATATGATTCCGACAGATTCAGGTAGTGTCGAAAGACAAGGGGATACGCGCTTGCATAACCGCCCGAAGCAGCGCCAGCCAAGCGGCGCAACCGCATCGGTCCCATGTTCGGCAGGCTCACGCGTGTGGGAAAGTTCTTCCTGTCAACCATGCCCTCGCAGCCCCCATCGCCATCCGAGATGAATCCCAAACCTTAACTAAAGATTAATTTGTCTAGGTCCGGTGGACAGGCAATCGGGTTTATGTAAACCTGATTGTGCAGAAAGGCATTGGATAGAGATCTTGCGCATATTCGTGACGCCAGCATATGCAAGAGAAGCGCTAGACTGCCGTCCAACAAAGGCGGCCGCACGACCAATCGGTTCCTTGAGGCATTCTGACAGATCGGAGCAAGCCTCTGGTTCATTTTCCAATGCCGTCGTGAGAGCAGCGCGACTTTGCTGCCTGCTTGCAGCAATTCTTGTCACTACATTCTCCGCAGGGGCCTTGCACGCGCAGACGCACCTGGCCGAAGCGGTGCTGGTCGCATCCGAGCGGGATCCGGGCATCACTGCGATGAGACAGCAGGTGGCCCGCCGCGGAGTCGATATCGAGGCCGCACGAGACGAGCGATATCCCCAATTCAGCCTGTCCGCCGATACCAGTTCGGTAGATGCGAATGGCGCCGGCATCACGCTGACCGTGTCGCAGGTCCTCTATGACTGGGGTCGCGTGGAAGGCATGATCGCAAGTGCCTCGCAACAGCGCGTCAAGGCCGTCTCTGACCTCAAGATGGCGATCGAGGAACTGACGCTAGACGTGTCGAACTATTACATCGACGTTGAGGTGCTGGACCTCAAGATCGCGCGAACCCAAGACTATCTCGATTTCGCCCAGCGCATATCGGCAAACGCCTCTGAACGCGCCGAGGCCGGGCTGGGAGACCGGGGCGAGGTTGCGCGTGCGGGCCTTGAAGTCGGCCGGACCCAGGACCGTCTGCAGCAGCTGCGCAGCGATCGCGGACTGGCCTTGGCCCAACTGCAATTCCTGATGGGCCGCGCTCCTGGTGGCGTGTCTGCACCGCCGGACCTTGGCTTCACCAGTCTCTATGGCAGCGGCAACGCGATTTCGTCGGCGGTCCGTATGTCGCCCGATTTCGTCGGGGCCAGGGCCGAGGCCGTGGCAGCCGAGGCCGGGATCGGCGTCGCCAAGGCGAAGCGTCTGCCAACCATTCGCTTGCAGGCGGAGGCCCGGGGCGGGCTGAACGGCGGGCGCAGCCGCACGGCCGTCGGGCTGTCAGCGGGCGTCGATCTGAACTCCGGCGCGTTTCAGGGCCGCCAGATTCAGGCCGCCCGTCTGGACGCAGCGGCGGCCCGATCAAACATGGATGCCATCGGCAGGAATCTTGCGAATGCCGCGCGTACTGCGATGGAACGAATTCGCGTGCTGCGCGCAAGCGAAACGTCACAGCGAAACCAACTTGTACAGGCGGACGCGGTTCTGGCCACTTACGAAGAACAGTTTATCGCCGGGCAGCGCGAGTTGATCGACCTTCTGACGACGGCGCGCGATCTATATGACGCGCAGATGGATGCGATCGACACCTATGACGATCGCCGGCGGGCAGAATATCAGGCCGCCCGCGACCTGGGGGTTCTCGGAACGCTTATCCTTTCCCGGTCTCGGAGCGGTTGAGGATGAGCGATACAGGCGACCCCCACCAACCTCGCAACACCGACCACCTTGCTCTCGGTCTTGTCGAATTGTGCCGCGTTCATGGTGTCGCCGCATCGCCCGAGCGTCTGACCGACGGCCTGCCCCGCGCCAACGGTGAACCGCTGCATGTGCGCGATACGGCGCTGGCGCTGAGGCGGGTGAACATGAGTTGCCGGATCAGCTCCGAGCCCCTCACATCGCTTGGGGATCACATCCTGCCGGTGCTGCTTTTCCTGCGCGACGGTCGCACGGTTGTTCTGGAGTCCATAAGAAACGACCAGGCCAGCCTGCTGCTGCCAGAGGCCGCAGGCGGTCGCGACGTGTGGCCGATCCAGAAGCTGACGCAAGAACATGACGGGCGCATCCTGATCTCGAAGCCTCTCGACATCGTCTCCGACCGGCTTGACGATGCAGGAGACAATAAAAGGCACTGGATCTTGGGTCCCGTCCTGGACAACTGGGCCATCTATCGCGACGTGATCATCGCATCCTTCGTGGCGAATCTTCTGGCGATCGCGACCGCTCTGTTCTCGATGCAGGTTTATGATCGGGTCGTTCCGAACAAGGCCTTCGACACGTTGTGGATTCTTGCCAGCGGGGTTGGCATCGCGATCCTGCTTGAGGTCGCGCTGAGGATCATGCGTGCCTCGCTTATCGACGTTTCGGGACGCGATCTCGACCTTCGACTTTCGGCGCAGCTTTTCGACCGCGTGTCGAACCTGCGCTTGTCGCACCAGCCGAAATCGACCGGCGTCTTTGCCAACCAGGTCCGCGACTTCGCCACGGTGCGCGAGTTCTTTACATCGGGAACCGTCACCGCCTTGTGCGATATTCCGTTTGTCGCGATTTTCATTGGCGTTCTGGCCTTCCTGGGCGGCCCCCTGGCCTTGGTGACACTGGCGGCGGTCGTCTTGACCGTCGTGCCGGGCCTTGTCCTGCAACGTCGCCTTGGCCGCGCGTCGCGGGAAAACATTCGCGAGGCGGCGGCATTGAACGGGCTATTGCTAGAAACGGTATCGAATCTGGAAACGGTCAAGGCAGCCCGTGCCGAAGGGCGTCTTCAACGGGCCTATGCGCAGCTGACGGCGACGATGGCGACAACCGCGGTCAGGACGAGGGGGCTGACCAACCTCATGTCCCAGATCGTCACCTCGATCCAGAAATTCGCCTATGCGGGTGTTATCATTGTCGGCGTCTATCTGATCAGTTCAGGTCAGTTGACGGTCGGCAGCCTCATTGCCTGCACGTTGCTTTCCAGCCGCACGCTGGCGCCGATGGGACAGATCGCAGGGCTGCTGGCACGCTGGCAGCACGTCCGCGCCGCGATGGAGGGGCTGGACGGCATCATGAAGATGCCCGTCGAAAGATCATCCGATCGCCACTATGTTCGGGCCGCTTCTGTGGCGGGCGCTTATCGGCTGGACGATGTCAGTTTTCGCCACGACCCTGATGCCGCTCCGGTCGTCAACATTCCTCAACTGAAAATCGCGGCAGGTGAGAAGATCACGCTTCTTGGCGGAAACGGTTCGGGAAAATCGACGCTGCTTCGGCTGCTTGCCGGACTGACCGATCCACAGCAGGGCATGGTCCTGGTTGACGACCTTGCGCTCAGCCAGATCGATCCCATCGATCGGCGGCGGCAGATCGGATATCTACCCCAGAATGTCGCTCTTTTTCAGGGAACGCTTCGGGACAACCTGCTTCTGGATCATGGCCTGCACAGCGATGATGAACTGCTGGCGGCGCTGGATGCTGTCGGACTTGGCACCTATGTCCGCCGTCATGTGCGGGGACTGGACCTGCAGATTTACAGCAATGCAAACGTCTCGGGTGGGCAGAAACAGGCGATCGGGCTGGCGAGGGTCATCCTGCAGGATCCGAAGGTGGTCCTGCTGGACGAACCGACTTCTGCCTTTGACCACGTCACCGAGGCGAAGGTGATCGGATTTCTGCGCCAGTGGCTAGAAGGACGAACCGCGATCATCTCGACCCACAAACGCGAGGTGTTGGGCCTGACAAGCCGGGCGATCGTCTTGAAGGATGGCCGGGTCGCGCGGGACGGAGACCTGCTGGAAATCCTGAATGCGGCAAGGGCCGAAAAGGCGCAGAAAAAGCCCGTCCAAGTCGTTACATGATCGACGAAGATGCCCACCAGACCAGCCATGTCGATGGAAGCTATCGGCGATTGGCCCTTAAACGCGCGCGACTGACGGTCCATATCGTCCTGCTGACGGTGGCCATCGCGGTCGGATGGAGCGCTTTCGCACAAATCGACCAGATCACGCGCGGTGACGGCCGGGTCATTCCCTTGCGTCGAATGCAAAGCATCGAAAGCCTTGAAGGTGGCATCCTGTCCGACCTACTGGTCAGCGAAGGCGATCTGGTCAAGGAAGGGCAGATCATCGCAAATCTCGACGCAACCCGGTCGCGGGCGGCCTTTCTGTCTGCGCAGTCCGAGGTTGAATCGCTGAAGGCAGAGGTGGAGCGTCTTGAGGCCGAGGTGCTTGAAAAGCCTGCGCTGGATTTCGGCGGCAACCCCACCGCCACCGAGCAGACGGAACTGCGCCTCTTCAACGCTCGCCGAACACGACTGGAAGCGTCTTTGAAGGCGCTCGAGGGCGAGCGTAGCTCGGTTCAGCAGCAGCTTGATATCACAGGACCGTTGGCGAACTCTGGCTCGGTCAGCAGGATCGACGTGCTGCAGTTGCAGCAGAAGCTGGCCGAACTTGAAGGCAAGATCAGCGAAGCCCGGAACGGTTATGTTCAGGACGCGTATCGCGATCTGGCCGAACGTCGTGCAAAACTGTCCTCACTGCAGCAGGAACTGGTGCAGAAAGAGGCGGAACTGGGCCGCACTGTCGTCCGATCACCGGTCGAGGGGCGCATCAATGATATCCTGATCACCACTCTGGGCGGCGTGGTCCAACCCGGCGAAGCGATCATGGAGATTACGCCGATCGATGACGAACTGCTGATCGAAACCCGTGTCCTGCCCCGCGACGTTGCCTTCATTGCGCCAGAGATGCCTGCAAGCGTCAAGATCACCGCCTATGACTTCTCTGTCTACGGCGATCTTCGCGGCAAGGTGACCCAGATCTCGGAGGACACCGTCGAGGAGGATACGCCGAATGGTCCGCAAGATTACTATCGGGTGATGGTCCGCACGGAACGCAGCTATCTCGAACGGTTCGGCGACCGTTTTCCGATAAGGCCGGGCATGGTTGCCCAAGTCGATATCGAAAGCGGCAAGCAATCCATCCTCAGCTATCTCAGCCGACCGCTTTTGCGGGCACGTTTGCGGTAGCGGAACGGACGATCTTATCTCTCATGATCTCGCACAAGACCCTGCATCATTGCATCCTCGTTCTTGCCACGACCTTCGGCGTGGCCTCGGGCTCCTCGGCCGATGTCTATGATCGCGTGACGGTCCGCGGTGCGGAGCTGATCCCCGAAGAGGACATCCGCAAGACTTGCGGCGAATTGCAGGGGATCTACATCGACGAGGCAGAAATGCGTGCCGTCGAGGAATGTCTGATGTCCACGGCCGTTTTCGAGAGGGTGTCGATTTCGGGTGAAGGCAAGGAACTGGTCATCGATGTCACTGAAATCGAACAGCGCCCAGGGCGCATCGATGCGGGAATTTCCTGGGTCAATGACCGCAGCCTGACCGGCACCTTGTCCTACGAGCAGTTCAACCTGATCCCTGACAGCTTTACCGCGATTCACGGCGATTTCAGCCGCGACGTGGAAAGCTTTGATATGAATTTCTATCGCCCCGAGGCATTCGGGCCGAAACTGCATTTCGGCATCGACCTGACCGGCGAGAATGCGGATTACCGAGACTTGTCCTTCTCGGTTCGCAACCGTCAGGCCGAGGCCTATCTTGCGTGGACTCCGCGCCAGCATTTGCGGATCGAATACGGGCTGGGCTACCGGGATCATCGCCTTTACGACGTGAATGCCTCTGCAAGCCGGCTTCTGCTGCGTGATCGTGGTCAGCAGGACGCGCCTTTCCTGCGCTTCGGGCTGACTTATCGCGATGCAGAGGCGGATCGGCAGGGCTGGTTCGTCCGGGTCGAACAATTCCTGTGGAACATCGGCACGGCTTCCCCTGTCTCGGAAAGCCGGGTCGAGCTTGGCTCGACCCTGAAGGCAAGCGGTCAGACCGACCTGATGCTGCGGCTTGGTGCCGGTCTGGTCGCAGGGCTTTCAGGCAACGACACAACAGCGCTGGATCGGCTGTTTCCCGGCGGTGACAGTTTCCGCGGTTTCGCACCTCGCGGCATCGGCCCTGCCGACCAAGGCGATATGCTTGGCGGAAATCGCTATCTCATCGCATCCGCAGAGTTGCAGCGGGACCTGGGTAAGATCGCGGGTCAGCATTTGCGCGGCGGGGCCTTCATCGACATCGGTTCGGTCTGGGATCTGGATGATGATCTTGATGGTCACATCGACGATTCATCCCATATTCGCAGCAGCATCGGTCTGACCCTGTCGATGACGATCGGCGAAACGCCGGTCTCGGTCTATGCCGCGACGCCGTTGTCGCGTCAGCCGCAGGACAAGCGCCAAAATTTCGGATTGATGGTCAGCGCCAACTTCTAGGGGCCGCTATGCGAGGCGGCGTTCGCGGTTCCGGACGGCTTGCTGAAACAGCTTCATGTATCGGGGCGCGACCGCCTGAAGGCTTTGTGCCTGTCCAAGGATGCGGGCGGCGCGGCCCAACCTTTGCCGTCGCGGGGCATCATCCCTTAGGGCCCTGATCTCGGCCATCCAACTGTCGATATTGTCGGGCAGCAGCACGCCGTTGATATCGTGCTGGATCAATTCCGTCGGATAGCCGCTTTGCGGCGCGATGACGCAACCGCCCCGTCCTAGAATTTCCATCAGCCCCCAATTGGCCACGCCAAAGCGAAGCGGGTAGAGAAAAAGATCAATCTCTGACAGGCGCTTCGTAAAGTCGTCATATGCCAACTTGCCCGGCATATCCAACGCACCGGCCGCGCGGGGATATTCGCGCATCAGGTAGTCTGCAAAATCGACAATCTCACCTTTGTATCGCCGCTGAACCCATTGCCGTTCGTAGCCATAAGTCGCGCCGTCGGCGCCGCCAAGAGCAACAAAACGCGCATCGAAACCGTCGCGGACAAGCTGATCGACGATCCGGACATAGGTGTCGAAGCCTTTCGCGCTGGACAGGTCTCTCGCAGCGAAGCCGATCGTGAATGGCCGATCTGTCGGCCGAGGGCGGAATGGCGGGCCGAAATCCAGCCCTTCCAGTTGCACCTCGATATTGCCCTGCAGCGCGGCAGGGAACATGGCCTTTGCGTGATGGCTGGGGCAAATCACAAGATCGCTGCGCAGTGCCTGATGAAAATTCAGCATCTCGATGTTCTTGTCGGTCATCCGCTGCGACAGATCCGGCGGATAGGCCGGATCCCAACCATGCGCACGATAGCTGGGAAACTCGATATAGCTGACGATCGCGGCATCAATTTCATCATAGAGAAAATGCGGAGCACCCCACAGGGAATGCGTCACGACAGCATCGATCTTGCGCTGCGCCTGGAACGCTTGCAGCGCAGACAGCAACCCTCGCCCTATTCGCGCAGAGCGTTCCAGTTTCGCGACATAGTGGTAGCCTTCCGATCCCACGATCGGTCCGTCGGGTCGAAAGGCCAGAACATGTTGCCCCTTGTCGAGATTGCGGCTGCGATGACCCGGCGTGGTAAGAAAATAGGTTTCCGCCATCCCGGTCTTGCGCAGGTAGTCGCAAAGCGGACCGAACTGTCCCGGATAAACGGCCCCGGCGAAGACAACCACCAGCTTGCGGCCTGCCGAAGCCGCGCTACTCATATCAGCTTGCGTTCCTGGGCCGCGATAACCGCCTGCGTGCGGTTGCTGACCCCCAGCTTCTTGCAGATGGATTTGACATGCATCTTCACCGTTGGCTCAGCCAGGGAAAGATCGGCCCCAATGGCGCGGTTCGGTTTGCCCTCGGCCAAAAGCGCCAGTACCTCATTCTCACGCTTGGAAAGGGCGCTGACGGGCGCTTCGGATACCGTTGCCTGCTGCTCGACCAGTTCGATCGGCAGGTAACGTCCGCCCCCGGCCATAAATCGCATCTCATTGGCGAAGTTCTTCAACGACGCAGTCTTGAGGACAATCCCCGCCCCGCCAAGCGCCATCGCTTCTTCGACGACCGCCCTGCCGGGATTGCTGGTCAGAATCCCCACTGGCTTGCCGCCATTGTGTTTCAAGGCGCGCTCAAGGCCCTCGACGCCGTTCATGCCCGGCATGTCCAGATCCACCAGAACCAGATCGAACGGTCCGTCAGCATCAATCGCGGCAAGCGCGGCGTGCAGATCGGCCACCGTGGTCACGTCTATATCGGGAACACTTGCCAGATACATTTCCAACATGTCCAGGATCATCGCGTGGTCGTCCGCGACCAGCACGCGCAATCCGATGTTGTGTTGATCGGTCATGTCCCGCGCTCGCTTCGCCTGTCTGTCGTCGACACGCATATCCCTGGGCACGGTCGCACGATACATTCGATCGAGAACTTTCCGCACCTGCGATACACGATCTTTCCTGTCTCGAACAATTCCCGCCCTTTCATGTCAGATCCTCGGCGGCGGTTCGGGTCGATGTCACCGCACCTTGCAGATCGGCGATCAGGTCGGCCAAATCCGTCCGGCCCAGTTCAACGGCCCGTTCTATCGCCCGAAGCCGCGATTCCACAAGGTTCAGGCCCGTTAGGCCACTTGCGCCGGTGGCCGCATGCAATCTGCGTCCTGTATCCGGGCCCAACCCCTCGATCGTCAGTTCATCCAGCACCGACTGGGCCTCATCCAGCGCCCTTATCATGAACGAGCGCGCCTTGTCGGGACCAAGTCTTTGGACAAGATCGCTGGCAACCTGTGATGAGATCGCACTGTCCCGATCCTCGCTGATCGTGTCGGTGTCCACAGCGGTAGGAACGTCTTGCGACATGATCGCGATCAGCGCGTTCTTCAATGTGTCCGACCGGATCGGCTTTTCCAGGACAGAGACCATGCCGGCCTGTTTGCAGGCGCGTCTGATGTTGTCATCCGCATGCGCGGTAAGACCCACGATCTTGCCGGTCCACCTGGTCGCAGACGCCGGATCACCAGCGCATAACCGGGCGGCGAACTCGATGCCGCTCATCCTTGGCAGCGTCACGTCCGTCAGGATCAGTTCCACGCGGCGCGCCAGGTCGTCTCGCGACAATAGCGCCAGCGCCTCGGGTCCTCCGCCGGCAGAGACAACGTTGGCACCAAAGCCTTGTAGAATATGGGTCAGCCATTCGCGGCTGGCCGGACTGTCCTCTACAAGCAGCAATGTCCGCCCGGTCAGGGGTGTGACTTCCACCGCCTGGGATGTTGGACGCTCCAGCGGGAAACTGGCCGCTGGAAGGGAGAATTCCGCTTTCAGGATGGTGCCAATGATCCGCCCGTCCCCACTTGCGGGCAGCGCACCACCGTCGGTTCCCCGGTCCCGAACCTCGATATGGCCGCCAAGTTGCCGCAAGGCATGCGCCAAGACGTTCAAACCTGCCGAAGGTCGGGATGTATCACCCGAGGCCTCTGGTGTTCCCTCGGGCACCGGTAGCCCCAAAGCACGCGCAAGGCGGGTCTTCTGCGCAGGCGGCAGACCTCCTCCCTCATCGCGGATCAACAATTTGACCCGCCATTCCGTGCCATCCGCAAGTTCGGTGCCCAGCGGCTGTGGCAGCTGCATGCAGTGCAGCACGATCTCGACCCGTCCGCCGCCATGATTGACGGAATTGTCGATCAGATTCTGGCACAGGGCGCGCACGAATCGCACTGGCCCATGCAGGATCAGGCTGTCGGGAACATCTGTCGTCAGGATCAATTCGGTTGACCGTGCATTTGCGATGGGCTCGACCAGCGCGACGAGGCTTCTGACTTCTTCGGCGATGGAGAAATCTTCGTCCGGCTGCCCACCGTGACCGCCCTGCTCGCCACGGATCACGGCCAGCACATTGCTGATATGTTCCAATGCGGATTCCGCGGCCAGCCTTATCTGCCGAGACTGTTCGTCGGTTCCCGACCGCGCCCTTATCAAGGCATCAGCCGACGCGAGCAGCGATTGAATAGGCGTGCGCAGATCGTGGGAAACCCGCATCAGGGTCGCCGAGCGTGCCCGATTTCGCAGCCAAGTCGATTCGTGGTCGTTCTCGGCCAGGCGCAGCAGGAATCCTTCGGCGGGGCCAAGAGGCACATGCACCACCTCGCCCTCGAACACCTGCTCGTCCTGGTGCCACGTTGCGTTCACGCTGCCGGCCCGGCGAACCCGCGCGCACAGCTTTGGCCAATCCAGCCGTGACAAAAGCTCGGCCTGGACGAGACAAAGACGGTTCGCGCCCTGATTCGCCAGAAGGACCCGACCTGCCGCGTTCGCCAGCACCACGGCTCTGCGATCAGTTGCGATCAAACGAGCCATCGCCCTGAGGATCGGGCGAACCGAGCCTGCAATATCGTGCCCGGACGCGCCGGCCAGATCCTCGGATGAGCCTGTTTTTTGAGATTTCTCTTCAGGCACTGACGTCGAGACCTTGTGTATTCCAAGCCCGGCTGCCCGCTGCGTTGAAGGCGGCGCGATTGCAGCGTGTCGCACCAATCTGGACCAGGGCAGGTCTTCAAGACAAGTGGCACCTGACCTCGCCACCTTAGCGTGTCTCATACATCTTACAGTTGACAGATCTTTAGTATGCATCCAGAATACATACTAACGTATATAGTTACTATGCGGAACCCATACTATCTTGCCCGCAAAAGCGGGCCCTTGTGAAAGGATGATCCTGATGGCGCAGAGCATTATTCAAGCTGGCACCCTGACCGAGGTATCCATTCAGGCCCTACCAGGCGATATCGGTGGCTATGCAAAGTCGGGTGACGATCTTATCGTCCAACTCCATTCCGGCGACGAGGTGCTGGTTCAGGGCTTTTATCAGCCCGACGCGAATGGCACGGCCCACAAGCTGGTCTTGGGCGACGGTACGGTCATCCTGGCCGACGGCACGGAAGAGGAAGATCTTGGCCTTGGCGCTGGCATGATCGGCGCAGATGGGGTCGTTGGCGGACTGGGCGCTGCGGGGCTGGCAGCTGCGGCCGCCAGCGGGGGCGGCTCCGGCGGATCAGATGACCCGACCGACGGCACGGACCCGACCGATGGCCCCGATCCGACTGACGGCACCGACCCGACCGATGGCACGGACCCGACCGATGGCACCGATCCGACCGACGGCACCGACCCGACCGATGGCACCGATCCGACCGACGGCACCGACCCGACCGACGGCACCGACCCGACCGATGGCACCGACCCGACCGATGGCACGGACCCGACCGATGGCACCGATCCGACCGACGGCACCGACCCGACCGATGGCACCGATCCGACCGACGGCACCGACCCGACCGATGGCACGGACCCGACCGATGGCACCGACCCGACTGACGGCACCGACCCGACTGACGGCACCGACCCAACCGACGGCACCGACCCAACCGACGGCACGGACCCGACTGACGGCACGGACCCGACCGATGGCACCGACCCGACTGACGGCACGGACCCGACCGATGGGGCCGAGCAGATGCAGGGTGTCCTAGACCCGATCCTGGGTGACGGCGGACTGTTAGGCGATGTCACCGGAAATTCCGGAGCGTTGGGCGAGCTGACCGGATCGGACGGTCTTGCCGGGGACCTTCTGGGTGAAGACGGTTTGCTTGGCGCAGTAAGCGACGGTCTTCTGGGTGCGCCATTGCTGGGTGATGGCGTTGATGGATCCGCGGGCGTCCTGGACCCCATCCTGGCCGATGGCGGCGCCCTTGGGGACATCACCGGCGACAATGCCGTTCTGGGCGATGTCACCGGCGCTGACGGCCTGCTGGGCGATCTCGTCGGAAACGACGGCATACTTGGCGACGTGACCGGCGAAGACGGACTGGTCGGCGACCTGACCGGAACCGGCTTGCTCGGCGACGGCGACATGTCCGACGGACCGGGTGACGGCATCGGCGGCATTCTGGACGGCGTGCTGGGAGACGGCACAGGAGACAATCTTCTTGGCGGCATCACCGATGCGCTGGGCGGGCTCGGCGGCGCAACAGAAGGCGGTGTCCTTGATCCGGTACTGGCTGACGGCGGGTTGTTGGGTGATGTCACCGGAAATGACGGCATTCTTGCAGAGGCCACCGGATCGGATGGATTGCTCGGCGACGTGATCGGTGATGAGGGCGTTCTCTCCGACCTGACCGGCAGCGGCGGTCTGGCCGGCGATGTATTGGGAACGGGCCTGCTTGGTGATGGCTCTGACATGTCCGATGGTCCGCTAGATGGCATCGGCGGCGCTCTTGAAGATCTGCTGGGAGACGGAGAGGGGGACGGCGTGGCAGACCTTGCCGACGGCCTGCTCGGCGGGACCGAAGACCTTCTGTCGGGAGTCACCGACACTCTGGCTGGTCTGTCAGGCGACAATCTGCTGGACGGTGGAGGTCTTCTGGAGACGGTCGGAGGCGTGCTTGGCGGCAACGGTGATGGCCCTCTGGACCCCATCCTGGGTGACGACGGAATTGCCGGAGCGATCACCGGAAGCTCCGGCGTTCTGGGCGAACTGACCGGAACTGAAGGAATCCTGGGCGACGTTGTCGGGGATGAAGGCCTGCTTGCGGACGTCACCGAAGGGAACGGATTGCTGGGTGGACTGTTGGACGACGAAGGCGGTGCGCTCGACGGGCTGCTGGGCGGCGGTGAAGGCGACCTGCTTGGTGGCATCACGGGTGGGTTGCTTGGCGACGGAGAGGCTGGCCTGTTCGCATCGCTTGGCGGTCAGGAAGGCCTTCTGTCGGCTGACAGCGGACTGCTGGGTGGCAGCGGAGACGAGACGACCGGCTAAGAAAGATGCCGCGGCGCATCCTGCCAAATCCGCCGCGGCATTCCCCTGCAACTTGCAAGGAGGGAAGAAATGGACCCGGAAAAGCTGAATGAGAAGCTTTCGGAATCGCGGATGGCCATTGCACACTGCCGCGTCTATGCCGAAGAAATCAGCTGCAGCGATGAAGATGTCTGCGCTTTGAAGTGGCAGGTGAACGCCCAGGTCAGGCAACTCGCAGGTCTGCTGGATCAACTGGATCGGTTGATGACAAGCGATTCCACTTCAACGGACGACCGCAAGCTTTGCAAGTTTC
Organism: Paracoccus maritimus; assembly: GCF_025195095.1. GTDB lineage: Bacteria > Pseudomonadota > Alphaproteobacteria > Rhodobacterales > Rhodobacteraceae > Paracoccus > Paracoccus maritimus. Next base: position 21,304 of record NZ_JANAVZ010000018.1, on the reverse strand, counting down.
CTGCCCAATTGGCCCGGCGCTGATGCAGCTGGGCTACCGAACGTCCTGGTCCAGAAGTTACTGCCCGGACGCATGAGTTGGCTTGCGGGCTGTTGACCACCGTGCCCGCCCGCGCCCGCATGGGCGTGCTGGCCTTCAACCTCTGGCCGGGCCCGGTCTCGCGCTTCGATCTCGGCAATGCCCTGACGCTCGACCTCTTCAGCGGGTCGCTGGAGAGCGTCACCGATCTGGCGCTCCTCGGTGGCGCCAAGGCGCTGTCGGTCGAGTCCAGACCCGGGGTCTGGAAGATCATCCAGGCGGCCGCGGCGGAACTGATCGCGCCGGGACGGTATCGCCTAACCCCACAGGATCAACCATGTCCGACACTACCACCCTACTTGGCCTGCCTTACCTCATGGCCGCGCAGGATGAAGAGATCGGTTAGCGCATCGACCACGTCAACGAAGTTGATCTTGCGCTTTACCTGGATCATGAGAACCTCTCGGCTGTGTTCGTCGATGATGTTGAGCATGCGGCAGGCGCGCCCATCAGCCGTCCGATCCTGGACGCAGTCATAGGACCAGACGTGGTTGGGTCGCTCAGGTCGCGCCAAACGCGTCGGGATCGTCGTTTCGAATTCCAGATTCAAGTCATTTTGCATAGCATCAAGGGCTCGCGGCGGATAGGAACGGAGCGGTATGCACCGCCATCCAGATCAAGGGAGCCGTTCGTGCAGAAAATCGTGACGCCTTCCGGGATGGTCGCCACCTTCGAAGGCTCAGCCGTATACGAATTGTCAGCGCACGATCCCGAAAGACATCGCCTCCCCGTGACCGTACAGATCCGGGGAAATGTTCCGCGCGAACAGCTGACAAGGTGGGATGCCTTCAACGCTCTCGATCTCATGATCGTCACATCGCAGATGGCCGCCGAGATCCGAGCCTTCTCGGACCGGGACTGGCCGCTGCGTCGTGCCAGAGTGTTCTGTCAGGGCGTGCAGCTCGACAAGGATTTCGTCGTGTTGATCATAGACGTGCATGCCCCGATAGGCGTTTTGCGGGCGACCGAGGCCGACTGGACACCCGATGCAGCCTATCCGGTACGGCCGGAGCCCCGCCTTGAGCACGATGTCGCCCTGGATAAGGAACTGCTCTTTCCGGTGCTTTCAGACGAACTGGTCGACCACCTTCGCCGGGCCGGTTTTGCCTTCGAGGCTCGACGATATCCCCTCTCACGAACCTGAAGGCGCTCAATTCGGCTGATTAGGTTCGGCACGAATGTCATGGCACAGCGGAGCCTTTGATACAGGATCAGCGCCCTGCAGCATTCGAGTTTAGAAAAATGTCAACGGCGTGGTAAAACCCGGCCGCGCGGCAGCGCAGAAGTCTGCCAGTTGGCGGCACAAGCACGCAACGTCAGGAGGGCGTAGCCCGACCAGAGCTCCGTGCTTGTGCCGTTGGGATTTTTAAAACGGTTCAGCCGGCCTTTTGGGCGCGGCTATGGGCGAGACGATGGCTCTGGCCATTCATTTCGAGAATGCTGACGTGGTGGGTCAGCCTGTCGAGAAGCGCGCTGGTGAGGCGTTCGGAGCCGAATGTCTCGGTCCATTCGTCAAAAGGCGGATTGCTGGTGATCAGGGTCGATCCACGCGCGTAGCGTTGCGAGATCAGCTCGAACAGGAGCTTGGCGCCGGTTTTCGACAAGGGCACGACGCCGAGTTCGTCGATGATGAGAGGCTTGTATCCGGCCATCTGCTTCTGAAGGCGGAGCAAACGGCGCTCATCACGGGCTGGCGACTACCTGCGCGAGCCGTATTTCCAGGGCGGCGTCTGGCGCTATGCCGCGATGCACGTGGGCGGCCTGGAAGCGCTCGCTGCGGCGGTGCGCGGCTTCGGCAATGCTGCCAACGAAACGCAGCTGCACCGTGTCGCGCGTGTGGCGGGCCTCGCGCACGTCGCGCGCCTGTTCGTCACAGATGCCGCGTGCAGGGTCGAGGCACCCAGCGCCGGCGAGGAAGATGTCGCCCTGTCCCTTGCGGCGCGCGAGCCGGTAGAGACCGCGTGCCTCGAAGCGATGGCCTTGGCCGATCGCGCGCTTGGCACCCGGAAGTTCGTGACCGGGCATCCGGTCGATCTCCTGCGCCGGGATATCGGGTTCTTCCTGAGGCAGGTTGACCTTGACGGCAAGCTGCGGCGGGTCGGCCGGACCCTTTGCATCTCTCGTACTTCTGACCCGCGATGCGCCGCCCGTCGGCATTTCCGAACTCGCGGGATCGGGCGGCGTGCTGGTGCTTGCCCCCAGGTGATCCACCCTGCCCTTCCTCAAATTCCGAGAAATCCACAATAAAGGACTGCCGATGCATTTCGGCTTTCATGTCTGCGCTTTACGATCGGCGGGCAGAAACAGGAACCTCTACCATGCCGGCGATCGCTCACGACAAGTTCTACACACCCGACCCGATGGACCGAAAATGTGTCGGAGACCTGTGACGGCTGCTCGGCATGGTTGCGCGGGATACCTGCCGATCCGGCTCCGACGGTCTCCGAATGGGCGGACAAGCATCGCTTGCTCAGTTCACGTGCCGCCACCGAGCCCGGGCGCTATCGCAGCGCACGCGCCGCAACTGCGCGAGACCATGGGTGCGCTCTCGCCCGGCCACATTACATCATTCTTTGCGAAAGGTTGGTCAGGATCCAGATCGTGCCGCCGGCCATGATACCCAGCAAAAGCAGCGAGAAGAGGATAAGTTGAAGATCCTCGCGCTTCTGCCGGGACAGGTCGATATGCAGGAAGAATCGCAATTGCACGATTACCTGCAGCACTGCCGAAATGCCGATCAGCAGCATGGTACCGCCACGCGGCAGGTCCAGCGGAATGGTGGCGAAGGCAATCGCGGTCAGAAGGATCGACAGCAGCGTGCCGATCAGATAGCTGCGCCGTTCGCGGCGTTCCTCGCTCATGCAAGCCCCCTGAGAAACACGACCGAAAAGATCCCGATCCAGACCAGATCGAGGAAGTGCCAGTAAAGCGCAAAGATCAGCAGGCGCGTCTTGATCAGATCCGTCACCCCACGCCGCCAGATCAGCAGCAGCAGGACCACGATCCAGACCAGCCCGGCGGTGATATGCAGTCCATGCAGTCCGACAAGCGCATAAAGGCTGGACAACCAGCCCGAGCGCATTGGCGTGGCACCCTTGGCGATCATATCGGCGAAATCGCGCAGTTCCAGCGCCAGGAACCCCGCGCCCAGCAGCGCCGTCACCGCCAGCCACAGCGCGATGCGGCGCGGCCCCTCGCGGTATTTCAGCGCGAGGCTTGCCATGCCACAGGTCAGCGAACTGGCCAGCAAAAACGCGGTCTGCATGCCCGTGCTTGTCAGGTCGAACAGCGCAGCTGGCCCCGGCCCGCCTGCCATGGCAATCGGCGTGCTACTGGCTGCATAAGTTGCAAACAGGACGCCAAAGGTGATCAGGTCGCTCATCAGAAAGACCCAGAAGCCGAAAACGCTCAGCTCTGATTGCTGGTGAGCATCGCCGTGACTTGCGCCAAGGTTCAAACCCGGATGAAGGTTCTGGCTCATCGGATGACCTCGTCTGGCGCTGCCAGCCCGCGATTTGCCGATGTGCATTCGGCGTCGCGGGTGATGCCGGTGTTCTGCGCAATGGCATCCAGCCAGCGCCGGTGCTGACGGGCAACTTCGGCAGCGGGGATGATCTGTTCGGTATTCGTCGCAAAGGCGCGGGCAATCATCGTCAGCAATAAACCCGTGAAACATAGGATGACCAGCCACCAGATATGCCAGACCAGCGCAAAACCGGTGCCAGTGGTGGCAACGCACACCGTCAAACCCATCGTCGTCCTGCGCGGCAAGGTGATGTCGGCATAGCGGCTGACCGGCGCATAGGGCGTGCCCCCTTCCTTTTCGAGGGCAAAGGCATCGCGCGAAGATACCTCTGGTATCACGGCAAAGTTCCACTCGGGCACAGGCGCGGGTGTCGCCCATTCCAGCGTGCGTCCATCCCAGGGATCGCCAAGCGGCACCGCCAGCCATTTGCGATGCCGGATACTGACAATATAGGTTGTGAAGGTCGCGGCGAGTGCGCCGAGGATCACCACCGCGCCGAATGCCGCCAGATATTCCATCGGCAGATAGGCCGGATCGGTGAAGCTGGGCGAGCGGCGGGGCATCCCCATCAGCCCCAGCACGTAAAGCGGCAGAAAGGTCAGGCAGAAGCCCACGACCCACAGCCCCGCGGCCCGCGCGCCCCACGTTTCGTCCAGCCGGAATCCAAAGACCTTGGGGAACCAGTAATGGATGCCGGCCAGCATCCCGAACAGCACGCCCGGGATCAGCACGTTATGGAAATGCGCGACCAGGAACAGGGTGTTGTGCACCTGATAATCGATGGTCGGGTTGGCCAGGATCACGCCGGTCAGCCCGCCGATCACGAAGAGGATGAAGAACCCCGTCAAGTAAATCACCGGCACCGTCATACGGATGCGCCCACGCCACAGCGTCGCCATCCAGTCATAGACCTTCACGCCAGTCGGCACGGCAATGATCATCGTGGCAATGCCAAAGGCGATGTTGACCGATGCCGACTGCCCCATCGTGAAGAAGTGGTGAAGCCATACCGTGAAGGAAATCACCGCGATGGACATGGTGGCGGTCACCAGCGAGACATAGCCGTAAAGCTGCTTGGCGCTGAAGGTCGCGGCCACCTCGGACCAGACCCCATAGGCGGGCAGGACGAGGATATAGACCTCGGGGTGACCGAACATCCAGAAGATGTTGGCATAGTTCATCATGTTGCCGCCAAGGTCATTCGAAAAGAAATGAAAGCCGGCATAGCGATCCAACGCCAGCATCAGGCTGCTGACAGTTACTGGCGGCATCGCGTAGATCATCATGATCGCGGTGCAAAGCGCCGTCCATGTGAACAGCGGCATCCGCATATAGGTCATCCCCGGCGCGCGACACTTATAGATCGTGACGGCGAAATTGATACCGGACAGCATCGACCCAAGCCCCGCCGGGACCACCGACCAGATCCAGTAATCCGGCCCCTCACCGGGACTGAAGACCTTGCCGGTATAGGGTGGATAGGCAGTCCAGCCCCCGGTCTCGAACCGCCCGATCACCAGCGAGACCATGATCAGCGCGGCGCCAGCCGCCGTCAGCCCCAGACTGACCTGGTTCATGACCGGAAAGGCCATGTCCCGCGCGCCGATCTGCAAGGGCACGACGATGTTGATCAGCCCCGTCACCAGCGGCATGGCAACAAACAGGATCATGATCGTGCCATGGGTGGAAAAAAGTTCCGAGAAATGATCGGCGCTGAGCGGGCCACCGTTCAGCGCCATGGCCTGATGGCCGCGCATCACAGCGCCCTCGGCCACCCCGCGCGCCAGCATGACCAAAGCCAGCACGATATACATCACCCCAATGCGCTTGTGGTCCGCACTGGTCAGCCAGTCGCGCCACAAGGGGCGCCACAGTCGGAACCATGTCAGCAAGATCAGGACCGACACCGCGCCGATAATGACCAATGACGCCGCACCCGCCGCAACGAAAGTGTTCGTACTTGGATCATTGATTGCGTCTGAAAACGGTGTGACGTCCCAGTTCAGATTGCCGAGCAGCTTCATTTCATGGCCTCCGGTTGGTAACCGGGCGCGCCGGGTTGTTGATCAGGCGCAATGGGCTGACCGTCGTGATAGCTGCTGACGACCTGATGGAACAGGTCAGGCTCGGACAGCCTCATCCGGCTGTCTGGCAGATCCAATGCCGACGCCGCATCGCTTGCCGATCCGCGCCGCCCAAGCTGGGCGTAGCTGGCGCTGTCCAACGCGGGCGCATTCCCAGCCCCTTCGACCCACGCCTGCCATCCCGCGTCATCGACGGCGCGCACCGCTATGCTTTGGTCTGCAAAGCCCACACCGTTGAATTGTGTGTTCCTGCCCGTGGCCTCGCCCTCCGCATTGGCCATCAGGTTCAGATCGGTGACCATGCCCGGCATGGCATAGATCTGCCCTGCCAGTGCCGGCACCATGAAACTTTGCATCACCGTGTCAGTGGTCAGCTTCAACTGGACCGGCTGCCCCTCTGGGATCACCAGCGTCCCGATACTGGCCACATTCTGATCGGGATAAAGAAACAGCCATTTCCAGTTCAGCCCGATCACCTGCACCTGCAACGGGTCTGGGCCAAGCGGGCGATACGGGTCCAGCTTATGGGTCGATTGCCACAGCCAGCCGCCGAGGACGATGATGATCGCCGTCGGCACCCCCCACATGGTGATCTCCAGCGGCAGCGAAAATTCGAAGCCGGGGCGGTAGGCTGCGCCACGGCCGCGCCGGTATCGCCAAAGGATCAAGGGGACCCCGATCAGCACTGGAACGATTGCGATCATCGTGACCGCAGTGACCCGGATCAGATGTGCCCGCTGATCCTCGGCCACTGGCCCCAAGGGTGTCAGAAACCCCTGCGAAAAGGCGGGGGACGCGGCGATAAGCAATATCGTCAGGACCGACAGGCGCCTCATGTCATCCTCCCTTTCGCGACATTGCGGATCGTCGCAAATTTAAACGGACGGGCGATGCAGACGTCGTCGATCACCGCCCTTGGCGCGCGGATGCCGAAACCGGAACCCGCGCGCCTGCTTTTTAACTGTTCAGCCCATCCTCAGGCAGCGCAAGAGCGACAAGCTGATCCGAGACTTCGGGTTTTATGATGCTGTTGTCGCCGACATCGGTGCACAGCTTGCCGGAGCCGGCGCCCGCCGACTTCAGATCGGCACCCATCATCCCGAGATAGTCGCGCTTGGAACAGCGCCCGGTCGGCCCGTCGCTGGCCTGCCGACAGACCACACCGGTATCCGGCTCGACCCCGAAGATGCGACAGCAGGGCGTGCCAACATACAGTGTGTCATTCGTCAGAACCGGTGTCGCCGACCAGACGGTCGCGGGAATATCGCCGCCGTCGTCGGGTACATCGCCCGTCTGAGTCTGCCACGCCGTTTCCAGCTTGCCGATGTTTTCCAGTGTGATCTGATCGAGCTTTGGATATTTCCGCGCCGCCAGATCGCCGTTGAAGGTCGGCCATTCCGTCTGCTGCGCCACCACCGGCGCCAACAAGACGGCCAATATACTGGCGGCCATTGTCATCTTTGATCCGCTTTCGAAGGGAACAGCCGGCCAGCCAGATCAGCACGATCCCGATCACCAGCAAAACCCCAAGCATGAAGAAGACCCCGCGTCCCTTTCGGACGCAATCGACGACGCCCACCACGATGTCCACCGCCGCTAGGATGTCGATGAAATCCGCCGTCTGCATTTTCCCGGACCCACGCTGCGGATGGCATAGTCCTTGTGGCAGCTTTCATGACCTATACTTCTCTCTGCTATAATAAGTGCTGCTCAGCGAAAGAAATTGTTTCGCAGTAAATCAACTACCTCTTTCGTGCGGCCATCCAGAACCGCCTTGACCCCGAACATCGCGGTGGATGCGACTTGCGACGGTTTGACATGAGGCGGCATCACCAGCTCCATCCGGTTGACGCGAACATCCAGCAGGGCCGGACCGTCGGCAGCGAGCCAGTCGGTCATCGCCGGCTCCAGGTCACCAATGTCGTCAACCCGCCAGCCGGACAATCCGCAGACCTTGGCCAGCGCGGCGAAATCGGGATTTTGAAGCGCGGTATAGCTGTCCAGCAAACCTTCGACCCGCTGTTCCATCTCGACAAAGCCCAGACTGCCATTGTTGAAGATCAGCAGCTTCACGGGCAGTTTTTCCTGCACCAGCGTCAGCAGATCACCCATCAGCATGGTCATCCCGCCATCGCCGCACAGCGCGATCACCTGACGGTCGGGATAGGCGGCGGCGATGCCCATCGCCTGCGGATAGGCCGCGGCCATCGTGCCGTGAAGCAGGCTGATCAGAAAGCGCCGCGCGCCCGTTGCGCGGATATGGCGCAAGAGCCAGACCTGAGGAGAGCCCCCATCGGCGGTCATGATCGCATCCTTCGCGGCCAGCCCGTCCAACAGTTGCGCAACCGCCTGGGGATGGATCAGCGACGGGTCAGGCTCTTCCGCAGATGTCGCGTATGCGGTGCGGTCCTCGTCCCATTGTTTCAGCGCATGCTCCAGATGCGCCCTGTCGCGATCGCCGGTCAGGCGGGGCAGCAGCGCATCGATCGTCGGGCCCACATCGCCGACCAGCCCCATACCGACCGGGGCGCGACGGCCCAGATGGGTCGGGTCGCGGTCGATCTGGATGACATGCTTGCCGTCGGGGTAGAACTGGGTCCAGGCGAAATCGGTGCCAAGGCACAGCATGATGTCGGCGCGGTCAATCGCCTCGACCCCGGCCTTGTTCCCCAGAATGCCGGTCATGCCGATATTCATGGGATTATCCGGTTCGATGAATTCCTTGGCCCGGCTGGTATGAACGACGGGTGCGGCCAAGGCCTGCGCCAGCGCCACGACCTGATCATGCGCGGCGCGCGCGCCAATCCCGGCATAGATCGTGACTTTATCCGCACCGTTCAGCGCATCGGCCAGCCTGTCCAGTTCCGCGTCAGAAGGGCGCAGCACCGGCGCGGGCCGATGGACGGACCAATCCAGTGCATCACTGGTCTTTTCGGTGAACATGTCGCCATTGACGATCACCACCGCCACGCCGCCCTTGTTCAGCGCCGCCTGCGCGGCCAGCGTGACGATGCGGCGGGCCTGATCCGGGTGGCTTATATATTCGCAGAAGACGCTGTATTGTTCATAAACCTTCCGCTGATCCACCGCCTGCGGAAAGCCCAGGCCAGCCTCTACCCGCGCCACGTCCGAGGCAATCAGCACCACCGGCGCGCCATTCCGATGCGATTCGAAGATGCCATTGACGAAATGCAGGCTGCCCGGTCCGCAGGTGCCGGCACAGACGGCCAGCTCGCCGGTCATGTAAGCCTCGCCCCCGGCGGCAAGCGCGCCGGCTTCTTCGTGCCGTACATGGATCCAACGCATGTCCGAGCGGCGGATCGCGTCGGTGAAATGGTTTATCGTATCGCCCACGATGCCCCAACATCGCTTTGCACCGGCATCGATCAGGGTTTCAACGACGATCTCGGCCACAGTACGGGACATTGGGGGCCTCAGAATTGGACGGGGATGTTACGGAGGGTGGCGCGGGCCGGAACCAGATCGATGGCGGGGCGAAAGCTATCGGCCTGCGCAGCCATCCACCAATCAGCATAGATCGTGTCATCCGGTGCATCACGCAGGATGCCTTCGGGCAAGAAGGTGTGGATGCGGTCCATGGGCAGGGCCTTTTCCGGGCCGGTCCGATGCATCAGGTGATGTGGCTGCAGATCCTTGGGGTGCTTGAACCCGGCAGAGGCGACGATATCGGACAGTGCCTCCAACGTCTTGGTATGGAACCGGGCGGCTCGTTCTCCCTGCACTTCGGGCACCAGACCGCGTTGACGGCCGGGGTCCTGACTGGTGACGCCCGTGGGACAGGTGCCCAGATGACAGCGCTGCGCCTGAATGCAACCCACTGACAACATGAAGGCGCGCGCCGCATTGCACCAATCGGCGCCAAGCGCGATGTTCTGCGCCAGACCCATGCCGGAATAGACCTTACCACTGGCCGCCAGCCGAACCCGGTCCTTGATGCCCGCGCCGACAAGCGCATTGCGCATCAGGATCAGCCCTTCGGTCAGGGGCATGCCGACCCAGTCCGACAGTTCCAGCGGCGCGGCACCGGTGCCGCCCTCGCCACCATCGACGACTATGAAATCGGGGTAGATGCCGGTTTCCATCATCGCCTTGACCATCGCGAAAGGTTCGTGCGGTTGGCCGATGCACAGCTTCAGCCCAACCGGCTTTCCGCCCGACAGATCGCGCATATGGGCGGCGAATTCCATCATCTGCACGGGCGTCGAAAACGCGGAATGACCGCGCGGCGACAGACAATCCTGATGTGCAGGCACCTGCCGGATACGGGCGATCTCCTCGGTCACCTTGGCAGCTGGCAGCAGCCCGCCATGGCCGGGTTTGGCGCCCTGAGACAGCTTGATCTCAGTCATCTTCACCGAGTCATGCGCCGCCGCATCGCTGAACCTCTCGGGGTCAAAATGGCCATCCTTGTCGCGCGCCCCGAAATAGCCCGACCCCAGTTCCCAGACCACATCGCCGCCGTTTTCCAGGTGATAGGGCGACAGCCCGCCCTCGCCCGTATCGTGGTAGAAATCGCCCAGCTTGGCGCCTAGGTTCAGCGCCCGCACCGCATTGGCAGACAGCGCGCCAAAGCTCATTGCGCTGATGTTCAGGACAGAGGCCGAATAGGGCTGTGACGACTGATCATTTCCAACCATGACGCGCGGGCTTTTGTCCGGGTCGGCCTCGGGCGCGATGGAATGGCTGACCCAATGATAGTCCGCATCCTCGACGTCGCGTTCGGTGCCAAAGGGATGGGTGTCGGTCTCGCCGCGGGCGCGGGCGTGCACCAAGTTGCGCGCCTCGAACGAATAGGGCGTGCCGTGCAGATTATCCTCGACGATATAAGCGCGCAGATAGGGGCGCAGCCTGTAGAACAGCCAGCGGATACGACCGGCGACAGGGAAGTTGCGGGTGATCGTCCAGTCACGCTGGAGGTAATCAAAGATGCCCAGGCCGACGACAGCCAGCAGGATAAGCCCGACCCAAAGCCAGCCTACAGCGAACGCCACGACCGCCAAAATCAGAGCAACGATCGGAATAATCGCGCGTTGGATCTGGTCAAACATCATACCTCTTCCGCGCCCCATAAAGGCGCCAGATACCGCCTGTGATGGAATGTTGAAAAAACTCAACCTATAGCGGCTATCTTTCCCGGGCATTCCCGCTGGTCAAGGCTTTGATGATCACAATTTTACAGCGCGCCTCGAGGCGGGAAAACTTGATGTTCAGATGCTGTGTTGAAGATCAGACCCGGTCTTGCCCTGCATATCAAGGCGCGGGCTCTCTTCACGGCGTCAGGTTGGCCAGGCCGGCAGTTCGCTGCACCGAGGGAAAATCAACTATTTGATTGTGTTTAACTATTTCAGAATACAAGCTTTAAGGCGAAATCCTTCCGCTGCCTTCAGCTAAAGTCGGGTCGCCGCTTTCAGTGCCTGCACTTCGTTGAAGCAGGATCATCGCGATCCGTTGATCCGATTGGCCAAGATGCGGGTCATAGATCACGACGGAATGCCCCGCCGGTTGGTGTGGATGGCCAGCAACCTGTCAGAGGCGCAAATGAACAAGCGATTCCAATCCGGACCGCCGAAACACAGGTTTGCCACACGGCGCGGCGACCTAATCTTGCCGATCAGCATGCCGTAGGGGTTGATGCAATGGACGCCGTCGGCGGCGCTTGACCAAAGATAGCCGTCGCTGTCGACCGCCATCCCATCGCAGTATCCGGGCGCGATCTTGTGAAAGATATCGCCCCCGGAAAGCCTGCCGCCATCGCCGACAGCGAATACGCGAATGAATCTGGCGGGGTCTTGATGCATCTGGTCGCCCGTCTCAGCGACGTAAAGGCGCTGGCCATCTGACGAAAAGGCCAGCCCGTTCGGTCCGGCGAAGTCACGGGCCATCACCTCGGGCACATCCGCGCCACGGGCCAGCCTGTAAAGGGCCGGGGGTTGTTCGCTGACTTGTCGACCGCCCTCGTAGTCACTCTGGATGCCATAAAGCGGATCTGTGAACCAGATTGCGCCGTCAGGATGGCGCGCGATGTCATTTGGTGCGTTCAGGCGCAGGCCGTCGTGGCGATCCACGAGGCTGTGCATCGTCCCGTCGTTCTCGGTGACATACAGGCATCTGTCGCGATGCGAGCACGTCACCAGCCGTCCCTCTGCGTCGCGCGCCTGACCGTTGGCAAAGCGCGACGGATGCCGAAATTCGCTTGTCACCCCGTCCGGGGACCAACGCATCGTGCGGTCGTTCGGCAGATCCTGAAACAGCAGGCAGTTCCAGTCCCCCATCCAGACCGGCCCTTCCAGCCAGCGAAAGCCTGTCGCCAGCGTGTCCAACCAGGCATTGTCCGGGATGAACCCACGGAACTCGGGTGCAATGATCTCGACAATGTCGGTGGCGAGGGCGGGCGCGTCCGGGATCAATTGAACGGACATCCGGCCCCCTTCGGTGCCGTCTCAATCTGGACGAGCATCATGTGACATGGCGCCTCACCAACAGTGCCGGACAGATGGCCCTTGTGGCCGTCCACCTCTCGGCACCCTTGATCTGCGCCGAAAGATATCTCGCCCGGGCCCATTTCCACGCGGGAACCGTCCATCGCCTCGACGAACCAGCGTCCCGACAGCGGGATGATCCATTGGGGTGCGGGGTTTTCGTGCCATTCGCCGACCCAGCCTGGCGGCAGGACCGTGAACAGGACTGTGATATGTGCCGCGACTTCGCGCCCGATCCATTGCGGCGCGGCAGCGCCAGAGATCGACTTCCGCTCGAACTCTGTCAGCGTGCAGCGTCTGTGACGGCTGATGCCGTCATCCCCCACATAAAGGTTCCAGTAGTCGACCTTTGGCGGGACCTCGGCCTTATCCCCTGCCATTCCGATCTTCCTGTTCGAAGGTCACCCTATGATTTACGCCTTCCCACGCATCGCCGTGGGCACGGGTAAAGACCACCGCGTCATGGCCGGCCGTTTCATCCGCCGAAAGGTGAACGCGCCAAAGGCCGAAGGCACCTTGCCGCGCTGCGCGATCCTGCGGCGCGCCCCATCCACCCAGACCGAAGTGGAGGGTGAAGGGCCTCGTATCCTCGATCACTAGATCGCGGCCATGGGGTAACGACGCAAGCGGCGCACCATCACGCCAGCGGCTGGCAGAAGGAGGGCGGGACTTGGCATAACGCTCGGCGACGCATGCAAGCCGTTCGGCTGGTCGTCCGTCCCGGCGCGCGGTCAGCAGCTTGATAAACTCGGCGTGCGTCCAAAGCAGCGGCATGGCGCTGCCTGACGGACGACCCGGGAAAAGTCCGCGTTCGGCGATTGGATCGGTGTCCCAGACCTGCTCGGGCAGCAAGCCACCGCTGCTTGCACAGGCGGTCATCGTCGCAAGGAAGGGGTCGGCGGCCTCTCCCTGGTCAAGCGCCAGATGACCGCGTTCCCCGACAAGGAAGGGCCAGCCGCGCCCGATTCCAGCCCCGTCATAGGGGGCGCCGTCCGCGTATTCCCCGTAACCGTCTTCGTTGTAACGATGGTAGATGGTGCCCGATGGCGTCGCGGTCGCCAGTACATGATCGACGACCTTAAGCGTCTCGATCATGTGCGGATCATTCGGCGCGCGCAATCCCAGTCGGGTCAGGTATGAAAACTCCATCGATACAAGGTCGGCAACCGCAATTGTCTCGCCGTTTCTGTTGCCAAGGCTGACATCACCCGTCTTTCTGCCGCCGTCTGGGCTGATGCGGATATAGTGGCCGGTGGCACCCGTCGCTTCGGTCCAGCGCGAATGATCGACCCAGCACCACTCCTCGATCCGGAAGCACCAGTCGTCCGCAAGATCAAGGGCTTCGGCGGCGGCGTCCGCGTCCAACCATGGTTCGGCCGCGACAAGGGCGGCGATGGCAACGGACAGGGTAAAGGGATTGATGCCGGGGTTTTCCTCCCAGCGGTCCTGCTGGCTGGACGGTCCGTTGCGGGCAATGAAAGTCGTGGCTCGGCGCACCATGTCCGTCGTTCCGTGCGGCAGGGCGATCCCCTCCTCGCGCATCTTGGCGGCAAGAAGGATCGGAAATCCCGCCTCGTCGAGTTGGATGCCCGTCCAGAACGGTTCACCGGATGGATAGGCGTTCTGCGTCCAGTGGCCGTCCGGGCACTGCGTGGCGACCAGGTGTCCCAGGATTCGCACCGCATCGTCCGGCAGGCCAAGGGCGATGAAGGCAAAGGCGGTCAGGACAGTGTCGCGGGGCCATACCAGATGATAACCGCCTAACGTGTTGGTGGAAGACCCCCACGGCGTGGACAGTGACGCCACGAGGGCACCCGGATAGCTGCGATCCTCGTGCGCTTTCAGAACCGTTGCGGATCGGATCGCCAGCTCGCGCACCTTCGCGGTCAGTTCTTTCGAAACCTGTTTGCCAGTCTTCAGCGACGGCCCGGCATCGAACCCGGCAAGTCCCGCGTTCCAGTTGGTCCATTGCGTGCGAAACCTGTCCCGCGCATCCTCGAACCGTGTCGCATGGGCTGACCGAGCCAGGGTCTGTGCGGCCGTCGGAGATTCTCCGAACGCCAGCGCCAGGACACCTTCGGCGGCTGTCAGCGCACCTGTCAGCGCGACGTTCCCGTGGTCTGCGCGGGCGTAAGACCAGGTGACGCGGCCGTGATGGTTCAAATCCTGCCAGCCGTCCGACGTTCCGGCAAACCCAACGCTGGCCTGCGCGAACCCATCGCGAGAGCGCAGGCAGATCGTCGGCGATGTCGAGGGGCCCGCGGCCATCAGCGCGCCATTTTCGATCCAAGCCGTCATGTCCACGCCTTCACCGTCCAGCCGGGGCGCCATGATCGCCACAACGGTCCAAGGCCCATCAACGCTGTATCGGATCAACAGCACGTCCCGGTCCGTATCCGGCAGGAATTCAAGGTCGAGACGATAAGGAACGCCATCCTTTTCGCCTTCATGAACCACGGTCGTCAGAGGGCAAGCGGGATCGGGTTGCTCAAGCCGGTAGCGGCGCTCACGCTTGAGGTCGAGCCAGTTGCCACTCTCGTCCTTGGCGACGAGATAGAATGTGAGATCGCGAAGGCGCGGTTCGCCCGTCGACGGCCAGTAGACTTCGTTCAGTGCGCCGTGACCGATCGTTGCCCAGACCCGTCCAATGCCAAGCGCCGAGGTCACGAAATCCTTGTCGGACGACGACCAGGTGGGGGAAATGCCGGGTGCGCCCGGCGCCAAGCTCTGTGAACCGGCTTCGCAGGTCATACTGAGATCCTTCGCGCGATGATGTCGCCGACGCGCAGTGCATTGGCGATGATGGTCAGGGTTGGGTTCACCGCACCAATCGAGGGAAAGAAACTGGCGTCGGCGACATAAAGGTTGTCAATCCCATGCGCGCGACAATCGACGTCCAGGACCGAAGTTGACGGATTCGTGCCGAAGACCATCGTGCCGGCTTGGTGCGCGGTTCCGGATACAGGCACATTCTGGCCAAAATAAAGCGAGCGATCCATCAGATGGGGATGGGCATCGAGCCGCCCTACAAGATCGCTCAGCTTTGCGCGCAGGCGGCGGTGCGCCTCCATATTGGTCGGCGTCAGGTCAAGGCGCACCCGCCCGCCATCATAGCGGATGCGGTTTTCGGGGCGAGGCAGATCTTCGCTCGTCAACCAGAAATCAAGGCTGTGCCGGGCCAACCAGTCGAAAGGCTTGTCGGTGAAGCCCTGCAACGCGCCGGGAAGCGCCTCGCCTTCGATCTGTTCGCCATCCGATTTTCCCACCATCTGGATGTGACCAAGTGGGAATTCCCAGTCGCCCATGCCACCCTGATCTGGCGCATGATAAAAATCGTTAAGTCCCAATGTCTTCTGGAACCTGGTGGGATTTGGCTGGCGCGAGATGGCCAGCACGACCGCGTTGTTGTGCCGGATGTAGCGGCGTCCCACCAGCCCCGATCCGTTTGCAATCCCGTCCGGATGCGCGTCCGACCCGGATCGCAGCATTAGCAACGCGGAAGACAGGGCCCCGCAGGCGACCACCACGATATCGGCCGTCAGCGTCCGAGATATCCCGGTTTCAGGATCGTCGCCTTCGATGCCTTGCCGCACCGCGACGCCGGTGATCGTCCCGCCGCGGGCATCGGTCATCAGACGCTCGGCATAGGTCCGCGTCAACAATGTGACATTGGTATGGTCACGTAATGTCGGGTCTACCGCCATGATCTGCGCGTCGGCCTTGCCGTTTGTCAAACAGGGATAACCGTCGAAACGGTTGCAGCGGATGCAGGGGCTATGGGGCAGCGCATCTCCGCGATCGTCCTGATCCAGCAATACGCCGACCGGCAGATGAAACGGATGATGCCCCTCGCGTGTGAGGCCTTCGGCCAGTTCCTGAATGCGTGGCTCGTGTCGAATCGCGGCATAGGGATACGGATTCGACGCAGGCGGCTCTGTCGGGTCCTCGCCGCGTGCACCGTGGACATGGAACAACCGCTCGGCCGCATCGTACCAAGGCTCAAGATCGGCGTAAGAGATCGGCCAAGCGGGCGAGACGCCATCGACATGGCGCACCTCACCAAAGTCGCTTTCCCGCAGGCGGAACAGGATCGCCCCATAGACCTTGGAATTGCCCCCGACGAAGCGGTGCAGTCCGGGCTGAAAGCTGTTTCCCTGACCGTCGAGCCAGGTGTCTGAGACCTGATAGCGTCCGCGCACGAAAACCTCTCGTGCGTCCCAGTTCTCGCGTTCGCGGGGCAGATAATCGCCACGTTCGAGAATCGCGATTCTCTTCCCCGTCGGCGCAAGGGCATGCGCGACAGAGGCACCGCCGGGGCCAGAACCTATAATGATCACGTCATAATGGGTGTCGGATGCGGGCATCGGGACCTCGAAAATGATGCAATTTAGGTCGTCTTATCTTCCAGAGATGTTCAGCAGCACACAATGAGTTTGCATAAGAGCGGGATGACCGCTACGCCATTCTCGCAATATATGTGCGCAATCTTGCGGAGCGACAGCCTTGATCGAAGGAATGCTCATTTTCTTGTCGCGGTTCGCTCTGGTGATGCTCTTCCTGCCCTTCAGCGCCTTCGACAAGATCGTCAATTTTCGAGGGGCCGTGCAACAGGCGCGGGAAATCGGTGTCGGACCAAGCTTTGGCGCGGCGATGATCCTGGTCGGTCTCTTGATCGAGGTATTCTGCTCTCTTGGTGTGCTGACCGGAGTAGCCGACCGCCTCGCCGCACTCGTGCTCGCGGGATACTGCGGCGCGACCGCGCTTCTGTATAAGCGCTGGTGGTCCATGACCGGTGGCATTTTCAGGGCAGGCGACGGAACAAGCCGGCGCGAGGTTTTCTTCGACTTCTGGAAGAACCTGGCGGTCGCAGGCGGCTTTGCGCTGATCGCTCTGGGACCAACGGCGCGCGACGTGCCCGCACTTTTCGACGCGCCGTTCTCCTCGACGCGGCCCTACGCAGAAGGCCCTTTACCGTGACGGGCATCAGGGCGATCCGTCTGGTCACGAACGACGCAGACCGCCTTGCAGGTTTCTACACTCAGGCGTTGGGTTTTCGGCTGGACGATCCCGCCCCGCTGCCTGACGATCCCTTTTGCGGCAGCTTGCGCCGTCTCCGGGCGCTTTCGCTTGGGAAGGATCGGATCGAGTTGATCGAACCGAACACTCGGGTCGGCACGTCTGATGTCGTCGTGGCGAACGACACACGCTTCCAGCACTTTGCTCTTGTGGCGCCGGACATCGATCGAGCCTATACACGCCTACAGGCGTCGAGAGGTTGGACAGCCATCACGCAGGGTGGACCGCAGCACCTGCCCGCCTCGTCCGGTGGCGTGACAGCCTTCAAGTTTCGTGACCCCGAC
Source organism: Paracoccus maritimus (assembly GCF_025195095.1). GTDB lineage: Bacteria > Pseudomonadota > Alphaproteobacteria > Rhodobacterales > Rhodobacteraceae > Paracoccus > Paracoccus maritimus. Next base: position 3,756 of record NZ_JANAVZ010000018.1, on the reverse strand, counting down.
GGGCACCCGCTAGAGCTTTTGTGCTTTTCGGACGACGCGGTGCCTCGTCGATGGGCCAACCGTTCTATCGGCGAGAACGGCGTTCTGTTGGGCATCGACCACACGGCGATCGTGGTGAGCGACACGAAGCAAAGCCTGTCGCATTACGCAAAACTAGGATTTCAGAGGCTCGGCGGGTCGGTCAACACCGGTCCCGCGCAGGCAGCGCTCGACGGCCTTGCCGCGCCGCATGTCGAGGTGACGGCGCTGAGCACCGGGGCGGTCGGCCAGCCCCACCTCGAATTGCTGTGCTATGGCGGTGACACGCGACACTCCACGACTGGCGATGCCGACGTTCTGGCTACCCGCATCGTCGAGTCGAAGGGCAGCACCGCCTTGCGCGATCCTGATGGTCATCGCTGGATCGGGGGATCCGGTCGGGACAGAGACATGATTTTCGAAAGGACATTGCATGGATAAGATCGTCACAGGGCATCGCCCAAGCGCCGCTCCGGGTTCGAAACCCGCCCCGGCCTGCACCTTGGTCGTGTTCGGTGCGGGCGGCGATCTGACGGCCCGTTTGCTGGTCCCTTCGCTTTACAACCTTGAACTTTCCGGACTGCTTGGCGACGGCTTTGCGCTGCACGGTCTGGATTTGGCAACACCTGATGAGACGGCCTGGAAAGCGCATCTGTCGGACACAATGCAAAGCTTCACCAAAGACCCGGATGCAGAGTTCCACCCCGACAAGATAGACGCGGCGACATGGGATCGACTGATGAGCCATGCCACTTACGAACACGCCGACTTCACCGATCCGGAAACATTCAAAGCACTTGCGCAGCGACTTGGCGGTGGCTCGGCAATCTTTTACCTTGCCGTGCCAGCTCGCTTTTTCGGCCCGATTGCGGATGCTCTTGGCGTTGCGGGTCTTCTCAAGCAATCCGATAACCATTTTCGCCGGATCGTGATCGAAAAGCCCTTCGGGGCCGACCTCGCTTCGGCGCGCGAACTCAACAAGCGCCTTTTGAACGCCGCGCGTGAGGACCAGATCTTTCGGATCGACCACTTCATGGGCAAGGAAGCCGTGCAATCGATCATGGCCATGCGGTTCGCCAACCGCCTGTTCGAACCGCTGTGGCGCGCAGAACATGTCGCCGAAGTCGAGATCACAGCCGCAGAGACTTTGGGCGTGGAAGGTCGAGGCAAGTTCTACGAGGCCACTGGCGCGTTGCGCGACATGGTGCCCAATCACCTGTTCCAACTGCTTTGCATGGTCGCGATGGAGGCGCCGACCTCTCTTGATGCCGAGGCAATCAGGTCAGAAAAAACCCGGCTGCTAAGCTCTGTGCGTGCTGTCGAGAAGGGCGACGTGGTCTTCGGTCAGTACAGTGCCGGCGACATGCCGGACGGCCACGTTCCCGCCTATCGTGACGAGCCTGACGTGGCAAAGGGCAGCACGACTGAAACCTATGTTGCGATGCGACTTTTCGTCGATAACTGGCGTTGGTCGGGCACGCGCTTCGTCCTGCAAACGGGCAAGCGGATGAAGGCACGGCACACGCAGATCGTGCTGCGCTTCCGGCCCGCGCCCTATGATCTGTTCGCATGCGAGGATGGCGGCATTGCCACGCAGGACGAGATCGTGCTGTTGATCGGCCCCAATCAGGGCATTCACATCGATTTCGACGTCAAGCGCCCCGGCCCCGATTTCATCCCGGCCCGCGCGCAGACAAGCTTCCGCTTCGATGACGCATTCGAGGATCGTCCCAATGTCGGCTACGAGGCCCTTCTCTACGACTGCATGATGGGCGACGCGACATTGTTCCAGCGCGCCGACACGATCGAGGAGGCTTGGCGGATCGTCGATCCGGCGCTGAACGGCGACGCCCGGCCGGACCTGCAGTTCTACGCTGCCGGCTCTGAAGGGCCCGAAGACGCCCAGCTTCTTTTCGAAACAACACAAAGTCGGTTCGAACCGGACTGACCGGCCCGCAAAGAGTTTGCCGGGTGCCGATCACGTTACCACTTCCTATCATGTCAAACGTGGCAAGCTTCGCGCCTGCGACAGAACGGGTCCGCAATCCTTTCACAGTCGGCAGCGACGTCGCGGCCAACCCAGAATTTGCTGAGTTTGGCCGGCAGTTCCCTTTCGCTCAAGCAGTCGTATAGCCTGCTGGCCCCATTTGAACGGGCGCAACAAGGCCATGACGGGCGCGTGGATCGATCACGCCGCCTTCGCCTCCTTTTCCTGAAGCAAGGCTGCGGGGACCTCTTTGACCACGATATTCTGGTAGGCGTAGGGAATTTCGATCCCGGCCGCATCGAAACGCTTTTTCACGGCTTCCAGAACGTCATTCGTGACCCCAGCCGCGACACCGGAATCCGCACACCAGACGCGCAGGCTGAAATCGACGCTTGAAGCCCCCAGATTGGTGACCGGGCAGCCGACGACCTCTTCTATCGTGGACATGCCGGAGGCAATCTCCAGAATCAGCGCACGCGCCTTATCGATGTCTGAATCATAGCCGATCGAGATCGTAATGATCGCCATTGTTCGAAGCTCGCGCGCGGACAAGTTGATCATCGTCGCACTGGAAATCGAGGAATTTGACATGATCACCCGGCGATTGTCGAACGTTTTCAGAACCGTGTAGCCCAGCGACACATCCTCTACGATACCGGTTTCGACGCCGGTCGGCGCGCTGATCTGCAATTTATCCCCAAGCCGGAACGGACGGTAGAAAATCAGGCTCATGCCCGCCACGAAATTCGACAATGTCGATTGTGCGGCCAGGCCAAAAACGACAGAAGCGACCGAGACGCTGGCCAGAAGCGCGGTCGCAAGCTTGTCCAGGGCCGGGATCATGTGGGTGTAAAGCGTAAGCGTGATGACCCAGACAACGGCGGTTGCGACCTTGGACAAAAAAGAAACCGCCATGCGGTCAAGGCGGTTATCCAGATCGCGCGCAACGATCAGGCGGATCGTCCGCTTGATCATCTGCGACATCAGCATCCCGCCGATTATGAATAGCGCCAGGATGAACAGCGCACCGGACCATGTGTCGGAATGCAAATGCGTCAGCCAGCCTTGTATCGTCGTCCAGTTCATCAAGTCCTCCTGCGGCAACAGGGTATAGATATCGCGAAACGAGGCGCCGGTCATCCGCAGCCTGATTGCCGGACTGACGGAACCGGACGCGGAGGGCGAGGCGCGCGAGGCGCTTCGGGGCCTGATGGAGCGGGTGGTGATCACGCCGGAGCCGACACGCGGCAAACGGATTCGGCCCGGGATCGTGCTGCAGGGATCGCTGGCCGCGATCCTGCGCCTGAGCCTGAGCCTGAGCCTGAGCCTGGGTGTGAGGGGTCTGTCCGGAACGCAAAAAACTTTCTGCGAACAGGATGTTGGAAAACCTTGTTGCACAAATCGGGGTCTGGCCGAAGCTCCCCTTTCCCCGGACAAAGTTATCCTACGGGCCGCGTAACTGGCATGCCTAGCGTGGTGTAGCCGTTCAGGACGGCGATGCGGACCTGCAGTTCCGCGACTTGGCGGTCGAGGTCTCGGGCCATCAGGAATTGACCGAGCAGATTGAGGCAGTTCATCTTGGCGTCGACCCGGCTCCGGCGGTGATATCCGCTCCACCGTCGCCAGATGGCGCGGCCCAAGTACTTCGCGGTTCGCAGCGCTTCGTTGCGAGCGACGGCACCACGGCTCGCCGGTTTCCAGGGCTTTGCGTTCTTGCGTGGCGGGATGACAGCGGCGGCACCGCGGGCCGC
>NZ_JANAVZ010000017.1 GCF_025195095.1 Paracoccus maritimus | reverse complement strand
AACAGGTCGTCTCATCGCTGACCGATGGCTTCGATCTTGACACGCTGCTGGCCGGCCTCGATCTCGATGACCTCCTGGGCGGCCTCAACCTCGGCAATCTTCAGGATCAGCTGGCAGCGGCCCGTTCGGGCGATTGGGGGGCCGTGTTCGGCAACGGCACGGTCGGCGGATCTCCTGCTGGCGACGTCATTGCCGGGATCTATGAAAGCGCCGGTCTGTCGCAGGACGGAGTGGACGCGCTGACCGCGAGTGACAATCCGGATCAGCAGCGTGTGGGCACTCAGGCGGCGACCAGCGCCTATACCTCGGCCGCGGCCGAGAATGCGATCGAACAGACCTCGGCCTCGCTCGACCGCACGGCCGCCCTGATCGGGCAGATCGACGACGCGACCAATCTCAAGCAGGCCATCGACCTCAACACCCGTGTGACGGGCGAATTGGTCATTGCGCTGATCAACCAGGCCAACATGGAGGCGATCCAGACCGTCTCCATGGGCCAGGCCGGTGTGATCGACGCCGCGACGATGGCCGATGACGAAAAGTTCCTGTCGCTGACCGGCGACGACGCTCTGATTGAGGACGAGTGATGATGAAGCATATCTGGATCGGCTTCTCTCTCGTCGCGCTTGCGCTCGCCGTTGGAGGCTGGCTCTGGCTGCGCGATGTCACAGCCCTGCAGTTCTCGACCCCTCAGCCTGAACAAGCCGCCGATCCTGAAACGGCCGCCGTCATGGAGCGTGTCCGTCAGGAACAGGCGGAGGCGCTGGCCGAAGACACCGCGCCCTCGACCGAAGAACCCCAAACGGAGGACCTGGAATGACGCCCCCGAAGACACGCCTGATCGGTGCCACGGCCATTACCGCCCTTGCCCTCGCCGGGGCGCTGGTCGCCTGGCAGGCGTCCTCCGACAGCCCCGCCGATCTGGCGCAGCTCTCGGACGACGACAAGCTGGAGATCCTGAACAGCGGCGATGCCGACGCGATCAGCGAGCTTCTGGAAGCCGAGGAGGCCGCCGCGCAGGCGCATTTTGCGCGCGAGCGGCTGGAACGCCAGAAACGCGAGGCCGAGATCGACGTGGAGCGCGCCGAGACCAAAGCGCGGGGCGCAGCCTATTGGGACAGCTTCGATCCCGACAGCATCGACCTGACAGGCTTCGATTTTGCAATGACAGATGTTTTGTCTCGCGATGAGAGGCGCGCCATCCTCGACGAAGCAAGCTTTGCGAGAGACTTCGAACGTGCCAGCAGCGTGACGTTTGCTCGAAGCACGTTCGACTGCAATTCAACGCGCTTTGCTGGCATCCGTCAACTTCTGAAGGATAAGCCGGACCTACCTTTGTCCGTTGACCAAGGGGTCGTGTTCAGCTTCCTAAATTATCTGGCTAGCCGCGCGGCACTTGAAACAGGTGACTGCTCCTGTGCGACCCAGCATGTGCCGCCCGAACTGGGATGGGAACTGGCAGAAAGACTTTCTCAGCACCCAAGCGCAAGCAGCATCAGTGACGTTTTCGCGCGCAAGAATGCGATGCAGAGTGCGGCGAACCTGTTCTTCGATTCTCTTGACGGTGAAGCCCGTGAATTCTGCAAGAAGGGCTAGGGCATGGAGTTTATCGGGACAATAGTCACACTGATCGACAGCCGTATCCTTCAAATCGCGTCCCAGACTTTCGCCCGATTGGCTGAGATCCTGACGGGCGGGCTGGAAATGCTGGCGGTGCTGCTGATCGTCCTCTACGGCATCAACGTGCTCTTCCGCTTCACGGAATTCTCCTTCCCGCAGCTGATCGGCATCATGATCCGGATCGGTGCGATCTACATGTTCCTGTTCTCGTGGGACAACTTCAACATCATCTACAGCTCCGGAACGTCCCTCTTCGATACGGTCGGCAACACCGTGCGCGACTTCGTGGCCGGCCCGGCGTCCGACACCAGCGGTGATGCGGCCACCAACATGTTCCAGACACTGGCCGAGGTCATCGACCTGGTGGTGAACGGGAACTCCGTTCTCGTGCGGGCGCTGGTCGGCGCGTTCCTCTTCGTGGTTCTCGGCATCCTCGCCGTCATCTATATCCTTGTCGTGGCTTACGCCAAGCTGCTGCTGGCAGTCCTGATCAGCATTGCGCCCCTGATGGGCTTCTTCCTGCTCTTCACCCGCACCCGCTCGATGTTCGAGGCCTGGCTGGCCGCCGTCTTCGGCTACCTGATCTAACGGACCATCATTGCCGTTGCGATAACGGAGGTTAGCTTCATCCGATGGTTGACCGAAAAATGAAGTGCCGGGCGTAGACGGCTGATGTCGCGGGCGATCACAACGCCATGTTCGGCCAACAGGCCTCGAATCTGGTTCACAAGCCGCGTCCGGTCCGAAATCAGCCTCTGCCGGATGCGGTGGACGGCCTGTATCTCCAGTTGTTCCGGTGATTTCTGTGGAACGAACCGCATCGAGGGACGTCCGACGGCTTCGCAAATCGCTTCAGCATCGTTGCGATCGTTCTTATTGGATTTGACATAGGGCGTGACGAACTGCGGTGAGATCAGACGGACCTCGTGCCCGAGTTCGGACAGCGGCCGCCGCGCTGCATCGTCGGTGGTCACGCGCTTGCGAAGCTCAGAATCAAGGCCCGCGATCTTCTCGGCCAGCCCGGCAATTTGGTCCAGCAAGAGGCGGGCGAGGTCGCGCACCGCGGCCGGCAAGATGCCATCGTCGCCGTCGATGGCTGCTGCCAGACGCCCGACATGAGCCGGGCCGGTGGGGGCCACGATGCCGCGCTCGGCCAGATGTGCCCGCAGCGCGTTGATCGTCTGTGTTCGCGGACGAACCAGAAGATCACGGGTCCGATAGGCCATCGCCGCCGCCTGCTGGGCTTCTCTCTTCACGGCAACGAATCTCATGGTCGGCCGCGAAGCTGCTTCTGCAATTGCCGCGGCATCCGCCATGTCATTCTTCTGGCGCTTCACGAACGGCTTCACATAGGCGGGTGCGATCAGCCGCACCTCGTGGCCGGGTCGCCGATCGCCCGGCCCCAGTCATGCGCGCTAGCGCAACCTTCCACCGCCACTACGCAAGGCGCCTGCGCCGCGACGAACTTCAATAGCTGAGCGCGAGACAGCTTGCGGCGGAAGATCACCGATCCGTCCGCTCCTGCGCCATGCGCCTGAAACTCGTTCTTGGCCAATTCCAGGCCGATGATGCTAACCTCTCCCATGGACGCTCCCCTCCGTAGCGGTGCTTCAACATCCGCCATCTTGGCACATCGATGCCGCCGGGGGCGTCCACCCCATCGCTTACTTTCAAACCAATATACTTTTATTATTTGGCTTATGCAGTTTATTTATTAAAATCCCGATGGTACTCGCATGCTTTGTGAAAATTATCCTCGCAGAAAACTGTAAAAAATTACAACAAAAAATATAGACAGCGTCGACTATCAGTGACAGCAAAGAATTAACCTGCAACGCCTTACTATTCCATGCCAGCTGTTGACAGTTAGGTGATGCGGCCTTAAGTACCTTGATATTAAATGCGAAAGATGTTTTTACGGAACTGAAGCAACGCGGAGAAGTCGAAATGAAGTTTAGATCCTACATCGCAATTGTAACCATCTTGGTCAATGCCGGTTGTGGAGCCATGACGGTGAAGACGGAAAAACCGGAGAGCAATTCACAAGGGCTTCCTCCAGAACTTATCTCTCTTGTTGCACCGATGCAGGATGTATCTACAGCAAGGCTTCTCCGGAGTGATAATTGTTTTTGGTACGAGCATCGTGGGCAAGTGGAAACAACCTTGCTTCCGCTCACCACCGCTGGAGGTCGCCCTATATGTATGCAATCTCAGTCTTAAACCTCATATATCGCATCGCTCGGGTCGTTATTGGTCAAAGAATTTTTAGCTCCATGATGTCACGCTCTCAGCGGTCGAGTATAAAAACGCGGTGGAACCAATTTCTACTTTTGGATAGAGGTCATTTATGTGCGCCATGACCATCCGGACGCAGCCCGAACTGGCGCTCGTGCCAATGCTTGTCGGGAATGGCGTTCCATGAATGCGGAGGTACGTATCCCTTTCGCCAACATAGAGGTAGAGAGCGCGAGATCCGAGCGCATTATCAGGGCCGGGCTCTACTCCCCCTTCAAACTGACCGTAAATTTCTGGCTCCCGGGCAATCATGTTCTGCGTAGGGGTCCAGTGTGGCCATTCGACTTTTCGCTTGATTTTATAAACGCCGGGCTCATAGAGATCCCCCCTTCCGATGGCCACACCGTAGCGCATTGCGGTTCCACCAGCTTCGATATGGTAAAGGTATCTCGCTACGGCATCAACATGGATATCACCCGGCACCAGACCGTCATTGGCCCGTATTCTTTGAGGTAGAAAGCGTGGGTGCAGCCCCCATGGATTGGACTTGAATGCATTATAGCCGGGAGGGGTCACCTGTGCGTCCCATGCAGCCTTCTGGCTCACTGTTGGCCATGATTCCGCACGCAGTGGGCTGGAAATTGACGCTGAAAAGAGTGCGGTAGCAGTCTGTATAAAATGTCGTCTTGTCAACATATTGGATGTTCCTGTACTCCGTTCGACATCGTCACAGCACTGCCTTTTCAAGATCACGGAAATCGGCACACGATTCACGGTGTTTTAGCGATGAGGTTAGGGTGCTTGCTGTGTTCTTAGCGGACACCGTTAGCTTTTCAGAAAAGCATAGCTCCTGATTTTTTAACCTGGTTTCAGCCAGTATGTATGTTTCTATGGATAGATCATTACTGGCACCCCAGGCTGCAGCATTGCGTATACGTCTTCTATTTCCTGATCTGTCAGCGCAAGACAGCCTGCGGTCCAATCCCGCTTCTTCGGCGCCAAGACTTTGCCCTCCTGTCCGCGGCCATGAAACATGATATCGCTGCCAGCACTTCGTCCGAATTGCGCTGCATAAGCCTTATCCAGTTCGTTTGGATAGGATATTCCCACCGACAGATGATAACGGCTCCGCGGGTTGAAACGGTCGACATAATATAGTCCCTCTGGAGTTTTTCCGTCGCCCTCGAATTGCTTTGGTCCAACGGGCTGATTTCCGAGACCAAAATCATATGATCTGAGGACCGTCTGCCCGTTCAGCAGGAACATCCTGCGGTCAGCCTTGTTGACCACGACTTGAGTGACGGGGGGACCTGAGTACCTCTTGAACTGAGGTGTGGCCCCTCGCGTCGGTTGCGGCGGTCCGAATTTTCCACATGCGGCGAGAAGTGCAAGCAAAGCCAGTGACGCCTGGCGCCGGGAGAAGTTTGACATTGATCTGTTTATGCTCGATTTTTTATGCTTCAGGATAGCGGGCAAACACTTCACTGGTACCATCCAGGCGAACAAGCAGGACATCGTAAGCGTTGCGCTCTTTCTCCGGACCCATCCCTGGGCTGCCGTATGGCATTCCTGGAACCGTCAAGCCGAGAGCTTCAGGCCGCTCCCTTAGCAGGCGCCGTATATCGCCGGCAGGAACATGTCCCTCCAGAAAATAATCATCAATGCTGCCGGTATGGCAGGATGTCAGTTCGACCGGCACACCCAGATCAATCTTGTGCTGCATCAGCAAGGTGCCGAACCGCTCTTCGCTGGTAACTTGAAAGCCTTGCTCCTTCAGGTATTTGGTCCACTGTTTGCAGCATTCACAGCCGCGGCCCTCCACGACATGGATGGCCGGAAGGCTTTCTGCACATGAAAGAGATGGCAGACCGCTGGCTGCGGCAGCCATCATCAGGGCGCGTCGTGTCAGCTTAATCATTTTATCCCCTTGAGCTGTAGGATGAAGTTGTCTGGGTGCCATCAGCTCTTCTTGCTCGTATTCGGACGGAGAAAGTAGCCGGTGGTAAGACGCGCAATTGTCAGCATGACGTGGTCGGCGGGGGTCGGCATAACTGTCCGTGCCGCCGGTGCTTTCCTGATAGGGTCTGTGGGCTTGCCGTCGATCCGAACTTCGTAATGAAGGTTCGGTCCACTGACGAGGCCGGTCGCGCCCACGTCACCTACCCTGGCCCCGGCGTTCAGCTCGACACCCGGAGCGATCCCATCTTCAAAACGGGAAAGATGCGCATAGCGGGTCAGGACGCCCGCGCCATGATCAACGTCGATTGTCCGACCATAGCCCCTTATGGTTCCAGCAAACAGGACCGTTCCTGCGCCTGTCACGCTGACCGGTGTCCCGGTCGGTGCCGCGTAGTCGACGCCCGTATGCATTCGTTGCGTGCCAAGCACAGGATGTCGGCGCTTACCGAAGACTGAAGACAGGCGTGCGCCTGCGACAGGTCGCGCCGACTGCTGGACCAAGGTTCCATTCCGAAACAGGATGAAGGGTTGCTCGACCGAGCCGGTGAGGACCTCGAAGATGTCTGCGTCCTTCTCTACCCGCGCATAGGCGATCTGAGGCTCGCCCACGATCGTCTCATCAGGCAGGACGTTCTCGCTCCAGATCAATGCTATTCGCTCGGTTCCTTCGAGATCTCGAAAGTCGATTTGGCCGGCAAGGAGCGCTGCGAGATCAACTGCGAAACTCTCAGGTGCATTGTGCGTGGCGAGCGCCTGGAAGAGAGAATCGTCAAGGACGAAGGTTTCGCGCCGGACCCGTCGCAGGATTTCGGTCTTGGTCAGGGATGCTTCGAGGGGTTTCGTGAAATCCAGAATGATGTCCGTTCCGTCTCTGGTCAGCAGTGACAGACGCTCTAGCTGGGAAGGATCATCGGAAGAAACGCTCCATCTGAGTAATTGGCCTGGGCTGAGGGCCGACAGGTCGAAAACATCGGAAATGGCAAGTGCTGCCTCGGTCCGGAGAGGCACACCGATGCCCGCATGCGCCAATATCGAATCCAATGTATCCCCCGGAACGACCTCGTGTCGCGACATAGGGGCGACTTCCTCGGTGAGGAGAGAAGGTTCGGCCGGGGTTTCGACGTAAACAGATGTCGTGACGGCAATGGCGCCGGCAGTCAGCAAGGCTTGAAAGATCATCAGGTCTGGTCTCTCGTCAGGCAATAAGTTCAGGCGCCGGAGAGCGGCTGCCCCCACACGGCATCGATAGGCTGTCTACAGTTGAATAAGACGGGCGATGAAGATACCGGCAATTGTTGCCGTCAGGCCAAAGGCGATCGCGTATCCAACTGCATAATGAGCCCTGTCCTTCCGGTTGCCCCCGAGCGCGCGAGCACGCCGGAACCCCAGCAACCCGCCAATCAGGGCCGCGATGACTGTCAACATCGGAGTCGCTGCTGCTTTTGCTGGTTCATGCCTTCTCTTGCCTCACATCTTCGAAACGCGCCTTTTGGGACCTCAAGCAACTAGAGGTTCAAGGCAAAATACCCTTCGATCACGACCTTGTCAGAGAGCAAGTCGGCCTGAAGGAGGCCTGCTGCATCCGAACCGTTTAATCACCAATGCCGGTTTCGGTCATCGTCAGCCGATTACTGTCCGGCATCGTCGGTCGCGGGATTCGAAACACACAGCGAATGATCGCCCAACACCTCGATGACCGGCAATAGGAAATCCGGTCACCTGCGCACTGCACCACCAGGCGCCCAGATTCGGTTTTCCAGGCCTGTCAGGCGGGAGAGACAACTTTCGACCTCGGCAAGCTGCGCCTTGGCGATGGCATCCTTTGCGCATTGACGGGCATGACGGCGGTCTGGCGGATTTCGGCGTCGTTGGCGTTCGTTGAGGATGGCGATCACGATAAGATGGACGGCTTCCAAGGCGCGATCCTATCGCCAACCCAAACTGATACCGGCTACCGCCAGTCTCGGAAATGATCGAACTCATAATGCTTACCCATGACGAAGCTCGGCGCCTTACCGCAGGAGTTGGACGGCCCTGCCTATCTGAAAGCGATGGAAACGGCGCGCGGCAAACTGCGGTTCTCGCCGGCTGTCCGTGTGGAAACGGTTCTCGCGGTCGTGCGCAAGGCGGTTGCCCGCTTTGCAGCTTTGCGGAGAAGGTCAGGCGATGTGCTCGCCTTCGGGGTGCCTGTGATCGGTCGCACAGAGGGAATGGTCACCCAGGACTTCGATCACCCGGCAATCGGCAATGCGCCCGCCCGCGCATTGAACGACCATTCGCTCAAGCTCGGCCTTTAGCGACATCAACCTAGCGAGGCGACTTTCGACCTCAGCCAGTTGGGCCTTTGCGATGGCATCGGCGGCGGCACAGGATTGGTCAGGTCTGTCCGAGAGACTGAGGAGGTCGCGGATCGCTTCAAGCGTGAAGCCCAGATCTCGGGCATGGCGGATGAAGGCCAGCCGTTCTAATGCCTTGCGGCCATAAAGCCGCTGATTGCCCGCGCTGCGTTCGGCCTTTGGCAGAAGGCCGATCTGCTCGTAGTAGCGGACGGTCGGCACCTTCACCCCGGCCTCTGCCCCCAATTTTCCGATAGTCAGCATGAGATTTCCCTTGAACATATAGTTGCTAGAGACATTAGGTTCCCGATTCGATGAAGACAACCGCCCCTTGGGGCTTAGGAACCGCGATGACCGAACCAAAGATAGAAACCGCGCGCCACTGGACTGTATCGGGCATGGACTGTGGGTCATGTGCGACCAAGATCAAGGATGCAGTTGCGCGGCTTCCCGGCGTCAGCGGCGTCGAGGTCGGAATCATGTCGGAACGTCTGCGGCTGACGCTGGACGAGGCGCAGACCGGGTGCGACAAGGTCGAGAAGACCGTGCGGGCGCTTGGCTATGGGATCGCGCCGCGATCCGGCTCGGCAAAGGAAGAGTTCGTTCTGCCTGGTGAAACTCCCGAGCCGGACCACGTCGATGACCATGCAGGGCACGACCATGGCCCGGCGGCCGTGACAGCATCGGTGCGCGACGAGTCCGGCCATGGCAGCCCCGGCCATGTCCATAACGATCCCGCAGACCGGGGCAAGCGCTGGTATCTGACCGCCAAGGGCAAGCTGGTGATCTTCACCGCCCTGCTTCTGGGCGCGGCCTGGATCATCGAATATCTGGCGCCCGAGATCGGAAGATGGGCCTTCGTCGCCGCCTGCCTGATTGGCGTGGCACCGGTGGCCAGGCGCGCGTTTGCGGCCTTGCGGATGGGGCAGCCTTTCACCATCGAAAGTCTGATGACCATCGCCGCCATCGGCGCGCTGTTCATCAACGCCGCGGAAGAGGCGGCGCTGGTGGTCTTCCTGTTTGCCGTGGGCGAGGTGCTGGAAGGTGTCGCGGCGGGCAAGGCGCGGGACGGGATCCGGGCGCTGGCCAATCTGGTGCCGATGACGGCGCAACTGGTTACCGGCGAGACGACGCGCGAGGTGCCTGCCGCCAGCCTGACCGTGGACCAAACCGTACTTGTGCGCCCCGGCGACCGGATTCCGGCCGACGGCGAGATCACCGAAGGCACCTCGGGCGTGGATGAAAGCCCGGTCACCGGCGAAAGCGTGCCGAAGGCGCGCGGTCCGGGGGAGCTCGTTTTTGCGGGTTCGATCAACACCGAGGCCGCACTGCGCGTCAAGGTCACGAAAGGCCCCGAAGACAATACCATCGCCCGCATCATCCGTCTGGTCGAAGAGGCCGAGGAGGCGCGCGCGCCGACCGAGCGGTTCATCGACCGGTTCAGCCGCTGGTACATGCCCGCCATTGTGGCTGTCGCGGCACTGGTCGTTCTGGTGCCACCGGTGGCCTTCGGTCAGCCCTGGGACACATGGGTCTATCGCGGCTTGGCGCTTTTGCTGATCGGTTGCCCCTGTGCGCTGGTCATCTCGGTGCCCGCCTCCATCGCCTCGGCCATGTCCACCGGCGCGCGGCGCGGCTTGCTGATGAAGGGTGGCGCGGTGATCGAGGCTGCCGCAAAAGTCAGCCGCATCGCCTTTGACAAGACCGGCACGCTGACCCACGGGCGGCCGAAGGTGACGGATGTGGTCGTGTTTGGCACCACCACCGAGGCCGAACTTCTGGCCGTTGCGTCAGGGGTCGAGACCGGGTCAAGCCACCCATTGGCAATCGCGATCCTGAACAAGGCAAAGGATGCAGGCGTCAACGCGCTGCCATCGCGGGATGCCAAAGCGCTGATGGGCAAGGGCGTCATCGCCACTGTTGGCGATGCGTCGGCTTGGGTCGCTTCGCCGCGCTACGCCATGGAGAACGGTGGGCTGGATGGCCTCGGCCTGCGTCAGGCCACGGTGTTCGAGGAAGAAGGCAAGACCGCCGTCGCCGTGTTCCGCGAAAAGACCCCGCTTGGCCTGATCGCCATGCGGGACGAACCACGCAATGACGCCAAGGAGTCAGTCCGCCAGTTGACCGCCATGGGCGTGACCTCGATCATCCTGACCGGGGACAACCCGCGCACGGCAGCCGCCATTGCCGGAAGCCTTGGGATGGAGTTCCAGGCAGACATGATGCCCGAGGACAAGCTCAAGGCGATCAAGGCCATGAGTGAACAGGGCGGCGTGATGATGATCGGCGACGGCATCAACGATGCCCCCGCGCTTAAACAGGCGTCGGTTGGCGTGGCGATGGGGTCGGGCACCGATGTGGCGCTAGAGACCGCCGATGCGGCGATCCTGCGCGACCGGGTGACCGACATCCCCGCCACGATCCGCCTGTCGCGCGCGGCGATGACCAATATCCGCCAGAACGTCACCATCGCGTTGGGGCTGAAGGCCGTGTTTCTCGTAACCTCGGTTTTGGGGCTGACGGGTCTGTGGATCGCGATCCTCGCCGATACCGGGGCGACTGTGCTGGTGACGCTGAATGCCCTTCGGCTGTTGCAGTTCAACCCGGAACGCGAGGGCTGAGCCATGGCCGAGGGACACGAACATGGCGGCAATCTGGACGCGGGCAATGTCGGGCGCGTCCGTCTCGTCTTCTGGCTGACGGTCAGTTATGCGGTCGCTCAGGCGGTCGGCGGCTGGTTCTCGGGATCGCTCGCGCTGATCGCCGACAGCGGACACATGGTGTCGGACGCGGCGGCGCTGCTTCTGGCGCTGATCGCCTATCGGGTCGCGGCGCGGGCTGCGGATGAAACGCGCACGTACGGCTTCCACCGCGTGCGGGTGCTGGCGGCCCTGGCCAACGGGGCATCGCTGCTGCTGCTGGTTGTCTGGATCACCTACGAGGCAGTGGGCCGCATCGGCAGTCCGGTCGAGATTCTGGCCGGACCGATGCTGGCGGTGGCGGTCGTCGGGCTGTTCGTGAACCTTACCGGGGCGTGGTACCTGTCGCGCGGCGACCGGCGCGATACCAACCTGAAAGGGGCGCTCCTGCACGTGCTGGGCGACCTGCTGGGTTCTGTCGGTGCCATTGTCGCGGCCATCGGCATCATGCTGACGGGCTGGCAGATCCTCGACCCGCTGCTGTCGGTGCTGGTCGCGGTGCTGGTCGTCCGGTCGGCTTGGACGCTGGTGTCGGATTCGCTGCGTGTGTTGTTGCAGGCCGTACCCCAAGGACTGGATGCTCGTGAGGCCGAAGCCGACCTCGCAACGCTGCCCGAGATTGCCGCAGCCGGGCATTTCCATGCCTGGGTGCTGACCGACGAATCCAGCGTGGCGACCGTTCACGTCGTGCCTGCCCCCGGCGTCGATCCGTTGACCCTGCCCGATCTGGTCAAGGCGAGGTTGCATGAACGCTATGACATCGACCATGTCACGGTTCAGGTCGACGCGCCCACACAGGGCATCGTCGCACAAGAGACCAGTTCGGCGCAGACGCAATCCTGACCAGAGCTTAACCCTTGATCGTCGTGGCCTGCTGGATGGCTGCGACCGATAGCCACGGAAAGAGAGAACTTGCGATGACGCGTGCCGCCCTGCTTCTTCTGATCGCGACCACCGCACTGGCTGATCAGCTAACCAAGGCCATGGCACTTTCGCTGCTTTCTCCAGGACGCGTGGTCCCGGTCTTGCCGGGCTTCAACCTGACCCTCGGTTTCAACGAGGGTGCGAGCTTTGGCCTGTTGGAAGGGGTGATGGCGGGAAGACCGCTCCTGATGGGCGCGCTGACGGGGGCTCTGACAATAGTTTTCGCCGTCCTAGCGTTTCGGGCAGACCACAATGTGGAACGGGCTGGCTATGCCCTCGTCGTGGGTGGGGCTTCAGGCAACATCATCGACCGTTTGCGGCAGGGTGCCGTGACCGATTTCATTGACCTTTACTGGCGCGACTGGCACTGGCCCACGTTCAATGTCGCCGATATTGCGATCACCCTTGGCGCGGTCCTGATCCTTGCCGCCTCGCTTCCCCTTCGTCGCCGGAAGGAGCCGATTCTTGACCAAAACTGACCCGCAAACATTGTCGCGCGATGACCTTGCGCTGACCGCCGCCTTCCTGATCGCGCTGGCGGCCGCGCTCGGCGCGCTGTTCATCGGCGAGGTGCTGGGCCAGATGCCCTGCACGCTGTGCTGGTATCAGCGCATCGCCATGTTCCCGCTGGTGCCGATGCTCGGCCTGTCGCTGTGGCGCGGAGACGGTGCGGCCAGGATGTATGGGTTGCCGCTTGCGCTTAGCGGCCTCGCACTGTCGGGGTGGCATTCCGGGCTTTACGCCGGACTGTTGCCGGCACCCATCGTGCCCTGCACCGAGAACGGCCCGTCCTGCACCGGCGAGGCGCAGATGATCCTTGGACTGCCGATCCCCTATCTCTCGCTGATCGCCTTTGCCGCGATCCTGGTCTGCCTTCTCTTGCCGAAAGGAAATCGCGCATGAACCGCCGCACTCTGTTGATCGGGGCATCGACCCTTGCACTTGCCGCCTTCGCTGGCGGTGCCGTCGTCCTGACACGCCGGCGCGAGGTTGAGGCCGAAGCCGCGGCCGCTGGGGCCCCCGCGGTGGACCCATCGCTTTTGATCCGTGCCCATTCGCCCAGCTTCGGCCCCGCGGATGCGCCGGTCACGCTGGTCGAGTTCTTTGATCCCTCTTGCGAGGCCTGCCGCGCGTATCACCCTGTCGTGCAGGACATCCGCCGCCAATTCCCGAACGAGGTCCGGGTCGTCCTGCGCTATACGGTCTTCCACGAAGGCTCGGACGAGGCGGTACGCATCCTAGAGGTCGCACGGATGCAGGAGAAATTTGAGCAGGTGCTGGAAGCCATTCTCGAAAAGCAGCCGAACTGGGCACTTCACGACGGCCCGCAGATGGATCTTGCCTGGCGGACCGCCGGTGCGGTGGGGCTTGAACTTGACAAGGCTGAAAGCCAAAGACTTTCGCCAGAGATCACGGGCATCCTCAATCAGGACATGGCCGATGTCGAAGCCGTTGGCATCCGTCAGACCCCCACCTTCTTCCTGAATGGCAAACGGCTGGAGAACCTGTCCCCCGAAAAGCTGGTCGCTGAGGTCAGACAAGCGGTCGAGGGCGCCTGAAGCGCGTCTAGGAGCGGTTGGCGAATGCCGCGAACAGGGCGAGCGTCCGCTCGCTCACATGGTGCTCGATGCCCTCGGCATCGCGTTCAGCCGTCTCGGAATCAAGGCCAAGGCTCAGCAGGAACCGCAGCACGATCTCGTGTCGGTGCCTGCATTCTTTGGCCAGCGCCCGGCCCTCATCGGTCAGAAAGACGGATCGGTATTTTGCGCGGGTGATCAGGCCATCGCGTGCGAGACGGCCAAGTGTCTTGGCGACCGTCGGTGCCGTGACGCCCATCTTCGTCGCGATATCGACGGGACGCGCCTCTCCCTGCGTGTGGATGAGTTCGGCGATCAGCTCGACATAATCCTCGGCCAACTCGTTGCGCCGCGCCACGCGCACACCGTGAAACGCCTCTGCGCGGTTGTCCGCAGTCCGTGGGTCAGGCTCGCGGGCCACCGCGTCTTGATGATCGTCTTTCGTCATCCGCGCAGTTTTGCACGAACCGGATTGACAGGTAAAGGCGTTGGGCAGATTGTTAGCCTAGACTAACTTTATGCGCCCGGCCTTTTTGTGCTTTGCCCGCGAGGAAATCCAGATCCATGCCAGCCGACACTGCACCCTCCGTCGATCCGTCGCGTCGCGCCCTACTTGTCGGTGGACTGGTGGCAGCGGGCGGCGCTGCCATTGCCGCAGGAAGTGCACGTTCGCAGTCTGCCCCCGATACCATGGCCGGTCATGACATGTCGGCGATGAAGCCGGATCCATATGCGGCACCGATGCCCGGCATGGCCCATGGCGACATGACGACGGTCGGTCTGGTTGATCATGCCCGGAACGGCTTTGACCCGACCCCGATGCTGACTGACTGGGACACGGGCACGACCGAGTTCTTGCCCGACGGGCGCACCCTACGGACCTTCGAGGTCGACGCCATCGACAAGGAAATAGAGATTGCCCCCGGCATCTTCTTTCCCGCCTGGACCTTCAATGGTCGCGTTCCCGGCCCTGCCTTGCGGGCGAAGGAGGGCGAGCGGCTGAAGATCATCTTCCGCAACTATGGCTCGCACCCGCATTCGATGCATTTCCACGGCATCCATTCGGCGCGGATGGACGGCGTTCCCGGCGCAGGTCTGATCGGCCCCGGTGAGGAATTCATTTACGAGTTCGACGCCAAGCCCTTCGGCTGTCACCTCTACCACTGCCACGCGCTGCCGCTGAAGCGGCATATGCACAAGGGCATGTACGGTCTGTTCGTGATCGACCCCGATCCCGCGCGCCAGACCGATCCGGCCCTTGCCGCCGCTGCGGCCTCGCGTGCCCTCGGCAGCCCAGAAAATGCCAACTGGCAGGAAATGGCCATGGTGATGAACGCTTTCGATACCAATTTCGACGGTGCCAATGAGATCTATGCGGCCAACACCATTGGCCAAGCCTATATGAACGTGCCGATCCGCATCGAAAAATCGCGCCCGGTGCGCATCTACCTGCTGAACGTGACCGAGTTCGACCCGATCAACTCGTTCCACCTGCATGCCAACTTCTTCGACTACTACGATACCGGCACAACCCTGACGCCCACGCAGCGCACGGTCGATCTGATCATGCAGTGTCAGGCGCAGCGCGGCATCCTCGAGTTCAGTTTTGCCGAGCATGAAGACGGCATGTACATGTTCCACGCCCATCAGTCCGAGTTCACCGAACTGGGCTGGGTCGGCATGTTCGACGTGCGGGGGCCGGAAGCATGAGCGAGCAAAGCCAACCCACCCGGCCCCCCCTGATCCGCCTGTTGCTGGTGCTGTTGCCGCTGGCGGCGATGCTGGCATCCTTCGTGTGGATCGCCTCGCTTGATCCCCTGCGAAGCTTCAACAACGGCGCCCCGCCAGTCGAGGTGCTCACGGTCGAACGGACCATTCTGGACGAAGCCGGCATTCAGGTGCTGGTGCGGGCGGGCGGGTCAGAGGCCATGAATGTCGCGCAGGTCGCGGTAGACGACGCATACTGGTCATTTACCCAGGATCCGGCCGGCCCGATTGCGCGCGGTGATACCGTCTGGCTGCGCATCCCCTATCCCTGGGTTCTGGGCGAGGCGCATCGCGTTGCCATGGTCTCGAATACCGGCACGGTCTTTGAGCACGAGATCGCCGTGGCGGTGCCGACACCCAAGGGCAGTGCTGGGCAGATGCGCCTTCAGGCGCTGGTTGGCGCGATAGTCGGTCTGCTGCCGGTGGCGCTTGGCCTGATGTTCTACCCGGCGATGCGTGGCCTTGGCAGGCAGGGCATGAATGTCCTTCTGGCGCTGACGGTCGGTCTGCTCGCCTTCCTGCTGATCGACATGACGGGTGAGGCGCTGGAACTGTCGGCGGATGCCGCCGCCTTGTTCCAGGGCGCGGCCATGGTCTGGCTGGCGGCGCTGGCCAGCTTCCTGCTGCTGATGGCCATCGGCCGCTGGCGCGGTCAGCCAGAGGGACTGGCGCTGTCCTTCTATATCGCGCTTGGCATCGGCCTTCACAACTTCGGCGAGGGGCTGGCCATCGGAGGTGCCTTCGCCGCCGGATCTGCGGGGCTTGGGACCTTCCTCGTCCTCGGCTTCGCGCTGCACAACGTCACCGAGGGTATCGGTATTGCGGCTCCGATCCTGCGCATACGACCGCCGCTCTGGAGCTTTGCCGCGCTGACCTTGCTGGCGGGCGGACCTGCGGTTCTGGGGATGTGGGCGGGCAGCCTTGCCTATGCCCCGCAATGGTCGGCGCTGGCACTGGCCGTCGGGGCGGGGGCGATCCTGCAGGTGATTGTCGAAGTCAGCAGCTACCTGATGCGGCAAAACCTCGACCGGCAGGCGGTGCTGTTATCGCCTGCGGTTCTGGGCGGGTTTCTGGGTGGTATCGCCTTCATGTATGTGACGGCAGCGCTGATCAAAGTGTAGCCGTGCGCGATCTCAACATGTCAGGCATGGACATGATCGGGCGATTCCGCGTTCGCAGGCGGCAATCTGCGTGGCTGACCGCTGACGATTGTGTGACGCCAAAGATTCGCCCTTGAAGCTCAAGCAACTGGAGGGTTTACGAACGCCGCGCAAGTGGAGTTACAGGTCAGATGCAATTGACAAGGCTGCAAAAGATTCTCTGGGCGGCGGCGGGGCTTGCGCTGTTGTGCTATGGGGCGCTTCTGCTTTTTGAAAAGCCCGTCCCCGCGCCACAGGTCGAGGCGCCATTTCGACCAACCTTCACGCTTCCTGATGCAGACGGACGCCTTCGCAGCTCGGCGGAGTTCGCGGGCAAGCATGTACTGGTGTTCTTCGGCTTCACCAACTGCCCCGATGTGTGCCCGACGACGCTGGCCGAGGTCGCCCAGGTGATGGATGATCTGGGTGATCGGGCGGATCAGGTGCAGCCGCTGTTCATCTCGATCGACCCCGAGCGGGACCGCAAATTGGGGCTGGATGAATTCACCGCCGCGTTCCACCCGTCGATCCTCGGACTTGCCGGAGATGCGGCGCAAACCAGCGCGACGGCGGACAGCTTCCGCATCCACTTCGCGCGAGAGGACGATGCCGCCGCCCCCGATGGCTATTCGATGTCGCACAGTCCCTCACTTTACCTGATCGGCCCCGAGGGCGACTGGCTGCGCCAGTTCACCTATGGCACGCCGGCGTCGGAGATCCTCGCCGACCTTCAATCGAGATTGTGAGCCCATGAAACCCATCATCCTTTCCGCTTTCCTCGCCCTGACGGCAGTTCCGGCCATCGCTTGCGAGACCGTGACCGCCGGCGACCTGACCATCGATCACGCCTGGTCGCGTGCGACCATCGGCGCCAGCCGGCCGGCGGTGTTCTATGTCGAAATTACCAATGCCGGGGCTGCAGATGACGCGCTGCTCGGCATCGCGACCACGGCTGCTGGCATGCCGATGCTGCACCAGACCCAGGTGACCGACGGGGTCGCCTCGATGCCGCATGCGTTGTCCGTCCCGGTTCCGGCAGGCCAGACCACCGCGCTGGCCCCGGGCAGCTATCACGGCATGCTGATGCGCCTGACGAACCCTCTGAAAGAGGGCGACAGCTTTCCGGCGTCTCTGACATTCCAGAACGCTGGCGAGGTCACGATCAATGTCGAGGTGCTGTCCATGCGCGCTGAGGGGCCGACGTGCTCACACGCCGGGCAGTAATCCTCGGGCTTGGCGGCACCACAGGTGCTGTGGCCTTCATGCTCGGGCTTGGCTGGTGGCGAAGCCGACCTGAGGCGCAGCCGAGCGCCGGAGTCCTGCCAGTCCCGTTTGGCGAGATGGCCTTCACCCTGACAGACCATCGCGGCAATCAGGTGCGTCCGACAGACTGGTTGGGTCAGCCGACCATGGTCTTCTTCGGCTTCACCTGGTGCCCCGATGTCTGCCCGACAACGCTGAGCGACATCTCCATCTGGCTGGAGGATCTCGGCGCTGACGCTGATCGGCTGAACGCGGTCATGATCAGCGTGGACCCGGAACGGGACACCCCGGACGTGCTGGCCGACTACCTGTCGAATTTCGATCCGCGGATCGTCGGCCTGACAGGATCACTTGCCGAGGTCCAGCGCGCCGCCTCGGGTTTCCGCGCCCGGTTCGAGAAAGTGCCCCAGGATGCCGACTATACGATGGACCACACCGCAGGGGTGTTCCTGTTTCGCGCCGACGGACATTTCGGTGGGATCATAGACTATCACGAGGATCGCCGATTTGCCGTGCCCAAGATTCGCCGGGTCCTTGATTGATGACCGACACGCGAACTGCAAAAGCAGGGTATGAGTTCATCTTGTCAGCTGGTCAGTTGGAGAACGACCATGACACGATCGTTCGACATCACGCGCCGCCGCGCCCCTGCTTTCGGGGCTGGCGGTTGCGGCATTCTCCGCAGGACCGGAGTGCGCCCAGACGCAGGGATGCGGGCGGATAAAGGAAACGGAAACATCGTCGGGGCGGGGGGGTGAGCACGGGCGCAGCCCGCGTCGATCCCCCGGCACGTCCTCAGCCCATCATGGGCCGCGCCTCAAGCGCGGGCCGCCTCTGTCCTACTGCCCATCGCCCTAGGTGGCCGCTCGCCATCCGCCTAGGGGCCAGCCAGGCGATGAAGGATGCCTGGACCGAATACCTGAAGGTGAAGCCATGAGTATCCCGGTAGAGCTGCACCGCTGGTGCTGGCCGGACCTGACTATCCACGACGCCCTGGCGCTCTGCTGCGGCTTCGCCGAGCCGCTGGCCATCACCATGTCGCCAGCCGAATGCCGGTTTGCCGACCTGTCCGGCGCGAGCCTGTTGGGGCCGGACGGCGAAGCCCTCGACCTGAGCCAAGTCTACCAACTCCACGTGATGACCGGCGAAACCGAGCTGCATTGGCTGCGGCGCGACGGTGGCACCGGGCTGGCGGGCGCGGTGGCGGAGGCGGCGTCGCCCGCTGCCTGGGGCTGGCCGGAGGCCGAGGTCGAGACAGCCCATCAGATGGCCAACAAGCTCATGCTCTGGGGCAAGTCGCTGGCCGATGACAGTACGGGCGCAGCCTGGAGCCGGCTGGCCGCCGCCCGTATCGGCGAGATCAAGGTGCCGCATCCGCCGCTTGCCGAGAGCGAACGCCTCGCTCTGTGGCGCTATAGCTATTTCGTCCCTGGCGAGGACGGCAATCTGCGGCTCCGTGCTACAAGGCTCGCCAAATTCGACACTATCTCGGAGCCGCAACCCTAGAAGGCCACAGGCCAATGACCGATTTCTTCAATCCCTACACCTTCCTCAAGGCACCTGCGCCCAATGAGAGCGACCCGTTCTGCTTTTCGCCACCTAAGGGGCATGACCGGTTGCAGGCTGGCACCTTCAGCGGCCGGCTGACACTGAAGGTCACGGCCAAGACCCCGCTGCTCATCCCCGAGGTCCTCTACCAGGAGCCGGACGAGAGCGCGACAGAGCCCGACCAGGGGTCGGGAGAGGATCAGGCGAAGCCCAAGCACAAGACCTATCACTGCCGCCGCCGCAACGGCCTGCCGCACCTGCCGATCACCACCTTCAAGGGGGCCCTGCGCGCCGCCTATGAGGCGGTCACCAATTCGCGCTTCGCCATTCTGGACAAGCACGACAAGCGGCTCGGCCGGCGCATGGTGCCCAAGGAAGGGCTCTGGACGGTGCCAGCGCGGGTGGCGGCCAATGCCGCCGGCGATCTTGAGCTGCATCTGTTCTTTGGCAGCCATGCGCCATCGTCCTGGCCGAGCGCCAATGGCCCGCCGGGCAGCCTCATGTATGCCGCCTGGCTGCCCGGCGCCCGGTGCTTCAGCGCCACAGACAGGGCGCTGCACGGCACGGCGGGCGTTTTTGACCTGCGGGAGATGCTAAAAGGCGCTTTTCGGTTCTGGGAAGTGGTGACCCATGGGCCGATTGGCGGCACGATGGTGGCCTGGCCATATCCTGCTGCGCGCGGCCACAATTACACCGCGACAGGCAGATGGCTGCGCGGCCAGCCCGGCTGGTATTGCATCACCAATGACAACATCATGGGTAAGCACGACGAGCGGGTGTTTTTCGCCCGGTTGGAGCCGCTCGTTCTGCCTCTGACGCACCCGTCAATCGACGGCGCGCTCGACACCGACTGGCGCCTGCTCATCGAGAGCTACAAGGAACAGCCGAATACGGAGCTGCCCGCCAGAGTGGGAAAAGAGCATGAGTGGAAGGGGCCCAGAGGCGCGCCGAGCTCAAAGCCGGGCATCAGCCGCCAGGTCTATGACGCCGCCGCCGCCGACCTCGCGGCCGGGGTGATGTGCAATGCCTATTGGGATCCGGTCAAGCGCAAGATCACCGCGCTTCTGCCCGTCTCCATTTCGCGCAAGCTGCACGAGCACCCGCCGATTGATTTCTTGCCGGCCGGCCTGCGCCCGGCGACGGAGTATGAGCGCCTGTCGCCCGCCGAGCGGGTCTTTGGCTGGGCCGATACGACCAAGGTGCAGCCGAACGACCGGCGCAAGCGGCAATACAAGGGCAATCTGCGTATCCTGACGATCGACTATGTCCCCGGCACCGGTGAAGTCAATGGAAAGCCATTTTCCGAGTTCAGTGACGGGCTGCCGCTGGCGATTCTTGGCGCCCCCAAGCCCGAACAGAGCCGCTTCTATCTCGGCGATGCCAGCGGGGCGGCGCAGCAGGGCGGGCGCCACAAATGGCAGGTCGGCTATGACGACCCCGGCGCCAAGAGCATCGCCCGGCGCAAGGTCTATCCCTGGCACAGTGAGACGCAGGGGATTGCGGATTATTGGTCGGGGCCAGCGGCCGAGCAGGACGCGAGCAGCAACCCACCGCGGCCCCTTGGGAACCGCTATCGCGAATATCTCCGCCGTCCGACCGACCCGGCGCAACCCGACAACAAGTCCGACCAGAACCGCTCGATCTTCGATTGGGTCAATCCGGGCGTGGAATTCACCGCCGAGCTGGCCTTCGACAACCTCACCGAAGAAGAACTCGGAGCGCTGATCTATCTCGGCTCGCTGCCCCCGGAGCACTGCCTGACTGTGGCCGGCGGCCGCCCACTGGGGTTCGGGGCGGTGCGGGTCGAAATCGAGAACGCCGAAATCGTCAGGGCCGAAGACAGGGTCGCCGCTCTGCGCGATCTGGATGCATCGCTGCAACCGGTCAGCCATGACCAGCGGCCGGCGCTGGACGCCTTCACGGCCAAAATGTGCTCTCTCTATGGGGCCGGCTATCTGCAGGACTTCGAGAAATCGGCCGCCGGGTTCAGCGGTTTTCCGGTTCACTATCCGCGCACCACCCGCGATCCCAATCCGCAGGGCGAGAATTTCCAGTGGTTCGTCGACAACGAATCCACCAGTAACGCAAACCCGGGACACCAGCTCACCCTCAAGGACGCCTCGGACATGACGGCGCTGCCAAAGCGTCCGATAGGCCGATAAAGCCCGGGGATACGTGTTTGTCGGCGTCTGCAAATTGTGGGGTCTGATGCCGGAGGGGGTAAAATCCTACGCTCTAAGGGCTGATTTTGCTCCCTGTGCGTTGCAGCGTCCTGTAGATGGTCGGCCTTGAGACCGCGAAGAGTTCAGCCAAGTCGCTGATGGCATAGTCGCCTGACACATACATCCGCGTCAGCTCTTTTTGTTGTTTTTCTGAGTGTTTCGGCTGTTTTTCTCGAAGTTTTTCCCTGGCACGGGCGATGGCCTTGCCTTCCCTCGTCCGCATCCTGATCAGATCGGTTTCAAACTCGGCGAAGGTGGCCAGAATGTTGAAGAACATTTTGCCCATCGGATCGGTCGGATCGTAACCCGATGCGCCGAGGGCAAGTTTGACGCCCTTCTTTTCAATTTGCTCCGCTATGGTGGGATGCAGGGCTGCCTGTCCCTGGCTGCAGGTGACACGGTCAGCCAGCCGGTCGACCTGCGTCCTGGGATACTCAAGGCGCGGGCTGGCTCGCACATGGTCTATGTCCGGGAGGGCGCGGATACGCTCGACGTGATCCGCATTCTTCACCAGCGCCAGGACGTTGAGCGGCATCTCTAGCTGTTCATCATGGCAAGAATGGAGCGCAGCAAGTTGATCGAGGCAGTCTGACGGCAGCCGTAAACCTGTTCCGTTACAGGAGCGAGTCAACGATGCCGAACGGACCACCGCAACGCCGGATGGAGGCGGCGGGCTCGTGGCCATGCCAACCTGCCGGCTACGGAACGGCGGGAAACGGCGGCCTAGTAATGACACCATACCATATTGTATTTATACAGAAATATGCTATTCGTTCCATAATGTATATTATTACGCATAATTTTGTGGCCTCTGCCCCTCTTGGAAAACCGCATTCAGTAGCGATGAATCGAATCTCAGGCTCAGGGATGATCTGATCCAGTTTTCAACACGCAGACCGCGAACGCGGGAAAATTCGTCCGTGTTGTCAGTCACGAGCACCGCACCAATAGCGCCGGCATGAGCCGCGATCAGCAGATCGCTCGGACCAAAGGGCCTCCCGGCGGCTTCAAGCTCGGCACGCATACCCCCTACTCCGCGTCAGCAGGCATAGCCGAGAAGCTGGCCGACCGGCGCGGATGGCAGGCGCGGCACTGGGATCGGAATTGATAATAATTCATAAGTCGCCTATCTTGACCACATGGCGAGATTGGAGAACACGCAATGATCAGCGCAGAATTGGGAAAACCTTTGGAATCCTACATCCAGCGGCTCGTGGAATCGGGCCGCTACGGCTCCAAAAGTGAAGTGCTGCGGGAAGGGGTGCGGCTGGTCGAAGAGCGCGAGAAGCGCCTTGCGGCGCTGGATATGGCCATAGAACGCGGCTTGGCAGATATCGAGGCGGGCCAAACTCATGCAATTGAAGACGTGGCTGTGGAACTCGCGCAGCGGTATGCCTCTGCATGAAGGTCCGCCTATCATCCGAAGCGCGGCAAGATCTGATCGCCATCGGTGATTACATCGCGCGGGACAATCCGCCCCGTGCGCAATCCTTCGTGGCCGAATTGGCTGGCAAATGCGCCAGCCTCGGCCAGATGCCGAAGGCTCACCCTCTGGTGCCGCGTTACGCGCAAAAAGGCGTTCGACGGCGGGTGCATGACAAATACCAGATTTTCTATCGCGCCGATGACAACGAGGTTTTCGTGATCCGTGTGCTGCATGGTGCGAGGGACTACGCTGCTCTGCTGTTTCCCGAGGATGATCCGCAATGATGAACGCTGATTGCCGCAACGAGATCATCGCCCGTCGCGGTGCCCCGGCAACCGAAGCCGAATTGCAGGCCCTGTCGGCGTAGCTCGTCGATTACTTCTCGCGCACCCGGCACGGTGGTGACCTCGACCGCGCCGCTGTTCGCTCGATCCGTGGCCGTCTCGCTCCGTCGGCTAACGCTAGCGCATCACCGGCAACTTCAGCGGCACCGCCGCAAATGCGTCACACGTTGAGTTGCCTGAAACAGGGATCATGGCGATCCCCTGCCCCCCTGCCCCCATGATGCGAGAGCGTTAGACGCTCATGTTGACTACACGCTCCCGGCAAGATCGAGGATCTTGCGCCAATGGAGCCAGACCCAAAAACTGACATAGGCTGCGGCGATCAGGACGGGGACCGTGGGGTTCATGCCGATCAAGGCCACGAATTGAAGCGGCACAATCGAGATCAGAATGTGCAGTGGTGCCACCTGGCCGACAGCCTGTCTCAAAGCCTCTTTGGAGGTGATGCCGCTATAGCTGGCACGCTGGTCCGCTTCCGTCGTTCGCCGCCGCGCCGCCAGTTCACGGGCATCAAGGATCTGGGCCATTTCCTGACCTGCGGCGGTGTCGCTCCCGAAGAGCTCCCGTCCTTCATCCAGCAATTGGGCCGCAGCCTGTTCCCACGCCTCGCATTCCTGATCCAGTTCGTCGATCTCCTTCTGCCACTGCCGATCGCGCGCCGCTCTGGCTTGGGCGGCTTTGCTTTCCTCATCGCGTTGGCGCGCCAGGAACGCCGCAACTTCGCGCTGACTTGCAGTCCTGATCTGAATGGGCCGGGTCATGGCTCGATCTCCTTTCAGATGGAGTTTACCATGTTCGCATCGAGCGAGAAACATTTCATGAACAAAGCCCGCTTTTCTGCTAGAAACCGTGACATGAAGTCCCCTGCCCTTATTGTCCTCAGCCTCCTGGCGCTGTCGACCCTCTCCATCGACCCGGTTGAGCGATTTCCCGAATACGTGCCATGGCTCGTCCCCATCCTGGCGCGGGAAAAGATCGCCGGCCCTGTGACGGATGTGCGCGACGGCGACACTATCGAGGTCCGGGGTCAGGCCATCCGCTTCGGCTCTCTCGACTGCGCCGAACTGGGCACCGCCGACGGGCGGAGCGCAAAATCCGCCATGCAGCAACTGGTCAGGGGTCAGTCCCTCGCCTGTCACGTGAATGGCAGGCGCAGCCATGATCGATGGATCGGAAGCTGCATGTTGCCGGATGGCACGGATCTTGCCGGCATCATGATCGCGCGGCACATATGCCGCCGCTATTGGTAAGATGCCGGAAGCGGCAGCGAGACGTCGAGGATCGAGCGCGGGGCCGGCATCGACTGACCAGTCACTCCGGATCGGCATCGGGGGCAACCTCTTCCGTCAGTCCCATCTCGTCGGCCCGTTTCCAGAACGCCTCGTGCTGCGCGGAAATCTCCTGCGCGCGGGCAAAGGCATCCTGCCGCGCGGCGTCGAGGCAAGCGATGTATGGCCGGACTTCCGAGAAATACCGCTCGAAATCTTCCGCCACCAGGTCGGCATATTCCCCGAAAGCTGCGTCGTCGGCCGGCACGAAGGGCTCTTCGGGCGGGATACAGATCGGTGCCTGCGCAAATGCCGGGTGAACGGACAGAAGCAGGATCGCGGCGGCTGCCAGTTCGGGTTTCATGACCCCTGCCCTACCCTCTGGCGTTCGCTGAGCCCGATCAGGCTGCGGATCAGGTACAGCTCGCCACGGCGGTATCGTTCCGTCATGGCCCGCAAGTAACCGCCGGGCTTGAAAATGACGTGGCCGGGCTCGGACTTGCGGGCATCGAGGACCAGGATCGACAGCATGGCGCTGTCCTCGCCCATCACCTCGCGTGCCGTGTTCCAGGCATCGGGGCTGATCCCGAGTTCCGGCACCCGCCGCTCGGCAGCCCAGACGAAATCGTGGAATCGCAGATATTCCGGCTCTGCCCGTCCGCTGAGATAGAGCTGCATTTCCGGTGAGGCGAGATCGAAGAGCCTCTGTGGTCCAAGCCGGGCGATATATTCGCTCTTGAGCGCTCCGCTGGCCGCCCCTTCATCTTTTTCTCGGCAATTCGGGCCGCCGTCAGGCGGCACGACATGGGATCTGTCTTGCGCGGGCTTGCCCGCGCTCCGCTTATCCACGGTCTCGTTACAGGATACCAAGGATTCTTCAGTTGTATCTTGTAGATAGGGTCGATTGTTTTCGAACGTTTCACCGTTCGGTTCTTCCCGTTTATCGAGAAGATCCAGCACGGTTCTGCACAGCCTATCCGCCTCATCCACATGGGATTCGAGTGCGGCGAGGTCCATGCAATGAAGCCGTTCGGCTGAAGGCCACGCCTCCACCTCCTGACGGATCGCTTTGGCCTCCGGACAGTGCGGGCTGATCTCGAACAAACGATCCAGTGCGCAAGTCAGGTGACGCTTATGGGTGCTCCGCTGGCCGCGCAGAAAGATCGCCTGCTGCCGTTCGGCCTTCAATTGGTCATCCAGCGCCATCAATTCCGCAGCGCGGGCAATCGCTGCGCCGAAGTAAAGCCCGGTTCCCGCCGCCCGCGACCGGCTGCCATTCGCGGCTGTCCTCCGCTCGATCAGCCCGGCGCGTTCCAGCTCGGCGGTGATCACGCGCGTGCGCACTTGCGATCGATCCAGCATCTTTGCCACCTCGCCGGCCGCGGCATAGATGACAGGGGATCTGTCGGGACTGGTCCAGTCACTCGGCCGGGTCATCGACGCCAGGCGTACAAAGGTATTCGCAGCTGCCCGGCCAACGCCCAGATGTGGAGCCACGCGCTCCACCAGGGCCGCAAAGCTGTCCCGCTGCATATTCCCCGGCAGCCTCGGGTGTTCGTCTTCGGTGTCGCGGTAGGCCCGCGTCGCGGCGGGATGCGCCGCCCTCTGAAATGCCATCTCTGTCCTCATGTTCATCGAGGCACAGGCTCCGCAGGCATACCGAATCTGTTCGCACAGATGCGTTTTTGCTCTTGATTTTCGGGGTTGGGAAGGTAACTATGCTCTTAACCTAGTGAGCAATGCAGGTCGCCAAACCTGTGTTACGCCCCGAAACCCCCTCGTGCGGACCCCGTGCGGGGGGTTTTCAATTTCGGATGGTCTGTCTGATTCTGCTCGTGCTCCTCTTTGGGGTTTAAGCGCAAATGTGCGGAGAGCGTTATGCTCGGATGGTCAGGCACCACGCAGGCTATCGCTTCGGCACTCAGTATCTGATCCACTCGTATGAGGGTTCGCCCAGATAATCGTGGTGACGCATCAGGATGGCGTCAAAGCTTCCGAAATCGCCGAGGAGCGTCGTACCGGTATGGATCCGCACCTGTTCATCGGCCCATGGTGGAACGGCCAGAGGTTCCACGGACACACGCTGGAAAGTGCCGACAGCATCATAGGAATTACGCACTGCGTAGGCCTCAGACTCCCGCCCGCCGCTGCTGTTGGTCGTTCGCTTCGACAGCTGCCAGACCTCAATGCCATCGCGATACATGCGGATTTCTGGGGAAGGCTCGCCGACATTTCGCGACAAGCCAACGGTACCTCCCATCGGGCAACGCCAGAACTGAACAGGCGGCTCGATCGGCCACGGCGTGATCCGCCGAAGCATCTCGGCATGTGCCCCTGAGCACTCAGTGGATGCAGGAAACCCACCCGCAAGGCAGAGCAATATCGCGCAGTCGATCGGGTAGCCCCCGGCAGGCGCAGCTATGAAAACAGGGAGGCTGATAGAGAGCAGACCCAAGATTGGCGTGCAGAAAGTGCGTCGAATATACATAATACCTACTCGCTGAGCGATTACGTATTATGATTAATCTACTTTTGTCTGCGAGGCAACGCCCGACTGAGGGTAGACCTTGGGACGAACTGCGACCGCAGGATCGAATCTGAAATTCGCAGGAACCGAGATCTGCGAAATCTCACCCGTGTTCCAGCGGTACACCGCTCGGACAGCAGCACCCTTACGAGATGTCTGGGTCAGTATGGCTTCGCGCCTTGTCGTGTGGTCACCGTGCTTCATCATGCTATCCCATCAAACTTAAGCGTCCAGAACCAGTCAGAATTTGATTTGAGGGCCGCGGTATTCTGCCGCTTCCTCAGCACGCGCTGTGTCTTTGCTAGCGCGCGTTGTCACGATACGATACGAAGAGAGACGAAACATTACGAAATCTGGACCACTATACCTTTGATCAAGAACGGAAAATATTTTTCCCTACCGGATGAATGCGACGATGATTTCAAGTCGCTTTTCATGCGTGTCGCGGCAACCGGCATCGGTCGCCCAGTCGACCACGACGGGTGTCCGCAGGGGCCGTGGACGCCTGAGTTGCTTGCCGAGGCGATTTCACAGATCGACGCCAACCGCACCGGGATTGATCTGCGGACAGTTCAGCTCTGGTTCAAGGACAACGAGAAGGGGATCAGCACCAGCAACATCAGGTGGCTCGCCAGGGTGCTAGGCTGCAACGATCCGGAAGGGTCGAGTGCATGGCAAGTTGCATTGATGAGATCTCAGGCTCGCCTGGCGGCCCGCCGGCAGTCGCGCCACCGGACGGACGGCGGGACAGGAAAGGAGCACGTTGATCCGCCACGGGACATCAAGCCCGAACAGGTTCAGGGCGATGTTCGCCGACCGTGGTTCGACCTCGCTCGCGTCTCGGAGGCAATCTTCAGTCGCGGATCGCCCCTCAACTTGCCCGCCTCGGTCTTCGCCGGCGCCGTCGCGTTGCAATTCGTGTCATACTTCCTGTCGATCCACAGCGTCACCTATGTCCGCGACGATGGCATCACCAAGCAGATTGGTTTTCTCTGGGCGCCAAACTGGACCGTCGTTTTCCTGATCCTGATGCCCATATTCTTTGCTTTCGTGATCGATCAAGTGACAACCTGGAAGAACGAGAGCCGCGTCGCACTGCTATCCTATATCGGTGAGCATGACCGATCTGATCAATGGATGCGGCGGGTCGAGGCATCTTCTTACACTTATTGGGCCGCGTTTTTGCTCTGTCTCGGTTTCGCGGGTGTTTTTCAGTGGGTGAGTGTCCGCCTGCTTCCGGTGCTGCATGGTGACGGTCCCTTCGCGATAGACTGGGGATCTCTGGCCTATGTGCGGCCAGACGAGTTCGGGATCTTTGGGCAAGCCGCGTTCACTGGTGCCGCGTATCTCTACATGAGCCTATGCTTCTATCTGTTCATCGCGGGCCTCATCCTGCTATCCAATCTGGTCGATGACTTCGCACATATCTGCAAGGCTTTGGGACCGCAGCCGAGCATCGTGCCCATTGACAGAGCTCAGTCGGCGGGAACTAGGATCATGCGAGGGATCCTCCGTGCTTCGGTCGCCGGACTTCTGGTCGCGATGTGCATGAAGCTACAAAGTCTGTATGTCGTCACTACTGCGCCGAGCGTATGGGGATGGCTCATCTCGGACTCCGGGTCGATCATGACCAGCTTCGGCAACCCGATAGATTGGGGCAACTTTAGTATGCCAACCCATTTCACGAGTCTGCTTGTGGCGCTGATGGTGGGAACGGTGTATCTCTACGCCGCCATCCGCATCGGCAACGCAACTCCCGTTCAGGTGCCGTTGGCGAGACCCACGACCGCAGTCTTGTTCCTCGCCCTCGTCTACTTGCTGATCGGTGTCGTGGCTGGCTTCTCGATCTTGCTGGCGATCGCGATCGCCGTTGCCGTCTATGGCTTCTTTGATCCCTATTTCGGCAGTCGTTACGAGCGGCAGATGGTACGATTAGATGTATCATAAGTGGCTGGACTGCTGGGACGAGCGCCGCGGGAAGCGAAGTGATGATGTAAAGCAAACTACGAATCTGGACCTCCGCTCAGATCTCGCGTTTCCAAAGGCAGAGACTGTGGCCAGTCTCGCTGAATTTGGCGCGCTCGCCGCTGCAGCCGTCGCGGATTCTCCCTCCTTTTACGGTGTGGAAACGGAAGCACCTGCGGCGAGCTGGAAAGACGGCTGGATCAGCTTTCCATCGAGTGTTTGCACCGAAACTCCGGAGAACAACACGGTTCATGCCAAGGTTACGGCAGCCAGGTCATCCGATCATGCCCTGATCGTCTTCCACCACTGGAACGCTACCTCGCGGAACGCGCAGCTTGCTCGTTTTTTTGCGTGGCGCGGTCTCACGGTTGTCGAGATGGCCATGCCATATCATCTCGAACGCCACCGCCCTGGATCTGATCACGCCGACTTCATGCTCAGCCCAAACCTCGGCCGCACAATCCAGTCTGTTCGCCAGGCCGTGCTGGACGGAAGGCAGCTCGTCGCATTCTTGCAGGGTCGTGGATACGGCACGGTCTCTGTACTCGGCATCAGCTTGGGATCCTGGGTCGCTGGCCTGATCGCGGCTCACGAAGTCAAGGTCACGAAAGCCGCCTTGTTTCTCACGGCCGGCAGTTTCGCCGATATGGTGTGGACTGGAAGTGCCACGCGCCACATTCGCGCAAGCCTCGACGGCGAAATCGCGCTTTGCGAGCTGCGGCATGCATGGGCGCCGCTTGACCTTGAGCGCTATGCCGACAGACTGGCCCGTCCTGATCTAGAAATCCAGATACTGCTGGCGAAGCGAGACACCGTCGTAATGCCCGCTTTATCGGAGAGCTTGGTTGATGAACTGGATAGATCGGGGGCGCGGTCGCATGTTACGAAGATCAATTGCGGGCACTACTCCCTCACCCTGCCGCCTTACGTCATCAAGGCCGGAATAAACACCGCGAAATTTCTCAACAGAAAGGCGTGATCCGGATCTACAAGGAAATCGGCACTCCTGTTCATTATCCCTGATCAGGATCAGGCATCTTATCGAGATGATCTGCGCCAAATGGTGTATTCCAAAGACGAGCATGGGGGGGCGGCAGCCACTGCGAATTGTTGCGCTGGGTGCGCGCCATAGCTGAGCCCAGAGGGATTTCTGAACTTGCCCCCTCTTCGACCGGACACTTGGGCACGATCATAGAGGCTTAGCGATCGAATTCTGTCCTCATAACGGCAATAAAACGCGGAACTGAAGTAAGTTGACGGAATAATGTTTATGCCAATGATTGACCTGGATACTCTGGACCTACCGCAATTGAAGGCGCTGAAACGCGATATCGAGAAGCGCATTTCGCACTATTCGGAACGCAAACGTCGCGAGGCATACGAGGCGGCGAACGCGGCGGCCCGCGAGTATGGATTTTCTCTCTCGGAACTGGTGACGACGAGCAAGGCGGGCAAGATCACCAGTCCGGCCGCTCCAAAATACGCCAATCCCGAGAACCCATCGCAAACCTGGGCAGGGCGTGGCCGTCAGCCGAAATGGTTCTCCGAGGCGATTGCCTCCGGGAGGACCGCAGAGGATCTCGCGATCGGCAAACCATGAAGGGTGCTGTCCTCCCAAAGCAGGTCTGTCGCTTGGGTTATCCTGGGTATGGGTTGGCGAAGGCAATGACATCGGTGACGGGTCGGATATCGATGAACGGGGTCCCTCGTGCGACCGCAAGAGTGGCCAAGGGAAAGCGCTCGATCGGCGCGAGGGTCGAGACGGTGGACCAACCGAGATGGATGAACGTGCCGCCCTCTCCGCAGATCACATGCGCGTCCGGCACTGTCGCAGCCTGCCTGAGATAGCCGAGATCGCGGAGAACGGCTTTCCGCTCGAGCCGCTGTGCCAGCGCCGTCTGGCCAGTTCGACGCAGCTCTTTATGCCGCCACCAGGAGGCGGCGGTTGCGCGGAGCACGCGCAAGACACCTGTTTGCATGGGAACTCCCTTCATCCGGAACGGCAGACCGGAACCCGGCCCGGACCCGTCCGAGGGACCCCAAAGGCCCTCATCCGTCAGTCACAAAACCCGAAGGACACTTTTACTTTTTCCGGCCCCTTTGGGCACACAACAAAACCGAAAAGCCCGGCCCTTCTGCCGAAGCCATTGATTTCATGCAGCAATTCCAGATCGGCAGGCAAGATCGGCAACGCATATCGGCAAAACCTTGCTTGAAAGTACGAAATGTGTTTATTTTTCAATTACTTTGCAAACATGGAAGATCGGCAAAAATGCTGGAAACACCCGCCAGGATCGAACCCTGCTTCTTCGAGGAGCATATTCCCACAGAACTGGCAGACCTTTCAGTCGACATCCAGAGGGAAGCCACCGGGCTGGGACAAGGGTTGCATCCTGACAGCGCAGCCGAACTTGCCGATCTCGTCCGTGTGATGAACTGCTACTACTCCAACCTGATCGAAGGACACAACACGCGCCCCCGCGACATCGAAAGGGCGCTGGCTGGTGCCGAGCTTGAGGAAGAAACCCGTCCCCTCGCCCTTGAGGCCCGGGCGCACGTCATCGTTCAACGGGCCATCGACGAGATGCATCGCAAGGGCACCCTGCCCCGCCCCACATCCGTCGAATTCCTGACTTGGGTCCATAAGAGCTTCTACGACGAGATGCCGGAAGAGTTTCGGGTCATCGAACATCCCGACGGCACACAAGAGCCCATCGTTCCGGGACGCATGCGGCAGGATGATGATCGGGAAGTTGCGGTCGGGCGCCACCTACCTCCTTCATCGTCGCGCGTCGCGGCATTCATGGACCATTTCGACAAACGATTTCAGATTGCGGCGCGGTCTTCGAGCGGACGGATCATCGCGATCGCCTCTGCGCATCACCGGCTCAACTACATCCACCCTTTCCCGGATGGTAACGGCCGTGTCAGCAGACTGATGTCTCATGCCATGGCCCTCACAGCGGGGATTGGTGGCCAAGGGCTCTGGTCCGTATCACGTGGGCTGGCCCGCGGGCTAACCGATCGGGGCGAGTACAAACGGATGATGGATCTGGCCGACAGTCCACGCCGCGGAGACCGCGACGGACGGGGGAACCTGTCAGAAGCGGCACTGAAGACGTTCAGCGAATGGTTTCTGAAAGTGACGCACGACCAGATCACGTTTTCCGCGAAGCTGTTTGATCTCGGCGGATTGGACAAACGGTATCGTCGTCTTGTTGCAGATACTATTGATGACAAGCGAGCGCCGGAACTGATTTCGGCCGTTCTTCGCCACGGTGCCTTGGATCGGGGCGATGCCCAGGTCGTGCTCAAGACTTCCGAGCGCACGGCACGCAATACGCTCCGCCAACTCACCGCCGCCGGATACCTGACCTCTGCGTCACCGAAGACGCCGGTGCGGTTGGCTTTCCCATTGGACTACCGGGAACGTCTTTTCCCTAACCTGTTTGGCGATGGTGACCTGCCTGAGTGACGGGCAGGGTCGACATACTTCTATCGGCTGGATCGCCAGCTGTTCGTACTCTGGCCATGCAGGGAAAGAGTTCACAGCTGTGAACTTGGCGGACAAGGAAGAAACCTCAGCCCGGTTCACAACTGTGAACTCCTCATGCAGCATCCCGACGCATCAGCGCCATGATCATCGGCCCGCAAGAGAATTCCCCGATAGCCGCTTTGGTTGACAAGGATCTCAAATACCCACCCGGGGATCGGATATCCCCGAACCGTTCAAGCATCGCAACAACGACGACAGACGCTTCTTCGGGACCCATGTAACGTTTGGCCTCATCCCAAGCGGACGGAGAGATTCCCATCATGGGCCTGACGATATCAGCGACCCTGACCAAGTCGTGCCAATGGCGCACAGGCTGTTCAGCATATGATTTGAATTCTTGGCAAGAAGCGAGAACAAGTCCAAGAGGGATATTCGGCATGAGTTGGTTTTCAGGTTCTTGGGGGGGATCTCCTTCATCCTCACGACGATCTACACGTACTCCAGCGTTTGCTCGTTCAAGCGCATTGCTTGGATCCCGCGCTTTTTCTAAGCGAGGTTCAAAATCATAAAGGTCTTTATTTGAATTCTGATGGTGCTGCTCAGAAATAGCATCATTGGTGCTCATATTTTCTGTATTGCCATCCCCAAGAAGGTCTCGCGCCTGGTCCAGAGCCGCACCCAAAGCCTTTTCGATCTGCTTGAGATCGGCCATCTCGAGCTTTCTGCGAAGATCTCGGGCTGCCAGGACGGCAAGGTCGGAAAATTGATCCCAAAGGCCCAAATCCGGGCGCAGCGAGCTGCCGTACTCTGCCAGACCTGCCAAGTCGCGCCGCATTAGGCTTACGGTGGCGCGGAGGCGCTTGTAACGTTCCTCTGCAGCCCGGACGGCTTCGGCGGCCTCGCAGACCTCCTGAAAGCGCAACGCGAGCGGCGAGAGATCGAACCCGAACGCAACCTTTTCGTCCCCATAGCGGCGCGCATAGCGCTTGCCGTTGGGGCTGTCGCGGCGGACGACGAAACCGGTCTGTACGAGGTTGGAGAGGTGCCGTCGCATTGTGGAGCAGGGCATGCCGTTCAAGCGCTCGCAAATCGCCTTGTTGGACGGATGTACGATCAACTCGCTGTCATTCCCTCCAAGGATCGTCGCTTGGTGAAAACTGACCAGTGCCTGAAGCACTGTCAGATCCCGATCGGACAAGCCGAACGCGTCTCGAGCGGCAGCGAGCTCCCTCAAGACCTCCCACTTGTTGGCGCCGGTCGGGGGCAGGTCTTCCTGGGTCGCTGCCTGATGTTTCAGTATGGCAGCATCTATCGTTCGCCGGAACGGCGTTACGGGCGTGTAGTCCATTTTGTCGTTCACGAAGACAAAAATATCCCGGTCCGCGAATCACTTTGGACTTGCGGAAAACGGCTCCGGACACTACCTTGAAGGTGCTAGAAACAAGTTAGGGTCTCGTGGAGTGGTCGCTTTGCGGGACCTTTTCTTTTGCCTTTTCGTGCCTCCTTCGTTGGTTTCTGCTCTTCCTCAGTCTTCCGAACGCTGCTTCCAACGCTCGTGAAGTTCTTCAATCATGTCATGTACTTGCGTCTCAAACCAATCGGCGAATTCTCCGCCCACCAACTCGATCGAAAGGCCCTTGGTGGTGCGTTTCACCGTGCCGCCACGCTTGCCACCGATCTTCAGCGGGACGCTGGAGGGCCGGGCAGGGGAGGGGGGCTTGGCTGGCTTGACCGCCTTCGTCACGAACTTGGTCACCGCTTCGAACGCCTGGACGGACGGGTCATCGGCGGGTCCGGCGTTATCCACAACCACGGAGTCCTCGGCCCTAACGTGTGCTTCTTTCGCGATCCGGATCAGGTCCTCCCGGTCCAGACCATTCTCGTCGATGGCCCGACCAAGTGATTCCCACCGGGGCCGGCCAATGCCATGCGCGGCACCGATGGCGCGCACCAGATGCGGCCCGACCATGTCCACGATCGCGATCGCCATGGATATGGAAGACTTCGTGACGGTAAGAATTTCTGCAACCTGCGATTGATTTCCAAAGCCGGAAGACACAAGTTCCTGCGCGAACAGGGCCTTTTCAATAAAGGACAAATCACGCCGAGCCATGTTCTCGGAAATCTGGGCACGTAGGGCGCTGTCGTCGTCCAGGTTGGCGACCAGCGCGCGTACCTTGGTGACCTTGTCTGACTGACGGATCGCCTCCAGCCGCCTGCGCCCATAGACCAGAAGGTATCGGTCGGCATCGCCTGGCGCACGGCGCACGAGGATCGGGACGGTCTGACCGTTCGCCTCGATCGCATCGCGCAGGTCCAGCACATCGGCCGGGTCGAGCCTGTCAGCCATGCGCCCGTCCTCGATGCTCGCCGGGTCCAGTTCCCAGACGTGATGGGCATCTACCGCGTCGCGGGCGGAGCGAAGGGCGCGGTTCGAGGTCATCATCGGTGTCACTGCATTCGCCTGCGGGGCAGGGGAGGGCGCCCCGGCGGCCGCGAGACTGTCCAGCATTGACATGCGCTTCTTCTTGCCGCTGGTCATGTGCGCCCCCAGGTTTGCTGGATCAACTCGGCGATCTCGTCATTCAGCGTGTTCAGGCTCTCGATCGCGCGATCATAGGTGGAACGGGTGAACGCACTGCGTTCCACTTCGTAGAGCGTCTGCTTGGTCAGGCCAGCATCGGAGATTGCAGTGGACTTCAACATAGGCGAATTCAGAACGGCTTCCCCGTACATCGTTCGCAGGAATGCCACGATCCGGTTCTGCGGCGCGTCCTGCGGCTCGTAGCGGGTCAATACATAGCGCATCCAGTCATGAGACATGTCGGCGCCGCTCTCCGCGATCACGTCCATAAGGTCGGCGGTCATGCGCAGGAATTGCGACATGGACATCACATCGAGCATTTCGGGGTGAATCGTCACCAATACACCGGTCGCCGCGGAAAGTGCGGACATCGTCAGGAACCCCAGCTGCGGTGGGCAGTCGATGACAACGACGTCGTAGTCCTCATCCACCTGAGCCAGCGCTTCCTTCACGCGGAAGAAGAACAACCCGGCATTGCCCTGCGCCAAGGCACGAGGGGTATCGTGCTCAAACTCCATCAGTTCGAGATTACCGGGGATGAGGTCGAGATTGGGGATATAGGTCTTGCGGATGACTTGCCGGATTGGATCCGGGTCTTCATAGCGGATCGCATCGTAGAGCGTTCCGCCATCTTCGAGATCCAATTCCGGCTGAACGCCGTGCAGCGCTGTGAACGAAGCCTGTGGGTCCAGGTCGATGCCCAGCACGCGATATCCGCGCAGGGCAAGCCGTTGGGCGAGATGAGCAGAAGTTGTCGTTTTCCCTGAGCCGCCCTTGAAGTTCATCACTCCGATGACCTGAAGGTGGTCGCCATCCCGCCGCCCGGGAATGTAATCACCCGGCTTGCGGGCGGTTTTTTCAAGGAGCACGCGCAACGCCTGAATGTCCTGCGCCGAGTAGAGACGACGGTTGCCAGCGGTTAGCTCGGGAGAAGGCCCCTTGCCATCGAGGTTGAGTTTGCGAAGATAGGAATCGTTGACACCGAGTAACGAGGCTGCCTCACCGGAGGTGAATTTGCGCATGGTCTTCTCGGCATCGGGTGGAAACAGGCTCTCACGTTGCGAATGCAATTGGTTGGCCAACCATTCCGAATGCTGGCGGATCACCGCATTGAGATCCTCATGCACAAAGGTCTTGTTCATCTGCCCTCTCGCCTCCGAGACACCACTTCTTTGGCGTGTTCACGAAAAATGACGTTTTTTGCCTCGTTTCCGTGACTATTGGCGTAAGAGTCAGATTCGCGCAAGGATTTTCCACATCTAGTGGACGAGCGCAGCTGAAACACAAGTATGTTCGGCCTGTGGCCTTCGCGTACAATGCGGCAACGTACCGGATGAGAATCCGCTGCGGAGCGGCGATCACGTCAACTACTTGCTCATCGCATTGTCATTTTCTAGCAACGCAAGTTGTTCAGCCCGCTCCAGCAGCATCTTCACAGAGGACGGTTGCCATTTGGCCCGTCCACGCGGTGTGCGTTCGCGCATTGATTCCAGCCGGTCACAGATCGCCTGGAGCGTGATGTTGGGGTCCGCGCCCTTAATGGCAGCCACGATAGCCGGCAGGCGGTCAGCGGTTTCGCGGCGTCCGGCGCGGGCCAGCACCTCGGCAGGCAGGAAGCCGTCGCGGACATAGGCCTTCACAGCGCGCAAGAGACGGCTTTGGGTCCAGCGACGCGCCTCGGGCAAGGGGCCGTTGATTATGCGCACCACGTCTTCCCAGGCCAAGTCGGGCCGCAGGCGGCGTACATGGGGCACCCAGTCTTGCGCAGTTTCACTCAACCGCTCCATATAGCCGTCCTGTCGCGCCAGTCGCACCTTTCGCAGTGCGGCGGGGTCTCGGGCGCGCAGGCCCGGATTGCCGCCAACCCGGCCCTTGGTCCGCGCGCTGGCAAGTCCGGCCTTCGTGCGTTCCCGGATCAGGGCGCGCTCGAACTCCGCTGCGGCGCCTAGGACCTGCAGGGTGAACTTGCCCTGCGGGGAGGACGTGTCGATCGGATCGGTCAGCGATCGGAAGAAGGCCCCCTTCGCCTCCAGCCGCTCGATCAACTCCAGCAAATGCGACAGCGACCGCGCCAACCGGTCGATGCGCACGACCACCAGCGTGTCGCCCTTGCCGATCCGCTCAAGCACCCGCGCCAGAACCTGCCGCGCGCGGTTCCCGCCCGAAGCCTGCTCCTCGTAGATCTCGAAGCAGCCTGCGGATTTCAGAGCCTGCGACTGGGGGAGGGCAGTCTGATCTTCAGTTGAAATGCGAGCGTAACCTATGAGGGGCACGGGGCAGAGACCTGTTTTGCAGTTTAAAATATCACTAATAAACGATCGTTTGAAAACGCCTGCAACGTCCCGTAGCCGGGACGGGATGCCATGCGCCCTGGCGGCGCTGATCTGATTTCTCCGTGCAAAAACCCCTTGAGCACCGCCTGGGCGCACTTCTGCCGGCGTCGAACCCATGGTCGCGCCGTTGCGGAGGCGGAAAACCTGACGATCCCGAGCCACGATCCCTTGCCGGACCTCGCATTGCATCTGGGGCAAATATAGATAGTCCTTGATTAACTAAACATAATTCAGCAAACCGGTGTGAATACAGGAGGTTCCGACATGGAAGGAATGTCCGAGACCCGACCGGTCAGACGGATTCCTCCAATTCTGGAGGCCGAGATCGCTGCTTCGCGGATCGAGGGCATCCTCGCCGCGGATGACGGGCTGGCGCGGCACTGGCGCACCGAGATGGCGTTCATCGAGGCGGCGGCCTCGGTCGGGATGGAAGACATCCGCCTGGCGGAGGCGTCGATCATCATGCGCTTGACGGCCAACAGGCAGGTTGAGGTCGATGCCAGGGGCGCCGAGCAGGCGAGACGGCTTGTCGGGCTCATGGCGCGGCCGCCGCAACTGGCGCGCGACGCTGTCGCGGGTCTTCGGCGGATCGAGAGAGCCGCGGCGCCGATCGGGGTGATCCCGGACGAGGGCGATCGGCTCGAGGACCTGGAGCTGGAGGAGATCGTCTCTGCGGCGCTGGAGAAATCCGCGACGCCGCTCCTCGCGGCGCTGAACGGGGCGGCGGATTATGCCCATCGCAGCCGGCGCAGTTCGCCGGCTGCCGAGAGGCTCATCTTCATGGCGCTCGATTCGGAAGCGCGTCGGATCACGCGGGGCGGACCGGCCTTACCGGAGGCGGGGCAGGGGGATCCACTTCTTCTCGCCGCCGAAGCCAGTTGGGTCGTAGCTCCCGCGGCATCGCTGAGCATGGGTGGCTTTCGGATCTGGTCCCCGATCAGCGGGGCAGGGGCCTTGATCGAGGCGATGTCCGCGCATCTCGGAAGAGAGCTGGGCCATCTCGGAACGCTCCGTCACGATCTGGGCAAGCTGGACGCGGCCGCCGCTTCCGCGAGGGGGCGTTCACGCCTCGCAGATTTCGTCGCACTGGTCAAGGCACAGCCGATCCTGACCTCGGCCCGAGTTGTCCAGGATCTCGGGGTGACCAGGAAGACGGCATTAGCGCTCATCGAGACCCTGGAAGGGCAGGGGTGCCTGGTGAACTTCACCGCCCGACGGGCCGCCAGGTTCTGGGCGACGCCTTCACTTGCGGGGCGGTTGCGGCATGGACGCGCCATCGGACATACGCCAATGTCGGCTGGATCCGAATGCTCACCAGCGGACGCGCCGCGTCCCGAACCGCGAGGACTCCGTGACAAGGACGCCGAGGCCGCGCGGCTGGCGCGCATCATGGCCGATCTCGATGTCGCGCTGGATGGGGTGGACGCACTCCTCGATCGCAGTTCTTCTCAAAGGGGGCACGGACATGTCGGATCAGATCCTCTGGATGAATGAACCTCCCCCATCAATACGGTAACTTGGTGGGGTCTTCTCATGCCGCAGAGCGGACTGGAACCGACCGTCCCGGCCGGGCGACCGTTTCAAAGGGTTGGCTCGGCCGTGCGGCGCGCGACCTCCTACTGCCCCAAGAACAGCGCATTTGGACCTGCCACGGGAACGATTGCATTGGTAGGCTTGCGTTGCGATCGCCACAACGTCATGGCAAACGGACCTGGCATGTATTACTTATTGGTATACGGTTTGATCCAGGAGATCCCATGCCTCGCAACACCTCTGTTTCTCTCGGAGAGCATTTCACCGGGTTCATCAGTGCGCAGGTCGAGGCGGGCCGCTATGGCTCTGCCAGCGACGTGATCCGCGCCGGGTTGCGGCTATTGGAAGAGCACGAAGCACGCGTCCGCGCCCTTCAGGCGGCACTCGAAGAAGGTGACACCTCTGGCGCACCAGAGCCCCTCGACATTGCGGCTTTCAAGGATGAAGTGCGGATCGCCCGCGCGGTATGACGAAGCTGCTGCGCTTCACTCCGGCCGCCCGCGCCGATCTGGCCGCGATCTGGGATCACACCGCGCGACACTGGGACATGAACCAAGCCGATCGCTATATCGACGTGCTACACCGGGTTTGCCTGTCCCTGGCTGCGGGCGAGACGGTGGGCCGACCGGTTGACATGCGCCCCGGGACGCTCAAGGTGAGGGCTGGCTCCCACATGGTTTATGTCCGTGAGGGTCCGGACACGCTCGACGTGATCCGCGTTCTGCATCAGCGCCAGGATGTAGAGCGGAACCTCTAGGTGTTCATCACGGCGACAATGCAGTGATCAGGCGGCATGCCCGCCCGGCTCCCGACTGGATAGACATCTCCGTATTTGATCTACACGGCTGCAGCGGCTATCATTTTCGTAAGGCAATCATTCTTCCGGTCACCAAGCCATCTGT
Source organism: Paracoccus maritimus (assembly GCF_025195095.1). Taxonomy (GTDB): domain Bacteria; phylum Pseudomonadota; class Alphaproteobacteria; order Rhodobacterales; family Rhodobacteraceae; genus Paracoccus; species Paracoccus maritimus. The sequence continues at coordinate 3,395 of NZ_JANAVZ010000017.1, read as the reverse complement.
GCGCATTCGATATAGGCTTGGAATCCACTCCGGCTCCGGCTGGAAACGATGTGCCGAAATGCGCCTGTCGCTCTCGACTGGCACCGAAAGAACCGCTTTACCGGCCGGAGGACACATGAATCTGCCATATAACGCCGTTGCTGAACTCGTCACCCACGATGGTAATACAGGCTGGAGCGTGCCAGCGACAGCAGACTGCACTGTCGCCGAACGCTGAGATCGGAATGATCCTGCTTCACCGCTTTTTGCCTCCAGCGCCGAGGATGAGACTGGAGGCATCGGCCAAAAAATCTCGCTCCACGACCGGTCGCCCGATTTTCGCATGCAGCTTCTCGACCTCCCTCTCGGAAATCGTCGGCTCAGCGGACGAGGACCCGCCAAACGCCGATGCCATGTTCTCAATCGCAGCTCTCTTCCAGCCGCTGATCATCGTCGGGTGAATGCCGTACTTCTTGGCCAGCTCGGCCGTCGTCAGCTCCTCGCGGATGGCTTCCAGGGCCACCTTCGCCTTGAACTCCGCAGAATAGAACTTTCGTTTCGTCATCTCGGTTCTGTTCTTCCTCAGCCGCTACAGCTTAGCAGCTGGTCCGAATTCCCGCGACCACCTCTGAGGTCGAAGGTCTTGGGCTTTTCGAGAACCTGTTTTTCAAGCGGTCCTCATGCGGCGGAACGTTCGTCCGAGCCAGCAAGCAGCAAACGCAAGATGTCAGATCGGGTCAGGATCCCTACAAGTCGCCCTTTTCGTGTCACGGGAACAACCTCGCTTCCCTGCACCGCCAACCTGTTGAGGAGCACGCCAACGGGCATACTGTCGGTCACCGTATCGTCGGCGGATCGCATGACGTCTGATACGGTGCGGCGCTGAGATCTCTGCAGCCGGGCCGCCGGACGGTCGTGTGTGGCGACGATTCGGACAAGATCTGCCTGGAGCAAAAGACCTTGTAACCTCATATCTTCATCTACGACCGGGAGACTCTTGATGGCCTGGCTGCAGAACAGACGCGCCGCCTTCGGGAGCGACGTGCCGGGCCGGACCGTAATCAGATCGGTGGTCATGATGTCGCCGCACGTCGTGCCGTCAAAGCGATGCTGGGCCGCTTCTGCTTCGGCCGCGGCCAGCAACCGGCCGAGATCTGCCACACCAAGGTTGGTCGACTGGTTGAATCGGTCGAGCAGTTCGCTGAGTTGCTCGGTCGTCAGACCCAGACGTGGCGCAGGACCGCGGGTCTGGTCCGTTTCGGGCTGGCGGAACGGATACACCCGCCCGGTTACCCCGTTGTAGACGATGGCGACAAGGACCAGCACGGCTGTGGTCAGTCCAACAGGCATCAAGGCAAAAAGCGGTCCTACCTCCAGGACCGCACCCGGATCGAGGGCGGTGAGCAATGCCACGGCTCCTCCCGGCGGGTGGAGCGCCCGGACAAACATCATGGCGGTGATCGCCGCGCCGACCGCGACGCCGACCGACCACGGGGCGGGAACGATCTGGAGCACGAAGATAGCGACGAGTGTTGCCGTCACATTGCCGACGACAGCCGACCATGGTTGGGCGAGGGGCGAGTTAGGAACGCAGAAGACAAGCACTGCCGTCGCCCCAAGTGGTGCTATCAGATAGAATGACGATGCCCCCAGTCTGGCGCCCAAGCTCACGATCAGCGCGCACAGGCTGATCCCAAGCAGTGCACCGACGCCGGCACGCAATTGCTCAAGGCCGTGGGAGGCCGGCAGCGCTGGAGAGAGATGATACCATGCCCGCATATGAGAGGCCTCCTTATCTGCATAAAGGGCGAGCAGATTCGCATGCCTATGCCTCAAATGTCATCGGAATGTGAATGGCCATGTCCGATGAAAAGGAAGCTGGTCCTGTTTCTTCCTGATTGCCGGAACGGAACTCCTGCGAAGAAACCAAGATCGAAACGCGTGATTGCTCGGTGTGTCCCGCCTGCCATCGCTGAGGGTGCGGTCCGAATTGTGGTCTCGGCCGGAAAATTGTATGCGAACAGTCAAGGTTACGGCGTAGGCGCGACGAAGTCAGGTGCGTGGCTGGATCTGATGACAAGGGCCGCTGAGTTGCATCCGATCACCCGTGCGTGCATGGGCTTTCATCTTTGGAGCCTCGCAGGCCTTGGCCAGCATTCGGACCAGCTGGAGGCGGCCGTGACCGCCGGGCGCGTCGCGGCGCGGGAGGGCAGGGGGGCCATCTTCGCGCCTCTGGCCATGGGGGGGGAGGACTTCGCGCTAGCGGTTCGCCGCGCGATAGATTGGTGCGCTGGCTCAACGGAATGGTGGAAGCTTGACTGACCGCAATGCGGAATCTGGGCAACATCGAGGCATGGTCCGCGAAAGCAGAAACCAGAATGAGCGCGCTATCTGGTAAGACGCCGCCTGCCTTGCGTCGGACATTAGCCGAATGGCCTCTTGTCTCTGCGCCAATGGCGGAGGCACTGACAGGTGCAAGTCGGGCGGCCGTCCAGCGAAACCTCGCATGGATGGAGGCGCGCGGTCTTATCCGGGAGGTGACCGGACAGGGACGGTTCCGGATGTGGCGGGCGGCGGCGTGAGCATGACCGGAAACAGGCCCCTGCACGGTTGCACGGTTGCACGGTTGAGACAGCAGGCCAGAGTTGCCCGATGAACATTTGGCCGGTAAGCTCGTCGGGCCTACTTCAGGGGAGTGGTCGGTCATGACTGAGCCGAAACTGACAACGGACACGCGGCAGGCCTATTGGCGCAAGCAGAATGCAGCAAAGTACAGTGCCCATCTCGCGGTGCAGCGCGGGCTCAAGAGCGGCGAGCTGGTGAAGCAGGAATGCGAGGTCTGCGGACATTCCCGAACAGACGCGCATCATGAAGATTACGCCGCGCCCCTTCAGGTCAGGTGGCTCTGCCGGCAGCATCACGTTCGACTCCACAGAGGAGGCGAAGACATGTTCGCGGGCACGAACACGAATATGCCGGATCATTCGGCCTGATACGGCGCTATGCGGCAGGGATCTGCCTAGTTGCACTATCTGCTCAAACCTGTTTCGCTCGTCGCATTAAAGCCATGTGTGCCTGAGGGATCGCCCCGGCCCTGACCTCGTATTCCGATGTTATGTTGATGGACGAGTCGTTCTCAGCCCTCGATCCGCTGATCCCTACGGATATGCAGGTCCTGCTGATCGAGTTGCACGCCGAGCTGTTCAAGACAGTGGTGTTTATCACCCGCGACTTTGACGAAGCCTTGAAGCGGGCCGACCACCTGGTGATCCTGAAGGAAGGCTTCGTGGTACAGCGTATGCCTCCGGGGAGGGCCGCCTGAGCACGGGATTGGATTTCAGCTAAGAGCCTGAAGCTATGGCAGACCATAGCATCATGTCCCAGGTAGAGGTTCTCTCGGTCACGGATACAGGCCG
>NZ_JANAVZ010000016.1 GCF_025195095.1 Paracoccus maritimus | reverse complement strand
CACGGAAATCACCAAAATACTTCGTGATCGCCGCCGTCAGCGTCGTCTTGCCGTGGTCAACGTGACCGATCGTCCCGATATTGACGTGCGGTTTCGTCCGTTCAAACTTTGCCTTTGCCATCTAGGGCCTCCTGATCGCGGGGCGTGGCTTGACAGGCCCCCGGGTTAGTGTGCGCCGCGATTTATAAGGCGGTCGAGGAAAAATCAAGGGCGCGCGTGGGGTTTGTCACTGCCGCCGCGCCGAGCCTGTCGCAGGCCGGACGACCCTGCGGGAACCGCTTGCCCGCAGCGCGCGTTCGCGTCTCATCGACGCCGTGCTCGGCGGCGCGGACCCAACGAGAGGACAGAACCATGAGCTTGATGAAATCGCTTGCCCGTGTCGCCGCCGGTGTGATGCTGGCCAAGGGAATCGGTGCCGTCATGAAGAACCGTCAGTCGGGTTCGGCCGGACAGCGTCCGACAGGTTCGCATTCAGGTCATGGCGGGCTGCTGGACAGTATTCTTGGCAACAACACCTCGGGCGGCAGCGGCGGCAGCCTCAGCGACATGCTGGGCCAGGTGCTGGGCGGTCGACAGTCGGGATCGGCTGCGGGAAGCGGCCGGCCCTACGGCGGCGCGAATTCCGCTGGCGCCCAGGGGGGGCTTGGCGGCATTCTGGATCGTCTGGGCGGCAGCGGCGGTAAATCCGGCGGGCTCGGCGGCATCCTGGGGCAGCTTGGCGGTGGACGCACCGGTCAGGCCAGCAGCCAAGGCGGACTGGGCGACCTGCTTGGGGGGCTGCTTGGCGGGTCCGCTGCCGGTGCGGGTGCAGCCACGGCAGGCGGGCTGGCGCGCAAGGATTCGCAGGCCAGCAACGACGCAAGCTTCGGCGAATTGTTCAACGATTCGGTATCGCGCAACGACGAGCCCGAGATCGCTCCGACCCCGGAACAGAACGCCGTCGCAGGGCTGATGCTGAAGGCGATGATCCAGGCCGCCAAATCGGACGGCACCATCGACGACGCCGAAAAGCAGCGGCTTCTGGGTCATCTGGGTGACGATCTGGACGATGAGGAACGCCAGTTCATCCGCGAACAGATGGCGGCACCGGTCGATGCGCAGGCCCTGGCGCGCGAGATTCCCGCGGGCATGGAATCGCAGGTCTATCTGATGTCGCTGCTGGCGATCGATTTCGACAGCGCGGCCGAGGCGCGCTATCTGCACGATCTGGCACAGTCCATGCGGCTTGACCGCGACACCGTCAACGCGATCCACAGCGAGGCCGGCGTCACGCTGCTTTACAGCTGAGCGCCGACTTGGCAGATCATCGCAAGTTCGTGATCCGGTCCGAGTTTGATTGATCGGCATGGCGGGCTCTGCCAAGTTTCCACAGGAAGCTAAGACGCAGAAAACGTCATCATTTCATACAGGAGCCAGCCATGCGCCTCACCACCTCTGCCGCGATCTGCCTTTTCGCCGCCCTTCCCGTCATTGCTACGGCACAATCCGCCGAAGATGCGCTTGAGGCGCGTCACGGATATATGAAGATGCTTGCGATCAACATGGGCAAGCTGTCGGCCATGGCAAAGGGAGACATGGCCTATGACGAGGCTGCCGCGTCGACCGCCGCCGCGAACATCGTCGCGCTGACCCAGTATGATGTGCCGTCCCTGTTCATCGAAGGCACCGCCGAGGGCGAGGCCGAAGGGTCCGAGGCATTGCCCGCGATCTGGGAAAATCCCGACGATTTTGCGACCAAGTTCACCGAACTGGCCGATGCGGCGGCGGGCAGCCCCGAAGCCGTGATGGGCGGGCAGGACAATATCGGCCCGGCACTGCAGAAGCTGGGCGGAGCCTGCAAGGCATGCCACGACGACTATCGCAAGAAAGACTGATGTCAGAGGATCAGGCACGCAGGGTCAGGGTCTGGGATCCGGCCCTACGTTTCTTCCACTGGGCGTTGGCTGCATTGGTCGTGACGACATGGATGCTGGGCAAGTTCGGCCCCAACGTCATGACCCTGCATTTCTGGTTCGGCTATGCGATCATCGCATTGCTGTTGTTCCGCTTGGTTTGGGGGCTGGTCGGTCCCAGATCCGCCCGCTTCTCCAGCTTTGTCAGGGGACCGGCGGCCGTTCTGGGCTATGTTCGACATCTCGGCCGGCGCGAGCCAAGTCACTGGCCGGGCCACAACCCGCTGGGGGCACTGTCCGTCATCGCGATGCTGGCAGCCCTCGCCTGGCAGGTCGGGACGGGCCTGATCTCGGACCCGGACGATTTCATCAATGTCGGACCGCTGGCCGACAAAGTCGGCAGCGAAACCGCGGGTGACGCGGTCGGCTGGCATCACTGGGGTGCGACAGCGATCCTGATCCTGGTCCTTCTGCATGTCGCCGTGATCCTGTTCTATCGCGTCTGGAAGAACGAGGATCTGGTCGGGCCGATGCTGACCGGCTGGAAATGGGTGCGCAAGCGCTGATCCCGAACACCGATTCGACCGGGCCCTGCCCGGTCACATCGCGCACGCGGCGGGCCTGCCCGCCGCGTTCATCCTGATTGCAGGACAATCAGCAATAACGAGCGAGGGGACAAGCCCCTCGCGCATGACCTGACCAGCGACCGTGGGTCGCCGGTCGGAAGGGTCGGCAATGCGCAGCGGATCAGGCGAACTTGTTGTCGCGCGGAAAGCCGCGCGGTGCCATGCGACCGGCGCCCGCGCGCTTGCCAAGCCATTCGCCCAGATCGCTTTCGGTGCGGGTCTTGCCGCCGCTCATCGGCCAGCTCAGCCCTTCGGCCAGCGTCACGAAGGTGGCATCCGACAGGCTGTCGGCCGCCAGCAGCCCACCGCCACTGCCAAAGCGTTGCAATCTGACACCCTTGCCGCGCGCCATCTCGGGCAACTCGGTCAGCGGAAAGACCAGCATCTTCCTGTTGGTGCCGACGACCGCCACATGATCGCCGCTGACGGGCTTGCACAGCAGCGCCTCGCCGTTCAGCACCTGCTTGCCGGTCTTGGTCTGCGCCAGGATGTCCGAGGCCGCGACCACGAAACCGTCACCCGCCTTCGAGGCGACCAGATATTTCTCGCCATCGCGCCAGGGGAAGACCGCAATCACCTCTGCCTCGTTAGGCAGTTCGACCATCAACCGCAGCGGTTCGCCCATGCCACGTCCCCCGGGCAGGCCGTTCGCGGGCAGCGTGTAAAAGCGGCCGTTCGAGGCAAAGACCATCAGCTTGTCGGTCGTCTCGGCGTGCAGCGCGAAGGCCGGGCCGTCGCCGTCCTTGAACTTCAGTTCGGCATCCAGCGGCTGATGCCCCTTCATCGCGCGGATCCATCCCATCCGGGACAGGATCACGGTCAGCGGCTCTCGCTCGATCATCGCATCCATGTCGATCGGCTCGACATCGGCAGCCTCGGTGATCAGCGTCCGGCGCTGGCCCTCGGGCGTGGACTTGCCGAACAGGTTGCGGACCTCCTTCAACTGATCGGCGATGCGCGACCACTGCGCGGCCTCATCGGCCAGCATCGCCTGCAGCGTCTCGCGTTCTTCCAGCAAACCGTCGCGTTCGGCGCGCAACTCGATCTCTTCCAGCTTGCGCAAGGCGCGCAGGCGCATGTTCAGGATCGCCTCGACCTGCACATCCGACAGCCCGAACTCGGCGATCATCACCGCCTTGGGATCGTCCTCGTAGCGGATGATCTCGATCACCCGGTCAAGGTTCAGATAGGCGATCAGATAGCCTTCCAGCACCTCAAGCCGGGCGGCGATCTTGTCCAGACGGAAATTCGCGCGCCGGACCAGCACCTCGCGGCGGTGATCCAGGAACGCGCGCAGCACCTCTTTCAGCGAACAGACCTTGGGCACGCGCCCGTCGATCAGCACATTCATGTTCAGGCTGAAACGCACCTCAAGATCGCTGACGCGATACAGCGCAGCCATCAGCTGTTCGGGGTCGACATTGCGCGCGCGCGGTTCCAGCACGATGCGGACATCCTCGGCGGATTCGTCGCGCACATCGGCCAGGATCGGGATCTTCTTGGTCTGGATCAGCTCGGCCAGCCGCTCGATCAGACGCGATTTCTGAACCTGGTAGGGAATTTCGGTGACCACGATCTGCCACTGGCCGCGGCCCAGATCCTCCTGCTCCCACTTGGCCCGGACGCGGAAGGCGCCGCGGCCGGTGCGATAGTTCTGGGCGATCGTATCAGCGCTTTCGACAATCACGCCGCCGGTCGGAAAATCCGGCCCCTTGATCAGCGTCGCCAGCGTGTCGTCGCGCGCATCAGGCGTCTTGATCAGATGCAGGCAGGCGTCGATCACCTCGTGCAGGTTATGGGGCGGGATGTTGGTGGCCATGCCCACCGCAATCCCCGACGCGCCGTTGGCCAGCAGGTTCGGAAATGCTGCAGGCAGCACGACGGGTTCGTTCAGCGTGCCGTCGTAATTGGGGCGGAAATCGACCGAATCCTCGGTCAGCCCGTCCATCAGCGTCTCGGATGTCTGCGCCAGCCGCGCCTCGGTATATCGCGCGGCGGCCGGGTTGTCGCCGTCGATATTGCCGAAGTTGCCCTGCCCGTCCACCAGCGGATAGCGCATGGCGAAATCCTGGGCCAGGCGCGCCATCGCATCATAGATCGCAGCGTCACCGTGGGGGTGATAATTGCCCATCACGTCGCCGGTGATCTTCGCGGACTTCCGGAAGGCGCCGTTCGGCGAAAGACGCAGTTCGCGCATCGCGTAAAGAATGCGGCGATGCACAGGCTTCAGGCCATCGCGCGCATCGGGCAGTGCGCGGTTCATGATCGTGGACAGCGCATAAGTCAGATATCGCTCGCCGATGGCGCGGCTCAGCGGTTCGGACTGCGTGTTCCGTTCGGGGTCGATAGGAAGATCGTCGGACATGACGCATTGGATAGGCCGCGCGGCGATGCCGGTCCAGCCGGAATTTCACCTTCGGAACGGGGCAAGCCGCATGGCGTTGTTCCGGGCGATCGGATAAAAAGGCCACAGTCGGCCATCAGGGGAACGACGGCAGCGAAAATGATAAGACTTCTTGTGTTGATGTCCGCGACGCTGGTCGCACTTTACGCCGTCATGTCAGTCTATGGGGCAGGCGATCCGCGTGCGCAAAGACAGCAGACCGCGTCCCCTTCGCCACGCTCTGCCGCGCAGGACGCTGGCGCGCGGGATCTGATCGCGCGCCCCGAAGGTCGCACGCCCCCTGCGACGACCGGCGCTGCACCAGCACCCGGGAACAAGGATGCCGATGCGCCCTCCGCGGCGCCCGAAGTCGTCAGCGTTGCGACCCAGACGCCCGAGCGGGTCCAGCAATTTCCCGGACCCGCGCTGCGTCCTTCGCCCGAATATGCGGGGCAGGAGCAGCAGGCAGTCGCAGCACCGCCGCCCGGCGCGCAGGGCCCGATTCTCTATGTTACGGGCAGCAGCGTGAATTTCCGCGCCGGACCCTCGACTGGGGACCGGGTGATCGGTGCGCTTGGTCAGGGGGCGGCGGTCGAGGCGCTGGGGCCGACCGACGGCGCCTGGGTCAATATCCGCGATACAAGCGGGCGCACCGGCTACATGTCGGGCCAGTTTCTGACCAGCAACGCGCCGAACTGACATGACTGGACGGGTACTGATCACCGGCTGCTCGTCGGGCATCGGTCTGGATGCGGCGCGCCGGATGCAGGCCGAAGGCTGGCAGGTGGTCGCAACCTGCCGTCGGGAAGCAGACATCGCCGCCCGCCGCGCCGAGGGGATGGAATGCCATCACCTGGAACTTGCCGATCCGGAAAGCATAACCCGGCTGGTCCGGCAGGTATTGTCCGGCGGACGGCTGGACGGGCTGGTGAACAACGCGGCCTTTGCGCTGCCCGGCGCAGTCGAGGATATTTCCCGCGACGCGCTGCGCGCCATTTTCGAGGCCAATCTTTTTGGCACGCATGACCTGACGACGCGGCTGATCCCGCATTTCCGCGAACATGGCGGCCGGATCGTCAATATCAGCTCGGTTCTGGGTCTGGTCGGGATCCCCTGGCGCGGTCCCTATGTCGCCACGAAGTTCGCGATGGAGGGGCTGACCGACGTCCTGCGCCTGGAGATGCACGGCACCAAGGTGCAGGTCGTCACGATCGAACCGGGACCGATCGCCAGCCGCATCCGGGTGAACGCGATCCCGCATTTCGAAAGATGGGTGAACTGGCAGGACAGCGCACGGGCCCAGCAATATCGCGACACGCTGCTGAAACGGCTGTATCATCCGTCCGGCAAGGATCGCTTCGAATTGCCGCCCTCGGCGGTCAGCGACCGGATCCTGCGGGCGCTGACCGCGACAAGACCCGCGCCGCGCTATTACGTCACCACCCCAACCTGGCTGTCGGGCGTCGGCCGCAGGCTGCTGTCCACGCGCGCACTGGACTGGGTCGCCCGCCGCAGCTAGGGTCAGCCGCGAAAGGCGGTGCCCATGCAAGACAAGCCCCTGTTCTATCTGGTCGTGCTGGCCGTTCTGGTGGTGCTGGCGATCCTTGTCACCGGCATCGGCGGCTTTGCCAGGGGCGGTGAATTCAACCGCAAGCATGGAAATCGCCTGATGCGCTGGCGGATCATCGCGCAGGCGGTGGCGGTCGCGCTGATTCTTCTGTTCCTGTGGATGAGGTCCGGCTGATGGTCGTCCTGAACAAGATCTATACCCGCACCGGCGACAAGGGCGATACCGCGCTGTCCGACGGCAGTCGCGTGGCCAAGCATGACCCCCGGGTCGAGGCCTATGGCACGGTGGACGAACTGAACGCCACGCTTGGGCTGTGCCGCCTGCACGCGGGCGGTCGCATGGCCGACCGGATCGCGGTGATCCAGAACGACCTGTTCGACCTGGGCGCCGATCTGGCACGTCCCAACATGCAGGCGGACGATCAGGCAGGCTATCCGGTGCTGCGCATCGTCGATTCACAGGTCGCGCGGCTGGAATCCGAGATCGACGAGATGAATGCCGATCTGCAGCCGCTGCGCAGCTTCATCCTGCCCGGCGGCTCGGTGCTGGCGGCGCATCTGCATCTGTCGCGCACCGTCGCCCGCCGGGCCGAACGTCGTGCGACCGAGCTGGCGACCGGAGGCGATGCCAACGGCGCCGCGATCCGCTATCTGAACCGGCTCAGCGATTGGCTTTTCGTCGCCGCCCGTCAGGCCAATGGCGGCGGGACCGAAGACATCTTGTGGGTCCCCGGCGCCAGCCGTTAGCGCCCCACAACGCTGCGTCGCGGCAATGCTGCGCCGCAAACGCGGCGTCCGACGACGTTTTTCTGCTGTAAATGGGCAGAACCTGCCGATAACAAAGCCACGACAAAGGACGCAACCAAGGGAGAGCAGCCACATGAAGGTTCTCGTGCCGGTCAAGCGCGTGATCGACTACAACGTGAAGGCCCGTGTGAAAGCGGACGGATCTGGTGTCGATCTGGCGAATGTGAAGATGTCGATGAACCCCTTCGACGAGATCGCTGTCGAAGAGGCGATCCGGCTGAAGGAAAAGGGTGTCGCCGAGGAAGTCGTCGCGGTCAGCATCGGCGTCAAGCAGGCGGCCGAAACGCTGCGCACCGCGCTGGCCATGGGCGCCGACCGCGCGATCCTTGTGATCGCTGCCGATGACGTGCACCAGGACATCGAACCCTTGGCCGTCGCCAAGATCCTGAAAGCGGTGATCGACGAGGAGCAGCCCGGGCTGGTCATCGCCGGCAAGCAGGCGATCGACAACGACATGAACGCGACCGGCCAGATGCTGGCGGCCCTGCTTGGCTGGAGCCAGGCGACCTTCGCCAGCAAGGTCGAGATCGAGGGCGAGACCGCCAAGGTCACGCGCGAGGTCGACGGCGGTCTGCAGACCATCGAGGTCAAGCTGCCGGCGATCGTCACCGCCGACCTGCGCCTGAACGAGCCGCGCTATGCCTCGCTGCCCAACATCATGAAGGCCAAGAAGAAGCCGCTGGACGAAAAGACCGCCGCCGATCTGGGCGTCGACGTCGCGCCGCGGCTTGAAATCGTCTCGACCCGCGAGCCCGAGGGCCGCAAGGCCGGGATCAAGGTCGGCTCGGTCGACGAGCTGGTGTCGAAACTGAAAGAAGCGGGGGTCGTGTGATGGCTGTTCTTCTGCTGGGTGAAGTCACGAATGGCGAACTGAACCGCGATGCCACGTCCAAGGCCGTGGGTGCGCTGAAATCCCTGGGCGACGTGACGGTGCTGTGCGCAGGCGCACATGCCAAGGCGGCGGGCGAGGAAGCTGCCAAGATCGACGGCGTGGCCAAGGTGCTGGTCGCCGAGGATGCGCTGTATGGCCACCGGCTGGCCGAACCGGCCGCGGCGCTGATGGTGTCCCTGGCGGGCGATTACGACCATATCGCCGCCCCGGCCACGACGGATGCCAAGAACATCATGCCGCGCGTTGCGGCACTGCTGGACGCGATGGTGATTTCGGACGTGTCGGCGGTAATCGACGCCGACACCTTCGAACGCCCGGTCTATGCCGGCAACGCCATCCAGACGGTCAAGTCGAAGGATGCCAAGAAGGTCATGACAGTCCGCACCGCCAGCTTTGACGCGGCGGGCGAAGGCGGCCCGGCGCCGGTCGAGGCGATCTCGGCGGCCGAGGATCCGGCGCTGTCGAAATGGGTCGGCGACGAGGTGGCCGAAAGCGACCGTCCGGAACTGACCTCGGCCGGGCGTGTCGTGTCGGGCGGACGCGGTGTCGGATCAAAGGACGATTTCGCGATCATCGAAAAGTTGGCCGACAAGCTGGGTGCCGCCGTCGGCGCATCCCGCGCAGCGGTCGATTCGGGCTATGCCCCGAACGACTGGCAGGTCGGTCAGACCGGCAAGGTCGTGGCACCGGAACTTTACGTCGCCGTCGGCATCTCGGGCGCGATCCAGCACCTTGCCGGGATGAAGGACAGCAAGGTCATCGTCGCCATCAACAAGGACGAGGAAGCGCCGATCTTCCAGATCGCCGATTACGGCCTGGTGGGCGACCTGTTCACCACCGTGCCGGAACTGACCGAAAAGCTGTAAGCGGCATTCGATCCAGAAAATCTTCCCGTCGTTCAATGCGGGAACCGGGGGCTTGCCCCCTGCCGACCGCCCCCACCCGGGGGCGGTTTTGCATTGCAGCATCTGGCCGCGACCCCTATCGTCGCGGCGTCAGCAAGAGAGGTGGGGACATGACGATTCAATCGGTTGGTGTGATCGGTGCGGGTCAGATGGGCAACGGCATCGCCCATGTCTTCGCGCTGGCTGGATATGATGTCCTGCTGACCGATGTCAGCCAGGACGCGCTGGACAAGGCGCTGAGCCTGATCGACAGGAACCTGGAACGTCAGGTCAGCCGCGAGAAGATCTCGGCCGAGGACAAGAAGGCCGCGATGGGCCGGATCTCGACCACGCTGCGGCTGTCCGACCTGGGAAAGACCGACCTGGTGATCGAGGCCGCCACCGAACGCGAGACGGTCAAGCAGGCGATCTTCGAGGACCTGCAGCCGCATCTGAAGCCCGAGACGATCCTGACTTCGAACACCTCGTCGATCTCGATCACGCGGCTTGCCAGCCGCACCGATCGGCCCGAGAAGTTCATGGGTTTCCACTTCATGAACCCGGTTCCGGTCATGCAGCTGGTAGAACTGATCCGCGGCATCGCGACCGATCAGGCCACCTTCGAGCTGCTGCACGAGGTGGTCAGGAAACTGGGCAAGACCGCCGCCAGCGCCGAGGATTTTCCGGCCTTCATCGTGAACCGGATCCTGATGCCGATGATCAACGAGGCGGTCTATACGCTGTATGAAGGCGTCGGAAACGTGAAGTCGATCGACGAATCGATGAAGCTGGGCGCCAATCACCCGATGGGGCCACTGGAACTGGCCGATTTCATCGGACTGGATACCTGTCTTGCCATCATGAACGTGCTGCACGACGGTCTGGCCGATACCAAGTATCGCCCCTGCCCTCTGCTGACGAAATATGTCGAGGCCGGCTGGCTGGGCCGCAAGACCGGGCGCGGCTTCTACGACTATCGCGGAGAGACGCCAGTTCCGACACGCTGAATGTCGTTTTTGGGCGCGAAGCGTGCAGCAATTCATCATTGACTGGCGGAACAATCAAAAAACCGACAGGAAGGGAAATCCATGACCACCCTGAAGATATCGACCGTTGCGTTGCTGCTGACGGCGACGGCTGCGCCCGTTCTGGCAGACGAGGCTGCGACCTGCGGCACGGTCCGCTATTCCGATCCGGGCTGGACCGACATCACGGCCACCAACGGGGTCGCGGCAACCTTGCTGGAGGGTCTGGGTTATACGCCCGAGATCGCGACACTGTCGGTTCCGGTCGGCTACGAGGCGCTGAAGAACGGCGACACCGATCTGTTCCTGGGCAACTGGATGCCCGCGCAGCAGAAATTCCGCGACGACCTGGACGCGGCCGGCACCATACAGGAACTGGTCCAGAATCTGGAAGGCGCCAAGTTCACCCTTGCCGTGAACGCACCGGGCGCCGAGGCCGGCGTGGCGGATTTCGCGGATCTGGACGCGCAGAAGGATGCCTTTGACGGCAAGATCTACGGGATCGAGCCCGGCGCGCCCGCGAACCAGTCGATCCAGGCGATGATCGATGCGGACGAATTCGGCCTTGGCGACTGGACGCTGGTCGAATCCGGCGAACAGGCGATGCTGGCTCAGGTCGGCCGGAACGCGAATGCCGGCACGCCGACCGTATTCCTGGCCTGGGCGCCGCATCCGATGAACGAAGCGCTGCAGATCACCTATCTGTCCGGTGGCGACGAACGGTTTGGTCCGGATTACGGCGGTGCGACGGTGCACACCCTGGCGCGCACGGAATGGGTCGAGGCCTGCCCCAACGCCGCCAAGCTTTTCGGTCAGCTTGTCTTCGACGTGTCGATGGAAAACGTCCTGATGGGCAAGATCCTTGAAGATGGCATGGACGCGAAAGAGGCTGCCAGGGGCTGGATCGCGGATCATCCCGAGGTCGCGGCAACATGGCTTGAGGGCGTGACGACGCTGGACGGCCAACCCGGTAACGACGCTGTCATGGCTGCGGTAAGCAAGTGAAACCCAATATCCTGATTCTGATGGCGGATCAGCTGTCGGGGGTGCTTTTCCCCGACGGCCCCGCCGACTTTCTGCACACGCCCAACCTGCGCAGGCTGGCCGAACGCTCGACGCGGTTTGCCAACAGCTATACCGGCAGCCCGCTTTGCGCGCCCGGCCGGGCCAGCTTCATGTCCGGGCAGCTGCCGCGACGCACGCGCGTCTATGATAACGCGGCCGAATTCTGTTCCGACATCCCGACCTACGCCCATCATCTGCGGCGCGCGGGCTATCAGACCTGCCTGTCGGGCAAGATGCATTTCGTCGGTCCCGACCAGATGCACGGGTTCGAGGAACGGCTGACGACCGACATTTACCCGGCCGATTTCGGCTGGACGCCGGATTATCGCAAGCCGGGCGAACGGATCGACTGGTGGTATCACAATCTGGGCTCGGTCACCGGTGCAGGCGTCGGCGAGATCAGCAACCAGTTGGAATATGACGACGAGGTTGCCTATAACGCCTGCCGCAAGCTGTATGATCTGGCGCGCGGAAATGATGCGCGCCCATGGTGCCTGACGGTCAGCTTCACCCATCCGCATGACCCGTTCGTCGCCCGCCGCAAATACTGGGACCTGTATGAGGGGGCGCCGGAACTGGCCGCGCCCGAGGCTATTCCCTATGACCGACAGGACCCACATTCCAAGCGGCTGATGGATGCCTGCGACTGGCGCAATTTCGATATCAGCGACGACCATGTCCGGCGGGCAAGACAGGGCTATTTCGCCAATATCAGCTATGTCGACGACAAGATCGGCGAGATCCTCGATGTGCTGGAAAGCACCGGGCAAGAGGCGATCATCCTGTTCCTCTCGGACCATGGAGAGATGCTGGGCGAACGCGGGCTGTGGTTCAAGATGAGCTTCTTCGAGGGCTCGGCGCGCGTGCCTCTGATGATCTCGGCGCCGACGATGCAGGCCGGGCTGGTCGAAACGCCGGTCAGCACGATCGACGTGTTGCCCACGATCTGCGATCTAGCGGGCATCCCGATCTCGGATATCGCGCCCTGGACCGACGGTGAATCGCTGGCCGACGGCGGCGCAAATCATGGCCCCGTCGCGATCGAATACGCCGCCGAAGGCAGTATCGCGCCTCTGGTGGGATTGCGGGACGGACGCTGGAAATACGTCGCCTGCAAAGCCGACCCAGAGATGCTGTTCGACCTGCAGGCCGATCCCCATGAACGCCACAATCTGGCCGAAGATCCCGCCCACGCGGAAACGCTTGGCCGGATGCGCGGGATGGCGGATCAGCGATGGGATCTGGACGGCTATGACGCCGAGGTGCGCCAAAGCCAGGCGCGACGTTGGATCGTCTATGAGGCGTTGCGCAACGGATCCTATTATCCGTGGGACTATCAGCCTCTGATGAAGGCGTCCGAACGCTACATGCGCAACCACATGGACCTGAACGTCTTGGAGGAAAACCAGCGCTTTCCACGCGGCGACTGACCGAATTCCGCACGGGGAAACATTCGAGGGGGCCGGTTTCCCGGCCCCCGCGTCTTCGGCTTGACCAGCGGATCAGTTGGCGGGCTTGTCGCCGCGCTGTTCCATGAACTGATCGAATTCCGCCTTGTCCTTGGCCTCGCGCAGCTTCTGCAGGAAGTCGATGAACTCGCGGTGTTCATCTTCCAGGCGCTTCAGCGTCTCGTCGCGATAGGCATCGAAGGCCGAGTTTCCGGTGGGCGCGGCGTGATAGCGCGGCGCGTGGCTGCGTTTGCTGCATCCGAACATGCGTTTGCTCCAGATCATATAGGCAAGGATGGCTAGACCGACCGGCCAGAACAGCACGAAACCAAGGATCATCGCCACGATCCATGCGGCCTTGCCGCGTTCGTCCAGCCAGTCACGGGCGCGGCCCAACGGCCCCGGACCGCGCGAGGCGTTCAGCGGGTAGGCCGACATCTGATACGATGCGCTGTGCATCTGTGTGATCCCTCCATGTTAATGTTAATCACATTTACATAGATGGGTGCCCGAAGGCTCGCGTCAAGTGTCGCGCAGATATTTTTCAATCGCCGATCAATCCCAGCCCGCGCAGATAGATGATGACGCCGCTTTCCAGCATTTCGGACGGCTCGACCGGGGTCCGCCCGCCGGGTTTTCCGCGCGAGAACAGTTCGACCACGCCGTGGCTCAGCGCCCAGACATGGTTGGCGACCATGCGCGGGGGTGGCCGCCGTTCGGGCGGCAGACGCTGCGCCAGTGCCTCGGCTGCTTTCAGCAACATGCCCTGGGCCCGCTCGGATGCCAGCGCCAGCTCGGCGTTTCCGGCGATGGAAATGCCGGATTCGAACATCGCCATGTAATATCCTGGGCGCTGCCGGGCGAAATCCAGATAGGCCTGCCCCATCCGCAGAAACGCCGTCAGCGCGCGCGGGCGCCCGGCATCGAACGCCGCTTCCAGCCGTGCGGCGAAATCCAGAAAACCCTGCCGCGCGACCTCTTCGATCAGATCCTCGCGCCCCTTGAAGTGCCGATACGGCGCGGCCGCCGAAACGCCCGCGCGGCGCGCGGCCTCGGCCAGCGTGAAGGCTTGCGGCCCCAGATCCTCGATCAAAGCGGCCGTCGCCTCGACCAGGGCCTGCCGAAGATTGCCGTGATGATAGGATCTGCGTTCGGACAAATCGGCGGCCTTACATGCCTTCGCCGAAATAATCGCCGACCAGCGCTTCCAGCGCGTCGGCCAATGCCTCGGCCTCGGGGCCCGAGACGGTGACGGTGACGGTCGATCCGCGCGGCGCGGTCAGCATCAGCAGTCCCATGATCGAATCGCCCGACACGCTCATCCCGTCCTTCGCGACCTCGGCCCGAGCATCGAAACGTTCGACCACATCGACGAACTTGGCGCTGGCCCGCGCGTGCAGGCCCTTTTCGTTGATGATTGCCAGTTCACGCGTGACGGTCTGGCTCATCTGGCGGGCGATCCCATGTCCAGGACGCTTTCCGGTGGGACGTTGTAGGAATTGATGTATTTCCGCCCGGCTTCCTTGGCGAAGGCCACGGCGTCGGCCACCGGAAGATGGCGCGACTTCGCCAGTTTCACCAGCATCGGCAGATTGGCCCCGTAAAGAATGGTCCGGTCCCGGAAGGCGCAGGCCGGCAGCGACAGGTTGGATGGCGATCCGCCGAA
The DNA here is from genome assembly GCF_025195095.1 of Paracoccus maritimus. Taxonomy (GTDB): domain Bacteria; phylum Pseudomonadota; class Alphaproteobacteria; order Rhodobacterales; family Rhodobacteraceae; genus Paracoccus; species Paracoccus maritimus. Next base: position 32,137 of record NZ_JANAVZ010000016.1, on the reverse strand, counting down.
CAGATCGGTCACCACGACGACCCCATCGCCAAGATCGACGGCATCGGCGGCGGCCCGAATCTCAGAGGTCTTGGCGGCACGATCATGGTCATCCTCGATCGCGACAGCCGCGATTCCGGCCTGCGGCCCGACCACATGCTCTACCGCCGAACGATATTCCCGCGCCAGTCCACCATGCGCTACGATGACAATTCCGATCAACGCGCCCCACCAAGTCCAGAAGCCGGCGCGCCGCGATCATCGCGGTCACGCTCGGACGAATGCTGCGCCGGTGCCGTCCCCCTGCCCCCGAAGGACAGTTGCATCGGCATTCGACGCTCCAGTTCACGATGCCTTATTGACACTGGCCACCCGGCATCTGCAAGCGCGACCGACATCTTCTCCGCCAAAGTGACGGAACGGTGTTGCCCTCCGGTACACCCAAAGCCGATCGAAACATGCGATTTGCCCTCTTCCAGATGTGCGGGCAGCAGAAACAGGATCAGATCGCGGATACGCCCGAAGAATTCCGCGAATCGGGGATCGGCGGCGACAAAGTCCTGAACCTCGGGATCCTGGCCGTTCATCTGGCGCAGCCCGGCTTCCCAATGCGGATTGCTCAGACACCGGCAGTCGAACATCAGATCCACGCCGCGCGGCACCCCGCGCTTGTAGCTGAAGGAATGCAGCGACACGCTGAGCCCGTGATCGGGACGGATGTCGAACCAGCGGGTCAGTTCCGCCTTGAGGTCGTGCGGGGACAGTTCGCTTGTATCGACCAGCACTTCGGCGCGCGATCTGATCGGCCCCAGCAGATCCAGCTCGTTCGTGATCCCGGACAGGGGCGAACCGTCGGGCGCCAGCGGATGGCGGCGACGCGTTTCGTTGTAGCGGCGCACCAGCACATCCAGCGCGCAATCCAGAAACAGCACTTCGGGCGCATAGTCCGGATTGCGGGTCAGCCGGTCGATCATCTCGATCACATTCGCCGCAGAAAAATCGCGGTTGCGCACATCCAGCCCAAGGGCCAGCGGTGTGGGACGGCCCGGACCGTCCAGCAGCCGCGGGATCAGCGACAGCGGCAGGTTGTCGATCGCCTCGAAGCCAAGATCTTCAAGCACGTTGATCGCGGTCGATCGCCCGGCGCCCGATGGCCCGGTCACCAGCACAACCCTTTGTGCCTGCTGTGCGCCGGTCTGCGTGTCGTCCGACGTCGCGACCTCATGCGCCATGCCGCACCGATCTTCCATTCCCGTGTCACTACCTTTCATGCCACGCGCCCGGCCACCAGAAACTGCCGCAACGCAGCATAAAGATGCGGGCGATACGGCCCGAGAACAAGTGGCAAGGCGATACCCAAAAGGTCATGTTCTCGCGATTTCGGCAGCCGATCCGTCTCGGACCGGCCCAGATCGGCGATCGCGGCCAGTTGGACGGGGCCATGATCCGACGCCGCAAGAATCCCAACGCCACGCGCCTCGATGCGTCCGCACAGCGGCGCGGGGCAACTGGCGATCAGCGCCGCGCCATCGCGGGTCACATCAGTCCGGTCATCGGCCACAAGCGCCGCGCCGACCGCCATCATCTGCAACGCGAGACATGATTTTCCCGCCCCCGACGGACCCAGAATCAGCAGACCGCGCCCGTCGACCGCGATTGTCGTGGCATGAAGCTGCACCATGCGAATCACCTTTCCTTCCCGATCATTGCCGGAATTGGTTAACTTTGCGCCCGAAACGCCGCCGAGCGACCTATGTTGGCGATAACATTTTACGTTTGCGCTAACCGTTAGCGCGCCCGTCTTTTTTCAGCTCCCGCGCATGCTATAGCCCGCGCATACTGCGTCACGGAACTGTCGCAGGCGAGCATGAAGTCAGGAGCGTTACAGACATGAACACGCGCGTAAACCCGAACTGCCGACTGGAAGATCAGGGTATTGAGGGCCTCGGCCGGGTTTATTACAACCTGCTGGAACCCGCTTTGATGACCGAAGCGGTCGCCCGCGACGAAGGGCGGATTGGTCTTGGCGGCGCCTTTCTGGTGACGACGGGCGCCCATACCGGCCGGTCGCCCAAGGACAAGTTCGTGGTCCGCACCCCCGATGTCGAAGACACGATCTGGTGGGAAAACAACAAGCCGATGGCCCCCGACGCCTTCGACCTGTTGCATCAGGACATGCTGGCGCACATGAAGGGCCGCGACTACTTCGTTCAGGATCTGTTCGGCGGCGCCGATCCCCAGGAACGGTTGGATGTCCGCGTCGTCACGGAACTGGCATGGCACGGTCTGTTCATCCGTCACCTGCTGCGCCGCCCCGAAGCCGCCGAACTGGCGACCTTCAACCCCGAGTTCACGATCATCAACTGCCCAAGCTTCAAGGCCGACCCCGCACGCCATGGCTGCCGCGGTGAGACCGTCATCGCACTGAACTTCCAGAAGAAGCTGATCCTGATCGGCGGCACCGCCTATGCGGGCGAGAACAAGAAATCGGTCTTCACGCTTCTGAACTACATCCTGCCGGGCAAGGGCATCATGCCGATGCATTGCAGCGCCAACCACGCGCCGGGCGATCCCGATGACAGCGCGATCTTCTTCGGCCTGTCGGGCACCGGCAAGACGACGCTGTCGGCCGATCCAAGCCGCGTGCTGATCGGCGATGACGAACATGGCTGGTCGGATAACGGCATCTTCAACTTCGAAGGTGGCTGCTATGCGAAGACCATCAACCTGTCGGCCGAGGCAGAGCCTGAAATCCACGCCACCTGCTCGCGCTTTGGCACCGTGATCGAGAACATGGTCTTTGATCCCGACACGTTCGAGCTGGATTTCGAGGACAACTCGATCACCGACAACATGCGCTGCGCCTATCCGCTGGACGCGATCTCGAACGCGTCGGAAACCAGCCTTGGCGGGCACCCGAAGAACGTGATCATGCTGACCTGCGATGCCTATGGCGTGCTGCCGCCGATCGCGCGCCTGACGCCGGCGCAGGCCATGTATCACTTCCTGTCGGGCTTCACCTCGAAGACACCGGGCACCGAGGTCGGCGTGACCGAACCTGTCCCGACCTTCTCGACCTGCTTCGGTGCGCCCTTCATGCCGCGCCGCCCCGAGGTCTATGGCAAGCTGCTGGCCGACAAGATCGCCCAGTACGGCGCAAGCTGCTGGCTGGTGAACACCGGCTGGACCGGCGGCGCATTCGGCGAAGGCTCGCGCATGCCGATCCGCGCCACCCGCGCGCTGTTGTCAGCCGCGCTGGACGGCAGCCTGAACGATGTCGAATTCCGCAAGGATGCGAATTTCGGGTTCGAGGTGCCGGTATCGGTGCCGGGCGTGTCGGACGTGCTGCTGGACCCGCGCCAGACATGGGCCGACCGTCAGGCCTATGATCGGCAGGCACAAAAGCTGGTCCAGATGTTCAGCGACAATTTCGCGCAGTATCTGGAAGCCATCGACGACGAAGTGCGCGCCGCAGCCATCGGCTGAAGGGCAGCGCAAGACCTGCGAAAAGGCCGCGCCCGCGCGGCCTTTTCCTCATTCGCCGGGCAGGCCGTCCCGGGCGCTCGCGCCCACAAGCCAATGCAGGAACGCGGTCATGGCCGGGGTCGCCCGACGATCCGATGGCCATGCCAGATAATAGCGCCCGGCCGGGACGCTGACGCCGAACGGCTGCGTCAGCCGCCCCTGGGCGATGTATCTTTCGAACATGGCCACCGGCAGCAGCGCCGCACCCGCGCCGGATGCCGCCAGTTCGGCAAGCGCCACCGAACTGTCAAGAACCGGCCCCTGCACCGCCGGACAGACCACGCCCGCGGCGTCAAACCAATCGGGCCATTCCGCGCTGCGATAGCTGCGCAACAAGGTCACCTGCGCCAGATCGGCCGGATCCAGCAGCTGCCGCGCCAGGTCCGGCGAACAGAGCGGCGACAACGGGGCCTCGATCAGCGGCACCACCTCGTGCCCGGTCCATCCGCCGGTGCCAAACCGGATCGCCATGTCCAGCCCCTCGCGCAGGATCTCGACCCGGTTGTTGTTGGTCGCGATGCGCAGATCGATCCGGGGATGCGCGCGCCGAAACGCGTCAAGCCGGGGCATCAGCCAGCCAAGCGCAAAGGTCGTGTTCACACCAACCTGCAGCACCTCAATGTCGCGCCGGGCGTTCAGACGCTCGATCGCTCGTGACATCGCATCGAAACCCTGCTCCAGCACCGGAAACAGAAGGCGCCCCTCATCGGTCGGCGCCAGACCGCGCGAGGTGCGCAGAAACAGCTTTGCCCCGATCAGATCCTCCAGTCGGGCGATCTGATGGCTGACGGCAGCCTGGGTCACGCGCAATTCGGTCGCGGCCTTGGTGAAACTGCCTTGACGCATCGCGACCTCGAACACGCGCAGCGCGTTCAGCGGCAGATCGGGACGGTCCATGAAATTACCTCACCTAATGACAGGCCATAAGATTTGTCGTTTGCGCCGCTTCTGCAAGCCGAAATAGAAAAGTCTCATGACATGACCTCATGTCCTGACCCGCGCCCACCGGCGCAAATCATGAAGGAAATCACCATGCGGTTGACCGCCTCTTCCCTGTCGCAGATGGCGGCAGGGTTCGCCCTCGGCCTGTCTCTGGCCGGCGCCTCGCTGGCCGAAACACCTGTCGAAACACTTGCCGCCACCGTCGCGCAGATCGAAAGCCAGTTCGACAGCCGCGTCGGCATTGCGATTGTCGATACCGGGTCGGATTTTACCTGGTCCCATCGCGACGATGAACGCTTCCTGATGAACAGCACGGTCAAGGTGCCGATCTGCGGCGCCGTTCTGGCCCGCGCCGATCTCGGCAACCTTGCGCTGTCCCAGAAACTGCCCGTTCAGCAATCGGACCTCGTGGAGTATGCACCGGTCGCGGAAAGGCATGTGGGCGGCGAGATGACGATCGCGGAACTTTGCCTCGCCGCGATCGACCAAAGCGACAATACGGCCGCCAATCTTCTGATCGATCATCTGGGCGGACCGCAAGCCGTCACCGGGTACTTCCGCGACCTGGGCGATCGGGTCAGCCGTCTGGACAGGTACGAACCCGCACTGAACCGCTTTGCGCCGGGCGATCCACGCGACACGACGACCCCGGCGGCCTTTGCGGAATCGCTGCGCAGGATGCTGCTTGGCGATGCGCTGTCCCCCGTCGCGCGCGATCAGTTGACCGAATGGATGCGCCATGGCGGCGTGACCGGCAAGCTTCTGCGCCGTGACGCCCCCGCCGGCTGGCGGATCCTCGACAAATCGGGCAGCGGCGACCACAACCGCAACATCGTGGCCGTCATCAACCCTGATGATGCTGCACCATGGATCGTGACGATCTTCCTGTCCGACATGGACGCCGATTTCGCCACCCGCGACGCCGCACTGCAAAGGATCGGCAGCGATGTCGTGGCGCTGATCCGCGGCTGACCTGCTGGCATCTCGGCAGCAACAACAAACCCCGCGCCACCGCGCGGGGTTTTCGTATCGCGTCGGGCGGCCATCGGCCGCCCGTCCTTGTGACAGCGGACAGGATCAGCCGATCTTGCCGCCGCCCTGCTTGGTGATCGCCACGACCGACGGACGAACCGGCATCGCATCGTCGAAATCGGGCCAGCGGGTTGACAGATCCTCGTAATAGGACGGACGGCCAAAACCTTCCCAGTCATCGCCGCCATCCGCCGGATGCTGCACCGCCACGAAGAAGGTCGTCAGATCCGGCGTCGGACACGGGCCACACATCTCGGCACCGACCGGCACGCGATAGAACAGCCGCGAGGTGCCGCGTGCGGCGCCTTCGGTATCCATCGCCCACAGGCCGTCCGTCCGGCCGGTATCCGACGGCGAATTGCCGTCGGTCGACACCCACAGCCGCCCATCGCTGTCCACCGCGCAGTTGTCCGGCATCCCGAACCAGCCATTCGCGGTCGTCTCGGTCGAGAAGGTCGCGCCCACCTCGGCGATCGACGGATCGCCGCACTGGACCAGGATTTCCCACTTGCCGGTCAGGGCCGCCAGATCGCCGCCATCCTCGCTGATCTCGATGATGTGGCCGAATGCGTTCTCCACGCGCGGGTTGGCGGCGTTCGCCTCTTCGCGCTTGGTGTTGTTGGTCAGCATGACATAGGCACGGCCGGTCTCGGGGTTCGGCTGGATATCCTCGGGCCGGTCCATCGGCGTCGCTTCCAGCAGGTCGGCGGCGCGGCGCGTCTCGATCAGCACGTCGGCCTGGCTTTCAAAGCCGTTCTCGGCGGTCAGCGGGCCTTCGCCGTGAATCAGCGGCAGCCATTCGACATTGCCGCCTTCGTCGAAGCGCGCCACATACAGCGTGCCCTCGTCCAGCAGATCCATGTTCGCGGCGCGGTCATCGGGGTCATAAGTGCCCGCGGTCACGAATTTATAGACATAGTCGAAACGCTCGTCGTCACCCAGATAGAAGACCACGCGGCCGTCCTTGGCCAGCGCGCTTTCGGCACCTTCATGCTTGAAGCGGCCAAGGGCGGTGCGCTTTTTCGGGGTCGATGCAGGGTCGTTCACATCCACCTCGACGACCCAGCCGAAGCGGTTCGGCTCGTTGGGTTCCTTGGACAGGTCGAAGCGGTCGTGGAACCTGCCCCAGTCATAGCTGCCGCCGGGAACGCCGACGCGCTCGTAGTTGGCGGCTTCGGCATGATCGGCAGGCAGTTCGCCGGTGAAATAGCCGTGGAAATTCTCCTCGGCCATGATGTAGGTGCCCCACGGGGTCACACCGCCGGCGCAGTTGTTGATCGTGCCCAGCACCTCCGTGCCGGTCGGGTCGGCGTTCGTTTGCAGACGTGCGTGGCCCGCGGCAGGTCCGGTGATCTGCATCGGCGTCTTGGCAGTGATGCGACGGTTCATCGCGCCGTCCAGAACCGGCTGCCATTTGCCGTCCACCTTGCGGATCTCGATCACCGTGCCGCCATGGGCCGCCATCTCGATATTGACGCGATCCTCGGTTGCCTCGGCCACCGTGATCTCGCCTCCCTCGATGGTGACGATGCCCGGGAACATCAGGTGTTCGTTGGTGTATTCGTGGTTCACGACCAGCAGGCCGTGATCGTCGGCCCCCTCCAGCGGGATGAAGCCCACGAAATCGTTGTTATAGCCGAACTGGCGTTCCTGCGCGGCCTCGGACTGGTTCGTCGGGTCGAATTCGGGCGCATCGGCAAAGATCTTGTCGCCCCAGCGCAGCAGCACATCGGCGTCATAGCCTTCGGCGACGTGATGATCGGCATCGACACCGGCCTGGACCTCGGGGAAATCGAACACCGATCCTTCGACAGCGCCCTGCGCATGGGCGTCACCGGCCGCAAGGATCGCCATCGGGCTGACCGTGGCCGAGATCGCGACCGATGCCATCGATCCGCGCAGGAAACCGCGGCGCGAGAAGCGGGCGGCGATGATCTCGCCCATGGTCGGGGTCTTGGTGGGGTTCAGGCCGGGTCCGTCGGCCTGTTCCAGCTGGCTGGTCCGGAACACATGGCGGGAAGGCTGATCGTCTTTCATGGCGCTCTCCTGGCTGGATGCTGGGCGCGGCCCACGTCATGCGCAGGCCGGTCCCCATCCGCTTAGGCAAGCTGCGTGACGATCAGGCGACAGTGCCGCAAAGCTTTGGTGACGCCGCACCCGGACCGAAAAACCCGCCGGACAGGACCGGCGGGCGCATCAAGGAACGGTCGCAGATCATCAGACCCCAAGACACCAGCGCATCACCGCCTTCTGGGCATGCAGACGGTTCTCGGCCTCGTCCCAGATCACTGAATGCGGGCCGTCCATCACGGCACTTGTGACCTCGTCCTCGCGATGGGCGGGCAGACAATGCATGAACAGCGAATCGGGCTTGGCGCGGGCCATCAGCGCCTCGTTCACCTGATAGCCGCGCAGCTGGTTGTGCCGGCGTTCCTTGGCCGATTGCGGATCATGCATGCTGACCCATGTGTCGGCAAAGACCAGATCGGCGCCCTCGACCGCCTTCGCCGGGTCACGCTCGATCGTCACGCCGACACCCTGCGCGCGGGCGAATTCCAGCGCCTCGCGTTCCGGGTCCAGCGGCGGCGGTCCGGTGAAGGTGAAGTCAAAGCCGAACTGCCCCGCCGCGTGGATCACGCTGGCGCAGACATTGTTGCCGTCGCCCACCCAGACCACCTTGCGGCCGCCGATCGGGCCGCGATGTTCCTCGAAGGTCATCACATCGGCCATGATCTGGCACGGATGGGTGCGGTTCGTCAGCCCGTTGATGACCGGCACATCGGCATATTCGGCCATCTCCTGCAGGGTTGCCTCTTCGAAGGTGCGGATCATGATCAGATCGACATAGCGCGACAGCACACGGGCAGTATCGGCGATGGTCTCTCCATGACCCAACTGCATCTCGGACCCCGACAGCACCATGGTCTGCCCGCCCATCTGACGCACGCCCACGTCAAAGCTGACGCGGGTGCGGGTCGAGGGCTTCTCGAAGATCAGCGCGACCATGCGCCCGGCCAGCGGCAGGTCGTCGTCCGGCGTACCCTTTGGGCGATTGTTGCGCGCCGTCTTCATGGCCTGCGCCTGGTCGATGATCGACCGCAGGTCGTCCTTGGCGGTGGTGTGGATGTCCAGAAAATGTTTCATCTGCGTGTCTTTCGGCGATTTCTTTCAGCAAGCCCGCTTGTGGCGGGCGGGTCAAGGGGGCGCTGCCCCCGGCGCGCGTCCCGCGCGCTTTCCCCGGGATATTTCGGCACAGAAGATCGACCTCATCGGTGTCGCGTCATGACGCGGACCGGGTGGCCTTCGCTGTCGATGCGGATGGAATCGCCCGCAAACCCCGCCTTTTCATAGGCGCGAATCGCGCGCAGATTGGCCGGGTCGGGGTCGATCACCAACAGCGGCGCATCTTCCAGCAACCTGTCACACAGGACACGCAGCCACGCCCCGCCATGGCCGCGACCCTGCGGCGCCCCGAACACGTCGATGGCCACCGCTTCGGCGGGCAGATCGGCGAAATGCGGCGCGAGCCAGTGATGGGCGGGATAATATTGCGCATACCCCAGCGGGGTCGAACCCAGAAACGCGATCAACTGCCGCATGACGGGATTGCCGAGATCCTCGGACACCAGCGCGATTTGCCGGTCTGGCCCCTCCCACCATTCCGCCACCACCGGATCGCGCAGCCAGTCTGCCAGCGTTGGCAGATCGGCGCGTGTGACCGGCCTGAAGCTGTAGTCGTCAGGCATCGAGGCTGGCGGCCGCCCGGTCCAGCCTTGCGACGGCCTCGGCGATGTCCTCATCGGTGATGTTCAGCGGCGGCAGCAGGCGCAGCGTGCTATCGGCGGCCGGCACGGTCAGGATATGCTGGGCATAGCCTGCCTTGACCAGATCGGCCGGCGCGGCGCGGCATTTCAGCCCCAGCATCAGCCCCTGCCCGCGCACGCCATCAAACACGTCCGGATGAGCCGCAACCAGACCCTCCAGCTTCTGGCGGAACAGCGCGGCCTTGCGATTCACCTCGGCCAGGAACGCATCGTCCGCGACGATCTCCATGACCCGCGCGCCCACCGCGCAGGCCAGCGGATTGCCGCCATAGGTCGATCCGTGGGTGCCCGCGACCATGGCCTTGGCCGCGTTTTCGGTCGCCAGCACCGCCCCCAGGGGGAAACCGCCGCCGATGCCCTTGGCAACCATCATGATGTCGGGGACGATCCCTGCATATTCATGCGCGAACAGCCGGCCGGTCCGGCCCATGCCGCACTGCACCTCGTCCAGAACCAGCAGCGCACCGACGCTGTCGCACAGCGCGCGGATCTGGCGCAGGTCTTCATCGGCAATCGGACGGATTCCCCCCTCGCCCTGCACCGGTTCCAGCATGACAGCGGCGGTCGATTTGGTGATCCCCTGTTTCAGCGCCTCCATGTCGCCCCACGGCAAGTGACGGAAGCCGGGCATCAGCGGACCGAATCCCTTGACCATCTTGTCTGACCCAGCCGCCGCGATGGCACCGGTCGAACGGCCATGAAACGCCCCTTCGAAGGTCAGGATCTCGATGCGGTCCGGGTCGCCGGCATGGTCCCAGTATTTGCGGACCATCTTGATCGCCAGCTCGGCCGCCTCGGTGCCGGAATTGGTGAAGAACACCGTGTCGGCGAAGGTGTTGTCCACCAGAAGATCGGCCAGCCGTTCCTGCTGCGGGATCTGGTACAGGTTCGACACATGCCAGATCCGCCCCGCCTGTTCGGTCAGCGCCGCGACCAGATCAGGGTTCGCATGACCCAGCACATTGACCGCGATCCCCGCCCCCAGATCCAGGTATCGGGTGCCGTCCGTGGCGATCGCCCAGGCGCCTTCGCCCTTTTCGAAAGAGATCGGCGCGCGGTTATAGGTCGGCAGGACGTGCGACATCATGGCGGGTTCCCCGGATGGCATGACAGATTGTGATGGCAGACGTGATCGGACGGTGACTGTATCCCGGCAAGGCCGGGCGTCAACGTCGGGGACGGGCGTGTATGGCGGTCCATGCGATCATGGCAAAGCCCATAGCGCCAATTTGCGCGTCGCGCAATCACGGTTTCATGCGGTATCCCGAATTCAGCCAGCGCCAGCCGACCGCCAGGATCGCCGCCACGACCAGCGTGCAGATGATCAGCCCACGCAGCGGCGGCGCATCACTGACCCCGGTCACGCCGAAGCGCGCACCGTCGATCAGGTAGAAGATCGGATTCCAGTGCGACAGCGTGCGGAACGGCTCGGGCAGGGTCTGGACCGAATAGAAGGTGCCCGACAGGAACGACAGCGGCGTGATGACGAAATTCGTGATCGCCGCCATCTGGTCGAATTTCTGCGCCATGATGCCGGCAAGAATCCCCAGCCCGCCCAGCAGCAGCGCGGCCAGCAGCACGAAGGCGATGGCCCACAGCGGATGCGCGATGCCCGCCCCCGTCACGATCACCATGCCGGTCCCGATCACCGCCGCGACCAGCGCCGCCCGCGCGACCGACCCGCTGAGATATCCGGCCAGCAGTTCCGCCGCGGACAGAGGCGGCATCAGCGTATCGACGATGTTTCCCTGCACCTTCGCCGAGGTGATCGAACTCGAGGTGTTGGCGAAGGAATTCTGGATCACCGTCATCATCAGGATGCCCGGCCCCAGGAACTGCAGATAGGGAAGGCCCATGATCTCGCCCCGGCCGCGCCCCAGCGCCAGCGCAAAGACCAGCACGAACAGCGCCGCCGTCATCAGCGGCGCAAAGATCGTCTGCTGCCACACCGCCATGAACCGCATCACCTCGCGGGTGGCCAATGTGCGCAGACCCAGCCAGTTGACGCGGCCAAAGCGGCGCACGCCCATGGCGGGGCGATCGGTGATCCTGATATTGTCCATGCGCGCGGTCCTTGAATTCCTGCGTCCCGGGGGCTAAATCTCGGCATCCCGTTTCTGACGGGGTCAATCGCAGGTTTCAAGATGGCGGCGGGCCCGGACCCGCCCGGAAAGGCAGCCATGTCCTGGACGGATGAACGTGTCGACACGCTGAAGCGCATGTGGGGCGAGGGCCAGTCGGCCAGCGCGATCGCCAAGGAACTGGGCGGCGTGACCCGCAACGCGGTGATCGGCAAGGTGCATCGCCTGGGCCTGTCGAACCGCAGCGACGAGGCCGAGGCCGCGCCCGCGGCGGCGACGCCCGCCCCCGAACCCGAGAAGAAGGTCGAACGCAAGCCCGCACCCGCCGCCACCGCGACGCGCGCCGAGCCGCTGGCCGATCCCGGCCCCGCCATCGCCGAGCCGGAGTCCGAAGAACCCGCGACTCAGGCCGCCTTCACACCGTCGCCGCGCCGCCAGATCGTGCCGGCGGGTCAGCCCCTGCCGCCGCAACCCTCGGCCAACGAGATCAGCCCCGAAGCCCTGGCCTCGGTCCGCGAGGTCGAGAAGAAGGCCCGCAAGCTGACCCTGATGGAACTGACCGAACGGACCTGCAAATGGCCGATCGGCGATCCGGCCACCGACAAGTTCTGGTTCTGCGGCCTGCCCAGCCAGCCCGGCAAGCCCTATTGCGAGGCCCATGTCGGCGTCGCCTTCCAGCCGATGAGCTCGCGCCGCGACCGTCGCCGGTGACGGAACACGGGCAATGACCCATTTCCCCCGCCTCGCCGCGCTGGCCGTGACGCTGCGTGCCGGCCGGGTGTTGCTGGCGCGCCGTCGCAATCCGCCCGATGCCGGGCTGTGGGGCTTTCCGGGCGGCCATGTCGATCCGGGCGAGACCGCGCTTGACGCTGCCGCCCGCGAACTGGCCGAGGAAACCGGCGTGATCGCCACGCCGCGCCGCTATCTGGACAACGTCGATCTGATCCAGCGCGATCCGGCGGGGGCGTTGCAGTTCCATTTCCTGCTGGCCGCGGTCCTGTGCGATTATGTCTCGGGCGACCCGGTGGCGGCCGATGACGCGCTGGAGGCCGCCTGGTGGCCGGTCGATCACGTCCTGTCGGGCGCCCTGCCCCTGTCCGCGCATGTCGATACGATCCTGCGCGGCGCCGCCGCCCGCCACGCAGCAGTCTGACCTTGATCAGTCCTTGCGCAACGCCGCCCGCGCGGTCAGCATCGGGGAAACACCACAAGATTGGACCGATGCCATGATCCGCCTTGCCCTTTCCCTTCTGACGCTGGGGACGCCCGCCGCAGCCGACATCAGCCTGTCGATCCCCTTCGGGCCCGACGCGCAAGTGATCTCGGCACAGTTTTCCTGCGATGGCGACGAGCCGTTCCCGGTTCAATACATCAACGCCCAGCCGAACAACCTTGCCCTGCTGCCGATCGATGGCCAGCAGCGCATCTTCGTCAACGTCATCTCGGGATCGGGCGCGCGCTATGTGTCGGGTCAGTACGAATGGTGGACCAAGGGCGATCAGGCCACCCTGCGCGACGCGATGGCCGAGGGCGGAACCGACGGCGATGGGCAAAGCTGCACCGCGACAGATCCCGGCGCGACGCAATAGGGCCGCCTAAATCCCCTTGATCTGCCCCCGAACCCAGGCCCGCAGGATCACCTGCGCCACGGCCCCCTTGCGCGCCGGGGCGATCCGGTCGTGGCGGCCTTCAAGTGCCTCGGCGATTTCGGATTTCGGCACCCAGATCGCGTCCTCCAGCTCGTGCGGATCGCGCGTGATCGCCGTCGTCACAGCGCGCCCTGCGCAACCGATCATCAACGATGCCGGAAAAGGCCACGGCTGCGAGGTGACATAGCGCACCGCGTCCACCACGATCCCGGCCTCTTCCAGAACCTCGCGCCGGACGGCCTCTTCCACGGTCTCGCCCGGCTCCATGAACCCCGCCAGCAGCGAATACATCCCCTCGGGCCAGCCCGACTGCCGACCCAGCAGCACCCGGTCGCCGTCCAGCACCAGCATGATGACGACCGGATCGGTGCGCGGGAAATGCTGCCGGCCGCAGGACGGGCAATCGAACCGCCAGCCAGCGTGGCTGGCACGATTGCGATGTCCGCAATTGGCGCAGAACCCGTGCGTCAGACGCCATTCGAAAATGCCCTTCGCCGCCGCCGCGATCCCCGCGTCACGATGGTCGATATCGGCCATGATGGCGCGAAGTTCGATGAATTTGCGCGTCTCGGACAGATCCAGCGTCTGACTGTCAATGAATTGGGCGGGATGTTCGTCAGGCGGGGCCAGATAGGATACATCGGCCGCGAAATGCGCGACCCCTGCATCGTCCAGCCCCATGAACACCGTGGGTTCGGGACAATCCGCGACCAGATCCTCGGTGGCCGACAGCCACGCCAGACGGGGCCCCGATGCTGTCAGGTCGAACAGCGGCTTGCCGCGCCAGAACGGCAGCACCATGCTGTCCCGATCGGCCAGCCGTGCCGCCAGCCAGTCCGCGTCCCCGCGCAGCCGGTCGGCACGGTCCAGAAAACTGCCGGCAAAGGTCACGTCGGATTCGGGGATCATCCGACTTGCCTATCCGGACCGCTGCGGCGAGGCAAGCTGATCAGATCCATTCTGCCTTCCAGCTGACGCCCGGTCCTTGCGCCGGGCCTATCGCGGGGCCTTGCGCCCCACATGCAGGGCCACGACTTGCAGGATCAGGATCGCGGCGAACAGCTCCATCGACTCTTCGGCGTGCCCGGCAAAGCCGCTGACCCATTCCGTGACCTCGATGCCGAAAGGCGCCAGCTTGCGTCCCAGCCCGTCGATGGTCTTGGCGACGAAAAGAAGGCTGACCACCAGGACCACCAACCATTCATCTGCGCGCATCAGGGGCAAACGACGCAGGAAACCGGGCAGATCGCGGATCAGAAGCCGCATTCCGGCCACCAGGATCAACACGACGATCGCCGCCCCGATGGCCTTCTGCACAAGGGGTGCATCGCCGGAATACAGGCGCAGTTGCAGGACGCCTTCCTGGGTAAAGGCCTTGTCCCAATCCAGTTCGCGCATTCCGGCAGCACACAGCAGAACCACCGCATGCCACATGCGCCACTGACTGTTGCGAACGAAATGGACCGTCAGCCACAGCGCCGCCGCGAACCAGAAGGCTGCTGACATCCCTTCGACCGGTCCGCCCTCGTGGAACAGCGCATAGACATCTTCGGTGAAGATCAGGCAGAGCAGCGTCACCAGCGATGCGATCATGCAGCCAAGTCCGAAAACGGTCCCGGTGCCCAGGGTAATCCGTCGAGATATCCGGATCATGTCGCCCCGCCGGATTGCGAAACTCGCCGCGCGCGCATCGCGACACGGGCAAAAGATGTTCTCTGACAAGCGGCTGAGGGGGCGACAAAGGCCTTACTGTAGAATTCGGGCATTCGGCATGGCTATCGCCCGATGGCTGGCGGGACAACGCCGTCCCAGGATTGTAACACCAATTTGACAGTGCTCTCGCGAAGACCTGGCTGCTGCCGAGGCTGGCCGATCATGGATCTGCCTGCTGATCGGCTGCTGCGGCCCGTTCATCGAATTGGTGCGGATAGGAAACAGCGGTTTCTGCCGCCGCGGCGCAAGCCGCGCGTCTGCTGCTGGCCGCAAGATGCGCGCAACGTTCGCAAGCGGTGTACAGGCTGTGCACGCGCGGTGCCGCCCCGGTGCACGGGTGGTGCAGGCACCCGGCCCAGCATTTACAGGGGATCGCGGCACGTGCCCGCGCCGACCCGTTGCGCAGTGACACCAAGCAACGCCCGCCACTTTCATTCGGCCTGCAACAGGGCTAGATATCGCGCCGACTGAAAAGGACGCACCCCCATGGCCCGCCATCTGATCACCTCTGCCCTGCCCTATATCAACGGCATCAAGCATCTGGGCAATCTCGTCGGCTCGCAACTGCCCGCCGATCTATACGCCCGCTATCTGCGGGCGCGCGGGCACGAGGTGATGTTCATCTGCGCCACCGACGAACACGGCACCCCGGCCGAACTGGCCGCCGCCAAGACCGGCGAACCGGTGGCCGATTACTGCGCCCGGATGCACAAGGTGCAGACCGATCTGGCACAGGGTTTCGGGCTGTCCTTCGACCTCTATGGCCGGTCCTCCAGCGACCGGAACCGGCGGCTGACCCAACATCTGGCGGGCAAGTTGGCGGACAACGATTACATCCGCGAAGTCTCTGAAAAACAGGTCTATTCCATCGACGACGGGCGTTTCCTTCCGGATCGCTATATCGAAGGCACTTGCCCCAATTGCGGCTATGACAAGGCCCGCGGCGACCAGTGCGAGAACTGCACAAAACAGTTGGACCCGACCGATCTGATTGACCCGCGCAGCGCCATTTCCGGCAGCACCAATCTGGAGGTGCGCGAGACGAAGCATCTGTATCTGCGTCAGTCCGCGCTGAAGGATCAGATCGCCGCGTGGATCGACAGCAAGAAGGACTGGCCGATCCTGACCACCTCGATCGCGCGCAAATGGCTGAACGACGGCGACGGGCTGCGGGATCGCGGCATCACCCGCGACCTCAGCTGGGGCATCCCGGTCAAGCGCGGTGATCAGGACTGGCCGGGGATGGAGGGCAAGGTCTTCTATGTCTGGTTCGACGCGCCCATCGAATATATCGGCGCCACTGCCGAATGGGCAGACGCGAATGGCAGATCCGAAGCCGACTGGCGCCGCTGGTGGCGAACCGACGAAGGCGCCGATGACGTGACCTATACCCAGTTCATGGGCAAGGATAACGTGCCCTTCCACACGCTGTCCTTTCCGGCCACGATGATCGGATCGGGCGAGCCGTGGAAGATGGTCGATTACATCAAGTCCTTCAACTACCTCACCTATGATGGCGGCCAGTTCTCGACCAGCCAGGGGCGCGGGGTGTTCATGGACCACGCGCTGGAAATCCTGCCCGCCGATTACTGGCGCTGGTGGCTGCTGTCCCACGCGCCCGAATCAGGCGACAGCGAGTTCACGTGGGAGAATTTCCAGCAATCGGTGAACAAGGATCTGGCCGATGTTCTGGGCAATTTCGTCAGCCGGATCACCAAGTTCTGCCGCAGCAAGTTCGGCGAAGCGGTTCCCGAGGGCGGCGAATACGGCGCCGACGAGACGCGCCTGATCGCCGATCTGACAACCCGCATTCGCGCCTACCAGGACAGCATGGCGCGGATGGAGATCCGCAAATCCGCAGCCGAATTGCGGGGAATATGGGTGCTTGGCAACGAATATCTTCAGACCGCCGCGCCCTGGTCAACCTTCAAGACACACCCGGAAAAGGCCGCCATGCAGGTGCGGCTTGGGCTGAACCTGATCCGGCTTTACGCGGTGCTATCCGCTCCCTTCATCCCGTTCGCGGCTGACGCGATGCTGCAGGCGATGCGCAGTGACCAGCGCGACTGGCCCGACGACGTGGCCCAGGCCCTGACGGCGCTGCCTGTCGGCCACGAATTCGCCGTGCCCGAGGTTCTGTTCGCCAAGATCACCGACGATCAACGCGCGGAATGGGAACAGCGGTTCAGCGGCACGCGCGCCTGACCCCCCCGGTGGACTTTCCCATCCGCGCGGTCTTAGCTGGCGGCGAACCGAGAGGAGGAAGCGATGACCCACTGCATTCTGATCGGCGCCCCCGTAGATGAGGGCCAGCGCCGTCCGGGCTGCCTGATGGGTCCGGCGGCCTATCGCACGGCGGGACTGGCTGCCACGCTTGGCGCGCTTGGCCACAGCGTCGAGGATCGCGGCGATGTCACGCCCGCCCCTCCGGGCACTCAGACCTGCGCGAATGCCGCTGTCCACCACCTGCCGGAAACGATTGCCTGGACCAATGCCCTGCGCGAGGCGACAGCCGCCGCCCTGCCCGATGGCATGCCGATCATCATGGGCGGCGATCATTCGCTGGCGCTTGGCTCGGTCGCCGGTGTGGCGCTGCACGCCGCGCGCGTAGGCCGTCCGCAATTCGTCATCTGGCTGGACGCGCACAGCGATTTCCACACTGTCGAGACGACGACCTCGGGCAATCTGCATGGAACGCCCATGGCCTATGCCAGCGGCCTGCCGGGCTTTGACCCGATGCCGGCATTCCCGAATCCGATCCCCGGAGAGAATATCTGCATGTTCGGCATCCGCAGTGTGGATCCGGCGGAATATGCGGCGATGCAGCCGACCGACATCACCGTGAACGACATGCGCGTGCTGGACGAACAGGGGATCGTGGCCCCGTTGCGCGAATTCCTGAACCGCGTGCGCGCGGCCAACGGGCTGCTGCATGTCAGCCTGGACGTCGATTTCCTCGACCCCTCGATCGCGCCCGCCGTCGGCACGACGGTTCCCGGCGGCACGACCTTCCGAGAGGCGCATCTGGTCATGGAACTGCTGCACGAATCCAAGCTGGTGACGTCGCTGGATCTGGTCGAATTGAACCCGTTTCTGGACGAGCGTGGCCGCACCGCCAAGCTGATGGTCGATCTGGTCGGCAGCCTGATGGGCCGAAAGGTCTTCGACAGGCCCACCCGCAGCTACGGCTAGGGACGTCCCCGCTCCCCCTTTTGGGTCCACCCTGACGCCAGGGTGAAGCGGTCGGATCGCGGCCTTTCGCGACCGCGGAACCTCCCAAAATGGCCCAGAATGCCTCATTCTCAGACCAAGGTGGCAGGGAAAACCGGCATTTCTTGCACTTTGCGCACTGGATTGGCCACGCGCGACGCGGCAGACTGATCGCGTTCAGCGCAAGGGAGGACGCGATGAACGAGATGTCCGGAAACACCCATGCCGTCGCCCGGCTGGGCGCACAGGTCGGCGCCGCGCTGATCGGTCATGAACTGCTCGTCGAGCGGTTGCTGATCGCGTTGCTGACAGGTGGCCATGTGCTGATCGAGGGTCCGCCCGGGATCGCCAAGACCCGCGCCGTCAAGGCGCTGGCGACGCATCTGCCGGGCAGCCATGCGCGCATCCAGTGCACGCCTGACCTGCTGCCCTCCGATCTGACCGGCACGCAGATCTTTCGACCCGAAACCGGCAGTTTCGATTTCATGCCCGGACCGGTCTTTCACAGCCTTGTGCTGGTTGACGAAATCAATCGCGCACCGCCCAAGGTGCAGTCCGCCCTGCTTGAGGCGATGGCCGAACGGCAGGTGACATCGGGCGGCGTCTCGCGGCAACTGCCTGACCCGTTCATGGTTGTGGCAACCCAGAACCCCATCGAACATGAAGGCACCTTTCCCCTGCCCGAGGCGCAGCTTGACCGTTTCCTGCTGCATCTGCGGCTGGATCTTCCCGATGCCCAGTCGGAACGCGCGATTCTGGATCTGGTCGAGGCCGAGGGGCTTTCCCCGCCGGCACATGCTGCGACAGCCCTGACGGCAGGCGACGTCGCGCAGGCGCGGGCGGCGGTCGCGCAGGTTCATCTGGCCCCGGCGCTGAAGGATTTCATCGTGCGGCTTGTCATGGCCACCCGACCCGGCGGCGCGATCGCCGACTGGATCGAACACCCGGTGTCGCCACGCGGAACCCTGGCCCTGGCCGCAGGCGTTCGGGCACGGGCATGGCTGCACGATCGCGATCACGGCCTGCCCGAGGATGCCGAGGCGCTGGCCTGCGATTCACTGTCTCACCGCTTGGTGCCCACCTGGCAAGCCCAAAGCGAAGGACGCACGGGCCGCAGCCTGATCTCCGAGGCGTTGCAACAGGTTCGCCCGTGGTAGCGATCGCGGGGCTGCCGGATAGTCCGGGGATCCGGCTGCACGACACCGAATTGCTGGCCCTGCGGGACGAGATGGCAGGGCCGCAGCGCCTGCGCCCGGCGACCCGACGCCCCGGCGCCACGCCCGCGCGTCTTGAAGGTGCCGGGATGGATCTTCGCGAAATCCGCGCCTATGTCGTGGGCGACGATCCGCGGCGGCTGGATCCGGCCGCCACGGCACGGACCGGCCAGCCGCATATCCGCAGCCTGCACGAGGATCGCGACGACACGACCCTGCTGATCGCGGATTTCCGCGAACCGATGCTGTGGGGCACCGGCACATCGCTGCGTTCGGTCCGGGGTGCGCGGTATCTGGCGCGCGCGGGGTGGCAGGCTGCGCTGCGCGGCGGTTCGGTCGCGATGCTGGCGTTGTCCGGCGGCGGACTGGCCGAGATGCCGCCCGCGACGGGCGGTGCCCAGATGGCGGCGATCTGTCGGTTGCTGGCGCATCATCACGATCGGGCACTGTTGTCGCCCGCATCCCCGTCGCTGACCGAGGCGCTGTCCCATGCCGCGCGGCTGGCTCCGGCTGGCGGACGCGTGGTGCTGGCCACGCTGCCCGGCGGCTGGCAGTCGGCCCAGGCCGCACTGGCCCGGCTTGCGCGGCGCCGCGCCGTCACCGTCGCGCTGATCCTGGACGAGGCGGAAGTCCAGGCGCCGCGCACGACCGTGGCGATTCGGCAAGGCGCGGGCAGCCGGCTGGTGCGCCTTTCAGTGCCCGATCTGTCCGCCGAAATCGGACGCATCGAGGCGCTTGGTGCGCGCCCGGTCGAGATCACGCCATGACACAGCAGGAACTGATGCAGGCCTTGGCCCCGCCGCGACTGCCCTCCGACATGGCGATGCTGACATTCGCCGAGGCGCTGATGCTGTTCGGGATTGGCCTGCTGGTCGGTCTGGCAGTCTGGTCCCTGATGCGGCCGCTGCTGGTGCGCAGACCCTCGCGCCGCACCCGGATTCGCGCGACCCGCGATCTGCCGCCACAGGAACGGCTGCTGGCCATCGCCCGCATTCTGGGCCATCTGCCGACGGCGTTGCGACCTGCCGCCTATGGCGCCGCACCCCCGCCGGACCCCGCACAGATCGAACGGATCACCCGCAGGTCACGAAGATGAACCTTGCCGCGCCATGGTTCCTGCTTCTGCTGCCGCTGCCCCTGCTGGTCCGCTGGCTGTCAGCCCCCTTGTCGGTGCCGCGTCCGGCGCTAACGGTGCCTGCGCATCTGGACAGCGCTGCCCACGAAGCCCGGTCAGTCGGCGCGCGGCGCGGCCCGTGGCTTGCGGTCATCGCCTGGATCGCGCTGGTCGTCGCACTGGCGGGACCAAGAACCGAGGCGGTCAGCACCATCGTTCCGGCGTCGGGCCGCGACATCGTTCTGGCGCTGGATCTGTCGGGCAGCATGATGAAAGAGGATTTCCAGCTGGACGGTCAGCCCGTCAGCAGGCTGGACGCCGTAAAGCGGACCGCATCGGCGTTTGTTTCGGCCCGGCGCGGCGACCGGATCGGATTGGTGATCTTTGGCGAACGCGCCTATTTCGCCTCTCCTCTGACCTTTGACGTGAACGCCGTCGCCCTTGCCATCGACGAGGCACAGATCGGAATTTCCGGACGCGGCACCGCGATTTCGGACGGATTGGGTCTGGCGACACGGCGGCTGGTCCGCAGCGACGCCCCGACCCGGGTGATCGTACTGCTGTCGGACGGTGTAGACACCTCGGGCAGCGTTCCGGCAATCGAGGCCGCCAGGCTGGCGCAACGCCACGGCATCCGCGTCCATTCGGTCGCCCTTGGTCCCGACGATCTGGAACAGCAGCCGCAGTCGCGCGACGCCGTCGATGTCGCGACCCTGCGGTCAGTGGCCGAGGTGGCGGGCGGTGAGAGTTTCCGCGTCCGCAATACCGGCGACCTGCAGGCGATGAACGCCGCGCTGGACCAGCTTGAACCCAATCCCTCACAGCGTCCGCCGATGCGCTACTGGCGCGATCTGTGGATCTGGCCCGCCCTGCTGTCGGCGGCGTGCCTGACGTTCATTGCCCTCAGGAGACGCGGATGGGCGGGCTGATCCTGTTGCGCCCCTGGTGGCTGCTGGCCCTGCTGCCGGTCGCGACGCTGGCTTTCTGGTCGTGGCGGCGGGCGCCCGATGCGGGCGGCTGGCAAAGCGTGATGTCGCCACCAATGCTGGCCGCGATGCAGGCGCTGGGGCAACTTGGCGGCCGGCCTGCGGGTTGGCAGCGCTGGCTTGCGCCCGCCGCACTTGCGGTGATGGTGCTTGGGCTGGCCGGCCCGGCCCTGCCGCGCCGCGATGCGCCCTTGCTGGCCCAGACCGATGCGGTGGTGATCGCCATGGACCTGTCGCCTTCGGTCGCAAAGGGACCGGCGCTGGCCGAGGCACAACTGGCCGCCGCGACCTTGGTGCAGGGCCTTGCCGGTCGTCCGGTCGGGCTGGTTCTCTATGCGGGCGAGGCGTTCATGGTCGCGGCGCCCACGATCGACGGCGCGACGTTGGAAACGCAACTGGCGGTTCTGGACGCCGACACGATGCCCTCGGACGGCAGCCGTCCCGCCGCTGCACTGGGACTGGCGGCAAACATGCTGCAAGGGGTCCGACGCGCCGATCTGGTTGTGATATCGGACGGCGGCGGCCTGGACGGACCCACGCTGGCCGAAGCCGACAGACTGGCCGGGACGGGTGTCCGGATATCGGCCCTGAAACTGTCCGGCCGGGCCGACGGCGCACCGGCCGCACGGGACGACGCCCTGCAAGACCTGCTGCGCAACGGTGGGCGTGTCGCCCCGGCAGCAGACTCGCAGAATTTTGCCTCGCGGCTTGAACGCAGCGGCGCGGCACGGCGCGACCCGACCCTGACCGCACTGCAGTTCCGCGATCTGGGGCGGTTCATCGCCGCGCTTGCCGGGCTGTCACTGCTGCTGATGCTGCGGAGGCAGGGATGAAAGCTGCGCTGCTTGTCCTGGCGGCAGCGATCGTCGCAGTGGTGGCAGCGGGGCCTCAGGCATTCTCACGACTGGCGTTGCGCCTGGGCTGGGATGGCGCGGCCGCGCGTTTCATCGACGATCCGGCCGCGCGTGGCGTCGCCCTTTACGGCATGGGGCGATATGCGGACGCCGATGCGGCCTTTGCCAAGGCGGGACGATCGCAAACCTATAATCGCGGCCTCAGCCTCGCGGCGACGGGCGACTATCCGCTGGCGGTCGCCTATTTCGACGCGGTGCTGTTTGCCAATCCCGCGGACGAACAGGCCCGCGCGAACCGCGACCTGATCGCTGCGATGTATCCGCCCGAACAGGGCCAATCGACCGCGCCGGGCCGCATCGCTGCCGCCGGCGGTCTGGCGTCCGAAGATACCCCGATCCAGGACGCGCTGGCCAATGCATCGGGCCCTGAATGGGAACGCAAGCTGGATCGCAAGGGCATCGCGGCCAGCGACGAATGGCTTGCAACGATCACCGACGATCCGGGCGAGTTCCTGCGGCTTCGGATCCGCGCGGAATACGACCGCCGCGCGCAGCTTGGCCTGATCCGCCCGGTTGAGGGCGATCCATGGTAATGCGGATCTCGATCCTGATCTGGCTGGCGATGCTGACCGGGGCGTGGGCGCAAGGCGACACCCGCCTGATGATCCTGCACGACCACGGCAACCCGGTCGTCTCCGAGATGGTCACGCTGACCATCCGGGGCGAATACGATCTGACCGTCTCGCTCGAGGATATGCAGTTCCCGGATTCGCGGGACTATGACTGGATCCAGATTGCCCGTGACGACTGGCACAAGGAACGCGTGGACGGGCGGCTTCTGCAGATCTTCGAACGCAAGGTTGCGATCTTTCCCCGCCAACCGGGACTGCTGACCATTGGCCCGGTGACACATCACTTGACCTTCGTGACTGGCGACGAGGGACGCGAGACGGTTGACGTGACCGCTCCCCCCGCTCGCGTGAACGTCAAGCCGTTTCCGGGAAATCGTCAGCCTCTGGCGGCACAGCGATTGACCCTGACGGATGAGTTGTCGGCAAATCCCGGACAGTTGCGCAAGGACGAGGTTCTAACCCGCCGCGTGACCATCGAGGCGCTGGGAACCCTGTCGCATCTGCTGCCGCCCCGCCCCGATCTGCGTCAACCGTGGATGATCAGCTTTACCCAGCCCGAACAGCGCGAAACGATCCCGACGCCTGATGGTCCGGTCGCTCGCGTTGTCTGGGAATGGCAGCTTCGCCCGCATACCGGTGAGCCGGCGATCCTTCCCGCCGAGACGTTCCCCTGGTTCAACACCGACAACCGGCAGGTCGAAATCGCGGCGATGAAGCCGATTCCCTTCGGCCTTGCGGGATTTGGCGCCAATATCGGCGATTCTGGACCGGCGCCGCATTACCTTGGGCTGATCGGCGGGGCGATCGTCGCGGCGGGCATCATCGCCGCACTTGTCCTGCTGTTGCAGGGCCAAGGGTTCGGGCGAAAAAGCGAAGTGATCCGCCGCCTGCGCCGGTTGCTCCCCAGCCCCCATCTTCGGGCGATGCGCCTTGCGGCACGGGAAAACGATCTGCCCGCGCTGCGCGGGGCGGCCGCTGCACATCTGCACTGGCGCGGTCAGCGCGAGGCGCCAGCACTGGCAGCACTGGACCGCCAGATCTTCGCACATAACCCGCCTCGCGACTTTGACCCTATGCACTGGTTACGAGACTTCCATCGCGCGACCGCTCCGGCCCCCATCAAGGCGCCGGAATCCGGCCAGACAGGTCCAGCACGTGAAAGTGGCTGACGAGGCGATAACCCCCTTGACCCCGTTTCGCGAAAACCATAGCAAACGCAGCATTGCGGTGGGTTGGCGGAGTGGTCACGCACCGGATTGCAAAGCCCCCCAGATTCCCTTCAATTTCAAATCTTTATCCGAAAACTGTTGTCAGGACATACCGTGAACATGTGATGAACCTGCTAACCGGCTACTTTACAAGAAAATCGCAGCTTCTAAACCGTCGCGGCGCTCATGCTCCAGTGATTTTTCTACGCAGGAGAGGTCAGAGAGATGACGCGCCGGGTCCGAGTCCCTCCGGGCCTACCAATCAGCTTATATGGCATTGTTTTAATTATCATTTTTAAGATTTTGCCGCACACCGAAAAACCACGTGGGGCACAATTCTGGTTCTCTCCATTCCCGCTGAGGGAAAACGAGCCGGCGGCGAATGTTGCCGAGGCCCGCCCCTACACCTTCCACACCGGCAGTGTCTTCACGCGCGCCCTAGCCTTGGCCTGATGCTCTGGGGCCTCTGTGACAGAAACGCAGCTGGTCATGCGTACCGGCTGCATGCGGCGAAACCGGCCTACTTGCCAAGCGGCGCCGTTTCGCATCTGAGCCCGCTGACATGCGCCGCCAATCGTGATTGAATGCGCGGAAACGGAGAGGCGTCATGGGCGAGAACACGAGGATCGAATGGGCGACCCACACCTTCAACCCGTGGTGGGGGTGTACCAAGGTCTCCGAGGCTTGCAAACATTGTTATGCCGAGAGCTGGGCGAAGCGGCTAGGCCAACAAGTTTGGGGACCAAAGGTCGACCGCCGCATGTTCAGCGATGAACATTGGAAGCAACCTTTCCGCTGGAATCGCAAGGCTGCGGGAGATGCAGTGAGACCGAGGGTGTTCTGTGCTTCGATGGCAGATGTGTTCGAAGACCGTCAAGAGTTGATCACTGCACGTGTGCGCTTGTGGGATCTCATCGAGGCCACTCCCAATTTGGACTGGCTCTTGCTGACGAAGCGACCAGAGAATGTCGCGCGCCTTGCCGGCTGGGGCAAGCAGTGGCCTGCGAATGTCTGGCTTGGCACGACCGTCGAACTGCAGAAGCGTGCGGAGGAGCTGCTTCCGTTCATTGCGGCGTCTTCGGCCCAAGTGAAGTTCATCTCCGCAGAGCCATTGCTAGGGCCGCTTCAGCTTCAGCCTTGGTTGTCCGGAGATATCAACTGGGTGATTACAGGTGGAGAAAGCGGTCCGAAAGCAAGACTAGCGTCCCCTGCCTGGTTCCGTTCTCTGCTTTTGCAATGCATGGAGAATCAGGTAGCATTTCATTTCAAGCAGTGGGGGGATTGGGCGCCAGGTGACGGCGTGAATTTGCCAGCAGCCAAAGTAGCCAGAGCCGACGATGGGACTACGATGGTCCGCGTCGGGAAAAAAGCAGCTGGCCGGGCGCTGGACGGAGCTGAATGGAGCCAATTGCCATCCGCTGCTTGCGGATAGTGTAGCAACTCGTACGAGGGCAGATGGTCAAGAATTTCACCTGGAGAGCAGGGTCTGTACTGCCCAAGATCGAAGAACACAGTGATCGCAAGCTGCAAGTTATTGAGCGATACCTTGAAGTCTATTTCGACACCGTGGCGGCCAATCCTCGGCAAGATCGACTGAATATCACCCTTGTCGATGCGTTCTGTGGTGGCGGCCTATATGATGCGTGCCAAGGTGGCGCCACTCGCCCAGGCAGCCCTCTGGTTCTACTCGAAGGGGTGCGGCGGGCCGAGGCCAAGCTCAATCTTGGGCGGATTAAGCCGATCAGGATCGACGCAGACTTTCTGTTCAGCGACGCGAGAGCAGACCATCTCGAGCACTTGCAATCGACCATCCAAAGCTCAGAGTTTTCTGATTCCTTGGGATCGAGCATTCACCTGAAGGTGGGCAAGTTCTCTGACTTGCTGCCAGAGTATATCCGGCACATTCGGGCGCGCCAGACAGCTGGTCGCTCGATCTTCATTCTTGACCAGTTCGGATACAGCGATGTTCCTATGCGAAGCATGCAGCAACTATTTGCCTCGCTGAAGAAAGTCGAAGTTCTCTTGACGTTCTCCATCGATGCACTCCTGAACTATCTCGGTGATAATCCTTCCGTCGAAAGCACAATCGCACAGTTTGGAGTTGATACCAGTTTCCTGTCGAAGTGGCAGGACTGGAAGTTCGATGCTGCCCTTGGGCGAAGCACCGCTCAGCGAACAATTATGGAAAGCATCGCTTCCCAAAGCGGTGCAAAGTTCTTTACTCCGTTCATGCTTCGCTCTCCGAGCGACCATCGGTGGATGATGCTTGCTCATCTGTCTCAGAACCAAGCAGCGCGAGATAAGATGCTCGGAGTGCACTGGGAGCTTCAGAATAGCTTCAAGCACATGGGGCGAGGTAGCTTGTACCAACTTGGCTTCGACCAGCGATGTATCGAGAGCAGTGCCTCCCTTTTCAACTTCGTGGAGGGCGATCGGGCGACCATGATCACCGAGCTCGAGAGTGAGTTGCCAAGGCGGGTGTTTGATCTCATTCGAGGAGGCGAACTCGCGGTCCAGAGTTTGCTCGAAATCATCGGGAATCAGACTGCCGCGACCAACAGTGACTTGTTCTTGGTTCTCGGCGCACTTTCAGCCGATAGAGACATAGAAATTCGAAAGTCGAACGGTGGCATGAAGAGGCCAGGGACCGCTATAGCCGCAAACGACACGCTTATCTTGCCGGTCCAGCCGAAGTTCTTTTTGCCAAAGCCAGCGCGCAAGTAGCGGACAGTTTGTTCGCGCGGCTGGGAGACGTAGATGCGCGAATACCGGTCACGCGTCGCGCCTCGCCCCTGATCGCTGGTGCCTTGGTTGAAAGGCTCGCCAGTGACAGGTGGATGCCGGCCGTGGCTAGTGCCACGGCCTTCTTTCTTTTTTGCGCCAAGACATTAAATCTTTCCATGAATCCACGGGGGAAGCATGGCGCACACGCAATCAATCCAACTTCTGCTCAATGACGACAGCACGGACCACCGAACGGAGATTGGAGCGCTGTTCAAGAATGCGCGGCGTTTCGAATGTATGGTTGCATTCGCAACAATGTCGGGCTGGAGGGAAATGCAATCGCCACTGAAAAAGGCGTTGTCTAAAGGTATGGCGGCGCGGCTCGCAGTCGGCTTGGATCTTTACTACACTGATCCTGCGCTGCTTCGAGCCCTCTTTAGGTTGAGCAAGAAGCACAACCTCAAATTATACCTCAGTAATTCCCAGAGTATGTTTCATCCAAAAATTTATGCATTCGAGTCCGGCGATGGATGCAAGGTCGCTGTCGGATCGGCGAACTTCACGCAAGGCGGACTGCTTCAAAATTATGAAGCGTCGGTTCTGATCGATGATGAGAGCGGCGCGATGATGAAAAAGATCACCGGGCATTTCGATGACTTGATCGACAATTATGCGATTGTGCTGGCGACGAAGCCGCTGATTGATGGTTATGCAAAGGGTCATGCGATCAACGCTGCATGGGCGCGTTTTGCAAGGCGTCGCGCCACGCGCGCCGTCGATTCCGGCGAAGCGTCACTCGATGTTCTCGCCGGCTTCCTGCGAATGATGCAGGAAGGTGACGTATCATCGCTATTCAATGATCAGATGAAAGTCAGACGGGACAATCTTGCGGTTGCGCCGACACAGCTTCGGACCATCGCGGCGTCGAAGGGGAAAACAGCGCATGGGTTCCTGACCGAATATGAGAATCTAATCGGGTCATTCCATTCGGGCGGCCTCGACCGCGCAAAGACGCGCATTACTGACAAGCGCGAAGATTTTGTCCGCGCGGTGGCATCAATCATCGATCACGCTGATTTGTCGCCGCGTGATGCGTTCGCCACTCTCCACGCGGCGTTTGCAGACATCAAAGGTGCTGGGATCAATCTCCTTACCGAGATTTTGCACACGCTGGACAACACACGTTTTGCGGTAATGAATCAGAATGCGGTCGCGGGCCTGCGTCTCGCTGGCTATGATGAATTTCCGCTTCACCCATCGAAGGGAAGCGTGAGCCCCGACAAGTATCAGCTTTATTGCGATCAAGCGGACGCCGTGTGCAAGGCACTCGGGCTTCGCGATTTCACCGAACTCGATGCACTATTTAACTACGTTTATTGGCATGAGGATCGGCCCGATGACGACGACTGATCGACCGCCGTTCTCCCCTGGCATAATTGGACACCTCTAATAGCGGCAGCGAACGGCAGTTTTTGTCCTATGCGCAGTCGAAATCTGAATGTCTGGTGCTGGGAGCGGTCATATCGCCGTCCAACGTCCGACTTGCGGACATTTCTGCCTTTCGCTGCATGCGCAGCGTGCGATGAACGGTTTGACAACTATGGGCAGATGGTAGGCGATTGTACTTGCGAAAGCGATCGTAGCACCGCTCGAAGTTAATTGAACGGCGCTAGAAGCAACGGCTATGGTGGATAAGCCGTTTTCGCCATAAGCTAGAAGTAACTGGAGATGAGATCTAGGCATAGTTCGTTTTCGAAAAGTTCTTCGTCCACTCGGCCGTCAGGGCCAATCATGGATAAAGATGCAGTAGCACCAGGTTGAGAAAAATGAACCGGATCATGCAGGAGAAATCAAACGACTGCGGTGTCGCATGCATTGCGATGATCATAAACAAGTATGTTAACTGCCCGCAGCCCAAGGCATATAGTTTAGCTAAGAACGCCCTCTTTGGCGACGAGCCAGCCAGCTACACTGGAGTTAAAGATCTACGTCGTGCCCTACGTCATTTCGGTATCGACATTGGGAAGCAAAGATATCCCTTTAAAAAAATAAGCAAAACAGATATGGGCCTAAGCTTTGACGCTATCATCGGAACTCAACCCAACCATAATGGATACTGGCATTGGCTGGTGTGGGACGCGTCGAATCGACGTTTGATAGATCCGAATCCCAAGAAGAAAGGATTTGGACATAGGTCCGCATCTCATTACGTAAAGGTTCTCAGCGAAGGCCTACGCTAGCATGGGCTTCTGACCAGTCCTGCGGCGGCGCGGTATGCCTCTGAGAGCGCGTCGCGAGCAGTCCAAGCCCTTGCCTTGCCGTCACTGGGCTGCCGTTGGCCGGTCGGATCATCGCTGCGGAGCGACTTCGCCGGACCGGACTCTTGCGTACCGCGTAGCAGTGCCACCGCCCAAATAACCGCTGCGCGGGATGGAGCTGCCATTCAATTTGATCTATAAGAAAATTTTCTGGCTTTTGTCTTAAGGGTTTATCAGAATTTGTCACAGAATCGTAGCACTGACCGAGGTCAGTACTCCCAGTTCGCGTCGTACTCGTCATCCTCGTCGCCGATATCCCACTCCTCTACGTCGAAATCGTCGATGAAGTCGCGTCGCATTCGTGCGTGGTGGAGGTTGTCAGCCCGCCTTCTGACTCGCATAGCTCCTGTAATTGATTCTAGACCTGCCTCCACCGACAGGAAATCTACGCCACGGGCATGAAGAATCGAAAAGTATGGGTCTTGTTCGATGTGGGCGGTCGAGCCGTGACCGACGATGTTGTGACGAGGTCCCTCGTAAGCATAAAGCCACATCGATCCCCGAAGACCCTCGGCGGTAAGAGATCGATTCCAAAGAGACCGATCAATCGTGCCAATGATCAGGCCACGAGCATCTGCGGCGCTCAGAAGTAGCGCACACATCGGTTCCTCTAAGCTATAGAGCCGTTCAAAACGCTGTGCGTCAATTCTGACCTCCAACGCGATCATTAGAAACAGTAGCCATATTAGCTCGCCTGTACGGTCTTCCAGAGCGAGCGTCGGGATTCGGTGGTCAAGGAAGTCACGTACACCCTCGATATCAACGTCGTTTTGATCTCGATGACGTTCGATCAACAACTCCACGAGAAGCGAGACTATTGTGCTATTACGACGGTAGGCGTTTATGAGATGGCTCTGAATGCGACTCCAATCGCTGGTATCAACACCCAGAAAAGCTACGCGCGCGTTCTGTAACGACCATTTCTCGACATTCGTATCTGGCAGCTCTCGGACAAGACGGGCTATCTCGTAAAAGAACCGCTTGAAGTCATCTGGATCGTATGGTGGCGGTGGTCGTTGGCTGCGTGCGACGTGCTTCCAACCATTTCCCAGATATGCCGACGTTGCGACCACTGCGGACTTGTCGTGGTTCAACTCCAGTTCAAACTCGGCTGCTGCACGACGGGCTGCCGCTATCATACCCTCACCACTCAGCCCGCCAGCGCTACTGATCGTAAAGTCATCTACATATCTGGAAGCATCGCGTGAGGTCACGCCGGCTTCCTGTTTTAATTTCTCGTCCACCGCTGAGGCAATCAATTCACCGATCACCCGTGAGGTATCTGGGCCTACCGGAAGGCCAATGGTCTGCTGGTCCTGTGCATTACGGCAATAGCGGTCGAGCTTGTTTGCATAGTGATGTGAGAACTTGTCCGCCTTCGCCATTGCTTTGCCGCGGATCGCCCACGGAATCGTATGCGTATAGACGGAATGATAAAATGCGCGCAGATCAGCCGAGACGAACATTTCGCGGCGGGACGCAAGGTCGAGACGGAAATCGTCAAGAAGATCAATGTTGGGTCGCAGAATGGCTCGCGAACCGCTCCAGTCAAACATGAGCGGTGATGCGGACATGCCAGAACGCCGGCGAGCAATCGTCCGAAGCTTGACAAAATTGTCGGCAATGATTTTGGCAATGGCCATATAGGAGATCGGATTGACGACGCCATGACGTCGGTCGTTTCGGCCAAAGCGTGGGAAATGGAACCAGGTTGTCTGCGTAACAAGTCTATCGATTTGTGGCATGCCCTGAGCATTGATGTCCCGCCAGATCACCGCACGATAACGAGCGAGACCTTCTGAAACAAAACAAGGTGGCAGCTCCGGCGCAAAGAAGCCGTGCGACAGAAGTCGCCTGTACCGCATTGAGGGATTTTTGGCCGTGACCCTCCGTGCCATCCTAGTACCGCCGCACTGGTAATGGTCGTTGTTTAACGCACAGACGTAGCAAGAAGGGGATGAATGACATCTCTACACCCTGCATGCCAGCAATAATCACCGCAACTAAAATTCTTTCGGTGCCCATCGATGCGCCATCCCTGAACCCGCCAGTTATCCGCTCCGGAATCCCCGTGGTGCGTGCGATCGCGGGCGTATGTCCATCGTTTCTCCATTTCCGGATACAGAACGGAGGGTGAACGATTCGACAAGGTGGCTTTCAGTCTGGCGCCTCGATCAGCTCTGGCCCATCGTCGCGGATCCCGAATGGCGCAAGGGGATGATGCCGGAGATTGGCTCCCGCACCGATTTCCGGATCGCTGGCGCCTTTTAGCCAAGCGTCGCGCTCATCCGAGTTCAGGATCACTGGCATCCGCGTATGCACGTCATGGACAGTACTGTTGGCAGCGCGGGTCACGATCGTACAGGTCAGCAGGTCATGCCAGCGCGAGGACAAGCCCGCGAACCACAGCACCTCCTCGTTGCCGGCCGACTGGATGAAATGCGGCTGCTTGCTGCCCTTCGCTCCCGTCCATTCGTAGTAGCCCGCGGCCGGGATCAGGCAGCGCCCATACTTCCATGGCCCGCGGAATGTCGGCTTGCTGGCGGCGTCCTCGATCCGGGCGTTGAAGGTCGTCGCCTTCCATTCCTTTGGGTTATCGCCCTTGAACCAGGACGGGATCAGCCACCAGCGCGCATACTCGCCGACTCCGCCGGGATCGATCGTCAGGACGTCCTGTGTCGGCGTCACGTTGAACCTTCGCGGGATCGGATTGATCTTCAACTCCGAGAAATCATGCTCGGTCCCGCGAAGGTTCGGATCTACGAATCGTCCACACATGTGGGCAAACTAGCAGACGGCAAACGCTCCGCCCAATCATCACCGCGAGCCTTCGGTGATCTGGGAACTTCAGTGGCCCTGAGATGCCAAATGGCGTCAGCTGAAGCGCCATCGCTGCAGGTCTATTGCCATCGCAAACCCCGCCAAACGAATGAGGACCCCTTACGCAAGGTAAGGGTTCTATTCCGACACCAAATACACCAAGGAAGAGGTACTCCTAGAGCAGTCGCAGAGTTAGCATCCGGCGTAGGCCGCGGTCATACGACTTGGCGGTGCTCCGCAGCTTTCCAGTTCCATGGCAGTAGAGCGTGCACCTGGGAAGCGGTCGTTTCAGGTAGTCGTGCGAGGACGTCC
>NZ_JANAVZ010000015.1 GCF_025195095.1 Paracoccus maritimus | reverse complement strand
GGCGTCGCTCCTTATTTGCGCTCGTCGCGGAAGTGGTAGAGATGGTAGAGGCCCCATTGGCCAAGCCGTCGGAAGGGCGTCTTCCATCCCTCATGCGGCAATTCGGTATTGAAGATCGGCAGGTCGGGGACCGTCTCGCCCGCGACAAGCTGCGCCATGCGGCGGCCGGCCATCGCGGAATACATGACCCCGTTGCCGCCATAGCCAAGCGCGTAGAACGCGCCGGGCAGGTCGGGCAGGCCGGTGATGCGCGGCATCATGTCATGGCTGACATCGACCCAGCCCCACCATGAATAATCCAGATCGATCCCGCGCAGGACCGGGAATTTCCGCGCCATGCCCTCGCGCAGCGCCTTCAGATGCGCCGGGTTGGCGGCGTCGCGCCCGGTGATCGCCGCGCGCGAGCCGATCTGCAGCCGGTTGTCGGGCAGCAGGCGGTAGTAATGGCGCAGCGTGCGGGTATCCGTCAGCGGCGACAGCTTGCGGATACCCACCGCGTCCAGTTCATCCGGGGTCAGCACCCGCGTTACGACGCTGTTCGACATGATCGGCATCAGCCGGTCCTTCAGCCGCGGATGCAGCGCGCGGGGCGCATAGGCCGCTGTCGCCACCGCCACCCGCCGTGCGCGGACGGTGCCGCCCGGCGTGCGCAGATGGTGGATGCCGTCCTTCAGCACCCAGCCTTGCACCGGGCTGTCGGGATGCACCGTCGCGCCCAGTTCGCGGGCCACGCGCAAATAGCCGAAGGCCAGCCGGGCAGCGTGGATGCCGACGCCGTCGGGTTCCCACATCGCGCCGTGCGCCTCGTGGTCGCGGGCGACGGTCCGAAACAGCTCATCCCGGTCCAGCATTCGCGCGCCATAGCCGAATGTCTCGTTCAGCAGCCGCGTCTCGGATTCCAGCGCGGGCATCGCGGAGGCCTTGTGGGCGATATAGTAATGGCCGCCGTCCTGCGGCTGGCAGTCGATGCCATGATCTCGGATCAGGCCGCGGAACAGGTCGAAGGCCTCGACCACCTCGTCATGCAGCGCACGCGCGGCATCAAGGCCCCAGCGGGTGATCCACTGGCTGCGCTTCAGGCGGCCCGAACTGATCTGTGCCTGACCACCGTTGCGGGTGGAACAGCCGTAAGCGACACCATTCGCCTCCAACACCGTGGCCTTGATGCCATGCATCTTGGACAGGTGGATCGCCGTCGACAATCCGGTATAGCCCGACCCGATCACGGCGACATCGACATCCATATCGCCGGTGACCGGGCCGTCGTCATCGGGGATCTCTCCCGCCGTGCCGATCCAGTAGGTCGGCGCATAATCGCTACCCGGACCCAGGTTCGGGGCAGTCATGGGGTCATAGAACGGGTCGAACGGCACCGACCCTGCCCTTTTCGCCATCACATCCATTGCGTTCCTCACTTGGCCGGCACAGAGGGACGTTGCTTGCGGATCGCCTGCTTTTCGACGATCTGGCCGTCACGGATGCGGAACAGATCGACGCCCTGAACCTCGGTCCGCGTGCCGTCGGGATTGGTGGCGCGGAAGGTCCACTGGCTGACGCCGCGGGTGCCATCCTCGGACAGGAAATGGCTGTGATCGGCCCACTGGACGTCGGGCATCGCGGTCCAGACACCCTCGAAAGCCTTGGCGATGGCGGGCTTGCCGTCGATCCGGTTGCCGTATTCATTCTCGCCCGCGACGGTGAAGAACACGCAGTCATCGGCGAAATGGGTCATCACCCCGTCGATGTCGTGGCGGTTGAAGGCGTCGAAGGTGGCCTTCAGGTCGTCGGCGGTCAGTGTGCGGGTGGTCGTGGCGGTCATGTGTGGACTCCTTGCGTCAGTAGCCCATCATCCGGGGCAGCCACAGGGCGATTTCCGGGAAGATGGCGATGATGAAGATTGCGGTGACAGAGGCGATCGCGAACGGGATGGCCCGCAGGCTGATCCGCTCGATCGAGATGCCCGAGATACCCGAGGCGATGAACAGGTTCTCGCCAAGGGGCGGGGTCTGGAAGCCGACCGACAGGGTGCAGATCATGACGATCCCGAAATGGATCGGATCAATGCCCATCATGTAGGCCACAGGCAGCATGACCGGCACCAGGATCATGATCGCGGCCAGCGTTTCCATGAACATGCCGATGATCAGCAGAAGACCGATCACCATCGCCCAGATAAGGTAGATGTTGTCGGTCAGCGACAGGATGCCGCCCGCGATCACGCCCGGCACGTTGTTCTCGACCAGGATGCGGCCGAAGATCGTGGCGGTGAACAGGACCAGCAGCACACGCCCGGCAAGCCAGGTCGTGGTGTCCAGCGACTTGACCATCTGGCGCAGATCCAGTTCGCGATAGATCACCCCACCCACGAACAGCGTGTAGAAGATCGCGACGATGGCGGCCTCGGTCGGGGTGAAGAAGCCAGAATAGATGCCGCCCAGGATCACCACCGGGGCCAGCAGCGCCCAGAAGCCATGATAGCAGGCCGACAGGATCTTGCCGACCGACAGCGGCTCGGACGACCCGTGGAAGCCGCGCATCCGGCAACGGATATAGTTCATGGTCAGCAGGCCGCCGGCCATCACCACGCCCGGCAGGAACCCGGCGATGAACAGCTTCGAGATCGACACCGACTGGAACGCGCCATGTGCCTCGATCGCCTCGGGTGGCGGTTGCATGCCCATGGCCGAGATGCCGTAGATCACCATCGGGATCGATGGCGGGATGATGATGCCAAGCCCACCTGCCGCGGCGGTCACCGACGCGGCGTAGCCCGCGCCGTACCCCTGCCGCACCATCGCCGGGATCATCAGCATGCCGACGGCGGCGGTGGTGGCCGGACCCGAACCAGAGATCGCGCCGAAGAACAGGCAGGCCATCACGGTGGCGGCGGACAGCCCGCCGGTGAACGGACCTGCCAGGCTTTCGGCCACGTTGATCAGCCGCCGCGACAGGCCCGCGGCCTCCATCAGCGCGCCGGCCAGGATGAAGGCAGGCAGCGCCATCAGCGGGAACGAACCCACCGAGGACCACGCCATCTGCACCATCTTGATCGGGTTGTCGCCCAGATACAGCATCGCGGCCAGCGACGAGACGCCAAGCGCCACGGTGATCGGGGCGCCAAGGACGAGAAGTGCGAAGAAGGCGCCGAACAGGATCTCGATCAGCAGGGAATCCATCAGTGTTCCCCCTTCTCGAAGTTGCGCTTCTCGTCCTCGGCCAGTTCCAGCGCCGCCTGAACGCTGGCCTTGTCGGGATCGGTCGGATCGATGCCGCGTACCAGCTTCAAATAATTCACCTGCAGGATCCGCAGCGTCATCAGCGTGAAGGCGATGGGCAACGCCAGATAGACATGGCGCATCTCCCAGCCCAGGGTCTGGGCCTTCACGAACGGCTTCAGCCGGCTGATGAATTCGATCGATTGCCAGACGAAGACCAGGTTGAATGCAATCCAGAACGCGTCGCCCATCGCCTCGATGATGCGTGCCTTGGTCCGGGGCAGCGCATTCAGGTGAAAGGTCACGCGGTTATGGGCAGCGATCCGGGCGGCGTAGGACGCCCCGAAATAGGCGAACCAGACGAACAGGATGATCGACAGTTCCTCGATCCAGGTGATCGAGAAACCGAAGATCTGGCGGGACACGATCTGCACGAACAGCAGCGTCACGAAGACAGCAAGCAGAACGCGGCAAACATGGCTTTCGAACCTGTCGAGAAACGACCAGAGCGCAGACATGACGGGCCTCCGAAGGGGGCAGCGAAAAGGACAGGCGGCAAACGGGGACGCGCGGGCCGGGCCGCGCGCCCGGTCAGTCGGCGGCGGGCTCGCGACCCAGCGAGGTCAGGACATTGTCCAGCACTTCCTTGCCGCCGATCTGGTCATAGAACTTGGGCCAGACCGCCGAGGTGGCCAGTTCGATGAATTCCTGTTCGTCATTGGCCGGCTGGGTGATTTCCATGCCGCGATTGACCAGCTCTTCGCGGATCTTGGCCTCTTCGGTGCGCAGGAACTCTGCCGACGCCTGCGTCGCGGCCTTGCCTGCGGCCAGCACCTGCTGCTGCTCTTCTTCGGACATGCTTTCGAACAGCGACTCGCTGACGATCAGCGGTTCGATCGAGAAGATATAGTGCAGGTCGGTGATGTATTTCTGAACCTCGTCGAACTTCATCGCATAGTTGGTCATGTAGGGGTTGTCCTGACCGTCAACGACCTTCTGCTGAAGCGCGGCGAACGTCTCGCCCCAGGCCATCGGGGTCGGGTTGATGCCCCATGACTTGTAGGTTTCGATCATGATCTCGTTCTTCGGGACGCGGACGACCAGCCCCTGCAGATCCTCGACGGTCGAGACCGGCTTTTTCGAGTTGGTCAGAACGCGGAACCCCGAATAGCCCCAGCCGATGATGCGTACGCCGGCATCCTCGATGGTCTGGTCGATCATCTGCTGGCCGACCTCGCCCTGGGTGATCGCCTCGGCGTCATCTTGGCTGAGGATGACATAGGGCAGCGTCAGCGTGCCGACCGACGGCGAGAAGGGAGTGATATTGTTGATCGCGAGGATCGAGAAATCCAGCGTGCCGGTGGCGGCGGCGGTGACGGTGTCCTGTTCGTCGCCAAGCTGACCGTTCAGGAACAGCTTGCCGGTCATCTCTCCGCCCGACTGTTCTTCCAGCGCGGCGATGAAGGCCAGCCCCAGCGCCTCTTGCGTACCGCCGGCGCCGTCGCCGACCGCGACGCGGTATTCGGTGGCCGCGGCCGGAAGGGCCAGTGCAAGCGCAGCCACGGTGCCGGTCAGCAGGCGGGTCATATAGGTCATCGAAGTCTCCCTGTTTGTCGTCGCGTTGATCGCGATGCGTGGTGATGCGGCAGAATGTTGCAGGTGCGGCGCCGGAACGATATGTCCAGTTTGAACCGTTCATAGGTCCAGATGTCAGGCCGCATACCCACCGAGATCATCTTTCTGCGCGACGACGAAGCGCCGACGCTGCAGGGTCGGCTGGCGGCGGCGATCGTACGGGCAGTTCTGGAAAGCCGCGCCCGCCCGGGCACGCGGCTGCCCTCCAGCCGCAGCCTTGCATCGGCGTTGGGAATCTCGAGGATGACGGTGACGTTGGTCTATCAGGATCTTGTCAGTCAGGGATATCTGGAAACCCTGCCCCGTTCCGGGATCGCGGTGGCGGCGACGGTGCCCCATCGGCGCCTGCGCCCGCCCGGCATCCGGCAGCAGGCCGCACGTCCGCCCGACTGGTCGGACTGGTTGTCCGGCCATCAGCTGCCGCACCGGGTGATCCGCAAACCCGCGAACTGGCGCGACTTCCGGTTCCCGTTCATCTACGGGCAGGCCGATCCCACGCTGTTCGACCACAACGCGTGGCGCGACTGCGCGCGCCGCGCCCTGGGCACGCGCGACTTCGCCGATCTGGCCGCAGACCGGTATGGTGCCGACGATCCGCTGTTGATCGACTATATCTGTTCCAACACCCTGCCCCGCCGCGGCATTCATGCCCGCCCCGACGAGGTGCTGGTGACACTTGGCGCGCAGAATGCGCTGTTCCTTGCGACCGAATTGCTGGCCCGCGCCGACCGCCTGGCGGTCACCGAAGAACCCGGCTACCCGGATTTCGCCGAAACGCTGCGCCGCGCGCAAAGCCCCACGACCTTCCTGCCGGTCGATCATGGCGGGCTGAACCCCGATGATCTGCCCGAAAAGACCAGCCTCGTGATCATCACGCCCAGCCACCACATTCCAACCGGGGCGACGATGCCGCTGGACCGGCGTTGCGACCTGATCGCCCGCGCCGCCGCGCAGGACTTCCTGATCATCGAGGATGATTACGACTTCGAGATGTCCTATCTGGCGCCGCCCGCCCCGGCATTGAAGTCGCTGGATCGCGACGGGCGCGTGGTTTATGTCGGCAGCTTCTCGAAGTCGCTGTTTCCGGGGCTGCGGATCGGCTATATGGTCGGCCCGGCCGACCTGATCGCGCAAGCCCGCGCGTTGCGGTCGATCATGCTGCGCCACCCACCCAGTCATCTGCAGCGCATCACCGCCTATTTTCTGGCGCTGGGGCATTATGACGCCCATATCGTGCGGCTGCGGCAGACGCTGAAGACACGCCGTGCGACCCTGCAGGAGGCATTGGCCTCCACCTCGTTGCAGATCGCCGGGGCGCCCAGTTCAGGCGGCTCCAGCATCTGGCTACGCGCGCCCGGCGATGTCGACAGCGCCGTTCTGGCACAGCAGCTTCTGACTGACGGGGTGCTGATCGAGCCGGGCGCGGTATTCTTCGAGACGCCCCCCGAACCCTGCCCGTTCTTTCGCCTCGGCTATGGTTCGATCGCGCAGCGCGACATTCCCGAAGGGATCCGCCTGATCGCCGCGGCGGCGAGCCGCTCCTGAATTCGCGCGTGGCGGTTCTGGACCCGCAGACGCGCTGCCCCTATGTCTTGGCGCAGCGGAATCCCAGCGCGGGGGCGGCAGCACGGTGACCGGCAATCCAGACGATATCGAGGTGGCACGGCAAAGGGCGGTCGCGGGCTTTGTCCGCGATCGTTACGGCCCGCGCGGCACGCTGCGCCTGCATCGGGCGGTGCTGGGGCTGGATCTGCTGCGCGCGCCCATCAATGTCGCGCTGTCGCCGGTATTTCTTCTGACACGTCTGGGTGCCTGGGTCTGCGGCAAGGTGGGCTTGCACGCGGCCGGCGGCTGGCTGGCGCGGCGACGTGTGTTCCTCCCATCAGATCTGGCGCGGCTGCTGCATGACGACCTGACAGCCTTCCTGCGCGCGATGCAGGCCGAAGGCTTGGCACCCGATATCCCCGACGCGGATCTGCGGCGCGCCGTCTCGGTCTATACCGAAACCCGCAACGCCGTGGCCGAGATCACCACTTCGATGATCGTGCTGATCGTCGGGGTCGCGATGTTCGGTGCAACGACGCCGGGGGTGATCTCGTTGGCCGGGCCGGTGGCCGAACTGCGCGCGCAGCGCCAGGCCATCGACGATTTCGTGCTTGGCAGCGGGCTGGGTCGGCTGTGGAACGGCATGTTTCCGGTCGAACCCAGCGCCGCGCAGGTCGCCGTCACGGGCGTCGCGCTGGCCATTGCCGCGTCCGTGGTCACCGCCTTCGCGGGGCTTCTGGCGGACCCGCTGCAACTATGGACCGGCGTGCATCGGCGCAGACTGATGCGGCTGCTGGCGCGCCTTGACCGCAAGGCCGAGGCGCCGGGCCTGGAACGCGAACATCTGCTGGCGCGCAGCGGCGATCTGGCCGACGCCGCACTGACCCTGTGGCGCAGCCTGCGCGGCTGACCCGGACTGGTCATCGCAAACGGTCCGGGCAGGCGCCCGGACCGGTGGCCTGCAACCCCTATTTCTGCAATTCGGTCCAGATCGCGGTCATGTAGTCGCGCGCCGTGGGCGAACACAGCGGCATCCACTTGCCGTTGGCCAGATGTTCTTCGGGCACGACCATCTCGGGCGCGGCCCGCATCTCGTCGCTGAAGAATTCCTCGCTGCCGGCGATGCCGTTCGGATATTTGGTGTAGTCCGAATTCATCGCGGCATTTTCCGGGTCCATGATGAAATCGAGGAACTGATAGGCCTCATCGACATTCTGGGCGTCATGCAGCAGCGCGATGCTGTCCATGAACAGCGGATAGCCTTCCTTCGGATAGCCATAGACGACCGCCGGGTTCTGCAGCCGCGCCCGCATGATCGCGCCCGACCAGTATTCCGACGCCTTCACGTCGCCGCTGCCCATCTTGTCGGACATGCCGTAATCCATCGACATCCATTTCGGCT
The DNA here is from genome assembly GCF_025195095.1 of Paracoccus maritimus. Taxonomy (GTDB): domain Bacteria; phylum Pseudomonadota; class Alphaproteobacteria; order Rhodobacterales; family Rhodobacteraceae; genus Paracoccus; species Paracoccus maritimus. Next base: position 39,540 of record NZ_JANAVZ010000015.1, on the reverse strand, counting down.
TGGCCTCGACCAGCTTGTCGCGGACCTTCTTCAGCATCTCCTTGTCCTCGGTGCAGGGCTCGCCGCCCAGATACATCGTGGTCAGATGCATGATGTCGGTCATCTCGGGGGCGACATTGACCTTGCCCACCAGCTCCTCGGGCGGGTCGAGGAAGATCGCCGAGGTGTTGGGATCGCCGTCATAGGTGTCGGTGTTCACGCCCATGCCGACCGTGCCCCACAGCCACGGTATCGAATGTGTGCGGCCCTGATCCCACGGCACGTCCACCCATTTCGGATCGATATTGCCGAAATTCTTCAGCCGCGCATGGTCCAGTTCCGCAAGCAGCCCCTTTTGCACGAAGATCTGCAGATAGTTGTGTGACGGCACGATCAGATCAAAGCCGTGCCCGCCCGCGCTGACCTTGGCCATCGAGGTGTCGTTGCTGTCGTAATCGGTGATAGTGACGTCGATGCCCGTCTGGTCTTCGAACTTCTTGATCATCTCGGGGCTGGTATAGTCGCCCCAGTTGTACAGATTCAGTTGCCCCTCGGCCAGCGCGGGCAGCGCAAGCGCCGAGATGCCGATGGCAAGGATCGCTGTGGTTTTCATTGTTTTCCCCTGTTGGTCTGCTTGTTGATGATGAAGAATGCGGTCAGCAGCACGACGGTGACCATCAGCAGCATGGTCGAGATCGCATTCACCTCGGGCGAGACGCCGCGCCGCATCTGCGCCAGCATATAGGTCGGCAGGGTGTCCTGTCCCGCCGACTTGACGAATTCGGTGATCACCACATCATCAAGACTGATGACGAAGGCCAGCATCGCGCCCGCGATGATGCCGGGCGTCAGCAAGGGCAGCGTGACATGCCGGAACGCCTGCCGCGGCGTGGCGTAAAGATCGGCCGCCGCCGCCTCCAGCGTGGCGTCCATGCCTTCCAGCCGGGCCGAGATCGGCAGATAGGCGAAGGGCACGCAGAATGCGGCATGCGCCGCGATCAGATAGCCAAGACCCTGATAGCCGGTGAACTGCCGGACGCTGGCAAAGAAGATCAGCAACGCCACCGCCGTCACGATCTCGGGGACCATCAGCGGCTGGTTGATCGCCATATAGACCACCGCCCTGCCCTTCATGCGCCGGTTGCGCACGACGCCCACCGCGGCAAGCGTCGCCAGGGTCGTGGCCAGGGCCGAGGCGCAGGCGGCGATCACCACCGACCGCAGCGCGGCGGCCTTGACGGTTTCATTGGCCCATGCCCGGCCATACCAGTCCAGCGAAAAGCCGCCCCAGACGGCCACCGAGTCCCCGCCATTGAAGCTGTAGGCAACCAGTGTCGCGATCGGCAGATACAGCAACACGAACACCGCCACGGCGACGGTCGCAAAGCCCGGCAGTCGGGTCGGATCGAAACGCCGCTCAGCCATCGGCCCGCCCTGCCCCGCCCAGAACCCTGACATAGACCGTCAGCGCCAGCCCCACCGCGATCAACAGCAGCACTGCCAGCGCCGCGCCAAGCGGCCAGTTCTGCCCCTGTCCGAATTGCAGTTCGATGAAGTTGCCGATCATCATGTTCTTGCCGCCGCCCAGAACGCGCGGCGTGACATAGGCCCCCAGCGAGGGCACGAACACAAGGATCGACCCCGCAAGGATGCCCGGCCGGATCACCGGCAGCACCACATGCCACAGTGCCTGCCAGCGATTTGCGAACAGGTCATAGGCGGCTTCCAGCAGCCTGGTGTCGAACCGGTCAATGGCCGCATACATCGGCAGCACCATCATCGGCAGATAGACATAGGCCATGCCGATCAGCACCGCCGTATCGGTATAAAGGATCTGCAACGGCGCGCCGATCACCCCCAGTTTCAGCAGCACCTGGTTCAGCAGCCCCTCGTTGCGGATGATCTCGTTGATGGCGATGGTGCGGATCAGCAGGTTGGTCCAGAACGGGATGGTGATCAGGAACAGCCACAGCGCCCGGCGGTCGGGCGGCCGCGTGGCGATGAACCACGCCGTCGGCAGCCCAAGCAGGAAGGTGATCACCGCGGTCAGGACCGACAGCTTCACCGACCGCCAGAAGATGGTCATGTGCGCGTCCGCCCATCCCAGCGTGTCGTCGAAGATGTCACGGGTCAGAAAGACCTGTTCCCACGCCTGGGTGGTGAAGGGCCGCTGGACGCCGGAATAGTCGCCCGGCGTCATGAAGGAATAGACCAGCACGATCAGCAAGGGCCCGATCGACCCGATCAGCAGCAGCGCCAGCGCGGGTGCGGCAAGGCTCCAGGAGGTGCGGTTGGCCTGCCCCTGCCCCGCGCTCATTCCGCCTCCAGGATCTGGACGGCTTCGACGGGCAGGCGCAGCCCGATCCGCTGGCCGCTTTCCGGCAGGTCGATGGTTGCCGGCTGGCGCAGCGCGATCTGGGTTCCGTCCTCCAGCCGCGCCATGATCTGCACGGCATTGCCCAGATAGACCGTATCGGTCACCTCGGCCGACAGCGCGGCGCCGGGCTCCAGCATGATATCCTCGGGCCGGATCGCCAGCGTCGCAGGGCCGGGATCGGCGGGTGCGGCCAGGCTGATGCGATGATCCCCGATCCGCGCCGCCCCGTCCGCGACAGTGACCGGCAGGAAATTGCTTTCGCCGATGAAGCCCGCGACAAAGCGGTTGGCCGGGTGGGCATAGATCTCGCGCGGGGTGCCGATCTGCTGGACGCGGCCCGCCGACATGACCGCGATGCGGTCCGACATGGTCAGCGCCTCTTCCTGGTCGTGGGTCACGAACACGAAGGTGATGCCGGTCTCGCGCTGCAACCGCTTCAACTCGATCTGCATTTCCTTGCGCAGCTTCAGGTCCAGCGCCGACAGCGGTTCATCCAGCAGCAGGACACGCGGCTCGGGCGCCAGCGCGCGGGCCAGTGCCACCCGCTGCTGCTGGCCGCCCGACAGCTGCGCGACCGGGCGTTCGGCGAAATCCTGCATCCTGACCAGCGCCAGCATCTGATCTACCCGCGCGTCACGTTTCGCGCGCGCGATGCCCTGCATCTTCAGGCCGAAGCCGACATTCTGCGCCACGCTCAGATGCGGGAACAGCGCGTAGGACTGAAACACCGTGTTGATCGGCCGGCGGTTGGGCGGCAGCGCAGTCACGTCCTGATCGCCCAGAAGAATGCGCCCGCCGGTCGGCGTCTCGAACCCCGCCAGCAACCGCAGAAGGGTGGTCTTGCCGCAGCCCGACGGCCCCAGCAGCGTGAAGAACGACCCGCCCTCGATCGTCAGCGTCACATCGGCCAGCGCGTGCACGACAGTGGCGCCATGGCCGAACCGCTTGCTGGCGTCCTTGACGTAAACCCGTGTCGCCTCGTCCATCCCGATCCCCCTCTGAGCAGAAAGATTGCGTCAGCCGGGTCGGAACTTGCAAGCATCGAAATGTGAAGACGGGCGGCCAGCGCCGCCCGTCCCCGGTTGCTCGTGGCCATGATCCGCGATCAGTCGGCCGATGCCTGCTGCAGCAGATCGGTGATCCTGCGGACCGAAGCGCGACGGTTCTGGCGCACATCGCCTTCGCGCCGGACCTGCAGATATTGTTCGCCATAGCCCTGCACGACCATGTTCTCGGGCGGCACATCGAAATACTCGGTCAGGGCCAGCGCCACCGATTCCGCACGGCGATCCGACAGGGCAAGGTTTGCCGCGTCCGAGCCGACCGTGTCGGTATGGCCTTCGATCAGGAACACCTCGCCCGAGTTCTCGGCGATCGACTCGCGCAGCGCATTCCCCAATGTCGATAGCTGCTTTGCCTGATCTGGGCTGATCGCGGCTGAACCGGTGTCGAAGGTGATGCCGCTGACAGCGACCGGCGCCACCAGCGCGCGCACCTGCGGGATGTCCCGGATCTGCGCCAGCGAAAAGCGGCGGTCGACATTCGCCTCGCGGCGCAGCGCCTCGCGCAACTGATCCTCGTTCATTTCACCAGCGGTGCCGTTCGACGCCGCAGCCGGCGCGGGCAGGCTGGCAATATCGACGGGTTGCGCGCTGGTGTCGTCGATCAGCCGCGTCGTCGTGCCATCGGCCGAGACCAGCGTGCGGCGCAGCACCCGCAGATCGGCGTCACGGATGGTGACGACCTTGCTGCCGTCCTGACGCGTCACGATGGTGCGCGACGACCCGTCATCGAAATTCTCGGTCGCCACGGTCGATCCCGGCTGCCGCAGCAGCGCGACCTCGTCCTTGATCACCTGCTGGCTACCATCCGGCCGCGTCACCACAACCCGGTCCGGCGTGCTGAGCGAGACCTGCCGGTTATTGTTCAGCATCGCGCCGACCGCCAATGCGCCCGCACCCAGAAGCAGCGCCTTGGTCAGATCGTTGTCGTCGTCGTCATCCTCGCGGCTGCGTGCCTCGGGCTGGCCGGTGGCCGCGCCAAGCGCCTCGCTGAGACTGGTCGCGAAATCTTCGGCAGACGAACGGCTGTTCTCCTCGGTCACCTGCTCTTCGGTGATCTCGGCATCGCTGCTGGCATCGTCGTCAAGCGCTGCGGCCTTCGGCGCCTCGGACGCCTCGGCAGCCTCCTTGGCGGCCTCGGTTTCCTTCGCGTCGGCCTCGGGGGCTTCTGCGCGTTCCTCGGTCGCCTCGGCGTCCTGCACAGCGCCCTCAGCGCCCGACTGTTCCTGCTCCAGCGCCTCGGCCAACGCGTCCTGATCGGTCGCGGCTTCGCCTTCGGTGTCTGCAGCTTCGTCGGTCATGTTCTCGGCGGGCTGATCCACATCCGCCTGCGCGTCCGAGGTCACCGCGTCGCCGTCTTCGGCCTCGCTGGCCTGCTGTTCCGCCGCAAGGGCCTCGGCCAGCGGATCCTGATCGGTCTCGGCCTCCTCGGTTGCGGGTTCAGAGCCTGCGGTCTCGTCAGTCATCTCGTCGGCGGGCTGCGCCTCCTCTGCCTGCACCTCGTTGGCATCTTCGGGCACATCGGCCTGTTCTGCCTCCAGCGCCTCAGCCAGCGGATCGCCGACCGGCTCTGCTGCGTCCGAGGTTTCGGCGGCGGCATCTTCCTCGGGCGCTGTGTGACCGGCCATCATATCGTCGGCTGCCATATCACCCGCGGCGCTCTCGGCGGACGGCGCGTCGCTGGCGGTGTCGGCGGGTTCGGCCGCTGGCTGCTCGGCTGCGTCCTGTTCCTCGGCCATGGGCTCAGCAGCGGGCTGCGCGTCGATCGCGCTTTCGTCCGCGGCCTCCTCTGCGGACTGCGCCTCTTCGGCGGGTTCTTCCACCGGCGCGGCCTCGGCTGCCGGCTCTTCTGGGGCTGCATCTGCCTCGGCCGCGGATTGCCCGGCGGCGTCATCGCCTTCAGCGCCAGCTTCTTCCTGCTGCGCCAAGGCCTCCGCCAGCGGGTCTTCCGACCCCTCGGGCTGCTGATCCGTCTCGGGTGGCAGCACTTCGGGTTGCTGTTGCTGGGCTTCGCCCTCGACGGCGGCGGTCTGTGCCATCGCAAGATGCGGGGCCATCAGCGACAGGCATGCCGCTATGGCGGTGGTGTTGTGAATGATGCGGCGCATCGGTGCCCTCCTGTAACGTCCGGCGTCGCGGACAAAGTCATCTGCAACCGAACAGTCGGCAGCACAGGGCAGTTCCAAACGATCCCGTGACCAGGCGCCGTTCCGCCGCGCCCGGGCCCTGCGATCAATGCGTCAGGACGCGCGCCAGAAAGCTTTGGGTGCGTTCGTTGCGGGGGTTGTCGAAGACCTGTTCGGGCGTCCCCTCCTCGGTGATCTCGCCCTTGTGGATATAGATCACGCGGTCCGCGACCTCGCGGGCAAAGCTCATCTCGTGGGTGACGATCATCATCGTCATCCCCTCGCGCGCAAGCTCGCGCATGGCGTCCAGAACCTCGCCGATCATCTCGGGATCCAGCGCCGACGTCGGCTCATCGAACAGCATCAGCCGCGGCTCCATCGCCAGCGCCCGCGCCAGCGCGACCCGCTGCTGCTGCCCGCCCGACAGTTGCGACGGGAATTTCCGCGCCTGATCGGAAATGCCGACCCGTTCCAGCAGCCGCGTCGCGGTGTCCTCGGCCTGCTGCCGGCTGACATTGCGCACCCGCATCGGCGCCAGCATCACGTTATCGATGACGCTGAGATGCGGAAACAGGTTGAACTGCTGGAAGACCATCCCGACCTCGGTGCGGATCGCCTGCAGCGCGCCGCCGGATTTGCCGTTTGGTTTCAGAAGATTGCCGTCCACCTCGATCTGGCCGCGCTGGAATTCCTCCAGCCCGTTCACGCAGCGGATCAGGGTCGATTTGCCCGACCCGCTGGCGCCGATCACCACCACCACCTCGCCGGGTGCCACTTGCAGATCGATGTCCTTCAGCACATGCAGGCTGCCGAAATGCTTGTTCAGCGCCTCGATGCGAACGATCGGCGCCTTGTCGTCGTCTTGGCTCATTGTCCCACCAATCCCTTGCGTTCCAGAAGCCGCAGACCGACCGACAGCGACAGCGTGATCGCCAGATACAGGACGGCAACCATCAGATAGACCTCAAGCGCGTTGAAGGTCGTGGCGATATAGATCTGCCCCTGGCGCACCAGTTCGCCCACCCCGATCACCGCAAACAGCGAGGTGTCCTTGATGCTGATGATACCCTGATTGCCAAGCGCCGGGATCATCCGCCGAAAGGCCTGCGGCCAGATCACGAATCGGAACGTGTCGATCCGCGTCAGGCCCAGGGACAATCCCGCCTCGCGCTGACCGCGTTCGATGGACTGCACGCCGCCGCGCACGATCTCCGAGATATAGGCCCCCGAATTGACCGCGATCGCGGCGATCCCCGCCGTCACCGCATCGATCGGCCCGCCCAGGATCTGCGGCAGCCCGTAGAAGATGAACAGCACCTGGACCAGAACCGGCGTGCCGCGGAACACCTCGATATAGATGATCGCGATCCAGCGCAGCCACGCCATCGGGCTGATCCGCAGAAGTCCGAAGATGATGCCGATGACAAAGCCGATGGCCAGACCCACGCCCGAAATCAGCAGCGTGTAGGGTATGCCCTTCAGCAGATACGGGATCGAATCGAACGCCGCCTGCCAGTCGAATTGAAATGTGCTGTCCAAGTGATCCGCTCCGTGACAGGACCCGCGTCATGGTGGCGCCGCCCGTCAGGCGGGCGGCGCATCGTGCCCGAAGATTATTCGGTGCTTTCGCCGAACCATTTCGCGTGGATCTCGTCATAGGTGCCGTCCTCGCGCATCGCGGCCAGCGCCTCGTTGGCGGGTTCCAGCAATTCGCTGCCCTTGACGAAGGCGATCCCGTATTGCTGCCCCTCGTACAGCGGGCCGACGACCTTCACGCGGCCCTCGCCGCGGGTCTGCGCGAAATAGGCCACGTTCGGCGCGTCATAGAAGACCGCGTCCACGCTGCCGCCCATCAGCGCCATATACATGTCGCTGGAGCCGGGATAGGGCGTGATCTCGGCGTCGTCGCCCAGATTTTCGGTCAGATAGTCGAAGCTGGTCGATCCGATCTTGGTGCCGATCTTCATGCCGGCCAGATCCTCGACGGATTCGACGTCCTCGTTATCGGCGGCGACCAGGATCTTCAGGCCGCTGTCGTAATAGGGGTCCGAGAAATCGACGATCTCGCCCCGCTCATCGGTGATGGTGATCCCGGCAATCGCGATGTCGATATTGCCGGTCTGCACGGCCGGAATGATGCCGTTGAAGTCCATCGTGTTCAGTTCGTATTCGAACCCGGCCCGGTCCGCGATCGCGGCGATGATGTCCATATCGAAGCCGATCATCTCGCCGCTTTCCTGATCCAGCATCTCGAATGGAACGAAGCTGGGGTCGGTCGCGACCTTGGCCGTTTGCGCGGTTGCCATGCCGGCGCTCATCGCGCCCAGACCGATGCAACCCGCCAGTGCCAGAGACTTGAATTCGCGTATCATCTTTTCCCCTTTTCCCTGTCTGAAGACGGCGGATCTTCACCCGCCATTTATCACCGGGTAGCATGTCGGGGGGCCGGGACAGCGTCAACCGCATTTCCCAAGCTGTTGTTATTAAACGACTTCGTTGCATCAAAGCGTGTCGATGACGACATCGGCGATGCTACCGTCATGGCGTCGCGCGGCGATCTTCAGCCGCCCCAGAAGATGCGTGCGCACATAGGTCGCATGAAATCGCGACGGCGCGATCAGGGTCAGCCGCCCCTCGGCGATCCCGGCCTCGCGCAGCGCCCGGAACCAGGCGTCGCACAGCGCCGGATCCTCGGCGGCAAGCCGGTCGCAGATCGCAGGCCAGACGCCGTCGCCCGGCACCGGATCGGGTCTGCGGAACGGAACCACGGTGCTTTCCGCGGGCTGCGGCCCCTGTCCGACACGGGCCACGAAATCCTCGCCGATATGGGACCATTCGGGGCGCGTATCCAGCATGATCCGTTCCAGATCCAGCCCCAGGACCGAGACCCGACCGCGGGCCCCTGCCCGCTTGACCTGAACCCAGCCAAGTCCGCGCAGCCGCGCCATGTCGCGCTTGACGGTGCGTTCGTCCACGCACCACAGCCGGGCGATCTCGCGCTGTCCCGTGGCAAGTTCGTTGCGCTGCCAGTTGTAGCGTGTGGTGATCAGCGCCATCAGCCGCAGGATCAGCCGTTGCCGGTGCTGGTCACCGGCCAGCGCATGGGCCATCATCGCCGACAGGATGTCGTATTTTTTCGCCGCGGCCTCCCGGCCGACGGGTCGGATCACCTGCATCACTGCTCCTGCCGGTCATGCACCGGCTGCCCTTGCCATGCCGCCTTGCTGCGGCCTTTCTGCCTCGATGGCTTGGGGGGTCTTTGCCGCCCTGTCTGGTGTCTTGGTCGAACGACCGCAACGCTTTTCGCCATCCTTACCGCATTTGCGTCCTGAAATCCGATTCTGTCAAGAACTTTGCTCGGCTGGATCGTTTCCTGTCCCGATCCTGATTGAAAAATCGGTATCACTGGTATTGGGTGACGCCTTGGATGTCCCCTGATATCGCGCCGATGTCCCCCAATCTGTGGTGTGCGGCCTTCCCGCGTCCCCCATTTCTGGCGTCCGGTCCGAGGGCTGGGCGCTGCGCCCGGTGCGCGCCGATTCGCAGATATGGGCCGCGATTCGCGCCTTGGCGACCGATGCTGACCTGATTGAAAACGTCTTTTGCCAAAAGCGCAAATTCGGCGTAAAAGCAGAGATGGCAGTAATCAACGTCCTTCAAGACAGGCACAACATGTATACGCACGAAGACCTCGCCCGGCTGCAGGCACAGTCCCTGAAGATGCAGGGCTGGATCCGGCGCCAGACCTTCAGCCCCGATAACGAGAAGACGCTGCGACGCTTTTCGTCCTGGGAAGTCTCGGAACTGATCTTCCGCATCAACCAGTCCACCTTCCGCGGCAAGCTGGCGGCGGACCCGAACCTTCCCCTTGGGGAAGTCGAGGAAGAAGGCCGGCAGCGCTGGTTCAGCCTGGACGAGATCAACGAACTGCGCCGCCGCATCCGGATCGGCAAGCGGTCGCTGCTGCCTCCCCGTCCGGCGGGCAAGCGCGCCTTCCGCGCGGCCATCGCCAACTTCAAGGGCGGCGCGGGCAAGTCGACCGTGGCCTTGCATTTCGCCCACGCCGCGGCGCTGGACGGCTATCGGGTGCTGCTGGTCGATTTCGACCCGCAGGCGACGCTGTCACATTCGATGGGCCTGACCGATGTCGGCGAGGACCACACCGTCTGGGGCATCATGGCCCGCGATCTTGAACGCGAGACGGATCGCATGAACGCCGTCGGGTCCGGCGCCGAAAGCGGCACCGCCCTGCCCCAGCGCAAGCTGCCGTCCTCGATCCGGGACATGGGCCTGGGCGCGCTGCGCCCGTCGGACTTCATCAAGCCGACCGCGTGGCCGACCATTGACATCGTTCCCAGCTGCGCCAACGCGGCCTTCGTCGAATTCGCCAGCGCCCAGTATCGGCACCTCAATCCCGAATGGACTTTCTTCGGCGCGGTGTCGCGTTTCCTGGACGGGCTGGCCGATGACGCCTATGACCTGATCCTGTTCGACTGCCCGCCCGCCATCGGCTATCAGTCGATGAACGCGGTCTTTGCCGCCGACATGCTGTATATCCCGTCAGGTCCCGGCTACTGGGAATACGACTCCACCACCAGCTTCATCGGCCAGTTGTCCGAGGCGCTCGAGGATCTGTCGCACGGGTTCGAAAACTTCCCCACGGGGAAGATCGCCTTGCCCAAGGCGTTCCACGATGTCCGCTTCCTGATGACCAGGTTCGAGCCGTCGAACGAGTTGCATCAGGCGATGCTGAACGCGTTCCGGCAGGTGTTCGGCGACCGCATGGCCCAGCACCCGATCGAGCTGACGCGCGCCGTCGAACAGTCCGGCCGCTTCCTTAGCTCGATCTACGAGATCGACTATCGCGAGATGACCCGCAACACATGGCGACGCGCCCGCGCGACATTCGATCAGGCCTACGAGGAATTCCGCAGCCATGTCCTGGCGGCATGGGACCAGATGGAGGCTGACGCATGAGCCGCAAACGCCGCATGTTCGACATCGAGATGCCAGAGGAAGATCCCGCCGAAACCTTCCCCGCGGGGAAGACCGACGACCGTGACGCGCGGCGCGGTCCGATGGCCACGGCGATCGCCGAGACGGCCGAATCCAGCCGCGACCGCGCGCAGGTCGAGGCGCGGATCCGCGCCGAGAACGACGCGCTTGCGCAGGAACATGTCCGTCTGAAGCGCGCCGGACTGATCACCGACATGATCCCGCTGGATGCGATCGACACGCAGAAACTGATCCGCGACCGCGCGCCGGGGGCGGATTTCGAACTGGCCGAGTTGACCGACTCGATCCGCGAAATCGGTCTGTCGAACCCGATCCGCGTGGAACCTTCGGGCGATGGAAGATACGAGCTGATCCAGGGCTGGCGCCGCCTGTCGGCCTATCGCGCATTGCTTGAAGAGACGGGTGATGCCGAAGCCTGGGGCCGGATCCCCGCCGGGATCGCGGCACGCGGCGACGCGCTGGAACAGCTGTATCGTCGCATGGTGGACGAGAACATGGTCCGCAAGGACATCTCGTTCGCCGAGATGGCGCAGCTTGCCGTCCATTATGCGATGGACCCGCTGACCCCGGAGAACGATCCCGAAAAGGCCGTCGCGATCCTGTTCCGGTCTGCGGGCTATCAGAAGCGCAGCTATATCAGGAATTTCATCCGCGTGGTGGAAAGGCTGGGCGAGACGCTGCTGTATCCGCAGGAAATTCCGCGCGCCCTGGGTCTGGCGCTGTCGCAACGGCTGGACGAGATGCCGGGAACGGCTGCCGCGATCAAGGCCGAGTTTCGCGACTGGGACACGCGTTCGGTCAAGGACGAGCTGGAGGTTCTGCGGCGTTTCGCGGGGCAGGGGGGTGATGCCGGGTCGGGCGATGCCGCGCCGCGTGCGCGGTCCGCGCCGACCGGGTCCGGCGGCAAGGCCAAGACCACCTTCCAGCTTGCCCGCCCGCAGGGCAGCGCGAAATGCGTCGCCGCGAATGGCCGGCTGGAGATCCGCCTGCCGCGCGATTTCACCGCCGTGGACCGTCGTCGGCTGGAGGCGGCTGTGGCCGCGCTGCTGGACCAGATCGACTGATCTTCCCCGCGGGGAAGATTGCCGATCCGGGTCAATCCTCCAGAAGGTCGGTGGCGGGATTTCGTTCGATTTCGATATCCGCGTAATACTGCTGTGCCTGATTTGCGCTGCGGTGCAGCGAAAGCTGCATCGCAGCCTGCAAGGGCGCACCGTCCAGCGCAGCCTGGGTCAGGAACCCCGCGCGCAGGCCATGTGCGCTGGCGAATCCGGGCGGATAGCCCGCCAGTTCAAGCCGGTGCCGCAGCAGCACCGACAGGCCGTCCGGCGACAGTCGGCGGGGCAGGGGGCGGTCGGCCAGGCTGACCGGCCGGAACAGGGGGCCCGTCTCGATCCGCGCGGCGGTGATCCAGTCCATCACGGCGTGCGCCGCGCGTCCCTTCAGCGGCAGCCGGGGCGCGGCGTCGGGCCCGGTTGTCTTGGTGGTCAGCAATCTGATGCGCAATATGCCCTTGGCGGTCAGGTCGCGGTCGTCGATGTCGTCACGGTTCAGGGCCACGATTTCGGACCGCCGCCGCCCGCCCGAGGCCCAGCCCAGCATCAGCGCCGCCCGGTCGCGCAGGCCGCGATGGCTGCTGTCGCAGGTCGCAAGCATCGCCTCCAGCACCTTGCGGGTGATCGGGTTCTGCGACTTGCGGTGGCGGGGCCGCGCGGCGGCGCGCCGGGCGCGGCCCCGGGCCTGCGCCACCAGCGGCGCATCGAATGGCGAGGGCAGGTTCTTCATGCGATGAAACGCCCGCCACGACGCGATGCGGCGATCCAGTGTCGCCGGGGCCGGGCAGGCAAGGCTGCGCCTGAGCCCCGCGACGATCAATGCCTCGGCCGCATCGCGAGCAGGTCCGGAGGCGTCGCTGAGGTCGCTGGCGTGATCCAGCACGAAACGCAGGGCCACGGCCTCGGCTTCGGGCCAGGTCAGCGCGTTGCCGAACGCCGCCTGTTTCCAGGCGGTGACATAGGCCAGATCGCGTTCCCAGGCCCGCACTGTGTTGTCGGGCGTGCCGCGTCGATACAGCTCGGCCAGTGCGGCGGCATCGGTCCACGGCAGGTGGTCGGTGAAGGGCAGGGGGGTTGTCATGGCACCCTGCGGATGTCATATCTAGACAGATAGCTAGACAGGAAGAAAGCCATGTGGACCCTCCAGGATGCGAAGAACCGCTTCAGCGCGGTGGTCGAAGCGGCGCTGGCCGGGCAGCCGCAAGAGGTCAGCCGGCGCGGCAAGCCTGCCGTTGTCGTGCTTTCGGTCGAGGAATATCGGCGCATGTTGGCCGGTGAGGTGCAGGGCCGCGAAAGTTTTGCCCAGCACCTGATGGGATTTCCGGGGCCTGAAATCCCGCGTACCAAGGTGCAGCCCCGGGATGTCGAGTTCTGATGTATCTTCTGGATACCAACGTCATCTCGGCGGCGCGCCGTCCCGACCGCGCGCCGCGTGTCGCCGCGTGGCTTGCCGACAAGGCCGAGGCGGATCTGTTCCTGAGCGTCATCACGGTGGGCGAGATCGAGCGCGGCATCCAGCAGCAAGTGCAGCGCGATCCCGGCTTTGCGTCTGATCTGCAGGCGTGGCTTGACCGGACGCTGCGGATCTTTGGCGACCGGATTCTGGATTTCGGGGCCGAGGACGCCCGGATCTGGGGCCGCCTGAGCCGGCAGATCGGCCATTCCGGCGCCGATCTGATGATCGCGGCGACCGCATTGCGGCATGGCGCCGTGGTGGTGACAGGCAATGTCGCGGACTTTGCACCGACTGGTGTGGCGCTGGAAGATCCCTTCCGAACCTAGTGCGCGTGTGCTGTCGCATGGCTGCATGAGGGGGAGAATGGGGACGGTTTCATGCTGTTGTCAACAGTCCTGATAAGTGCACCTTATCACGAGTAATTGGCAAAGGAAATGTGTGCTTCTGTAATCCGCAGAATTGCGATAATCTGCGGATCGTATGGTTCAGTACCCTTTATCCGATGTCGATGACGACCCGTCGCGGATCATGGATCCCGTCTCCTGGCAGGTCGCCGAGGCGACTCTTGCAGGACCGCTGGCGCGCGCGGCAATGGCGTTGGGTCGGCTGGATGGTGCTCTGACGGCGCTGGATGCGTCGCGGCTGAGGCCTGGTGCGATCGCGCGGCTGGCAATGCGCGAGACCGAGGCCATTCTATGGACGGCCGGCACGCCTCTGTCGGCCGAAATTCTGGGCCGCGACGTGATGGATGCCCGCGCCGACAGCGATCCTGACGCGCTGCGCGCCGGACGGTGGGCGCTGCGGCGGCTGCAGGGGCGGGGCCGTCTGGACGATCTGCGCGACTTCCTGGGGCTTCACCGCCTTGATGCAAGCGGAACCACGGCGTTGCTGCCGCTGCGGGCGACCGGCGATGCGTTCGACGCGGCCGCGACGGAGTTCGACATGGCGATGGCGGCGGCGGCAGGTCTGCATCCGCTGACGCGGGCAGCCTTTGGAGAGTTGGCGTTGCGGTTGTCCGATCTTACGCCCGAGGGCGACATGGTCGAGCCGGCCTGTTGGGCCGCCCGGACCATGGCGTGTGATTGTGTCGCGGCGGTGTTCGCGCCGATCGGCCGGTCGCGCCGCAAAGTTCGGGTTGCGGGCGGCGCGCCGGGTCAGCGCCTTTCCGCGTGGTATGATGCGATCGCCGAGGGCGCCGATGCGGCAAGGACCGAACTTGCCCGGTTGACGGCATGGCAAGATCACGCGCGGCGTCGGGTGGCCCGGATCAAGGGGGACAACCCTTTGCGGATCGTGGCGGTTCTGGCGGCGTCGCCACAGATGACCACGGCGATGGTCGAGGCCGAAGCCGGGATCAGCCGCGACACTGCGGAACGCCTGCTGGTGCGTCTGGCCGGAATGGGGCTGGTCCGCGAGACCACCGGCGCCACGCGTTTCCGGGTGTGGACCGCCGCATTGTGAATCCGGCAGGGAGTGTGTCGCTCTGGATCGGCGCGCCATGAGTGACAATCCTTCCACACGACCTTTCATCAGTGGGCGTCTTGACAAGTGGATAGGCATAGAACAGGATCTAAAGCGCTTTAGAAACTAGGCGACCGGCGCGGGGAGGTGCCGATCAAGATGGCCAAGCGCAGTTCGCTTCGCGAGATCGCAGAAGAGTTGGGCTTGTCGGTGCCGACGGTTTCGCGCGCTTTGGGGGGCTATTCCGATATTGCCCTTGCGACACGCGAACGCGTCGCGGACGCCGCCCGGCGGCTGGGATACGAACCCAATTCGGCCGGGCGAATGCTGGCATCTGGGAAGTCGGGATATGTCGGGCTGGTCCTGCCGGTGGGCGAGCGCCAGTTCGTGGACGCCTATCTTGGCGCGATCGTCGCGGGCCTGTCCGAAGGCCTTGCCGAGCGGGATCTGCAATTGATGATCGCGGCCGTCGCGCCCGGCCATACGCCGCTGGACACGATCCGAAAGCTGGTGAACGCGCGCCGGGTCGATGGGCTGGTGCTGACGAGGATCGCATCCGAGGATCCTCGGATCGCCTTTCTGCTGGATCGCGACCTGCCTTTCGTGACGCTGGGGCGCCAGCGCGACGGCATGCCCGATCACCCGTGGCTGGATGTCGATGACGGTGCAGCCTTCGATCACGCGATCGAGACGCTGGCCGGGTTGGGGCATCGTCATGTCGGTCTGATCTCGATCACGGACGATCTGACGTTCGCGCGGCGCCGCGAGGCCGCCACCGAAGCCGCGGCAAGCAGGCTGGGCCTGCGTCTGTCGCGTTGTGCGGCGGCGCGCGACGATCGCCGCGCGCGTCACGACGGAATCGCCTCGATCCTCGCGGGCAAGGACAGGCCGACCGCTATACTGGGACTTGTCGACGGGATCGCGCTGGACGTGCTGATGATCGCGGCCCGGATCGGATTGTCCGTTCCGGCAGAGCTTTCCGTGATCGGCTTCGACGATATCTCGGGATCGGCCTATTCGGCGCCGCCGCTGACAACATTCGACCCCGACAACCGTCAGGTCGGTCGGCTGGCGGCCGGGATGATGCACGATCTGCTGACTGCCCGTGACGGCGCCCCGACGCAGATGATGTGCCAGGCGCAGTTCGTTTCGCGGGCGACGCACGGTCCTGCGCCGCTACTCGAATGAAAAAACAGGGAGGAAACAACATGACCAAATTCAGACTGACGACCGGCATTGTTGCCGCCGGGCTTGCGCTTTGTGCGACGTCGGCGCAGGCGCAGGATCTGCTGTTCTGGTCCACGCAGGCCAAGCCCGTCGAGGAAACGCAGCGGATGCGCGACGACGTTCTGTCGGGGTTTGACCAGCCGGTGGACTATCAGGCCGCCGACGAAGGCCCCTGGATCACCCGGATTCAGGCCGAAACACAGGCCGGGTCAGGCAGCATCGCATTGTTGGGCGGGTTGCACGGCGATTTCACCTCGGTCGAAGGCGGGCTTGTCGATCTGGATACCGATCTGGACTCGGCGAATGTCGTGCCCGCCTATGCAGAATTGGGCAAGCTTGGCGGTGACGGACAGAAATACGTCCCCTGGATGCAGGCGACCTATATGATGGCGGCCAACAAGCAGGCGCTGGAATTTCTGCCGGAAGGCGCCGATCTGAACGAGCTGACCTATGACCAACTGATCCAGTGGGCCGGCGCCATGGCCGAGGCCACAGGCGGGCCGAAATTCGGTCTGCCTGCCGGTCCGAAGGGGCTGAAGCACCGGTTCTTCCAGGGCTATCTGCTGCCGTCCTATACCGGCGGGGTCGTGCGCACCTTCAAGTCTGCCGAGGCGGAAGAGGCGTGGAACAAGCTGGCCGAATTGTGGCAGTTCACCACCCCTGCATCGACCAACTATGCCTTCATGCAGGAACCGCTGCTGACCGGAGAGGTCTGGGTCGCCTTCGACCATACCGCGCGCCTTGCGGAAGCGTTCAATCAGAAGCCCGACGATTTCGTGGCTTTCCCGACCCCCAAGGGGCCGAAGGGTCGCGGCTACATGCCGGTCATCGCCGGCATGGCGATCCCGGCGACGGCGCCCGATCCCGAGGCGTCGGCGGCGCTGATCGACTATATGCTGTCGCCCGAGGCCCAGATCGCAACGCTTCGGGCCACGAACTTCTTCCCCGTCGTCGATGTGGACCTGCCAGATGACATGCCGCCCTCGGTCAAGGCTGCGGGCGAGGTGATCAGCTATACCTCGAAATCCGAGGACTCGATCACGGCGCTGCTGCCCATGGGCCTTGGCGATGCGGGCGGAAAGTTCAACCAGGTCTATGTCGACATGTTCGAGCGCACGATACTTGGCGGCCAGCCGATCCGTGATGCGCTGGACGATCAGGCAAACGCGCTGGACGCCCTGATGAAGGAAACCGGCGCGCCCTGTTGGGCACCGGACGCCCCGTCCGATGGTCCCTGCCCGGTCGAGTGACGGCATCAGGCCGGCACGGCGCCAATTCCGTGCCGGCCCCAAGATCCTTGTTTCATCGACTCCGCTAGCCAGAGGTGGCCATGTTGACGCCAGCCCGGATCCCCTATCTGCTGCTGCTCCCGGCGACATTGTTCCTGTGCGCCTTCTTTCTGTATCCATTCGTGCTTGTCGCGATCGAAGCTTTTACCCGTGACGGAACTTTCACCGCACAGAACTTCCAGACTGCTTTGGGGCACTGGAAATTCCCCGCAGCGATGACCAACACGTTGCTGCTGGCGGCGGTGGTGGTGCCGATCCAGACGGCGCTGGCGCTGCTTATGGCGGTGCTGGTGACCAAGATGACCAGCGGCCGCGACATGGCGCTGTATGTCTTCACGATCCCGTTGGGCATCTCGGATCTTGCCGCGGGCATCATCTGGCTGGCCATCTTCGAGCAGTCGGGCTTTCTGAATTCGATGCTGTATCACCTTGGCATCATCGACCAGCCTGGCACATGGCTTGGTTATCAAAGCAAGGGCGTGATCTTCGCGGCCGTCGTGCTGGCCGAGGTGTGGCGGGCGACGGCGATCATGCTGGTGATCCTTGTCGCCGGGATGGGGCTTATTCCCAAGGAATATGATGAAGCCGCCGAGGTTTTCGGCGCTTCGCCCTGGAAACGCTTCATCCGCGTCACGCTGCCGTTGCTGAGGCCCAGCCTTCAGACCGCGCTGATCCTGCGGGTCATCCTGGCCTTCGAGGTTTTCGCGGTCGTGGCTGCGCTGGGGGGAACCTCGCTGCCCGTCCTGATGGGTGAAACCTATCACTGGCAGTTCGCCTTGCAGGATCGCGGCGTGGCGGCGGCGTTTGCGATCGTCATCCTTGCCATCTCGATCGCGGCGACGCTGGTCATCATGCGCGCGCTGCGCGTGCCCAAGGAGGCCCGGATATGACCACGACAACCCTGACGGATGCGCTACCCGCGCATCGCAAGCGCGGGCGGTTCGCGATGCGGGCCGCGGTGGTCGCGCTGCTTTTGTGGGTGCTGGTGCCGCTGTGGCTTCTGGCGGTGAACACCTTCAGCTCGCCCGACGCGGTGAACGGATTTCCGAAATCGCTGGTGCCGGAATTCGATCTGGGCAGCTTGTCGTTCTTTGCCGGGTTTCAGGGTGTCAGCCGCGCCTTGCTGAACTCGGCGATCGTCGCACTGCTGACCATGATCATGTCGATCGGCCTGGGCGCGCCTGCCGGCTACGCCCTGTCGCGGTTCGATTTTCGCGGCAAGGAGAGCTTTCGGCTGTTGGTGCTGATGACACGGGCCTTTCCGCTGCCCTTGCTGGCGCTGCCGCTGGCCGTGATGTTCATTCGCGTGGGTCTGGATGACAGCCTGTTCGGGCTTGCCCTGGTCCACACCACGCTGGCGCTGCCCTTCGCGGTGTTGATCACATTCTCGCTGTTTTCCGGCATCCCGATGGAGCTGGAGGAAGCCGCTTGGACGCTGGGTTGCACGCGCATCGGTGCCTTTCACAAGGTGGTCTGGCCGCTGATCCGGCCGGGGATCGCCGCCAGTGCGGTGTTCGCCTTCGTCATTTCGTGGAACGAGGTTTTCGCCGCTTCGGTGCTGACCATCCAGAACCGGACGCTGACCGCATTCCTGCTGCAATCGCTGGACGTCTCGCCGATGCCGCTGAAATTCGCGGGTGGCTTCGTGCTGGTCGTGCCCGCACTGATCTTCATCTTCCTCGTGCGCAAATATCTGTTTGCCATGTGGGGCATCGCCAACCGCTGAGGAGGGGTTCATGGCTATCATAGAAATCAAGAACGTGGCCAAGCGTTTCGGCGCCGTCACCGCGCTGCACAATGTTGACATGACCATCGCTGACAAGGAATTCATGGTCCTTCTGGGCGCCTCGGGTTGCGGAAAGACCACCTTGCTGCGGATCATCGCCGGGCTGGAAACCCCATCCGAGGGCGAAATCTGGATCGGCGGGCGACGGGTGGACCACCTGCCGCCGCGCCAGCGCGGGATCGCCATGGTTTTCCAGAACTATGCCGTCTTTCCGCATCTGACCGTGTTCGAAAACATCGCCTTCGGCCTGCGCATGCAGAAAACCCCACAGGATCAAGTTCGGCGCCGCGTGACCCGCACCGCCGAGCTGATGCATATCGAACAGTTGCTGGAACGCTATTCCGGTCAGTTGTCGGGGGGGCAGCGCCAGCGCGTGGCCGTCGCGCGTGCCTTGGCCATGGAGCCCGAGGTGATCCTGATGGACGAGCCGCTTTCCAATCTGGACGCGCTGTTGCGCCTTGAGATGCGGGCCGAATTGAAGGGCGTTCTGGCCGAAGCGAAATCGACCGCGATCTATGTCACCCATGATCAGGTCGAAGCGATGAGTCTGGCCGACCGCATCGCCGTCGTCCACAAGGGACGCATCGTACAGGCAGCCGAACCGATCGAGGTCTATCGCAATCCGGCGACGCGCTTTGTTGGCAGCTTCATCGGCAACCCTCCGATGAATTTCCTGCCCGCGCGCGCGGATGGCGGTGGGCGCTGGTCGGTTGCAGGGTTCTCGCTGCAGGGGCCGACCGCCGAACGACCACTGGAATTCGCCATCCGGCCCGAGGATCTGACCCCCGCCGAGGCCGGCATTCCCGCCATCGCCAGGGTGGTCGAGCCGCTGGGTCCGCATCTGCTGGTCACCACAGAGGTCGAGGGCCAGACCTTCCGCGCCGTTCTGGAAAGCGAACGTCGCGTGGTGCCGGGCGACCGCCTGCATCTGGCACCGATGCCAGGGCGTGCCCGCTGGTTCGATCCGGAAACCGAAACCGCCATTGCCGCCTGAGGAAGATGTGACCCAGATGACCCGACCCGACTATGCCGCTGCCGCCGAGATATTGCGCGAAAATGATCGCGGCGCCTACACCGTTCCGACCAAGGGATTGTATCCCTTTCAGTGGAATTGGGATTCCTGCCTGACCGCGCTGGGGCTTGCGGCGCTGGACGAGGATCGCGCCTTTACCGAGATCGAGACCCTGTTTGCGCATCAGTGGCCGGATGGAATGGTGCCGCATATCGTCTTTCACGTCGATGACGACGGCTATTTTCCTGGTGCCGATGTCTGGAACACCGCGCCGATCCTTGGTCTGGCAACGCCGACCTCGGGTATCACCCAGCCGCCTGTGGCGGGCTTCGCCCTGGCGCGGCTAATGCAACGCAGTGCCGATCCTGCCGCCTTCGCAGACCGCGCCCGCGTGCTGGCAGGCGCGATCGACCGATGGCATGACTGGTTCTTCCGTTGCCGCGATCCCGAAGGGCAGGGGTTGGTGGCCATCCTGCATCCTTGGGAATCGGGGCGCGACAATTCGATCGACTGGGACACGGCCTTCGAACGGGTGCCGACGGATGGGATCGCGCCATATACTCGTCGCGATACCCAGCATGCAGACCCCGAACATCGCCCAACCAAGGACCAGTATGACCGCTATCTGTGGCTGGTCGAACATTTCCGGTCGATGGGCTGGGACAATACGCGACTGCATGACGCCTCGCCCTTCCGGGTCGTCGATCCGGGGTTCAACGGCATCCTGATCCGATCCTGCGCCGACCTGGCGGAACTGGCGGACCGGCTGGATCTGCCGGAGATCGCCGCCCGCAACCGCGACCGCGCGGCCCGTGCGACCACGGCGCTTGAGGCGCTGTGGGACGAAGGTCACGGGCAGTATCTGTGCCTTGACCGGGTCACCGGCGATCTGATCGGCAGTGCGTCGGTGGGAGGCATCCTGCCGGCTTTTGCGACGCTGCCGCCCGCACGGTCGGCCGCGCTTGCCGCGCGGGTCGACGCGCTGGCCGGGCAAGTCCAGTTCACGGTGCCCAGCCACGATCCGGCCGATCCGCGTTTCGATCCCCTGCGCTACTGGCGCGGCCCGGTCTGGTTGATCGTGAACTATCTGATCGCCGATGGGCTGCGGGCTGCGGGCCACGAGTCCACCGCGGAACGCATCCGGCACGATTCCCTGCGTCTTATCACGACCGGTGGTTTTGCCGAATATTACGGTCCTCGGGATGGCACGCCTTGCGGCGGCGGCCGGTTCACCTGGACCGCCGCGATGGTCATCGAGTTCCTGCGAAAGGCCGCATGATGCGGATCCTGGCCGTCACGGCGCATCCCGATGACGCCGAAATCTTCATGGGAGGCAGCCTGCTGGCCTGGCGCGAGGTGGGCGCCGAGACGTTCATCCTGATAGCCACGGATGGTCGGCTTGGGGGCAAGGGTGACGCGGAGGCGCTGGCGGCGCAGCGTGCGAAAGAGGCCGCCGATGGCGCAGCAGTCCTGGGTGCCGCATTGAGCATGCTTGGTTTGCCGGATGGCAGCCTGACGGAACGGTTGCCCGAGGTGACGGGTCTGCTTGGCGCGGCGATCCGGAATATCGCGCCCGATCTGGTTATGACCCATCCCGTGAACGATTATCATGCGGATCATCGGGCGCTGGCCACCGCGGTCTTGCAGGCGGCGGGATTCCGGGTGCCTGTGGCACATTGCGACCCGCCTTCTGGCCTTGGGGTAGAGCCGCGCTACTGGATCGACATCGGCCCCCATGCGAAGGACAAGGCGCGCGCCATTCTCTGCCATCAGACGCAGCAACCTGCGCGGTTCGTCCAGCGTGCCGAAACCTTGTCACGGCTGCGTGCCGCACAATGCGGCGATGATGCCGGCCATGCCGAGGCACTGTCCTTCTGCCCGCGCTATCCCTTCGCCGATATTCGGGCGCTGATCCCGCCGCCGCCCCGTGTCACCCCGGTTCGTGACCGGCGCGATTGAGCCGGGCCCTGGCTGCTTATCCGACCGGAGGGGTTGCCGTGGTGGCCCTCATGATCAGCTCGCATTCGAAACACGTGCGGATCATCGCGTCTTCGGATTCGCTGTCCACCGCTGCCACCAGATGATCCGCTGCTGCCGCCCCGATCCGGCGCGCCGGGATGCGGATCGTGGTCAACGGTGGCTCCAACTCGGCCGAGCCGACGAAATCGCCGATGCCGATGATGGACAGATCCCCGGGCACCTTCAGCCCCAGCTTAAGCGCGGCATACAACGCCCCCTGTGCGATCACGTCATTGCCACACAACAGCGCGGTCGGCCGGTCGACAGAGGCCAGCAGTTCCAGGCTGGCCCGCTTGGCCTGGCCGGTATTGTAGGGCGTCTGTATCTGCCAGTCGGCGCGATCACCAAGCCCTGCGGCCTTCAGGGTTGCCTGGGCCGCCGACCGCCGTGATCGGGCCCGGTCATTCTCGCCCGTATCGGGGAAGATCGTCGCGATCCGGCGATGGCCCAGCATCAGAAGATGGCTGGCGGCAATCCGCCCCGCCTCGGCATTGTCTATCCCGAGGCAGGAGATCGTCGAGACTGGATCATAATTCCAGATGGCCAGCGCCGGCAGCCCCTGTTCGCGCAACACCCGATATGTATCTTCGCCATGATCCAGCCCGATCAGCGCAAGCGCATCGACGCGGTGTTCCAGAAGCTTGCGCACCAGCGCATATTCGGTCGCCAGATCATAGCCGTGGGATGCCAGAAGCAGGGTGAAGCCTTGCTGGCTGACCGCGTCGTTGAAGGCCTGGACCAGCTCGGCGAAGATGACATTGGCGATCGTCGGAACGATCAGTCCTATCGTGGCGCTGCGCCGGCCGTGGATCGTCTGGGCGGCCCGATTGCGGATATAGCCGGACTTCCGAATCGCCAGATCGATCTTCTTCCGGGTCGCCGGATGAACCAGATCGGGGTGATTCAGCGCCCGCGAAACGGTGGCAGCCGACACGCCAGCAAGACGTGCTACGGAAACAATATCAGGTTTATCACTCTGTTTTTTCAACAGTTTTAGCCCTATTGCGGATATTTTATGAAAACATTTGCAAGACTATTTTCATGTCCTATCGTGAAAATCGTGATCCGGCAATCGAGGAGTTGCGGGGTCGCACACCAGGGAGGACCACCGGCGCACGCGTCGGCGTCCATGGCTTTTCGGAAAGCGTGTGACGAATATGAATATTTCGAATGATATCCTTTCGGTCGATGCGGTCATGGCCGATGCGCGCGATGCTCAGGCCGTGTTCGAAGCCGAAGGCAGCCAGGCGCGTTACGATCGCGCGGCGCAGGCGGCGGCCTGGGCGATCATGGAGCCTGGACGCAACCGGCGTCTGGCCGAACTGGCGGTCGAGACGACCGGGCTTGGAAATGTCGCCGACAAGATTACCAAGAACCACCGCAAGACACTGGGTCTGATGCGCGACATCAGCGGCGTTCCGACCTACGGTATCCTGTCGGACGACCACGCCACCGGAATCGTCGAAATCGCCCGGCCCATCGGCGTGGTGGGGGCTGTCGTGCCCTCGACCAATCCGGCCGCTACCCCGGCGAACAATATCATCAACGCACTGAAATGCGGCAATGCGATCATCCTGTCGCCGTCGCCCAAGGGGGTTGCCTGCTGCGAGATGCTGCTGGATTTCATCCATGCCGAGTTCGACAAGATCGGCGAGGACAAGCGCTTGGTGCAGATGCTGCCGGCGCCCGGCAGCAAGGCGAAGACCCAGCGTCTTCTGGAAACCTGCGATCTGGCGATCGTCACGGGCAGTCAGGACAATGTCCGCCGCGCCTATGAAAGCGGCACACCGGCCATCGGCGTCGGCGCGGGCAATGTCGCGGTTATCGTGGACGAGACGGCTGATCTGGCCGCCGCCGCCACCAAGATCGCCGCATCGAAGACCTTTGACAATGCGACCTCGTGTTCGTCCGAAAATGCCCTGATCGTGGTCGATGCGGTGTATGACGATTTCGTCGCTGCGATGGCGGCCGCGGGCGGTGCCGTGGTATCTGCCGCCGAAGCCGGCGGTATCGTCGCGAGACTGTGGCCCGACGGGCATCTGAACCGCGAGATCATCGCGAAGGATGCCGATGTCATGATCGAAAAGCTGGGCCTGACGGGAACCGTTCCCGAAGGGATCAGCTTTCTGGCTGTCGAGACCGATGGGATAGGGCCGGCACATCCATTGTCCGGCGAAAAGCTGAGCCGCGTCGTCGCCCTATACCGGGCCCGCGATTTCGACGATGCGACCGCCATCGCACGCCGGATCCTTGACCATCAGGGCGCCGGCCATTCCGTCGGGTTGCATTCCGACGATGCTGAACGGCCCGTCGCGATGGGCCGCGCCTTGCCGGTCTGCCGGGTCATCGTCAACCAGGCGCATTGCTTTGCCACCGGCGGGGCGTTCGACAATGGTCTGCCCTTCTCTCTGTCGATGGGGTGCGGTTCCTGGGGTGGCAACTCGATCGATGCGAACCTGCATTGGCGGCACTATCTGCAGCATACCCGCGTGGTTCGGCCCATTGCCCCACGTGAACCGGCGCTGGAGGATATCTTTTCCGAATACTGGGCTGAGGTCGGCAAATGAGGTTCGATCCGGACCTGCCACCGGGCGGGACGACCCGCGACTGGCTGGATTTTCGCGCCGAGAACGAGGCGCAGCAGATCAGCCATGTCTTTCCCGACGATGACAGCACGCTGAGCTGGGCCGCGTTGCGCGACCGCGCCGCCGAGATAGCCGGCAATCTGGCCGGGATGGGGATCGCGAAGGGCGACAGCGTCGCGCTGATGATGCCCAATGGGCGCAATGCGGTGCTGGGACTGTTCGGGGCTCTCTATGGCGGGTTCCGGGCGACGATGATCAACCTTGTCGCGGGCGCCGATGCCATTGGCTATGCGCTGTCGCATTCGGGCGCGAAGATCGTCCTGGTCGCCGAAACGCAGCGCGATCTGCTGGACCGCGCGCTGGTCGGCAACGAGAACAAGCCCATGGTCGTGACTGCCGGGACCGGCGGCTTTGCCTGGCCTGCGGGTCTGGTGGCCGCCGCGCCGCATCCGCATGACGCCGACGATGACGCATTGCTGATGTATACATCCGGCACGACCGGGCGACCCAAGGGCGTGCTGCACAGTCATGCCAGCCTGCTGGCCGGAGGCTGGACGACAACCGCGGCGCATCACCTGACCGAGGCGGACCGCGCGATGTGCGTGCTGCCGATCTATCATATCAACGGGCTGTGCGTGACGATCATGGGTCCGCTGATCGCGGGCGGGATCGCAATCGTCTGCGAACGATTTTCGGCAGGTCGGTTCTGGTCGCTGTGCGAGGAATATCGCGCGACGTGGTTTTCGGTCGTGCCCACCATCATCTCGCATCTGCTGCATGGCGAGAGGACACCGGATCTGACCACGCGGTCGCGAATCCGGTTCGGCCGATCCGCCTCGTCCGCGCTGGCCGTCGAGGTGCAAAGCGCGTTCGAGCAGCGCTTCGGTATCCCGATCGTCGAGACGATGGGCCTGACCGAAACCGCCGCGCAGATCCTGTCGAACCCGCTGCCGCCCGGCATGCGCAAGATCGGCTCGCCCGGTCAGGGCGTGGGCAACGAGGTGGCGATCATGGATGCCGAGATGCGTCCCCTGCCGCCGGAAACCGAGGGAGAGATCTGCGTGCGCGGCCCCAATGTCATGCGCGGCTATCTGGACAACCCCGAGGCTACTGCGGCTGCGCTGACCGCTGATCGCTGGCTGCGCACGGGCGATCTGGGCCGGATCGACAAGGACGGATATGTCTTCGTGACCGGCAGGTTGAAGGAACTGATCATCAAGGGCGGCGAGAACATCGCCCCGCGCGAAATAGACGAGGCGCTATATGCCCATCCGGATGTGATCGAGGCCGCAGCCTTCGCCCGCAAATGCGCCCGCTACGGTGAACGCGTCGAGGCGGCAGTGGCCCTGCGGCCCGGATCAGGGCTGAGGATCGAAGAGCTGACGCAACTTTGCGAGGACCGCCTGGGCAAGTTCAAATCGCCCGATGTTATTCACCTGATGGCCGAACTGCCGAAAGGCCCGTCCGGAAAGATTCAACGCCTGCGGCTGGCACAGATGACCGAATAAGACCGCAAGCCCGTCCGCTTTGGGAGGAGAGGACGGGACAGCAAAAAAGCAACGGTCGTAACGGGAGGAGAAACCGATGTCCTACAAAGCCTTACTGACATATGCACTGACCGGCGCAAGCACGGCGGCACTGATCGCCTCGGCCGGGATGGCCAGCGCGCAGGACTATCCGCAGCGTCCGATCGAGATGGTCGTGACCTTCGGTCCTGGAGGCGGCGCGGACCTGATGGGCCGGCAGATGGGCCGGTTGATGGAAAAGCCGCTTGGCGTCTCGATCCCGATCTCGAACGTGGCGGGCGCATCCGGGAATGCCGGCCTGACCCGGCTCAAGACCGACGCGCCGGATGGGTACACGATCGGCACGCTGATTTCGCTGACGGTGGCCTCGTGGGCATCGGGGCTGGGCGATAGCAGCGTCGATGATTTCGAGGTGCTCGCCGTCGTGCAGAATTCGCCGTCGTTTCTGTTCGTGCCCGCCTCCAGCCCTTATCAGACCGCTGAAGATCTTTTCGCCTATGCAAAGGAAAATCCGGGCGAACTGACGGTGGCGACCTCGGGGTATGGAACGCAGGACGACGTCACGCTGAAACTGCTGGCCAAGGACGGGGTTCAGATGGAGAACGTACCGTTCCAGTCGCCGGGAGAGCGCTATGCATCGCCCATCGGCGGCCATACCGCAGTCCTTTATGAAGAACCGGGCGATGTCGCACAGTTCCTGAAGGCCGAACAGTTGAAACCGCTGGTCGTGTTCTCCGAGGAACGGCACCCGGCTTTTCCGGATGTCCCCACCTCGACCGAACTGGGATACGAAATTTCGGGGCTGGACAATTTCCGCACGGTCGCGGTGCGCGCCGGAACCGACCCCGCCATCGTCGAAAAACTGCAATCGGCGGTCGAGGAATCGGTCGCCAGCGAGGAATGGCAGAAATTCTGCGCCGAGACCTATAGTTGCATCGAGCCGGTTACCGGCGAGGATGCGCAGAAGATGGTCCAGGACTTCCTTCAGCTGATCACGGATCAGCTGGCAAGCTGAGGCAGGACGATGGCGATGGTCGAGAAGGCGCGAGACGACCGCGCGTCCTGGCGCGACGCGGAACCGAAACACGTGGCGGCGCAGGGCGGCCGTGGCAAGGCGATGGCGCGGCTGATCCCGGTGGCGGTACCGGCGATGTTGCTGGTCGCGGCACTGGTGCTGCCCGCCTTCATGTTCACCGGCGACCGACGACCGGACGTGCCCGGCCTTGGTCCGGCGGCCTGGCCGAACGTGGTTCTGCTGCTGTTGGGTGTCTTCTCGTCGATCTGGCTTGCGATCGAAGTCTGGGGGCTGGTCAAGTGGCGAGTCTCGACCAGCCTCTCGGCCCCCCATGACGAGGATGTCTATCACTATGGCAAGGCGCTGGTTGGGATCGGCCTTGTGATCGCCTTCGGATGGTTGCTGCCCTATGTCGGCTTCGCCATCGCCTGCGCGGGGTTCCTGCTGATCTGGTGCCTGTATGGCGGGCTTCGAAACCCGTTCGTCCTGGTTCTGGTCCCGACCCTGGGCACGATCGCGCTGCTGTGGATGTTCATGGGTCTTGCGCTGATGCCGCTCAGCCGGGGTGTCGGCATCTTCGACCAGTTCAGCGTCGCTTTGCTGCAACTATTGGGCATCTACTAAGGGGGCGCGACCATGCAGACCATAGATCTTCTGTTCGCCGGGTTCGCATCGGCATTCCAGATCGGCGCGTTCCTGACGGTCGTTGTCGGCCTTCTGGTCGGCGTGATCGCGGGTGCCCTGCCGGGCATTTCCTTCGTCAACGCCATGGCGATGGCGCTGCCTTTTACCTATGCGATGAATGTGACCCACGCGATGCTGTTTCTGGGCGGCATCTATGTCGGCGGCGTCTTTGGCGGATCGATCTCGGCCATCATGATCAACGTTCCCGGCACGCCGGCCTCGCTGCCGGCCACCTGGGACGGCTATGCGATGACCAAGAAAGGTCAGGTCAAGCGCGCGCTGACCATCGCGGTGACGGCCTCGGCCGTCGGCGGTCTGGCCAGCGCCCTGATGCTGACCTTCCTGTCCGCACCCTTCGCCAAGTTCGCGATGAAGTTTTCGCAGCCCGAGTTCTTCGCGGCCACGGTCCTTGGGCTGGTCAGCGTCATCGCCATCGCCAAGGACAAGCCGATCATCACGATGATCTCGCTGCTCAGCGGCATGGCCATCGGGACCGTCGGTGTCGATCCGCTTTACGGGCAGGCCCGGTTCAGTTTCGGGATTCCCGAAGTCGAAAGCGGCATCCGCTTCGTCGTCGTGATGATCGGCCTGTTCGCCATCGGCGAGGTCGTCGATCTGGTCGCCACCGACCGCGATCTGCGGCCCAAGAAGGCGGACGGCAAGATGGCCGGTGCCAGTTTTCGCGACATCTGGAACGTCAAGGGCGCCATTGCGCGGGGCACGGGCCTTGGCTGCATGATCGGGGTCATTCCGGGCGCGGGCGCCACGCCAGGCGCGGTCATCGCCTACGGGGTCGAAAAGCAGATCAATCCGCGCGGCAAGGAATTCGGCACCGGCGTCGAGGCCGGGCTGGCGGCGCCCGAGGCCGCCAAGAACGCCACCACCGGCGCCGCGATGGTTCCGCTGCTGACACTTGGCATTCCCGGCAGCGCGGCGACCGCGATCATGCTGGCCGCGATGATGCTGCAGGGCGTCAATCCCGGCCCGCTGCTGTTCATCATGGATCCGTCGATGGTCTATACGATCTTCGCCGCGATGATCATTGCCAACGTGCTGATGATAGGTGCGGGCGTGGGCGTGGCACAGATGTTTTCGACCCTGATGCGGACGCCGCCGGCGATCCTTGCCGGGTTCATCGTGATCCTCAGCCTGATCGGAGCCTACGGTGTCAGGAACAATATCTTCGATGTGCATGTCTGCCTGATTTTCGGCGTCATAGGCTGGGCGATGAAGCGCGTCGGCTTTCCGTCGGCGCCGATGGTTCTGGGCGTGATCCTGGGCCCCCTGGCCGAGCGTTACTTCCTGACCGCGGTCGCCAATTCCCGGCAGGATTACACGGTCTTCTTCACCCGCCCGATCAGCGCGACGATCCTGTTTCTCGCCCTGATCTTCGTGCTGTGGTCGCTGTGGCCGTCTGTCAGATCGCGCATCAAACGGCAGCCCGCATAAGCGGGCGACCCAAGGAGCAATCATGAATCAGCCATGGATCGACACCTCGCCCAAGGTTTCGGACGAGATCCGCAAGACCACCTGCTACATGTGCGCCTGCCGCTGCGGCATCAACGTTCACATGAAGGAGGGCCGCGTCGCCTATATCGAGGGTAATCGCGACCATCCGGTGAACAAGGGCGTGCTGTGCGCCAAGGGCTCGGCCGGGATCATGCAGGTCAATGCGCCGGCGCGACTGCGCGCACCGCTGCGCCGCGTCGGCCCGCGCGGCTCGGGCGAGTTTAAGGAAATCTCGTGGGACGAGGCCCTGGGCCTTGCCAGGGAATGGCTGACCCCGATCCGGAAATCCGACCCTTCGAAGCTGGCCTTCTTCACCGGTCGCGATCAGTCGCAAAGCTTTACCAGCTTCTGGGCGCAGGCCTTCGGCACACCCAATTATGCCGCGCATGGCGGGTTCTGTTCGGTGAACATGGCGGCGGCGGGCATCTATACGATGGGCGGTGCGTTCTGGGAATTCGGCCAGCCCGACTGGGATCGCGCCAAGCTGTTCATGCTGTTCGGCGTGGCCGAGGACCATGACAGCAACCCCATCAAGATGGGCATTGGCAAGTTGAAGGCTCGTGGCGCGCGGATCATCGGCGTGAACCCGATCCGGTCGGGCTATAACGCGGTGGCCGATGAATGGCTGGGCATCACGCCGGGCACGGATGGCCTGCTGATCCTGTCGCTGGTTCATTGCCTGATGGAGGCGGGCAAGATCGACCTCGATTACCTGGCGCGCTATACCGATGCGCCGTTGCTGGTCGATGACGAGACCGGATTGTTCCTGCGCGATGACGGAGGCAAGACGCTGGTGATCGACCGCGCGACCGGTCATCTGAGACCGTTCGATGAGAAGGGCGTGCGCCCCGACCTGAACGCCAGCCATCCCGGCCATCGCACGGTGATGCAGCTGATGGCCGAGCGTTACCTGAAGCCCGAATACGCACCCGAGGCCGTTGCAGACCGCTGCGGAATAGCCGCACCCCGTATCCGGGCTGTCGCGGCGGAAATCGCGCGCGTGGCCTTTGACGAGGCGATCACGCTGGACCAGGCCTGGACCGATTTCCGGGGCGAGCGGCACGAGAAGATGACAGGTCGCCCCGTCGCGTTTCACGCGATGCGCGGGATCTCGGCGCATTCCAATGGTTTCCAGACCTGCCGGGCGCTGCATGTCCTGCAGATCCTTCTGGGTTCGGTCGAGGTTCCGGGCGGGTTCCGCTTCAAGCCGCCCTATCCGAAACCTGCCACGGCGCATCCGAAACCGCATTGCAAGACCACGCCAGATATGCCGCTGGACGGCCCGCATCTGGGCTTTGTCCATGGTCCCGAAGATCTGGCGCTGAAGGCGGATGGCAGCCCGGCACGGATCGACAAGGCCTTTACCTGGGAAAATCCGATGTCGGCGCACGGGCTGATGCATATGGTGATCTCGAACGCCCATGCCGGCGATCCCTACCGGATCGACACGCTGTTCATGTACATGGCGAACATGTCGTGGAATTCGTCGATGAATACGGGCGGCGTCATGAAGATGCTGACCGACACCGACGAGAACGGCGACTATGTGATCCCCCGGATCATCTATTCCGACGCCTATTCGTCCGAGATGGTGGCCTATGCCGATCTAGTCCTGCCCGATACGACATATCTGGAACGCCACGATTGCATCAGCCTGCTGGACCGTCCGATCTGCGAGGCCGACGCTGCGGCGGACGCGATCCGCTGGCCGGTGGTCGAACCGGACCGCGATGTTCGCGGGTTCCAGACCGCCCTGATCCAGCTGGCCAACCTGATGGAGTTGCCGGGCTTTGTTCATGAAGACGGCAGCCCGAAATGGCAGGATTACGCGGATTATATCGTCAATCACGAACGCAAGCCGGGCGTCGGCCCGCTGGCCGGGTTTCGGGGCGACGGTGAACAGGTGGGACGCGGGACGCCAAACCCCGATCAGTTGAAGCGCTATATCGACAATGGCGGCTTTTTCGTCTCGCATATTCCGGAAGGCGCGGATTTCTACAAGCCGTGGAACATGGCCTATCAGGATTGGGCTGTCGGCATGGGCCTTTATGATGCGCCGCAGCCCTATCTGTTCAACCTCTATGTCGAACCGATGCGCAAGTTCCAGCGCGCGGCCGAGGGCCATGGCGACCGCCAGCCGCCCGATCATCTGCGCGACCAGATCCGCAAGGTGATGGACCCGCTGCCGATCTGGTATGCGCCGTTCGAGGACGGCCACGCCGATCCCGAGGAATATCCGATCCACGCCCTGACCCAGCGTCCGATGGCGATGTATCATTCCTGGGGCAGCCAGAACGCGTGGCTGCGGCAGATCCACGGCCGGAACCCGATGTATGTGCCGCGCGAGATTTGGGATTCGCATGGCTTTGCCGACGGTGATTGGGCGCGCGTCAGTTCGATCCACGGGGCAATCACCGTGCCGGTCGCGCTGCATGCCGGCCTGAACGGCAGCACCATCTGGACCTGGAACGCGATCGGCAAGCGCAAGGGGGCGTGGGCCTTGGACAAGGACGCGCCCGAGGCAACGAAAGGCTTTCTCTTGAACCACCTCATCCATGAATTGCAGCCGCCCCGCGGCGACGGGATGCGCTGGTCGAATTCCGACCCGATTACCGGTCAGGCCGCGTGGTTCGACCTGCGCGTCAAGATAGAAAAGATGCCGGCGCAGCACGAGACGGATCCGGACATGGGCGCCATGGCGTCTCCGGTCGGCCGCGGCCCGCGCAACCTGCGCTGGAAGGTGGGCAAATGACCGCACTTCCGGAACGGATTGAGCGCAAGCTGGGCTTGGTGATCGACCTCGATACCTGCGTCGGCTGCCATGCCTGTGTCATCAGCTGCAAGGGCTGGAATACCGAGAACTACGGCGCGCCCCTGTCGGATATGGACGCATATGGCGCGGACCCCGTGGGCACCTTCCTCAATCGTGTCCACAGCTACGAGATCCAGCCCGAAGGGGGCGGCTGTGCCCAGACAGTGCATTTCCCGAAATCTTGCCTGCATTGCGAGGATGCACCTTGCGTGACCGTCTGTCCCACCGGCGCCAGCTACAAGCGCGCCGAGGATGGGATCGTGCTGGTGAACGAGGATGCCTGCATCGGCTGCGGCCTCTGCGCCTGGGCCTGCCCCTACGGCGCGCGCGAGATGGACCAGGCCGAGGGCGTGATGAAGAAATGCACCCTCTGCGTGGACCGCATCTACAACGAAAATCTGGAAGAGGTGGATCGCGTTCCGGCTTGCGTGCGCACCTGCCCGGCAGGCGCGCGGCATTTCGGCGATCTGGGCGATCCGGACAGTGCCGTCAGCCAGCTGGTCGCGGAACGCGGCGGCTTTGACCTGATGCCGGAACAGGGCACCAAGCCGGTGAACAAATACCTGCCACCGCGTCCGAAGGATCGGTTGACGGGCGGCGTCGCCACGGCGCCCGTCTTGCCGACAGAACGGCGCGATGCGACCGGCTTTCTTGCCTGGCTCGACCGCACGCTGGAGAAGATCTGAATGCATCCTGCACCTTCCGTCATTCTCTTTACCGTGCTGTCGGGCGCGGGGTTTGGCTATCTGGCCTTTCTGGGGCTGGGGGCGGCCTCCACCGGCTGGCCGGCCTTCTGGCAATTCGCGCTGGCCTTCGCGATGGCGGTGGGGGGGCTTGTCTCATCGGTCTTCCACTTGGGCAATCCGCAGCGCGGATTGCTGGCCTTCACGCAGTGGCGCACCAGCTGGCTGTCGCGCGAAGGCTGGGCTTCGGTCGCGACACTGCTGATCATGGCGGTTTTCGCCATCTCGGCGATCTTCTTCGGGTCGATCCCGCCGATCCTGGGCGTAATCGGAGCAGCCCTTTCCGTCGCGACGGTCTTCGTGACCTCGATGATCTATGCCCAGATGAAGACAGTTCCGCGCTGGAATTCGCCGCTGACTCCGACCTATTTCATCGCCTGCGCGCTGACCGCCGGTGCGATCCTGTCAGCAACCTGGAGCCTTGCCCTGATCCTGTTGATCGCTCTGGGGCCGTTGCAGGTTTTCTGCTGGATGTCCGGTGACGGCCGCTTCGCGCAAAGGGGCCACGACATGAACTCGGCAACCGGTCTGCATGGACAGATCCGCATGTTCGAATCCCCGCATAGCGGAACGAACTATCTGCTGCAGGAATTCGGCTTTCAGGTCGCCCGGCGCCATGCTGCCAAGCTGCGGGTGATCTGCATCTGCCTGATCTCGGTCCTGCCTGCGATCACGCTGCTGATCGGCGCGCACCCGATCGCCTTCGGTTTGGCCTTTGCGCTGCATCTGTTGGGTGTGTTCGTGTCGCGCTGGCTGTTCTTCGCCGAGGCGCGACACGTGGTGCAGCTGTATTACGGGCGTGAAGCGGCCGCAGCCTAGTTTCGGCCATCAGCGCCAATCGCAAAGGACCTTCCGCAGGGGCATATCGCCCTTTGCCTGAGTGACAGCTGCCGGAAGGCCCGTGCTGATCAGACCGTCTCTGCCAATTCTGCGGCCGTCCTCGTCAACAGCGGCAGGTGCAGTCTTGCGTCATCCAGCGTCAGGCGCTGGACCGGCGCATGAAAGGAAAGCGTTCCGAAGACCCTGCCAAGATTGTCGCTGATCGGCACCGCCAGGGCGATCATGCCCTCGATCATTTCCTGGGCGTCTTCGGCGTGGCCACGTTCCCTTGTCGTCTTCAGCTCGGCGACCAGCGCGTCTCGTTCGGTGATCGTGTGCGGGGTCTGTGCGGTCAGCGTCACACGGCGCAGCAGGCGCGACAATTGCGATTGCGGCAATGTGGCCATGTAGGTCTTGCCGGATGCTGTGCAGTGCAGCGGCACCCGGCTTCCGATCGGCAGTCGGATGCGCAGCGGCCAGTGGGTCTCGACGCGATCGACATAGACCATCGCATCTCCTTCGGGCATCGAGATATTGCAGGTTTCGCCAACCTCGCTTGCCAGACGCTGAAGGATCGCCATGCGTTCGCGGCGCAGGCCCGGACCGCTGAAGGTATTCGCCGCCAGCCGTCTCAGCAGGTGACCGGCGACGAAACCGCGACCGCCAAGATCCCGCATCAGCCATCCATCGTCCTCGAGCGTCTGAAGCAGGCGGTGGATGGTGGGCTTGGGAAGGTCCAGCGCCTGACCGATCTCAAGCGCGGACAGCGGCGCCGCCGCCTCGGCCACGGTCTTCAGGATATAAAGCGGTCGCAGGTTGTTCTGCGGCGCCTTGTCGGTGCTTGCGTCATCTTCGCGGCCGATACTGTCCATATCCCCTGTCCACACAATCAGCGCCACCGCATGTCGCCTCAGCGTGAGGGAAGCAGGATTGTCGTCAGCGATGGTGTCACGGCGACAAGAATCCAGACGGTCAGCAGAGCCGCAAGATAGTAAAGCGCATAGCGCAGCAACCGCATGTAGGGAACCCCCGTGACGCTGGAGGCGACATAGAGGTTCAGCCCGTAGGGCGGCGTGACGAAGCCGATCGATGCGCCGACCAGGAAGATCACGGCAAAATGCACCGGGTCCATCCCGTTCGCCGCCGCCAGCGGAGCCAGGATCGGTGCCAGGATGATGGTGACCGGAAGGCTTTCCAGAACCATTCCGCCGATGAAGATGATCGCCATCGACGCCGCCAGCACGATCCAGTAACCGCCCAGTCCGGCGACCCAGGTTCCGATCGCATCCTGGGCACCAAGCAGCGACAGGATCTGCTGCATGACCACGGAAATCCCGATCAGGGGCGCAAGAATTCCGGTGATCTGGGCGGATCGCATGGTGATCGAGGGCAGATCCCTTATCTGAAACCCTTCAACCAGAATGCTGGCGGTGTAGGTCCGGGGCCGGCCGTCTTCGTCCATGCCCGAGGCGACCAGCGGATACAGCCAGCGGCTGAGAATGCCGACGATGACGCAGAAGCCGACGGTGACCGCCGCAGCCTCGGTCGGGGAAAACTTGCCGGTGTAGATGCCCCACAGGACCAGGCCGATGGCAAAGAACCCAAGCCACGCACCGAAGGCGGTCCGCAGCACTCGGCCGATATCGAAGCGGATGATATGGCCCCAGCGGTTGTATCGCGATACAATCCAGCAGACCACCTGCATCGCGACGACCATCATGATGCCGGGGATGATCCCTGCGACGAAAAGATCCGAAATCGGCAGGTTCATCAGGAAGCCATAGACGATGAAGATGATCGATGGCGGGATGATGATGCCGACGGTCCCGCCAGCCGCAGCTGTCGCGGCCGCAAAGCGCGTATCATAGCCCCCCTTCACCATCTCGGGATGCATCATCGACCCGATCGTGGCGGTCGTCGCGGAGTTCGAACCCGAAATGGCGGCGAACAGCCCACACGCCCCGATGGCGGCCATCGCAAGCCCGCCGCGCAGCCAGCCCAGGACCGCGTAGGCGAAATCCGACAGGCGTCGCGCGATGCCGGCCTTGTTGATCAGGTCGCCGGTCAGGATGAACAACGGCATGGCCAGCAGCGCGAAGCCGTTGGAAAACGCATAGGTCAGCGCCGCGCCGATATTGTCGAAGGTCATCCCCAGGACGATCGAGCAGCCGATGACCCAGTAGGCGATGACCAGAAAGACCGGCACGCCCAGCATGAACAGACCTGTCACGGCCAGCGAAATTAGTGTGATCCACGTGGAATCGGTCATTTTGGCCTCTCAGCTGTCGCCCAGGGTGGTCAGTTCGATCAGCGGCGCACCCGTGCGAAAGCGGCGCAGATCCTCGAACAGGTTTTCGACCGCACGAGCGGCGAGGATGGTGAACGAGACGGGCACAAGGATCACGAACCACCAGACCATGACGTGATCGGTTCCCAGCAGGATCTGGAAATTCGAGGCCGAGTTTGCGGCCAGCCGCAACGTCGTCGTGACCGCGATCCAGGCCATGCCCAGCCAAAGCAGGTTGTCGACCACCAGGCAGCCCAACTGCCCGCCGCGCCCCATGCGGCTGCGGAACTCGCTGAAGGCCAGATGCGCGCGCAGCTTCACGTTGAACGCGCAGCCGAACCAGGTCAGCAGCAGGAACAGATAGGGCGGCAGGGTCGTGGACCAGGGTTCTTGCAGGCTGAAGACGAAACGGCGGATCACCTCGACGAAGATGATCGCGGCAATGGCCAGGTAGACAGCGACCATCAACACGCGTTCAAGGTGCCGATCCAGAACCGGAACAGCCCGGAACAGCGCCAGGATAAGCGCCGCACCGACAGACATCACCATCAACCCGAACAGCCACGCCGCGGGTTGGCCAAGTGCGGTGTTGATTTCCCAGGAATCCCGCGTCGCCAGCGCGGAAAGGATCGTGCCCAGATCGGCAAATATGCTTGCCATGATAAGAATTCCCCCCCGATTGCGACGCCCTTGAACGGACGTCGCCGTGTTGCAATCAGGCCGACCGCCACCAGCGGCGCGGCTCGACGTTTTCGGGCTTCATGTCCGCCGGGATCTCGCGCGCGATGCGATAGATCTCGTCATAGGTGTCGATGCCGCCCGACCACTGCATCAGTCGCTCGCGCCACTGGCTCCACGGATCGGGGTTGAACTCGGGCGAGCACATCTCTTCGGCCTTGCGACGTTCTTCGTCGGACAGGAAAGCGCAGCGAACGCCGTGTTCGGCGAACAATGTCCCGGGCATCTGAGGGTCCGAGAAGCCGACCGTCTTGATCAGCGCGGCCTCGTTCGCGGCTTGCGCATGCACCTGCGCCAGATAGGCGGATTCCATCACCGCATCCTGCAGATGCGGTTCCAGCGCGTCGAAGACCTTGGACGACATCGCGCAATGTTCGGTGCCGCAGAAAAAGCGAAGATCGACGGACTGGCTGACCACCGGAGTCATGTTGGCATAGGCCACGGCCGAGGCCCAAGTCTCGGCCCCGTCGATCAGCCCCTGTTTCAACCCGTCGATCGTCTCTTCCCATGCCACCGGCACCGGATTCAGGTTCATCAGCTGCATCGCGATCCGGCCCAGTTGAGTGCCGGTGACGCGGTTCTTCGTGCCTGCCAGCTGGTCGATGCTGGTGACCAGATCGCGGTCCTTCCATTTCAGACCCAACTGGATTCCCCGCAGTTCGCAATGCGAGAACAGGAACTTGATCCCATGCCGCTTTTCCAGTGGATCGCGCAGGATCCGCTGGCTTTCAGGGCTGTAAAGGAAATGATACTGCGACGCCCGGGTCGGGAACATGTAGGCAAAGTCCAGCACGTTGTAATACGGCGCCACCCCGGCTGAGTTCTGGGTCGAGGCCGCGAAGAATTCGACGACGCCAAGCTGGGTCTTCTCGACGCAATCAAGCTGGCCGCAGATCTGGTTGTCGCCGATGAATTCGATCCGGATCTCGCCGTCGGTACGTTCTTCCAGATCCCGGGCGAATTCCAGGAACCCCGTGCGTTCGATCAGCAGGTTGCGGGCATTGAAGCCCGACGCGCCCATCTTGAACGTGTATTTCGGCTCCTTCGAGAAGCGCTTTTCATAGGTGCTTTCGGCGGCGCTGGCCAGTTCCGCGGTCGTCATAAGGCCTGCCGCACCACTTATCGCCATGGCCGTGGATGTCAGTCCGAACCGGCCCGCGACGCGCAGAACGTCCCGGCGCGAAAGCCCGCGGATGGTGTCCATACTTCCCTTCATCACACTCCTCCTCCCTAAAGATGCGATTTTTGAGACTTGTAGTATCATTTCTAATTGTTTACGTTCGCATTGCAAGAGGAATCTGCGGTCTTCTGTCATTCGCAGTCTTGTGGGAGGGATAAGTTGGAAACCGATTATCTTGTGGTCGGAGCGGGTTCGGCCGGTTGCGCGCTTGCAAATCGCCTGTCTGAGGATCCCGGCGTGACGGTCACGCTGCTTGAAGCCGGATCGTGGGACTGGAATCCGTGGATCCATATCCCGGTCGGATATTTCAAGACCATGAACAACCCTTCAGTGGACTGGTGTTATCGGACCCAGCCCGATCCGGGTCTGAACGGGCGCCAGCTTGACTGGCCCCGTGGCAAGGTCATGGGCGGGTCGTCGTCGCTGAACGGACTGCTTTATGTCCGGGGGCAGCCCCAGGACTATGACCGTTGGGCGCAGATGGGTTTTTCCGGCTGGTCATGGGACGATGTCCTGCCGCTGTTCAAGCGGGCCGAGAATCAGGAACGCGGGGCTGACGAGTTTCATGGCGCCGGCGGACCTCTGAACGTGTCGGACATGCGCCTTTCACGGCCGATCTGCGATGCGTGGGTGGCGGCGGCACAGGCCGCAGGCTATCCGTTCAATCCCGATTACAACGGCGCCACGCAGGAGGGTGTGGGATATTTTCAGCTGACCACCCGCAAGGGTCGGCGCTGTTCCGCAGCCGTGGCCTATATCCACCCGGTCCGCAAGCGCCCGAATCTGCGCATCATCACCCGCGCCCAGACCCGCCGCGTCATCATCGAAGGGGGGCGCGCCGTCGGGGTCGAATATTCCGACCGCTCGGGCGCCGTGCAGCGGATCGATGTGAAGGGCGAGGTCATCCTGTCTGCCGGTGCCATCGGCAGCCCGCAGATCCTGATGCTTTCAGGTGTCGGCGAGGCCGGGCATCTGGCCGAACATGGCATCCCGGTCGTCGCCGATCTGGCCGGTGTGGGGCAGGGTCTGCAAGACCATCTTCAGGCCCGGCTGGTTTATACCTGCAATGAACCGACCCTGAACGACGAAGTGCGCAAGCTGTGGCAGCAAGCCCGGATCGCCCTGAAATATGCGCTGTTCCGCGCGGGCCCGATGAGCATGGCCGCCAGTCTGGCCACCGGGTTCATGCGCACGAATGACCGTGTCGCGACGCCGGATATCCAGTTCCATGTCCAGCCCTGGTCCGCCGACAGCCCGACCCAGGGCGTCCATCCGTTCTCGGCCTTCACCATGTCTGTCTGCCAGTTGCGGCCCGAAAGCCGGGGCAGCATCCGCCTGAAATCGGCGGATCCGTCGGTCTATCCAGCGATCCATCCGAACTATCTCGCGACCGAGACCGACTGTCAGACCATGGTCGATGGCGTGAAGATCGCCCGGAGTATCGCCAGGGAACGGCCGCTCTCCGGCAAGATCACCGCCGAAATGCGTCCGGGTCCCGATGCGCAGGACGATGCCGCCTTGCTGGAATGGGTGCGCAATTCCGCCGGCACGATTTTTCACCCAACGGGCACGGTCGCGATGGGCCCGGTTCTGGATGAAAGGCTGCGCGTCAAGGGCATCCGTGGCCTGCGGGTCGCCGATTGCTCGATCATGCCCGAGATCGTCTCGGGCAACACCAACGCCCCCGCGATCATGATCGGCGAGAAGGCCGCCGACCTGCTGCGCGAGGATCGCAGGCGCGGTGCCTGACAACCAATCGAAGAAAGGGAGGATTTGTC
>NZ_JANAVZ010000014.1 GCF_025195095.1 Paracoccus maritimus | reverse complement strand
CACCGGCGATTTTGTATTGGAGGATTTGGGCTTCATCTTCGTTCCTTCGTCACTACGACGAAGCCCAAATCCTCCTTAAATCACAACCTCAAATCTGTGCCATAGGCGCTGATGGGGGACAGGTGGATGACCGGCCAGACAATCCTTGTCAACGGTGGCTACACGACCAAGTAATCACGAAGGCGGCGGAGCATCGGTTCCGCCGCCTTGCTGGATTTCGAAAGACCCATGCACAGAGAGGGGATCTCAAGTGACGGCTTCGGATATCGTCCTCAGGACCAGCCTGAGCGTGCGCAGGAGGCCGCGGCGCATTCTCTCCATCGTCTCGAACACCGCTGATCTGAAGGGGTTTCCCGTCGGCTTCCTCGCCGAGGAGATGACGCCGGTTTTCCTGATGTTTACCGAAGCAGGCCATCGCGTGGACCTCGTTTCTATGAACGGCGGCGAGGGCATGTTCGACACGCATAGCGATCCGCGCAACTCGGACGGCGGCTATACGGACAATCTGATCAGCCTCGGCTTTGTCCAGCATGCGCGATTTAGCGCGATGTTGAAGGATACCCTGCCGAACAGCTCGGTGTCGGCCGATGATTACGACGCCATCTGGGTCGCTGGTGGGGGCGGGCCATTGCTGACCTTCAAAGACGATACCGCGCTGCATGTGTTGATCGCGGCCTTCTACGATAAGGGCAAGATCGTCTCGCTCATTTGCCACGGCTCCTCCCTGCTACTCTGGGCAAGGCTGTCGAACGGAAAGCTGCTGGCCGAGGGCAAGAAATGGACCGGTTTCACCGATGCGGAGGAAGAGGCAGTCAATAGGGCCTTCGGAATGACCCTGAACGACTACACAATCGAGGCCAGCGCAAAGGACATTCCCGGAACGGAGTTTCTGTGCCGAGATGCCAATGAGCCATTCGCCATCCGCGACGGTTGCCTGATCACCGGACAGCAGCGGTACAGCAGAGGTTTGACGGCGGAGCTTATGTTCGAGGCGCTGGAAGAAGCCGCATGAACGACGGCGGCAGGTCCGAACATGGAAATGGCGATATGAGCAATTCGTTTCAGACGATCTTTGACCGCCAGAAGGCGGCCTTCCTCAGCGACCGCACGAGATCGCGCGGCTGGCGATTGGATCAACTCGCCAGAATGGAGCGAATTCTGCTCGACCATCGCGACCGCTGGTGCACGGCGCTGCATCAGGATTTCGGCAAGCCGCCCTTTGAGCAACAGTTCGAGATCACGGTGCCGTTGTCCTTCGGCGGCGGCTGCGTGAACCTGACCAATCTGCATTGCTGGGTCGGGTCGCTGCCCTTTGGCGGGGGTGGTCATTCTGGGATGGGCAAGTATTACGGCAAAGCGGGGTTCGATACGCTCAGCAATGCTAAGTCACTTCTGATCTTGCCCGCCGAGAGGACCGTCGATGTCTATCCGCCCTATGCGGAAAAGGACATCGACGTGATGCTTGCGCCATTTGCCTAACGCCCGGAGGTCTCACATGCATACTGTTCTCGTGATCCTTAGCGGTCTTGTCCTGATGGCAGTCGTCTATGGTGTTGCGCTCTGGCGCGGCACCTCCCTACGCCGCGCTTTTCCCCTTTTTGCCATCCTCTGGGCGGCAGCTGCTGCGATCAATCTCTGGGTCGGCGTGGCCCATGCGGGGTATAGTTTGGCCGAAGAATTGCCGATCTTCGCCGTGGTCTTCGGCGTCCCTTGTCTTGTCGCCTGGCTTCTGGCGCGGCGGTCGGCATGAGGGATCCCCGGATCGGCGAGGTGAT
Organism: Paracoccus maritimus; assembly: GCF_025195095.1. Taxonomy (GTDB): domain Bacteria; phylum Pseudomonadota; class Alphaproteobacteria; order Rhodobacterales; family Rhodobacteraceae; genus Paracoccus; species Paracoccus maritimus. Next base: position 47,102 of record NZ_JANAVZ010000014.1, on the reverse strand, counting down.
CGTCTGGTGGCAAGACGCGGTCGAGGACTGGTTCTCCCAATCGCCCGCCTTCGACGCCGCTTTTCGCACAGGCTTCGCACCTCTACATGAGATGGCCATGGCAGGTGATCTTGCGGCATGGCGAGACACGCCGGAGGGCTGTCTGGCGCTGCTGATCCTGCTCGATCAATATCCACGCAATGCGTTCCGTGGCACCAAGGAGATGTATCGCGCAGACCTGCAAGCCCTGTCGTTGGCGCGTCACGCCCGGAGGCAGGGCTGCATCGACCGAGTGTCGCATGACCTCCGCCTGTTCATGCTCTTGCCTTTCGCACACTCCGAGGTGCTCGAAGATCAGGACCAATCGGTCGCGCTGCATCGCCGCTATCTGCCCTCGGGACTTCACCGGGCCGAGCACCATCGAGACATCGTCGCACGCTTCGGGCGCTTCCCCCACAGACAACCGATCTTCGAACGCGCGCTGACATCCGAGGAACGCCGGTATTTGAACGCAGGTGGGTTTCAAGGATAATCGCAAAAACTCAACAGGAAAAGTATTCATGTCTAACCTATTGCACCGCCTTGTTCCGACCAACGCCCTACGAGCGCTCCGCCCCGAGGACACGCCCCGCGTCACGACGATGGAGCTGTTCTTCGATCTCGTCTATGTCTTCACGATCATCCAGCTTTCCCATTACCTCCTGGAACATGCCAGTTGGCTTGGGGCGCTGGAATATGTGACGCTCTTCGCCGCTGTCTGGTGGGCCTGGAACTACACCGCCTGGGCGGCCAACTGGGTAAACCCCGACCACCCCAGCGGGCGTGGGTTGATGATCGTCCTGATGGGCTGCGCGCTTCTGATGGCCGTGGCGGCGCCGCAGGCTTTCGGCGAACGCGCGGCGCTGTTCGCTTTTGCCTATGTGGCCATGGCACTGATCCGGGCGGGCTACATGGCCTTTGTGTTTCGCGGTCAGGTGATGGGGCGCAACTATACCCAACTCGGTGCGTGGAGTGCGATTTCCGGTCTCTTCTGGATATTGGGGGCCTTCATCGCACCCGCGCGGCTGGAGTTTTGGATCGTCGCCGTTTTGATCGACTATGCTGCGCCCTACGTCGGTTTTTGGCTGCCCGGTAAAGGCGCGACGCCGATGTCGAGCTGGCCATTGAAAGGGCTGCATCTCTTCGAGCGCAACCAATTGATCTTTATCATCGCGCTCGGGGAATCCATCCTGTTGCTTGGGGGCTATCTGGTCAGCCATGAGATCCATCTGGACACGGGTGTCGCCGCACTGATCGGCTTCCTGTTGATCGTGACATTGTGGTGGATCTACTTCGTCGATCTTTCCGAGCCGGGCGAACATCGGTTCGAACATGCGACGGATCACACCAGCCTCGCGCGCGCGGGTCTGGCCTACGCACATGGCGTCGCAGTCTGTGGTGCCATCGTGACCGCCGTCGCCATTGAGATGATCGTGGCCCATCCCCATGACGCGATCCATGCCGAGACCGCGATCATCGCCTTCGCCGGGCCGTCGCTCTTCCTCCTTGGTTGCACGATCTTTCACCGCGTCACGGCGGAACGCCTGCGGGGGCTGTACCTTCTGGCCGTTGCAGCGCTTGCGGCCTGGGGCTGGCTGGCACTGAACCTGCACCTGAACGGGTTGTGGCTCGGGACGGGCGTTCTGTTAATCGTGATGGCCATGGCGGCGCTCGGGCATCGAAAGGCAGATTGAAATGCTGACACTGCCCACGGCCCAGAACAAGGTTGTCGCCAATGCCGGCTTTCTGGCGGCAATCCTGATCCACAACCTGACCTATCCGCTGTCGGCGGCTGGCGGGATTTGGCCCGCGCTGTTCTATTGCTTCTACGCAACGATCTTTGTGGTGGCGACCTGGGCTCTCACGGACAACCAGACCTTGCGTGCCCTTGTTGGAGGCGCAGGGCTTGCCGTGTTTATCGCGGGCCTCTTGAACTCCTATGCCCCTTCGGATGGGGCAGCGCTGGCCGTCTACCTAACCTCCATCGCCTATCACCTCGGCATGGTCGTCGTGTTGGCGCGCTACACCTTCGGGACCAAGACGGTGATGACCGACGTGCTGATCTCCGCGACCTCGCTCTACCTCGTGATCGGATCGGGCTTTGCCGCCGTACTGGCCTTCATCGAATGGTGCGTTCCGGGATCTTTCGTGGCAAGCTCCGGCGCGGCGATCGACTGGCAGCAGATGGTGTACTTCAGCTACGTGACGCTGACGACTCTGGGCTATGGCGACATCACACCGGTCGGCTTTTACGCCCAGTCCTTCGTCGCCTTCGAAGCTATTGGGGGGACGCTCTACACCGTGATGTTGCTGTCGCGCCTGGTCGGACTGCACGCCGGTAGCGGGTAGTTGGGTCGAGTGGCATGCTGATTCTGGCCCGTGCAGCAATGCTCGGCACAAAAAGGCTTGAGCAGTGTCATCAAGCCGCCAGAACAATCGCTCGCTTACTGGGCTGGCATAATGCTGCTGCTACTCGTTCGGCCCAGAGCCGACCTTCAGGCCTAGATCAGAATGCGGCAGCGCAGTCCGTCAAAGCTGCCGTTGGCCGCGCGTGCGAACCCTGGCGTGATCGTAAGGTCGGCTGAGCGGGCGGAGCGGACAATGCTACCCTAAGGCTCTGCACAGACAATCCACGTTGCCGCGCACGGTTGGCCCGATCTCATGTCCCCCTACGCCAAATGCCGAGGGCTGCGCCCAAGACCATGACGGAAGCCACCGTGATTACACCGACGAAGGCTTCGTCGAAGGCGCCACGGGCCAGCAACGTGAGTTGCGAGGCATCGCTGTCGTTCAGGCTCTCGGCAATCAGCAACGCCTGATCGATGCTGTCGGCCACGGTCATGCTGAGACCCGCGGGAACCGTCATGGCACGGGTATAAAGCGCGGTCATGACGCTGCCGAGAATGGCGATGCCGACCGCGCCGCCGAGTTCGAACGAGACCTCCTGCACGGAGGCCGCCATGCCAGCCTGTTCCTCAGGGGCGGACATCATGATCACGCTCGATGCGGCCGTCATCGTGGCCCCGACCCCGAAGCCCATCACCGCCAAGACCGAAAGCCAGACGGCGGTCGGCCCCTGATGCGTCAGCAGGAAGGCGACCAGGGCAAGGCCGGTCAGCGCCAGCGCCGAGGTCAGCACGCGCGCGCCCCCCAGACGCGGCATCGCGAGGCCCGTGACGGGGCCAGCGATGAAAGATGCGGCAGAGATGGGCAGGATCAGCAGGCCCGCCTCGAGTGGCGAGAGGCCGAGAACCAGCTGGAGGCGCTGACTGAACACCAGCTCGACGCCGACCAGGGCTCCGGCCGCCACCAGTCCCGCCACCACTCCCGAGGCAAAGCGCGCCTTGCCGAAGAGCGCGAAGTCGATCAAAGGGTGGGCGCTCGACCGCTGGCGGCGCACGAAGGCCCACATTGCGACGGCTCCGATGACGAGAGCTGTGCCCGCGGCGGCAAAGGACGGGTCTCTCTTGGCGACCTCCTTTATCGCGTAGACCAGACCGACGAGCCCGACCATCACCTGAGCCGAGCCCGCAAGGTCGAAGGGATGCGCCTGCTCGGGCCGCCGGTTGACCAGCATCAGCACGCCGCCGATGAGGGCTGCGAGGACGATCGGCACGTTGATGAGAAAGACCGACCCCCACCAGAACCACTCCAGCAGGAGGCCTCCAAGGACGGGCCCCGCGGCCGCGCCGCCTGAGGCGATAGCCGCCCAGACCCCGATGGCGAAGGCGCGCTCCTTCTCGTCGGTGAAGGTTAGGCGGATCAGCGACAGGGTCGCCGGCATCATCATCGCCGCCCCCACCGCCAGCAACACCCGTGCCGCGATGAGCGCCGCAGGCGTCGGGGAAAAGGCGGCCCCCAACGAGGCGAGGCCGAAGACCGCCAGCCCGGCGAGGAACATGCGCTTGTGGCCGACCCTGTCTCCCAAACCGCCCATGCCCGGCAGAAGGCCCGCCATGACCAGCGGATAGGCGTTCACGATCCACAGCTTCTCGGACGCCGTCGTGGCGAGTTCCTGCGTTAGGCGTGGTAGAGCAGTATAGAGCACCGTGACATCGATGACGATCAGAAACAGGGCGCTCGAAACGATGGCCAGCACGAGCCAACGGTTGCGGGGAAGCATCTGGGTCTCCTTGGGGAGTCGAATTAGGGTTGCATTACATGGCTGCGCGTATAGATACGTTCGTATCGTAATGAAAGGGAGAATATGGCCGGACGTCCTCGCTCAATCGATCGTGACAAGGTTCTGGATGCTGCCGAGGCACTGGTGATCGCCGAAGGCGCCTCCGCGCTCAGTTTCGACGCCGTGGCGAAAGCGGCCGGAATCACAAAGGGCGGTGTGCAATATGCCTTCGGGACGCGCGACAACCTGATCCGGTCAATGATCACCCGCTGGGAAGAGGCCTTCGACGCCGACGTGGCCCGGCGGACCGGGCCCGATCCTTCGACACAGGCGTTGATCCGGGGGCACCTCGCGGCAATGCGGGAAACGGAGGATGCAGACCATTCCCGCGCGGCCGTGGCCGTGACCGCGCTTCTTCAGCATCCTGACCGACTGGCAGAGACGCGCGATTGGTATGCCGCCCGCTTCGACGGACTTGATCTGACGAAGCAGGACGATCTTCGGTTGGCAACGACCTTCCTTGCCGCAGAAGGCGCATTCCTGCTCAAGGCCTTCGGTCTGCTGTCTTTGCCGGATGCGCAGTGGAAGGCGCTCTTCGACGATATGCTCTGCGCGACGGCGACGGGTCCCGGGGGGATGGAGCCAGACAAAGACTGAAGGATTGGACATGATCCTCAGGGCGAATTTAGGGCTCGAAGCTGCCTATTTCTGCACGCGCGCAGTGGTATAATGTTCCGTCGGCGCGGTGCCGAGGACGAGGCGGGCGAGGCGGAACGGAGGACCCGCCATGACCATCGAAAATCTGCCTGCAATACGCGCCTGCCGTCCAGCCTGGAACAAGGGGCGAATAGTAGGACAGAAGCGCCCCCTGCTGCCGAAGCATGTTTGGGCCATCCGCGTCCGCCTTGAAATCGCAAGCAATGTCCGTGACCTCGCACTGTTTAATCTGGCCATCGACAGCAAGTTGAGGGTGTGCGATCTGGTAAAGTTGAAATTCGCCGATGTCTACGCTGCCGGTCAGGTGAAAGAACGCGCCGCGAGTATCCAGAGCAAAACACGGAAGCCGGCTCGCTTCGAGATCACAGAGGGAACCCGGAAATCGATCACGGCGTGGCTCAATAACCCGCTGATGATTGGATCCGAGCATTTTTGGCCCGGTCGATTCCACGAAAGGCTACATATCTCGACCCGGCAATATGCCTGTCGGCTATCAGGAAGCACAAAAGAGGCACCATGTCGCCTTAGGCCAGCGTCCTTTGTGCCTCTGGATCGAAATCGAGGCGATCATAGCCCACAGCGCGCTCAGGAACTGCCTGTCCGAGGGATGTGTGGCAAGCCGTAAGTCGCTCGCCGACGCTAGCCGCACAAGAGTTCCTGATCTGTCGCCTGAAAAAGGTGAGGCTGGACGGGCGCGCGAAATTTCACATTGCGCAGATCCACTACACACTGCCCTGACCGACCAGATCGGTGGTCAGATCCAGCGCGGGGCAACGCATCTGTCGGCAACATCCCGGAACGAAACGGTTATCGTGGCCGTCCGATCAGCGGCACCTGAAGCTCAGAAATCAATCTTCACCTCTGCGGCATCCGGCACCCCCGCGATCGCCTCGTCGAACGCAAGGATCGCGGGCATGTCCAGCAGTTGCATGGCAAAGGACGCGGCGCCGTGATCTGCCGCGCTCTTGGCAGCATAATGCATCATCTGACCGCAGGGTGTTGCCTGTTCGGCATAATCGACGGGAAAGTCCTGAACCGCCTCGTCCCACGCCGCAGGCCGCTGGCTGATATCGAAGGCAGGGTCGCCGATCCCCTCAAGACGCTGCCACTGATTGATCCGCACTGGTGTCGATAACTGTGCCCGGCAGGCGGGCTGCCGGGCGCTCGGCTCGCCAGAATACCAGACCATCGGTGCCATCGCGGCCTCGGGCTGTCCTTCGAACTGCGGAGGGCCGTATTTTTCAAGCAGCGAGGTGCGGATATCGGCGAACGGCAGGTCGCCCCGCGGCAGAAGCATCCGCCGCATGACTGCAAGCACCGGACCATCGGGGGCGGGGCCGGCGATCGTGATCGCTTCGGTTCCATCGCCGAGGATGTAGAGACGCTGGAACTGCACGCTGCGCACCGTGGCGTCGTGAAGGTCGCCGCGCGGGCGCTGAAAGGCCGCAACAATACCGCCACGCTCAAGAACCGCTGCTTCGGCGTCGGCAACGGTCATGCCCGTCCGCAGACCCAGCATGTCCCAGGCACTCGGCATCACGGCGACATCCGGCATGGCAGGCCAATCCTTACCAGTCGCATCCGCGCCGGAACTGGGGGCAGCGGGTTGCGTATCCGCAGAGGTCCGGTCGGCTGTCACCTGGTCGGGCACCGGCGCTGCGGGCGCAGGCCTGTCAGGGGCCGGCAGCAGGATGGTGGCAAGTTCTTCCCCCGGCCGGAAGGATGCAGAAACCGGTATCCGCTGCGAGCGCGATCCGGCAGGGGGAAGCAGCGAAACCTCGCGCAGAAATGCCTGCGGGCTGAGGCCAGAGGCTGCGCGCGGCGGTGCGATGTCGATCCGCGCCCGGAATGGCAACTGTCGGCTGGACCCCCGGAACTTTTCGTTCAATCCCCGTGCATCAGCCTCGGACATCGGAAGAATCAGTCCCGTCCGCTCGATATCAGGCAGAACCCGGCGGGCAATCGCGCTTTCCACGTCGCCGCTGACCGGCAGTTCGATGCCAAGCGAATTGACCGGCCATCCGCCACGCTGCATGTCATAGGCGCCAAGGCTGATCCGCCCGACGATCCAGGGCTGTTCATCCTCTTGTCCGGCGGCTGCCCGCTCTGCCGCAGCAACGGCCTCCTTGACGGCGTCGATGCGGGCGAAGGTATCGCCGCTCATGAGGTTTGCGCGATCAAAGACCGCATTCATATGGGCCTCGATGTCGGTTCCGGTCAGTTCGGCGGCCTTCAGCGCATACCAATAGGCCGAGGGCACGAAGATCCTTTCCATCGGCTCGATTTCCGTTTCCGCCAGCAGCGGGCGCGCGGCAAGACGCATGGCATTGCCGATGCCCGGCTCATGAACCTCGAAGCCGGTCGGACGCACGACCGCGACCAGCGCTTCGCCCGCCATGCCGCTCATTGTCATCGGATGGGACAGCTTCGCCATCAAATATCGCGCACCATGCTTGATCGCGGCGGTTTCAGGATCAAGGGCAGTGCTGCGGATCTGGGAAAAGGGCTGGGGGAAGATCAGCACCAACTCGGTGTCAGGCACGCCCCGATCTTTTGACGGAAGCTGCGTCCAGACGACCTGCTCGGCCGGCAGGCCGGCCATCTGCGCGACCTGTCGCGAGGGGTCTTCGGGCATCGCGAAATCGCTGCTGTGCAGGAAATGCCGGCCCTGATCGTCCTTCCTGATCCGCGCGGGTATCCGAACCATTCTGCCCGATCCGTCCGGCTCGCCAAGTCGCGCCACCGCCTGTTCAAGCGCAGCCGGGTCAAGTTCGGGCGCGTCCCCGGCCAGATCATGAGCCACACGTGCGTTCCAAAGATCCAGCGCCTCCGTTGGCATGCTTTCCGGCGACGCCCCTTCGAAGGTGATGATGTTCTTCAGCGGTTCATGGCTCCAGCGCAGATTGATCGGCCCCGTACGGCTGAGCGTGAATTGTACGGGCGCCAAGCCCAAGGGGCTGTTACCGGCCTCTCCAGTGCGCGCAATCGAGATCTGGCCCTGGAAGACCAGCATCAGCGGCGCAAGACGGGTTTCCAGCCCCAGCCCGCTTGGATCATAGACATGCTGCCGGGCCAGCGCCTCGACCTGATCGGCCGGCATCGCCGTCGCCTCGGGCATGCCGCTTGCCAGATCCAGATCCTCGACCAGCGGGTCGTCGCTCATATAGCCAAATGGTGTGTTCGCGCCTCGACACGAGCCGCTGCCCATCATCTTGCCCCATTCCACCATCCCGTTGTTGAAATCATAGGCCTGATCGATTTGGCCAAGGGTGCAGAACACGGTCACGTCGAGAGGAAGCTCAAGGGCCGACGCTGCGGCATCTCGTGCAATGATCCCGGCCATGCCTTCGCGAAACCGACGACGGTCGAATTCGGTTTCGTGATGCTGCGTTGCGCAGGAAAATTGATCGCGAAGCGGCCGTCGCTGACAGTATTCACGGCTGTTCTGGGCGATGGTCCCCAGGCTCAGCCCAAGCTGCGTGACCTCTGCCTGAGAAGACTCGCGCAGCAGCTTGTAGAAGCTCTGCAGATGAGACCCGGACGGCGCCTGCCCAAGTGCGGCTTCCAGATCATCGGTTTTGGCCAGCCATGCGGCACGCACCAGCCGATGCGCCATTTCCTGCGCATGCGCACCAAGATCGCCGGCGCCCTCGGGCAGCCTGACATAATTCGAGAAATCTCCCCAGACGGGGTGCCCGTCGACGAGAACAAGGCCGTCACGACTGCCAACCTCGGCCGCGTCTGCTGTGCCTCCAGCGGCGGCAGCCGCAGTGTCATCCTGAGCAAGATCGGCAGCACCCATCAGCACCGCAAGTTGATCGCGGGTCAACTCGCCTGTGACAGGGGCGGCGATGCTGTTCTGAAATTCCTCGATTGCGCGACGGGTCCGACTACCCGGCTGGCCATCCTCGGGTCCGGCGTCGAAGCCGCGCGCGTTCAGCGCCGATTGGATGCGCCGCGCATCCTGTGTGATTTCGGCCTGGTTCAGCGGCGCGTCCGCAACCGAGGGATCAGGTGATCCGGCCACATCGACCGTGACATGGCTGGGCGTACCGCCATGCCCGAACACGCTGACCTGCAACGTGACCGGGGCGCCCGAGCGCAGCGCCTGCCGGGCCGACCCGCTGATCGCTCCGCGCGACAAAAGCTGCGGGAATGCGGCCCGCGCCCCACGATCCGAAAACACCCGGTCAACCGTATCCGCGGCCTGTCGGGTGCCGAAGCGGTGCACGTTCGCCCGGTCCTGCGCCAGAATCTGCGCTGGCCGCGACAGTGGCTGGCCCGAGGAATTGACCCGATCCGCGGCGCCGATCTCGGCAGTGTAGCTGTCGATCAAGGATTGCGCCCAGCCATTCCCAGCTATCAGGCATGCCGCAGCGGTCAGGCAGATCAAGTTAGTTGTCTTGCGCATCTTCTCCCTCGTCACTCGCTAGTGTCGCCGTGCATCCTGCTGAAGATGATCAGTTCGGGCCGATACTCGAAATGCATCCCATCGAAGTGATGCCACTTTCCGCCCCAGATGAATCCGTGGTCTTCCATTGCTTCGATCAGGCGCCAGGGAATCTGGTTCTCGTAGGAACCCACCCGGCCTTCGGCGGCACCGGTCCATTTCCAGTACTGACCAAGCTGGGGATTGATATCGATTGCCATGCCGTAGGAATGCGGACTCAGCCGATCGGTCCCGGCGATGCGACGCCAGTTGAAGCCGCCGCCGACCTCATCGAAGAACGGGCCAAGTCCCACGGGATCCTGTTCAAGCTGGGCCAGCGCCCCCTGAAGCTGGCAGGCAACGCCTTGCCTTCCGGTGACATGAAAGCGCGCCGCCCCCAATGCACCGGCAGGGACGGTCACCAGTTCAGCCCGAACGGCCTCGGCGTTGTCGTGGTAAAGCGCATTGAAAAAATTCTGGTTGCGGATGCGTCCAGGATCGTGAAACGGCGTCTGCCGCTCCTCCAGACTGGGCGTCAGGGGATACACCTGCGTGAATTGATCGCCCAGTGTGGGATCATCCAGCATCGCGGCTGGCTGCCGGCCGGTCGGACCTGCCGCCGCGATTTCGCCGCCTTCAGGTGCGATCAGGGTCTGACCATCAGGCCCGGCACGAAGATCGGGATAGGCCAGCAGCACCGCATGATACCAGTCAGGCGTCTCTCTGACTTCGAATTGGATCTCATCGGTGAAACGACGCGGAACGCAGTCCTCGGCCAGAGCCGAGCCGGCACATGGCAACAGAACGGAGGCAAGAACGAGGATATGCGCGACTGTCATGGGCCTGGAGCGTTGGCTGCGCAAACAGCCTAAACCGGAAAGTCGCGAATCGACAACCTCCGCTTGGCGGGATCGGTGATTGCACTGTTCTTGGCTCACACGCCAAACCGGCGGGGCGAAACCGTACCGCAGGGCGTTCCTGGCTGCCGCAAGGTCCACCGACGAAGAAACCTTGATCGGTGTTTTCGTCAGACCGCCCGGCAACTGGCCTTGATCGTATGGCCTACCCGGCATCCGACAGACCACTTCGGATTGAAGGCGCGTTACTTCCCTTCTAAGATCACTTGCGCCTACAACGCCGGTCAACCCGACAATCTTACAAAGCCTAGGAAAGAAGCGGAACGAAGCTCGTGACAATGTCAAAGTGCTGAGGACCAATCCGTCACACGATACGGGCATCTTCGATGCTGACCCCGTCCCCGCAATCTCGGCGATGGCCTGCTTCGGGTGGCGCCCACGGCCGCGGGCATGTTTCGGTATCCGATCTGGTGATTGACCAGCATTTGCGGGGACCTGTCGTCATGGAACGCGGCATCGCGAAAGGTCTTTGGAAAGGAGCTTGCGTTGATCAGTGTCTGGAGCCGGACCTTTCGCATGATGGCAACATCGGTCTTGTCGCTCTCGATCTCGAATTGCGGCTCGTTTTTCGAGGCGGGTCGTCGGTGCCGCTTTTAGGCGCAATCCGCCTGGTGGACCCTCGCGGTTCGGCCTCCAGCGCGGCCGGCCTCCGAATTAGAGCTGACGCGATCGCCTTCTGAATACTTCGCCATTTGCACCACCGCCCCCGGGTTGCCTTTCAACGAAATCTAACCTGCAGCGTTCCGAGCGATCTGTCAAAGCACGGTGCAAAGATGAGTTTTGGGCCGCTCATCCTCCTTTTCTCAGTCTTCGCGGCATCTGCTTCTTTGACAGCCGGCTCGGGGGCGAACGATCGTCTTTTCGACCCTTTGCCATGTTTTCAAAGTGCCCCAGTCCGCGGCATATGGCGGGAACCTCGCCCGGGAGATGGGCGAGCCTACAATCTGGCCCGAGGTTTCGTCGATGCCCGCCTGGCACCATCTCTATCCCGCCTTACCGGCGTTCCGCGGCCGCGAACAGTTGCGTGCTGGCGTCGGGGCCATGCTGGGGATCGGTCTTTGTGCCCTGGTGGTCAGTGCGGGCAGTGCGCTCGATATCTCGTCGCTTTACCTCGTTGCACCTCTCGGCGCGACCGCAGTACTTGTCTTCTGCGTTCCGAACTCGCCGCTGGCCCAGCCTTGGTCAGCGATCGTCGGCAACGGGATCGCGGCTTTCGTGGCGCTGCTGGCTATCCGGATTGTTCCAGACCCCTGGTCGGTCGGCGTTGCAGTCGGGGCGGCGATTGCCGCGATGATGCTTGCCCGCGCGCTGCACCCGCCAGGCGGAGCCGTCGCGCTTCTGACTGCCCTCGACCCGGCGCCCGCTCTGGACACGGGGCCGCTCTTCGCGCTGATGCCCGTGGGAACGACCACGACGGTGCTTGTTTTGGCCGCGGTGCTCTACAACCGTGCTACCGGACGTGCTTACCCATTTCGCCAGCCAGAGACGAAACATGGGGAAGAGGCTGCACCGCGGTTGGGACTGTCTAACGCGCAGCTTGGTGAGTTGCTCAACCGGTTCAACCAGTCGACCAACCTCGGCGTGGCGGACCTCGGACGGTTGCTGGCAGCTGCCGAAGCGGAGGCCGTTCAGCATCGCTTTGATGGGACGACCTGCGCCGACATCATGACCACCGACCTCATCACCGTGCGATCTCACACACCTCTCGCGGAGGCAGCGGGCCTCTTTCGAGGCCACGCCATCAAGAGCCTGCCCGTCATCGACGACGGCATGACCCTGCTTGGTCTCGTGCTGCAAGCCGATCTTCTCGATCAGGTGGCGGCACAAAGCCGTCCCCTGGGCTGGAAGGAACGGTCGCCCCGCCGCACAGCGGCGGATGTAATGCGCCCGACGGACCAAGCGGTCTCTCATGACATGCCGGTTGGCGCGCTCCTCAGCCGCTTGGCGGCGCAAGGAAGCGAAGTTATCCCTGTAAATCGGGGAAATCAGCTTGTCGGAGTCCTGACGCGGTCGGACATCATTCGTCTATTGCTTAGGGGGGCAGAGGAGCGGGCCATTGCATAATGCATTCAGATAGCCCGGATCTTGAAGGGACTGCCGGATAACGTTTGACCCGTGCAGCACCCAACGCGCGCATCCGTTGTCCAAGGGGAGGAAGCGTCGGCGTCGCTCTTCTCGAGATGGTTATAGTCGTATCAGCCGGTCCACTGTGAATCCTTCTGGCAATCAGCCGCGAATATAGGTTTGCCTTCATCAGAACAGGCCGCGGTTTTGGCACGGCATCGTGAACTTACAACTCTTCAACACTGGTAACTGGTTGCGGCATGCGAACGGTCGTGGCTCTCAAGTTGATTGTGCTAACCACCATTGGTGGAGACGCAAAGATCGCAGCGGCCTCCTGCCCGCACATGCAGGCGGTCGGCACAGGCCACGATTCCAGCGAACATGATGAACCGGATCACGCCATCTGTGTCAGTCATATCTGCTGCGCAATCACAGCTATACGGGTGGCGGTCGTCGCATCGCAGGCACGAAACGACAGGATGCATGTTCACAGCCCGAGCAATTCACTCTCAGCGATCCCCAAGCTGGCCTGCCCCTCTCGTGTTGTCTGAACCGCGCCGGATTTGCCGGAGGCTCCAACTCCTGAGTAGGATGGGGCATCATGAGCAAGACGACGAACAAGTTTTCCCCCGAAGTGCGCGAACGGGCCGTTCGCATGGTTCTGGACAATCCCAGGCAGCATGAGAGCCGTTGTTCGGCGATCGTGTCCGTGTACTCGAAGATCGGCTGTGCAGCGCAGACGTTGAATGAGTGGGTCAAGAAGGCCGAGGTCGACAATGGCAAGCGGGCCGGTGTCACGACCGAGATGACCGAGCAGTTGAAGGCGCTGGAGCGGGAGAACCGGGAACTCCGTCAAGCGAACGAGATACTGCGGAAGGCCAGCGCGTATTTTGCTCAGGCGGAGCTCGACCGCCGACCGAAGTCATGATCGCGTTCATTGAAGCGCATCGCGCGGAGCTTGGGGTCGACCCTCGCAGCGCCCCGAACGACACCAGCGCCGCCGGCGGAGGCGCCCAGACCTCCGAGAACGGCAAGACCGACTACCGTCAATGCCGCCACGAACAGCGCGATCGAGAACGACGATCAGCGGAACGACCGCACCGAAGGCGAATGTGAGAGCTGAGACCGGCGCCGCTCGGAGCGGGCGTGCCGTCACGGTCTCGGAGATGCCGAGTTCGTCGCGGGCATGCGATCCGAGCGCGTCTTGTTCGGTCAGCTGGTGGGCCATCTTTTCCGCGAGGTCGCGATCCAGCCCCCGGTCTACGTAGATCCGGGTGAGCTCCTCGAGCTCTGCGTCAGGCGTTTCCGCCAGCTCGCGGGCAAGATCGGCTTGTTCCGCATCAGTCTGGGAACTGACCGAGACTTATTCTGCTGCCTCCATGGACATAGCACCGGCCACGATGCCAGCCAGCCCCGCGACCAGGACCTCTGGCTTTCCCGATCCTGCCGCGGCGACGCCGACCACGAGGCTAGCGGTCGAGACGAGCCCATCGTTGGCGCCGAGAACGGCGGCCCTCAGCCATCCGATGCGATGCACCATGTGGATGTCGGAATGCGAGAGGCGGCTCATGGCGTGGCTCCTTGCGCGATGTCGTCCTGCCCGGAGGAGGCATCCTTTCCCGTCAGAGTGGTGGGTTCATGGGGCGCGATGCGCAGCGCGCGGAGGGCGTTCAGGATCACAGCAACGTCGATGACCTCCTGCAGGAGCGCCCCCTGCACCGGAGTGAGATAGCCCAAAGCCGCCGCGATCATGCCGATGACCGACAGGCCGATCCCTGCGACAACGCTTTCGAAAGCGATGCGGCGCGCACTGCGCGCGATCTCGATCCCCGGCCCGAGTCGGTCGATACGGTCGACGAGCAGCACGACGTCCGCCGCCTCCGCCGAGGCTGCGGCGCCGCGTGCGCCCATCGCAACGCCCACATCGGCCGCAGCGAGTGCAGGCGCGTCGTTGACGCCGTCGCCCACCATCATGACCGGCCCGTGCTTGCGCTCGCTCAGCACGAGCAGGACCTTCTGGTCCGGTGTCAGCCCGGCCCGCAGACCGTCGAGCCCAAGCCCCTCTGTGACACGCTCGGCCACGTCGGCGCGGTCGCCTGTGGCGAGCAGGATACGCGCGATCCCCTCGCGGCGCAGACCGTCGAGCATCGCGCCCGCGCCTTCGCGCAGGGGGTCCGACATGACGAGGTGGCCCGCCATGTGCCCGTCGACGGCGACGGCGACGTGGACCGAGCCGGCGGCAATGACGGAATGATCACCGGGCCGCCGTCCGGCGCGGGACGCGACGAAGGCATCCCCGCCGACGATGACCTTCCGGCCTTCGACATGGCCCACGACTCCTTCGCCCGGGATTTCCGCCACGTCTGACGGAACGGGCAGCGTGAAGCCCCGTGCCTTCGCGGCTGCGACGATGGCCTGCGCAACGGGGTGCTTCGAGGCCTGGTCGAGCGCTGCGGCGAGGCGCAGGATGTCGTCCTCGGCCATTCCGTCGTGACTATCGATCGAAACGATCTGCGGTCGCCCGTCGGTCAGCGTGCCGGTCTTGTCGAGGATCAGCGTTCGGATGCGCGCCATCGTCTCCAGCGGTCCCGCGCCCTTGATGAGCACACCGAAATGCGCGGCGCGAGACAGGCCGGCGACGAGTGCGACCGGCACGGCCAGGATCAACGGACAGGGCGTGGCGACGACGAGCACGGCGACGGTCCTGATCGGGTCGCCGGAGACCCACCAGGCTGCGAAGGCGATGCTGACCGTGACCGCGAGAAATCCGAGCGACCAGCGGTCGGCCAGCCGCGACATCGGCGCCTTGGACGCCTGCGCCTCCTCGACCAGCCGGACGATCCCGGCATAGGTGCTGTCCTTGGCTTCTCTCGTCGCCGTCAGGTCGAAGGCTTCGCCCGCATTGGTCGAGCCACTCATGGCATCGGCGCCGTGGGCGAGGCGCACCGGCAGGGACTCGCCCGTCAGCGCGGAGGTGTCGACGAAGGCCGTCTGCGAGGCCACCATGCCGTCCACCGGCACCACGTCGCCCTGTCGGATCAGGAGACGGTCGCCCGGCGCGATCTCGTTGAGGGGCACCTCCTCCAGCCCGCCGTTGCGGTGCCGGGTCGCGCTTCGGGGCACGCGGGAGAGAAGGTCATGCATTTCGCGCCGCGCGCGGCCTTCGGCGAAGGCTTCTAGGAATGTGCCACCGGAATACATCACCGCGACGACCGCCGCGGCGAGCGTCTCGCCAAAGGCGAGCGCCGCCGACATCGACAGCGCCGCGACGATGTCGAGGCCCACCTCGCCGTCGCGCAGGCTGCGCAGGATCTCGACCACCAGCGCTGAGAGCGCGGGAACGACCCCGGCGATCCAGATCAGGTTCGCTGCTTCGGGTCGGCCGGAAAAATAGAAGGCAAGTCCCGCAATCAGGCCGGTAGCGGCAATGAGCAGGATAGCCGTCTTGAAGCGGTCTGTCCGTGTCGTCTCCATGCGGCCTATCTCCCCTCGGCTGAGGCGATTGCCGCTGGCTCTTCGGAAAATAGTCGTCCGACCCCTACGCCTCGTGCGCTTGCATCATCATCGCGCAAGAGGAACAGGGCGTCGAGCCCGCTTCGTCTTGCGAGCGTCGCGCCCTTGTCCGGCCCAAGCACCATGAGGGCCGTCGCCCACGCATCGGCTTCGGCACAGGTTCGAGCCACGACGGTGACGGAGGCCGGCGACGCGATCAGCGGCGCGCCTCGCCTCGGGTCCATCGTGTGGGACAGGCGTCGCCCCTGCACCTCGACCCAGTGACGGTAGTCGCCCGAGGTCGCGACTGCGGCATCCTGAAGCGCGAGGATCGAATGCGGCGTCCGGCGCTCGGCGTCCGGCGCCTCGACCGCGATGGTCCAGGCCTCGCCGTCCGGCCGGAGGCCCATTGCACGCATCTCGCCATCGATCCCGACGAGGGCGTCAACGATTCCATGGTCGCGCAAGGTCTCGGCGAGCCGGTCGACCCCATAGCCCTTGGCGATGCCGTTGAGGTCGAGCGCGATGGGCGCGACCTTGCGCATTCGGGCATCGTCCATCTCCAGCGCCTCATGTGCCGGGCGGCGCGAGGCGGTCATCGCGGCGCGGATGCCATCCGGCGCGGCGTCCCCGGGCCCGAAGCCCCAGGCCGTCACCGCGTCGCCCATGCCAATGTCGAACGCCCCGCCCGAGGCGCGCCCGATCCCGAGGCCGAGGCGCAGGACTGCAGCCAGTTGCGCGGGCACCGCCACCCATTCTCCCATCGGCGCCGCGTTGAGCCGCATCAGGTCGCTGCCCGCGTTCCAGGTCGACATCTGTCCGTCCACCTCTTCCACGGCCGCCTGCAGCGCCGCACGGATCGGGGCCGGGTCGAAGCCAGGCTCCGCGAAGAACGTGGCCTGCCAGCGCGTGCCCATGGTCGGTCCGTTCACAGCGATGCGGGCGCGCTCAGTAGACATCTTCGACATACCGCCCCTCCGCCTTCAGGACCGCCGGCGTCAGCCCGGCCGGTGCGAGGATCTCGGCCAGCGCCCCGGCCACGCCGGCGGCCATGTCCCGTCCACCGCAGACCATCACGCGCGCCCCATTGCGGATGAGCTCCGCGACCTGAGTGGCCTCGCCGCGCAGCGCGTCCTGGACATAGTGGGGACGCGCCCCGCGCGAGACGGCCGTGACCAGCCGGGTCAGATGCCCATCGTCCTGCCAGCCGTGGAATTGCTCGCCGTAGAAGAAATCGCTGTCGGGATGGCGCATACCGAAGAAGAGGTGGATCGGCCTGCCGCGCGCGTTGCCGCGCACAAAGCCCGCGAACGGCCCGATGCCGGTCCCCGCGCCGATCAGGATCAGCGGTGCCCGGCCCCGCCCCGGTCGGAAACCGGGGTTGGGGCGCAGGAAAGCGCTCACCGTGTCGCCAGGTTCCAGCGCCGTGAGCTGACCCGAGCAAAGGCCGCCGGGATGCTTCTTCACGACAATCTCGACAAAGCCGTCGCGGCGCGCGGAGGCGAGCGAGTAGAGCCGCGGGACGGAGCTTCCCACCGGGAGGATTCCAACCAGGTCGCCGGCCTCGAACCGCGCGAAGCCCGCCCCTCGCAGCCGTTGCCAGAGCGAGGCCTGCGGTACCGCGAAACGAAGGATCGCCGTCGGGGCCTGCACTTCAGCGCCATAGTCGCGCCGCGAGACGAGGGTCAGCGTGGTCGTTTGCGGCAGGACTGGCTGATGCGACAGTTCGAGTTCGATGCCGAGAGCGTCTCCGAGCGCACGACCCCAGCGTGCGAAATCCTGCGGCGATTGCCGGTCGATCGTGTCGAGCGACAGAAGCTCGAGCCAACCCTTCGCCTGCGCCGCTGCCGCGACGTTCCTGGCGAAGGCGCAATAGGCCGGAAAGCCGCGGTCGCCAAAGCCGAGCACGGCCAGAGGAATGGCGGGCGCCCTGTCGGAAGCGTTCAGCCGGTCTAGAAAGCCTTTCGCCGAGGCCGGCGCCGCACCGTCGCCATAGGTCGCGGCGAGCAGGATGATCCGCTGGGCGTTGGTGTAGCGCTCCGGGGCGAAGCCCGACATCGGGCCGACATGGACATTCTGCCCGGCTTGCGTCAGCGCGGCGTGCAGTGTCGCGGCAAAGCCCCAGGTGCTGCCGCCCTCGCTGCCGACGAGCAGGACCGTCTCGGCGCGACCGGCAGGCTGATTGCCCCGGATGCGCGGCCGACCGCGCCGCCCTGCGAGCCAGACCAGGACGCCGGTCGCGCCCATCGCGGGCACGCCGAGCGCCATGAGCCCGAGCATGAGGCCGAGCGTCGCCGCCCCCTGTCCGGTGTGCAGCATGTAGATCGTTTCCGAGACGCGCTCCCATCCCGTGAGGTCGGCCCACGCCAGGAGGGCCCCGTCGCCCTGGTCGAGATATCCGGTTCCCCGGTCCGTCTTGAGCGTGAACATGTCCGTCGCGTCGCCGGGATAGGGAAAGCTCAGCTCGCGCAACTCGGCGACGGGCGTTTGCAGGAGATTGGCCATCTGGCCCGGAGCGAACCCCGTCTCTTCACTTACCTCGGTCGGCATAGCCGGAACGGCGCCCCCATCCGGCAGGAGATCGAAGGTAGATGCAGTCATCCAGAGGGCGGTCGTCGAGGACAGAACGAGGCCAACGACGGCGATCCGGGCGATCTCGACGTGCAGCCTGCCCGCGAGCGGACCACGCAAGCGCGTGAACCAGTGCCGCCAGCCGCCCGCCCGCCGCACGACAAGCGCGGCGCCAGAGAGCGTGAGGACCAGCATGGCGGCAGCCCCTGCAGCCATTGCGATGCGGCCACCATCCCCGAGGAACAGCGACCGGTGCAGGTTGGTCAGCCAGCGTTCGGCATGGTTCGGGTCGGCCGAGGCCACGCCCTCACCCGTCGCCGGGTCGATCACGGCGGCGCCCGGCGCGCCCTGATCGAACCAGTAGGCGGTGATCCGACCGGAGGGCGACCGGCGGATTTGCTCGACGCCCGGATAGACGGCCTGGACGCGGTCCGCGAGAGCGGCGACGGTCAGTCCGGCTTCCGCCTGCGGCGCGGCGATGCGCTCGGCCGCAGGGAAGACCGACAGAACCGCGCCGCTCAGGCTCAGGATGGTGACGAGCGCGAGGGCCAGAAGACCCGGCCAGCGATGGAGTGCACGGATCATGGCCCCGCTCCTCACATGTCGTAGGCGAAGCTGGCGATGTACCGACGCCCGGTCACCGGCGTGCCCGTGCTATCGGTCGCGAGCGGGACGGCCACCTCGTTCGGGCTGTCGCGCATGTCCTCGACGGCCGCATCGATGTGGAGCGTGTACCCCGCGTCGAAGAGTGCGTCGGCGAGGTCGAGTGTAATCTCGAGCGTACGGCCCGCGCCGACGCTGGCGCCGGTGATGCCGTTTACCTGCGCGGTGTCGCCGCCGGTGGCGCGGTACCAGTCGCTCAGGTGCTCGTAGTATTTGGACTTGCCGCCGGCCATCCAGAGACTACCGGCATAGGCGCCCGAGGCGTCGGTGACGTAAAGCGCGAGATAGGCGCCGTCTCCGCCGTAATTGTTGAGTGTCGTGGTCAGGGTCACCGGCCGCGCCGTGGCGAGGCCGGGAAGCGTCAGCGCCGTGGTCAGCGCGAGCGTTGCGAGAAGGGATTTCATCGGGATGATCCTTGTTCGGAGAGGGGCTCGAGAGCGGTTCAGTTCACCTGAACCTGCGGAGGGGCGCCGTTCCCGAAGAGGCCGTTCTGCGGCGGGGCGACCGTGCCGGCGGGCGCGGGATTGCGAGCGCCGCCCCGGCAATCATCGTCATCGTCATCGTCATCGCAGTCATCGTCATCGTCGTCGTCGTGATCACGCCGCGAGCCGTCCCGCCGGTGATCGTCGTCGTCATCGTCGTCGCCGCTTGCGAGAACGAGCGGCATGGCGTGCGTCGCGTCGTCGAAGAGCGCGGCGACGGGCCGAAGGACGTCGGACGGGGCTTGCATAGCGCTCCAGGCGGGGACGCCGATCGCGGCGGTCAGCGCCGTGGAAGCGACCAGAAGTGTCAGGGTCTTCTTCATGGCAGGGTCTCCTTGTCATCTGCTGACAACAATCTGGAGACGCGACCTGAGGGCTTCCTGACGCATCGGCGATTCCCGCTTCAGCTTGCCGTCAGGAAAAGAGCGGCTTCCGAAAGAAAAAGGCCCCGCCCGTGAGGGCGAGGCCAAGGGGGCGCCGCAGGGATGGTCGGCCTTGGGTTTGGGTGCGGTCAGGCGATGTCGCCGGGACCGGGCCCGCGTTTATCGCCTGTCACCATGGCGCGCGCCAGGTTCTCGTGGTGACGGAAGGATGCCAGCACGACGCCGCCCACATGCAGCGCGGCCAGCAGCAGCATCAGGTTGGCGAGCGTCTCGTGGACCTCCTTCAGCGGTCCCTCGACCTCGCCCCGCGCGCCATATTCCCGCTCGTCACCGTCGTCGTCGGCCCAAGCGGGCGCCACGATGGCGGGCATGGACGGAAGCATCGCCAGACGGGCTTCGTCCTCCATGAGCCAGCCGGTGAAAGCTGTCCCCGACAGCGTGACCAGCAGCGCCACGACCATCGCCGCGCCCGCCGGGTTGTGGCCAAGGTAGCGCCGCTCGCGTCCGCTGGTCATGTCCCCGAGATAGGCCAGCGTCTCGCCGGGGCCTTTCAGGAACTGGGCGAAGCGCGCGTAGCGACTGCCGACGAGGCCCCAGACCAGCCGGAAGGCCACAAGTCCGGCGACGGTGTAGCCTGCGAACTCATGGACGGGTTGCAGTTCGTCCGCAGTCAGCCATGCGGTTGCGAAGGCTGCGACCAGGCCCCAATGGAACACGCGGACCAGCGGATCCCAGACACGGACCTTGCTGCTCGGCCCCGTGCCCCTCTCTGGCGACTGGTGCGAGATTGCGTCAGTCATCGTCACCTCCTTCGCGATCCCGGCGGGGGCGATGGTCCTCGTCCTCGTCCTCGTATTCGAACTCGATCACCTGCAGCGTCGCCGGATGAACGGTCACCTCGATCCGGCGACCCTCGGCGTCCCGACCGTCGATCTCGTAGCAGCCGTCGTCGATCTTGATCCGGCGCACCGTCCAGCCGTTCTCCTCGGCCAGCCGGGCGACGGCGTCGCGCGGCTGCCAGTCGGCCATCGGCACGAAGCAGTCGTCGTCCGCCAGCGCGACACCGGCCGGAAAGACCGCGAGAAAGCCGAGAATTGTCAATGTCTTCTTCATGGGCCAAACTCCTCGCTACGGCCATCTTGACGCAATTCATGCGCGGCGAAGCTGACGGCAGCCTGAAGGGACGTGCGCCGCCGCTTCAGCTTCGTGTCAGCCAGACGGATCATGGAGGGTCATCGGAAGAGGAGGGGGACGAGCATGCGCATCCTGCTGATCGAGGACGACACGGTGCTTGGCGCGGCGGTGCGCGACCAGATCGCGGCCGATGGGCAGTCGGTCGATTGGGTAATGCGCCTCGATGCGGCCGGCGACGCGGCGAAATCCACGTCCTACGACCTGATCCTGCTCGACCTGATGCTGCCGGACGGGCGCGGGATCGGCTTCCTGAAGAGCCTGCGCGCGCGCGGAGACGTGACACCGGTCATCATCCTGACCGCGCTTGATCAGGTGTCGGACCGGATCGAGGGGCTGAACGCGGGCGCCGACGATTATCTCGTGAAGCCCTTCGATCTTGCAGAGTTGTCCGCGCGCATTGGATCTGTCGCTCGACGCTACAGCGGCAACCCGAACCCCATCGTCACCCACGGGCCGCTGGAAATCGATCTTGCCGCCCGCAGCGTTCATCGCGACGGAAAGCCGGTGCAACTGACCGCACGGGAATGGGCGCTGTTCGAAGCCTTTCTCGCGCGCCCCGGTCAGCTTTTATCCAAAGCGCAGCTGGAGGAGAAGCTCTACGCCTTCGACGCCGAGGTGGAGAGCAACACCATTGAAGTCCATGTAAGCCGCCTGCGCAAGAAGCTGGGTACGGCGGTCATTGAGACCGAGCGCGGCATGGGCTACAGGCTAGGCCGTCCATGAGATGGCCCGCCAGCCTTCAGGGCAGACTCGGCCTTTCGCTCGGCCTCGCGCTGACGGTGCTGTGGCTGCTGGCGGCGACGGTGACGGCCGTGATCGTCCGGGGCGAGTTGGACGAGGTCTTCGACAGCGCCCTGCGGGAGACTGCGGAACGGATCCTGCCGCTTGCGGTGACCGACATCGTCGGCCGGGAAGATCAGGGCGTGACGCAACGGCTCGCGCCCATCCGGGAGCACGACGAGTTCTTCACCTACCTCGTCCGCGACGCCGAGGGGCGCATCCTGCTGCAATCTCATGCGGCCGACCCCGCCGTGTTCCCGCCCTGGGACGGACCGGGGTTCCGGCAGACCGCCACCCATCGCCTTTATAGTGACGCGGCGCTTCAGGACACGATCCGGATCACCGTGGCCGAGCCGCTGGCCCATCGCGCGTCGGTCGCGCGGGAGATCCAGATGGGGCTCGGCCTGCCGCTGCTGATCGTCCTGCCGGTCGCGCTTGCGGCCATCATCCTGGCCGTCCGCTTCAGCCTGGATCCCCTGCGCCAGTTCCGTGCGCGGCTTGAGGCGCGTGGCGCCCGAGACCTGTCGGAGGTGCCTGCGGGTGATCTGCCGACGGAGATTGGTCCGCTGGCCGAAACCCTGAACGGCCTTCTCAACCGCTTGCGCGCGGCGTTCGAGGCCGAACGCAGCTTTGCCGCGAACGCGGCACACGAGTTGAGAACGCCGCTGGCCGGCGCCATCGCGCAGGCGCAGAGGCTCAGATCGGAAACCGCAGACCGGACGGTTGTCCAGCGCGCAGCCGATATAGAGGAAACTCTGAAACGGCTGACGCGCCGGACAGAACGCCTGATGCAAATGGCGCGGGCCGAAGGCGGACGCCTCCTGTCGGACACGGCTCACGATGCCCGGGCCGCCGTGCGTATCGTCGTCGAGGATATGATGCGCAGCCTTCAGTCGCATGACCTGGCGCTCGACCTTCCCGAGACCCCGGTGCTCTCGACAATCGACCCAGACGCTCTGGGGATCGTCTGTCGGAACCTGGTGGAGAACGCGCTCCGGCATGGAGCAGCATGTGGTGAGGTCAGGGTCTTGCTGACACCTGACGGCAAGCTGATCGTCTCGAACGCGGGTCCCGTGATCGAGCGCGATCGCCTTGCGCGGCTGACGGACCGTTTCCAGAAGGACGCGCAGAAACCTGGCGGCAGCGGGCTCGGTCTCACCATCGTTGCCGCGATCGCCAACCGGACGGGAAGCAGACTGACACTGGCGTCGCCGAGACCCGGAGCGGCAGATGGGTTTCAAGCGCGGTTCCAGTTGCCCTTAGCGGCGGATCAGGCCTGACCGAGCCTCGAGGCGACGTGGTCGGCATTATCGGGCAGGCATCATCCTGCGATCGACACGCCCAAGCGAAGGGATGTAGTGGTCCGTACAGTTTCGAGAGCAAAAACGGAGTTTACGCTCCGCAGCCCGACCGCGGCGGTCAAAGCCTCATAGAACCTGTCGAACGCGGCCATGTCCGCCACGACGATCCGTACCGGCCACGCGTGCCCGTTCGGCCATCCGGCTACAGCTTATGAGCCGCGGACGGCGGGCAATTTCCAAGGCGCACTCCGCAAGGCTTTGCAGAAGATTGTGGGCTTCCCTCGGTCCGTCTCTGATGGCAAGGGCGGCCTAGCCGACGATGGCGCTACGCCACCATGGCCTGTTCATCCTGAGGCCGGCTTTACAACGACGACAGCTTCATGCAATTGGCCGCGCTGCTGACCGCACGGCATGGCAGGGCGCCGCCACGGATCGACATGCACGCCAATTCCGTCGCGGCGCTGAGCAAGTTGTGCGGGGCCGCGACGCGGTCACGATCGAGATCTCGATACTCGCGGATGCTATGCGCGACGAGAACCTCGTGACGCTGCCGCTGGACGAGCCGCTGTGGGACATGCCCGTCAGTCTGTGCTGCCGAGAGATGGTCGCAAGGCGGGCCTTTACCCAGGATTTTACGGCGCGGCTGCGGCGCGCGATCCTCATGGCGACCGATGGCGGTCGGGATCGGTGCTTATCCGGTTGATCCGGCACCCGGCCCCGCTCGGCCGTGTTTGCGTTGCCTGTCCCGGCCGCATTGCAGCGCCGCCTGAATGAACTGCTGGACCAGTGGATTGCTCTCGTGTTCCCGCCACGCCAGCACGACCCGCGCACGGGGATCGTCGGCAGGGTCGATCCGGCGGTAGACCAGCCCTGGGATCGACAGCCCCGTTGCCGATGCGGGAAGGAGGGTATAGCCGAACCCGGCCGCCACAAGGGCGATGATGGCCGGCAACTGTTGGACCTCCTGCGCGATCTCGAACGAGCGGCCCATGCGCGCGAATGGGGGTCAAGCTGCAATTGCGGCGCGAAGACATGCGCGTGCTGGTCGGCTGCGGGGCCGCCGGCGCCATCGCGGCGGCCTTCGGCGCGCCCCTGACGGGTGCCTTCTACGCGTTCGAGCTGATCATCGGCACCTACAGCACCGTCTCGTTGGCGCCGGTGATTGCGGCCGCCATCACCGCGATGCTGGTCTCGCGCGCGCTGACCGGCACGGCCTTCACGATCGAGGTCGGCCCCATCGGGCTGATCAACGCCGCCGATTTCCTGCCCGCTTTGGCAATGGGCGGGATCTGCGCGGGCCTTGGCATTCTGGTAATGATCGGCGTTACCCGGACCGAGCGTCTGGCCAGCCTGGCCCGCATTCCGGTCTGGGCGCGGCCGGCCATCGGCGGGCTGCTGGTGGGCGGCCTTGCGCTGGTCTCGCCGCAGGTGATGTCGGCGGGGCATGGCGCGATGCATCTGAACTTGGAACATGACGTCGCCTGGACCGCGCTGGCGGGGCTGTTCGCCCTAAAGGCGCTGGCGACGGCACTGACCATCGGCTCGGGGTTTCGGGGCGGGCTGTTCTTCGCCTCACTTCTGCTGGGGGCATTGGTGGGCAAGGCGCTATCGGTGCCGCTGGAATGGCTGGCCCCCGGGACGCTGTCCTCTGCCGCGCTGGCGGTCATCGGGATGAGCGCATTCGGCGTCGCCGTGATCGGCGGGCCGCTGGCGATGACGTTCCTCGCGCTAGAAGTGACGGGCGAGTTTCCGATCGCGGTGCTGGTGCTGGCGGCCTCCATCACCTCGTCGCTGGTGGTCCGGCAGGTCTTCGGATATTCCTTTAGCACTTGGCGCTTCCATCTGCGCGGAGAGACGATCCGCAGCGCGCACGATGTCGGCTGGATCCGCAACCTGACCGTGGACCGGCTGATGCGGCGCGACGTGGTGACCGCGCGGGCTGACATGACCCCGGACGAGTTCCGCCAGGCCTTTCCTCTGGGCTCTACGCAGCGGGTGATTGTGGCGGATGCCGGTAACGCCTATGCCGCGATGGTGTTGGTGCCCGAGATCCACGCCGATGCGGATGCGGCCGAGCCAAGCACCAATCTGTCCGACTTCTTCCGTCAGCAGGCCGAGATCCTGTTGCCGGTCATGAACGCTCGCCAGGCCGCCGCCCTGTTCGAGACCAGCCGGACTGAGGCCCTGGCCGTGGTCAGCGACCGGGTCGAGCGGCGTGTCCTGGGCATTCTGACCGAGGCCCACACCCTCCGCCGCTACAGCGAGGAATTGGACAAGCAGCGTCGCGACATCATCGGCGCAGCGGAATAAGGGGCAGGAATGGGGGCGGACATGGCAGAACAACAGTCGGGGGCGGGCTGCTGCGGCGCAAGCCGCAAGAGTGCAGGCGCCGGGCCTGGCGCGGCCTATCTGGACGCTGCCCGCGCCGTCGCGCCCGCCCCTGAGGCTGAGCAGGCTGCCCTGCTCAACGCGCTGGTGCCCATACCCGGCGGCATCTTCGAGATGGGCGCTCGCCGATCGCGCTTTCCGGCCGACCTCGACAGTCCGCGGCGCAAGGTCAGGGTCGCGCCCTTTCTGATCTCGGCCACAGCCGTCACCACCTCGGAATACGCACGCTTTGCTGCCGCCACGGGCTACCGGACCGTCGCCGAGCAGGAGGGTTGGAGCTATGTCTTCCACCTGCTGCTGCCCGATCCCACCGCCTGGCCCCAGCACCCGCCGGGCCTGCCATGGTGGCGCCGCGTCAACGGCGCCTGCTGGTCGGCCCCCGAAGGTCCGGGATCGACATTCGCTGGGCGCGAGGATCACCCCGCCGTCCACATTGCCTGGTACGACGCGGTGGCCTACTGCACCTGGGCGGGCCTTCGCCTGCCGTCCGAGGCGCAATGGGAACGCGCCGCCCGCGGGGGGCTTGCCAAGCGCAAATTCCCTTGGGGCGACGAGATGATGCCGAATGGCGCCCGGGCAATGAATACCTTCCAAGGCCGTTTCCCACATCACGCCGACGCTGGAGCGACCTGGACCGGCAGTCTGCCGGTCGGATCCTTCGCGCCGAACGGCTACGGGCTTTACAACATGACCGGCAATGTCTGGGAATGGACGAATGACAGCTTCGGCCCGCTGCCCGAGCCCGTCCGCCTGCCGCCACGCGATCCCGCCCGAGATCCCCTCGCCGCCGAGCCTGCCGCGCCACGTGTCCAGCGCGGTGGGTCGTATCTGTGCCACGACAGCTATTGCGATCGCTACCATGTCCATTCGCGGACGAGAAACGACCCGGAGAGCTCGACCGGCAATTTGGGATTCAGGGTGGCTGGCTGAGATCAGCAATATCTTCATCAAGGGGGTCTTATCAATGATCCGTCAGAAATGGACCGCGGCGACGACCTTGAAGATGCGGGTGCATGACAGGTTCCTATGCAGCTAAAGCGCAGCGACAGGACCATGGCTCCACGTGGTTATCCATGGTCGGTGAGCGGATCACGATTTCTGTTGCTTCACTACGTCCTTCGTTTCATTTGCGCAGACATGATATTGCCAGCCATGTTGCCCTAACGTAAACTCTCGACGAGCGCGTCATTGTCGGTTCCCTTTTTTGTTGTTTTCGCGCCCGCAGGCAACGGGATGGAGCATGACATGCATGATCAAGCGGTTGCGCCGGTCCGGCTCTATGACGAGGCGGTTGAGGCAATCACAGCTTTCATGTCGGAATCGCCTCACCCGCCGGCCCTGAGCGAAGTCGAGGAACGACTTGAGATTCCGGACGGCGCGCTTTCCGGGCTGTTCGCGGATGATCGACAGCTCTTGGTCGCGATGGCTGAAAGGGCGATTGCGCTGCTGCACGATCAGTGCGTCAGAACTGTCGTAAAGGTCGACCAGCAGGATCCTGTCGCTCAGTTCGAGGCTCTGGCCGACGCCTACATTGAGTGGGCCTATCACTTCCCTCGGGAATTTCGGATCATCGGGTCGATGCCGGCCAGTCAATTTGAGCTTAACGCGCAGCTCATGCAATATGAGAAGGCCTTGCATGAGTTGATGCTGCGGATGCTGGTTCGAGCCCAAGAGTGCGGCGCTCTTGACCCAGACGAAAACCTGCCGCTGATGGTCGCCATGGCTCATGCCTACGCTTATGGCATCGCAAGCAAGATGCTGCTCGGCGACTTGGCCAGGTGGTCCCCGGGCCTGGACGACCTGACCGCGGCACGCGAGGCCCTCTATGCCTTCATCAGAAAGGTTTTCAGGTCCTCAGATCGTCGCGCATCATCATGCATCTGAAACTCTGCGAACCTGCTTTATATGCGCTACGCCGATATCCGTCATGATACGGCCCATCAATTAAGATGCCTTCGAAATTCTTCTTCCAGGTTTGGAGCGAATTCGGGCTGACCCCGAGCCGCCCCGACACTTCCCCGATCGGGCACAGTGTTTGCTGCTATCATGTAACACTCTCTTCCTTATGCTCGCTGTGCCGCAAATGGGCCGACGTCTGTTCGAGACAATGAGGGGAGGCGAGATCGGCCAGCTAGCGAACGTGGTCTGTCCAAACGGTGTTCAGCCCCAGCAGATGGTTGAACGGATTTAGGACGAATCTGTCCGGCTCTGAGCCAGATCTTGCAGATGTATACATAAGGCATGCGGCCCCCCCCCGAGGGTCTTTAGCCGGCCCGCGAAATTGTACGCTGCCATGAAGTCTGCCATATTCCGCCGCCGCTGCCATGCCTGCGTTCTTCACCGCATGGTCGAGTTGATCGAAGCCAGCAGCGACTCCCTGGACGAAGTGATGTCCGGCCTCGGTTGGCCGACACGCAAATTATCCACGACCTGTGAAAATTCGAAACCCTGTTTTGCGAAATCCACATCTTTCGGGTCGCGAGGTCCTAACTGGAAGAGCATCGGGACACACAGCGAGGGCCTACCAGATGGAAGCGAGCCTCTTCTTGCAGGGTATGTCTTCGGTGGCACCGTCCCGAGAACGTGGGGTCAGGTTGGCCCGCGACGTCAGACGTCGCTGGCGCTGAAGCTGTGCCCCATAAGCATTGATGGGCCGCTCATCACCAGCACTTCGATAAGCATCAGTCAGGTTCTCGCCGAGAAAACGAGCGATCTGCAGCAGAGCAGGGCCGGACTTGCTCGGGAAGCGAATGCTGCCGCTACGCCACACAGAATGGCGATGACCCTCGATTCAATGCCGATTGACACGGCAGTTGCCTGAAAACCGGCCGATGCGCCCAGACGGTTGATCTGTCAAGCAAAGCCGCATAGTCAAACCGCGACCCAACGACGAGGACGGCATGGCCGACAAGGATTTCGAAGCCCGCCATCTTGAGACGCTGGACCGCGATCTGGGCCGCTTCTCGAATCTGGAACTCGCGACGGCCTACGTGGCGCGGCCGATGATCGGGCCTGGCATCGCCTTCGTCTTCATCGTTCTGGCCGGCATGGCGGCAGCGCTGTTCCTTGGACAGTCCAGCCAAGGTTTTATCGTCGTTCTGGCCGCCGCCTTTGGCGCCTATATGGCTCTGAACATCGGCGCCAATGATGTCGCAAACAACATGGGCCCCGCAGTGGGCGCCAATGCCCTGACCATGGGCGGCGCGATCGTCATCGCCGCGATCTTTGAAAGCGCCGGCGCGCTGATCGCAGGTGGCGATGTCGTCTCTACCATCGCCACGGGGATCATCGCCCCCGGCACGCTGGAAAGCAGCGAGGTCTTCGTCTGGGCGATGATGGCGTCGCTGCTGTCGTCGGCGCTGTGGGTGAACCTTGCGACCTGGATCGGGGCGCCGGTCTCGACGACCCATTCGGTCGTTGGGGGAGTCATGGGGGCCGGGATTGCCGCAGCCGGTTTCGCCGCGGTCAACTGGGTCAAGATCGGGACTATCGCGGCAAGCTGGGTCGTCTCTCCGCTGCTGGGCGGCATAATCGCGGCCGGTTTCCTGTGGTTCATCGAGGCACGGATCGTGCACCAACCCGACAAGATCGCGGCTGCCCGACGCTGGGTGCCGGGCTTGGTCGGACTTATGGCAGGCACATTTGCCGCCTATCTGTCGCTGAAGGGGCTGAAGCACCTGTTCGACATCTCGCTGGGGCATTCCGTGGTCATTGGCGCTGCGGTCGGACTCTCGATCTGGTTGCTCATGATTCCCGTCATTGCGGCACAGGCGCGCGGGCTGGAAAACCGCAACAAGTCCCTGAAGGTGCTGTTCGCGGTTCCGCTGGTTGCCTCGGCCGCCTTGCTAAGCTTCGCCCATGGTGCCAACGACGTTGCCAATGCGGTCGGTCCGCTTGCCGCCATCGTGCAGACGGTCGCGTCGGGCGATGTGAGCGATTCTGTCAGCATCCCAAGCTGGGTCATGCTGATCGGTGCCTTCGGCATCAGCTTCGGCCTGTTCTTGTTCGGTCCTAAGCTTATCCGAATGGTCGGATCGGAAATCACCAAGCTGAACCCGATGCGCGCCTATTGCGTTGCCCTGTCCGCGGCCATCACGGTCATCGTCGCCAGTTGGCTAGGACTGCCGGTCAGTTCCACCCACATTGCCGTCGGCGCTGTCTTCGGCGTCGGGTTCTTCCGCGAGTGGGATACCGAACGTCGGGCACGAAACGCGCGGCTGGCCGTGGACGCTCCGTTGGTCAATCTCGAAGAAAGACGCCGACGCAAACTTGTGCGCCGTGTCCATGTCATGACGATCGCCGCGGCATGGATTATTACCGTGCCCGCGGCGGCGATTCTGTCGGCGGTGGTCTTCTATGTCCTGCAGGTGATCAACGGCTGAAAATCACTGGGTGCCGCCACCATTCAGGACCAGAAAATCGGTAACCCCGCCACGCCGACAACTGGATCGGCTGCACTCCAGATCCATGCCGCCGTCCTCAACGGCAACACCACGCTCCGCATAGCCGCCGACGCCGCCTACGGTGACGTCGTTGTGAATGCATTCCACAGTCTGGGCAGGTGCCGTCTGGTGCCAGGTTGCCGGAAACAATCCATCCGCCTGAAACACTTCGCTGAACGCTTTGAACCGGAAACTCGCCCCCGGGCGAGCCCTCAGGCATCAACCGAAATCAACACCATCATCATATAGGGGACTGATTGAATCTCCATCTAGCCCGGAATCGGAACCACGATACGGCCTCGCACCTTTCCTGCAAGGAAATCCGGGGCGGTCTCAATCACTTGGTCCATGGGGATTTCGGTGATCATCGTCTCCAGCAGCTCGAGATCCAGCTCTTGGGAAAGCCGGCGCCAGGCAACTTCGCGATCGGCCTTGGGGCACATGACGCTATCGACGCCGAGCAGCCTGACCCCACGCAGAATAAAGGGTGCGACAGAAGACGGCAGGTCCATACCCGCGGCCAGCCCGCAGGCTGCCACGACACCACGATAGGTTATCATAGACAGGAGGTTCGCCAGGACGGCACCACCAGCAACATCCACCCCGCCGGCCCAGCGCTCCTTGCTAAGCGGTCGAAGCTTGCCTTGCAGCTCGGCACGGTCGACAATTGTGGCAGCGCCCAATCGTTTGAGATAGTCGGCTTCACCTGCTCTGCCGGTCACTGCGGCAACGCGATAGCCACGTGCGGCCAACAGCGCAGTGGCGACGCTGCCAACCCCGCCAGTCGCCCCCGTGACGACGATCTCGCCGCGGTCAGGGGTGAAACCCTGCTCCTCAAGTGCCATTACGCACAACATGGCGGTGTAACCGGCGGTGCCGATGGCCATTGACTGCCTCTCGGTAAGAGCCGTGGGGAGGCGAACCAGCCAATCACCGTTGACTTGCGCGCGGGCTGCAAGTCCGCCGTTGTGCTTTTCGCCAACGCCCCAGCCATTCAGGATGACCCGGTCTCCAGGAGTATAATCCGGGTGGCGGCTTTCCGCGACTATCCCGGCAAAGTCAATTCCCGGTACCAACGGGAAGCTGCGCACTACAGGCGCACTGCCAGTGATCGCCAGCGCGTCCTTGTAGTTCAGGGTGGACCAAGTGACATCCACGGTCACGTCGCCCGGCTGCAGGTCGCCGAATCCGATCTGGCGTCTTTCGACCTGTTGACCCGACGCCCCCTGGTCGATCACGATCGCATCGTACATGGGCATGTCCCTCCGTTTGAATGATGCAGAGCGCCCGCAGCGGCTGACCCGCCGCGGGCGCGGTCCATGGGGCCGCGTCAGCTGGGCAGGTATTCCCGACTCCAGCTTTCGCTGACCTGACCGCCCTGGATCATGCGGTCGATCTCTGCTTCGGCATAGCCCAGATCCTGCAGGATGGATCGGGTCGAGGCGCCGAATTTCTCGGCGGGTTCCAGCGCGTAGATCTGGGCATCCACTGGGCGGATCGCGAAGGGGTCCAGCTGGGTGATGACATGGCCACTGGGATGGTCCTCATAGACCGAGAACGCATAGCTGCCATTGTCGATGCCGGGTTTGCCATCGGCCGGGCGACTGTCATAGGAACGGATCGATTCGATGTTCTCGCAGACCGTGGCGCCGATATCGGCGGCCACCAGACGCTCGGTCCAGTCCTCGGCGCGCGCGCTCATGAAGGCGGTCGCCAGGAAGGCCGCGCGCTCGTCCGGTGGAACATCGACGATGCCTTCCAGCCCCTCGACCGCGTTCAGCTTGGTCAGGTCCGCCTCGGTGGCGCACAGCAGGATGAACCGGTCCGAGGCGGTGTAATAGAACCGTTCCAGCGGGCCGAACCCGTTGGCTTCGCGGCCCGAGGGTTCGTCAAACAGCGGGCGGCGTTCGTAGTCGTAGCAAAACGGGATCTGGGCAAGGCCCGACAGTGCCGACAGCGAGGTGCGCGGCCGCCCGATGCGCCCGAACTTGAGCTTCTGGTAAAGCGCCGCGGCTATGCCAAGCGCCGCGCCAAAACCGCACATCACGTCGATCGTTCCGACATGCGCGTGCTCTTCGGGTGTGTCCATGCCGCCGCCGAAGCGCAGCATAATGCCCGTCGTGGCCTGCACCAGATCGTCATAGCCCAGATAGTTCGTGCGTGGCCCGTTGCGCACGCCGCTGAAGCAGTCCAGCTGGCAGAAGATCGCGTCGGGATTCAGCTTTTTGAGGCTCTCGGCGTCCAGGCCTATCGCCTCGACCTGCCGATCCGGCGCGTTCCACACGATGATATCGACCGAAGCCACCAGCTTTTCAAAGACCTCGCGGCCCTCGCTGGACGAGATGTCGGCCAGAATCGAGCGTTTCCCGCGGCCATGCGACAGGCTGAAGATTACCGTGTTCCAGCAGTCGTAATTCGGCTTGGCCGGGTCGATCTTGATGACCTCGGCACCGAAGCGCGACAGGTACGAGGCCGAATGCGGCCCGGCGATCACGTTGCACATGTCCAGGATGCGCACCCCGTCCAGCCATCCGGCCTTGCCGCGGCTGGCGGTGGGGCGGGGCAGCTTGGTGGGCATCCGGCGCAGGGCGCGCAGCGCATCCTCGACGCCGACCCAACGGCGGGGGGTAGGCGCCAGCATCTCTTCGCCGCTTTCGGTCAGCCAGACCATCGGGCCGGGCTGGGTCATGACGCCGTATTCGGCATCGTTGACCTCGATCATCAGCCCCGAGGTCTCGGCGTGGTCGTCGTTGATCCATTCCTGCAGCCAGCGCTGCGGCGCGCCGGGGAACTTGCCGCGCCCAAAGATCTTTTCCCATTCCTTGGCGGTGCGGGTCAGAAAGACCTCTTTCATGCGCGCGGCGATCCTGTCGGCCCACAGCTTGGGCATCGGATAGACCCCCAGTGAAACGTCCGAGCGCCATTCGGACACCGGCAGATAGGTGTCCTCTTCCTCGCTCAGCCCCTCGGCGACCAGATCGTCATAGATGCCCAGCACCTTGAGGCAGCGCTTGGCATGATGCTTGTGGCTGGGGCAGACGACATAGAACATGCGCCCGTCCTTGCACTTGTAGGACCGATAGAACGGGTCGAGGAACTCTTGCAGCTCCTCATAGGTGACGTTCATCGGCAGGCCTTCGGTGCGCCGCCGCTCGATCTCGGATTCGCGTTGGGTCTTGTAGCGCTCGGGATAGCCCTGGATGTGGATCGAGTTGTAGGACAGTCCCTCCATCACCGCCGAGGCCAGCGGCACTTCGATCTCGTCTCCGGTTCCGGTGCTCTCTCGCGCCTGAAGCGCCAGCACGACGGCGGACGCGGCCAGCATGGTGCCATAGGCCGAGGACAGCGGCAGCGGCGAAAAGGACGGGTTCACCCCCATCAGCACACGGTTCAGACCCATGTCGGTGAAGACGCCGGAACTGGCGGCGATGATGCTTTCAAAGGCCCGCCAGTCGCGCCGCAGCGTGTCGTTCGAGGCAACGCCCGGAATCGACAGCGTGACCAGCTCGGGGCGGTCCCTGCGGATCTGGGACCAGTCCAGGCCAAGCCGCTTCATCACGCCGGGGCGGAAGCCGTCGATGACAACATCGGCCTCGGACACCAGATCCATGGCCTGGGCCAGACCTTCGGGTGTCTTCAGGTTGATCGTCACGATCATCTTGTTGCGGTTCAGCGTGGCATTGGCAGGGCTGACCCACATCGGGCCGCCGGGCGGGTCCACATGGACCACCGTCGCGCCCAGATCGCCCAGGATCATCCCCACGGCGGGACCGGCGATATACTGTCCGAAATCGATGACCTTGAGGCCCTTGAGGGGAAGAAGGGAAGGCTGGTTGGTCGACATGGGTGCCTCGGGAAGTAAAAGCGTTGGATGTCTGTCTTGGCGGGATGGGCGCACCGGCGGCGTGGGGCCGCCGGGGCGCGGCTTGTCAGTCGGCGCGTGCGCCGGGCCGCTTCGCGACCAGGTGGCGCAGGTTTTCATCGGCGCCGAAATCCTGCCGCAGCCAGCGTAGCAACGAGATGCACATGATGACCAGCACTGGGATCAGCGGCAGCGCCACGACGATGGTCGAGGTCTGCACCGGTTTCAGCCCGCCCAGCTGGATCAGCACGATCCCGACCGCGGCAAGGATCAGCGCCCAGGCCATGCGCAGGCTGCGCTTGGGTTCCTGATAGCCCGAAAGCTTGCGCGAGGTGACCGAGGCCAGCACATAGGCCGCCGAGTCAAGCGTCGTCGCCAGGAAGATGAAGCACAGCGCGATGAACACCAGAGTCACCAGCCCAGACAGCGGCATCGTGCCCAGGATCGCCTGAACCGTAGCGGGAATGCCCTCGGCCGAAAGGATCGCAGCGACATCCAGCGTGCCCGAGACCTGCAGGTTCAGCGCATAGCCGCCCCAGATCGCGAAGAACACCCAGCAGCCAAGCGAACCCCAGATCAGTTCGGCCACTATCAGTTCACGGATGGTGCGCCCCCGAGAGATGCGCGCCACGAACAGGCCCATCATCGGCGCATAGGCAATCCACCAAGCCCAATAGAACACGGTCCAGTCGCGCCAGAAGGACGAGCCGCCGACCGGATCGGTCCAGGTGCTCATATGGATGAAGCTGGATGTCATCTGCCCGAGGCTGTTCACCCAGCCGTTCACGATGAAGAT
Organism: Paracoccus maritimus; assembly: GCF_025195095.1. Taxonomy (GTDB): domain Bacteria; phylum Pseudomonadota; class Alphaproteobacteria; order Rhodobacterales; family Rhodobacteraceae; genus Paracoccus; species Paracoccus maritimus. The sequence continues at coordinate 12,480 of NZ_JANAVZ010000014.1, read as the reverse complement.
CTTGGGGCCGATGATGAAGGTGAAGGCCAGCAGCAGGATGGCAAGAACCACGTTCGTGTCCGACAGGATCTTGATGCCCTTGGACAGGCCGAACCAGACCGAGCCGCCGAAGATCGCCGTCCAGATCGCCAGGATGGTCAGATCGAGGCCAAGCGAGGGCTCGATGCCGAACTGCCCGCCGACAAGCCGCGAGACCAGCGGCACGGCCAGGCCGAGCGAGGTGCCGACGCCGCCCACCACGCCGAAGACGACGACCGAATCCAGCAAGACACCGACCCAGCTGTCGACATGCCGGCCCAGCACGCCGCCTGCGGCGACGGACAGGCGCACTCCGGGATTGCGGCGCACGAACATCGAATAGGCGATGGGGATCGAGGGCAGGCAATAGATGGCCCAGGGCGTCAGACCCCAGTGGAACTGGCCATAGGTCAGCGCCCATTCGGCGGCCGCGGGCGACATCGGCTCGACGCCGAACGGGGGGCCCTGCAGGTAATAGATCGGCTCGACCCAGGCCCAGTTGACGATGGCGATGCCGATGCCGCCGCAGAAGATCATCGCCACCCAGCTGAAATAGCTGAACTCGGGCGCATCATCGGGGCCGCCCAGGCGGACATTGCCGAAGCGGCTGCAGGCCAGGCCAATCAGAAAGACAACCGCGCCCAGACCGGCGGCCAGGTACAGCCAGCCAAACTGGCCCGTCGCAAAGGCAAAGGCCGCATTGACGGCTGCCGGTCCCGATTCGGGGAACAGAAACAGCGGCACGATCACCGAGGCGATCACGATGAGTGATGGAAAGAACACACGGCGATCCAGCCGGTCGCCTCCCGGTACGTTTTGATCCATAATCCCCCTCCCAGGGTTCCCGCCCTCCCGGCGCGGTTTTGACTGTCTGCTTCGGCCAGAGACCCGGCCGGGTTCTTGGCAAGCCCTACGATCCGGCCAGGATCCAGCGCGCGGCCTTTTCCGCGATCATCAGCGTCGGCGCATTGGTGTTTCCGCTGACGATCTCGGGCATGACGCTGGCATCGACGACGCGCAGACCCTTGATCCCATGCACCCGCAGATGCGTATCGACGACCGCGCCCGGATCTTCGGCCCGCCCCATCCGGGCGGTGCCCGTCGGGTGAAAGATCGTGTTGGCGATGTCACCTGCCAGCCGGGCCAGATCCTCGTCAGTCTGGAACTGGACGCCCGGTTTCCACTCGGTCGGCTTGAACCGGGCCATGGCGGGCTTGGCCATGATCTCTCGGACCTGCTTGAGGCTTTGCGCGGCGATCAGCCGGTCCTCGTCGGTGGCCAGATAGTTCGGCGCGATCTTGGGCGCGTCCTCCACGCGGTTCGACTTGATGCGCACATGCCCGCGCGAGGTCGGGTTCAGGTTGCACACGCTGGCCGTCATGGCCGGGAACGGGTGCAGATCCTCGCCAAAGGCATCCAGGCTCAGCGGCTGAACATGGTATTCCAGATTCGCATGGGGCCGCGACGGGTCCGAGCGGGTGAAGGCGCCCAACTGGCTGGGGGCCATGCTCATCGGGCCGGATCGTTTCAGGACATATTCCAGACCGATCTTGGCCTTGCCCACAAGCGAGTTCGCCATCGTGTTCATGCTTTTGGCGTTCTCGACCTTGTAGATCGCGCGGATCTGCAGGTGATCCTGCAGGTTCTCGCCGACTCCCGGCATGTCCTTCAAGACCTCGATCCCGTGCGACTTCAGCAATGGCGCGGGGCCGATACCCGACAGCTGCAGGATATGGGGCGATCCGATCGCTCCCGCCGACAGGATCACCTCGCGGCTGGCCCGCACGGTGACGGCATCGCCGCCGCGCCGCACGACCGCGCCGACACAGCGCTTTGTGCCGTCCTCGGCGGTCTCGACCACCAGACGCTCGACATGGCTTTCGGTCCAGACCGTCAGGTTCTTGCGGTCCCTGGCGGGCCGCAGGAAGGCCTTCGAGCTGTTCCAGCGCCAGCCGGATTTCTGCGTGACCTCGAAATATCCGACACCGGCATTGTCACCGCTGTTGAAATCGTCGGTGCTTTCAATTCCGGCCTCGTTGGCGGCCTTGGCGAAGGCTTCCAGCAGATCCCAACGCAGCCGCTGCTTTTCGATCCGCAGCTCGCCATCGCCGCCATGCAGATCCGAGAAGCGGCTATTGTCGCCTATCTTCGGATCGGCGCCCCCATCCAGCTTGTAATGATGTTCGTGCGCCTTGAAGTCCGGCAGGGATTTGTCCCAGGACCAGTCTTCATCCCCGGTCAGCGCGGCCCAGTTGTCATAGTCGCGGGCCTGACCGCGCATGTAGATCATGCCGTTGATCGAGGAACAGCCGCCAAGGGTCTTTCCGCGCGGATAGCGTAGCGATCGGCCGTTCAGGCCAGCTGTGGGCTCGGTCTGAAACATCCAGTCCGTGCGCGGGTTGCCGATGCAGTAAAGATAACCCACCGGGACATGGATCCAGAGGTAGTTATCCTTCTTTCCGGCCTCCAGCAGCAGCACCGATTTCGTCGGATCGGCGCTGAGGCGGTTTGCAAGCAAGCAGCCGGCGGTACCGGCGCCCACGATGATATAGTCGAACGGATCTCTGGGCATCGCTCCTGCTTCCGCTCAGCGAGAGACGGGCATGGCGAACTCGGCACCTTTCGAGATGCTTTCCGGCCAGCGCTGCATGATGGACTTCTGTTTCGTGTAGAAGCGCACTCCCTCTTCGCCATAGGTGTGGGTGTCGCCGAACAGGCTTTTCTTCCAGCCGCCAAAGCCGTGCCAGGCCATCGGGACCGGGATCGGAACGTTCACGCCAACCATCCCGGCCTGGATCTTGCGCCCGAACTCGCGCGCCACATTGCCATCGCGGGTGAACAGGCTCACCCCGTTGCCGTATTCGTGCGCGTTGATCAACGCCAGACCTTCGGCGAAATCGGCAACCCGGACGCATGACAGAACCGGCCCGAAGATTTCCTCGCGGTAGATGGTCATCTCTGGAGAGACGTTGTCGAACAGCGTGCCGCCCATCCAGAAGCCGTTCTCGTGCCCCTCGACGCTGTGGCCCCGCCCGTCAACGACCAGCGTCGCGCCTTCAGTCACACCCTGCTCGATATAGCCGGCGATCCGGTCGCGCGCGGCGGCGGTCACGATCGGGCCCATCTCGGCATCCATCTCGACACCGTTTTTGATCTTCAATTCCCGAGCGCGCTCGGCAAGCATCGGGACGAGACGGTCGCCCACATCGCCGACCAGCGTTGCGACAGAAATCGCCATGCAACGCTCGCCCGCCGAACCGTAGGCGGCGCCCATCAGCGCATCCACCGCCTTTTCGAGGTCGGCGTCGGGCATGACCAGCATGTGGTTCTTTGCCCCACCGAGCGCCTGAACACGCTTACCGTGGCGTGCGCCAGTCTCGTAAATGTAATTCGCGATCGGCGTCGAGCCGACGAAGGAGACAGCACACACATCAGGATGTTCCAACAGTGCATCCACTGCGGACTTGTCGCCTTGTACGACATTGAAGACACCGTCCGGAAAGCCGGCTTCTTTCATAAGTTCCGCATACATCAGAGACGGCGTTGGATCGGTTGGCGAGGGCTTCAGCACGAAAGTGTTGCCGGCCGCGATGGCAACCGGGAACATCCACATCGGCACCATTACCGGGAAGTTGAACGGGGTGATGCCGGCGCACACGCCCAGCGGCTGGCGCAGCGTCCAGTTGTCGATCCCGGTTGAGACCTGATCGGTGAACTGCCCCTTGAGAAGCTGGGGTATACCACAGGCGAACTCTACGATGTCGATGCCGCGCTCAACTTCGCCTCGCGCGTCAGTGAAGACCTTCCCGTGCTCGGCTGTAATGGCGTGTGCCAGCTCGTCCTTGTGCTGATTGAGCAGATTCAGGAAGCGGTTCATCAGCCGGGCGCGCCGGATCGGCGGCATGTCCGCCCATGCCGGAAACGCCGCCTGCGCGGCCGCCACGGCGCGGCCGACCTCGGCTTCATCTGCCAATGCGACGCGTCCGGTGACAGCGCCGGTCGCAGGGTTGTAGACGTCCTGTGCCCGGCCCGACTGCCCGGCGACGCGCTGTCCGGCGATGTAGTGCCCAATGTCGGTAATGGTCATTTTCGTCCTCCCGATACGATCTTGGGTGAGATACCGGGAGTGCTGCACTTATTTCCAATGACTAATCAAACGAGGCATTATAAATTGAGTTAATATGGAGTACCCTATCGATCTTCGGACACTTCAGTCCTTCGTCACGGTCGCACGTGAGGGTAATGTCTCTCGCGCAGCGGACGTTGTTGGCTTGACCCAGCCCGCGATCAGCCTGCAACTGAAACGCCTGTCAGAAGCGACGGGACTGACTTTGTTCACCCGAACTGCGAAGGGGGTCGATCTCACCAAAGATGGCGCCGCGCTTCTTGTGAAGGCCGAACACGTCCTCGGGGCGCTGGATGATCTCCGCCTGACCGCGCGCCGGATGAATGGTACGGTTCGAGGCACTCTGCGCCTCGGCACCGTGATCGACCCGGATTTCATCCGCTTGGGGCAGTTCTTGCGCGCCATAATCGCTGCGGCACCTGACCTGCGGACCCACCTGACACATGGTATGAGCGGCGACGTTCCAGTGCGCCTTTTGCGGGATGAAATCGATGCCGGTTATTTCCTTGGGGATCCCGCTGATGGGCCATGGACGTCCGGACACGAGGCCGAGCGCAACAGTTCCCCATTCCACCACTCAGTTCTAACCCGATTCAATTATCGTGTTGTAGCGCCTGCAGGTTGGAAGAACCGGACGGCACAGCTTGACTGGAAGGAGTTGGCGGGTCTGCCCTGGATCGGCACACCAAAGGCATCTGTGCATCGGCGCCTGCTGGATCGACACTTCGCTACGCTTGGCATCAAGCAGAACGAGGTCGCGGTGGTAGATCAAGAGGCGTCAATGCTTGCAATGGTGCGTTCCGGCGTAGGCTTGTGCCTATGCCGGGAATCCGTGGCCTTGAATGAGCAGCAGGTTCACGGTTTGGTTGTGGTGGATCACGCCGCAGTTGAGACAACGCTTGGCTTTCTTTCGCTTGCAAATCGCCGGAGAGAACCAAGCATCGAATTGGCTTTGGAACTCGTCGCACAGATCTGGAGCCTTTGAAAGGTCGGCTGGGCGTTCTGGTCCTGCGCGACATCCGCAGTCTGGAACTGGGCGTCGGGCTGCTGTCCGGGCCTGGTATCGTGCTGCTTGCGATCATCCTCGACCGGGTCACGAAGGCTGCGCTTGCGCGGATCAACGTGGAGCAGAAATCATGAGCGACGATATCAAGATCTCGGTGCGCAACCTGTACAAGATCTTCGGGAAGGACCCGAGGACCGCGCTGAAAAAGATGCGCGACGGCATGGGCAAGGCCGAACTGCAGCGCGAGACCGGCCATGTGATCGGGCTGAACGACATCAATATCGACATGCCGACGGGCAAGACCACCGTCATCATGGGACTGTCGGGGTCAGGGAAATCCACCCTGATCCGGCATCTCAACCGGCTGATCGAGCCTACGGGCGGCGAGGCGATCGTGAACGGCGACAACATTCTCAACTACAGCGAGCGCCGCCTGCGGCGGCTTCGGCAGAACGACATGTCGATTGTGTTCCAGAAATTTGCCCTACTGCCCCACCGTACGGTCATGCAGAACAGCGGCATGTCTTGGACGATCGCGGGGAAAAGCCAGCGGCAATACGCCGACGAGGCGTTGAAGGCTGAATCGCGTCGGTCTGGAGGGTCAGGGGGCGCAGTATCCCGCACAGCTTTCAGGCGGCATGCAGCAGCGGGTCGGGATCGCCCGGGCCGTGACCTCGAATTCCGACATTATGCTGATGGACGAGGCACTCTCGGCCCTCGATCCGTACGGATATGCAGGGCCTGCTGATCGAGTTGCAGGCCGAACTGTCCAAGACAGTTGTGTTCATCACTCACGACTTGGACGAGGCCCTGAAGCTGGCCGACCACCTGGTGATCCTGAAGGAGGGCTTCGTGGTACAGCAGGGCGAGCCGCAGAACATCTTTCTCTACCCGAACGATCCCTATTTCGAGGCCTTCGTCAGTGACATCAACCGGGCACGGGTGCTGCGGGTTCGTTTCATCATGGAAAAGACGACCCATATGCCGGATGAGATCACCGGCGAAGCCGATTTCAACGACACGCTGGAATCGGTGATCGCGCTGTCACAGGGCGCTACCACGAACCACCACCGGGTGATGCAGGACGGTCAGCAGGTCGGCGTCCTGAGAATGCGCGATCTTGTCCGGGCCCTAGTCCCACGCAAGGCCGACAAGGAGGTTGCAGAACGCCCCAACCCGATCTGGAAGTCGATGGCAAGATCCAGTTCGACGCCGCGCTGGACGACGCCATCCGGGGGGAAAGGGCCCCGGCAGCGGGCTGACCGGGCGCCCCAATGTCTTCATCTTTCCCAACCTGGCCTCGGGCAATATCGGCTGCAAGATCACCCAACGCCTCGCCGGCCTCACCGCCATCGGCCCCATCTTGCAGGGCCTCGCAAAACCTGCAAACGACCTGTTGCGCGGATGCACAACAAAAGACATCATCAACGCAGCAGTCATAACCGCTATACAGACAACAAAAGAATAAACCGAAAACAATTACGACCAAAAACGGCAAACACATAATCGTGCCGAAAGACCTTGCACGCCGTCGAAGCCTTGGCCTAACTGTTGGACGATACGCTGTCGGGCATGTCTCGGGCAATTCACGATGGGCAACCATGAGGGTTGAATGCAAGATCCGCTGTCACGTCTGGCCATTCTTTACGGAACCGACAAATTTGGTTTTCACGACTATACGCCCGCCTACCACAAGCTTTTGAACGAATGGAAAGATCGCCCCCTGCGAATGCTCGAGATCGGGGTGGGCGGCTATGGCGATGAGGATCGTGGAGGCGAATCCCTTGAAGTCTGGCGCGACTATTTCCCGAACGGCGAGATCACCGGGATAGACATCCAGCGAAAGTCGATGGATCTGGGACCGCGCGTCAGGATCCTGCAGGGCAGTCAGGTCGACCCAGATTTTCTGACCGGCACCGTCGCGGATCACGGCCCCTACGACATCATTCTCGATGATGGCAGTCACCGCAACGAACATGTCGTCGAAAGCTTCGGCTTGCTGTTCCCCACGCTTGAGCCCGGCGGGTTCTATATCATCGAGGACGTCCAGACCGCGTTCTTTCCGCGCTTTGGCGGCTCGCTTGAGCTGGAAGATCCGAACAGCGTCGGGATGGTGGGAAAGCTGTTTCTGGCGATGCCGGAGAGCGGCATTTCGGCGGGCGTGGCCGCGATCGAACGATTTCACAACATCCTTGCGCTTCGAAAGCATGATCCGGCGGGTCCGGCCCTCGGCGTGGCCGACCATCGTGCGATGGCCTTGGGAACGGGTCGCATTGCCGCCCAAACACTGCCGGGACATCAGGCGAACGACCCCGACATCCTGTCAGGGGCGATCTTGCAGGCGGGAACGGGCGGCATCGTGGTCATCGAAGGCTGGCCCGAGGATCGCAGCCTGATCCATGACGTGTTCGTGCAGATGGACCACCGCGAGATCGCCATCCATTTCCCGGATGCTCCGATCCGCGACATCGCGAAGAAGGTGCTGTCTCTTGCGGCATATCCGGACGGGTTGGTGCTGGAGATCGGCGACAACGATTATCCGTCGAACTTCGCCTTCGACCAGTCCCACCCTCAGGTGGTGGAGGCGACTCGATTGATGGCCGACATCTTGCGCGCACCCGAGGCGCGTCCGAACGGTCTGCTGCAATACGCGCAGATGCTGCAGCGGCAACATGGGCACGAGGCGACCTTCGACATCCTTGACCGTCTGGCAGGCATGGGATGCACCGAGCGGCGCTATTTCCAGATGGCGCTGGCCCGCGCCAAGCGGCAACGGAACTGGGACGATCTTGTCGCGCTGTCAGAACAGGCTTTGCAGCACTTTCCCGACAATCCCGAGTTTCTGGCGGATCTGGCCGACGGCCTCAATCGCCTTGGCAGGTCTGATGAGGCGCTTATGATGCTGCGCCAGGCCTACAAGGCCAATCCAAGGGGCCGCGCGCTCGTGCTGGGACTGGCCAGGCTGGAGCAGTTGGCGGGCGACTACGACACCGCCATCCGTCTTTTCGAACGTTCGATCAACATGTTTCCAAGACAGGCAAGGCCCGCGCGACTGCGTCAGCTTGCAAGGCTGTGCATCCGGCTTGACAGACCTGTTGAGGCAGCCCGCGCCTGCACGCGATGGCTGGAGGTCGAACCCGACAGTGCCGAGGCGGCCGAGATCATGGCGGAAATTGATTGAGAAGACCGCAGCCGCCGTTCATCCGGGCGTCGGCTGGACGGATTCTGCCTTGATCAATATGATCCTGCGACGGTGATGACGGACGAAAGGAAGAATGTGACAGGCGACGAGAACACAGCGCAGATCAGACGCAGCGGCGACAGAATCCGGACCATCGTCTGCACGGTGAAGAACGAGGCGCCGTTCTTTCTGGAATGGCTCGCATATCATCGCTTGGTCGGCTTCAATCGCTTCGTCATCTTCTCGAACGACTGCACAGACGGAACACATGAAATCCTGCAAGCGCTGGACGCGGCTGGATTGATCAATCACTTTGACAACACCGAAGTACCGGAGGATCTGCCCCCAGATCCTCAGATGCGAGCTTATACCCGCGCAAACGCTATGGACTTGGTGCGGGAGTCCGACTGGATACTAGTTATCGATGGGGACGAGTTTCTTGAAATCCACACTGGCGAGGCTACGCTTGAATCTCTGTTCGCGGCGCTGCCTGACAGAACCGATGCCATAGGCGTGCAATGGAGAGTGTTCGGTTCTGGTGGGATCGTGGATTTTGACGACACGCTACAGATCGACGCGTTCCGATTTGCGGCGCCGAAGGACTTTGCCTGCAGTCCCAATCATCTGGCGATAAAGACGCTGTTTCGCCCCGATCTTGTGCAGCGCTTCGGCATTCATCGGCCCGTTTACAAAGGCACGTCAGGAAACGATCGAAACCCTGTCCTTTTTGTTAACGGTGGGGGAACGGACGTCACCAAGGATTTCTTGCGTGGCCGTTGGTGCATGCCGCCGCAGTTAGTCAGCTATGACCTCGCTCAGGTCAATCATTACATGATCCGTTCGCACGAGGTCTTTCTGATGAAGCGGTGGCGCGGCACCGCCAACAGTTCGAACGCCGAACGGATCAATCTGGACTACTTCGACAAATACAACAGCAATTTCGAACGCGACGACGGCATGGCGCCCTGGGTCCAGCCGGTTCAGGCCGAGATCGCGCGACTGGAAGCGCAGGTTTCCGGCCTGTCGCAGATGGTTCGGACCGCGCGCAAGGTGTATTCAGACCAGATCGCGCAGTTGACGCAGCGTTTGCGGACGGAAGCGCCCGAAGACTACAGGCGCCTGTTCGACCCGCAAATCGTCCAGGCCGAGATCCAGGCTCAGCAGGATCGTTTGGCGGCCTTGCGCAAGAAGCCGGGACAGACCGGCCAACTGCGCATGATGCCGCCCGAACGAAAGGCGCCGGCACCCCCACCTCCTCGGATGGCAGAGCGCGCCAAGAACGCCGACGAAGAGGCCTTGACGGATGGCCCCGAAGATCAGGCGATCTCGGTGCAGGCTGCGCCAAGCTGGCTCGTCGACCTGCGTGCCGGCCCGTCGCATCGGGGGTTCTTTCAATCCTTCGATCAGACGGGGCTGCATTTCGTTGATCGCGGGTCGCGCGATCTGGTGATCAGTTTCGACAACCTGTCTGCAGCGAATATCGATCAGGTTGATCGCGAAAGCTGGGGCTACGGGTTCATCCGCAAGAACGGCTGGTCACATCTGGGCGTATTCGCCTATGCGCCGAACTGGTTCCGCGAGCGTGCGATGCTGGAGCATCTGCAGCGGCTTGCGAAGGACGGGTTCTTCCGTGATTTCGACAGGGTGACGATGATCGGCACGTCGATGGGGGCCTATGCGGCGACGGCACTTGCCCCGCTTGCCCCTGGATGCACGGTCGTCGCGTTCTCGCCGCAATCGACGCTGAAGAAGAAGCTGGTGCCGTGGGAAAAGCGTTTTGCCGCTGGCCGCAAGGCAGACTGGACTGGCCCGTTTCACGACGGAGCCGAAGGCGCGAAGGCGGCAGGAAAGGTCTGGCTGATCTACGATCCCGCGATGGAGGCGGATCTGCAGCACGCAAACCGGTTCGAGGGCGAGAATATCCGTCACCTGCGCGCCCGATATGCCGATCACAAGACCGCACTGTTCCTGCGCCGGGCCGACATGCTGAGTACCGTTGTGCGCGAGGCGGTTGAGGATAAACTGACTGAAGCCGGATTTTACCGTCATTATCGGCAGGGCAGGAATATCCCGTGGTACCTGAACGGGGTCGCCCTGCGCATCGCCGGCTCGCGTCACCCCGAGCGGCTGCGCAGATTCGAGGCCTATCTGAAGACCGCGAACAGGCCGCAGATCGCCCGCAGCCTGCATCTTCGTTTTCCCGAGATCATGTCGAGCGCGTCCTGACAGGCCGCGCGGAGCCAATCAGAGAGCCCTGCGCAGACATCATGCAGCCGTCACACCGCGTGCCCGATCGGTCACTTCTGCTTCTTACCTACGGACAGTCGAATGCCGATGGCTTCATCGCCGGTCCTCGGCCCGATGCGGCCTTGCTGGCCGACAGGCGCGTTCTGACCACCACGCGGGGCACCGGCCTGCGAGGCCCTGCCTATCTGCCCGATGGAAGTGTCAAAGATGCCGTCGGAATGTTTCACCGGGACGGGAAACGGCTTTCGGCGGCCGATCTGGGAACCTTCCACCCGCTGGCCGAACACGATCATCGCAACTGCTCGCTTCTACATGTTGCCGGAAGCATCTTGCTGGATCGGTTGAGCTATGATCGGGTCTATGCCCGTGTATTTGCGCGCGGTGGGGCCAGGCTGGTCGGGAAGCCGGCTCCCAACGGTGTGGTGACAGGGATCTACAGGCTGGCGGACGGAAGTCTGTCGCCAATTCTCGAGGATCTCTGCGCCAGCGCGCAGGAAATGGCATCTCATGCCCGCGCAGACGGATACATCGCCGAAGACGCCTATATCCTTTTCATCCATGGCGAGGCTGACCGGACGACCCCGAGACAGGATTACCTGGCCGCGTTCTTCGAGGCCAAGTCTTATGTCGATGACCGCCTTGCCGCTTGCGGATTGCGGCCGAAATGGTTGCTCACGCAGTCAGCAGGGACCGGGGCCGAAGCCAATGGGAATGATTGGCTCTCCAGGCAGGCCTGTCTGGATATCGCCGGTGCAGCAGCCGACAATCTTGAATTTCTGGGGCCATTGTATCCCTATCCCCTGATAGATTCGGTCCATCACGATGCTGCGGCAAAGATGTTGATCGGCGAACTTGCCGCACATGCGATCGAATCGCTGGAAAGCGGGCTTGGATGGAATCCGCCGATGCCGATGCGGTGGTGGTGCGCGACGGAATCGGAAGTCATGATCGAGGTCGGCTGCGACGATCCGCTTGCCATTCATCCCCATGCTGACAAATTCGAGAATCTCGGGTTCTCGCTGCACTCTCGCGAGAAGAACCGGATACTCGGCGTGGAGTTGGCGGGAGACAGGGTCATCAAGGTCGCGCTGGAAGGTCCGATCAAGGGACCGTTGCGGCTGGACTATGCCTTTCGGAGGCGCGAGGCTGGCATGCGCGACATCTCGAGCGGATTTCCATTCGGGGGCGGTTCGATACGCACCACCTGGGCGGCAGACTCGGTGCTTTTGCCGGGTCAGAGGATGTTCATGTGGTTGCCGGGGTTCAGGATCGAAATCGCGAATGGCCAAACCAGCGGAACCATCGTCGAGCCGTGAACGGCTTCGCGGCCTGAACAAGTGTCTGGCCCGTCAGTCGGATCTTGTCAGGCGCTGTTCCCCAACCTGCGCCAGACATGCAGGGCGGACGGCTTTTCGCCTGTCCCGACTGGTCAGAACTAGCGAACGGCGGGCAGAAAGCGGCGCGCGGCATTGCCCCAGCAGATATCGCGAACAAGTCGGTTCTGGGCGGGAAGCGGTGTGCCCATCACACTTGACCACCAAGACGAGGGTTCGTTCTAAAGACCGTCCTTCAGACCCAAGGGGCCTTGTTTCACAAATCGTTCGACGGATTCCCTACATGAATCCAGCATGATAGCTGGGAGGCACGAGCAGTTGGGCCCCAACGAGGTATAGGACCACGAACTGGTCGGCTTACAATGAGGCGCTGAGGCGGCGCGGGTCGCTGACGGTGTGGTTTGATCCTGACATGGTGTGGAGACCACCTCCGACCGGAAAGCGTGGGCGGCAGCCGAGCTTCAGCGATGCGGCGATTCAGACGTGCCTGACGATGAAGGTGCTGTTCGGCATGCCATTGCGACAGACGACTGGATTCGTCGAAAGTCTCCTTCGGCTGGCGGGGCTG
>NZ_JANAVZ010000013.1 GCF_025195095.1 Paracoccus maritimus | reverse complement strand
AACAGGTCGTCTCATCGCTGACCGATGGCTTCGATCTTGACACGCTGCTGGCCGGCCTCGATCTCGATGACCTCCTGGGCGGCCTCAACCTCGGCAATCTTCAGGATCAGCTGGCAGCGGCTCGTTCGGGCGATTGGGGGTCCGTGTTCGGCAACGGCACGGTCGGCGGATCTCCTGCTGGCGACGTCATTGCCGGGATCTATGAAAGCGCCGGTCTGTCGCAGGACGGAGTGGACGCGCTGACCGCCAGCGACAATCCGGATCAGCAGCGTGTGGGCACTCAGGCGGCGACCAGTGCCTATACCTCGGCCGCGGCCGAGAATGCGATCGAACAGACCTCGGCCTCGCTCGACCGTACAGCTACGCTGATCGGGCAGATCGACGACGCGACCAATCTCAAGCAGGCGATCGACCTCAACACCCGTGTGACGGGCGAATTGGTCATTGCGCTCATCAATCAGGCCAACATGGAGGCGATCCAGACCGTCTCCATGGGCCAGGCCGGTGTGATCGACGCAGCGACGATGGCCGATGACGAAAAGTTCCTGTCGCTGACCGGCGACGACGCTCTGATTGAGGACGAGTGATGATGAAGCATATCTGGATCGGCTTCTCGCTCGTCGCGCTTGCGCTCGCCATTGGAGGCTGGCTCTGGCTGCGGGACATCACCACACTGCCGTTCTCGCCCCCACAGCCTGAACAAGCCGCCGATCCTGAAACGGCCGCCGTCATGGAGCGTGTCCGTCAGGAACAGGCGGAGGCGCTGGCCGAAGACACCGCGCCCTCGACCGAAGAACCCCAAACGGAGGACCTGGAATGACGACGCCGAAGACACGCCTGATCGGTGCCACGGCCATTGCCGCCCTTGCCCTCGCCGGGGCGCTGGTCGCCTGGCAGGCATCCTCCGACAGCCCCGCCGATCTGGCGCAGCTCTCGGACAACGACAAGCTGGAGATCCTGAACAGCGGCGATGCCGACGCGATCAGCGAGCTTCTGGAAGCCGAGGAGGCCGCCGCGCAGGCGCATTTTGCGCGCGAGCGGCTGGAACGCCAGAAACGGGAGGCCGAGATCGAGGTGGAGCGCGCCGAGGCCAAGGTGCGCGGCGCAGCCTATTGGGACAGCTTCGATCCCGACAGCATCGACCTGACAGGCTTCGATTTTTCAATGGCAGAGGTTGGTCTGCGCGATGAAAGGCGCGCCATGCTCGACAATGCCTCATTCGTCACCGATTTCGAACGTGCCAGCGACTTGAACTATTCTCGTAGCAAATTCGATTGTGATCCATCGCGATATCGGCGGATTGATCGTGTGCTGACACGCGAAGCCCCTCTGCCGATGCCCACAGATGCTTCCGATGTCGCGCGCGTATTGGACTACCTTGCCGACCGTGCAGCGCTCCAAACCGGAGATTGTTCCTGTGCCACTCAGACCGTGCCAATCGAAAAGGGATGGCGCTTGCTCTCCCGCCTGGCAAACGACCCGAGCAGCGAAACAATCAGCGGAAGCTTCGCGAAAGACCGCGCGATGAACGAGATTGCCATATTGTTCCGCACCGCCTTGGACGTTGAAGCGCGTAGTTTCTGTGAACGAGGCTGAGCAATGGAGTTCATCACGATTATCATCGAACTGATCGATGATCGCGTAACACAGGTTGCAGAGAACACCTTCGGACGTCTGGCATCGGTCCTCTCTGGCGGACTGGAAATTCTGGCGGTGCTGCTGATCGTCCTTTACGGCATCAATGTGCTCTTCCGCTTCACGGAATTCTCCTTCCCGCAGCTGATCGGCATCATGATCCGGATCGGTGCGATCTACATGTTCCTGTTTTCGTGGGAAAACTTCAACATCATCTACAGTGCCGGAACGTCCCTCTTCGATACGGTCGGAAACACCGTGCGCAACTTCGTGGCCGGCGATGCCGCCGCAGGCAGCGAGGAAGCAGCAAGAGGCATGTTCTTCATCCTGTCGAACATCATTGACGCTGTTGTCACCGGTCGTGCGATCCTGACCCGCGCCATTGTGGCCGGACTGCTTTTCGCGGTCCTCGGTCTGCTCGCCGTGGTGTATATCCTTGTTGTAGCCTACGCGAAGATGCTTCTGGCGGTTCTGATCGCCATCGCGCCCCTGATGGGGTTCTTCCTGCTGTTCCAACGCACCCGCTCGATGTTCGAGGCCTGGCTGGCCGCCGTCTTCGGCTACCTGATCTATCCGGTGGCAATCGGCGGAGTAATCGGAACCATCGCCGGGCTGCTTGTCCATATCAATACCGGCGAAAGCGGCATTCAGGATCTGAGGAGCGTTCTGGGCTTCATCACGGTGGCAGGTCTGGGCATCAAGATGCTCGCGGACGTGCCGTCCATCGCATCGAGTCTCACCGGGCAGTTCAATCTTGGCTCCATGTCGGGCGCCGCCTCGGCAGCAATGAACCCGATGGGCGCCATGCGTCGCCGCGCGCTCAACTTCGGGGCCGGTTACATGACAGGCCGCACCGCGAAGATGCAGGAACGCGCCAGCGACAAGTCATACGCAAGCGCTGGTATGGCGGCACGCGGTACCGCTGCGGATCGCACGCGCGCCATGCAGACCAAATTTTCCGAAATCGCCCGTTTGAGAAAGGCATCGAAGTGACCGATCAGGCCCTCAAATCCCAACTGAACCGCGACATGTATTTCGGGATCAGGCGGCGCGAACAACTGGCCTGGGTCGTGGCAATCATCGCCGGCCTGGCTGCCCTGCTGCTGGCTGCCGCGATTCTCGTGATGATGCCGCTCAAGACCACGCAAGCCTATCTCGGCCTTGTGGACCGCCAGTCCGGCGACGTGATCCGTGCCTATGAAGTCGGCCGGGCCACGCTGACCGAACGGGATGCGGTGATCGAAAGCTGGGTCTACAACTATGTCCTCGATCGCGAGACCCACGACATTCACGACCAGCAACAGCGTCTCGAACGGGTGATCTCCCGATCCGTCGGCACCGCCCGCGACGATCTGCTCGATCTGTGGAACCCCAGGTCCTCGCGCTATATCCGCAAGCTCATCTCCCGCGACGCGCGTGTGTTCGTAACCATCAACGCGATCACGCTTCTGAGCGAGAACACCGCCCAGGTCCGCCTGCAGAAACGCATCGTCGATGGCACCCGCGAGGGCACATCGAACTACATCGTCACCCTCTCCTGGCGCTTCAAACCCGCGAACACCGCCTCCGACCGGATGATCTGGGAAAACCCCTTCGGCTTCCAGGTGACGGATTATCGCATCGACCATCAATCGGAAGGATAAGGCCATGCCCCGTTTCCCGGCCCTCGCCGCATCTGCAATGTTCGGCTTTTGTGCTCTTTGCAGCGCCGCCACCGCCGAAATCACCCCCTCCGTCAGCCCAACAGACGATCGGGTCCGTACCGTCGTCTTCACCGAACGGCAGGTCTACCGGATCGACACGAAGGTGCTGACCGCCACGACCATCGAGTTCGGTCCGGGCGAGGAAATCATCAACGTCGCCCTCGGCGACAATGTCGGCTTCACTTACGGTCAGCTCGGCGACAACAGCCTCGCCGTCAAGCCGACCCAGACCGGCGTACGCACGAACATGTCGGTTGCCACATCGCGCGGCACCTATGTCTTCGAGATGATCGAAGGCGCGAGGCGGCCGATGTACCTGGTCGAATTCGCCTATCCAAAATCCGGGGCCGCCACCCGCAGCGCGATCCGCGGACCCAGCCCGAATTCGCGGACCTACTATGTCAAGCAGGCCAGCCGGGCGACCGGCTTCATGCCCGCCCGGATCTGGGATGACGGGACCAAGACCTACATGCAGTTCTCTCAGAACGCCGCGATGCCGGCGGCCTTCCGCGCCGATGGCAACGGTCGGGAATACTCGGTCCAGACCAAGATCGAGAACGGCGTGATGATCATTCCGAGCGTTCAGGACCGCTGGGTGCTGCGCCTCGGCGATTCGGAAATCTGCATCTGGTCGGACCGCCTGCGCGCCGCGCTGGCAAAGCAGGGAAAGGGGTGACGCCATGGCTGCACGCAACGAAATCCTGAACCAGAAGCGGACCCCGCGCAAAAGCGGCTGGATGCGGACCACCGCGCTGGCGGCAGGCTTCGCCGCCGTCGGCGGCGCCGGGGTCTATTACGTCCTCTCACAGCCGGACGCTGCTGACGGGGCGCTGCTGGAAACCTCGCAATCCGCCGCGATCCAGCAGAACGACCGCAGCGGCGTCATGGTGCCCGACCTGGGCGAGCCGGAGATCGAGGCCACGCCCGTTGCCGACGATCAGGGCGAACTTGACCGCCTGCGCACGGAAAACGAGCGCCTGGCCGCGCAGATCGCCGAGGAACAGGAAGCGGCCGCCGAACGTCGCAGGCTGTTCGAGGAACGGCTTGACGAGATCGAGCAGGAGAACGCTGACCAGCTCGCGGCGATGCAGGCGCAACTTGAATCCGATTACAGCCGCAGGCAAGCCGAGGCCGCGGCCGAACAGGCCGCGCGCCTGGCCGCCGAGCAGGCCGAAGCCGACCGGCGCAGGGCGCTGGAAGAAGAACGTGCCCGCCGCGAGGAAGAACTGGCCCGCCGGATGCAGGCGCCCCCGGTGATGGGAAAGACCGGCTCGGAGACCTTCGCGAACGGAACAGTCGGCGCCGAGCGGCAGGCCATGTCCGGTGATCGGGAATTCCTGATCGCCAGTGCCGCCGCGACCGAGACCCGCCGCGCCACCGTGACGGCCAATCCCTCGAACACGGTCGGACAGGGCACGATCATCGAGGCCGCGCTTGAAGTCGCGATCAACTCCGACCTTCAGGGCCAGGTGGCAGCCATCGTCTCGCGCGATGTCTGGTCGATGGACATGACCCGCGTGCTGGTGCCCAGGGGCTCGAAGCTGTTCGGCACCTATAATTCCGAGATGGGACAGACCCAGAAGCGCGTCCTGGTGGCATGGACTCGCCTGACCACCACCGACGGACAGACCGTATCGCTCAAGTCCTATGGCTCCGACCGCCTCGGCCGCTCCGGCATGGTCAGCGAGGTGAACAATCACTTTGCTTCCCGCTTCGGCTCGGCCGCGCTGGTCAGCGTCATCAGCGCCCTGCCGTTGCTGCTCTCGGACGATGGCGACGATTCGTCCGGTTCCTCGAACGATGCGGCGGCAAATGTCAGCAACAGCCTGTCGGGCGCCGTGGGCGATGTGATGAAGGGGTATCTCGGCCAGAAACCGACGATCCTCGTGCACCAGGGATCGAACGTGTCGATCCGCGTCGATAGCGACCTGGAATTCTACTGATGCTGGTCCCGCTGCTGATCGACGCGCTGACGCCTCTGCACCAGGTTCTGAAACGTCCCGATCTCGTCGAATGCTCGATGAATGCCGATGGCCGGATCTGGGTGAAACTTCAGGGTCATGCCCAGATGCACACACCGCAGGGCGTCCCGGTATTGCCGCCACAGAAGATGATCGAAATCACCGAACTCTGCGCCGGCGCTGCCGGCGAGAAGTTCGATGAGGACCGCATCCTTGCGACCGGGACATTCGATTTCTGGATCGAGGGCATGGAGGGCGGGACACGCAAGTTCCGCTTCCAGGCCGTTCGCTCGCCGGCCGTCTATGGCGGACCCGTCGCCATGTCGCTGCGCGCCTTCGTGACCGGCGATGCGCAGAAGGATTTCCGCTTCGAGCGGTTGCGGGATCTGGGCAAATCGCTTGAGGCCGAGATTGCCGAGAACGCCCGCGCGATCTTCGACATGGCGCTGGACGGCAATTGCGACTTCGACGACGTTCTGGCGGCCCTCGCGCGCGAACGCATGAACCTGGTGATCTCCGGGGCCACCGACAGCGGCAAGACCGCTCTCACCCGGCGCTATATCTCGTTCATCGAGCCCGATGAGCGCATCATCACCATCGAGAAGGGGGTCGAGCTGTTCCCGACGCAGCCCAACAGCCTGATGCTGCAATCCGAGCTGGACCCGGCAAGCCAGCGCAATCCGACAAAGCTGCTTCAGGCATGCCTGCGTCTCAACCCGCGGCGGATCATCCTCGGTGAACTGCTGGGACCGGAGGCCCAGACCTTCATGGAGGCCATCAACTCCGGCCATGAGGGTTCCATGACCACGATCCATGCCAGCACCGCCCGCATGGCCTTCGAGAAACTGTCCTCGCTGATCCGCCAGTCCGGCGCGCGCATCGACCACAGCGAACTGCTGGAGAACTTCCGCCAGTCGATCCATTGCGTGATCCAGGTGATGGAAGACCGCCGGACCGGGAAACGCGGCATCGCTGAAATCTGGTTCCCGTCACTCGATGCAACCGGGACGCCGTGAGGACCATTTCTGTTCGGTGAGATGGCCCATGCACGGCCTCACCGACTGGAGGAATGGTATGAGCGAAAATTTCAGAACAACGAATTAAGAATTACGAACTGTGATTTGCGTATCACGTCAGACGAGTCTGCGTGCCCGGAGGGACGCTAGACGAACAGATCGGCCCACACCTCCGTGCGGGCCATATCAGAAAGAGATGCAGTCCATGACGGGAATGCCCGTTGGATTGAAGCCTAGTCTTCCTCGATCGGTACGAGCTTCTTGAGCTTCGAGACGGCTCCACGCTTCTTGTCGACAGCCGTCTTCGAATCCTTGTCGATGCTGCTGTCAATATTCGCCATCCGCTTCTGAATAGCCTCCTTGAGCTCCGTTTTGGGCATGGATTTTGCAGTACGCGGTTTTTCGGCATGGCGCTCGGTCTCGAACGTCTTCGCCTCTGCGATCGCTTCGCGCATCTGCCGGTTTTCCACGGCTGTCCGCACCACCTGCTGTTCCAGCCTGTCGATATGCTGCAACTGGCGCGACGGATAGGGATAGGCCCCCTTCTGGCGCTCGAAGATCGGCTTGAAGACAGGATCGGCGTAATAGACGATCTTGTCCGCCAGGATCGGCTGGTGCCCCTCCGGCATCAGCAAGACCTTTGACTTGGGCAGGCCCCGCAGCTGTGCGGCCGTGAACAGCGGCAGCTCTTCGGTCGAGAGATTGACGCTGCGGTTCGAGAAGTCGTTCAGCGTATAGCTGTAGGACGCCTTGAAGCCCGTCCGGGTGCCGAGCGCCTTGGTGATCTCTTCCGTGGTCGAATGATCGTTGGGAGAGATATAGATCTTCATCTCGCAGCCGGCGATCAGGCTTTCGACCTCGGCATCGCTGTAGCCCACAGATTTCAGGCCGGGGATCGACTGTGTAACCACCGTCGTGCGCGCGCCGTGACCGGCAAGCTGCTTCATCGACTGCTGCACGATCGGCATGTAGCCAAGCTGGTCGAACTCGTCGAGCATGATGAACACCTGCCCCAGCCCGCTGTCGTGGTCCGAGCTGGTCTGCCGGATCGAGGCGATCAGGTCCGTGAACATCAGCCGGATCACCGCGTTCAGCGGCGAGATATCGTCCGACTGCACCACGATATAGATCGACTGCCGCCGCGAGCGGATATCGTCGAACCGGATATCGTCGCGCCGGGTCACGGCCTGGATCTGCGGGTTGGCCCACTGCTTCAGCCCGCTGTCGCTCATGACCTGGCTGTAGGATTGCCGGATCTTCGGATCGAGGTTCCCGTAATTCGAGAACTCGCGGCGCACGATGGGATTGTCCGACGACCTCGCGATGGCGTTGTAGCGGTCGCTGTCGCTCACCCCGACCTCGCTGCCATCGCCGAACATCAGCGCATGGACACGGGTCAGCGTCGGATCGCCCATCTCGATGGCACGCAGGCAGCCGGCGATGAACCATTGCTTTGCCCCGCCAAGGAAGTTCGAGGCCGACCCCTCCCCCTTCGCGACCAGGAAATTGTCCGCGAGCTTGTCCAGTTCCGCGTACCGGCGGTTCGGATGCGTGATCGCGGCAATGCGCGCCAGCGGATTGTAGTGGTGCGAGCCATGCTCGAAATCATAGGGCGCGAAGCGAAACACCTCGTCGCCCAGCTCCACCCGCATCCGCGATGTGTTCCGGAAGATTTCGCCCTTCACATCGAGCACCACCAGCGAGCCGTCCGCCAGCAGGCAGTTGGGCGTGAGATAGGACACCCCCTTGCCCGAGCGCGTCGGACCGATCAGCAGGCATTGCGGAAAGGCGTCGATCGGTGCCGAGATGAACTCCGCCTTGAGCGCTTCCTTCGGCGATGTTTCCACCACCTCCAACGGCTTGCCGCGCAGCTCCTTCGGCGGGCGCGCGACCTTGCCAAAGATCAGGCCGCCCTCTTCCAGCGGCGTGATGAAGCCGTTCCGCCGCATCTCCCTGATCCCCTGGAAATGCGCCGTGCCGTAGCGCGTCGTCGTGGTGCTGTAGACCATCACGCCGATGAACACGATGCAGAGCGCAACCACCCCGACGAAGATCGCCGCGGCGATCTTCTGCGCCTCGGTCTGAAGGCTCAGATCGCTCAGCACTCCGACGATCGAGATCGGACTGCCGTTGAAGTCGCGGTTCATGCCGTTCAGCACCAGGCTCGATGCGATCACCGCGATCAGAAGCGTCATGACGATGCCGGCGACGATCCGCACCCGGTCTTTCAGGTCAAGTTCCATGCTGTCCTCCCCTCAGAGCGAGAAATCGTCGCCGGTGCTGCTCTGGCTGAGCACACGCCGCGCCTTGTGGGGCTCGTCGGCCGCATCAAAGCCTTTGGCAATCTGCTCACGCGACAGATCGAACTTCGCGGCATGTTCCGGACGCTCCGCCATCGCCATCACCGAGGCCGCCAGCTCGCGCTGGTGCAGCCGGTTGGGTGTGATGGCTTCGAGATCGCGGTAATCGGCCTCGGCCATACGCTCGAAGCCCCTGGTCCCGAACTCGGCACGAAGCGCCGCCGCGTATTCCCGCTCGCTCTCGCGGTTGGCGAACTCCGGCGCCGCGGAGGGATACTCGCGCTCGGTCAGGCGCTGCATGAAGGACCGCAGGTAATCCCTGTCGGGCGTCATGATATTGGCCCGCATCTCCCCTCGCACCTCCTGAACCCTGTCGAACATCTCGTCGGCCGAGATCTTCGGACCGCGCTCGGGATCGACGGCCGAGGACAGCACGTCACGCTTCTGATCATCGCTCAGCAGGTCGTTCTCGAACACGCCCTTGGCGTATTGCCGGTCGATCCCGGCATCGCCCGACAGCTCGTCGAACTTCTGCCAGAAATCCGCCACCGCGCCGGGCCGTGCCTCGAAGCTGTAATCGACATTGGCAAGCTCGACCGCGCGCAGCGACGTCTTGTAATCGCGAATCTGATCGTCGCCCAGCTCCGCGCCCGAGAAGGCCCGGATATCGTCCTCGTCCGAGACCCCGGCCGAGAACATCTCGACGGCGGTCGCCAGTGTCTCCCGGCCAATGTCGCGGCCCTCGGGCACGTAATCCTCGGCGCGGCGGGCCAGAAGGTCGCCATCGGCATGCAGGCTGTTCGCCATCGGGCCGGGATGCGCGATCCCCTCAACCTCGATGACAACGCCATAGTCCTGCTTCACATCGTCAAGGAAGCTGCCAATCGCCGTGAAATGCTTGCCCTGCATCTCCGGGGGAAGCTCCAGGACCTTGTCCCGCATCCGCTCCGCCCATCCCTGGATCGCCGCTTCGAAATCTTCCGGGGTCTCAACATTCTCAAGTGCCATCTCGAATTCCTTCCTTGAAATCGGGTTCTGCGTGGCGATGCCGTGGATCATTCGATCCGCAACCTCCGCCACGCGCTCGTTGCCCACCATCTTCGCGGCTTTCGCCACCTCTCCCCACTCGTCCGCCTCGTCGATCAGCATCCCCAGAACGCGATCCGTCAGCGCACGCTGGCCCGGAACCCGGCCCTGCCGCCATTGCGCCGAGGATGGCGAGTACTGAAGATCGCCACGCTCGTAGCGCGTCGTTGCCTCCAGGTGGACGCCGTAATCCTGCGCCACCGACACCATCAGGTTCCGGAAGCCCTGGTAGGTGAACGGCGCATCCAGCTTGTTCGACAGATAGAACCAGCTGCCGTTCTCGATCCCACGATTGTTGACCAGCACATGCACATGCGGATGCGACCTGTCCGTGTGTAGCGCCGCGATGTATTCCCAACGATCGTCGGCGAATTCCTTCTCCGACCCGAACGCCCGCTCGCACATTTCCTCCGCGATGGCCGCCGCATCGCGCGGCGCCGTGTCAGGCGGAAACGAGATCAGCAGATGCGATGTGTGGCCGTTCTTCGGCGTACCCTGCCAGCTGGCCTCCCAGCTATCGGCGATAGCCTCAAGCGAGGCCTCAGGCTGACGCCGCTCGTCGGTCAGCGCATCGCTGAACCCAAACGTGTATTGCGCCTTGGTGTTGATGTAATCCATCTGCCGGCGCATCTGGTGGCGCGTATGCGTCCCGCCGCTGGCGATCTTCTTGAAGACGGCGGCCCGCGAGCCTTCCGCGAAATTCCACTTGTTCAGCAGGCTGCCCGACAGCCCCGACCCGCGCCGACCACCCGAGCGACCACCGCCCCGCACCTTCCGCAGATGCGGACGGATCGTGACGCCTTCTTCATCGTCGGCAAGAAAGCTCACTCGCCCTCCCCCTCTCCCGCCGCATCAGCGGCCCGCGCCGCAGCCCAGACCCGCTCATTCGAGCGACGCGCCTCCTGGACGACGTTATTCAGCGCCGGCAGCACCTTCCGAAGCTGCGATTTCAGCTCCGCCAGATCCTTGCCCGCCTCGCTCATCGGCGGCGCCTGGCCTCGGTTCACAGCTCGCGCGATCTGGTTCACATTGACCCCGATCGCCGACACCTCGTCGTAGAGCGCCTTCACCTCGCCCACGAACGCGAAGTTCCGATCCAGCAATCCGACCGAATTGCGCACCAGTGCCCGCAGCGCATCCGACCGATCCTTGAACCCGGCACGCGCCACTTGTTCGTCGAAAGCCTCCTGTTCGCCCGCAGAAATCCGGAACGAGACCCGCTCAGTCGGCGCGAACGCCGGGCGGATCGGCGCGGTCGCCGCGCGCCGCAGCCGGTAAACCGTGCTCTTCGCGACCTCGAACTCCGACGCGATCCGGCCGACCGGCACGCCCTCCTTGAGCCGCGCCACGATCTGATCGCGGGTCGCCGTGGTCAGGTGGGTTGCCTGCCCGCCCTTCGACAAATTGGCGCTACGCGAATTCTGTCGGACAATATGCACTTCCTGCCAACCGCTTGCTATCAACCTTAACCTCCATTACCATGTTCAGAGCAACTTCCAAAGTAGATTTTTCCGGGCGCACGACTTGATGAATTCCGATATAGGAAATCCGAATCACGAATTATGTGCCTCTTGCTGACGTCATGAACTCGATCCGGTTCAGATCATAATGCCCATGTCGGATTGCGTAATTCGGAATTCGGCGTGCATACTTCGGCTGTGACAGAACATCTGCACAGTTTTCGTATTACGCATATTGTTATATCATAATTCGTGTATCGTTCTTCGTGGCACGCAGTACGTTATTCGCTATGCACTGTTCGCATAGCGTATGTCCCGATACGCAGTCCAATTTTCTGGTGTCGTGTTCGCAACACTCGCGATGCATGGTTCGTATGTAACTTTACACGCAACGGGATATACGTATCCTGCTGTAAGAACTACGAAACGGGAAAAGGGGCCACGATGCCGTGCAAGGTGATCAGCATGGTGACGCGCAAGGGCGGAACCGGAAAAACAACATGCGCCAGGCTCTTCGGGGCTGTTGCAAACAGCCGCGGCTATCCTGTTACATTCATCGACACTGACGAATCCTGCGCACTCGTCGAATGGGCGAAAGTCGGCCGCGACAAGGGCCTCTGGTCCGATAATGTCGATGTTATCGAGACCATGGACGACCAGATGGTGCTCGATACAGTCATGCGCCTGAACGATGAAGAGACCGAAAGCGTCTGCATCATCGACATGCAGGGATCATCCTCAGAACTCATGGGTATGGTGTTCGAGGTCAGCGACATTCTGATTGTCCCAACCCGGCCGTCTCGCAGCGATATTGCCGAAGTCGAGAAAATTCTGACCTTCATCGAGGCGTACCGGAACGAAGGCGGGCAGGTGCCGCATCCGAAGGTTCTTCTGAACGTGCCCGAGAGACTGACAGCCTCACAAGGGCGACTCTTCGAAGAATGCTATGACATGTTCGGCTCCGCCGTGATGGAGGAGTTCCTGCTGACCCGATCCTCCTACAACGAAATGGACTCGCAAGGGCTTCTCAATGTCATGGCCCAGAAGGGCATGCCGGGGCAGCGCAAGAACTATGCTTCAAGCCTGGATCTTGCAGCCGAGATTTTCGACGAGGCAACGAGTGGGGAGTTGGAAGGGAAGACGTCATGAGCACAAAAGAACGGCTGGAAAAGCTGAAGAAATCACGACCGGCGCTTCCGGACACCGGCTTCATCACCAGGTTGCCGGATAAGCCAAAGGACAGCCCGCGCGCTGACAATACCGTGCCCTCAGAGCCGCAGGCGAAACCTCCGTCTGACGAACCTAAACAGAAAGCGGCACCCGTAGCCGAGGATGTTGCCGGCACACAGATCTCGTCGCCGCCGCCGAACGAACCAAAGAACAGGTCCGGTGCGGCCATCGTCAGCCCACCGGAACCCGCTCTCGAAAAGCAGCTTCTTCAGTTTGTCCTCAAGGTGCCGAAATCGCAGGCCGAACAGCTGGCGGCCCTTGCTGCGCAGGCCCGCCTCGAACAACAGAGAGTTCTGAAATCGCTCGGGAAAGATTTCATCCCGGCCTTCCGAGAGGCCGTCGCGAAAGGCCGTCCATCAGCAACGCATCTGGAACCGTTCCAGGACAACATCCCACGACTGTATTTTCGCACGACGCTGACACTACAACTCAGCGACGTTTCCCATATCGACCCGATGAACCTGGTGGGCGCGAAGGAAATCTTCGAAAATTGGGCACAATGGGAATTCGCGAAATTTCTTGAGACGCGGATCAAAGAATTGCTGACCCGGTAACTTCGCGACCCTTTGTCCGAAGAGCTATGGGGCTTCGCCCCTCGCGCCGGCAAGGACAATAGACAGAACCGTGTCCTCGGCTTCGCCTGCGGGCCGCACCACTTCCGTCGATTGTCCTTGCCTCTGCTACCCCCACTCTCGGCGAGGCCAGACCCCGAAAACCGAAGTTTTCGGGGCAGGCTCCATTTGGGGCACCCCGACGGAGACAGGGGGCGCAGATGACCTATCAACACGAGGGCGATTGCCAGGCGGAAGGGCAGGGGGGCGGTTTATCTCGACTGGCCAGGTTTCAGAACCTGCTGGACGCGATTGAAGCCTGTGACTGGCATGACGCGGAGATGGTCATGTCCGCCGTTCTGGAGGAAGCCCGCGCGGATGCACCGCTGGTGCCGTTCGGCGATATCGAGGACGATGCGGAGTTCTGGGTCGCGATGGCGACATATGAGGAACTGCGCGCATATTTCCTGGCGTGCGGAAAGCGCCTCGCGCGCCGGCAGCTCGGCCGCCGTGGAAAGATCCGGCTGGCGCAGCTGCTGCTCGCTGACATGCCCGATGAGGACCGTCAGACGGTGGTCGCCACGCCCCGGACTGGCGACGCCGGCCGGCAGGTTATCCAGCCCGAACGCCGCCAGGCGGAAGGGCCTCGCAGATGAACGAGCGGGACGCGCCCCCAAAGAGCGATGGGACGCGAGGAAATCTGTGGGTAACGTGCCGGGCGGCACGGCCATCGGAGGCAGTGACGTGGCGCAAGCCGCGTCTCCGCTCCCGGCGCTGCCGTCAATCCTGGCCGCGAAAATTGCTCCCAATCCACACGTGGCGGGCCGGGAATCTTCATCAGTATCAGTTGATATCCTCGATGCGGCGTACGCCTTGTTAAGGGTCCATCGCATAGATGGCGGCCGCTGTGCCTCCGACCAAGTCACGGTCTTTGGCTCAGGCGGGAGTGGGACGCCGGGAACCCTCAGTGTCAGGCTACGTTGGCATGGACAGAACCAATGCAGGAGGACAGCACATGAGTATCGCACGCGTCACGGAAATTTCCGCCGCCTCGGAAACCAGCTTTGAGGACGCCATTAAGCAAGGGGTTGCCCGTGCGCATGATACGCTGCGCAACGTCAAGGGGGCATGGGTCAAGGAACAGTCCGTCGATTGTGATGGTGGCCGCATTACCCATTACCGGGTAAACATGATGGTGACATTTGTCCTGGACGATTGAGCTGGAGTAGCGCCGCCACTGCAGAATTACCGGGGCAGGGGGTAGGGCCGCTCATGCAGCGGCCCTTTCCACGATAATCCCGGCGGGGGCGGTGCGCATCAGCCAGTCTGCGGCCTTCTGGGCCTCGGTCGCGGCTTTGAAAATCATCCGCTTGTCGTCTTTCAGCGCTCGTAACCACGACGCGATATAAGCCCCCGACTGCCCGAAATCAGGCGTCAGGCCGAGCTGCGCGCAAACCATGACCTGCCCCAATTCGGCGCAAAGTTCCTCGAATGCATAAGCTGCCCGGTCGCTGAACCGGGAAAAGCGGTCCAGCCGGTGCCCTGCGCCGCTGGCATGGCAATATTCATGGGCGAGGGTGGCATAATATCCGCCCGCATCGCGGAAGGTCGAAACCGGCGGCATATGCACGAAATCCCCGGCGATATCGTAATAGGCGCGCGGATCGTCGCTGGTGCGGCGTTCGATGCCGGTCACGTCAAAGAACGCCTCAAGCGCCGGATCTGCCTCGGTGCCGAGATCGCGGGGTTCCTCGATGGGTGCGCCGTGATAGGCTTCGGGCAATCCGTCGATCTGGTCCGCGTTGAACACCCGGTAAGACTTGGCATAGCCAATGGTCTTTTCCTCGCCGGTCTCGGGGTCTTCACGGTCCACGGTGCCATATTTGACGACGATGGCGGATTTCTCGCCCTTGCGGACCTGTCCGCCAGCCTCCTGCGCCTGCCGATAGGTGAACCAGTAGGGGCTGCGGAAACCCTTTTCGGCCGCCTCTGCCCACAGCATCAGGATATTGATGCCCCGGTAAAACTCGCCGGTGCTGCGGCGGGGGAAGGGGATGCCGCCAGCATCGCCGGTCCAGGGCTTGCGCCATGCGGGCGTGCCCGCCTCGATGCTGGCAATGATCTGATCGGTGACATGCTGATAGATATCGAACTTCGCTGCCATGTCGGCCTCCTTTGCGACGGGCGGCGCGGGGCTTGGTGCCTGCTTTCCGCCGATGGGCGGGACCTCTCTGCGTGTCGTCGAAAGGCCCCATGCCTTTCGGACGGCAAAGCGGGGAGGGCGCAGCCCTGCCCGCGGCCCTGGGGCTGACTGTCAAGGCTCGGGAGGGCGGGGTGGTGCGGCCCGCAGGCGCAGCCGAGGACACGGCCCGCCAGGACGACGACGCGCGGCACGCGCGGCGCTTGGCCATTGACCGTCAGACGCAGGGATGCGTGGCGGACAAAGCGAAAGGAAACATCGTCGGGGCGGGGGTGAGCGCGGGCGCAGCCCGCGTCGATCCCCCGGCACGTCTTCAGCCCATCTGGGGCCGCGCTCTCGCGCGGACTCCCATAGAAATGACGCAAGCCGGGGATTCGGGCGGCGTGGCCGATGGCGGAAGTTATTGAATATTTGTATTGATCGCTGTTCAGTGGACAGCGCCAACATGTTGGCCGCTCATTAGCTGCCGAGGAGAACACAATGAAAAGACACATACTTGCGATCTTCGGTCTTGCGGCTGTCGCAGCTTGCACCGGGTCCATGGGGTATACAGCTACTGAACTCACTGACCGGGACAGGGAGATGCAGGCTCGCGCCTTCAGAGAAAATCTCGCAGATCCATTAGGCACACAAGTTGAAGCCGTTCAGGTCTTCGCCGCGCCGAATGGGAACAGGATGATTTGCGGAAAGGTGAACGCCAAAAACGCCTTTGGTGGATACATTGGGTTCCAGACCTTCGAGGTCGTGACGGCTGGTGGATATGATTACTCAAAGCCTGGCCTGCGGCCAATCTTTGCGACGGGGGCCACAGCGTCACTGGACTGTGCCGGTGCAGGTTATAGTGGCTGAGAAATTATCAGATAGGCACTGACCAAAATGGTGCCATGGTGCCGGATGTCAGAAATAATTGCGATACTTCGCGAGGCCGGCAACGCCTAGACGAGTTGGGCGGCAAGGCAACCATGTCAGCGGCACCTTATTTGATGCTTCTGGGTGACTACAACCGCACACTCGGCCGGGAGCCATCTGAATCAGATTTGATCGGGTTTCCCCCGGAACGATCCCCAGAAATTGTGGATAACTTCGCCGGCAAAGAAAGGGGCCGCCCGAGGGCGGCCCAGTTGAACCTTCGTCGCAGAAGGATCGGTCATGTCGGGGTCGAGGCTAGGGGGCCGGTCGGCCTGCGTCAAACTCACTGCCAGACGGCACGCGCGGCGGCTGGCGCGGGGCTGTGCAGCAGCTCGCGACGCCTCGCCTGCGCGGCCTTTTCGGCGTCGGCCGCCCGGCGTTCGGTCTCGCGCTGTTTGGCGAAAGGATGGCCGTTCAGCGCATGGAACACGGGCGCGGCAGGGGTGAATGCCTGATCGTAGGTTTCCAGCGAGAGACTGTTGCCGTGAATGACGCGGCCGGCGACGCCGCGCGCGGCGATCTGGACATAGGCCATATGAAACGTCGCGCGGGACAGCTCGACGGCCTCGACCCAGAAATGCCGGGCCGGATCGAAGCCCTGTTCCTCGATCACATCGGCCGCGGCCAGCACCATGCCGCCCGCGCCAGCGGCGGGTTCCGAGATGGTGATGAAGCCCTGCGCCTCGATCCGGGCCGCCACGTCGCCAAGAATCATCTCGGCCATCATGCGGCTCACCTCGTAAGGTGTGAAGAATTGCCCCATGCGGGCATCGAGCGCGCCGATCTCGGCCGCGACCTGGCCGAAGAAATCGACGCCACCGGCGGCGATGGTCTGCAAGGCCAGGGCCATCATTTCGGGCATCCGGCGCACATCGTCCTTGTTCGGAAACATCCCGACACAGGACATGTATTCGGCCTCCAGCCGGTCGCGCTGGTCGGGGAAGGGCGAGGCGCGCTTTGCCAGGGCGCAATACGCCATTTCGCAGAAGATGCGGAAGATCTCGGTGCGGGTCTTCGAGCGGTCGAAGCTGTCGAGTGCGCGCAGAAAATCGGTCACGGCGGGATGGGCCATGTCTGAATCCTTGGGGCAATGGGGCAGGGCGCCGCGCCCGCCAGGGCGCGGCGCAGTACGGTCAGATGCGGGTCCAGTCCCGCGCCATGACGCGGCTGATCCGGCAGTCCTTCCCGGTCTCGATGCAGGTGAAGAAGGTGGTCGCGCGGTTCGCGCCGGCGAAGCGCTCCTTCTTCACGCGGAAGGTGCAGCCCTCGGTGCCATCGCTGAACCGCAGCGGCTCGGCAAAGCGGATCACGTCGCCGGGCTTCAGCGGGCGTTTTTCCCTGGCCGCGTGATCGCGGCACCGCTGCCGCCAGTCGGTCGCATGATCATTGACCGTCTCCGACAGCAGCGACAGCAGCTTTTCCGGGGCATGGGCGGCGGCATCCGTGGGGCCGGCGGTCTCCGCCATCGACTTGTAGCCCCATCCACCGCCCTTGGTTGATGTCAGGAAGATCGCGGCAAAGACATAACCGCCGGTTGCGTCGGTCACGTAGTCGCCATAAGGGCAAAGCCCGTCCTCGCGCCGGCCAGCGGTCTTGGGTTCCGACCTGACGGCTGCATACCAGACCGATCCCTTGCGGCTGATCAGCACGGGATAGCTGCGGCGCTCTTCATCCTCGCCGCCACAAAGCCGGGCGATTTCGTCGCGGATGCAGGGCGGGGTGTGGTTATAGATGAGCCAGCCCATATCAGCCCCTCCGCTTTTCGATAGCGGCGCGGATCTGTTCGCGCAGATAGGTCAGGGGGTGCGTGTCGGCATCGTCGGCGCGCGCAGCGGCGTCACCCTGATCTGGCATGTCATCGAGGATGCGCTGCGACAGCAGGTCCACCAGATCGGGCAGGCGGGTATTGGCATAGGCATGGGACAGATCGCGGTATTCGACCAGCTCGCCGGTCAACTCCACGATCCGGGCGAGGGATTCGCCGATATCGTCCGACAGCGCGTCATGGACGATCTGCCACTCCTCTGCCTCCCGATGAAACCCATAGACCGACCAGAACGCCTGTTCGCCGGGGTCGCAGACCTCGATGCTGCCGCCCATGTCGCGGACGGGCGAGACGCGGAACCCGGTAAAGTCGAGAATGCAGGTGCCGGACGGCAACCCGTTCCAGTCATGCACCAGCGCGG
Organism: Paracoccus maritimus; assembly: GCF_025195095.1. Classification (GTDB taxonomy): domain Bacteria; phylum Pseudomonadota; class Alphaproteobacteria; order Rhodobacterales; family Rhodobacteraceae; genus Paracoccus; species Paracoccus maritimus. Next base: position 36,330 of record NZ_JANAVZ010000013.1, on the reverse strand, counting down.
CGTCATCAATGCGCTGGCCCGCCCCCAGATACTGAACGGCGCTGACCCATTTGGCTTTCACCTGCGCCTTCTCGCGCAACTCATCGAGGGTGAAGGTGCCGAGATATTCCCCGGTCACATCGAATGCGCCCCAGAGATTGAGCCAGCGGCCCTCGTTCCGGGTCAGGTCGTCAAAATTGCGTAGCATCTCGCATCGTCCTTCTCTTGCGACGGGCGGCGCGGGCCTGGTGCCTGCTTTCCGCCGATGGGTGAGACCTCTCTGCGTGTCGTCGAAAGGCCCCATGCCTTTCGGACGGCAAAGCGGGGAGGGCGCAGCCCTGCCCGCGGCCGGGGGGATGACTGTCACGGGGTCGGGAAGGCGGGGTGGTGCGGCCCGCAGGCGCAGCCGAGGACACGGCCCGCCTGGACGACGACGCGCGTCCCGCGCGGCGCTTGCCCCTTGACCGGCAGACCCCCGGATGCGTGGCGGACAAGGGAAAGGGAAACATCGTCGGGGCAGGGGTGAGCGCGGGCGCAGCCCGCGTCGATCCCCCGGCACGTCCTCAGCCCATCATGGCCCGCGCCCTCGCGCGGGTCGCGCATGATCTGTCTGGCCGCAGGCCGTCGCGGCAGCGACGGGATGGAACGGCGAAGGGGCGGCTTTCGCCGCCCCTTGCCGGTCATTCCTGGTCGTCGTTCCGCTTGGGGAAGGCAACCATATCGACGCCGGGGAACATGTTGTGGCGGACCTGGATCGAGGTGATCTCGCCGGCGGGGTTGCGGTTGATGAAGAGGACCCCGCAGTCGTCCCAGAAGTTCTTGCCGTCCTTCTCGCCGGTTTTGACCTTGAGCTTCATGTTTTCGGTGGCCATTGGATTTTCCTTTCCTGCCTGGCGTTTCGATGAAACCCCTGCGGACAGGGCAGACCGCGCGGCTGTCAAAGGCGAATTTGGGTCGCGAGGAATGGCCGCAGGCCAGGGGAAATTCGTCGTTGAAGGCCGAAGGCCGTCAGCCGCACTGCCCTGTCATGTTTCATCAGGAAGAAACGCCCCTTGCAGGACAGGACCAACCGGCCACGGAGCCACGCGATCCACGAACCGGCAGCGGGAAGGGCGGCAAGGGCTGGGACTGTGCATGTCGTGTCCGGATCACCCGCAACCCTGCTGGCCTCGCCCGAAACCGCCCCCGCCGCCTGTGGTCCCGGCAGGATGGACGCGTGCAGGACGGTGAATGACCGGGCTTGGCGGGAGGCCGAAAGCCCGCCCGATGATCCGGTTCTGCGCGAGGGCTGAAAGCCAACCCGCGCAAGTGACCGACACCCGGATGGGCCGAGACAGGCGGGGCAGGGCGGTCAGGACCGGCGATCGAGGATCTGGCTCGGGACGAGACAGACCGCAGGCGCCGCAGCCGACCGCATCGCCCTGGCGGGCTCGGGTCGCGCGACAGCGCGACTGGGGCACGGTCGCCGGCCCGCCGGCGATGCGCCGATAGCTTTGGTCGCCCCCTCGATCGTGCCAAAGCGGCCCTTCGCCGTGCTCAACATGAACTTACGCAGTGCGGACGAAGGGGCCGTTCAGAGGTCTGAATTCAACGACATCTTCAGATACCGACCTCTCGCTGATTTCATATGAATCTAAACAGTAAGTATGGCTCGGGTCTGCGAAGCCGGGGCAAAGCCCTCCCCAACGCTCGGCATTGTGATCGGCGACGGTTTGCTTCATATCAGTAGACGCTGATACCTTATTCCTTCCAAGTATTGACGGCAGGCTATGAGTTCGAAGGATAACCAGGAAAAGCGGCGGCGGAGGGGGCGGCTGCTTGCGCTCTTGCCACTGGCGGTGTTCGGCCTGCTGGGTGCGGCCTTCTATTGGGGCCTCTGGAACAACGACGACCGGTTGCCCTCGACGCTGATCGGGAAACCGATCCCGGAGTTCGCGCTCCCGCCCATCGAAGGGCGGCAGGACGGCCTAGCGTCGGCGAACCTGCAAGGCCAGGTTTCTCTCGTCAATGTCTGGGCGTCGTGGTGCGTCCCCTGCCGCACGGAGAACCCGCTTCTCGTCGACCTGGCCGAAGCGGGCACCGTTCCGATCTACGGTATCAACTACAAGGACGATGCCGAGGAAGCGCTGGGTTTCCTCGACGAGCTCGGCGATCCCTTTACCCGCATCGGCGCGGACCGATCAGGCCGCGTTGCGATAGACTGGGGCGTCTATGGAGTGCCGGAAACATACATAATCGATGCCGAGGGGCGCATTGCATACAAGCATGTCGGCCCCTTTGATCAGGCCTCGCTTGAGGAGGACATTCTGCCGGTCGTGCGCCGGTTGCAGGCGGAGAGCGACCCGTGAGGCGACGTGACGTCCTTGCCGGAGTCTTGGCGCTTGCGGCAAGCCCTGCCTCCGCCCGACCACCGATCCGTCATCACGAAACTCCGCGTGATCTACTGTCGCCGCCTTTCGTGGACGGAGATGAGCGGGATCTGACGCTGGCGGACTTTGAGGGACGTGTCGTGCTTCTGAACATTTGGGCGACCTGGTGCCCGCCCTGTCGCGAGGAGATGCCGACGCTCGACGCGCTGCAAGCACGCCTCGGCGGACCGGATTTTCATGTTCTGCCGCTGTCGATCGATCGGGCCGGTCTCGAACCTGTGCGCCGTTTCTACCGAGAGACCGACATTCGCAACCTCGATCTCTATATCGCGGAGGATACGCGCGCGATGCTGGCCTTGGCAGTGGTGGGTCTGCCGACAACGATTCTGATCGACCGCATGGGGCGCGAGCTCGGGCGCCTCGCAGGCCCGGCCGAATGGAACAGCCCCGAAGCTGTCGCGCAGATAAGCGCTCTTATTGACGAACGGAAACAATAGGACATGGAAAAGCACGACGACCGCACCTGCGGCGCCAGCCGTTCCACTCCGCGCGCACACGTGGCGGCGGTCTCGATCAGCGCGGAAATATGGATATGATTGACCTTTCGGCTCTTGGACTAATGGCGGCATTGCTGGCCGGTGCCGTTTCCTTTCTGTCGCCCTGCGTGCTGCCGCTCGTGCCCGGCTACGTATCCTACGTTGCTGGACGTACGGTCTCCGGCAGCGCAGCGCCTTCGAAGGGGCGGGCCGTCTGGCTCAGCCTCTGCTTCGTCCTCGGCTTCTCTACTATCTTCATCCTGCTCGGCGCCTCAGCCACCGCGCTCGGCCAAACCTTGCTGCGATGGCGCTACGAACTCAACATCGTGGGCGGCGCTATCGTGATTTTGTTCGGCCTGTTCATGATCGGGGCAGCGCGCCTGTCGGCCATGGAGCGCGACCTGCGCTTCCATCTCGACCTGCCGGGCGGGCAACCGGTCGCCTCCTACGTGCTCGGGCTCGCCTTCGGTTTCGGCTGGACACCATGCATCGGCCCGATCCTCGGCGCCATCCTGACCGCCAGCGCAACGAGCGCGACGATTGGCGAGGGCGTCGCGATGCTTGCTGTCTACTCGGCCGGTCTTGGGGTCCCGTTTCTGGTCGTCGCGGGGTTCACCGACAGTATTGCCGGCAGGCTGCGCGGCGTCGGTCGTTGGGGGCGGCGCCTGCATCAGGCTGCGGGCGGCGTCATGATCCTGATGGGCTTGGCGATGATGACCGGTCGTTTGAGCGCCTTGGCCTACTGGCTGCTGGACACCTTCCCGGTCCTTGGGCGGATCGGATGAACAGATGCGATTGTACGAGAAACATATCCTCCCTCGGCTGACGCATCTGGCGATGGGCCAGGATCAGCTTCTTCCCTACCGGCGCCGCGCCGTCTCCGGGCTGCATGGGCGTGTACTGGAGATCGGGATCGGCTCGGGCCTGAACCTTGCGCTCTACCCCGAGGCCGTGCATCAGATCATCGGTGTTGACCCGTCGCCCGAACTCCTCTCTCGGGCCTCGCAAACCTCCCATGGCCTGATGCCCGCGACCGAGATGATCGAGGGCGTCGCCGAGGCGTTGCCGCTGGAGGATCGCAGCGTCGATTGCGTCGTCGCCACCTGGACGCTCTGCAGCGTGTTGGAGCCGGAGAAGGTGCTTGCCGAGATCCGGCGCGTTCTCAAGCCGGATGGCGTTTTCCGCTTTGTCGAGCATGGTTTGGCGCCGGAGCCCAGTGTCCAGCGCTGGCAGCGCTGGCTCACGCCTGTCTGGAAACATTGCGCCGGGAACTGTCACCTTGATCGCCCGACGGACGCCCTGGTCGAGAAGAGCAGGTTTCGGATCGAGCGACTCGACACCGGCTATGCGACAGGGCCGAAGCCTATGGTCTTCATGTATGAAGGGTTCGCATGCATCGACTAGAGAAGCTGTCGCCAAAGCGGGATAGGCGCGACATCCAAGTGAATTTTGATCTGTCCCGATCTGGTTTTGGCAGGTTTCAAACCCCTGCGTGGCTCCTTCGTGATATCGCACCGGGTGGCCGCGATACCAGACTAACACATTTCCGGTCAGCGTCTTGGCGCAAGGGTAGCAAGGGCACTGACCCTGGTCACAATCGAACATTCGGAACATTTACGGCATCGAGAGTCCAAGATGGCAAAAAACCAAGATAACCGGCAGACCAATCTCAAGCGCGGCATCCGCGTCGAGATCGCCAGCCTCGTCTACAACGTGATCGAGGTCGTCGTATCCGTCACCGTAGGACTTCTGACCGGCAGCGCAGCGCTGGTGAGCTGGGGTCTCGACAGCACGGTCGAGGCCACCTCGGCCGCGACTCTGATCTGGCGCTTGAAGAGTGAGGTGGACGGTGCCGACAAGCGCACGGTCCTGCATCGCAAGAAGGTCGCGCTCTTCGTGGTCGCCTGTGCCTTTTGGATCGTCGTCGCGGCGATCCTCTACGAGGCGGTATCCGCGTTCATCTCGCAGGACACGCCCGACTTCAATTGGTGGGGTATCGCGATCCTGGGTGCTTCGCTCGTGGTCAACCCGTTCCTCGCCTGGGGCAAGTATCGCTATGGCAAACGACTCGATGCACCCGCCCTGAAGTACGATGCCAAGGACACGATGATCTGCCAGTATCAGACAATCGTGGTGTTGGCCGGGATCGGTCTGACGCAATGGATGGGCTGGTGGTGGGCCGATCCGGTCGCGGCGCTTCTGATCGTGCCCTACGTTGCGTGGGAGGCGTTCGAGGCCACCAAAGATGCGCGGTCGGTCGATCCGGACGAGGCCGAAGCTACTGCCGACGCCTGACGTTGCGCATGATGAACCGGGATTTAGGCATGGGTGGCAGTTCTCCGGTTTCCAGATCCAGATCCTGATCCGGCACTTCGAAGTCGATGGCGTTCACCAAGAAACTGCAAAACGCCTTCATCTGGCTGATCGCGATCCACTCGCCCGGACAACGGTGGTTCTTGTGGTGATCGCCACCGCCCTGCGGAATGAAGTCGTAGGGGTTGTCTTCCCGATCCTGAAACCGCTCGGGCCGGAACTCTTGCGGCGCGTCCCACGAACGAGCGTCGGTATTCGTGCCGTATAGGTCGAGCAGAACCCTGTACCCTTTGGAAAAGCGATATCCGCGCCACTCGAAATCACTCTTCACCCGTGCCGCGACCGCGGGAAAGAACGGATACAGACGGCGGACCTCTTGCACGAAAGGTTCGAGCTGTCCCTCGTCGTCCTTCAGCTTTTGCCGCCACTCGGGATGCCGATGCAGGGCATGCGCCGCCTGGGCGATGAACGCAGAGACGGCGACGATCGGGCGTACTACGTTCAGAAGCTCCACGGCGGCAACCTTGGAGGTCAGCAGCTCCCCATTCAGATCGCGCCACGTCGCGACGACATGGGCGGCGCTTTCCTGTCCTGTCTGAAGGCTTCCGTCGCGCAGCCGTTCAATAATCCCGGCTGTCCAACGCTCTGCGCGATGCCGCGCCAGACGCGCACCCCAGTGCTTCCAGCCGACCGCCCCGGCGTCTTGGAAGAGCGCCGTCATCTGCGCCGTCCGCGTCTCGACCTCCGCTTCGGGAAGCGGCACGCCCGACCAGGCGCAGGCAGCTCTGGTGAGGATTTCGCGCACTTCGTCGTAGAGAACGACCTTCTCCGCCGCTTGCCAGTCCCGTGCGTAGCGGTCCAACAGGTCCCGCGTCGTGTTTTCGAGAGCTTCGATCCGCTCCGACGCCATGAGTGACATAAACATCCGCTTCCGATGACGGTGGGCCTCGCCATCGAGCCCCTGGATGCCCTTTTCGCCGAGCAGGGTTCTCTGGATACGCTTCGGCATCGAGCCTGCGCGCACGAGCCCATCCTCGGAATAGAAGACCTCCGCAGCTGCGGCACCAGTCATGCAGATCGTCTTTTGAAAGAGGATGCGGGTCTCGAACAGGTCGCCCTCAAGATCGCGGCATGTGTCCGGAATGAACTCATATGGGTTGCGCAGCAGGGCAAGCGTGCTGTCGATGCCCTTTGCGGATGGAATGCTGGACATCGATTATTTCCCCGTAACGTTTTCTTCTCGGTGGTTACGTTCGGGCTTGTTCTGCGCCGAGCGGAAGCTGTCCCAGAACAGCAGGGCCGCACCGCAGAAAATCGCCACATCCGCAAGATTAAAGGACGGCCAGTGGTATGTTCCGTAATGGAAATCCAGAAAATCCGGGACGGCCTGATAACGCAGCCGGTCGAGGACATTGCCGAGCGCGCCGCCGATGATCAGACCGAGAGCGGCAGCCGTCAGCCTGTCCGGCGCGCGCCACAACCAGATCAGCAGCCATGCCACGATCACGCCAGCAAGCGCGATGAGACCCCACCAAGGCACGATCCCGCCCAGCATACCGAAGCTGACTCCATCGTTCAGAACCGTAAGCGTTCGCAGGACATCACGGTCGGCTTAGCTTGACGGTTTGAAGTTCCATGGCAGCAGGTCGTCGATGCGGCTTTGCGGGTGGCCGTTGGCGATGGCTGTCAGGGTTGCCTTGAGATAAGCGAAGGGCTCGATGCGATTGATCTTGCAGGTCTCGATCAGCGAGGCAATGCGGCCCCAGGCGATGCCGCCTTCGTCGTGGCCGGCGAAGAGGGCATTCTTGCGATTGAGGGCAATGGGACGGATCAGGTTCTCGACCCTGTTGGAGTCGATCTCGACACGGCCATCGGTCAGGAAGGTTTGCAGCCCGTCCCAGTGGTTATGGATATAGGCCAGTTTTTCGCCCAAGCGGGATTTGGCGGAGGTCTTGCGGCGCTGCGCCTGCAGCCAGTCGCCGAAAGTGGCCACCAGCGGCGCGGTGCGGGCTTGGCGGGCTGAGAGGCGCTGGCCGGAGGAGACGCCGCGGATATCGGCCTCGACGGCATAGAATTCGGCAATGCGGCGCAGGCCCTCGGCGGCGATCGCTGATCCGTCGCGGTCGAAGACCTCCTTCAGTTTGCGGCGCGCATGCGCCCAGCAATGCGCCACGCGAATGGGCGCGCCGCCCTTGCGCGAGGGTTTGGTCAGTCGATTGTAGCCGGTATAGCCGTCGACCTGCAGAATGCCGTCGAAGCCGGTCAGGAAGGTTTCAGCACATTCGCCCGCGCGGCCGGGGGCGTAGAAGTAGACCACGCCGGGCGGGTCCTCGCCGCCCCAGGATCGGTTATCGCGGGCGAGTGCCCAGAGATATCCGGTTTTTGTTGCTCCGCGCCCCGGATCCAGCACCGGGGCGGTGGTTTCATCCATGAACAGCTTGCCGGATCGCTTCAGATTCTCGGCCAACCGGTCGACGACGGGCTTCAGATGGAATGCAGCCTTGCCGACCCAATCGGCCAGCACGGCACGGTGCAGATCAAGCCCCGCCCGCGCCAGGATCTGGCTCTGGCGATACAGTGGCAGGTGATCGGCATATTTGCTGATCAGGACATGAGCGATGGCACCTTCGGTTGGCAGCCCGCCCGCGATCAGATGTGAGGGTGCCGGGGCCTGCGTCACGCCGTCGGTGCAGGTCCGACAGGCATATTTCGGGCGCACGGTGACGATGACGCGCAACTGGGCCGGCACGATGTCCAGCCGCTCACTGCGGTCTTCACCGATCCGATGCATGACACCGCAGCCGCAGGGGCAGATCAGGCTGTCAGGCTCGATTACCTCTTCAATGCGCGGAAGGGCGGCAGGCAGATTGCCAATGGTGCGCTTGGGCGCGGACTTGGTCGTCCCGCCCCCTGCTTTGGGGGCACGGATTTCCTTTTCCGCCTCAACCTCGGCCAGCGCGATGGACAGATCCTCGAACGCGAGCTGCCGCTCGTCCTCGGACAGCTTTTCCGACCGCTTGCCATGCAAGGCCTGGTTCAATTCGGCGATCAGATGCTCTTGCCGCCGGGTGATATCCTTGAGCGCCGCGACCTCTTCCAACAGCGCTTGCACCGCCGCGCGTTGCGCGGACGGGATGGCGGAAAGATCAAGGATTGCTGCGGTCTGCATGCTCGAGAACTATCAGAAACGCTTGGCAAAAACACGCAAAACCAAGCGGCTGATTCACTCTGCCGCAGCCGGTGGACGGGTTTCCAGCGCTTTGACGCGGCGCCAGTCCAGACCGGAAAACAGCGCCTCGAACTGGGCATGGGTCAGCGCCATCATCCCGTCCTTGATGGCGGGCCAGGTAAAACTCGCATCCTCCAGCCGCTTATAGGCCATCACCAGACCCGTGCCGTCCCAATACAAGAGCTTCAACCTGTCCGCCCGGCGCGAGCGGAACACAAAGACCGTGCCGGTAAACGGATCCTTGCGCAGCACCGATGACACCAGTGCCGCCAAACCATCATGGCCCTTCCTGAAGTCGACGGGCTGTGTCGAGACCAGAACCCGCACACGATTGGAGGGAAACATCATGACCGCAATCCGATCGCCAGCATGATCTCGGCAATGCGTGCGGCAGGCGTGGCGCTATCCAGCCGGATGGTCATCTGGCCTACAGCAATCTCGATGGCTCCAGTATCTGGCGCTTCGGACTTGCCCGACGGACCTGAAAGAACCGGAACAGGGGCGGAAAGGCCCCGGTCAGGCAGCACGATCGGCGCAAAACAAAGGCCGTCATCCTCGTCTGCAGGCAAAACCAAGCGGCCATCCCGCGCCCGACCGCGCCATTCCGACAGATGGTTCGCCCGAAGCCCATATCGCGCCGCGACCGCGTTAACCGTCGCCCCCGGCTTCAAGCTCTCGGCCACGATCCGCGCCTTGATCTCATCCGGCCAGCGCCGCTGCCCGTTCGGTCGGATGTCTACCCCATAGTCCCTGAGAAACTCCACCGTAGTCGCCATCGCGAAACTCCCGCACAATCTCCGTCAGGCGCAAAATCTCAGACCGTGTGAAAACAAGGAAGGTGGGGCACAGGCGCCGCTTACTCAGAACCCGCACGAGATTGAGAAAGGGTAGAACCTCGACGCCGCGCTCAAGCGCCGGTGTGTTCAGCGCAAGCGCCTTGGTACCCTGATCGAGGCCGAACGCCGCGATCGCGCAGAGCCCGCCCAGAACGCGGCTGTTCATGCCGCTGCCTTCAGATCGGCCCGCGCATCGCGAATGATCGCCCAGGACGAGTGCAGGAACAGTCCGGCGATGCCGAAGGCGACGATGAGGTCCGGCCAGGCGCTGCCCAGCCACGCCACGAGACCGGCGGCAACGACAACCGCCGCATTGCCGATGGCGTCGTTGCGCGAGAATAGCCAGACGGCCCGCATGTTCGCGTCGCCCTTGCGGAACCGCAGCAGCGGCAGAACGGAGATGACGTTGACGACAAGGGCGATCATGCCAAGCAGGCCCATTAGACCTGCATCCGGCGTCGTCCGTTCGAAGACTCGCAAGATGGTCGTGCCGAGGACGCCAAGGCCGAGCAGGCCGAGGAAGATGCCTTGGATCAAGGCCGACCGTGCCCGCCAGGCGAGGCTCCAGCCGATGGCCAGCAGGCCAAGGAAGGTGATCGCGCCGTCGCCGATGAAATCGAGCGCATCGGCCTTCACGGCCTGCGATCCGGAAATGAAACCGCCGATCATTTCGAGGACCCCGTATCCCACGTTCAGGATCACGACGATCCAGAGGGCACGGCGGTAGGCCGGGTCCTGATGGGCGGGATTCGGCGGAATGTCTTCATCGCCCTCGATCCGGTCGAAGCCATAGCCTGTCACCGCGACTGCCTTTTCGATGTCCGGCAGGCGCACTTCGGGTGCAGTCAGTGTCATGATGTGCGTCGCGGCCGACACTTTCACATCGCCGGGCGCGACCCCGGCTGCCTGTGCCGCCCGCTCGATCTGCGCGGCATCCTTGGCGCAATCCATACCGGAAACCCGGTAACGGACGGGCGGGACATCTGCCGTCGATCCGGCATTTTCGGTGTTGGCCATGGTCGCGCTATTCCTGCTAGGATGAATCGAAGAACAACATATCAGCGAGGAGTGATATGGCGCAATTGGTCGATGACCGCAAGAGCGCAACCATCGAGCGACGGGCGAAGCTGTTCCGCGGCTTCGCGGACCCGAGCCGCCTGGCCATCCTCGGTGCACTTTGCAACGAGCCATTGGCCGTTCACGAGATCGTCGAGCGGACCGAACTATCGCAACCCAACGTCTCCAACCATCTGAGGTGCCTGCTGGACTGCGGGCTTGTCGCCAGCGACCGCGAAGGGCGCTTCATCCGTTACCGTATCAGCAACCCGCGCATCACGGTCCTTCTGAACGATGTGGACGCACTTCTCGACGTGGTCGCAAAGGGTGTTGAGGCGTGTGACAATTATCGTGAGGCGTGAGTCAGAACGGACGGCCGGTCGACTCGGCGCAGATCGGTTGGAAAGATGTTGTCCGTGTGCAGGGTCCGACCGGAATCCTGCTGAGGTTCGACAAGCTGGCTTCGGAAGAGACACCATTCATGTATCACTGCCACATCCTCGAACACGAGGATGCGGGCATGATGGGGCAGTTTACGGTCACATAACAGGACCCCACCCGCTCGACACCGGGCGTCGTCAAGAGCTTACGTCTTCTTGCGGCGTTCTATCAGGTGCCGGTGTCGCCTTGTTGAAACGCATTACGGAGTATGTCTAGACCCGAACGGAGAACACCTCGCTAAGCTGCGGGTCCGCCGAAGCGGCCGTCCAGTCGCTCGGCAGCATTCGTCAAAAAGGGCTCTGCGCCGGCATTCGCTGCTTTCTGGATGAACGTCCGCACTGGTCTGGTTGGTTGTTTGCTGCAAGTCGGGGCTAAGACAGGAATGGCGGCGTCAGCCGCCCTTTGTTATCCAGCGCGCCCCAGCTTCGGCACATAGCAAAGCGGCCCCCGAAGGGGCCGCTGGATTGTCAGAAGAACAGCTTGGCGATAGCGACGATTGCGAGTGTCGCGCCGGATCCGACGACGAGCAGGTACCACCGCGCTTCGGTGGTGAGCTTTCTGGTCTCTGCCAGAAGCTTGGCGGTTTCGGCATTCAGCTTTGCCGTGTTGGCGGCAAGCTGTGCGATCTCGGTATCGAACTTGCGGGCTTCAGCGTCGGTCATGTGTATAGCTCCTTGGTTTCAATATAGGTGATTGCCGCGTCCCGGAGAAGGCATATCGCCCGCCCTGCGCGGTCGGAGGATTCAGGCACGCGAGGTCAGGGACGCCCGGCACGGGCGCTTGCAAGCCGCGCCCCTTCGGCGCGGCGCCGTCCTTGACCCGTGTGGGAGACTCCAGAGACCGTGTGGGGTGGTGCGGCCTGGCCCCGGCCGAGGTTCGGCCGGGTTAACAGCCAGGCACGATTGTTGCGCCGGTTGGCTGTCGCTGCCGCGCCAAGGGGCGCGGCTCGGCGCGAAGCGCCGGGCCTGTCCTGTCTCCCGGCGTTCTGCCGAGGGCAGGACAGGGCAATTCCTGCCTCGTCACAAAAAGAACCCCGCACGAGGCGGGGCCAGTCAACCTTCGTCGCAGAAGGAAAGCGTAAGGCTCAGTCGCGATAGCGTCCGCGCGGGCGGATACACGCGCCGACACTCGCCTGACAGGTCGGACAGGGGACGGCAAAAAAAGGATGGCGATGTGTCGTGCAGTCAGACATATTGAACAAACCTCCCTGTTGGACTGGCGGCGGGTGACTCCCGCCGCCGTTTTTCAGGCGATCGCATGACCGCGCGGGTTCACGCGCCGCAGGGTGAAGGGCAGGGCATCGAGGGCGATGCGCCCGGTCTCAAGACTGTGCAGGAAATCCAGCAGATAGACCGGATCGGCGGGATAGGGTGCGCCGTCCCATGCCGCCCGGACCTTGCGCCGCTGCCGTGGTGGCATGGCGTCGATCAGGCGGCGGGCACGCCGCCACTGATCGGCGCGGCGCTGGCGGCTGCGGTCCTCGTGCGCCGCCCAGGCATTCGCGCGCGCCTGCATCACATCATCGGGGCTTTTCTGCCGGGCCGCGATCTCGGCGGCAAAGAGCGGCAGGGCGTCCCGGTCGGCTGTCTGTCTGCGGGCCAGCGCGGCCCGCTTGCGGGCGGTGTCGGTAAAGGGGTGACGGGCCGATCGGATGAAGCGCACGGGTCAGCCTCCCGTGGCGGTTCGTGCGGCGACGGCCTCGATCCCGGCCCTGATGCGACGCAGATCGGCGGCTTCGGCATGGTCGCCGTGGACCACCGCGCGCGCCAGATCAGACTCCAGTTGGCCAAGATTGTCTTTGGCGGTTGCGTATTCGCACCCGATGGCATGGCCGACGCGGTAGCCCCCGCCGCAGGGGCAGGAAAGCCCGTGCCATAATTTTTCCCGTGCATAGTCCATCTGTGCCGTCCTTTCTGAATCCGGGTTGCCGGGATCGGGGCGCGCGATCATCGCGCGCGCGCCCCGCTGTTATCAGGCCATGCCCTCGGGCAGCCATGCCGCGATGTGGGCCTCCTGCGCCTCGGTGATCCCGAGCGCCTTGCGCGTGTCGGCATCGCTGAACAGTGTTTCCAGCTTTGCCGCCTTCTCGCCCTTTTTCAGCTTGGCGAAGCTGGTGGCGGTGGGGTGATCGGTGGCGAGGTCCAGCAGATCGCACCACAGGTCGTTGAGGTATGGGCCTCCGACGCGGGAAAAGAAATTCGCGGCGGTGGGCGTCCAGACCTCGCGGATCGCGGGCTTCGTCTCCTTGTCGATCAGCGCGGCCAGTTCATCGGACCCGCCCCGGTAATGCGCGGCCAGCATCCGCACCAACTCGCCCCGAACATGCTCGGCCCCCTTGGCACGGAAGGCGCGGAAGGATTTGGCGAGGTCCTTGCCGTGCATGTCCCTCGGCGGGTTGGCGGTCAGGCGGTCGTCCAGCGCATATCCCTCGGCCTCGGTGGTCGGCCAGGTCGGCACGTCCTCGGTCGAAAGTCCGAACGGCTTGCGCCATGCAAGCCCGTGGCTCACCTGATAGGCCAGCAGGTCGATCAGCAGTTCGGGATCGCGCAGCGCCGCGTTCTGCCGCGCGCCCTGCGCCACCCGGCCCAGATCGTCGCGCAGCGCGTTGCTGATGGGCGATTTCGGGGCGGCATCGGCGGCGCTGCCGTCGCGGCTCCGGGCGGCAAAGCCGGTCAGCACCTCCGCTGCAATCGCGGCCTCGCGGTCCTCGGCCCGGACATAGGCGGCCTGCACGGTCAGTTGCCCCCGACTGTCCACGAAGATGAACAGTCCCGCATGGTCGCGCTGCGCGTCGGTGAAATCGCCTTGGTCAATGGCGTCCAGCGCATCGAGTTCGGCCTGTCCTTCCGCGTCCAGCGCCTCGGCCTCGGCCAGTTCCGACAGTTCGTCATAACGCTCGACCTGTTCCTCGGACAGTTCGCCCTCGATCCGGTAAATGCGGTCCAGTTTCGAGGTCACATCATAGCTGATCCACGACTCCGCGCTGGTCTCGACCCATGTCCAGCCATGGCCGATGGCCTCGGCGTCCATCGCCAGTTTCTCGGCAAAGAGCCGGTCCAGCAGCGCGCCATCGCCCAGAAACACCTCGTTTGCGAACAGGTCGCGGGTGATGGTGCCGCCTGCGCCTTCATAGGCGGCAAGCCCGACATAGACGGCGCGGCGGTCGGTGTCGCGGATCGCTTCGGGTTGCAGAAGCTGTTTCAGGCGGTGCGCCGACACGTCCTGCCCGCGCAGCCGGTCCAGAATATCGAGCGCAAGGGCTTCGTCCTGGGCCACGGTGAAGCATTTCGCGGCCTCAAGGGTGATCTCGCCCGCTTTCAGCGCATCGAGGATCGGGGCGGGCAGGGCCGCGAGCGCAAGGCGGCGGTAAACATGCGCCTCGGTCACAGCGAACACGCGGGCGATGGTCGGCACATCGCTGCCGGTGTCGGCCATCCGGCCATAGGCGCGGATTTCATCGGCGGGGTGCAAATCCTCGCGGGCCGCGTTCTCGACGCTGGCCCATGCCCGCGCGGTGGCCGCGTCGGGGGCGAGCCGGACGGGGATTTCCGCCAGTTCCGGGCGGCGGTCCAGCAGGTCGGCGTGTTTCTCGGTGGCGCGGATCAGGGCGCGCAGGCGGCGACCGCCCGCGACGATCCCGACATTTCCGACCTCGTCGGCAAGTCCCGCGAGGTTCTGCAACAGGCCCACGGCCACGATGCTGTCGGCCAGCAGGTCGATGCGGTCGGCATCGACGTCCTGCCGTGGGTTCATGTCCGAGAGATAGAGCGCGTCCAGCGGGAAATACTGGATCGGGGCGGTGGTGATGGCACCTTGTTTCATGGGGTCTTTTCCTTGTTTGCGACAGGGGTTTCGTGTTATCGATGCCTCACCCTGGGGAGGGTGAGGCGTGAGGGTCAGATGACCCCGTGCTGGTTCAGGAAGGCGCGGCCGATCTTTGCCGAGGGACCGCCCTTCCTGATAAGCGCCCACGCTTCCGCGATGCGCTGCTCAAGCCATTGGTTCGTTGTTCTCACCTCCTTTCCGGTTGCCGTGGCAGTTGACCGGCCCGCGCGGGACGCATGACGCGGGCCGGGATCACGGATCAGTAATCGGAGGGGAACATGATGGTCAGGACGCGCCGGGTGACGGCGGGGTTGGCCGGTGCGGGCGAGCCGTAAACCAGTTCCTCGTCGTAAAGGTCGATCTTCCAGAACAGCTTGAGGGTCAGCACGGTGACGGTGCCGAACCCATGATCCCCGTAAGGATCATTGTCCGGGGTGAACGTGCTATCCCCGGCCACCGCCATCAGCGCGGCGGTCACGAAATCCCGCCCCATGGCGTTGACGGCAGAGGTCACGACAACCTGGCCGCGCAGATCGCTTGCGTTCCCCTTGGTCAGCCCCGCGCGAAAACGGTCGTTCTGTTCCGCGATTGTCACGGCCTCGGCGGTCGGGAAACCGTGATCGGGCGCGGCGGTCTGACATTGCGGGCAATGGCTCGGGCAGGTCAGGGCATTGATGATCTTGCCGCAGGTGGTGCAGCTGAAATCCACGGCAAAGCTATCTTCGGCCAACATGGGCATCGTCCTTCTTTTGCGACGGGCGGCGCGGGCTTGGTGCCTGCTTTCCGCCGATGGGCGAGACCTCTCTGCTTGTCGTCGAAAGGCCCCATGCCTTTCGGACGGCAAAGCGGGGAGGGCGCAGCCCTGCCCGCGGCCGGGGGGATGACTGTCACGGGGTCGGGAAGGCGGGGTGGTGCGGCCCGCAGGCGCAGCCGAGGACACGGCCCGCCTGGACGACGACGCGCGGCACGCGCGGCGCTGGCCCCTTGACCGGCATCCAACCGGATGCGTGGCGGACAAAGGAAAGGGAAAGATCGTCGGGACGGGGGTGAGCGCGGGCGCAGCCTGCGTCGATCCCCCGGCACGTCCTCAGCCCATCATGGCCCGCGCCCTCGCGCGGGTCGCGTCTGTCCTATTGCCCGTCGCCCCAGTTGGCCGATTGCCGTCCGCCATTCGCCACCTGCTATCCGCCATCAGCAGATCGCTGCGGGCGCCAAAACCCGTTCCGCGTTTCGCGTTATTCGTTTTTCGGTTCTGAACCCGGCGCTTCGCTCGATCCATACTGTCTCGCTCAGCGCCTTGCGCCTGCGTCAGCGGTCCCGCCCGCCAGGGCGAGATCGTCGGGGCAGGGCGCGCAGGACCGGGGTTCGGGGGGATGGCTTGGGACGAGACATTCAGCCGGATGCCGCAGCCGCGCGCAGCGACCCGATCAGCTCGGGCGGAGGCCGTGAGGCCGGAGCCGGGAGCGCGGCCCGACAGGGCGACCCCATAACGCTGCTTCCCGAAATCACTCTATGGCAACGACACAGGGTCACAGGAGGAGATCCAGGAATTCAGAGAGCAAATAGTCGGTCGGTGCGCCGCGCGCGATTTGTCGTCATCAGGTGGACCTTCAGCCGCAAATTGAGTCTAAAGCGAGGGGCATCTCCGCATTGCGTGATGCTGCCGCATCCAGCGGTTATCTTGCCCATCGCGGATTTTATCCGCCCAGGAATGAACGAGACCCGAGCAGATGCCCACCCTTCGATGGCTGACCCGAGACGACGATGTGCGCGCCGCCGAGAGTGTGCCTTACCGCCTGTTGGAGGAGGTGCCGGGGCTGGGCTATGGCGACCGGGACGCGGGCAATATGCTGATCCAGGGCGATAACCTTGAGGCGTTGAAGGCCCTGCTGCCCTATTACGCGGGTCAGGTGAGATGCATCTATATCGACCCGCCCTATAACACCGGATCGGCGTTCGAGCATTACGACGACAATCTTGAGCATTCCCAATGGCTGGCCATGATGTGGCCCCGGCTGGAACTGCTGCGGGAACTGCTGGCAGAGGATGGCTCGATCTGGGTGAGCATTGATGACCGGGAAGGCCATTACCTTAAGGTCGTCATGGATGAGGTGTTTGGGCGAAGGCGCTTCGTCACCACGATCACTTGGCAGCAGCGGACAACTCGGGAAAACCGAAAAGTGTTCTCGGAAGACTGCGAGCGTGTCTTACTGTATTGCAAGGACACCGAAAAATTTGGTGCTTCACGAAATGACCTTCCTCTCTCAGATGAAGTCAGGGCCAGATATTCGAACCCAGACAATGATCCCCGCGGCCCTTGGCAATCGGTTTCGTTGAACGCCCAAGGAGGGCACGGCACCAAGGATCAATTCTATGAGTTTGTTGCTCCGAGTGGAAAGGTCCACCAACTGCCGAATGGACGTTGCTGGCTCTACACTTGGCCAGTCATGCAAGAAAAAATTGCCGACAATCGCGTTTGGTTTGGCACAAGCGGACAGAATGCGCCGCGTCAAAAGAAGTTTCTTTCAGAAGCCAAAGCGGGCCTGACGCCTAACACGCTTTGGTTGGCGAGCGACGCAGGAACCAACGATGAAGCGAAGAAAGAGACGGTTAAGCTCTTTGGCGAAGCCGTATTCGATACGCCAAAACCCGAGAGGCTGCTTCAGCGCATCCTCCACATCGCCACCAACCCCGGCGACCTCGTGCTCGACAGCTTCCTTGGCTCGGGCACCACGGCTGCCGTGGCACAAAAGATGGGGCGGCGCTATATCGGGATCGAGATGGGGGACCACGCCGTCACCCATTGCGCGCCGCGTCTGCAAAAGGTGGTGGACGGCGAACAGGGCGGGATTTCCAAGGCGCAGAACTGGCAAGGCGGCGGCGGCTTTCGCTTTTATCGCCTTGGCCCGCCGGTCTTTACCGAAGATGGTCAGATCCAGCCCGATATCCGCTTTCCCGTGCTGGCCGCCCATATCTGGTTTTCAGAAACCGGCAGCCCATGGACGCAGCCGCAGCCCCTGACCCCCTTCCTTGGGGCGCAGGGGGGCAAGGGCTATGCGTTGCTCTATAACGGAATCCTTGGCGACAAATCGGCGTCTGGCGGCAACGTGCTGACCCGAAAGACGCTGGCCGCAATCCGCGCCGCCATGGGCGATTTCACCGGCCCCCTGACCGTCTACGGTGAACGCACGGCGCTGTCTGACGCAACATTGAAGGCCGAACAGATCGAATTCAAACAAACCCCCTATGATGTGAAGGCGCGCAAATGAAGCTGAAGGAGTATCAGAAAGCCTCGCTCGCCACGCTGCGGAAATTCTTTGAAGAGGCGCGGATTACCGGCCCCAAACCGGCCTATGAGGCGATCACGGCAGAACCGGAACTAGCCAAGCGGTTGAAGGGTTACGCGGCGGGCTACAAGCCGATCAAGACCCTGCCCGATGTTCCTTACGTCTGCCTGCGCTTGCCCACCGGCGGCGGCAAGACGATCCTCGCGGCGCATTCCATCACCGTGGCCAAGGATGCCTGGGTCGAAAAGGATTTCCCGCTGGTGCTGTGGCTGGTGCCGACAAATACCATCCGCCTGCAAACCGCAGAGGCCCTGAAGAACCCGCGCCACCCGTATCGGCAGGTGCTGGACGAGGCGTTCGAGGGCCGCGTGCGCGTGTTCGACATTGGTGATTTCACCCAGATTACGCCGCATGACCTGCGCTCGAACCTCTGTGTCGTGGTCGGCACGATCCAGACGCTGCGCGTCAGCAACACCGACGGGCGCAAGGTCTATGCCCATCACGAGATGCTGGAGGGGCATTTTTCGACTGTCTCGCCCAATGCGCCGGGGCTGGAGCGCAATGACGATGGCCCGATGAAGGGTGACATTCGTTTCAGCTTTGCCAACCTGATGCATCTGCACCGCCCGCTGGTCATCATGGACGAGGCGCACAAGGCGGGCACAAGCCTGAGCCAGGATGTCTATGAGCGGATCAACCCGAGCGCCCTGATCGAATTCACCGCCACGCCCAAGGGATTCAACAACATCCTTCATTCCGTGACAGCCCAAGAGCTGAAGGATGAAGAGATGATAAAGATGCCCGTGGTGCTGGACGAGGCCGAGACGTGGCAGGGGGCGGTGAATTCGGCCATCCTGAAGCGGGCCGAGTTGCAGGAACATGCGGATCGCGACCGTGAGGGCTATATCCGCCCCATCGTGCTGTTCCAGGCGCAGAAGAAGGGCGAGGAAGTCACGGTCGATGTGCTGAAACAGCACCTGATCGACAATGAAAATATCGACCCGGCCAAAATTGCTGTGGCGACCGGCGCGCAGCGCGATCTGGACGGGATCGACCTGTTCAAGCCCGATTGCCCGATTGAGTATGTCATCACCATCGAGGCGCTGAAGGAAGGCTGGGATTGTTCGTTTGCCTATGTGTTCTGCTCGCTGGCCAATATCCGGAGTTCGACGGATGCCGAACAGCTTTTGGGCCGTGTGCTGCGGATGCCCTATGCGAAAAAACGCAAGGAACCGGCGCTGAACAAATCCTACGCCAAGCTGGTGTCAAAGCATTTCTCTGAGGCCGCCGTCAGCCTGCGCGACAAGCTGGTCGATATGGGGTTCGAGGAAAGCGAGGCCGAGGCCAATATCGAGGCCGAGCAGCCGGGGCTGGATGATGGCCTCTTCGGGCGGCATTCGCGTCCCAGAGCCACAATGACGGTCGAGCTGGATGCGTCCGAGGAGGAGCGCCGCGAGATCAATATTGTCGCGCCGGGCAAGATCAAGGTCTCGGCAGGCGATGACGGCAGGACCCGGATCGAGTTCACCGGCGTGCCTAAGCCCAAAGACGAAGAGCGCCTGTTCCAGATGGCGCCTGCGCGCCTGCATGGCGTGCTGCGCGAGAAGCTGGCTGAGTTCAAGGCCAGGCACTCCGACGACCTGGCCCCCGCCCATCTGGGCGAGGAATTCACCGTGCCGCGGCTGATGGCGCATGTGCAGGGCGAGCTGGTCTTTGGTGATACCGATATTCTGATGGAATATCACGACTGGTCACTGGCCGATCATCCGGCGCGGCTGACCAAGGCCGAGTTCGATATCGTGGAAACCACGAACACCTTCGAGATCGACCTCGACGGCAATCGCCTGTCGATCTCGGCGGCGGACAGTTCCGAGCAGCTTTCGCTGGATATCGACGTGGACGACTGGACGCCGAATGCGCTGGTACGCTGGCTTGACGGGAAGGTGCGCGATCAATGGATCGGCCAGGCGGAGCTTCTGTCCTGGCTGAGTGATGTCGTCACCCACTTGACCCGCGACCGGGACATCCCCCTGTCGCAGCTCATGCGCTGCAAATTCATCCTGGCGCGCAAGCTGAACGAGAAGATCCAGGGCTTTCGCCAGATGGAGCGCGACAAGGTTTACCAGATGAATCTGTTCGGCCCCGAGGCGCGCGTCGCAGTGTCTTTCGATGATGGCATCCGGTTCTTCGACGAGATGTATTTCGACGTGCCTAGGTATCGCGGCATGTACAAGTTCAAGCACCACTTCATGGGGCCGGACGAGGTGCCGAGTTTCGACAGCAAGGATGGCGGTGAAGAGGTCAAGTGCGCCCTGGCGCTGGATGCTCTGCCGGGCCTGAAATACTGGACCCGCAACGTCAGCAGGCATCCGAATTCGTTCTCCCTGCCGACCTCGACCGACAAGTTTTACCCGGATTTCGTGGCGGTCATGGACGATGGCCGTCTGCTGGTGGTCGAATACAAGGGCAGGGACCGCTCACCCGAAGAAAATCGCGACAGCCGCGAGAAAGAGCTGATTGGCCAGCAGTGGGCCAAAGCGTCAGCGGGCAAGGCGGTGTTCATCATGGCGACGATGGAACGCGGTGATCCCAAGGAGGTGCGTGAGCAGGTGATGGACGCCCTGTAAGCCGGGGTGACACCAACTCTACCCCCTCACGAAAAACCCCGGATGAGGCGTGTTTATTCCGAAGCGGATCGCACCGTCGCCGTGTCGGGCGTTGATCTGATCGAGCGCGCGCGAGACCTTCTCGCCACGGGTCAGCTCGGCCGGGGCGAGTGGTATCAACAGATCCCCGCGCCGGTCCAGCAGCAAGCCCACATCGCCAAGATGCACGCTGATGCTGATGACCGCGCCCGGTCGTGCGGTGCGCCAGAGGCGCACCCACAGGGCGCCGCAGCCGCGCGCATCGGTCCGATCAGCTCGGTCCGATCAGCTCGGGCGGAGGCCGCAAGGCCGGAGACGGGGGGCGCGGCCCGAAGGGCGACGCCCGAAGAATTTCGCTATCAGGCGAAGTCCAACGGGCAATCGTCCGACTAGATCAGCTGCTTGCGCACAGCCATGGTTATGGCGGCCATACGGTTATCGACACCCAGCTTCTTCTGAACACTGTTTATGCGGAATTTCACCGTTGATGGGCTGATATCGAGTTTTTCAGCAATATCGACGTTGATCAGGCCGTCCCGCGAGAGCTTCAGGACGTCAAGCTCAGCTTCCGTCAGTGCTTGAGGTGATTTGCATACGATTTTCGCCCAACGCTTGAGGGAGCGCTCGATGTGATCGAGCTCGGCATCAGCCAGTTCGCGATCCGGCCGGGACAAAGACAGGAAGCACCGCTTCCGGCCGACTTTCGTGACCGTGGTTGCCCCATATATCAGGCCGTGCTTGGCGGCTTCTTTGCCAACTCCACGCGGGTCCGGAAATCCTATCTCTGACCAGCGCGCTGTTCCCGTTCGTGCGATTGTCCATGCAGCGACTGGATCGCCGAAGAAGTAGTTCTCTTCCTCGTATTTCTCTGTCCAGGCGTCAGGGTAGCGGTTCAGGAAAAAATCCGGCTGCCCAAAGCGGAGTCCGAATCCCATCACGAATCCGGTCGTACCGATCTGCGCGAGGCTCTCAAGTTCTGCCTCGCCGTCGGGAATCAACTGCTCAATCATAAAAATGCCTGTCAAGTAAAATCGTCAACCTATCCTTTTGGACTGCCAAAAAAGACAGGTGGGTGTCAATAGAAAACGGAGTGGCTATGTAGATTCGGGTAAGCAATGGAGCCACCTCATGAAGACCCTCGCCAGCAGAGCCAACCCAAAGGGCATGAAGTTGGTAGCGAGCACCAGGTTCACTCAGGACATGGCAAATAACTTGCTGGAGATGTGCAAACATCTCGAAGAGGGCGAAACAATCACGCTTGAGCTGTTCGAATGGGGCGTTTGGGGCAAGACCGAAAACAATGTGAGGCTGTTCATCGGCGCGACCGAACCGCTTCAAAAACACAATCTGAACAGAGTTGCCGGGCATGCAAACTGATTTTAACGATAAGGGTTTCGAGGCCGGACTTCAGATTGTTGTCGTCCGCTATCCGGAGGGCCTGTCGAAGTGGCACTTGGTCAACGACTATCTGAAGCTCAGGAAAACCGTATTCATAGACCGTCTGGATTGGCCGCTTTTCCATTCGAGCGAGGTCGAGTTCGAGCAGTATGATACGTTTGACACGACCTACATCATCGCGGTCGAGGATGGCGTTGTGGTTGGGGGTGCACGCTTGCGGCGTACCGATCAACGGAGCGGTGCAGGTACACTGAAATATTCCTACATGATCCGCGACGCCTGTCTCGGCCTGTTGCCTGGGCTGCCCGACACGCTATGCACTCAAACGCCTCCATTGGATTCAGACGTATGGGAACTGACACGCATGGTGGTTGCTGGGTCGAGTGACATCACGCGCAAGCTTCTGGATGCCACGAACGCCTTCCTCGCTGATGAGGGAGCCCGTTCGGTACTTTTCCTTGGATCTCCGGCGTTTCAACGGATGGCCCGCAGCTTTGACTGGCCGGCGAAGACACTGGGGCCGGTTTCGGGCAATGACGACGGTCGCTTCCAGGTCTTTGAATGCCCGGTCAGTGCGAGCGGGTTCGGGAAGCTGTCAGCCGCGCGACACGCGGTCGAGTAGGTCCGGACAGCACCAGCAATTTGACCCGTCATCCTCTCCGGATGCGGCGGTATTTCAATGCGCCCGTTTTCGGGCGGCCCTTTGTTATGGGAATAGGACAGTGACCAAAGAAAGACTGGTAGCCCATCCTATCAAACGGATCGTCGATGTGGAGACGAACGAACTCGTGGGCTGGCTCTACCGCTGGAACACAGGTGAGGACGCGCCAATGTGGATGAACGGTTCCAGAACGAAGGTTCGCTATGAGGCCGCAGATCCACGCTAGTCCTGCAGAATGTCAGGGAAGCAATTTCAAGTAATCGCCAATGCAGCATATTGTGAAACAACCTTCGACAACCTGCGACACTGGCACGAGAAAAGTGCCGAGTTCACTCACTGGCAGCGAGTGGCAGTTGCTCCTCGATGCCGTTGGAGCATACAGCCATAACATTCGCTACCGCAGGCTGTTAGACAAGCTCAACACAGCAGAGATATCTGACGAAAGTTGCGGCAGATGAAGCGCGCGAGGCGGATTTCGTCTGCGTTAACCACGCTCGAAGAACCCCGGATGGGGCGTGTTGAGGCCGAAGCGGATCGCGCCGTCGCCATGGCGGGCGTTGATCTGATCGAGCGCGCGCGATAGGCGTTCTCCACGGGTCAGCTCGGCCGGAGCGAGGGGCATCAGCAGATCCCCGCGCCGGTCCTGCAGCAAGCCCACATCGCCCAGGTGCACGCCGAGGCTGATGACCGTGCCCGGTCGTGCGCTGCGCCAGAGGCGCACCCACAGGGCCCGGTGAAGCCGCAGGAAGATCGCGGTATCCTGCGTCGGAAAGCAGCTGACGTTCCGGGACCAGACCCCGCCGGCCATGAAACTGACCGACAGGCTGAAGCGTCCGGCCACGCGACCATCGCGGCGCAGCCGCGCGGTCGCCTTTTCGACCAGCCAGCGGCCGACCAGGTAGGCACGGCGCGGATCGCGGTATTCGGGCGACAGCACCTTGCTGTTGCCGAATCCGCCGCGCTCGGTGGCAACCAGCGGAATATCCATGCCCTGGAGCATCCGCACGAACCGTTCCCCTTCGACCGATCGCCAGATCAGCCGGGCATGACGCGGATCGAGCCTGAATAGGCCGGGAACATCGAAGATGCGGGCGCGAAAGAGCCGCGTCTTGATGGCGGTGGAAATGCCCGGCAGATCGTCCAGGGACAGATGGGCGATGGCGTCGGGCAGATTGTCCGGCCCGAGCCATTGGCAGCCATCGGGCTTTTCGAGCTTGCCGGCGATCTTGGCGAGAAGATGGTTTGGCCCGATCCCGGCCGAGAAGCGCAGGCAGTCGCCGACCTCGGCGGCAACGGCTGCCTTGAGACGCGCGACCAGATCGACGGCGCCGGCGAGGGTCCGGGTTTCGCCCGACAGTGCCAACTGAAACTCGTCAACGCTGCGGATATGGGTCAGCTCGGCATGCCGGTCCAGCACGTCGGCCACGGCCAGGTTGAAGCGCACATAGAGCCTGTGTCGTGACGACCGGAAAATGATGCCGGGGCAAAGTCGCCGGGCGTCGCGAACATGGGTGCCGGTTTTGACGCCATGGGCCTTCGCCTCGTAGGACGCGGCGACGCAGGCACCGCTGTCCGAATCAACGGCGGTGATTGCGACGGGGCGTCCGCGCAGCGCGGGATCGAGCTGCTGTTCCACGCTCGCGAAGAAGCTGTTCATATCGAGATAGAGGACGCGGAAGGGGGGCATGATACCAGATATCGCGGATGGTCGGATCGCCCTTTATGTTCTATTTTTGTTCTCATTCGGCAAGGAGGAAAAATGGACAGGTCGGGTCAGCTCCGCAATGTCGCGTTCGGCGGCGCCTGGTCGGAACAGATCGCCGGGCGCGAGGCCCAGGCCGCGGCCATCGCAACCCTTGACGCCGCGGCCGCCGGCGCGGCGAGACGCGATCCGCTTTCCAGCGAGATCATGGCGGCCGTCGATCTGCTTTGCGAACGACACCCGAAGGGTTCAATGTTGCGCGAGGCGTGGATTGCGGCGGCCCGGTTCGAGCCTGCCCCGCGCCGGATCAGGTCGCTGGCGCGCGTTTCGGCGCAGATCGCGGCGGCGTATGGTGGAATGCAGGGCTGAAACGCGCGGGGGCGAGCATGTGCAATCTTTATGCCAACACGACGTCACAGGCGGCGATGCGCGAGATATTCGAGGTGATGGGTCAGCGCGATCACCTCGGCAACTATCGCGGCCAATCGGCCATCTGGCCGAAGTATGAAGCACCGGTTGTCCGCATGAGTGAGGATGGTGAACGCGAGCTGGTCGAGATGCATTGGGGGTTCCTGACGCCGCAGGTGAGCAAGAAGACCGGCAAACCGATCAAGCCCGCGGCCTGGAACAACGCTCGTGACGACAAGCTCCGATCGTCGGGTCTATGGAAGGACAGTTTTCTCAATCGGCGTTGCCTGATTCCGGGCTCGGCATTCCGCGAGGCCAAGGGCAAGAACCCGGCGACGGATTTCTGGTTCGCGATCAAGGGCGGCGCCGCGCGGCCGCCATTTGCGTTCGCCGGCCTCTGGCGCGCGGGGCAGCCAAGCATCGACGGTGAGGCTGGCGATTGGCTGACCCATACGATGGTCACGACAACGGCCAACGATCTGGTCAAGCCAGTGCATCCGACACGGATGCCGGTGATCCTGGACGAGCAGGATTATGACACCTGGCTAGCTGGCAGCGCCGAGGATGCTGCGCGGCTGATGCGGCCGTTTCCCTCTGATCGAATGCAGATTGTCTGTGAGGGGATCGGGATCACGGCGGATACCGCCGCCGTGGACGATCTGTAAGCGGTGGACTCTGCGCCGAACGGCGCTCGCCACCTGTCTGGGAGCGAACCGCGCATCGACTCCATCGGCCGACGCAAGACGGCCCTAAGCCGCCTCTCACGGAACGTGCTTTCGCTGCTGTGCAGCCTTCCCAAAGCGGCCATCCAAGCCATCGTGCAGCATGGCCCCGCAGGCCGAGGTCAGCAACGCGTGACTACTGGGACGTCATGAACCACTCACAACCTCCAAAGTTTCAGAATATGGGGTAATGAAGTCGCTTCGCAGCCAATAGGAAATTCTTGACTCAACCTGCCCTGGGCCTCATTGAAACTCACACGCTGCGCGTTCAGCCCGCCTATAAGTAGCCGATGTAAAGTATACCAATGCCTCATTTCGACCCAGAAATTCCGAACTACGTTACTGACCAGTGCCCTCCAGGCGACGCGCAAGCTCCAGACGGCACGTTCTATCGTCACGTTCCCGGTCCAACCTGGACGAACGACGATTTTGAGTCGGACTACAGAACAAATAAAAAGCCCCTGCGCCCACCTGAAAAGTGTGACTCATGGGCGTGTTCTATCTTTGACAGCTGGCGGACTGCTGAAGCCATGATGGCGAGATACAAGAAGTTCCGCCGACAAGGCATGTGGCTGGAAGTTCAATTGCAAAATCACCATGGTGTAGTGAACCATGGAAGTGGGCACCGCGACTTCTGGAAATATGTTGGAGCGGATGTTGTTTCGTATTGCAAGGTGATGCCGTGAGCGAAATGTGGAGCATGAACGATCCGGCGCTTTGTGACATGGAAAACATGCAGATCAGAGCGACGGAGGTTCTTGAAAAATATGACGACCCTATCCTATTTACTGCAAAGGTGGGGTTCGAGGATTATATATTCCTAAACGTTATGGACCTTGAAGATGGGTTTCTATTTGCAGCCTCTTCAATAACCGAAGAGGCTATATCCCTTCTCAAGAACAATAAACTTTCTATTTTGGGCGCACTGCGCTCGGGCGATTTCATCGTGGTGGAATGCGCGTCTGACTATGTTGTCCGCCGCTATTGGCCAATTGACATAGACCGCTTTGATCAGTCATTTCTACCGGATCCTGGGGCCGCGTTGTCGTTAGAAGTGGACGGTGTTGCAGATACCGTCGATCAAGCGAAAAGCTACTTCTCAATTCGCCTCTCCGGCGGCACGTTGAATCATGAAAGAATGGCTTTTCATCAATTCAAGAAAATGGTGGATAACGCTTATGTGGTTGCCCGCAAGCTCTTGGCTCCAGCTGAGGTTAAGTCCTCTAAAAGCCAAGTATACGATTTTCAGATTACCGAGCCAGAGTTTGGATCCCTTATCATAAATATTGAGAGGCCCAAACTTCCAAGGCAAGAGATTGTGTCAAACTACTTCATGGGCGATGCCGTCAGCCAAGATGATCTTAGAAACATCTTTTGGGAAACCAAAGGCAAGACTTTAAATAACCTTCGAGAACTCAAGAACGCCCTCGATCTCGGTAAACTTGATGACGCGACAGTTTCTAACTTCGCGCTTTTGATCAGGGACATATCCTCGATATTTCCGGATCGGCGAGATGCTTTCTCGGATATTGAGTTTTCTGGCGAAGTGGACGGCGCTTGGAGAACGCTGAAGTTTGATGGTGATGATACAGCAGAACTAAAAGAGGCGCATCGAAGGTTCTTCGAAAAGCCACAGTTTGTGACCGGTGTGATCTCTATCATTAATGAGGGAACGCTGAATGTGGTTATCAAGGTGCTCGGGACAAATGAGGTTAGGTGCAATTTTAGCGCTGAAGACTTCGCGGAGATGAAAGCTATGGATCACTTTCAGACGGGGAACATGTTGCGAGCTCACGGAACTATCTTTAGCCGATCCCGGCGCGATATCATGAACTGTGACAGCGCTGCCGACATCTTTACGAAAACGGAATCTCCCAACTGATCGCTACCTTTTGGGGATCCAGAGTGTCTCTGCAGCTCCGTGATAGCAACCACGTCGCAAGTTGCCGCCCACTTGCGAGCTATTGAAAAAAACTTACCACTCGCAATTCAGGCCACTCGCAGAGAATTGGCATTTTCGGACAATGTAAGCCTTATATCCGTCCGCTGATTGGCCGGTGTGGTCCGTGAGCCTCGGGCAGCATAGCATATTAGAAAATGGTCCTACTAATGCAGACAGCTGCCTTTCGGCGCATTTGCAGCGAATGACGGCTCTCCGCCCTTATCTGTAGATGCCGCTCGCAGCCGCAGCGTGGATTGAGCGCGCCGGCCGCCCGTACGCCACGGGTCAGCTCGACCGGTGCGAGGGGCGCGCCTGCTTCGTTTACCCATCTACGCTTCTCGGCATCTGTGCCTTTGCTTTATAGACAGTGCCGCGCGAAATCCCCATCTCGAGAGCAATTTTCGTCGGAGAAATGCCTGCACTAAGTTTAGCCTGCACCTTTCCCATGTCGATCTTGGGCGGACGGCCACGGTAGACCCCTTTTCGTTTCGCGGCCTTGATACCTTCAGCCTGCCGCTCCCGTCGTAGATTGGTCTCGAACTCAGCAAAGACACCAAGCATGTCGAAGAACGCCTTGCCCGCTGCGGTTGACGTATCTACGGGCTGTTCGGTGGCTGCCAAATGGGCCCCCTTCGCCTTCAACCTGGCAACGATAGTCTGAAGATCCTGCATCGACCGCGCCAGCCGGTCGATCCGTGTGACCACCAGGGTTTCGCCTGGATGGATGAAGTCGAGTATCGTCCTTAACTCTGGGCGGCCTTCCAGCGTGGTCCCGCTGCGCTGTTCTTGGCGCACCATCCCACATCCGACAGCCGTCAGAGCCTCGATTTGGGCATCAAGGTTCTGATCGACGGTCGATGTTCGGGCGTAGCCGATTCTAGGGCTCGGTTTGTTCATTTTGGGTATGACCTTGGCGAAATGTGTTCAATATATATAAACAGACCCAAATTGAACAGTCATTCCGCTGTAGGCGGTGTTCATGAAGAACGTCCATAATGGGTGTACCCAAATGGGACACATACTAAGATGAATTGGGGGCCGCCCCTCAATCGTCGTCCGCGGGTCGCATCTCTCTGATGTTTTCCAACATCCGGCTATGGACATACCAGACGATCCCCGCGATCGCGGCCATCAGTGGAACTGCGCTAACGGTTCCGATTAACGTCGCGACTGGCAAGCCGACAAAGATGAGCAGAAGGATCAACGGCACGCCTTGGCGGAGTGCCAGGAAGAACGCGCGACTTTCTTCAAAAGGGCTTGGCGTCCATGATCTGCCCCCGGAGAGATTTTGTTGCGCGGATGCCTTGGCCCGGCGTTTGACGATGCGATCGAACTCCATCTGCGCCGCAGCTTCGCTCCCGAAGATCTCTCGTCCTTCATCGAGCAATTGCGCCGCAGCCTGTTCCCACGCCTCGCATTCCAGATCCTCGTCATCGAAGTCGTCTTGCCACTCGCAATCGCGCGCCGCTCTGGCTAGGGCGGCTTTGCCTTCCTCATCGCGCTGGTGCGCCACGAAGGCCGCAACTTCGCGCTGACTTGCAGTCCTGATCTGAATGGGCCGGGTCATGGCTCGATCTCCTTTCAGATGAAGATTACCATGGCCGCGTCGAGCGATGAAAACATTTCATGAACACAGCCTGCTTTTCTGCTAGAAACCGTGGCATGAAGTCCCCTGCCCTTATTGTCCTCAGCCTCCTGGCGCTGTTGATCGTCACCATCGACCCAGCGGAGCGATTTCCCGAATACGTGCCATGGCTGGTCCCCATCCTGGCGCGGGAAAAGATCGCCGGTCCTGTGACGCATGTGCGCGACGGCGACACGATCGAAGTCGGCGGCCATGCCATTCGCTTCGGATCGCTCGATTGCGCCGAACTGGGCACGCCGGCCGGCCAGCGCGCGAAGACCGAGATGCAGCGGCTGGTCAGAGGCCAGTCCCTTGCCTGCCATCTGAACGGCAGGCGCAGCTATGACCGATGGATCGGAAGCTGCACATTGCCGGACGGCCGAGATCTCGCCGGCGTCATGATTGCGCAGGGCGCGTGCCGACGATACTGGTGACTCCACCTAGAGCTGTATTCTTTGCCCGTGAATTCCGGAGTGCATTCCATGAAGCGATTTATGATCCTGATCCCCTGTCTGCTTGGCGCCTGCGCAGCGGCCATTGAGACCACGCCGGCGGAGAACACCCGCGCGCTCACTTATCGCGGTCAGGAGATCATGGTGAGCTGGACGCCGCGCAGCTCGGACCTGGTGATGACGCCAGGTGAAGGCGAAGCGACGCTGACACACCCGGCAGGCATGGCCCTGACCACGGAGGAAGCGCAGCGGCTGATGGCGCAGGCCACCGGCTGCGCCATCCGCAAGGATGTGGTCGGCTACGGCAAATCCGGGACCGACGGCACCATCATCCTGCCGATGGACTGCTGAACGGAGCCGGAAAGGGCTGGCAGCGAGACGACGCGGATCGAGCGCCGGACCGGCATCGGCCGCCAAGTCACTCCGGGTCAGCATCGGGTGCGACTTCCTCCGTCAATCCCATCTCGTCGGCCCGTTTCCAGAACGCCTCGTGCTGTGCGGAAACCTCCCGCGCACGGGCAAAGGCATCCTGTCGCGCGGCGTCGAGGCACGCGATGTAGGGCCGGACTTCCGAAAAATACCGCTCGAAATCTTCCGCCACCAGGTCGGCATATTCACCGAAAGCTGCGTCGTCGGCCGGCACGAAGGGCTCTTCCGGCGGGATACAGATCGATGCCTGCGCAAATGCCGGGTGAATGAACAGAAGCAGGATCGCGGCGGCCGCCAGTTCGGGTTTCATGATCCGTGCCCTGCCCTCTGGCGTTCGCTGAGCCCGATCAGGCTGCGGATCAGGTACAGCTCGCCACGGCGATATCGTTCCGTCATGGCCCGCAAGTATCCGCCAGGCTTGAAGATGACATGGCCCGGCTCGGATTTGCGGGCATCGAGGATCAGGATCGACAGCATGGCACTGTCCTCTCCCATCACCTCGCGCGCCGTGTTCCAGGCGTCGGGGCTGATGCCGAGTTCCGGAACCCGCCGCTCGGCAGCCCAGACAAAATCGTGGAATCGTAGATATTCCGGCTCTGCCCTTCCGCAGAGATACAGCTGCATGTCCGGTGAGGCGAGATCGAACAGCCTCTGTGGTCCAAGCCGGGCGATAAATTCGCTCTTGAGCGCTCCGCTCGCCGCCCCATCATCTTTTTCTCGGCAATTCGGGCCGCCGTTAGGCGGCACGACATGGAAATTGTCGTGCGCGGGCAAGCCCGCGCTCCGCTTATCCACGGTCTCGTTACAGGATACCAAGGATTCTTCAGTTGTATCTTGTATATAGGGTCGATTGTTTTCGAACGGTTCACCGTTCGATTCTTCCCGTTTTTCGAGAAGATCCAGTGCAGTTCTGCACAGCCTGTCCGCCTCATCCACATGGGATTCGAGTGCCGCGAGGTCCATACAATGAAGCCGTTCGGCTGAAGGCCACGCCTCCGCCTCCTGCCGGATCGCTTCAGCCTCCGGGCAATGGGGGCTGAGCTCCGACAGGCCCTCCAGCGCGCGGATCAGATGGCGCTTGTGCGTGCTGCGCTGGCCGCGCAGGAAGATCGCCTGCTGCCGTTCGGCCTTTAATTGGTCATCGAGGGCCATCAATTCAGCGGCGCGGGCAATCGCTGCCCCGAAATAGAGCCCGGTTCCCGACGTCCGCGACCGGCTGCCATTCGCGCCTGTCCGGCGCTCGATCAGACCGGCGCGTTCCAGCTCGGCAGTGATCACGCGCGTGCGCACTTGTGATCGATCCAGCATCTTTGCGACCTCGCCAGCCGCGGCATAGATGACGGGGGATCTGTCCGGACTGGTCCAGTCACTCGGCCGGGTCATCGACGCCAGGCGCACAAAGGCGTTCGCAGCTGCCCGGCCGACGCCAAGGCGCGGTGCCACGCGCTCCACCAGGGCCGCGAAGCTGTCCCGCTGCATGTTGCCCGGCAGCGTCGGGTGTTCGTCTTCGGTGTCGCGGTAGGCCCGCGTCGCGGCGGGATGCGCCGCCCTCTGAAATGCCATCTCTGTCCTCATGTTTGTTGAGGCACAGGTTCCGCAGGCATATCGGATCTGTTCGCACAGATGCGTTTTTGCTCTTGATTTTCGGGGTTGGGAAGGTAACTATGCTCTTAACAGAGTTGAGCAATGCAGGTCGGCAAACCTGTGTTACGCCCCAAAGCCCCCTCGTGCGGACCCCGTGCGGGGGGTTTTCATTTCCGAATGGTCTGTCTGATTCTGCTCGTGCTCCTCTTTGGGGCCTTAATCGGAAACCCTACGACAACTTGGGGTTAACGGCAATTATAGTGTTCCTGGCGGCGGCAAAGACAAGCCTCAGTAGCTGATCCAGGTGTACGATGGCTGATTCCGGTAGTCGTGGTAACGCATCAGGATGCCGTTAAAGCTGCCGAAATCGCCTGCCAGCCCTATGCCATTGTGCTCGATGATCTGCTGATCAACCCACGATGGCATACTCAACAGTGAAGCTTCTCCCCGAACCCAACGCCCCCCTTCGTCATAATGGTGGCGTGAAATCGTGCGGTGCACTTCTCGCCCACCGCTTGAGTTCATAGATCGCTTGGTGACCTGCCACAGCTCTATTCCCTCGCGATAGTGTCTCACATCGTCAGGAACGTCACCTCCAGCGCTTCCGGCCGGCAATCCACCATTCATCGGGCAACGCCAGAGCTGCAAGGGTGGCTCGATCGGCCAGGGCGTGACGCGCCGGATCATTTCCGTATGTGCCGCCGAACACTCGGCCGAGGCTGGAAAACCACCTGCGAGACAAAGCAGGATCGCGCAGTCGATCGGATACGCTTCAGCGGGTGTGCTGATACCGAAAGCTATTGCTACACAGGCGGGTGCAAAAACGCGAGGAATGGGCATGGGTCGCTACAGGGGGTCACTACAAAGATAAATTATTGCACCTTTACTGCAGTTTTGATTTCAATGCAAACGATCGTGACAGTGGACTACCGCACACTGTGATCGTTCCCGTGTCCCCGACTAGGGCGGTTCGTCTTCGTCAAAGTGGACTTCAATATCTAAGCTGCTTCTGTTCGATGAGAGTTCACAATGATGCAGATTTGTACTCGCCTCCCGTCCGCTGCTTTCCTTGGCAATTGCACAGTGAACGGATAGCTTACGCTCCTGAAAAGATCGCCGGCGCAAGACAATAATTAACCTTGCGCTCATTACTGCATTAT
The DNA here is from genome assembly GCF_025195095.1 of Paracoccus maritimus. Taxonomy (GTDB): domain Bacteria; phylum Pseudomonadota; class Alphaproteobacteria; order Rhodobacterales; family Rhodobacteraceae; genus Paracoccus; species Paracoccus maritimus. The sequence goes on along the minus strand of NZ_JANAVZ010000013.1, from coordinate 3,732 downwards.
TGTATCAAACCTGCATAGTAGCAGGTTGATCCACCTTTGGGGCTGACCTGTGGAACTGGAACACAACTTCAAAGAAGCTCCTAATGTGGTTAGCGAAGACGGATGCCGCGTGCTCATCAACCAGGGATGGGCCATCGAAGTTATCTGCCTGGAATCCGCAGCGAAGCGGCACTCAAACTATTTCGGAAAATGGGGAGTTCGCGTCGTTTCGCCGGACGGATCGGTTGAACGAATTCTTGTCACAGCCCGGAAAGTTATGGAATTGCGGGTGTTTAAGACCATCACTGGCCTCATCTCTTTCCTTGACGACTTTGACGTATCTGGTCCCCGCATTCCTTTGTATGAAGGGATGCGCCTCATCCAAGAAATCAGCAAGCCACCATCACCGGCAAGGAACTGACCGAAGAGCATCGGTATGGCCTGTCATTGTCCCCCAGCCCCCGCGCTGCGACAATCGCACGCATTCGGGAGCCCGGACTTGTGCACGAGAGCCATTATCCCGCCGTGTCCTCCTAGCATCGCTACTTGCCGTACCCTTTTCTGCTAAGGCCGACGTTCTCTCCGAGACGCGCGGCTTTGTCCTGAACGCCGGCGCAGCCCGCGATATCTTCGCGCGTCCCGAGGACGATCCCGAATACTCCCGGACACCAGATGATGAGCCGGCGCTGATCCGCTCGATGCTGGTCCCCACAGAGGCGTCAGTGTCCATCCGGGACATGGTGACGGCAGCCGCCGCACGCTACGCATCCCATCCTGCGATCCGTGCCGCAGGCTTCTCGCCCCGGCATTGGGACGCCTACTTCCATTCGATGATCCAGGTCGAAAGCGGGTTCAAGGTCACAGCCTATTCCTCGGCCGGCGCGATGGGGCTTGCGCAGCTCATGCCCGGCACCGCGCGCTTTCTCGGCGTCGATCCCCGCGATCCGGTCCAGAACCTCGATGGCGGGGCGCGCTATCTGCTGATGCAGCTCGGCGCTTTCGGCACGCCCGAACTCGCACTGGCGGCCTACAACGCCGGCCCCGGTGCGGTCCGCAGGTATCGCGGCATCCCCCCCTACCGGGAAACCCGGAACCATGTCCGCAAGGTCATGGCGATCTATCGCAACCGTTTGACATAAAGGAATTACCCAATGCTGAACTTCAGGCAAAAGCTCGTCGCCGCCGGGATCTGGTGCGCTGCCAACGTCCAGGCCTATGCCCAGGAAGTCGATCTGTCCGGGTTTGAAGATACCGGCGAAAGCATCATCGAGCAGCTGCGCGACAACAACCTTGCCCTGACCGCCGTCGTCCTCATCCTGCTGATCATCGGCTTCCTGGCGATCTTCACCAAGTTCATAGACTGGAAATGGATCGGCGTGACGGTCGTCGGGCTGTTCTTCATCTTCGGCGGCGACAACCTTGCAGAGTCGATCATCGCGATCTTCCGGGGCTCCGGCGACTGATGCGGGAGAACGTGTATATCCAGGGGCTCAACCGGCAGGCCAGGTTCTTTGGCCTGCCTCTGCCGCTGGCCGGGCTGGCCTTCATCCCGCCTTTCCTCACGTTCATCTTCCTCGACAGCCTCTGGTATCTCTGGGCGATCCCCGTTCTCTGGGCGGCTCTCTGGGCCGCCTCGGTCATCAATCCGCATTTCGCGCGCTTCATCGCGGTCGTGACCTCGCGCACGCCCGAGCGGCTGCTGCGCGCCAGCTCTGGATCCCGGTATGAATGATATTTTCCCCAGCCCGATCCGGGCGCTGTTCGGCGGTGCCCGCGACCTCGAAGACATGCTGCCCTATCTCTTCGAGGAGAATAACCATGCCATCGCCACGCGCAGCGGGGCGCTGGTCTCGGTCGTGAAGATCGCGGGCGTCAACCCGTTCACGGCCAGCGAAAGCGAACTGGCCCATATCAACGACCGGCTTGCCGAACTCGTGGACAAGTCCGGAAACAATTTCAGCTTCCACTTCCACAAGATCCGCTCGGCCTATCACGACTTCGACTATCAGCCCAAAGCCTTCGTCGAACCGGGCTTCGGCAAGGAACTGGACCAGGCCTGGCGCACCCACATCACCTCGGCGGGCCTCTGCGTCCCGGTGCTCTTCCTCTCGGTGATCGAGCGCAAATCCATGGCGGAACGGATGCCGATCTTCGGCGGCTTTCTCAGTCATGGGCGTCAGGATAACCTGCCCGAGCGCCTGTCCGATCTCGCGGAACTTGCCCAGAGTGTGGCCGAGACCCTGGGCGACGGCTCGGAACTGCTGGCGATCGAGGATGGCACGCTGATCGGGTTTCTGCGCGCGATCTCGACGGGAATCTATGCGCCGCTGGCCCGGTCCGAGACCGGCACCATCGTGGACGATATCCGCACGCCCATCGAAATCTACGACCGGGCCGTGGAAATCGGCGACGACTTCGAGACGCGATACGCCTCGGTAATCAGCGTGGCGAACCTTTCGCCCCAGACCCATGGCGGCATTCTCGACACGCTCTACACAGATCCCGATATCCTGATCTCCTGCACCTACCAGCCGCTTCTGCCCGACCTGATCTCGGCCAAGGCGACAACCCGGCTTGAGCAGACGCTTGAGGAAAGCGCCGGCGGCAAGATTGCCGCGCAGCTTCAGGAGGCCGCCGAGGATCTGCAAATGGGCCAAATGGGCTTTGGCGACAGCCAGACCATCGTCACCGTCTATGCCGCAACTCCCGATGCCCTCAAACGCAAGGTGACGGCGGTCACGGCCATCCTGCGCTCGAAGAAGCTCAAGATCGTCGTCGAAAAGCACGGCCTGGCCGCTGCATGGTTCGCGCGGTTTCCGGGCAATCACGAGTTCCAGAAGCGCCCGCTGACCATCTCCAACCGGAATTTCTCGGACTTCGCCGCGCTGCACATGGTCCGGCTCGGCAAGCCCGCCTCCGAATGCTATTGGGGCACGCCGATCACGACCTTCAAGAGCTGCGCCAATTCGCCGTATGATTTCTCGTTCCACGGTCGGTTCGCCCACGCGGAGTCCGAGCCGCCGTTTGCCAGCACCCTGATCGTCGGCCCGCCCGATGCGGGCAAATCCACGATCATGGCCTTCCTGGCCGCGCAGGCGCGGCGCACAGGTTGCCGGATCATCGCCTTCGACAAGGACCAGTCGCTGGAAATGCCCCTGCGCGCGCTTGGCGGCACCTATACCGCCGTGCGCGCGGGCCGGAATACCGGGCTCAATCCGCTCGCCTCGGAAACCGACGAGGAAGGTCAGGCATGGCTGCGCAGCTGGCTGACCGCGCTTCTGGAACGCAAGGGGCACCAGCTGTCGGTCAGCGATTCCGAGAAGCTGGCGCGCACCGTCGAAAGCAACGCGACGGCCCTTCCGTCCTTCCAGGACTTCACCAACTTCACGACACGGTTCCGCTCCTTCGAGGGCGATATCGGCGGGCGTGTCGGTGAATGGTCCCCCAACGGCCAGTACGGCTGGGTCTTCGGTCAGGACAGCGCGCCAATCGTCGATTTCAGCGCCTCGGATATCGTCGGCGTCGATATGACCGCGCTTCTCAACATGGAGATCGAGCGGACCGCATTGCTGGCCTATCTCTTCCGGCAGATCGAGAAGACCGTCAGCGCCAGAACCCCGACCCTGCTGGTTCTGGAAGAGGCGGGCGTGTTCCTCGACGATCTCTACTTCCAGCGCGAGCTGAAGACCTGGCTGGCGACGCTGCGCAAGAAGAACGTCGTCGTCGTCATGCTGGTGCAGTTCGTCTCGCAGA
>NZ_JANAVZ010000012.1 GCF_025195095.1 Paracoccus maritimus | reverse complement strand
TGTCCCAACAGACCGTCCGTCAGGTCGCCGACCGAACCGAGAACCGGATCAAGGACGCTATCGACCAGCCCGTCATCACCCAGAACCGGGTCCAGCACACCGCCAACCAGCCCGTCCTGTCCAAACAGGTCGTCCGTCAGATCGCCGACGGGGCCAAGAACCGGATCAAGGACCGCTTCGACCACGCCTGTCGTTCCATCAGTGGCTGTTTCCACATCGGAGCCATCGCCGTTCTCCGGCGCGAGTTTTCCGATACTCTCATTGCGCGTCTTGGTGTCTTCGGGCTGCGATGGCGGGGTCCGATCAATCTCGGATCTGCCTTCAATCGGTCGAACGAATTCTGGCGCGGCGGCCTTGTCGGCCGCCGCGCCTTGGAACGGCGATGATGCGTCGTTCTGTTCGGGGACTGTGTTTCGTGCGGTCGTAATCTGCTGATCGCCGGCACCTTTATGTTCGCGGCCAGAAAGGGGCGGAGCAAAGGTAGGTGTTGCAGCGTTGAGCGCGTCCGCTGAATCCTGAGGAAGAACATTGAGATCCGGCTTGGCCGACCCGGCGATATCCATCGCCTCCGGGCTCGTCTCCTGAGCGGCCAAGGTATCCGTGCCAGGCTGATCGCTGTTTTCTGGCGCTTGGATATCCTCTTGGGTGGCATCCTCGCCGACGACCTTCAGGCTGGCAGCAAGATCGATCGTGAAATCTTGCCCGACACTTTGCGCGGCAAGCCCCATGCCGATGGCGCTTGCCGCCAAGCCCACACCGCCTGACGTGCCGCGAACCGCAGCCGCTGAGCCAACCGGCTCTGCATTCTGCCCAGCAACCCCGTCGCGAGGGAGATCTTGCTGGGCTGGCATATGGCTTGGCTTCTTGGCCAAAAGACTCTTCCTAGGCCATCATAAAGGACACATTCTTTAGTATGGCATCTTATGCACTTCGTCGGCACGCTGTCAAGCGAACCGTCCCTGCCCGGATGTGCTTGCCGATGCCAACTGCCTATTGTGACCAAGCGCTTGCCGGTGCGCTTCTTGAAGACTTCACCCGAAGTCACCGGCGCTGGCGCACTGAGGAAGCAGACCGCTACGCACGGGACGCGGGCCGTTCCAACATCGCGTTCAGCGCCATGACGCGTCTGCATCAACCGCGACGCGCTGACTGAATTCGCCCCAAAGACGGAGTGATGATCGACAGCCGCCCTCATGGACGGGGCCGAGGATGGGCGAACAACGAGAGCACGGCGCATATCTTCGAGACGGTCGCGGCATGAACCACCTTCGCAACGATCAAAGCCCTCGGCGATTTCTCATGCGGTCTGCAAGGTCTGTCCAGCGGGTGCTGACGCCAGACGATCTATCGGCACCTTGCAAACTTCCGGTACCCCACCTAGATGCATTGCTATCTATTAGCATGCTATTTTGTCAGATGTCCCATCCCGAACGCCCCGAAGCAAATATTCTCCGCACGATTGGTTCGCTGGCACGAAAGCTCCGCACGCTTTTCGATGCCCGCTCTGGCGAGCATGGCCTGACCGAGGCGCGGGCGCGCCTGCTGCTTCACCTGTCGCGAAGCGGTCCGCTGACGCAAGCCGATCTTGCCGAGGCGATGGAGGTGGAGCGGCCGACCATGGCGCGGATGATCGATGGCATGGAAGCCCAGGGACTGGTGAGTCGCGAGATTGTGCCCGGCGACCGCCGCCAGCGCCATATCGTCCTGACCGAGGCCGCACAGGACCAGTGCGCAGCCGTCCTGATGCTGACAGAGCAGTTGCGGGCGGAGGTCTTGTCCGGAATCCCTGAGAAGGATCTAGAGGTCACGAACCGGGTTCTCTGCCGCATGCTTGCCAATGTGGCGGAAGCGGGCCGATGACGGATCGCGAACGCCTCTCTTCCGGGACCGCAGCAGAACGGTCCCCGCAGCAACCGGCGGTGCCGACGTCCCGCGTGACTGGTGAGGGACCGGCATCGGAAGGGTCCGATTCCCAACCCCAATCGGCCAAGGCGCAACCACATGGCCTGACGATGCCACCGCTGCGCGCGTGCGGTTATTTCGCGACCTCTGTTGTCCTCGCGCTCGCGCAGGGGTTTGGGCAATCAGTGATTTCGGCAAACGCGCAGCAATTGCAGGGCGTTTTCGCCACGACCCAGGCCGAGACTGCCTGGCTGACCGCAGCCTACATGGCGCCCAACGTCTCGTTGACGCTGGCGCTGATAAAGATCCGTGGCCAGTTCGGGATTCGCCGGTTCGCGGAAATCTCGATCGTCGGCTTCGTCATCGCTGCCTTGCTCAACTTTTCGGCCGAGGGGTTCGGCGCCAACATCGCGGTGCGATTCCTGTCCGGCGTCGCCGCCGCGCCCATGACGTCCCTGGCCTTTCTCTACATGCTGGAACCGCTGCCGCCGCATCGGAAGATGAATGTCGGTCTGTCGGCGGCCCTGACCTTCATCTTCATCGGGTCGCCTGCCACCCGACTGATCTCGCCGCATCTTCTTGATATCGGGCTATGGCACGCGCTGACGAGCATGGAAGTCGCGCTTGCCACGATCGGCCTTGGACTGATCTATCTTCTGCCGCTGCGAACCCCTCCGACGCCGATGAAGATCGAGGCGGGCGACGTGGTTTCCTTTCTCTTCATCGCCATCAGCTTCGGGTGTCTTGCCGTGGCGGCGGTGACCGGCCCGGTCTATTGGTGGACGGAACAAGCTTGGCTGGGCGTGCTGATCGCCGCCGGAATCGCGGCCTTTGCCGTCGCTGCCTGCATCGAACTCAACCGCAAGCAGCCGCTTCTGGATATCCGTTGGCTTGCCAGCCCCGCAATACTGCACTTCACGGCCGCCATCCTGCTGTTCAGGCTGGTGCTGAGCGAACAGACCTCTGGCATGGCCGGTCTGTTCCGGTCGATGGGACTTCTCAATGCCCAGATGCAGGGCCTTTGGCTGGTCGTCATGGGGGCCACCCTTCTGGGCGGCGCGATCTGCGCCGTTCTGCTGAAGCCGGGTCGCGAGTTCCAGTTCCACACCGTGGCCCTGTCCCTTCTGATCGCGGGCTCTCTGATGGATGCGCGTTCCACCGCGCAGACGATGCCCTCCGACATGTACATGTCGCAGGCGATGGTCGGACTTGCTTCGGCTCTGTTTCTGCCGCCGGCGATGCTGTCGGGTCTGATGTCAGCCCTAGCGAAGGGACCGAATTACATTCTGACATTCGTGATCGTCTTTCTGACGACTCAGAAGCTGGGCGGTATTTTCGGCGGCGCGATCTTTTCCAGCTATGTGAAGGTTCGTCAGCAGCTTCACGTTCAGGAACTATCGGCGGCGTTGCCTGCGACCGATCAGCTGGTGGCCGAGCGTCTTGCAAGCACGAGCAAAGCGTTGTCGGCGCAGATCATGGACCCGGCGGTTAGATCCGCTCAATCAGCTGCACGGCTGGCTGCAGAGGTCCAGTCTCAGGCCTCTGTCATGGCCTATAACGACGCTTTTCTGATGATCGCCGCGGCTTCGACCGCCGCCTTGGCTCTGCTTCTGGGCCACGCAGCGATCAGGACCTGGCAGCAACGTCGCTGCGAGGTCGCCTCAGAACAGGCCGACACTGAGACTGGCACGCGGACACTTGCGTCTGAGGCACCAACGGCTCGGGCGGCTTGAAAAGAGGTTATTGGATGCTTTCGAAATTCTCCCGTCATGTCGCAACCCTGCTTGCCGAAGCCATTGGCATTCTGGGCACCGTGGGCGTCCTTTATGCCTGGGGTTTGCCGCCTTTCCAACCGACTGCGCAAATCACGGAAGACGCCTATGTTCGCGGGAAGGTGACGTTTCTTGCTCCGCAGGTGGCAGGTGAAGTCGCAGAGGTTGTCGTGGGCGACTTTGACCGGGTCGACAAGGGCGATCTGCTGATCCGGTTGGACGATTCCACGTATAACCAGCAGCTCGCTCAGGCAAACGCGCATCTGGAAGCTGCCCGTGCCCAACTCGCGAGCGCCAGGCAAAAGCGCCTCTCTGCCGCCGCGGACGTCGAATCTGCAGACGCGGGGGTCGAGTCCGCAGAGGCCGCATTGAAAGTGGCCCGAGCCGAGCTGGATCGTGCCACGGAACTGCGCAGCAGCGGTGCCATCACCGAGCGTGACATCCAGAACCGGCAGCTGCAATTCGACCAGGCACAGGCCACGCTTCGGCAGGCCCGGGCACAGTCCGAGACCGCACGCCAGAGCGTGGACTCGGTCGCAACCGAACGCCAGTCGCGCGTGGCTGAGGTCGCCGAGGCTCAGGCAGCCGTCAATCTGGCTCGGATCAACCTGGATCATACCCGCATCACCGCGCCTGCAGGCGGCAAGCTGGGTGAGATTTCGGCACGGGCCGGCCAGTACGTGACGCCGGGCACCCGTCTGGCCGCGCTGGTGCCCGACCGCAAATGGATCATCGCCAACTTCAAGGAGACCCAGATTGCCGGGATGTATGTAGGTCAGCCGGTCAGCGTCGAGGTGGACGCCCTGGGTGGCGCGCAGATGAGCGGGCATGTCGAGGGCTTTTCCCCCGCGACCGGCTCTGAGTTCAGTGTGCTCGGCAGTTCGAACGCAACCGGAAACTTTATCAAGATCGCGCAGCGGCTGCCGGTACGGATCGCCATCGACCCGGACCAGAAACTTACCGATCGCCTGGTGCCCGGCATGTCTGTGGTGGCCCGAGTGACAATGCACCCGTAGCGTGCCAGCGATGACAAGCATGCGTCATTTTCTGTGCGTTCAGAATATCTGGCTGAGAGGCTTGTGGAAGCCAGATGCAAGAAGAGAGTATCTTTGAAAACGGGCCTTCAAAAGATATTATTCCTTATCAGCCCTTTAATATGATCCCGCCGTGGCGACCCCGGGGTTTGACACCGATTATTGAATCATTCTGCCAACAGAACGATGTCGATGAGACGTTCGATCATGCCCGCGGAAAAGGGCTCTCTGACCGGCCTGATACTGTTTTCGCCGCAGATTGCGATCAAGCCGGATTCCTAGCTGGTCGCATCCTTCCGCGCCTCGTTACCTCCGGCGCTCGCTGGATTGAAAAATAGGCCCGAGTGCTGCATCGCAGCGCACCGTCCTTGCCATTCGCCGTATCTGCACGACGATATGCTGGATGGATCGCGCCAGCGCATGTTAGACTTATCCCGATCAAATACGGGAAGCATCATGTTCCGCGCGCTTCTTTTCCTCGCTGTTGCACTTCTGGTTCCCGGCGCTGCGGCTGCCGAGCCGAGCATCCAGACCGAGGCCGACGCCGCTGACACCAGTCTCGGCGTCACGGTGTCGGATCTGGATCCGGCCCAAACCTACTGGGTCACGCTGGTGCCGCCCGATACGCCAGAGGGCGAATATGACGAATTTCAGTACATTTCAGGCCAGACGGATTCGGCGCTGAGTTTTCAGGGCGTGCCGGGTGCGACGGAATTTCGTCTGCATCTCAAGGGTGCCGGCGATCCGCTGCTTGCCCGCGCGCAGCTTGCGGCGGAAGGGATGTGGACAGAAGATCGGGCGCCCGGATCCGACAGGGAAATCGCCTTTGCCCAAAGATACGGCCTGGCCGGAGAGTGGCAGGGCGGCTATGTCTGCCCGGACGGCGCTGCCGAGATATCGACGCGGCTCTGGCTTGGTCCCGGCGGCAGTTACCTTGGCGCGATGGATGTGACGCTGGTCGATGGTGACAACGCGGGCGGAACGGGGCGCTGGCCGCTGATCGTCAACTACACCGAACCTTCCCGTACGGTTGCGATCACACCCGACAGCCCGGAATCAGAGCCGTTCGAACGCTATGGCATGGCTCAGATCTCGGGCGCGACGCTGTCCCGGGACGGGTTGCGGATCGAGAATGGCGCGCTGCTGCGGCATGGTTGCAGCGACTTTCACCTGGCGCGCGCGCCGCTGCCTGAACCGCAGATGGCGCTGGCCGAGGCTGCGCAGCTGGCCGAATCCGGCTTCGGCGGAACTTGGCAGGGGGAATATCAATGCGGGGCGCAGATGGCGCTTGACTTGGGCTTTGCCCGCCATCCGGCCGCCGGGTTCCCGCTTGTCCGCTGGCGCTATCGCGAGGCCGGTCCCACCCCCGGCTTTGATGGCGAGATCGAGTTTCAGGTCAAGGCGACCGGTCCGGGCGAGGTGCGCCTGTATCCCCTTGGCTGGGTCAAGCAGCCAAGCGGTCATCGCGCGTTGCCCGTCACGCTGCGGATCGCACCGGACGGGCGCAAGATGGCCGGTGAGATCGAGGGATGCGGCCCGGTCTCTCTGGAACAGACGGACGACACGCCGGTTACGGCCGGGCTGATCGAAACGGGTGCGCTGACCGGGTTGGCCGGCACCTGGACGGGCATCGGCCAATGTCACGGCGAGGATCAGATCATGCAGCTTGACCTGGCCGATCTGTCGATGGGCGACGGCGCGGCCGAGTTCCGCTATGCCGAGGTGACAGGCTTCATTCCCGGCGCATGGCAAAAGTTGCAGATCGCGGCCGGGGCCGACGGAACGCTGTCGGCCCGCCTGTTGGAAAATGTGGTGCGTCGACAGGGTCACGAATTCGGTGTTCCCGCGCAGTTGGTCAGGCAGGACGATGGATTGCAGATCCGGTTCGCAGGCGATCTTTGCCAGCCGGTCACGCTGGCATTGGCCGAAACGCCCTTGCCCTTGACCGTCACACCGGCTGACGGTCCACAAGACTTTGCCTTCGTCGCCATGGGTGAAGACCAGCTTCGTGCGGCACCCCCCGCCGCCCTTTGCACGTCCATGCGGAAATGGGCGGCACAGTTGCAGCCCGACGAAGCCAGCATGTCTCATGACAAGGATTTCGCCAGTTGGCCGGCGATTTTTGCAGATGACAAGTTCACGCCTTTCATGGGTCTGCCCTATGACCGCTTGCGCGCCTCGCCCCAGGTAGGCCAGGCGCTGCTGGCACCCCTGAGGGATGAATGTCGTGACCTTCGACAGGATTTACCGTTCTTTTCGAAGGTCATCAATGCCGCGTTCGGCCTTGACCGGAACAGCGACCTTTTTGCAAGCGACGCGCAGCGATTCCGCGCAGCCGTCTCGCTGGCGCAACGGGACAGCGCCGCGCTTGCGCCCTTGCTGGACCGGATCGCGGCTTTGCCCGTCGATGACCGCATGACCACGGCGTTGCAGGCCCTTCGCGCCGAAAGCGAGACCTTGTCGAATCTGACCGCAGGTGATCGGACGCGTGTCGCGGATCGCATCGCGGCACGTCAGGACGAGGCGCAACAATCGGAAAACGAGGCTTGGCTGACGGCCCTGGCCGACGGTCGGGAACCCTCAGGCATTGCGGCCCTGTCACGGGCCGAGCAGATCCTTGCGACAGCGCCCGCGCAAACGCGGGACGCATGGCGCGACCGGCTGCAACCCCGCGCGGCCGAGGTGGCGGGCACCATCGACGATGCCGCAGCTGCCGGGGCGGCCGATCTGCGCGTCTATCCCGTCATCGCCAGTCGGCTGGACGCACTTGCCGAACAGGCCGCGCGCAGGAAACAGGACGCTTTGCAAACGCTTCGGGATCGGCTTGACGATGTCGCCGAGATCGCCGGTCTTCGCCCGGTCTTCCAGGAAATCTCTGCGCTTGAGGGGGCGGAGGCGCAAGGGCTCTGGCCCCTCTATGACAGAAAGGCAGGTGATCTTCTGGCCGCGGCCGTTGCCAGCCTGCCCGCCGAACACACCGCGCCGCAAGCCGACCCCGCTCTGTCCAAAGGGGGCCTGGCCGGGTTGCGAAACAATGCATTGCTGACAGCGTTTCTGAGCGGCGACCGAATGGTGCCCTATCGGGCCGATCGCGATACGACGATGATCTACCTCCAGCAGTTGACCGGTACCTTCAACACCTATTGCCCGGCTGCGCTTCCCTCTGACCTTCCGCGCCTGATCGCGGGGCAGTTCATCGATCTTGACGCGCTGACCGGCAGTCGGGATCAGATGGCGGCGCAGGGACTGCAAAATCTTCTGCAGGGGCTGCAGACGCTTGCGGATCCTGGGCCGGCGGTTGCAGAGGCGATGCGGCGTGATGAAATCATGTTGATGGCCGACGGCGATGCGCAGATCCTGCTGAATAGTCTGAATTGCACCGGGCCGGAACTTCGCACGATGTTCGAGAACATCCGTCTTTATGTTCAAGATCCGGCAAAAGACATTCCGGCAGCGGCCCAAAGCATGGCCGATATCTGTATCCGCGCGCTGGATGATGGCATGATCATGAATGAAACGCGTGCCTATTGCCGCTGTTCCGGGACGGTTCTGGAAGCAGCGTCAGAGGATCTGCAACGCTATGTCAGGGCGGATCCGCCGCGCCATTACCGGCAGATCAGCTTCCTGGACCGCAGCGTGAACCGAAACCTGCAATCCTGCCGTCAACCCATCTGACCTGGCTGGCGTCCCGCCGGTTACAGTCTGTCTGCCGGTAATGGCAGAGATTGCAGGGGTGATCCGGTCCGCCCCTGTAAACCGTTATCTATCGCCGGGCGTTGCGAGGCGTGACTGCGCCGGCGCGATGTTCCAAGCCCTTGAAACGTCGGGCGACAGGCCGGTTTTGGGTCGATTCTGGTTGGCCTCCGCATTCCATCAGAATTGCGAAATGCGGCGACGATACCGACTTGGTTGCTGTCTATTCTGGCGATGAATGGCTCACCCGCGTCATCGCCCACCAACTGGCCGCGGCCATGATCCCGGCGGTGGACAGACACAGGGGCAGTCCGCCAAGCTGATAGCTGATCCCCGACAGCAGCGTGCCGATCAGGCGTCCCGCCGCGTTGGCCATGTAGTAGAAGCCCACATCGCGCGTGATCCGCTCGGCCTGACCGAATGCCAGTATCAGGTAGGAATGGACCGAGGAATTGATCGCGAAGACATAGCCAAAGCCCAGCAGCCCAAGAACCAGCAGCCCCGTCAGCCAGGGCGCGGCATCACCGGCCACCAGCACCGCAAGGGCCAGCGCGAAGGGGATCGGCACCAGGCGTCCGGCCCACCGGATTGCATCGCGGGTCACCGCGTCGTCGGGGCGGTTCGACCCGCCGACGATGCGGGGTGCCGCTGCCTGCACCCCGCCGTAAAGAATGATCCAGACGGCCATGAAGCCGCCAACCAGGAAAAAGGCCGCGCGCCGACCCTCGGCGGTGCCATCCGACAGGACCGCCTGGAAATAGATCGGAATGCCGACGACGAACCACACGTCCCGCGCGCCGAAAAGAAACATGCGCGCCAGCGACAGCCGGTTCACCCGCTGGTCCGTCGAACGCCAGCCGGACCAGCTGTCCGCGCCCTTCATCCGACCGGGCAGGCCCGGGGGCATGAAAAGCACGACCGACAGCAGAATGACGGCCAGGACGGATGCCATCGCCCAGACTGCCGCCTGGAACCCCGCAAGTGCCAAAAGTGCCGCGCCGAGGAAGAAGCCAACGCCCTTGATCGCGTTCTTGGACCCGGTCAGTGCTGCGACCCAGCGGAAAAGGCCGCCATCCGCTGGCGCCAGAACCTTCACCGCCGATTTCGACGACATCTTGGCCAGGTCCTTGGCGACCCCCGACGCGCCCTGCACCGCCATGACGAACACCACCTACGCGACCACCGTCCAGCCCGGGTCCAGCTGCGCCAGCGCCGCCAGCGCCACGATCTGGATGCCCAGCCCCGCATACAGCGTCGAGGCAAGCCCGAAGCGCGCGGCCAGCCAGCCCGCCGTCAGGTTGGTCACGATCCCCGCGATCTCGTAGAGCAAGAACAGATACGCCAGCTGCACCGGCGAGAAGCCGAGCCCATTGAAATGCAGCAGGACCAGCATGCGCAGCGCGCCGTCCGACAGCATGAAGGCCCAGTAGGCTGCGGTTACGGCGGCGTAGGCGCGAAGTCCATTCATGCCATCCGCTCCGCGACCATGCGGGCGATGTCGACCAGGCGGCAAGCATAACCCCATTCATTGTCATACCAGGCGTAGATCTTCACCTGCGTGCCGTTCACGACCATGGTCGATCCCGCATCCACGATTCCACTGCGCGGATCGTTGACATAGTCGGTCGAGACGAGGGGCCGCGTCTCATAGCCGAGGATCCCCGCCAAAGGCCCTTCGGCGGCAGCTTGCAGCAGCGCGTTCACTTCGTCCGAGGTGGTGTGGCGCCCCACCTCGAAGACGCAATCGGTCAGCGAGGCATTCAGCAGGGGAACCCGGATCGCATGGCCGTTCAGGCAGCCCTTCAACTCGGGATAGATCAGCGTGATCGCCGTCGCGCTGCCCGTGGTCGTGGGGATCAGGTTCGCAAGTGCCGATCTGGCGCGGCGCATATCCTTGGCCGGGCGGTCCGCGATGGTCTGGGTGTTGGTCACATCATGGATCGTCGTGATCGAGCCGTGGCGGATGCACAGTGCTTCGTGGATGACCTTGACCACCGGTGCCAGACAATTCGTCGTGCAACTGGCCGCTGTCACGATGCGCTGGCTGCCATCGTAAAGGTCGTGGTTGACGCCATAGACCAGGTTCAGCGCGCCCCCGTCCTTGACCGGGGCGCTGACCACGACCTTGCGGACACCGGCGGCGAAATAGGGGGCGATCTTCGCCTCGGTCTTGAAGGTGCCTGTGGCGTCGATGACCAGATCGACGCCCTCCAGCGGCAGTGCCTCGATCGTGCGCGCGCGCATCAGCGGGATGCGGTGCCCGTCCAGGACCAGTGCATCGCCATCGACGCTGACGGCGACGGGCCAGCGGCCATGGACGCTGTCGAACTCCATCAGCAGGGCATGCTGTTCGGCATCCCCCGCCAGGTCGTTCAGAAGGACGATCTGTGCGCCCATGCCTTCGTCGATCAGGCGTCGCAGCGCCAGCTTGCCGATGCGGCCGAGGCCGTTGATGGCGATGCGCGTCATGGGTCAGTCCTTGGCGTCAGTGTCGATGGCATCGACGCGTTTCTGCAGTGAGATACGGTCAAGGCTGGCCATCGGCAGCGCCACGAAGGCCTCGATCCGGCGGCGCAAAGCGCCATAGGTCTGGGCAAAGACCAGTGCCTTTTCGGCGTCGGTCCCCTTGGCCTTGACCGGGTCGGGCAGGCCCCAATGGCCGGTGATTGGCTGGCCGGGCCAAGGCGGGCATTCCTCGGCCGCCGCCGTGTCGCAGACGGTAAAGACGAAATCCATGCGCGGCGAGTCCTCGGACTGGAATTCGGACAGGTGCTTGGACCGCATCCGGCTGACGTCGTGGCCGTTGCGCTCCAACACCTCCAGCGCAAAGGGGTTCAGCTGGGTGCCGGGGCGCGTGCCCGCTGAATAGGCGGCAAAATGCGCGCCACCCAGATCGCGCAAAAGCGTCTCGGCAAAGATCGAACGGGCGGAATTGCCCGAGCAGATGAACAGGACATTGAATATCCCCGACATGGGTCTTTCCTTTGTGATGGGCGCAATCAGGTCGGGTCGCGCCTGTCCCAGATCCAGCGCCAGATAGCCAAGCAATGCCTCGGTCCGGTCCAGATCCACCGAGTAAAGCAGGAACCGACCGTCGCGTTGCACCCGTGCCAGCCCGCAGCCCGTCAAGTCCGACAGGCGATGGGACAGCGTGTTCGGTTTCAACCCCAGGGCCTGCGCGATCTCGGTCGGACGCACCCCGCGCGGGGCAAAGCGCATCAGCTGTCGAAAGACGGCAAGGCGGCCGGGATGGCCGAGCGTGGCAAAGGATTCGGCGGCACAAATTACTTCCATAATTCCGGAATAGATGAAATTATGGTGCAGTCCAGTGAAGTTTTCATGACGCGGTGATGACCACCCCGCTGCGCTCAGGTCGCCTGCGACAGGTTCACCCGCGCCATAAGTTCTGCCGCGCTTTCCTTGCGTTCGGAATAACGGTCGGCCAGCCAGCCCGCCTTGCCGCGAGTCAGCAGGGTGAAGCGGACCAGTTCCTCCATTACGTCCACGATCCGATCATAGAGGGGTGAGGGGCGCATCCGGCCGGCCTCATCGAACTCCTGGAAAGCCTTCGGAACCGAGGATTGGTTGGGGATGGTCAGCATCCGCATCCAGCGGCCTAGCACGCGCATCTGGTTGACGGCGTTGAAGCTTTGCGATCCGCCCGAGACCTGCATCACGGCCAGGGTCTTGCCCTGCGTCGGGCGCACCGCGCCGTCGGACAAGGGGATCCAGTCGATCTGGGTTTTCATCAACCCGGTCATCGCGCCGTGCCGTTCGGGGCTGGACCAGACCATCCCTTCGCACCATGCGACCAGCTCGCGCAGTTCGCGCACCTTGGGGTGGCCAGCATCGGTGCCGTCATCCACCAAGGGCAGCCCCGACGGATGAAAAAACCGCACCTCGGCCCCAAGATGGGCCAGGATGCGCCCCGCCTCCTCGGCCGCGAGGCGCGAAAAGCTGCGTTCGCGCAGCGAGCCATAGAGGATCAGGATGCGCGGCGGATGGCCGGGTTCCGTCGTTTCGGGCAGAACGAGGCCGCCGGGCAACAGGCCGCGTTCCAGCGCGGGCAGGTCGTCGGTCATCTTGTGGTCTCCGTCGGGAAACGGGCGCGGGTCCGGTTGGCGAAGGCGACCAGGGACAGCATGACCGGCACCTCGACCAGCACGCCGACGACCGTCGCCAACGCCGCACCCGAATTCAGCCCGAACAGGCTGATGGCGACGGCGACGGCCAGTTCGAAGAAATTCGAGGTGCCGATCAGCGCGCAGGGTGCTGCGATCCGGTGCGGCACGCGCATCAGCCAGGCCGCGCTGTAGCCGATGGCGAAGATCAGGTAGCTTTGGATCAGGATCGGGACCGCGATCAGGGCGATGATGACTGGTCGATCAAGGATCGTCTGCCCCTGCAGTCCGAACAGGATCGCCACCGTGGCGATCAGCCCGATCATGGACCAGGGTTTCACCTGCGCCGAAAATAACTCGATCCGGGCGGGGCTTCCAAGCACGCGGCGCGTCAGCAAACCCGCCGCAAGCGGCAGCACGACATAGAGGATGGTCGCCAGCACCAGCGTCTGCCACGGCACCACGACCTCGGTCACGCCCAGAAGCAGCGCCACGATGGGCGCGAAGGCAACCACCATGATGATGTCGTTCACCGAGACCTGCACCAGCGTGTAGGTCGCGTCACCGCGGGTCAGCTGCGACCAAACGAAGACCATGGCCGTGCAGGGCGCCGCGCCCAGCAAAATCAGGCCGGCAATGTATTGTTGCGCATCCTGGGGCGCGATCCACGGGGCGAACACATGGTCGAAGAAAAGGACCGCCAGCAGCGCCATGGTGAAGGGCTTGATCAGCCAGTTGACGGTCAAGGTGATCAGCAGGCCCTTGGGCTGTCGCGCAACACCGGCCACGGCGCCGAAGTCGACATTGACCATCATCGGATAGACCATCGCCCAGATCAGCACGGCGACGACAAGGTTGATCGAAGCCACTTCGGCCATCGCGACGGCCTGAACCAACCCCGGCGCCAGAACGCCTAAGGCAAGCCCCGCGATCATGGCCAGCCCAACCCACAGGGTCAGCCAGCGTTCGAAGGCGCCCAACGGACTGGCCGGGTGCTGTATCATGTCACTCATCGTGGTTCGGCTTTGGGTATTTTTGGTCATGCTGAAGTCAGCATTCACAGGCGATCTGGTCCAGAACCGGCTGGCACAGTTCGGACCGCCCCCCGCAGCAGTCTTCCAACAGGAAGGCAAGCAGTGCTCGCATCGTTTCCATCCGGGCGAAGTAGCGGATCGAGCGTCCCTCGCGCGCGGACCGCACCAGACCCGCCGCAGACAGGATGTTGAGGTTGTTCGACAGAGTATTTGGCCGAACGTCCAAAGCTGTCGCGATCTCGCCTGCGGCCAGACCTTCGGGACCGGCTTTGACAAGAAGGCGGAAGACGTCCAGCCGGGTGTCTTGAGCAAGCGCCGACAGCGCGGCCAGTGTTTGAAAGTTATCCATACTTCATGATACGTCGAAGTTATGGGCGGATCAAGCTTTCGGGCTTTGCGGTTCAAATCCCGTTAGTTGGACTGCAGGGAAAAAACGTCCATGATTCGTCATTGAGACAGCCGGCACCGCCGGGCCAACGGCGCCCGATTCTGGTGTTCGACGTCAATGAAGCGCTTCAGAACTGGTTCAATCGTGCCGCAAGAGGACCATGCCGCGAACCAGTATCGTTCGCCTGTTTGGTGACATCCAGACCGCCCTGCATTTGTTGCGGCTTCGTTGACCGCCGCGATGGCAGTACCAATCAAATCACGCGGTCGTGAACCCAATTCCGTCGGAGCCTTGTAACAAACATGATCTGTTTGCAGACCTTGCAGGTAGTGCTGCCGAAGGTCCGGCCCGGAATGAGATGAAGGAATCGATGTGAAGAAACCTGTCCTGCTGATTGCCCTCGCGGGGCTGATCGCCGCCGGGCTGTGGCTGATTTCCGGTCAGGACATCGACCTTCAGTTCTTGCGCGACCGTCTGGCCGCGATCCGAGAGGTCCAGCAGAGCCGTCCATTCGTTGTCGCAGCCCTGTTTCTGGCGTTCTATGTCGCGGTGACCGCGCTGTCTCTGCCCATTGCCGTCTGGCTGACGCTGGCGGCAGGGGCGCTTTTCGGGTTCTGGACCGGTCTGCTGATCGTGTCGTTTGCTTCGGCCATCGGCGCGACGCTTGCGTTTCTGGCATCGCGCTATCTGCTGCGAGACTGGGTGCGGGCGCGGTTGGGCGCGCGGGCCGGGGGGATCGAGGCCGGACTGGCGCGCGACGGTGCCTTTTATCTGTTCTCGCTCCGGCTGATCCCGGTGGTGCCGTTCTTTGCGGTGAACCTGCTGATGGGGCTGACGCCGATCCGGGCATGGACATTTTTCTGGGTCAGCCAGGTTGGCATGCTTGCCGGCACGGCGGTTTATGTGAACGCCGGGACGCAACTCGCGGCCTTGGACAGCCTGTCCGGCATCGTCTCGCCCCCGCTGCTGGCGTCGTTCGCCCTGCTGGCGGTGTTTCCCTGGATCGCCCGTGCCGTTCTGGGCCTGTGGCAGCGCAGGCGCGTCTATGCCGGTTGGACGCGGCCCAAGCGGTTCGACCGCAATCTGGTGGTGATCGGCGCAGGCTCCGCAGGACTTGTCGCGGCCTATATCGGCGCGGCAACAAAGGCGAAGGTGACATTGGTCGAGGCCAGCGAAATGGGGGGCGACTGCCTCAACTATGGCTGCGTGCCGTCCAAGGCGCTGATCCGCAGCGCGACCCTGGCACACCAGATGCGCCAGGCGGGGCAATACGGCTTGACCGACACGGCCCCCGACATTCCGTTCAGGTCGGTGATGGATCGCATCCAGCGCATCATCACCGATATCGCCCCGCATGACAGCGTCGAACGCTATACAGGGTTAGGGGTCGATGTGCGAAAGGGTCACGCTCGCCTGATCGATCCGTGGACGGTCGAGATTTCCGATTCGGCTGGCAACCGCCAGCGTCTGACCACGCGCGCGATCATCATCGCAACCGGCGCGCGCCCATTCATCCCGCCGCTGCCGGGCCTTGAACTTGTAGACCCGCTGACCTCGGACAATCTTTGGACAAGACTTCAGGGCCACGATCAGGCACCGCGTCGTCTGGTGGTCCTGGGGGGCGGGCCCATCGGATGCGAACTGGCACAGGCTTTCGCAAGGCTCGGCTCGGGCGTGACCCAGGTCGAAATGGCCCCCCGGCTGATGACGCGCGAAGACCCCGACGCCTCGGCACTGGTCACCGCCTCGATCAAGGCCGACGGGGTGTCGGTGCTGACCGGGCACAAGGCCATGGCATGCGGCGTGGACGAGACCGGCGAGAAGTGGATCGAGGTCGAGCATGACGGCAACGCCCGCCGCATTGCCTTCGACCAGATCATCGTGGCGGTGGGTCGTAGCGCGCGCCTGAACGGGTTCGGTCTTGAAGAACTGGGCATCATCAGTGACCGGACGGTCGAAACGAATGACTATCTTGAAACGCGGTTTCCCAACATCCTGGCCGCAGGCGATGTCGCGGGACCGTTCCAGTTCACGCATACCGCGTCGCACCAGGCCTGGTTCGCCAGCGTCAACGCGCTGTTCGGCACCTTCCGGAAGTTCAAGGCCGACTACCGTGTGATCCCTTGGGCGACATTCACCGACCCAGAAGTGGCGCGTGTCGGACTGTCCGAGACCGAGGCGAAGGACAAGGGAATCCCTGTCGAGGTCACGAGCTATGACCTAGCTGAACTGGATCGTGCGATCACCGACGGTGCGGCGCATGGTTTCGTCAAGGTTCTGACCGCTCCGGGCAAGGATCGCATCCTGGGGGTCACCATCGTCGGGGATCATGCCGGTGATCTGATCGCCGAGTTTGTCCTTGCCATGAAACACGGGCTGGGGCTGAACAAGATGCTGGGCACCATCCACATCTATCCGACCTGGGCGGAAGCGAACAAGGCCGTTGCCGGCGACTGGAGACGGGCGCATGTGAACGCCCGCCTGCTGGCAATCGTCAAACGGTTCCACGATTGGAGGCGCGGATGATCGACGCGCGACTGCAACCCCTGCAACACGCTGTCCTGCGCCCGCCTGCGGTGTTGTTGGCGGCGCGCGGCGTCACAGCCGATACACTCAGCGTCATGGGTTTTGCGATTGGCTTGCTGGCGATCCCCGCGCTGGCCTTTGGCTGGTGGTCGGCCGCGCTTGCCCTGATTGCCGCAAACCGGATCATGGACGGGCTGGACGGGGCTGTGGCGCGCATCCATGGACCGACCGACCGCGGCGCGTTTCTGGACATCGCGCTGGATTTCGTCTTCTACGCATTGGTCCCCGTGGGCTTCGCGCTGCACGACCCGACCGAGAACGGATTGCCCGCCGCGGTGCTGATCGCGGCCTTTGTCGGCACCGGATCATCCTTTCTGGCCTTCGCCGCGATCGCCGCCAAGCGCGGCGATCAGGCAACAGGCTTTCGCACGAAAGGCATCTATTATCTTGGCGGGCTTACCGAGGGGTTCGAAACGATCATGCTGTTTCTGGCCATGTGCCTGTTTCCCGCATCCTTCCCGACACTGGCCTGGATCTTTGCCGCAGCCTGCGGTGTGACCACCATCCTGCGCTGGCATCAGGGCTGGACCGCCTTCCACTGACCTCCATAGGACCGGAGACTTCGATGAACCCCATTCTGACCGCCGCCGCGCCGATGCTGAGCGTGACCGTCGTCCTGTCGCAGACAACAGACGCTGGACTAGGCTCGGGGCCAGACTGTCTTCTTCCACGCCTGGGGCGGAGACCAGCGCACCAGTGATTTCATACGTCGGTGGGCGAAAAGGTTCTGGAACGGCAAGGCGTGACGCTGCAGCATGTCCCGATTGCCGATACCGCCGACGCCGGGCCGATGCCATGCTGGCGCCCGCCGCGCAGGCACGAATGCAGAATATCGAAGTCTTGGGGTCGTTCTCGGTCTGGATCCGGCGAAGCTGGATGCCACGGGTCAGGCCGCGTTCGCGGCCCTTCCGACCGCGCCCGCGTTGCCTGCGCTGTCGGATCTGGGGACCGTTCTGGCGGAACCGCACCCCGATTGGATGACGCGGCTGACCGCAGCATGGCAAGACCGCTATACGCGGTGATCTCTCTGCGCGGGATCAGCGGTGCGGCGATCGCCATTGCGGTGATCTTGCCGGTGATGATCCGTGTGGTCCACAGCGTGCCGGCGGGCTTCGGACACATGCCTTTGCTGGGTGCGCGGGGCCAGGCTGTCGGGCGGGCAGCGCGCACGGGCGGCGTTGATGCGCACCCTGCTGGCAGTTCCCAAGGCGGTGCTGCTGGACGAACCGTTTTCGGCGCTCGATCCAGGGCGTTGCCACGACATCCGGGAATTTGTACTGGCGACGATCCGCCGCAGCCGCATTCCGGCATTGCTGGTGTCCCACGACCGGCAGGAAGAAGACGCTGCGGGCGGGCCGGTGGTCGCGCTGACCTAGCCGAGGATGAGGTTCGACACACTGGCGCGCAGCTGACTGTCCGTGTCGTCGCTGTCGGCCGAAACCGCCAGCCCGACCAGAATTTCGGGTTCGGTGCCGAATGCGGCGGCATGATCGCGGGCCAGGTCGACCTGCGCCCGACCCCTTCCGGTGCCTGCAGGCCGCAGGGCGATCGTGAAACCACGGCCGCGCAGATAGGGGCTTGCGATCATCGCGCCTTCGCGACGATCGCCACCCCAGACATATATCAGTGTTCGCGCCGAACGATTGGACAGCAATCGCTGCGGAGACGTGTCCGGCGACAATCGGCTTGCCGCCTGTCGCGGCATGAACACGAAATAAACAGAGATGTTTCTGTCATCGCCGCCCTTGCGAGCCAGATCGGTGGGCGGCACGGTTTGCGTCACGCTCCAGTCCCACTGCGCCGTCCGTGCGCCGTGTGCCGCATCGGGCACCGCCCGGTAGATCAGCGAAGAACTGGCATCCCCCGCAATCGAGAGGGTTCCGCCCCCCAGCCCGTAGCGGGTTGGCGAGAGGCGTGGAAAATTGACTGCACGCCATGCATTGTCAAAGGGGATGCGCGTGGCCTGCTGGGCGTCGCCGACAGACGCGCCGCCGATTCCACACATGGCCGCTGCCGTGGCCAGAAATGAGCGACGCTGCATGTTGGCTCTCCTGCTTGGCGTGTCGATGCCGTCATCCTATCGGTGCGCGGCAATGTTGCACCAGCCACGGAATCGTGACGATGTAGCTGTCGCGGCGATCCCTCAAACGGCGACGCACGGGACAAAGGGATGACTCGTCCTGCGACTCTGGCAGCCGTCGGGTTCGGCATTCTTGCGTCGGGCTGACGACAGCGGATCGTCGTCACGGAATTGACATGAACGGACTTCCTGCACCTGATAGGCCATGCGCCCGCGTCTATACCTTGCATTTCCGGCCTTTCTTGCGCTGCTGGCCGTCGCGCTGATGGCATGGAACGCACGAGGCGGGGAACCTCCGAAGCGCGTCGACGGCGCCCTTCGGATCGTGACCATGAACACACATTACATTCTTCTTGATGCCCGGCATGACAGCCCCTGGTCGATTCAGGGCTGGCATCGGCGCCGCGTGGCCATGGCACAGGTGCTGCAAGACCTGGACGCAGACCTGATCGCATTTCAGGAAATGGAGAGCTTTCGCCATGACGATGACGGTGCCGTCAACCTGGCCCGCGACGACCTGCAGGCTGCGATGCCGGATTTCTCGGTCGCTGCCAGCGGTGACTGGCGGCAATTTCCATCGACGCAACCGATCTTCTATCGAACGGACCGTCTGCGGTTGCTTGACCAGGGGTGGTTCTTTTTCTCGGACACACCCGACGTGATCTATTCGCGGACCTTCAATGGATCCTATCCGGCCTTTGCATCCTGGGCCTGGTTTCAGGATCGCAGCACGGGAAAGCGGCTGCGAGTCGTGAGCGTCCATTTCGACTTCCGCAGTGCGCGAAATCGCCTACAATCGGCCAGGCTGGTGGCCGCGCGCATCGCACCATGGCTGAAGGCGCAAGAGCATGTCATCCTGGCCGGTGATCTGAACGCCTTGGCGGGCAGCCGGACAGCCCGAATCCTGACGGACGCGGGACTGGTCCTGACGCCCGCTCGCGGGTCAAGCTTTCACTTCAACCGTGGCCTGAACCTCTTTGGCGCGATCGACCACATCCTGCATGACTGCGCCGCCCGGCTGACTGATCGGCCAGTCGCGATCCGGTCGCGGCCGGACAAGCAATGGCCATCGGACCACTATCCGGTGCTGGCCCAGATCCTTCCCGGCGCGGCGCGTTGCGATCAGTTTTGAAGTTCGGACATGAAGCGCCGGTCGATCCTGTCCTTCCATCGCCACAGCCACGCCCCACGAAGGGTCAGCCCGCGCCATTCGGCCAAAGCGTTTCGCCCCCCCAGCGAGATGATCTTGAGGTAATCTTGCTGCGGGTCATATCGGCGCATGGGCTTGCCGGATGCCGCGGCGACAAGGTTCGCGGCAAGAACCGGCGCCTGACGAACGGCAAAGACGCCCGCCTTGGGGCGCGGTGCATGCACCATCGCGGCACAGTCACCGACGGCAAACAGCGCCTCGTGTCCCTCGACCTGCAATGTCGGGGTCACGCGGACGAATCCCGCGCTGTCCACGGGAAGGGTCAGGCTCATCCAGCCGTGCGCGCGCGCACCCGCGATGCCGATTGTCAGGCCAGAGGCGATGCGTGTGCCATTCGACAAGAGAACCGCGTCGTTCTGGACCGACGCAATCCGGGCCCGAGTCACGATGCGGATACCAGATCCGTGCAGCGCCGCCGCCAGATATCTGCGCGCCCGCAGCCCCAATGCCTGCGCGACGACGGATCCCGCCTCGATCACCGTGACCTGGCTTGCCCCGCGATGGCGCAGGGCAAGGGCTATTTCAGCGCCCGCGACGCCGCCGCCGATGATGGCTGCGGGGATCGTCGCGGGCGTTTGCCGCAACCGGGCGCTGAATCCGTCAAGCGGCTTGATGGGAATGGCGTGGTCGGAAAAACCCGGTATCTCTGGCATGGTGCCGTGGCTGCCCACGTCCAGAACCGCAAGGTCATAGGAGATCCGCGTGCCGTCCTGCAGGATTGCCTTCCGGGCGATCGGGTCGATCCCGCAGATACAGCCCTGAACGAACGAAATCCCGTGCGATCGGGAAAATCGCGTGAGGTCGACACGCATTTCGTCGATTGAATAGTGACCGGCGACATAGCCGGGAAACATCCCCGAATAATTTGCCTGCGCCGCAGCGTCGATCACGGTGATGCGGGCCCGCGGCAATTCCGCACGCAACAGACGCACCGCCAGCAGGTTCGCATGCCCTGCCCCCAGAAGCAGGATCCGGGGATCATCATCGGATGTCATCTGTGATTCCTGCTCGGCAAGAGTCTTTGCCGTCAAGACAGGATTTGATGGGAACGGCGCAGGATGGAAAGAAGCCGCCGGTGAAAGGTCCATTCGAATGCGCCGCCTTATCGTAACATTTCCTTTCAGCCTTGCTGCTGCCTGTGGCCAGACTTGGGTCGTACGGTCCAGCCCCTGCACGTGGTCAAGGGACGCAGCAGCCTGCACAACGTCTCTATCGCCACCACGCCGCCTCAGGCGGTCGGCACCGTTCCCCCGTCGATGACGTATTCCGTGCCGGTGATCGTCGCGGCGAGATCCGAGGCGAGGAAGGCGATCAGGTTGGCGACCTCGGCGGGCGTTGAGGGGCGGCCAATCGGGATTCCGCCCAGACTGTCCATGATGATCCGTCGTCCCCCATCAAGATCGGTGCCGGCCTCGGCGGCCACGCGTTCGCTGAGCCGGACCGATGCCTCGGTCTCGATCCATCCCGGCGCCACGCGGACCACGCGCACGCCATTCGGAGAGACCTCTTTCGACAGGCTCTTGCTGTACACCGACAGTGCCGCCTTGGCGGCAGCATAGGCGGTCGTCGCCTCGGGCAGCGGCAGAAGACGCTGGATCGAGGTGACGTGAACCACCACCCCCGCGCCTTGCACGACCATGCCGGGCAGCAGCGTCCGATCCAGACGCACCGCAGGAAGCAGGTTCAGGGCCAGTTCGGCCTGCCATTCCGCCTCGCCCAATGCCGCGAAGCCGCCACCGGGTGCCGATGATCCGCCCAGCATGTGAACGATGATATCGACGCCGCCCATCCGGGCCCGCACGGCCGCCGCCACGGCGTCGCATCCCTCGGGCGTGGTCAGATCCGCGGCAACGAACATGTCGTCGGTCAGATCGCCCGGAGGCTTGCGGGCCGTCGTCATGACCTGCGCGCCCAAGTCACGGAACAGCGCGACGGTGGCTGCGCCAGCGCCCTGCGTGCCGCCGGTGACCAGCGCGCGCTTGCCGTTCAGTGCCAGGAAATCAGGCATCAGCCGATCTCCAGGTCAGAGATACGGTCACCGTTCAGGCCGAAGGTAAAGGTCAGCACGGCCGGGCTGCCCGGAAAATCGCCGGTCACGTTTGCCTTGACCACGGTCTTTCCGCTGGTTTCGATCGCGCTCATCGGCTCTGCGTGATGATGATACTTCGCCTTGGCGGCAAGCCACCAGTCGCGGATCGCCTGCGGGCCATGATGGTCGGCACCTTCATCATGGACGATGGCATCGGAGGCGAATGCGGCGGCAAGGGCGTCACCGTCCCGTGGCGCACGCGCGGTGAAATAGGTCTGGATGGGGCGGGGCAGTTGCATGAGGCAGTCCTTCCGGTTCTGGTTCTGAACCAAGATATAGGGCTGGACGGTCGCGTTAATAATCAGGATAAAACGGCATCAAGTGATGACAGAATCGGGACAATGGAGAGCGGGCTGAAGGCACTCGAGTCGGTTCTGGCCATCGCGCGGCGCGGGTCTTTCCGGGCGGCGGCGATCGATCTTGGCATCTCGACGACGGCGCTTTCACATACTGTCAGGCGGCTCGAGACCGCCCTTGGCGTGAGGCTGTTCAACCGAACCACGCGCAGCGTGTCATTGACCGATGCCGGTCGCGAATTCGTCGAGCGCATCGGTCCGGCGGTGACAGAGATCCGGGGTGCGATGGATGGCGCGCGGTCGCAGCGCCGGACACCTTCGGGTCTGCTGCGGATCAACGCGTCGGTCCAGGCAGGACGGGAAATCGCGCCACTCGTGCTGGCCTTCCTGCGCCGCTTTCCCCAGATGCAGGTCGATCTGGTGACCGAGGGACGGCTGGTTGACATCGTGGCCGAGGGATTCGACCTGGGTATTCGCCCCGCCGACCTGGTGCCGCGCGACATGATCGCCCTGTCGGTGGGCCGACCGCAGCGATACGCCGTCGTGGCCTCGCCGGAATGGATCGCCGCGCATGACGCGCCGCAAACCCCGGCGGATCTGCCGTTGCAGGAGTGCATTCGCGTGCGGCTGCCGAATGGTGCATTGTTCCGGTGGCCTTTCGAACGTGACGGTGAAACCGTGCAGATCGATGCCAAGGGACGACTGACGCTGGACGAGGCCGCGATTGCCCGCGCGGCGGTTCTTGACGGCGCGGGCATCGGCTTCTTCATCGAGCAGGACGTGATCGACGACATCGCATCCGGTCGGCTGATCCGACTGTTGGAAGATTGGACGCCGTCGCGTCCGGGCTTCAGCCTGTATTATCCCGGAAGGCGGAACCCCTCGGCGGGGTTTGCCGCCTTCCTCGCGATGGCGCGCGACGTCGCGGCGCGCCGTTCCGGTCAGGGCTGATCTCAGGCACTTTGATAGGTGGTCTTTGTCACCGTGTAGAACTCGGCGGCATAGCGCCCCTGTTCGCGTGGGCCGAAGGATGACCCTTTGCGGCCGCCGAACGGCACATGGTAATCGACACCTGCAGTCGGCAGGTTGACCATGACCATTCCCGCCTCGACCTTGCGGCGGAATAGCGTGGCCTGCTTCAGGCTGCTGGTGCAGATCCCCGCGGAAAGCCCGAAATCGGTGTCGTTCGCGACGGCCAATGCCTCGTCGAAATCATCGACGCGGATCACGGTCGCACAGGGGCCGAAAATTTCCTCGCGGTTGATGCGAGCGTCGTTCTTCGTGCCAAGGAACAGGGCAGGGGCCTGATAGAAGCCGGGCGCGGCCAGGTCCAGCCGTTCGCCACCGATCACCTCGGATGCCTCGCGGCGCGCCAGTTCGACATATTCGAGATTCGAGGCCAGCTGACGTTCGTCCACGACGGGCCCGATCTGCGTGTCGCCCTGCAGCGCGTCGCCCACACGCAGCGCGCGCATCTGACGGGCAAGTTCCTGAACGAACGCGTCGTGTATGCCCGCTTGCACGATCAGTCGCGAAGACGCGGTACAGCGCTGCCCGGTCGAGAAGAAC
Organism: Paracoccus maritimus; assembly: GCF_025195095.1. Taxonomy (GTDB): domain Bacteria; phylum Pseudomonadota; class Alphaproteobacteria; order Rhodobacterales; family Rhodobacteraceae; genus Paracoccus; species Paracoccus maritimus. The sequence continues at coordinate 36,764 of NZ_JANAVZ010000012.1, read as the reverse complement.
GAGCCGTTCAGACAGGCCTGCACGGCTGTTTTCAGGTCGGCGTCGTCCATGACGACCATCGGATTCTTGCCGCCCATCTCCAGCTGCACCTTGCGGCGCAGGCCGCCACAGGTCGACGCGATCCGCGATCCGGTCGCGGCTGAGCCGGTGAAGGAAACCGCATCGACATCCGGATGCGACACCAGCGCGTCGCCGACCACGGATCCCGAGCCCATCACCATGCTGAAAACGCCGGGCGGGCAGCCGTGCTTGTGCAGAAGCTGCGCGATGACATGGGCACAGCCAGGCGTCAGCTCGGCCGGTTTCAGAACGACGCAGTTGCCATAGGCCAGCGCGGGCGCGATCTTCCAGGCGGGAATCGCGATGGGGAAGTTCCACGGGGTGATCAGGGCGATCACCCCCACCGGTTCCCTGCTGACCTCGACATCTATTCCGGGCCGGACAGATTGTTGCACATCGCCGGTCACCCGCAAGGCCTCGCCGGCGAAGAACTTGAAGACCTGGCCGGCGCGCGCGGTCTCTCCGATGGCTTCGGGCAGGGTTTTCCCCTCTTCGCGCGCCAGAAGGCGACCGATCTCGTCCTTTCGGGTCAACAACTCGGTGCCGACGGCGTCCAGAAGTTCGTGACGCGCTTGCGGACCAGAGAAGGCCCAGGTCTGAAAGGCCGCGCGGGCGGCGCCGACGGCGCGATCCACTTCATCGCGACCGGCACAGGCATAGAGGCCGATGATGTCGCGTGTATCCGAAGGGTTCACATTCGGGCGGCTGTCATCGCCCCGCTGCCATTCGCCTGCGATCAGGTGGCCGTGGATGTCGCTTATGTCTTTCATGGAAATCTCCGTTTTCGCTCAGGCCGCAAGGACTTCGGATGTCAGGCGGTCCAGAATTCTTGTCTCGGGCGATCCGAGGCGGGTGAAGGGCGGCAGGACGTTCTGCCAGGCGGGATCGCCCGTGCGCCGGGCAACCAGATGCTTGACCGCAGGAATCAAGGGATGGGCGGAAACCGCGCCGCGCATATCGGCCAGATGCCCGGCAAGATGCGTTTCGCCCGCCCAGACGCGCGCGCAGGTCGGAGCCGTCAGGTTGGCGGTGGCCGAAATGCAGCCCGCAAATCCGGCCGCGCGGCCTTCGGCCAGACTGGTTTCAGAGCTGGGAAAAACCCGTAGGTTCCGCAGGCTGGTCGCCAGACGCCGGCAATAGTCAAGATCGCCCGAACTGTCCTTGATTCCGTCGAACCGGTGCGGGGCAAGGGCGTGTAGGTGTTCAATCACCGATGCAGAAATGACGAACCCGGTCATCTGCGGGAAGTTGTAGAACCAGACGCGGATTGGCCGGTCGGCCAGCGCCGCATCAAGCGCCAGATACCAGCCGATCAATCCCTCGTCCGAAGGCGGGGTGTAGTAGTAGGGCGGCAGAACCAGCGCCACGGGATAGCCCAGATCATCGGCGTGCCGTGTCAGCGCGATCGTTTCGGCCAGCGACGGGGTGCCGGTCCCCACCATCAGGCGGCTGCGATCCAGCCCGTTCGCGGCCATTGCCATGATCTCGCGTCGGGTCACGCTGTCGAAGGAATTCGCCTCGCCTGTCGATCCCAGGATGTTCACGCCGTCGCAGCCATTGGCAAGCGCCCATCGGGCGTGTTCCAGAAACGCGGCCTTTGAAGGCCGGCCCTGCGCGGTGACCGGAGTCGGCACCGCCGCGATAATTCCGTGCATGATGGTTTCCTTCAGTTGTCTTGGGTGGCCAGGCTGGGCCGCGGCGGCAGGTCAGGGTGGTCGCGGCGCGGTGCCATGTCGCGCGACCATCCGCCCGGTTCCTCGATCTCGCCCGTGGGTGCCTGGAAAACCTCGCGGTTGATCCGGGCGAAGATGGCGTTTTCTGCGTCCAGTTCATCCTCGTAGCGGATCGCGTCGACCGGGCAGATGCTTTCGCACATGCCGCATTCGATGCATTCCGTCGGGTGGATGTAGAACATCCGCTCACCCTCGTAGATGCAGTCCACCGGGCACGAGGTCGTGCAGATCCCGTCCTTGATGTCGATGCATTGGCCCTGGATCACAAGCGTCATGGCATCCCCGCTATCTGCCGCGCCAGACGGGCGCGCGCTTTTCGCGGAAGGCCGCGACGCCTTCCAGAGAATCCTCGGACTGCAGCGCGGCGATCAGCGCCGGCCGACGCAGGTCGCGTGCCTCTTGCGGGTCCAGATGGGCGGTTGCACGGATCGTGTCCTTGATCGCAGCCACGGAAAGGGGCGCGCAGGACAGGATGTCGGCGACCCAGGCATCCACCTCGGCGTCAAGCTGGTCCGGCGGGACGACCGCATTGACCAATCCCAGGCGCGCAGCCTCGTCGGCAGGCATCATCCGTCCCGTCATCATCAGCCCCGCTGCGATGTTGCGCGGGATCAGCCGCTGCAGCGCGACCATGCCGCCATCCAGCGGCAGGCGGCCGACCTTGGCCTCGGGCAACCCAAAACGCGCGGTGCTGGAGGCGATCACGATGTCAGCGCCCAGCACCATTTCAAACCCGCCGCCCAGGGCCAGGCCGTTGACCCGCGCGATGACCGGCACGGTCAGGCTTTGCCGCAGCGCGATGCCCCCGAACCCGTCGGGATTTGCCGCGGCCCAGTATTCCAGCCCGCTGAGACCGTTGCCGGCTTTCATGTCGGCGCCGGCGCTGAAGGCGCGGTCGCCCGCGCCGGTCAGGACCACGCAGCGGATGTCATCGCTGGCCTCGACCAGCGCCCAGATGCGGCTCAGTTCGGCTTCGGTCGCCGCATCAACCGCGTTCATCCGATCGGGACGGTCGATCGTGACTCGCGCGACGTGACCCGTGACGTCGAAGCGAACGCTCATACCGCCTCCTTCCGCGCGACGGCATCTAGGCCGAATTCGCGGATCACCTCGTCGGTGTGCTGTCCCAGCCGTGGCGGGGTGTGGCGCACCATCACCGGCGCCTCGCTGAGATGGACGGGCGATCCGACCAGCGTGATCTTGCCCAGGATGGGATGGTCGATATCGACAAGCATCCCGTTCGCAGCGGTCTGGTCATCAGCCAAGGCCTCACCCAGTGACCGGACCGGTGCGCACAACAGATCCTGCTGTTCCAGCCGCTCGATCCAGTGGGCGGTGGTGTTGGTGGCAAAGGCGTCGCGAAAGCGTCCTTGCAGATACGGCTTGTTGGCGCGCTGCGCCGCCAGGTTGGGGTAGTCGGGCGACAGATCCTCGATCTGCAGCGCGGCACAGATGTCGCGCAGTGGATGCGGCTTGAACGCACCGACCACGACAACCGCGCCGTCGGTCGTGTCGAAGACGCCGGTCAGCGGCATGGCGGCCCAGTTCAGCACCTCGCGATGCTTGGACCATTGCGCGGCCTCCTGCATCTGCATGGCGATCATGGAATCATACAGCGAGACCCCGACCTTCTGGCCGCGCCCGGTCTTCTCGCGCGCCAGCAGCGCCGCGAGAATGCCCTGAACAAGGTGCATTCCGGCCGTATAGTCGCACAAGGTTGTCGGATAGATGGACTTGGGAACCGCAGGATCCTGGGTCTTTTCCATGACCCCGGTCATCGCCTGCGCCAGAACATCCTGCCCGCCCTTGTGCGCATAGGGACCAACCTCACCGAAGCCGGTGCCCGAGGCGCAGATGATGCGCGGATTGATCTTCTTCAGCGTGTCATGATCAAAGCCCAGTCGCTTCATCACCCCGGCGCGGAAATTGTCCACCACCACGTCGGAGTGCGCGACCAGATCGTAGATCATCTGGCGCCCCGTCTGGGACTTGGTGTTGATCTCGACCGATCGCTTGTTGCGGTTCAGCGAGGCGAAGACGGCGTTGTTCATCGCCTCTTCGCTGGGTTCGCCGAAGAAGTTCCGCGACAGATCGCCCTCGCCGGGGCGTTCGATCTTGATCACATCCGCACCGAAATCGGCCAGCATCTGCGTCGCGCAGGGGCCCATCATCACTTGGGTGAAGTCAAGGACGCGAACGCCTTCCAAAGGAAGTGCCTGTTTGGTCATGATGTCTTCTCCTTACGCTGCGGCGGTTTCTTCGATCAGGGCGTTGGCCGATGGCACGTCGCCGGGATCGGCGCCCTGCGCGCGCATCTGTTTCTGGATCGCCGTCACATCGACGTCCCGCAGCGCGCAATCGGCCTGCAGCGCCTTGGCGACGGCGACGCCGGCAGCCTCGCCCTGGGCCATGCAGGGGGGAATCTCGCGCGATTGCTTTTGCGCCTCGCTCTCGACCGAATAGTGACGGCCCGCGACGATCAGGTTGTCGATGCCCTTGGGCAGCAGCGCACGATAGGGCGTGTAGTAGTCGCGACCCCGGCAGACCGAGTCCGCGAAATGGCGGCGTTTCTTCACGTCGTCCTTGGTGACGATATATTCACCCTGCAGCAGCCGCGTCTGACGGATCCCCATCTGTTCGGCCGCCCCCAGCATCCTGGCGTTCTCGAATCCCGGCAGATTGGCGCGGGCAAAATCCAGCAGCGCCATCATGCGGCGGCGGCCTTCGAATTCGGCCTCGACCATGTGTTCGGGCGACATCCCGTCATAGCCCGGCATGTGCGGGCAGTTGCACCATACAACACCCGGCAGCGGGGTTTTCAGCCACCACATGCCCCAGGCCCCTCCGATGACGCGGCGGGCCTGACGGTCCAGCGCCTTGTATGCCTCGGGGTTCTGGTATTCGAACGCCTCGGCCTTGGCGGTATCGACATCCATCAGCCGGAAGACGGTGGTGACGATGAACTGTCCTGTGGCGAACGAGGCGCCGGAAGAGGAAGCGACGTCCAGATCACCCGATGCGTCGATGACCATACGCGCCCGGATCGCCTGACGACCCAGCTTGGTCTGCACGATCACGCCCGTGACCCGGCTGCCCTCGACCAGCGCCTCCGAGAACCAGCTATGTGTGCGCAGTTCGATCTTCGCTTCCTGAACCAGATCCAGGCTGACGCGCTTCCACGCATCGGGATCGAAGGCGACGGCATGGATGATCGGTTGCGGCATGCCCTGCTTGTGAAAGTCGATGCATCCCCAACGCGACCATTTCTGCCACATTTCCCAATTCGTCAGGCAGTCCTCGGGCGGCGGAAAGACGGCACCGTCCTGACGCTGCATCCGGTCCACGAATTCGCTGACGATGCCGGTCGTGACGATCTCGGTGCCGGCATTGACCATGTCGTCCAGCACCAAAACCATCCCGCCCGAGGCCATGCCGCCCAGATGGTGATAGCGTTCGACCAGCGTCACCCGCGCACCGTTCCGTGCGGCCGAAACGGCGGCCGACAGGCCTGCGGGTCCCGCCCCGATCACCACCACATCGGTGTCCGACACGACGGGAACCTGTTCTGCGCGGCTGTCGATGAAGTCCTTGTTGCGTTCGGTCATTGGACAAACTCCTCCTGTCACGCCGCGGCGGGTCCATGCCTGCGGCGTCGATTTCTCTTTTGCTTGAAGGCCTTTAGGCTACCAGCGAACGATCCGGCGTTCGGCCAGCGAGACCAGCGTGAACATCAGGACCGACAGGCCCGAAGACATCAGCACGGTCGCGTAAAGCAGCGGCGAATTGAAGTTGAAGGTCGCATCGATGATCAGCGCCCCCAGTCCCAGATCCGCGCCGACCCATTCGCCGACGATGGCGCCGATGACCGAGGTCGTCGCCGAGATCTTCAGTGCCGAGAACAGGAACGGCAGTGAGGATGGCAGGCGCATCTTCCAGAACACCTCGGTTTTCGATGCCGACAGGATCCGCGCCAGTTCCAGCGTCTGCGGGCTGACCGATTGCAGGCCCCGCACCATGTTGACCAAGGTCGGGAAGAAGCAGATCAGGGCCGCGATCACCACCTTCGCGGTCATGCCGGGTCCGAAGATCAGCACCAGGATCGGGGCGATCGCCAGGATCGGGATCGTGTTCACGAAGACCGCGATGGGAAAGAACGCCCGTTCGACATTGCGGGAATGAACGAAGGCCACGGCGATCAGGATCGCGGCCAGGTTGCCGACCGCGAAGCCGGCCACGCTTTCGATGAATGTGGGCCAGAAATTCTGCATCAGCAGCGGGAATTTCTCGACGAAGGTCGCGGCGACGTCCGAGGGGGCAGGCGCGATATAGGTCGGAACGCCGAACCCCTTCACGCCCAGTTGCCACAAGGCGACAAGACCCGCCGCCGTCGCCAGCGGTACGACCGCTGACATCAGCTTCTGTTTCCGGGCGGCGTTGCGAGCCTGGATTTCGGGATCGACGATGTCGATTGTCTCGGCGACAGCCATCAGCAGGTCTCCAGAAGTTCGCGAAGATAGCCGCAGTAGCGGTTGAATTCGGGGGTGTCGCGCAGTTTCATCTGGCGCGGTTCGGGCAGGTCGATATCGACGATCTCGCGCAGGCGGCCGGGATTGGCGCGCAGCATGATGACCTTCTGCCCAAGGAACACGGCCTCGGAGATCGAATGCGTGACGAACAGGATGGTCGTGCCGGTCTCGCGCCAGATATCCAGCAACTGAAGGTTCAGCCGGTCGCGCGTCATCTCGTCCAGCGCGCCGAAGGGTTCGTCCATCAGCAACAGTTTCGGCTGGCACAGCAGCGCCCTTGCGATCGCGACGCGCTGACGCATGCCGCCCGACAATTCATGGGGCAGCGCGTTTTCGCGCCCCTTCAGGCCGACCAGTTCCAGCAATTCCCGCGGGCTGCGCGGCCCGACAGGGATCTCGACATTCCGCTTGCGTCCGATCTCTAGCGGCAATTCGACATTCTTCAGCGCCGATCGCCAGGGCAGCAGTGCCGCATCCTGGAAGACGAAGGCGAATTCGCGGGCAAGACGCGCCTGTTCGGTCGTCTTCCCGAAGATTGACACATCGCCGCCCGCCGCAGGGATCAAGTCCGAGACCAGCCGCAGCATCGTCGATTTGCCGCAGCCCGAGGGACCCAGAATGGTGTAGAAGGCACCGGCCTCGATCTGCAGATCAAGCTCTTCGATGGCGGTGTAGGTGCCAAAGCGGACCGTGGCGGCCTTCAGCGCGGCGGCCGGGATTTCGGCGGGCAGCGCGTCGATCGGCTGCCCCGTCAGCGTGGCTTTCGATTCCATCATGCCCATCACCCGTAGACCGGCCGCGATGCGGCGATTTCATCCAGCACCGACAGCGTCATGATGTCGTCGACCTGCGGCGCCCCGCCTTCGAACTGGCCCAGTCGGTCATAAATGTCGATCTGGTCCTGCCAGTTATCGGGCGTCATGGTACCCCAGCCGTTCTGGCGTGTGTTCTCGTCGAAGCTGTATTTGACGACGGCGTCCACCGCCGCCAATTCGGATTCGCGGTCCAGATTGGGATAGCGCGAGACAAGGATATCGACCGCTTCCTGGGGGTTGTCATGCACCCAGCCCCAGCCGCGTGCGATGGCCCGCAGCATGCCGCGGACCTGGTCGGGGTGATCGGTCAGCGCGCTGTCGTTGACGTAATAGGGATTGGCGTAAAGCCTGATCCCGGCGTCCCACAGGCTCATGTCGACCCGATCCGGTCCCAGGACCGACAGCGCGCCGACATTCGTTTTCCAGCCGGTCACCACGTCGGCCTGTCCGGTCAGCAGGGGCGTCATGTCGGCCCCCATCACCAGCACCTCGACCTGATCTTCGGGAATGTCATTGGCCGCCAGCAGTGCCTGCAACAGGATCCTGGCGGTCCCGTTGGTTGCCACGGTCTTGCCGATCAGGTCTTTCGGCTGACGCACCGGGTTCTTCTCAAGCGAGAAATAGGTGAACGGATGCTGCTGATATCCGGCGGCGATGCACTTGATGGGCAGTCCCTGCGATCTTGCCAGCATCAGCGACGGGCTGGAACTGATCGAACCGATCTGTGCCCGACCCGACGCGACCGAGGCCACGCCATCCACGTTCGGACCGCCGGCCACGACCTCAAGTGACAGCCCTTCTTCCGCGAAATATCCATTCGCGTCGGCGGCCAGTTCACCCAGGATACCGTTCCCGGCCAGCCAGCCAAGCTGCAGCTTCACGGTATGGGTATCGGCGGCCCAGGCTTTTTCGATACCGATATGCGTCCCGGCGAGGGCAGCCCCAAAGGCCGTCATGCCGCGCAACAGACCGCGGCGGTCAAGCGTCATCTTATCTTGCGTCATTCGCGTCTCTCCTGTCGGTGGGAAAGCGGCCCTTGTTTCGACCTTGTTAAAATGACTTTACCGTTGCGCGGGCGGTGCAGGTAGGAGAAAGTTCTGCCAACGGTGGTGCGGAAAACGCACCACCCCCTTTGTCCTTCGGCAGGCGGCCGCATGCATTCGAGTTTTCTCAGGTATTTTGACGAGGTTGCCCGACAGCGGTCGATCCGCAAGGCGGCGCAGCTGCTCAACGTGTCTTCCACGTCCGTCAATCGCAAGATCATCAGCGTCGAACAAAGGTTGGGCGTTTCCATCTTCGACCGCACGCCAGAGGGCGTCGAGCTGACGGCCGTGGGCACCATCCTTCTGGAGCACTGTCGCACCGTGCTGCATGACTTCGAACGGACGAAAATCCTGATCGACGACATGCGTGACCTGCGAACGGGTCATATCAACATCCACACGATCGATTCCATGACGATGGGTTGCCTGCCGCGCGCGATGAACGAATTCGGAAAGGTCTATCCGGACATCTCGATCTCGGTGACCACCTCGCAGCCCGAGGATGCGGTGCATGCGGTGGCCAGCGGCACCGCTGAGGTCGGCGTCGCCTTCACCTTTTCGGATCAGCCGGGCGTCCGGCTGCTATCCGAGAAATCGGCCCCGTTCGGCGTCATTCTGCGTCCCGACCACCCGCTGGCTGGCCGGACCAGTGTGACGATCGAAGATATCGCGACCTACAGGCTTGTCCGCACGATCGACGCGCGGGGGGGTAATTCGATCATCGATCACGCGATCACAACGCTGGTGACGCCCTTGTCCACCCACATCTTCACGAACACGCTTTCGCTTGCGAAGCTGATGATCCTCAGCGGGCACGGCATCGGTCTTTATACCAAGATCGGGTTCCACGACGACATCGAAAGCGGCCAACTGCGCTTCATTCCCCTGATCCAGGAGATGCTTGCGAACATCCGCGTCGGGATCTTCGTGTCGGCCACAAGCTCTATCGATCCCGCGAAACGCCTGATGTGCGACGCACTGGCCCGCGAGATGGCAGGCATGCGCCTGGATTCCTGATCCTTCCAGGCGCGGGCCTGCGGCGGTTCGGATGCTGAAGGCAGGGATCCGAACCTATGGCCCCTAGAGGACCGAGATCATCCCCCCGTCAACGAAGATCAACTGGCCGCTGACATAGTTCGAGGCATCCGAGGCCAGATAGATCGCCGTGCCGACCAGTTCATCCGGACGGCCCCAGCGGCCGGCTGGGGTGCGACCCTTGACCCAGGCATCGAAATCGGGGTTCGAGGTCAGCGCCTCGTTCATCTCGGTCAGCATGTAGCCCGGCCCGATCGCGTTGGCCTGAATGCCGTGCGGCGTCCATTCGGCGGCCATGCCCTTGGTCAGCAGACGGATGCCCCCCTTGGCGACGGTATAGGGAATGACCGTCGCGCGGGCCAGTTCGCTGGTCAGTGATCCGATATTGATGACCTTGCCGCGGCCGCGCGGGATCATCCGTTTCGCCGCCTCGCGACCCAGCAGGAAGGCGCTGGTCAGATTGGTGTCGATCACCCTTTGCCAGTCGGCCAGCGCCAGTTCGACCATCGGCTGACGATGCTGGATGCCGGCATTGTTCACCAGAATGTCGATCTCGATCCCTTCGGCATCCAGATCGCGGAACACGGCTTCGACGGCCTTTTCGTCGGTGACGTCAAAGGCTGCGGCGCGCACGGTCATGCCCGCATCGCGCATCTCTTGGGCGGCGGCCTCGGTCTTGTTAGGGTCGCGGCCATTGATGACCAACGCGGCGCCCGCGGCGGCAAAGCCTTCGGCAATGGCGCGACCCAGACCACGGGTCGATCCGGTGACAAGGGCGGTGCGGCCGGTCAGGTCGAACAGGTTTCTTGTGGTCATGTCTTCAACTCCGATTTGCGGACGGTCAGGTCGCTGCGCTCATAGACGGCGGGCAGCAGGTCGGTCCCCAGGCCCGGCCCCTGCATGGGCAGGGCGTGGCCGTCGCGGATCACCGGCATTTCGGTGACCAGTTCGCGATACCAGCCGTCATAGAAGGCGCGCACAGATTCCTGGATCAGCGTGTTGGGCTGGCTGAACGAGGCGTGGATCGCGGCGACGAACCCGACAGGGCCGGTGCAGTCATGCGGCGCGAAGGGACGGTGATAGGTGTCGGCCAGCGCGGCGATCTTGCGACCCTCGGTCAGCCCACCAGTCCAGCACAGATCGACCATCGCGACATGCAGCGCGCCCCGGTCCAGCATGTCCTTGTAGGGAAAGCGCGACCCAAGCGTCTCGCTGGCGCAGACCCAGACATCGGTCGAGGCGGCGTATTCCTCCAACGCTTGCGGGCTGTTCATGCGGATCGGGTCTTCGTACCAGAACGGCTGATAAGGCTCCAGCGCGCGCGCGATCTGCTTGGCGGCCGGCAGGTTCCACAGGCAATGGAACTCGACCATGATGTCCATCTTGTCGCCGACGCGCTTGCGGATCTTCTCGAACGGCTCAAGCGCCGTGCGCATCTGTTCGGCGGTGATGAACATGCCGCGGTTTTCCTGCGCCGGCGGATCGAAAGGCCAGATCTTCATCGCGGTGATGCCGCTTTCCAGCAGGTTTTCGGCCAGCGCGCCCGCATCGGTCATGAAGGCGTTCAGATCTTCGTAGGGACCCTCTGTGCGGCCGATATTCCAGGTGTCCACCGGGCGGATATTGTTGCTGCGCACATAGCCATAGCCGGCGCAGGTGTTGTAGATCCGCAGCCGGTCGCAGTTCAGCCCGCCCAGCAGGTTGTGTACCGGCTGGCCGGTGATCTTGCCGAACAGGTCCCACAGCGCGATGTCGATGGCCGAGGCCGCGCGGTATTCGACGCCGGTCGAGCTTTGCGCCATCGGCAGATCGACCATCGCGCGGTTCAGCGCCTCGATCCGGGTCGGGTCCTTGCCCAACAAGCGCACGGCCAGGGTGTTGTGGATATGCGCCTCGACCGCCGCAGCACCATAGAACGTCTCGCCAAGGCCGATGCTGCCTTCGTCGGTATGCAGTCTGACCCACAGCACATTCGAAAATTCCTCGGTGCGCAGCGTCTCTATCGCCGTGATCTTCACCCTGTGTCCTCCGCTCGAATCGCCAACGAATCGCGTTGACTTTATAGATATGCTGTGAAATATCAGAAAACATCAATAGGAGAGACTTGATGGGTGTTCAAGGCAAAACATCGGAACGACTGAAGGGGCAGGAAGCCCCTGAAGGTGCCGATGCCGCGCTGACACCGCCATCGGGAGACCTCACCAGCGTCGCCTATGAGCGGATCGAGGAGTTGTTCGTATCCCTGCGACTTGCGCCCGGATCGACGTTGCGGACGCAGGATCTGCAAGGGTTGACGGGGCTGGGTCGGACACCCGTCCATCAGGCGGTCAGGCGATTGGCGGCCGAGACGTTGCTGGATGTTCAGCCAAGAAACGGCCTGCTCGTATCGCCGATCGATCTGGCGCGCGAGCGCAGGCTTGCCGATCTGCGCCGGGATATGGACCGTTTCGTGGTTGGGGCCGTCATATCGGAGATGGAGGGGAACGAGCGCGCCCGTCTGTATCACATCATGCGCAGGCTGGAGGATCAGCAGCCGACGATCACGCTGGACCAGTTCAACGTGCTGGACAAGGCCTTCGACCGGCTGATGATCGAGGCTTCGCGCGAACGGTTTCTGGAACGCAGCTTGCGTCCATTGAAGGCGCTGGGGCGGCGCGCGGGCTTTCTGGATATCAGCAAGGTCAGCGGACAGCAGGGGCTGGAGGAAACGGTCGAAAACCATCTGGCAATCATGCGCGCCGTGCTTGCGGGCGACGTGGCGCTGGCGCGGACCATGTCGGACCGGCTGGTCGAATTCGGGCTGGTCATGCTGGACCGGCTGGAACGCAACATTGATCCGGCGCTGCTGGATATAAGCTTCGGTCTCGACGAGGGTCCGGGAGGACGGGCGTCCTAGCCCGAACGGCGTGCAGCGGCTATCCGCCACGCCAGACAAATCCAGAAACATCTGAAGTACAGGGAGGACTAAGATGAAACTGATCCATGCGGCCACGATGGCCCTTATCCTGACGGCCAGCGGTGTCGCTGCCCAGGAATACAGCTTCAAGTTCCAGTCGTCGGATCCGGCCGGCAACCCGAACTACGAGTTCCAGAAAGGCTGGACCGAACTGGTCGCCGAGCGGTCGGATGGCAAGATCCAGATCGAGATGCTGCCCGTGGGTTCAGTTGTCGAATACAACGAAACTCTGGATGCTGTCGCCGCGGGCATCCTGGACGGTCAGATCTGCGACAGTTCCTACTGGGCCGGGAAGGACCCTGCCTTCGGCCTGATCTCGAACCCGGTCGGGGCCTGGTCCGATCCCGAACAGATGATCGACTTCGTCGAGAATGGCGGCGGCAAGGAGATCATGCAGGAACTGCTTGGCAGCTATGGCCTGCACTTCATCGGCGTCTCGACGCCCGGGCTTGAAGCTTTCGTGTCGCGCGTGCCGCTTGAGGGCGTTGACGACCTGAAGGGCGTCAAGGTCCGCACGCCCGAAGGGCCGATCGCCAACGTGTTCGCGGCGGCCGGTGCCTCGCCGGTGAACCTGCCCTCATCCGAGGTCTATACGTCGCTGGACAAGGGCGTCGTTGATGCGGCCGATTATTCGGTCTTTTCGGTGAACCAGCAACAGGGCCTGAACAAGACCGCGCCGCATCCGGTCTATCCCGGCTTCCATTCGCTGCCGCTGGTCGAAGTGTCGATGAACAAGGCGAAATGGGACGCGCTGCCCGACGATATGAAGGCGTTGCTGGAAGAAACCGTAAAGGAATTCCAGCAGACCCAGCTGCAAGGCAATCGTGACGCCGACGAAAAGGCGCTGGCAGAGGCCGAGGCCGATCCCAACATCACCGTTCACAACTGGTCCGACGAAGAGCGCGCCAAGTTCCGTAAGCTGGGCACCGAGGAATGGCAGAAGATTGCCGGCCAATCGCCGATGGCGCAGCAGGTCTATGACACCCTGATCGCCTATCTGAACGACAAGGGCATGCTGGAGTAAGCCTGTTCAGGGCCGCCCCGATTTCGCGGGGCGGCCTTTTCATTCCGGGGAACGCCCATGACCGAAGATCATCAACAGATCGACATTGCCGCGATCGGCACGCCCACCAGCCACATCCCGCCCGAATCCGGCCTGATGGGGCGAATGGTGGATCGCATCTCCTATGTCTTTGCCGCCGGTATCGTCATCTCGGCCGCCGTGCTTCTGTACGAAGTGTTCATGCGCTATCTGCTGAACAGCCCTACGATCTGGGCGCATGAGACGACGGTCTTCCTGTGCGGCCTGGCGTTCACCTTTGGCGGATTGTACTGCACCAGCCGCAACAGCCATATCCGGGTCGTGCTGATCTATGACGTCCTGCCTGCTGGCACGCGCAGGATCTTCGACATCGTGATTTCCGTGATCTCTGCGGTCGCCTCGGGCTTCTTCGCCTATGCCGCATGGCACATGGTCACGCGCGCTGTCTGGACGCCGTCGGGCGATATTCGACTGGAAACGACCGGCAGCGCCTGGAGCCCGCCGACACCCGCACTAATCAAGATCTTCATCTTCGTGGTCATGATCCTGCTGGTCGTGCAGTTCCTGATCCTTGCCGTGAACTACGCCCGCCGGGCCAAAGGATAACCAACGATGATCGAGCTTGGATTCAATCTGCAATCCCTGGGCATCGAATGGGGCACGGCGGTCATGTTCGGCATGCTGGTCGTGCTGCTTCTGACCGGGATGCCGCTTGCCTTCGTGACGCTGCTGGTCGCGCTGATCTTCGCGCTGGGATGGTTCGGCCCGATGTCGATCCCGCTGATCACCAGCCGGGTCTATTCCTTCGTGATGAACTTCGTTTTCGTATCGGTTCCGATGTTCGTGCTGATGGCGGCCATCCTGGACCGATCCGGGATCGCGCGCGACCTTTTCGACGCCATGAAGCTGTTCGCCGGGCGGGTCCGGGGCAGCGTCGCCATCCAGACGGTCTTCGTCTCGGTGATCCTTGCCGCCATGTCGGGCATCATCGGGGGCGAGATCGTGCTGCTGGGCCTGCTGGCGCTGCCACAGATGCTGCGGCTTGGCTACGATCGCAGCCTTGCCATCGGCGTCGTCTGTGCCGGCGGCTCTCTGGGCACCATGATTCCGCCGTCGATCGTGCTGATCATCTATGGGCTGACCGCCAACGTCTCGATCGGTGACCTGTTCACGGCGTCGTTCCTGCCGGGTTTCATGCTGGCCATGTTTTACTGTGCCTATATCCTGGCGCGCGCCTATCTGACGCCGGGTGCGGTGCCGGACGTTGATCCGACGCCGGTCCCGCGCGAGGAAAAGATGCGGCTGCTGAAGGGGCTGGCGCTGCCGATCCTTGTGGTCGTGATGGTGCTGGGGTCGATCTATGGCGGCATCGCCTCGGTGACCGAGGCCTCGGCCATCGGTGTGGGCGGGGTGGTGTTGTCCACGATCCTGCGCGGCGAATTCACCTATGCACTGCTAAGAGACGCGGCCATTCAGACACTGGCGACGGTCGGCATGATCGTCTGGATCGGCATCGGCGCGACTGCAATCGTCGGCGTCTACAACCTCATGGGCGGCGTCGATTTCGTGTCGAACCTGATCACCGGAATTTCCGACAATCCGACAGTGATCGTGCTGGTGATGATGGGCATCCTGTTCATCCTGGGTGCCTTTCTCGACTGGGTTGGGATCGCGCTTCTGACAATGCCGATCTTCGTCCCGATCATCACCGATCTGGGGATGGACCCGGTCTGGTTCGGGGTACTTTTCTGCATGAACATGCAGGTCAGCTTCCTGTCGCCGCCATTCGGCCCCGCAGCGTTCTACCTGAAATCGGTCGCCCCGCCCGATATTTCGCTGGGAATGATCTTCCGGTCCCTGTTGCCCTTCATCGCGCTTCAGATATTGGCAGTGTCGCTGCTGATCGCGTTTCCGGGAATTACCGGGCGCTGAACGAGACCAGAGGAGAAGCCAATGATGGGCGCCGTTGAACCCAGGACCGTCCCCGCCGGGCTGTGCGTGATGGTCATGGGGCCAAGCGGGGTCGGCAAATCGACATTCGCCCATGCACTGGCTGATCGGATCGGTGCCGTGTTCATCGAAGGGGACGACTATCATCCTGCTGAAAACCAGGCCGCGATGAGCGCGGGCCGCGCCCTGACCGACGAGATGCGGATGCCATGGCTTTCGGCCCTGTCGGAAGCGGTCAAGGCGTCCTGCGCGGCCCGGCCGACCGTGTTCACCTGTTCGGCCCTCAAGCGCAGCTACCGTGATTTCCTGCGCGAAAGGATTGGACCGCTGCGGCTGATCATGCTGCAGGCACCGCCAGAGCTGATCCGCAAGCGCATGTCAGAACGCCAGCACTTCATGCCGCCCGCGCTGCTGGATTCGCAGATCAGCACATTGCAGCCACCCTTGCCGAACGAGCGCGCGATCTGTCTGGATATGAGCGATCCGCTTGAAGATGTGACCCAAAGGGCGATGGCCGCACTGTTGGAGGCAAAAGCCTGAGAATAAGTTCTCGGGCGCGAAGGTTACTTGACGCAACTGGCCAGTTCCGCGGCAGACGGTCAATCGCAGCCTGCGACGACCATGCCGTCCTGATGCGCATTCCGGGTCGCGGGGTCCGGTCCGCTCAGGAAATATCCCCGCACCGAGATCAATCTGCGCCGGGGATCGATACCGTGACTTTCAGACCTGCCGGCGCATTGATCATGCTCAGCCTTCCTCCTGCCGCGTCCAGGATATCCGAGACAATGGCAAGTCCGATGCCCTGACCGTCGGAACTATCCAGCCGTTCGCCGCGCTGCATCAGTCGGGCAAGGTCTTTCTCGGGGATGCCGGGGCCGTCGTCGCTGATCTCGATATGGATCATCTTGGCGGTTCGGGACATCTCGATCCGCACCCCGCTGACTGCGTGGCGCACGGCATTCTCAAGCAGGGCGCCGACGGCTTCGGTCAGATCGTCCCCGTCCATTCGGGCGATCGCATTGTCACAGACGGTAATCTGCCAATCCATGCGACGTCCGGCAGGCACGCGCTGAAGGACCCTTACCACCCTGTCCACCACCGCGGCTGCATCGCAGGTTGCACTGGCGCGATCCGACTGGATCCGGGCGCGGGCCAGTTCGCGGCTAACGAGGCGATGCATGGTCTTGGCCACGCTTTCGACATTGTCGGCAATACGCGCCTGACCCAGCCGGCGAAGTTCGCCGGCATCCCCCATCAAGGCCTGCAACGGCGTCTTGAAGCCGTGCGCCAGGTCTGCGGCGCGGTGGCGTGCCCTGGCCATTTCCCTGTCCCGGTCGTCCAGCAACAGATCAAGCTGCCTCGCCAGAGGCATGACCTCGGACGGCAGATCGCCCCCCAACCGGGCACGCTTGCCAAGCGAAAGATCCGTGATCCGCGCCGCGATGCGCGACAGTGGCCGCAGGCCGATCATCACCTGCGCGACGAAGGCCGCCAGCAGCAGCCCGGCCATCGCGGCTGCATATGGCAGTAGATCCCGAAAGAAGCCGCGCCGGGCATTGACCAATTCTGCACGCTCGGAGGCGACGATCACCGCCATTGGAACGGCCTCTGGGCCGCGTCCGACCAGCAGGTGCCGCTCGATCGCCAAGAGCTGATTTCCTCGCGGACCGGTCAGGCTGACGACCTCTTGCGCGCCGTGCCTGGCGGTCTCTGCCATTGGAAAGGCATAGTCCCATAGTGATCTGGATCGAACCGTCCTTTCTCCAAGGCGCAGCTGCCAGTAATGACCCGAGAAAGGTTGATCATAGTTCGGGTCACGCGGCGCCTGTCGCAGGATCGGTGCGCCGCCCGCAACCGGCTCGACCATCGCGATCACGGCCTGCGCGCGCGCTTCCAGATTCGCAACGGCCACCCGCTCGACATGTCGATCGAAAAGCGCCGCAAGCCCGGCGATGCCGACGCTGAGGCTGACAAGAATCGCGGCACCGCCAGCGACAAGCAATCGCCAGCGCAGCGAAAGCGGTCTCATTTACCGTCATCCAGTCCATAACCGAAGCCGCGTCGGGTCAGGAGGATACCTTGTCCCAGCTTTCGGCGCAGTCGCGTGACGACGGCCTCTAGTGCGTTCGTTTCGCGCGATTCGTCGTCACCGTAGAGATGTTCCAGCAATTCCGTCGGCGGCACGATACGTTCCCGATGCAAGGCGAGATAGGCGACAAGCCGGAACTCCAGAGGCGTCAGAACGACGGGGTTGCCGTCAACCGTGACGGACATGCGATTCAGATCGACCAGGATCCGGCCGATCTGCTGCCGGGGCGCGGCAAGGCCACCGGCACGGCGCACCAAGGCCCGCGCGCGCGCTGTCAATTCCTCCATGCGAAACGGCTTGGGCAGATAATCGTCCGCCCCGGCATCGATACCGTCCACGCGCTCTGTCCAGGCTCCGCGCGCCGTCAGGATCAGAACCGGACTGTCGCAGCCTTCGGCGCGCCATCGTTTCAGGACCGTAAGCCCGTCCAGCCGAGGAAGGCCTAGATCCAGGACGATCAGATCATAGGCTTCGGTCGAGCCCTGAAACCAGGCTAGTTCTCCGTCCTCGACATGCTCGACCACGAATCCAGCGCCGCGCAGGGCCTGCTGCAAGTCCTCGGCGATCCGGCGATCATCTTCGACAATCAGAGCGCGCATCAGTCGTCATCGTCGTCTTCGACGGTCAGGATGTCGCCAGTGGCTGCGTCCAGTTCCACCTCGATCAATCGGCCCTGTGGGGTGATAAGCTCTACCTCATAGACCCATCGGCCGTCTTCCATTTCCAGATCCAGCTCTACCAGTCGCCCAGGATGGGACAGCGACACGATATCGAGGATCTGGTCAAGAGGCATGAAATCGCCTCGAGTCACGGCCTCTGTTGCCATCTCGTAGTCACTGGTCCGGGTCGGCGTGGACTCTCCGCCTGCGGGCAGGGACAGGGTCACGAACAGAAATGAGGCTAGGTGGATTGAACGCATCGTCATCCTTTAGTGCGGCGTCGCTGACATTTCGCTGACAATGGCCGTCAGGCTGCTGTCAGCCGCATGCTTGTAAGCCGTCCTTGCAATGCGGCAAGCGCCGCGATTTCAGTTGAAAGGATAGATCACATGGCACGCAGATGGGGCACGGGTAGCAATGACCAGATAAAGGGTACAGGTCTGGACGATTTCCTGTTCGGCCTGAACGGAAATGATCGGATCTGGGGCTATGGCGGCAACGATGAACTGTTCGGCGGAAACGGGCATGATGCGTTGCTTGGCGGCGGCGGCCATGATGAGCTTGAGGGGGGGGCCGGGAACGACAGGCTGCGTGGCGAGGCCGGCCACGATGAGTTGGAGGGCGGATCCGGTCATGACAGATTGTGGGGCGGATCCGGCAATGACGAGCTGGACGGCGGAAGCGGCAATGACCGTCTGTGGGGCGGCTGGGGCAACGATGAACTGGACGGCGGAAGTGGCAACGACCGTCTGTGGGGCGGCTGGGGCAATGATGAACTGGAGGGCGGCAGTGGACGCGACCGGCTTTCTGGGGGCTTTGGCCGCGACACGCTGGATGGCGGTCATGGAAACGACATCCTGACCGGTGGTCGCGGTCAGGACGTGTTCGAATTCGAATTAGGAGATGGCCGCGATGTCATCACCGATTTCGAGAACGGGACCGACCGCCTGGAGCTGGACGACTTCAGTCGTGCGCAAGTGCAGCGAATCATCAACCAGGCCGAGCAGCGGGGAGACGATCTTGTCCTGCGCCTCAACGGCAGCACCTCTGTCAGCATTCAGGACATGCAGAAATCCGATCTGGACCTGTCAGACTTCACGTTCTGATCGATGAATTGCCTCGTTTCCCGTTGGATGAAACCGCGGGAGATGCGGCAATTCGACCGACGCCGCATGGCCTTCGGTCGCGTATCTGTCAGGTGAAGCTTGCCGTCCGTTGCTCGCGCTCTGGTGCCAGGGCCGAACGGGCGGCTTCTTTGCCCTCTGCCGCCCAGATCGCGCCACGGCGGATCATCTCGGTCACCTGCGGCAGTTTCAGGTCGTCCAGTTCGTGACCGATGGAACAGTAGAACACCCGGCCGCGATCCCAGCGGCGGGTCCATGTCACCGGGATCACCGTTCCCTCGATCCACCACAGGTGGTCGCCCGAGAAGGTCGTGGTCGCCAGCACGTTGTTCGACGGATCTGTCAGCATGTAATATTGTTCGGACCGGATGCGGAAACTGCGGATTCCCTGCACCAGAGGATGGTCGGGCTGGCAGATTGTCACGTCGTAGTCGATGTAATCCTCGGCCGGTTGCAGGTTGTCGGGCCAGCCGGGCGGATGAGCGACGAACTGACCGCCGATCAGGAAGTGATAGGTTGGTCGGTCGCGAAATGCGTCGCCCATGTGACCGTGCCATCCGGCCAGTCCGCAGCCTGCTGCGATCAGCTTCAGCAGACCGTCCTCTTGAGACTTCGTCATATTGCCGAATTCCTCGCGATGTCCGGATCGCGCGGATGACCATATTGGCGTGATCAGGTCCAGATCGGCCAGATCATCCGGGCGCTCCAGCGGCTCCAGCGTGTCGAAGACGACCACCTCGAACCCGTTCGCTTCCAGAAGCGTCCTGTACCAGTCTGCGAAATCGATCGGTGCGTGGCCTTCCCATCCGCCCACGAAAACTGCGGCCTTCATGTCGGCTCCTTCCTGATGAAATCCAGAATCGCGGCCATGTCGCGCGCGCCATAGCCCTTGGTTTCTGCGCGTCGCAGCATGTCCAGCGTCACCTGTCCCTGCGGCATCGACGTGCCTAGACTGGCTGCCAGCGCCGCCGTCACCTCCATGTCCTTGCGCGCCAGCGCAACGGTGAAGGTGACGTCATGCGCGGTTTCGTCCAGATACAGCGGCCGTCTGTAGGACAGCATCGGCGCGGCGGCGGCACTGTTCTCGATCACGTCGAAGGCGGTCGCGGGCGCGATACCCGCCGCTTCGGCCAAGGTCATGGCTTCAGCCAGCGTTTGATTGATGCCGTGGATCAGCGAGTTCACGGCAAGCTTCATCACCGCGCCTGCGCCGGAACGTCCCAGGCAGATCGTGTGACGACCCATTGCGTTAAGAACCGGCATCAGCGGCCTGGCCAGATCGTCGGTGCAGCCGGCCATGATCAGCAGCTGTGCATCCGCCGCCGCCTGGGTGGCGCCCGACACCGGCGCGTCGATGACCAGCGTGCCGGACGGGGCCGTTTCGACCAGTTCAGCGATATGCGATGGGCTCATCGTGCCCATTTCGATGAAGATCTGCGCGCTGTGACCTGAAAAAAGCCCCGCCCGACCAGCATGAACCTCACGCGACGAGGCATCGTCCGCCAGCATGGTGACCACGATCTGGGTCTCTGCGGCCAGGGCCGCAGGCGTCGGGGCCGTCCTGCATCCCAATTCGTGGGCCAGGTCGCGCGCCTTGCCGGCCGAGCGGTTCCACAGCGTCAGATCATGCCCTGCAAGCGCCAGATTCCGGGCCATGCAGGCGCCCATCCGGCCCAGACCGGCGAAACCTATCCGCATCACGCCACCTTGTCGGATGCGATGCCGGAAATTGCCTGGATCAGGCTGTCCTCGGTCACCTCGTCCGAGGTGAATTCGCGCGTGATCCGGCCGTTATGCATGGCAACGATCCGGTCCGAGACATGCAAAACCTCGGGCATCTCGGAACTGATGACGATGACGGCATAGCCCTGCGCGGCCAGTTCGCGGATCAGGTTGTGGATCTCGGACTTGCTGCCGACATCGATACCGCGCGTCGGTTCGTCCACGATCAGGACTTCGGGATGCATCGACAGCCATTTGCCGATCACGATTTTCTGCTGATTTCCACCCGACAGATTGCCGACCTGTTGCCGCCAACCCGGCGTGCGGATGTCCAGCTTGTCCCGATACTGATCGAAGATCGCCACCTCTGCGCCGTTTGCCAGAAACGGCCCCGCGGTCATGTCATCCACCTGCGGCAAGGTCATGTTGTCCCGGCAGTTCATGCCCAGAACAAGGCCTTGCCCCTTTCGATCCTCGGGGACCAGCGAGATGCCCAGTCGGATCGCTTCGATCGGTGATCCGATGCGGACTTCCTGCCCGTTGATCAGGATCTTGCCCGCGGACGGTGCGCGAAGGCCGAAGATGGTTTCGGCGATCTCGGTGCGCCCCGCGCCGACCAGCCCGTAGAAACCGACCACCTCACCCTTGCGGACAGAAAAGCTGACATCCTGATACAATGCTCCGCATTCGAGGCCGCGAACTTCCAGCGCGATGTCGCCCATTTCGTGCTGCAGCGGGCTGCGCGTCAGATCCAGGCTTCGGCCGATCATCGCCTGGGTGACCTTGTCCTCGTCGGTTTCGGCGGTGACCAGCGTGCCACGATATTCGCCGTCGCGCAGGACGCTGATGCGGTCGGTGATCTTGAAGATCTCTTCCATGCGGTGCGAAATATAGATGATCCCGACACCACGGGTTTTCAGATCGGCGATCACGTCGAACAGCACCACCTTTTCCGCGTCCGTCAGCGACGCTGTCGGTTCATCGAAGATGACGGCGCGTGGATCGACGGTCAGGGCGCGCGCGATCTCGACCATCTGCTGGTTCGCGATCGACAGGTCGCCGACGCGGGTGCGGGCATTGAAGCCGACATTCAGCGTCTTCAGGATCGCATCCGTTTCGGCATACAGCCGGGTCCAGTCGACCCGCCCGAACGTCTTGCGGGGCAATTCGCCAAGGAAGATATTCTCGGCCACGCTCAATTCGTCCGCAAGGCTCAGTTCCTGATGGATGAAGACCACCCCCTTGGCTTTGGCCTGAATCGGGGACGTCATCACCACCGGCTCTTCCGCGATCAGGATACGGCCCTCGTCGGGCTGGTGAATGCCGCCAAGCACCTTCATCAGCGTCGATTTTCCGGCGCCGTTTTCGCCCATCAGGGCATGAACCTCGCCCGGCAACACGTTGAAGCTGACACCGTCCAGGGCGCGGACGCCCGGAAACGTCTTCACGATGCCTTCCAGTCGCAGGATCGGGATATCGTTGTTCATGTCTTCAGTTCCTCTTTGCCCTGACGGTTCAGTTGCCGGTCAAGGAACAGCACCGTGATGAGGATGAGGCCGATCACCAGATTGACCGTTTCGGTGTCCGCGCCGATATGGCCCAGGCCCTTGCGCAGCAATTGGATCGCGATGACCCCGCCAAGCGTCGATACGATCGAGCCGTAGCCGCCGGTCAGCTTGGTGCCGCCCAGCACGACGGCGGTGATCGCCCATAATTCGTAAAGCGTGCCGTCATTGGGGTTCACCGAGCCGCTTTCCGAATAGAACACCACCGCCGACAGGGCCGCCAGAAACCCGATCAGCATGAAGTTGATCAGGAAGTGGGGACCGACACGGATTCCTGCATTCACCGCCGCCTCGCGGTTGTTGCCGATCGCATAGGCGTTGCGGCCGTGCACGGTTCTGGTCATCAGCAGCCACAACCCCAAAGCCGTCAGAAGCAGGAACCACGTGGCGGTGTGCAGGCCCAGAAACTGCAACTCGGCGAAATCTACCAGCGTCCAGTTCAGATGGCTGGTGGGCTGTTCGCCGTTATACATGAAGACCAGACCGCGATAGCCCAGCATCGACCCCAGCGTGACGATGAAGGCGTCGACGCCTGTCTTCCAGACGATCAGCCCGTTGATCGCGCCCAGAATCAGGCCGGTCGCCAGCGCGAAGAACCACGCAAGGGGGATCGCCCAGTCGCCGATCGCGGCCATGAACGGCCACGAGAAACTGTCCAGCAGGACCACTGCCGACAGGGCGAATGTCGCGCCGACGGACAGGTCGATATTGCCGTTGACCATGATGATCGTCATGCCAAGCGCGATGATCCCGATCGGTGCCGACTGTTTCAGCAACAACAGCATGTTCTCGAAATCCATGAACGACTTGCTGGTGACGGACAGGATATCGCCCATTACCGTGAAGAAGATCAGCTCGACCGCGATGAAGGCCCAGATCGCCCCCTGCTTGATCAGGTTTTCCTTAGTCATGGTTCCCCTCCTCAGGCGATCGACGACCACAGCCGGCCACGCTTGGCCGCGATGTCCAGCCAGACGGCCAGGATGATGATGATCCAGGTCACGATGTATTGGGCGTAGAATTCCAGCCCTACCAGCAGCAGCCCGTTCTGGATGAACCCCAGGATCAGAACGCCGATCACCGTCTTGAAAACGGTGCCCGATCCGCCCAGAAGCGAGGCGCCGCCCAGGATGACAGCGGCCAGGACTTCAAGTTCCATCCCCTGGCCCACGGTGTTCTGGCTTCCAAGCGAGCGGCTGGCCTGGATCAGCCCTGCCGTCGCCACGCAGAAAGCGGAAATCAGATAGGTGAAGAACACGACGCGGGCGCGAGGCACACCCGAGAACGTCGCCGCGACGCCGTTACCGCCCACGGCATAGACCTTGCGGCCGAAGGGCGTTCGCCCAAGCACAAGGCTGAGCGCCCCGGCCAGCAGCGCGAAAATCAGGATCGGAACGGGGATGCCGACAATGTCGCCCTGTCCGAAGACGCTGAACCAGGTGGCTTCCTTGTCGGCGATGTCCATGTTCTTTCCGCCCGACCATGTCAGCGTCAGGCCATGGATCGCCGACAGCATCCCAAGAGTGACGATAAGGGAATTCAGTTTCAGGTATCCGACCAAGACGCCGATGAAGGCGCCAAGCAGAAGTGTCAGCCCGAACATGGCGGGGATCGCCAGCGTCGGACCCAGCTTGTCGTGCAGATCCAGAACGACGATCGTCGAGAAGGACATCATGGACCCGACCGAAAGATCCAGATTGCCGCCGATGACGACAAAGGTCACGCCAAGCGCCATTACTCCGAGAATCGCGGACGAGCGGATCACCCCGGAAATGTTGTCGATGGCCAGAAATCGCTGATTGGCTATGGCGAATACGACCATGAAAAGGACGAACGCCACCAGAATGCCCTGTCGCGCAAGCAACTTGGCCACGCCTTGTCGTGTCATCGCTGACATTATCTCCTCCCGTTATCGTCTCGCGGCATCCCTGCCGCAGCAATGTTCCACCGGTCCCTTTGGCCTTGCCAGACAGGATTGTCCCGCCTCTGGATTGCGCCAGATGCGCAAACCGGCCGTCCGGCGCTGCAGGGTCGCAGCGACGGTCAAACATATGCGGTGCCATGGATCACGGCACCGCATATGCCCGAGGAACATCAGAAGACGGGCTTGTCGAACTCGGCCATGTTGTCCTGGGTGATCTTCGGAGTGTCGAAGTAGTTCAGGAACGGAAGCTCTTTTCCGCCCAGGATATCGATGGCGGTTTGCAGCGCGGCCTTGGCGTCATCGACGGGCGACTGGTAGATGGAACCCCAGTATTCGCCGGCCTCCATCGCTTCGTATCCGACCGAGAAATTGGTCGCGCCGACGAAGATGATATCGCCCGCGCGTCCTGCGGCCTTGGCGGCGTTCAGGGCGCCGACGCCCATGTTGTCATCGCCGGCATAGACGCCGTCGATGTCGTCATATTTGACCAGAAACGCTTCCATGACCTGCTGGGATTTCTCGCGGTTCCAGTCGCCGGGCTGGGATTCCAGCAGGGTCACGTCGGGACAGACCTCGGGCAGGCGATCCTCGAAGCCCTTGGCGCGTTCGATGGCGGTGGTATAGCCCGGCTGGCCGCTGATCTGGACGATCTGCGCCTCGGTGTCGGTGCCCATCTCTTTGAACTTGTCGCACATGATTTCGGCCGCGCGCGCGCCTTGCGTGATGTTGTCCGGACCCGAGAACGAGCTGACGAAATCGAAGCCCTGCTCGGCGATGTTCGAATTGGTGATGACGACCGGAATTCCAGCCTGCTTGGCCTTGCGCACGGCGGGGATAACGGCCTCTCCGTTGGTCGGCCAGATGATGATCGCATCCACTTCCTGCTGGATCAGATCCTCGATCTGGGCGATCTGGCGGGCGACGTCGCCGCCCGCGTCCAGGACGACGGCCTCGACATCCGGATTTGCGTCGGCGGCTTCGATGAAAGCCTTCTCGTAGGTCGTCTGATAGCTGTCCACGCCGACATTGTTCTGGGTGATGCCGATCGTCATGGTTTCGGCTGCTGCTGCCGTGCCCAGCATCGCTGCGCTGCAGGCCAGCATCGCCTTGATGGTGCGTTTCATTCCTCATCTCCTCCCTGGATTTTCGTCCTCTTTCGCCCGGCGTTCCGTTTGGGGAATCGTCCGATGCGACCTGAACCAATCCAGCGGCATTCAGCGCCAACTAGCACACGCATTTTTGTTCATTCTGGATAATCAGATGTCCAGAATGGATCAAAACCGCGTATCGACTGAGTATCAAACCGGATCAAAACGGGAGGCACGACGATGACAAAGCGCACAACCAGCAAGGGAAAGGCCTCGCCGCAAGACGCCATGCAACAGGAACTTGCCCAAAATATCCGATATGGACAAGCTCGCACGGCAACGTCCGAGCGGCGCGCATCAAAGCCCGCCGGTGCCGAGTTGTCGCGGATTGTGGCGTTCCTGGCCGAACTCGGCGGAGAGATCGAAGCCGCGTTGGAGCCAAATACCCCGAACCCGCATCTGAACATGGTGCTGCATTTGCTGCGCTGTCATATCGAGGGACGGCTGGTGTCTGCGTCATCCATCGTGGCGTCGGCGGGCGTGCCCTATGCGACCGCCGTGCGAAAGCTGCACGACATACAGGCCGCAGGTTTGATCGAACAGCGACCGCGCACGAAATCGGGGAAAAGCTTCTCGCTGCATCCCAGCCCCGCACTGCTGGAACGCTTCAACCAGTTGGCGGATCGTATCGACCGGATCGGCAGCACGACGTTTGCCGGCGGCCAACCCGATCGCGCCCACGAGGACTATTACTTCGGCGGCACCTATGTTCCGGGGAAGGCAATGATCCCGCCGCCGCATGTGCTGCAATCGCCGTTGAGACTGCCCGGCGGGCTGCGCATCCTTGTCCATGGCGATCCGACCTTCATGGTCATGGATCATCTCAAGCGGCAATTCGAACAGATCATCGGCGTCGATATTCATCAGCGCGCCTTCTCGATCGACAGGCTGCGCGAAGAGGCGCTGCGCAATGCAGAACGCGGCAAGAGCCGCTATGACCTGATCGCGCTGGATCTGCCCTGGGTCGGCGAATTCGTGAAGAAGGGTCTGATCCAGCCGCTGCATCGCATCATGGATGTCGCGCGGCTTGACCCCAGCGACTTCCATACGGCTGGCTGGCGTGCGGCGCACTGGGATGGGGTGCCTTATGCCGTGCCCAGCCAGACCACGCCGGAACTGATGTTCTATCGCAAGGACATGTTCGCGATGGCCGGGCTGGAGCCGCCGCGGACGACGGACGACGTGATCGCCGCCGCGCGTCATTTCCACGATTCGCGCAATGGCCAATATGGTGTGGCGTGGAACGCCGCGCGGGGCACCGCACTGGGCCACACCTTCATGATGACTTGTGCCGCGTTCGGGCAGCCGATCATCGATTTGCCCCGGACGGCGGGCGGTTTCGATGCCGACCATCTGGAAGGGCACGAGTTCAGGCCGCGGCTGGATTCCGACCGCGCGCTGGCGGCGGCGGAATATCTTGTCCGGCTGATGGACTATTCGCCCCCCGATATCCTGTCCATGTCGTGGTATGAACGCGTCCGCCCCTTCGCGTCCGGAAAGGTTGCGATGGCCTATGGCTATACGCTGCTTGCGCCGTATTTCGAACTGGACGAAACCTGCCCGGCACATGGCCAAACAGGCTATCTGCCGCATCCGCACGGGCCCGAGGGGGCGCCGATCGCCCCCGTGGGCGGATATGTCCTGGCGGTGCCTGCAAATCTTGCCGAGGATCGCGTTGCGGGCGCCGTCGAGGCGCTGATCGCCTTTACCTCGCCCGCTGCGCAGAAACTGTATGCGCAGAATGGCAGCCGCACCGCGCCCCGCTATTCGGTGGGCGCCGATCCGGAAGTGCACGGTCTGTCGGCGATTTTCGAAACCGTGGATCAGATGTCGTGGCGCGACGAGCTGCAGTTCTGGCCGCGTCCGCCCATCCCGCAGATTTCCGACATCATCCGCATCTGCGGTCACGAACTGCACGACATGCTGCGGGGCATCGCGCCGCCCGCAGACGCCCTGGCGCGCGCGCAGGCCCGCGCCGAGGAAATCATGAGAAAACCGCTTACCTAGGGAGGATCCGATGGACCCCAATCGCCTGAAGGGCAAGAATATTCTGATCACCGGCGCGGGCCGCGGCATGGGTGCCGCCAATGCCCAGCACTTCGCCGAGCAGGGCGCGAATGTCTGCCTTGGGGATCTGGATCTGGACGCAGCTCAAGAGATCGCGCAGCAGATCAATCAGGCCGGAAACGGCAAGGCGATCGCGGTCCGCATGGACGTCACCAAGCGCGAGGACAATGCCGCCGCCGTCGCGGCAACGGTCGAGGAATTCGGGCTGATCAATGTCGGGCTGTTCAATGCCGGACTGAACAAGCCGCGGTTCTTCATGGATATCGATGAGGACAACTGGGACCTCATCATGAACGTGAACACCAAGGCGATGTGGCTGGGCATGCAGGAAACCGCGCGTCAGATGATCCGGCAGGGCAAGCAGGACTATCCCTACAAGCTGATCAATGTGGGTTCGATCGCCTCGCGAAAGCCGCTGGTCGACGTGACCGTCTACTGCACCTCGAAATACGGCTGCCTTGCACTGACCCATTGCGGTGCGGTGGCGCTGTCGGAACACAACATTACCGTCAACGGCTATGCGCCGGGCGTCGTGGTGACGCCGCTGTGGGAACAGCTTGACAAGGATCTGGTCGATATCGGGTTCAAGGACAAGGAAGGGCAGGCCTACGAAGACATCGTCCGCGATGCCCTGCAGATCAAGCGCGTCTCCTATCCCGATGATGTGAAGGGCACGGCCGCGTTCCTGGTCAGTCCCGATAGCGACTACATGACCGGCCAGATGATCCATATCGACGGGGGCTGGTGCATCCAGTGACCAATCAGGCCGGCTTGCGCGCCGGCCATCCACCCACAGACAGACCCTAAACCGGGGCGGGCGTCGGCCTGCCCGATGAAAGGATTTTCCATGTCCCGCGCCCTGATGCCGAATCTTCTTACACCGCAAGACCTTGAACCGAACTGGCGGTGGGAAGGTCGCCTGCCTGCCTGGGGGCACACTTCGGTCGATTTCGAACGCCGGATCGACCATGACCGGTTGCGCCGCTATCGCCTTGCCCGCACGCGTCAGGCCCTGAAAGCGTCCAACGCCGGAACGCTGTTGCTGTTCGACGTCAACAACATCCGCTATGTCAGCGCGACGAAGATCGGCGAATGGGAACGCGACAAGATGTGTCGCTTCTGCCTGCTGACCGGGGACGACAGCCCATATGTGTGGGATTTCGGCTCTGCAGCCATGCATCACAAGAAATATTCCGACTGGCTGGAGCCTGATCACTGCCTTGCCGGTGTCGTGGGCATGCGCGGCACGATCCCGCCTGAATTCGGGCTGATGCGCAAATATGCCAGACAGATCGCGGGCCTGATCCGTGATGCGGGCATGGCCGACATGCCGGTGGGTGTGGATTACGCCGAAACGGCGATGTTCCACGCGCTGCGGGAAGAGGGGATCAACGTGGTCGATGGTCAGCAGATCATGCTGGCGGCGCGCGAGATCAAGAACTGGGACGAGATCCAGTTGCTGACCCAGGCGGCCAGCATGGTCGATGGCGTCTATCACATGATCTACGAGGAACTTAAGCCCGGCGTGCGCGAAAACGACATCGTCGCGCTGTCCAACAAGATGCTCTATGAAATGGGCTCGGACGATGTCGAGGCGATCAACGCGATTTCCGGCGAACGCTGCAATCCGCATCCCCACAACTTCACCGATCGCTATTTCCGGCCCGGCGATCAGGCGTTCTTCGACATCCTGCAATCCTATCAGGGGTACCGGACCTGCTATTACCGGACCTTCAATATCGGTCGTGCGACGCCCGCGCAGCGCGACGCCTATGTGAAGGCGCGCGAATGGATCGACGCCTCGATCGCGATGATCAAGCCGGGCGTCACCACCGACAAGGTTGCAGCCGTCTGGCCCAAGGCCGAGGAATTCGGCTTTCCGAACGAGGACGCGGCATTCGGCCTGCAATTCGGTCACGGGCTTGGGCTTGCGCTGCATGAACGGCCGATCATCAGCCGCGCCGTATCGCTGGATCACCCGATGGAAATCCAGACCGGCATGGTCTTCGCGCTGGAAACCTATTGCCCCGCGGCCGACGGGTATTCCGCGGCCCGGATCGAGGAAGAAGTGGTTGTGACCGATACCGGCGTCGAGGTGATCTCGCTGTTCCCGGGCGAAGAACTGCCGATCGCCAACCGGTATTGACCGTCGTTGCCCGGCCCTTTCCGGCCGGGACGTGTTTTCAACAGAGGATGCGGGGGCGCGATGCCCTTGCCCCTCGTGGGAGGTCCAGATGGCCAGTGCCAAGACAAACACCGAGGATTACTTGCGGATGTATCGCCAGATGGTCCGCATCCGCACCTTCGAGGACAATGCAAACCAGCTTTACCTGTCGGCGAAGATGCCAGGGCTGACACATATGTATTCGGGCGAAGAGGCCGTGGCCGTCGGCATCTGCGAGGCGTTGACCGATGATGATCGCATCACATCGACCCATCGCGGCCACGGGCACTGCGTGGCGAAGGGTGCCGACTTCAAGAAGATGTTCTGCGAATTGCTGGGCAAGGCCGAAGGTTATTGCCGGGGAAAGGGCGGTTCGATGCATATCGCCGATCAAAGCCACGGCAATCTTGGCGCAAACGCCATTGTCGGCGGGTCGATGGGCATCGCGACCGGATCCGCGCTGCGTGCCAAGCTGCAGGGTTCCGACGATGTGACGGTCTGTTTCTTCGGTGATGGTGCGACGGCGCAAGGCCTGATGTACGAGGTGATGAACATGGCCGCGCTTTGGAAACTGCCGGTCATCTATGCCTGCGAGAACAACGGCTATTCCGAATACACCAGGACCGAGGAAATCGCCGCAGGCTCGATCACCGCGCGGGCCGAGGCATTCGGGATCGAGGCGTTCAGGATCGATGGCCAGGATGTCCTGGCGGTGAACGAACTGGCGCAAAAGCTGGTGGCCCGCTGTCGCAAGGGAGAAGGGCCGTTCTTCGTCGAACTGGAAACCTATCGGTATCACGGCCACCATGTCGGCGACATCAACCGGGAATATTATCGTTCCAAGGCGGAAGAGAAGGACTGGCGCGAAAATCGCGATCCGATCGTCCGCTTCCGCACCTGGCTGGTCGATCAGGGCGTCGCGAGCGAGGACGAGATCGAGGCCATCAATGCCGAGATCGAAAAGGATGCCGCCGATGCTGTCGCCTATGCCGAGGCCGCATCCTATCCCGACACGTCCGAAGTCGACATGCATGTCTATGCGGCCTGAGGAGAAGAGACGATGAGAGAGATCACCCTGTCGCAAGCCGTCAACGAGGCCTTGGCCGAGGAAATGCGCCGCGACCCGACGACCTTCATCATCGGCGAGGACGTCGCCGAGGCGGGCACGCCCTTCAAGGTGCTGTCCGGGCTGGTCGAGGAATTCGGAACGGACCGTGTCATCGATACGCCGATCGCCGAGCCGGGCTTCATGGGAATTGCCGTCGGCGCGGCGATGACCGGCGCCCGTCCGATCGTCGATCTGATGTTCGGCGATTTCATCTTCCTGATCATGGATCAGCTGTGCAATCAGGCGGCCAAGACCCACTACATGTCGGGCGGCAAGCTGAACGTGCCCCTTGTGCTGCGCACCAATCTGGGCGCCACGCGCCGGTCGGCGGCCCAGCACTCGCAATCGCTGCAGGCGCTTGTGGCGCATATTCCGGGTCTGAAGGTCGCGATGCCGTCGTCCGCCTACGAGGCCAAGGGGCTGATGAAGACCGCGATCCGCGACAACAACCCCGTCGTGATCTTCGAAGACAAGCTGATGTATCAGGACAAGGCGCCGGTCCCCGAACAGGAATATCTGATCCCGTTCGGTCAGGCGAACATCAAGCGCGAGGGGCGCGACATCACCCTGATCGCAACATCGTCGATGGTTCAGGTGGCGGAAAAAGCCGCCGAAATTCTGGCGAATGAGGGGATCGAGGCCGAAGTCATCGACCCGCGCACGATCGTGCCGCTGGACGAGCAGACATTGCTGGAAAGCGTGCGAAAGACCAGCCGGGCCATCGTCATCGACGAAGGCCACCAAAGTTATGGCGTCACCGCAGAGATCGCCAGCAGGCTGAATGAGAAGGCGTTCTATCATCTTGATGCGCCTGTCCTGCGCATGGGGGCGATGGACGTGCCCGTGCCGTTCTCGCCCGCGCTTGAGGATCTGACCGTTCCGACGCCCGAAGACGTCGCCGCGAACGCGCGCAAGCTGTGCGCCGGGGAGATGATCCATGCCGCATGACGTCACCATGCCCCAACTGGGCATGGCCCAGGATGCAGGCAAGATCGTCTCGTGGCTGAAGAAACCGGGCGATGCCGTATCCAAGGGCGATGCGCTGTTCGAGGTGGAAACCGACAAGGCCACGATGGAGGTCGAAGCGCAGGCGGACGGGTTTCTGACAGGCGTCAGGGCCGAGGCGGGCGAGGATGTGCCCGTCGGTCAGATCATTGCGCGCATCACCGACAGCGCGGACGAGCCTGCGGATGAACCCGAACCGAAATCGGATGCCACGCCGGGCGCATCGGCCACAGCGGCGTTGCCCAAGGGCAGGGAAGTCACCATGCCGCAGCTTGGCATGGCGCAGGACAGCGGTCTGCTGGTCAACTGGCAGAAGGCCCCCGGCGATCAGGTTGCCGAGGATGATGTCCTGTTCGAGGTCGAAACCGACAAGAGCACGATGGAGGTGCCGGCAGGCGCCGCCGGATATCTTGCCGCGACGCTGGCCGAGGCGGGCGAGACGGTTCCCGTCGGATCGGCGGTCGCCATCATCAGCGCCGACCGGCCGGAAAATCCCGTCTCGCGCAGCTTTCAAAATGGCCCCGACGAAACCCCAAAGGTGACAGCGCCCAAGAAGGCCGAGGCAGAAAAATCGTCTCAGCCGGTCACCTCCAACGCGCGTTCGTCCGCGCAACCAAGGCAGGGTGGCCGCATTCTTGCCTCTCCGAAGGCGCGGCGACTGGCGGCCGAGCGCGGCCTGGACCTTGCGCGGCTGGTAGATGCGGGCCATCCGCAGCCCTATCACGCAGCGGATCTGGACAGGCTGGCGTCCCTGCCGTCGCCCGCTGCGTCGGGCCCCGCGGTCGCCGCGCAGCGCCTGACAGCCGAGTTGGATGAAGAAGGCCTGACCGAGTTCGTTTCATGGGCGCGCAACCCGCAGGGGCTGGCCGATCCCGACGCGATCCTCGCCGGTCTTGCCGGTGCCTGCCTGCCCGTGTCCGGGACAAAGGTGGTTGCCATTCAGCGTCTGGGCGTGCAGCGCAGCTACTCCGTGCCCGCAGGGCCGGATCTGTCGCAAGTCGTGCGCAGCGACGATCGTCCTGCGCTGTTGCTTCGAGATCTGCGCGACAGCCGCCTGCGGCATGTCGAGATGGGTGCGGCAGAGATTCCCGTGCTGACCATGATGGCAGCCGGACGCGGTCTGTCGATCACTTTGGAATGCAGTTCTGCCCAGCTTGAAGCAGGCGACGCGATCAACCTTCTCACCGAATTTGCAGGTCGGCTGGAACAGCCGCTTCGCCACCTGCTTTGACATCTGGAAACGCCGAAATGGAACATACCGACCTTTACATCGATGGCGACTGGCGGAAGTCCGGAGACCGGTTCGACGTCATTAACCCGGCTACCGAAGAGGTTCTGGCCTCGGTTGCTTCGGCAGATATCGCGGACGCCGATGCCGCTTTGGATGCCGCTGAGCGCGCGATGGGGGAATGGGCCGCGCGGACCCCGCGGCAGCGTTCAGAAGTGCTTCGCAAGGCGTGGGAGCTGATGACCGCGCAGCTTGACGATTTCGCGCGCCTCATCACGCTGGAAAACGGCAAGGCCCGTGCCGATGCGATGGGCGAGGCCACCTATGCCGCCGAATTCTTCCGCTGGTTCGCGGAAGAGGCGGTTCGCGCCGATGGGATGATCACCCGTGCCCCGTCGTCCGGCGCACGGATCATGGTCCAGCACAAGCCTGCGGGTCTGGCGGTCCTTGTGACGCCCTGGAACTATCCTGCCGCGATGGGGACGCGCAAGATCGCACCGGCCCTGGCGGCTGGGTGCGGCGTCATCATCAAACCGGCGTCCGAGACACCTCTGACCATGCTGGCACTGATGCCGCTGCTGGCCGAGGCCGGGGTTCCACCCGGGCTGGTGAATGTCCTGCCGTCGCGCCGGACAGGGGCCCTGGTCGATCACATGCTGCACGACCCGCGCGTGCGGGTGGTCAGCTTCACCGGTTCGACCGGTGTGGGGCGCAAGCTGCTGAAATCGGCGGCGGACCAGGTGCTGAAACCAGCGATGGAACTGGGCGGAAACGCACCCTGCATCATTTTCGAGGATGCCGACATGAACGAGGCGATCGACGGCACGATGCAGGCCAAGATGCGCAACCTGGGCGAGGCCTGCACCGCGGCCAACAGGATCTATGTCCACAGGTCCATCGCGGCAGAATTTACCCGCCGACTGACCGAACGCATGTCCGCGCTGCGGCTGGGCGACGGCAGCGATCCATCCGTGGATGTCGGGCCGCTGGTCAACGCGGCGACGCGGGACAAGGTGGCTGAATTCGTCCAGGACGCAGTTGCCAAGGGCGCACGGATCGAATGCGGCGGATCGGTTCCCGAGGGGCGGGGCTTCTTCTACCCACCCACGGTTCTATCGGGTGTCCCCGAAGCCGCCGATTGCGTCCATGACGAGATATTCGGCCCGGTCGCCGCGATTCAGACCTTTACAGATCAGGACGACGTGATCCGGCGCGCCAATGATACGGAATACGGCCTTGTAGCCTATGTCTTCTCGCGCGATTTCAGGCGCGCCATGCAGGTCTGCGAGCGTCTGGACTATGGCATGGTCGGACTGAACCGGGGGCTTGTCAGCGATCCCGCCGCGCCGTTCGGAGGCGTCAAGCAATCCGGGCTGGGGCGTGAAGGCGGGCACGAGGGCATGCTGGAGTTCATGGAAACGCAATATATCTCGGCAAGCTGGTAGGTGACAGGATGACGGATGTAATCGCACCGCCCTCGGTTCGGGCGCTGGCACGCGAGAAGGGAATAGATCTGGATCGGCTTGGTCGTGACCTTGGCCGGACCAGTATCGCGCGCGAAGATCTAAAGGCCGGGCAAAGCACAACGGGCAGCCCTTCGGCCTCTGCCTATTGGGATGTTGATCACGTCGCCTACGGCCCGGTCACAGAAGAGGCGACCAGCCGGTTTTCCCGCGTCGCCGCCGCCAATCTTGCAGCGGCCAACGCGTTGATTCCGCAAGTCACCCATCATGATCGCGCCGATGTCACCGCGATCGAGTCGCTTCGCCGACAGTGGAAGGCCGAGGCGGCTGCCCGTGGGATCAAGCTGACGCCACTGGCGTTCCATGTGGCGGCGCTGGCCCGCTGCCTGCGCGCGTATCCCCGGTTCAACGCCTCGTTGTCGGCGGACGGCCAGATCCTTTTCATCAAGGATTATGTTCATATCGCCATCGCGGTCGATACCGAACACGGACTGATGGTGCCTGTCATTCGCGACGCGGACCGAAAGGGCCTGTGGACGATTGCCGCAGAAATATCCGATCTTGCCGGCCGCGCGCAGGCGCGCAAGATCGGCCCTGATGAAATGGTGGGCGCGTCGATGACCATCTCTAATCTGGGCGGGATCGGCGGCACGGGGTTCACACCCATCGTGAACCCGCCCGAGCTGGCGATCCTTGGCATCACGAGGACGGAAACGATCACGGTCTGGCACGACGGGGTTCCCAAACCTGTGCCGATGGTCCCGCTGGACCTCAGCTATGATCATCGGGTGATCAACGGGGCCGAGGCCGCGCGCTTTCTTTCCCATTACGCGGCGCTGATCGCCGATCCTCGCCGCATGATCGTGTCATGACGGAACAGTGGATTCTGCGAAGGATCGGGCCAGGCTATTCGGTTTCGCCCTCTTCGATCGGATCAAAAGCTCCGACCGAGATTGCCAGCAGCAGCCAGCGCGATCCCTCGCGCTCGAAGGTCAGATCAAAGCTGACATGTTGCGGCTGCAGCGGGAAATAGCCTGTCAGCCGCATCTGGGACTGTTGTTCAGCCAGGTCCGTTCGCAGCAGAACGGGATCTGTGACAAGCACAGGCAACAGATCCAGGCGTTGCACGCGCAATTGCGTGAACAGCCCGGCAAGGCGTGTCGGGTCGTTGGTCAGCGCGAAATCCGGCGACGCATAGTCGCGCAGGACCGTGTAGTTGCCTGTCCAGTTGCCATGATTGACCGCCGTCAGGACATCGCGGACCACGGCGGTGGCGTAGCTTTCCTCGACCAGAGGCGCATCGTCCTGCGACTGCGCATTGACGTTTCCGGCCATGAAAGGGGTCGCCGCAAGCAGCAGCGCCCCCAGAAGTATCGTTGCGATATGTCTTACCACGCGTATGTCACACCAATTCGACCACCGATCTGGTCACGATCCATACCGTAGGTGATGCCCGCGTCAAACTGGGTATTGGCGTTGAAGCGATAGCCCATCGAGGCTGCAATGGCCTGACTGCCCTCGAAGCTGCCCAACCCGGCCGATACCGCAAAGGTCCGATCCTCGGGGACATAGGGCGCATCCAGCGCCATCGCCATGGCGATACCTTCCTTGTTGTCCTCGATCTGCCTGGAGTTCGACCGGATCGAATTGCTGAGCGATCCCATCGCCGTGCCAAGCGAACGATCGACGGCAAGGTTGCCCTGCGCGTCCGAGGTGACCACGCCGACCGCCCCTGACTGCGCCGCCAGGCTGGCTTCGGAGGCGATGCCGGCTGCGCGATAGGTGTTGCTTGTGTTGCCCAGCACGAACTGATTGTCGCCCGTCGCTTCCGCGCCGGCGCCGATGGCGACCGAGTTGTCGCCTGTCGCCGAGGCCTGATCGCCCACTGCGATGGACCGTGCACCGGCGGCAGCCGCCGCCTCGCCAACTGCGGTGGACCGCACGCCCGTCGCCTGCGCCAGATGCCCGAAGGCCTGTGCCCGTTCAGCCGTTGCCGCCGATTGCCAGCCCAGTGCCGTCGCGCCCGGACCCATGGCAACGGATTCGCCACCGATTGCCGTGGTCGAGGTGCCGTTGGCCATCGCCGTATCGCCAAGCGCCAACGCATCGGTGCCGTTCGCGATGCTTTCATTGCCGATGGCGGTGGACAGGTCGCTTTGCGCATCGGCGTTTTCACCGACGGCCAGCGAACGCACGCCCTGCGCGGTCGCCAGATGCCCGAAGGCCTGCGCGCGTTCGGCGGTGGCCATCGACTGCCAGCCGATGGCAGAGGCGCCGGGGCCGGTTGCAACGGATTCGCCGCCGATGGCCGTTGTCGAGGGGCCATTGGCTGCCGCAG
>NZ_JANAVZ010000011.1 GCF_025195095.1 Paracoccus maritimus | reverse complement strand
CTCAGCCTTCTTGACCCAGTCGTTCAGCGTGTTCGCCGAGCAGCCGATCTTTGCTGCGATCGACGTGATCGCCTGCCAGCGAGATCCGTGCTGCCCCTCGTTGTCGAGAACCATCCGCACGGCGCGCTCGCGGACTTCCGGGGAAAACTTGTTCGTAGTCTTGCTCATGATGCTCCACCTTACTCAGGAGTTGGAGCCTCCGGCAAACCCGGGGCGGTTCAGATGCCTTCGGGGGGCGGTCACATCATCAACGCCCATCATTAACGCCGTTCTGAGCACAATTCCGATGCGTGTGGAATAAAATTATCGTGCTCGATGGCGGACTTGTGCTAGCAACCGACCCTGCGGCTGTGATAGGAGGCACAAGCTGCGGATGCAGGGAACTGAACAGGCGCGGCTGAGCAATTTGCAAGCAGCATGACAAACTCTTGGCTGATTATGCTCCATCCGTCTTTTTGATAAAGACAGGATGAGAGCCGAGAGTAGATGAGAACCAACCCGCCTTGAAAGGATCGGCTTCTTTGGCACGCGCGATGTTTTCCATCATCCTGCTGCTGCTTTCCGTCGGAATGTATTTCCTGGAAAGATATGGATACAATGATCGTCCAACCCTGACGCATGTCGGCGCGATCCTTGTGACGCTGGCCTATCTCTGGGTGTTTCTCCGCGACAGCCAGGCTGTCGTGATGACCAGCTTCTTCCAGATTTATTACATGCTGGGCATGATGCTCAGCGCGGCAATCATTTCATTTGGGACCTTCATGATCGAGGTCGGCCGTTTCGGAACAGCGAACGGCTTTTTCTGGGTGCTGCTTGGATACTTGGTCGCCGGAATGGAGGCGACCCGCGCAGGTTACAACTTAGCGGGCCGGCTGCGGTTCACAAATGGCATGATGCGGCCTTCGGACGGCCTGAACAAGGCCCTGATCTGGGCTTTTACCGGTGTGGTCCTGCTGATGGCGCTGTATGTGTTCCTGCGGACGGGCGGGCCGATCCTTCAGGGGGTCGATCGTGTCACCTTCTGGAAAACGCTGGCCCCGGCGGGAACCAAAATCCTGCCCAGCCTGGTCACGCAAAGCTTCTTTTTCGCGGCATTCTATTTCCTGTGGATCAAGAGATCAGAGAAATCGGCGGGGCTTCCCATTCTGATCCTTGTATCCTATGTGCTTGCGGGAATTTTTGTCTTGGGAGAGAAGTTCAGTTTATTCATTAACTTCTTGAATGCTTGGTTGTTCATTATGCCGGCTTTCTTTGATAATGTTCGCTTAACATGGCGCAGCGTAATTTCTGGCATGTCTATCATTGCGGTTCTTTTAACATATATAGCTTTCACCTATATGATGAAAGGATCCAATGCTGATTTTGTGCTTGTCCGGGCGGCCTTGCAGGCGCAGTTGCTGTGGAGCATATTTGACAATACGGACGTTATTGCTGTTCTACCCCAAAATTCTGCCTGCTATCTAGGATGCGGGCCATTCCAAAGTGGTCGGGACTTTATAAGCTTCACCTATCTGCCGACCGGTTTGTTTTATTTTTATCAAGAAGGGGGAAGCACACTTTCCGGTTTCATGCCGGCGCTGTCTATCATGACGATGGGAAGCCTGCTGACGCTGTTTCTGCATCTGCTGATATCCTTCACACTTGGATTTGTTCAAAGAAAGACCGTCATCACCCTGGGTTCAGGAAATCTTCTGTTGGGTTTCCTGTCGTTCAAGATACATTTCGCGATCGTGGTGACTTGGTATGTGGCAACCTTCGCGCCCTTACGGGGGCTGATTGCTGCGGTGTTCCTGACGATCGTCTATGCCGTGATATTCCCGCGCAGAAAGACGGCACCAGCCTTGGTGCCGGATGGAAACAGGCGGGCTGTCGCATGACCGTGCGCCTCCCGCGCTCCTTTTCAATGCCGCCCGCCCGTTCAACCCGAGACATAAACATGCCGACGCAGAAGACCGACCTTCAAGACGATGTTTTTTACGCCACGAATATCACCACGGCAATCTGGCGCCGGCGTTGGCCGATCGCCCTTGTAGCGGCACTTTCGATGGCCATGGGAATAGCCGTCGCATTTTCCCTCTCCGACAGATACAGAAGCTATGCTCAAATCCGCGTCGAGAAGGTTTCGCCAGTATCGTCAGGCGTGAGCGGTCTGGCGATACTCGGCGGCGGCGAATCCGAAATAGAAACAGAGATCTTCGCGCTGAAATCAAGAAAGATCCTGGGTCAGCTTATTGATGACCTGAATCTGCGTATCTATGCCCAACCCGACGCGCCTCCCTTTTACCAGAGGCTTCCCGTCTTCGGAAAGTATTTCCATGACGACACTGCGCCGAGCGCGGTAATCAAGGTGGATCTGTTAGACGTTCCGGAAAACTGGCAAGGAAAAGAGTTCTTCCTGACATATGAGGGCGAGGACAGTTTCAACTTTCGCTTGCCTGACGAGACCGCATTGGAGGGTCGGGTTGGTGAGCCGCTGACCCACCCCAAATCCGGCCTTACTTTAACCGTTGCCAGCCTTTCCGGACCAGTGGGGCAGGATTTCACCCTCAGGAAGGATCGGTTTTTCTCGACCCTGGCCTGGCTGCAGAAGAACCTTGAAGTTTTTCAGGTCAGGCGGACCGACCTTGTCACCCTATCGATGACGGATTTCGATGCCGAGCGGTCGCAGAAGATCCTGGCCGCTGCCTTGGATGTCTACTCCGCCTTCAATAACGATTATGTCGTGGAAAAGGCGCAGAAGCGGTTGGACCATGTCGAAGGCGAATTGCCTGTCGCGATGAAAGCCATCGATGAGGCCGAAGAGGCGCTGAAGGAGTTTCAAGAGGAAAGCCGTATGATCGACGTGCAGATCCAGACGGAATATCTCCTCAAGCTTCTGGCCGAGAACGAGGCGCTGCTGCGCCAAGATCAGCGGCCCGCCGAACAAGAGCGTCTGGAAGAAATCCGCGACGAGATCATGAAGTCCCTAGGAGAAATTCCAAATACGCAGCAGCAGATGCTGAATCTTCAACGCGACATCGAGATCGCCCAAGAGATTTACATCGGCCTGATGAAGGTGGTCCAGGAACAGCGTGTGCAGCGCGCAAGCGCCTATGGAACGGTTCGCATCCTTGACGAACCCCTTGCAGACGACCGGCCGGTTGGCCGTGGCCGATCCATCATCATCCTTGCGGTCACCTTTTTGGGAACGATTCTGGCCATGGTTGTCGCGATTGCCAAGGCCCATCGTCGTCGCGAGGACAGCAGCATCGCTTGACCCTGAGGCCGTTTTCGGAAAGGGACTGCAATATGACCAGCTAAAGAAGAATAAATTTCACGTCAGAGTCAGACATGTAATATGCGGCGCTGCTGCCGTGATGATATACGGTGACTTTCTCATATCTGTCCCGCAGAAATTTTATTATTATCTCTGCGGGAGTTACTGCTGGCAGTAGTGCGTCAGCATCAACGCCAAGGGCTGTCGGGTTTATGTTCTTGATGTGCGGATGCGGCTTTACAAAGAAATCTTTGCCATTATTCCGGAATTGTGAAATAATTTTTTGATCGAAAGAGTAATTTGTAAGATAAAGCAGACAATAATCATTGTTTCCTGAATGTGGAATCCCGCTGAAGCCAAATAGATAGCTAAGAAATTCCATGTTATGAAGAATGAATTCGCCAAGACTTTTTCTTATTCCACAAACCATCCTTGCCTTGGATTTTGTAGCCTCCTTGTATCTTTCTGGTTCATGTACAAATATTCCAGAAGTCATGGCTGATCCACCAAAGCATGTGCCGACACCAAACCTGTCAAGAATAAATTTCTTTGTTGATGCATAAAGGTCGGATCGATATGTTCCTATTCCCTCTTCGTAAGCAAATATTCTAACTTTTTTGTAGGATATGAGTAGTCTTGCAAGTTGCAGTGCATTTCGCGCTCCAACATCGGAATCAACCAGGATCTGCTTATAATTTTTCTGTTTCTGGATGTGGCGAAATGCTGCACTCTTGCAGTCAAAGAATTTCATCTCGCCCCATGGTGCCGCATTGTTCGTTGCCTTGTATCTTTCGAACGCCGCGCGAGACCCTGAAAAATCATCTGTCAACAAGATGTCGACATTATCTTTTATCCCCAGCTGATCGATGATGCTGCCTGCGATCATCAACTGAAGCGGTTTCGTGACAATAAAGGCGCTTCTTCCCTCAAAGGAAATTTCAGGGATTTTCAT
Organism: Paracoccus maritimus; assembly: GCF_025195095.1. Classification (GTDB taxonomy): domain Bacteria; phylum Pseudomonadota; class Alphaproteobacteria; order Rhodobacterales; family Rhodobacteraceae; genus Paracoccus; species Paracoccus maritimus. The sequence continues at coordinate 62,170 of NZ_JANAVZ010000011.1, read as the reverse complement.
TTTTATTCCTGATGATATTAGTGGGCGAAATTGTCTTTCGGAAATATCCGCCAACAGAAATGCTATAATTCAGTGTGCCGCTTCATGTCTCGAACCCATCCAGATCCGCGGCCTTGACCGGGGTCATTGCGGCCACATCGCGGGTCAGCGTCGCGCCGATGACCCGGTCCAGGTGCCGGGGCGCAAGGCCAAAGCCGGGGCGGACGCTGCGGACGGCGTTGGCGTCGACCGTCTCGCCCGCCTTCAGGTCACGCAGGAAATACAGGGACCGGCGGAACTGGGCATTGCCCTGCTCGCTGGATTTGCGGCCGTAATCTACCTGTCCAAGTGCCTGCCAGGCCGTCCTGGCGCCGGCGCAGAGGGCGGCCATTTCCGCCGGTTCCAGCGAGAAGCTGTCATCGGGCCCGCCGCCGCTGCGGTCCAGGGTGAAGTGCTTTTCGATGATCGACGCCCCTAGAGCGATGCTGGCAATGGCGGTGGTGTTATCCAGCGTGTGGTCCGACAGGCCCGTGACCAGGCCGAACCGCTGGATCATGTCAGGAATGGTGCGCAGGTTGTAATCCGCTGCCGGGGCCGGATAGCCGCTGACGCAATGCAGGATCGCAAGCTGGTTGCAGCCCCCGTCCCGCGCCGCCGCGATGGCTTCGGCGACCTCCTCGGCATCAGCCATGCCGGTCGAGATGATCATCGGCTTGCCGGTCGAGGCAGCATAGCGGATCAGCGCCAAATCCACGGCTTCGAACGAGGCGATTTTGTAGGCCGGGGCGCCCAAATCCTCAAGTAGGTCAACCGCCGTGCAGTCGAAAGGGGACGAGAAAATCGTGATGCCGACTCTGTGCGCATGGTTGAACAGGGGCTTATGCCACTCCCAGGGCATATGCGCCTCGGCGTAAAGCTCGTAGAGTGTGCGCCCATCCCAAAGTCCGCCCTTGATGCGGAATTCTTCTGCATCGCTGTCCAGCGTGATGGTGTCGGGCCGGTAGGTCTGCAGCTTGACGGCATCTGCCCCGGCCGCTTTCGCTGCGTCGATGATGCGCAGCGCGGTCTCCAGCTGGCCGTTATGGTTGGCCGACAGTTCGGCGATGACATAGGGCGGGTAATCAGGCCCGATGAAGCGATCTGCAATTTTGATGGTGGTCACATCCAGTTCCCGATTGGTTCAGTCCCATTCATGGGACAAAAGTCCGAAGCAAATGACATCCTCGTGGCGATCGTCGATCGGATGGTGCTGCCGCAGAATGCCTTCCTGACAAAACCCTAGCGCGCAATGCATTCGGATCGAAGCCGTATTCGAGGCAAGCGCCTGACCACAGACCTTGTGCAAACCCAAGGCACCGAACGCATGGTTCAGCGCGGCGGCGCCCAGTCTGCGCCCCGTGCCCTTTCGCGCGCTTGGAGTCGCGTAGAAGCCCCAGTCGGATACCCCGCCGGGTCGAACATTGGCGAACTGGACGTAGCCGATCGGTACCCCGGCCTCCTCGACCAGCAACAGGCGGCGGGTTTCGTCTCGGCTGGCTGTGGCGAACCAGTCACGATGTTCATCCATTCCGATTTCATGCCGGTTGAACATGACCGCGCGGACTGCGGGTTCGTTGCGCCAGGACAGGACCATGGCCAGGTCATTCTCGGTCAGAGGGCGGAGGCTGCAGCTGTTAATCATGCCAGGTCATCATCTTTCGCGCCACATGCAGGGCACCCTCGCCATCGGTTATACTGGCCGATGCTTTAGCCAAGCCAGCCAAGAATGCGGTCATGCCGGCTTGGCTATCATACCGCGCCAGAACTGCCGCAATGTCATTGGGATCGCATACCGTCACGGCGGCGCCTGCAGCATCCAAAATCGTTGCAATAACGCTCTGGTTGGCGGCCAAGACCAGGCAGAAGCTGGGCAATCCCATGCAGCAACGTTCCCAAGCCGTGCCGCCGGCCGCACCGATGGCTAGGTCGCTGTCGGCCATCAGCCGGGCCATGTCGTCCACGCCACTCAACACCCTGGTCAGGCGCCCCATGCAAGCTGCGCGCCGACGGACCTCTGCCAACCAGGGCGCGTTCCGCCCCATGACCACCACGATCTGCAGGTCTTCAGGCAGAGGGGCGCGGTCCAGCATGTCCAAGACGGCACCAGTCACGTTGTCCTGATCCATGCCGCCCATCGTCACCAAAATCCGGTTGAATTCGGGCCTGACCCGCCGCGCCAGGCTTTCTTGACGCAGCTTCCTGAATTCGGGCCGCAGCAACGCAAATCTTGCGCCTAGCAACAGTTGGGTCTCGCTTCCCACATGCGCCGCATAATCGGTAGGAATCCGGCCTAACGTCTGGTCCAGCAGCAGATCGCAGTCATGGCTGCGATCGGCAAGGTCGTCGATCACCATCAGTCGGCGCACCCGAGGGCGCAACGCTCTTTCCCAACTCCGGTTTAGGGCATAGTGATCGACGACCAGCCAGTCCGTCTCCCCGGTTCCCAGCGCGGCGACAGTATCGGCGCAGTCCTCGGCCCAATCTACGCCCAGCCAATGCGCATGGGCGGGGCCGGACGCCCTTTCAGCCGGGATGGCGGATTTCGCGGCAGTATCCCGGCAGGTAAGCCTAGCGACAGCATAACCGCGTTCCTCGACCAATGAGGTCAGATCGCCCTTGTGCGAACGACAGAGAAAGCGGCAGACGGCTCCCTGATCGCGCAGCCTGTCGGCCAGCGTCAGGCAGCGCATTACATGCCCGGTTCCGATTGACAGAGAGGCATCGACCCGAAAGGCAATGCGAGGTGCTTTTCCGCCCGCCATGGTCACGCCGTTGCCGGCATTTCGCGCAGGATGCGGAACATCAGTTCGGCCCGCAGCCAGTCGTCGGGCGTGTCAATGTCTTGGACCCGGTGGCGCGGCAGGATGACAGCGGCACTGTCGCAACCAAACAGAGGTTTTTGCGCCAACCAGGCGGCGGCGGTGCCCCAGTAGAACTGGCCCGCATCGTGCCAAGCCTCGTCCAGATCCTGAGACCGGGTGGTAAAATGTTCGGGCTGGAACATCTCGACGCGATCATCTGCAGTCAGGCGCAACGCGCGCTGGATAGGATAGGCATAACTGGTGATGGAAAAGGCGTAATCGGCCCCGCTATCCTGCAAAATCGACAGGCCGCGTTGCAGGTCGCCCGCGCGGACAAAGGGGGCCGTTGCATAAAGACAGCAGACCTCGGACGGAGCGGGACCGTTGGCGGCTTGCCAAGCTACGGCGTGGGCGATGACGGGGATGGTGCCAGTATGATCGTCCGAAAGATCACTAGGGCGGCGAAAGGGGATCTCTGCGCCAGCATCCCGTGCGACGGCGGCGATTTCATCATCATCGGTGCTGACAATCACCCGATCGAAGCAGCCAGATTCAAGCGCCGTCCTGATCGACCAGCCGATTATCGGTTGGCCGCAGAACATCTTCACGTTCTTGCGCGGAATGCGCTTGCTGCCGCCCCGCGCGGGGATGACTCCCAGCCTCATGAGGCAACGGCCTCGCGCAGGACTTGGACGACAAAGTCCTGCTCGGCCTCCGTCACTAGAGGGTGCATCGGAATGCTGATCGCCTCGCGGTAATATTGCTCGGCTTGGGGATAGTCGCCCTGACGGAAGCCCATTTGCTGATAATAAGGCTGGGTATGCACGGGGATGTAATGTAGGTTAACCATGATGTCGTGGGCGCGGAAATCTTCGAACACCTTGCGATGAGACACACCGATCCGGTCAAGCTTCAAGCGGATCACGTAAAGATGCCAGGCCGAATAGCTGTCGGGCGCTTGCCACGGCAAGATCACCGGCAGGTCGGCTAACAGATGGGCATAGCGGTCCGCGATCTGGTGACGGCGTTCGACATAATGCGTCAGCCGGGTCATCTGCGTGATCCCCAAGGCAGCCTGAAGATCGGTCATCCGGTAATTGAAGCCAAGTGCCACCTGCTGGTAGTACCACGGTCCATCCATTGGCTGGGTCATCAGCGCGGCGTCGCGGGTAATGCCGTGGCTGCGCAATAGGCTAAGCCGGGTGGCCAAATCGGGGCAGTTTGTCATGGCCATTCCGCCTTCGGCCGTGGTGATGATCTTGACCGGATGGAAGCTAAACACTGTGATGTCGCTGTAACGGCAATTGCCGATCGGCTCGCCTTTATAGCTCCCCCCAATGGCGTGCGAGGCGTCCTCAATGATGCGGAAACCGTATTTCTGTCCCAGCGCATGGATGGCCGCCATGTCGCAGGGCTGGCCGCTCAGATGCACGGGTACTACGACCTTGGGCAGCTGGCCGGTCTTTTCGGCGGCGATCAACTTTTGCTCAAGGGTAGCCGGACAGAGGTTGTAGGTCCGAGGGTCAATGTCGACGAAATCCACCCGCGCGCCACAATAAAGTCCGCAATTGGCTGAGGCGACGAAGGTATTAGGCGTGGTCCATAGCCAATCCCCAGGCCCCAGATCCAGCGCCACGCAGGCGATATGCAGCGCCGAGGTCGCGCTGTTCACCGCGACTGCATGGGCAGCCCCTGTGTGGTCCATTACCGCCTGCTCGAACCGGGAGATCGACGGTCCCTGCGTGAGGTTGACCGATCTCAGCACCTCGGTGACAGCGTCGATGTCTTGCTGAGTGATGTCTTGCTGGCCGTAGCGGATCATGCGGGAAGCACCCTGTCTTTGTAGGTTCATTGCCATATTGGCGGGTTCGTGGAATCACCGAAACCTTGCCGCAGATAAGCAACGGTCTTCCAGACGAGGATCAACGCGAAAGACATAGCCAAAGCAACCGGCACTGCCAAGTTCGGCAAGATTTTTTCCAGAAGCCAAGCCATCAGCAGGAAGGTCGGCAAAGCGGCCAGATGGCTGTGGATGATGGGGCGGTCACTACCCTTGGCATAAAGGGCGTAATGCGGCACCAAGCCGATCGCGTTTAGGATCGTGGCCAGCAGCAGCCAAGGATAAAGGTCGATCATCCGGCCATAAATCGGATTGCCGATCCAAGTCAGAAGCCAAGGCAGCACCAACCAGCTGGCCACGGCGAACAACCCGCAGCAGCTAAGCGTCTGCCACAGCATTCGCTGGACGCGCCGGCGAGCGGCCGCATGATCCTTTTGGTGATGCAGCGAGATCAGTTCGGGATAGGCGAAGGCGAAAACGCCCGCGTCCAGGAAGGTCATCAGCGCGCTGGCAACGCCCAGGAACAGCACATAGCCTGCCACGCCTTCCAGCCCCGTGAAGGCTTCCACGAGGTAGCGGTCCGAGGTCTGCATCGCCCGCAGAGCAAGGGTGGCGATCAAAAAGGCAGTGCTGATCTTGATGCCCCTGCGCACCCAGGCCCAGTCGACCGGATGGCGCCAGCTTCCGAAGGACTGCCGACGAATATACCACAGCCCCAGCAAGACTGTCGCAATTCCCGATCCGGCCCACAGCCCCATGACCGTATTTAGCCCGCGGGTCTCGGGGCGCGCCGCCATTAGAGCGATCACCGCCAGCGCCCAGACCCCTTGGCGCGCGAACAGTAGGATCCCCGCCTGAATCTGCTTTGATAGGGCGATCAGCAGCCGGAACACCTCCTGATTCACATGTTCGAGCACGGCAATCGCCAGGAACCACCAGATCAGGGAACGCGGCCAGTCGAGATGCACGAGCAGCGCGAAGGTGATCGGCAGCACGGCTGCATAGAGGCACAACGACATCAGGATCTGCGCCTTCAGCGGCTTGGCGCGTTCGTGCTGGGGCAATTGCAGCAGTTCGCGTGTCGTATAGATGTAGAAGTCGAGGCCTACAAAATAGAGGATGAAGCCGATCGAAGCGGTGAACAGGCCATAATAGCCGACCGCCTCAGGTTCCAGGAACCGCGCCAGGAAGAACATCAGCAGGAAGCGGACGATCAGGGTCGTCATTCGCAAGGCGATGTTCAGAAGGCGTCCGTATTGTCCCGACAAGCCCTGTTCTCCCATACGGATGCGCTATCCGGCGCGGTCCCGTGAGGTTCACCCTCTGCTCGCAAGAGCGCGATTGTTCAATGCGGAATACCGGCGCCGCTGAGCTTCGGACACGTTCTTCAACAGCGTGATCTGCGGCTCTTTCACAGCGGCGCAGATTTGCTACGACCCTGAAGTCGCGCTGACCCGATCGGCTGCGATCCTGCGGAACATCGCCAAGGTATCCTTCCTGCCGCGATCTTTGCTAGCATAGTCCTTGGCGTAGCCCAAAGCCGCCGCTCTGGCATTTCTCTGGCCGGTCTCGTCGCGGTCGGCTGCTTCCTCGATGGCCCTGACCCATTTCGCTTTGTCATGCAGGGGCAGAACCCGCAGTGCAGGCGTTCCGTCCTCTTTCCACATGGTCGTGTCACTGATCAGGACCGGCGTTCCGGAATCGAGTGCTTCAAAGATCACGTGACCGAAGTTTTCCCCCAGTGTGGGAAAGGCAAAGGCATCGTGTCGCGCAAAGGTACTGCGGACCTCGTCGGGCGTGATCGGACCCTTCCACGTAATCGAGATATTCGACGGAAGCGTTTCGGACAGCATCTTGCATTGTCTCAGGTAGGCTTCGTTCTCGGCGGGTCCATGAATTGCCAGTGCGACCTTTCGGCGAACCTCCTTCAGGATCGCGATCAAGCCATCAAGGTTCTTCATCGGGGAAACGCGTGAAATGAAGACCAGGCTGAGAACACCTGCGGTCTTCAATGGATGCTTGTGGTCATCGACAGAGATGGCGACGGGATCGGCGGCAATGTGAACCCGTGCTCGTTCCACCGGGAAGACGCGAAGCAGATCTGCTTTCTCTGCTTCCGATGAGACATGCCAATGTACGTTCCGATAGAGACCGGATAGTTTGGCAAAAGTCAGAAAGGCCTTCTTCTTGGCAGTCTTCTGCGAAAGGGCGCCCGGCGAGAATTCGCCCCGAGGCGCTATGAGGATATGGGATTCTTTTTCCTTCCTGCGAAGGACTGCATTCGGCAGGATAGAACCCTTCACGCTGAAGAAGCTGTTCAGATAGATGATATCGTAATCACCCTGCCCGATCGCCATGCTGATGCTTTTTGGACCGAAGGTCTTCGGACTGGCGTAGTAGAGGCGTGCGCCCTGATCGCCGAGCCAGCAATCCGCGGCAATGCCCGGATAGGGACCGGTCATGCCCAGATCACGATCGCGGGTGATGAGGTCGAACTCGATCTGGTCAAGAAGGGCCTGGCGGATGTTGACAATGGTGCGGATCGGGCCTCCGGCCTGAAAGCCAGGCAGGTAGTAATCGGCTACGGCCAGCACCTTGGGTCGTTTTCCGGTCTTCATCAACAGGCCTTGGTCCAGGGGGCGATCTGCAGAGTTTTCCGGGCGGGACGGGCAGGATCTTCGGGGGCTATTACGCCTCGGAATAAGATGTATCAAGGCCAGTCTCTAGAAGGATGGGCCTTCCTGCGCAAGCCTCTCCGGATGGATCATTCCGAGTGGCAGAGCCTTGCATCTCCTGTTCTGATGACGAAAAGGCTGGAATAAGATTCGCGGGCCCTCAGACGAACGGCCAGTCAACAACACAACCCAGACGAGCGTTCATGTTTACTAACAAGACCCTTCTCATTACCGGCGGCACCGGATCTTTCGGCAATGCCGTTCTGCGCCGCTTCCTGGACTCCGACCTGCGCGAAATCCGCATCTTCAGCCGAGACGAGAAGAAGCAGGACGACATGCGCAAGCGCTACAACAGCGACAAGCTGAAGTTCTATATCGGCGATGTGCGCGATTATCAGTCAATCCTGAACGCTATGCGCGGCGCCGATTATGTCTATCACGCCGCGGCGCTGAAACAGGTGCCCTCGTGCGAGTTCCACCCGATGGAAGCGGTCAAGACCAATGTCCTGGGAACTGAAAATGCCCTGGAAGCCGCGATCGTCTGCGGCGTCGAACGGGTCGTCTGCCTCAGCACCGACAAGGCCGTCTATCCTATCAACGCCATGGGGATCAGCAAGGCGATGATGGAAAAGGTGATCGTCGCCAAGTCACGCTCCAGCAACCACACAGTAATTTGCGCCACGCGCTATGGCAACGTGATGGCCTCGCGCGGGTCCGTGATCCCGCTTTTCGCCAACCAGATCTGGGCCCGGAAACCCATCACCATCACGGATGGGTCGATGACCCGCTTCATGATGACTCTGGACGATGCGGTGGATCTGGTGCTGTATGCCTTCGAACACGGTAAGCCCGGTGAAATCTTCGTGCAGAAGGCCCCGGCTGCGACCATCGATGTCCTGGCACGGGCGCTGACGGGCTTGATGGGGGTGCCTGACCATCCCATCAACGTGATCGGTACGCGCCACGGTGAGAAATTGTTCGAGGTTCTGCTGAGCCGCGAGGAAATGGTCGCTGCCGAGGATATGGGCAACTATTACCGGGTGCCGCCGGATTTGCGGGATCTAAACTATGACAAGTTCGTCGAAGAAGGCGAGGTGCGCATCTCGCAAGCGGTTGACTATAATTCCCACAACACCGTCCGACTGGATGTCGAGGGAATGCAGGCGCTGCTGCGCAAGCTGAAATTCGTCGAAGGCATCCTGGAGGGCCGGCAGGTCGAGCCGGAAGAATAAGGCGATCGGCGGATAGCACAATGCACGGGTTGGTAAGCTGATGGCGAACGAGGCGAACGTTCCGGCGGAGAGACCGCACAGGTTGCGAAAGATCGTCGTGACCGGCGCGGCGGGCCTGCTCGGCTGGCATGCGTCTGCGCGGCTTCACGCGGCCAACTGCATGGCCCGCTACCGGAACGAGACCGAGCCCTTTGAGATCGTCCAGTTGGATCGCGCAGCCTTTCAGGACGACGCAGTGCTGAGCAAGGCGGTCTCGGGCTCAGAGAGCGTTTTGCATTTTGCGGGCGTCAACCGAGGCTCGGATACCGAGATCGAGGGCAATGTGGCCATTGCGCGGCGCCTGGCTAATATTTGCCGCGCACAGGGCGCAACTCCACATGTGGTCTATGCCAATTCGACCCATGCGCAGGGAACGTCCGTCTATGGGCAAGCCAAGCGCCAAGCCGCCGAAATTCTGGCCGGAATCGGCGGCGGCTTCACCGACATGATCCTGCCCCACATTTTCGGAGAGTGCGCGCGGCCGAACTACAACAACGTCACCGCCACCTTCATCGACAAGGTGATCCGGGAAGAAACCCCAAATGTCGACCCGGCAGGTAGGGTTCAGCTTCTTTATGCAGGAACAGCGGCGCAGGTCACCATCGACGCTGCAATGCAGGGACTGCAGGGCGAACTAGTCCCTGCCCCACGCCCAACGGAAGTGCCCTCGCTGTTCGACACCCTGCGGCGATTTCATGCCGACTACGCAGTGAACTTGCTCCCGGATCTGTCTCAGCCCTTTATTCGTGATCTGTTCAACAGTTATCGAGCCGCGCTTTATCCACAGTCCTTCCCGCGCCCTTTGCGTCTCCACACCGATGTTCGAGGAACATTATTCGAGACAGTGAAAGGTGGCGGCGGCGGGCAGAGCTTTGCAAGTTGGACGCAGCCCGGCATCACGCGGGGCAATCATTTCCACCTGCACAAGATCGAACGCTTCCTCGTTCTTGAGGGTGAGGCAATTATCCGCATCCGCCGCGTCTTGGGCGGTCCGGTCTGGACATACCGGGTCAGCGGACGGAAACCGGCGCCGGTGGATATGCCGACCCTGCACACCCATTCAATCGAGAATGTCGGGAACCGGCCGCTGCTGACGTTGTTCTGGACCCATGATCTGTTCGACCCGGCCGCGCCCGACACCTACTTTGATCCGGTTCTTAAGGAATCCCCGTGAGCAAGCTGAAAGTCATGACGATCCTCGGGACGCGTCCCGAAATCATCCGCCTGTCCCGCGTGATGGCGCGGCTGGACGCCCATACCGATCATCGGATCGTCCATACCGGACAGAACTGGGATTACAGCCTGAACGATATCTTCTTCAACGAACTTGACGTGCGCAAGCCGGATCATTTCCTGGGAACCGGCGGCGGGACGCTGGGTGAAACACTGGGCAAGATCCTGATTGAAAGTGAAAAGGTGATCCGCGCGGAAAAACCCGATGCGGTCCTGATCCTGGGTGACACCAACTCGGCCATCTCGGCCATAATTGCCCGCCGCCTGAAGGTGCCCGTCTATCACATGGAGGCAGGCAACCGGTCCTTCGACCGCAACGTGCCCGAGGAAACCAATCGCAAGCTGGTGGACCATATCGCCGATTTCAACCTGGTCTATACCGAACATGCCCGCCGCCATCTGCTGTCCGAGGGCATCCAGCACCGCCGGATCTATCTGACCGGATCGCCGATGCGTGAGGTGCTGACCCATTACGCCCGGAAAATAGAGGCTTCGGACGCACTGGCCCGGCTGTCGCTGGAGCAGGGACGGTATTTCGTCGTTTCGCTGCACCGCGAAGAGAACGTGGACAACAGCGCGCGTCTGCGTACGTTGCTGGGCACGCTGAACGCCTTGGCGGCGGAATACGACATGCCGGTCATCGTCTCGACCCATCCGCGCACCCGTAAGCGTATTGAAGCCCTGGAGGATGCCGAGATCGACGGGCGTGTGCAATACATGACGCCCTTCGGCTTCATCGATTACAACAAGCTGCAGAAATCGGCCTTCTGCGTGATTTCGGACAGCGGCACCATCGCCGAGGAAAGCTCGATCCTGGGCTTTCCGGCGATCACCCCCCGCGATGCCATCGAACGTCCTGAGGGCCTGGATGCGGGCTGCATCGTCGTCACCGGCCTGAACCGCGATACCATTCGTGAGGCTGTGGCCATGACGACCCGGCTTCATGCGGAACGGGTCGAAGCCGGCATTCCCCACCCCCTGCCCGAGGATTATACCATCCTTAATACCTCAGAACGAGTGCTGAGCCTGATCGCCGGCACCGCCCGGCTGTCGAACGCCTGGGACGGAATCCGGCAGAACGACCTGACATGACCCAGCCCGCTGCCGACACCGATCCGAAGGCCCCGCCCGGTCGGCGCGGGCTGTCAATCGCCTTCGTGGCGCAGTATTTCTTTCCCGAACAGTTCAGCAACAACGCCATCGTCGAGGATCTGGTCCAACGGGGCCACGACGTGAGCGTGGTGACGGGAGTGCCCAATTACGGGCGTGAGACCTTCTTCGAGGGTTATTCCAACCGCGAGCGCCGCGAGGAGAGTTGGCGCGGCGCCCGTGTGCATCGCGCCCGGTCTGTGGCTCGCGGCAAAAGCAAGCTGCAGCTTCTGTTCAATTACCTGACATTCCCGGTGACCGGCAGCTGGACTGCGCTTTGGCGACTGCGCAACCGTCCCGACGTAATCTTCACCTCGCTCACCTCGCCGGTGTTCCAGGCCCTTCCGGCGATCGTACTAGCGCGGCGGCATCGCAGCCCCCTGGTCTGCTGGGTGCAGGACATTTGGCCAGAAAGCGCCATTTACACGCTGAAGCTGAATAATCCATTGATCGTCCGGCCGCTGACCTGGGTTTCGGGATGGATTCTGCGCCGCGCCGATCTAGTCCTGGTCCAGAGCGCCGCCTTTCCACCGATGATCACGCGGTTCGGGATTCCGGCGGACCGGATCCGGGTTCTTCCAAACACGGCGCCAGCCATGTTCCGGCCGCTGACGCCCGAGCGGGCCGCTGATCGCGGTCTGCCCTGGGCGCCAAGCCAGTTCACGGTAATGTTCGCAGGCAATATCGGTGAAAGCCAGAACTTCGATACTATCCTTGCCGCAGCCGAGGCACTGCGCGAACGAAAGGATTTACGATGGGTAATCTTAGGAAGTGGGCGTGATTTCGACCGGGTTAAGGCTCGTGTAGCTGAATTGGAGATAGAGGATCGCTTCCTTCTTCTAGGGCGCCACCCCGAGGAAACGATGCCCGATTTTTTCGCACATGCTGATGCGCTTCTGGTCAGCCTGAAGGAAAACGACATTTTCAATCTGACCGTCCCCTACAAGGTACAATGCTACATGGCTTGCCAGAAACCGGTGCTTGCGGCGTTGGCAGGAGAGGGCGCCCGCGTCGTGACTGCTTCGGGGGGGGGCATCGCCGTCGCGCCCGGCAATGTCGAGGCGCTGAAATCCGCCGTGTTGTCGCTGATGGCCATGTCGCCCGAAGAACGAGCTAAGATGGGCTTGGCCGCCCGCGCGTTCTATGATGCCCATTACCGGCGCGACTTGGTCTATGACAAGCTGGAATCATGGCTGGAGGAAGAAGCGAAGGCATGATCATCACATCTATGCAGGCAGGGTAGTTGCGTCGACAAATCAGATCAGACTCTTTTACACAAATCGGCTGATGACTTTGGTTAGAGCTGGACACGGATTTTCGACCAATAAAAGAGTAAGCACTGAATGCTACAAGGGGTTCACAATGTTTCTGGAAAGACCAATCTTAATTTTTAATTTTGTCATTTAAATTTATCATGTCCCCTCTCCTTTTAAGAGCAAGGCTATCTGGAAGAGTAATATTACATATTTACTCAATAATATCTCCCCCGACCAGAATAATAAAAAAATTCTCATGCTTAAGGAGGATAGTATCAATTCAGATACTCTTGCGTCGCAAATATCGGATACTATAGACGGGTTGCCAATTGCCGTTTTATTGGTACTGAGAAGATTTCTTTCTGTTGAGCACTGCCCGAAAGGCAGTAAATTTCATAAGATCTCCATGTTAATTGACTATAAAACCTACACGATACGAGATAATTGGTAGCAATCGTGTTTGTCGGCTGGTCTGATGGGCGTTGATGATGTGACCGCCACCCAAAGGCATCTGATGTGCCAAGGTGGGTCTGCAACGATCCACAAGGGGAGCGGTCATGTTGGAGATTATCACGGTCGGGCTCGATCTGGCGAAGAATGTGTTTCAGGTGCATGGGGCCTTGTTGCAGAAATCGGTTGGGGGATTCACTGCGTGAATCCAGCATGATAGCTCGAGGGAATGAGCAGTTGGGCCCCCACGAAGTACAAGACCACGAACTGGTCGACCTATAACGAAGCGTTGAAGCAACGAGGATCGCTGACGATCTGGTTCGATCCCGAAATGGTGTGGAAGCCGCCTCCAACCGGAAAACGTGGGCGGCAGCCGAGTTTCAGTGATGCCGCGATCCAGACCTGCCTGACCATGAAGGTGCTGTTCGGCATGCCGCTGAGACAGACGACAGTGAACCGCCCCGGGTTTGCCGGAGGCTGATTGTCGTTAGTTACGCGGCCATCTCTTCAGTTTCCAGAGCTGCGTAGAAGTTGGCTTCTGCCTCGGCTGGTGGGATATTCCCGATGGGCTCGAGCAGGCGGCGGTTGTTGAACCAGTCGACCCATTCGAGGGTGGCATATTCGACGGCCTCGAAGCTGCGCCATGGGCCGCGACGATGAATGACTTCGGCCTTGTAGAGGCCGTTGATCGTTTCGGCCAAGGCATTGTCATAGCTGTCGCCAACACTGCCGACCGATGGTTCGATGCCGGCTTCGCCCAGCCTTTCGGTGTAGCGAATGGACAGATATTGCGAGCCGCGATCGCTATGATGGACCAGCCCCATGGCCTTTGTCGGCCTTCGGTCATGGACTGCCTGCTCCAGTGCATCCAAGACAAAACCAGTCTGCGCCGAGGTGCTGGCGCGCCAGCCGACGATCTTGCGCGCATAGGCGTCGATGACGAAAGCGACATATACGAACCCCTTCCAGGTGGCGACATAGGTGAAGTCGCTGACCCAGAGCATGTTGGGAGCCGGGACGCGGAACTCGCGGTTCACCTTGTCCAGAGGACACGGGGCCTTCTTGTCGGGGATCGTTGTCCGATGCGGTTTGCCGCGGATGATGCCCTGGATGTCCATGTCCCGCATGAGCCGTGCCACCGTGCAACGCGCGGCAACGAAGCCTTCCCGGAAAAGCTGCCGCCAGACCTTACGGACGCCGTAGACCTTGTAGTTCTCCTCCCAGACGCGTTCGATCTCGGGCCGCAGGGCGGCATCACGACGGGCACGGTCCGACAAGCGGGCCGGATTGGCCCGCTTCGCAAGATGATCATAGTAGGTGGAGGGGGCGATCGGCAGCACCCTGCAGATCGGCTCGACCCCATGCGCATCACGATGCGCCTCAATGAAATCCACCATCACTTCGACCGGCGGTCGAGCTTCGCCATCGCAAAATACGCCGACGCCTTCCGAAGTATCTCGTTGGCCTGACGCAGTTCGCGGTTCTCCCGCTCCAGCGCCTTCATTCTCTCGGCCATCTCGCTGGGAACGCCTGAACGCTTGCCGCTGTCGATCTCAGCCTTCTTGACCCAGTCGTTCAGCGTGTTCGCCGAGCAGCCGATCTTTGCTGCGATCGACGTGATCGCCTGCCAGCGAGATCCGTGCTGCCCCTCGTTGTCGAGAACCATCCGCACGGCGCGCTCACGCACTTCGGGGGAAAACTTGTTCGTGGTCTTGCTCATGATGCTCTATCCTACTCAAGAGTTGGAGCCTCCGGCAAACCCGGGGCGGTTCACAGGCTTCATGCAGAGCCTTCTTCGGCTGATCGGGATGGACTGGACCGTACCGGACTTCAGCACCCTGTGCCGTCGCCAGCGGACGCTGAACGTAAACATCCCCTATCGCGGCGGCACGGGTCCGCTGAACCTCCTGATCGACAGCACCGGCATCAAGGCCGAGGGTGAAGGCGAGTGGAACGCCCGCAAGCACGGCGGCCCCAAACGACGTATCTGGCGCAAGATACATATCGGCATTGATGAGGAAACGCTGGAGGTGCGGGCCGTCGAGATCACCGGCAGCAACATCGGTGACGCACCCATCCTGCCTGACCTGCTCGATCAGATCCCGGCAGAGGAACAGATCGGTTCCGTGACTGCCGACGGCGCCTATGACACCCGCAAATGCCACGAGGCAATCGCCGCTAGAGACGCCGCTGCTGTCATTCCACCACGCAAGAATGCCAAGCCCTGGAAGCCCACGAGCCCGGGTGCCATCGCACGCAATGACGCCCTGCGCGCCACGAAGCACCTGGGCCCGGCCCTTTGGCGACGATGGAGCGGCTACCATCGCCGAAGCCGTGTCGAGGCAAAGATGAACTGCATCAAGCTGCTCGGCCAATCCTTGATGGCGCGCGACTTCGACCGCCAGGTCGCGGAACTCCAGGTTCGCATCGCCGTACTCAACGGCTACACCGCCCTCGGAATTCCTGTCACTGTGCCCGTAGGATAAGTCCGTCCGGGGAAAGGGGAACTCCGCTCAGGCCCCGATTTGTGCAACAGCGCCCCGTAGAGGCGCTGAATTCGAAGATCCGCCGGGCCGTCCGCACACGGGGGCATTTCCCCAGCGACGAAGCGGCGGCGAAATTGATCTATCTGGCCCTGAATGCTACTTCTCAGGAGTGGAAGCGCTCGGTGCGCGAGTGGCACGCAGTGAAAAGCCAGCTCGCCATCATGTTCGAGGACCGCTTCCCAATGGCGTAATCCAACGCGCCGGGGCACAGAATTCCGGACAGTCTCGGCAATCCTCGCAAGAAGGTTTTCAACGGCATCGTGCCGAGCCCCGCGCACCAACCGCTCCATGATCTTGTCCGACGGCACGAAATATCCCCGCGCGCGGCTCTTGCGATACCCGAGTTCGACCTGGTTCTCGATCTTCCAGAAAGCCCCCTGAAACATCTCGGCCAGTTCGCCCCGCAACGCCTGCCGGTCCCGATCCGTGGCGCGACGAATACCCAAATGTCGCAAGATTGCCGCCCGGTGCCTGCGCGCGGTCACATGACCGTACTCGAAATCCCGTTCGTCTGGGGCTGCGATTCCCAGTTGTTCGCAAAGGTATTGCACAACATCGGCCGGGACATCGCCCGACCGGCACGGAAAGCGCGACCGCTCCCGGAAAAAGCTCAGCTGAAACGCAAACCATACACGGCCAGAACGATTGACACCCTCGATCAATCCCACGTCATCGAAGGGCAGGCTCCAAACCTCGACAAATGACCGTTCCAACTCGCCAACCCCCAACCATGCCAGAAGCAGCCTCCCGACTTCGGACCACACGGTCAACAGTCAGTTCGTTCGCTATATGTTCCTTCAAATGTCCATATATGCACGTTCGGGCCTGTTGGGCCTATCCTGTACAAAAGGGTTCGCGTCATGCTTTTTGAGAATTTTCTTCACACTATCAATGTCAGCTTGATCAATCTCCCATGTGCACTGCATGACCACCTCTATTCGGAGAACTCGAACACGCTCCGCTGAGCCGTGACGTTGTCGCGCAGGTTATTAGCCCGCCTTGGTGCGCTTTTACAACTCGAGCCCATCATCGCGCTCCAGCCCAATGCTTCGACTCCGTTCCTTGCCGCGCTCCTCGCCAACATCGGACTGTTCACGCGCCTCCTGCTCTTTCCCGAGCAGATCGGCCAGCCGCTCATTGACCCCCTTCTGTGATTGCGTGCGCCCATCCCGTGCACCTTTCCCGATGATCTCCGCCAGCCTGTCGCGCAAGTCGCCGGCATCGCTACCCTCCCCCAGCTCCTCACCGACCCCGTCCTTCCCCACGGCGGCCCTGAGCGCGGCCAGCCCGGCACTGACCCGCCCCTCGCCCTGCTCACGGGCGATCCCGTAGGCGTCGCGCGCGATCTCCAACCGCTCCCGCATTTCGGCGAAGAGCGCCCGCGCCTGGCGGGCGGCGTGCACCTTCGCCCCCCGTTCCGTCACCGGCACGTAATCCCGGCCCTCGGCCGCGGCCGCGCGCATCTCGCGGCGCTCCATCGCGTTGGCCGCCGGCCCCAGCTTCACTTCTGGCGCCCGGTCCAGTGTCTCGGCCGCCAGCGCATCGCCCTGCTCCAGCGCCACGGCGCGCTGCGCCTCCAGCGAGCGATGATCGACCCGCTCTCCCACGCCGGCGCGCTCCAACGCCCGGTTCTGCAGTTGGCCCCAGAGCGCCCGCATTTCCTCGATCTCCGCGCCGCCAGTCTGCGCGGCATCGAGAATGCGGGTCTTGGCGCCCAGCCCCCCGGCGCCAAGCGCCCGCGTGGTGGTCAGCACATGGGCATGGTGGTTGCGCTGGTCGCCCTCGCGATGCGGCGCATGGATCGCCACATCGGCCGCCACGCCGTAGCGATCGACCAGGGCCTGCGCGAAGTCGCGGGCGATCGCCGAGCGGTCGGCATCGGATATCTCGACCGGCAGGGCCAGCTCCCATTCGCGGGCGGTGACGGAATTGCGGCGGGTCTCGCGCGCCTCGGCGGCATTCCACAGCGCGGCCCGGTCCTGCGCCCAGACCGGCGAATCCTCCGGCACGACGATGAAGGTCTCCGCCACGCCGCCCTTGGCGGAATAGTCATGCACGCGCCCCTCCCGGTGGCAGACAATGACAGAGCCGGAGCGATAGGCCGCGGCCGCTGTCGCCGAGCGGCCGGCCGACCGCTTCACGGTCTTTACCGAGAGATGGTAGCTGGCCATGCCGCGCCCTCCTCCGGTGACGACCGTCGGCGTTCCCCTGCCGTCCATCTGCCCGCCAAAATGCGCGGCAGAGGATGATCGGGGACGCCGATCTTTTCCGTTCCCTGCCGCCCCCCGGAAGGCTGGGCAGGGAGCGGAAAAGATAGCCCGGCCGAGACGGTCAGCAGGACCGTCGAGTGCCAGGCTCTCCTGTACCGCGCCACCGCCTGCCCTGCCCCATAACTGGCGGCAGGCCGGCGCATGGCACAGGCGGCGCGCAGCTTGCGTGCCTGGCGCGGATCGGGGCCACCATGGCCCCACGAGATCCGTGGCATCCGGCGCGCCGACTCTGACGCCAGACCGCCCGCAAAGGGCCAGTCGAGGCGGAAGAGGCCCTGCGCGCCGGCGGGCAATCCAACAGCCCATGTTGGCCCGGGATGGTTTGGAAGGGGCGGCGCGCCGTTCCATCTCGATGCGCGTCGCATCGACGGGGTTCGCCATCGGCCGGGGCTTTGCCCCGGGGAGATCGCACGCAAATCTCGAAACCTCAGGTTGAGAGTTTGCATAAGTGCGCCCTTGTCCTTTAGAGGCCTACGGGTACGCGCTACCGGTTGTGCTGGCAAGCACCGTTTCAACTTGGCTCATTTTATCACGGAGATCATTCCCATGGCGGAAACCGAGCTCGAACGCGCCGAGAAGCGTTATGCCCAGGCCAAGGCAAGGTTGCAGGCGCTGAAGAACCGGGAATCCGCAAAACAGCGCAAGCTCGATACCCGCCGCAAGGTCATCCTCGGCGGGGCGCTGATCGATCTCGCGGGGCGCGACGATGCCGCCGCCCGGATGCTCGACCGGCTGATCCGCAACCTGCCCCGCGACCAGGACCGGAAAGCCTTCGAAGGCTGGAGCGCGGAACGCGATGCGGCAGGATCGGGTGAGGAGAACGCGGAGGGCTCTGCCTCCCCTGCCCCGGCTGTCGGGGATGCTGACGCGGGTACGACCGGATGAGCCGGGTCATTGGCCGGCTGTTCCGGTTCCTCGCCGGGTCGGCCGCGATGGCGATCGCGGTGCCCTGGCTGCTCTTCCAGCTGGCGGTCCTGCTGCTGCTGGCCTCGGGCGCGGCGATCGTCACCTTCATGCTGGTCCGGGCCCTGATCCTCGGGGAAGCGGTGGTGACCGATCCGACCTCCGCGGTGGGTCGGCTGGGATTCCTCGTCGTGCAGCTGGCCTTCTGGGCGCTGGCGGTACGTTTCTGGGCCTATCTCCACGGCTTCGATCACCTCTTCGCCCGGCGCGGCAACAGCCACGGCTCCGCCCGTTTCAGCTCGAAGGCGGAACGCGCCGCTTTCCGGCAGGGCGACGGGCTGCTGATCGGTCGCGATCCGGAGACCGGCCGGCTGTTGCGCTATGACGGTCCCGCCCATCTGCTGACCCTGGCACCGACCCGTGCAGGGAAAGGGGTGGGCACCATCATCCCCAACCTGCTGACCGCGAACCGCCCGGTGCTGGTGATCGACCCCAAGGGCGAGAATGCCCGCATCGCGGCAAAAGCGCGGGAGCGCTTCGGCCCGGTCCATGTCCTCGATCCCTTCGGCGTTACCGGAATGCCATCCGCCGCCTGCAACCCGATGGCGGGGCTCGATCCCGGTGATCCCGATCTCGGCGACGAGGCCGCGACCCTCTCCGAGGCGCTGGTCATGGACCCGCCCGGACAGGTCCATGACGCGCATTGGAACGAGGAGGCGAAATCGCTCCTCGCCGGGCTGATCCTGTTCTGTGCCTGCCACGAGTCCCCGGAGCGCCGGACGCTGGCCTCCGTGCGGGATTACCTGTCGCTGCCACCCGAGAAATGGGCGGCGCTGCTGGAGCTGATGCAGGAGAGCGACGCGGCCGGCGGGCTGATCGCCCGCGCCGCCAACCGCTTCGCCGGCAAGGCCGGGCGCGAGGCCGCCTCGGTCATGTCGAACGCGCAGCGCCACACCCGTTTCCTCGACAGCCCGCGCATCGTCGCGGCGATGGCCCGTTCGGAGGTGGATTTTGCCGATCTGCGCCGGGGGGTGACCTCGATCTTTCTCGTCCTGCCGCCGAACCGGCTGGATGCCTATAGCCGCTGGCTGCGCCTGATGCTGTCCCAGGCCCTCCAGGACATCGCCCGGGCCGCGGAGCGCCCCGGAGAGGCCCACGGCGCCGCTGACACGCCCGCAGGCGCCCTGAACGGTCCTGGGAGCGCCACAGAGGCGCTGCAGGACCCCAAGGAGGCTCAGGAGGCCGCAGAGCCGCCGGAACGGCGCAGGGACGCCGCGCGGGCGGTCCCGGCCCCTGCCCTCTTCCTGCTGGACGAGTTCGCGGCGCTTGGCCGGCTGGAGGCGGTGGAACGCGGCATGGGGCTGATGGCCGGTTACGGCATTCAACTCTGGCCGATCCTGCAAGACCTGAGCCAGCTCCGGGATCTCTATGGCGCCCGCGCCGGCACGTTCCTCGCCAATGCGGCCGTGCAGCAGGTCTTCGGGGTCAACGATCTCGACACCGCGAAATGGCTGAGCGAGAGCATCGGCAGGGAAACCGCCTATGGGCAGTCGGAAAGCCATCAGCCGGGCGAACCGGCCTCGCTGACCACCGCGCCGCTTGCCCGCGACCTGCTGACGCCCGACGAGATCATGCAGATGCCGGCCCATCTCCAGCTGCTGCGCGTGCAGGGCCAGCCGGTCATGCTGGCCGAAAAGCTGCGCTACTACGCCGATCCCGAGTTCGAAAATCTCTTTACGCCGCAACCCGCCTGACAGGAGAACCCGTGTCCATGCCCGATCGACATCCCGTCTCCCCTGCCCTTTCCGACGCCGCCCTGCGCGAAACCCTCGATCTCCTGGGCCAGGTCGTGGCCAGCATGTCGGCGCGAATCGACAGGCAGGGCGAGAAGATCGACGAACAGGAACGGCTCATCGTGATGATGACGGAGGCGCTGGCCGACACACGCGATGCGGCCCGCCGCGCCGCAAAACAGACGGACGCCAAAACCTATGCCGGTCAGATGGTCGAGGCACTGGACGCCAATCTCGACCCGCTGTTCCGGAAGCTCCAGAACGCCATCGACGGGCTTTATCGACAGCACAACGACACGGCCCATCGACTGAGGCAGCTGGAACAGGCGGAACGCGAGGGCCTCGACAAGCTGCGGCAGGAGCTGGCGTCCGCCAGCGCGTGGCGGCGAAAGGTGCCCGTCATCTGGGCCGGCGCCGCCGGTCTGGCGGTCGTGCTGACGGTCGGTCTGAGCCTGGTCTTCTCAGCATGATGCCGGGGCCGGAAGCGCCGCTGGCGCAAGTTATCCACAGGCGGCGGGTGTTAATAGGTGTTAGAGTCTGTGTTACGCGAGGACTTATGGCCTTTTAGCTAATTGGAATCAGACGCTTACGGGACCTATCGGTAACTAAAACCCCGAATTTCGGTAACTAAAACCCCGAATCTTGGTACTTAAAGCCCCGAATCTTTTATGGGTAACTAAAACCCCGAACCTTGACAGACGGACACTAAAACCCCGAAAGTCAGGGCATGGACACTAAAACCCCGAATCTTGATGCTTCCGATGAGGCGACAAAGCTCCCTGCTCCACTCCTGCCTGAGAGGCATCCGCAGCATGACCTGTTCATCTGCGACGTGG
The DNA here is from genome assembly GCF_025195095.1 of Paracoccus maritimus. Classification (GTDB taxonomy): domain Bacteria; phylum Pseudomonadota; class Alphaproteobacteria; order Rhodobacterales; family Rhodobacteraceae; genus Paracoccus; species Paracoccus maritimus. Next base: position 41,129 of record NZ_JANAVZ010000011.1, on the reverse strand, counting down.
CCGACGCGATCCTCAAGGACATGATGGCGCACATGGAGCACCCCTTTTACTCGCTGTCGAAGAAGCCCGAGACGAACGTACGACGCTATGAGCATAACGGAAATTGGATCGAAATAACGCCCAGCGTCAAAGGCTTAGCGACGATCTACGACAAGGACATTCTCATCTACTGCATTTCTCAGATCATGGCGAAGCTCAAGAAGAACGAGGAAGTGTCGCCACGGGTGAGGATCAACTCACGCGATCTCCTGGTCTTCACGAACCGTGGGACGGCGGGAAAAGACTACACAGCCCTGGTCGAAGCCATCGACCGCCTTGCAGGCACGCGTATTAGCACGAACATCAAGACTTCCGACGAAGAGCAGTACGACACCTTCGGCCTGATCGACACGGCTTCGATCCGTCGCAAGCACGGCCTCGACGGGCGGCTGCTCTGGTGCGAGGTGAAGCTCTCGGATTGGGTGTTCAACGCGATCCGCTCTCAAGAAGTCTTGACGCTCCACAAGGACTATTTTCGGCTGCGGAAGCCTATTGAGCGGCGGGTGTACGAGATCGCCCGCAAGCATTGCGGCTATCAGGATGAGTGGCGGATCGGCCTCCCTACCCTTCTCAAAAAGACGGGTTCGCAGAGTCCTATGAAGCGGTTTCGTCAGATGATCCGTGATCTGGCCGACTACGACCACCTGCCAGACTACAGCGTTACCTTCGATGCTGAGACCGATATGGTGACGTTCCGCAATCGTGGCTCCATGCTTGCCAGCTCCGGCGCGGAAGCATGGGAAGGCCACCTTGACGGGGATGCACACATTGAAGCCAAGTCGGCCGCTCCTGGCTGGGACACACACATGCTGGAGCGGGAATGGCGGTCATGGCTGGGCGAGAACGAGATCGAGCCTAAACACCCTCCCCGTCACTTCGTGAAGTTCTGCAAGAGTTGGTACGAGAAGAGGGGGCGTCCATGATTTCATGGTTCCGCGCTATCATTTTTCCATGACTTCATGATAACGGCGCGTCATGGTGTCATGATGTCCGGCTATTGAGAAGCATGATTTCATGGTAACATGTAAAATGCATAATCAAATCGAGCAGGTAAATCATGAGCTACATCATCGGAATGGTCTCGCAGAAAGGCGGGGCAGGGAAGTCGACTCTGGCACGTCTCTTTGCGCGCGAACTCGCCAAGGACGGCTTCGCGGTCAAGATCGCAGACCTAGACACCCAACAAACAACATGCACCGAGTGGGCGGCTGATCGCGCCGAGGCGAAGATCGAGCCAGAAATTCAGGTACAGCCCTTCGGCAACATCAAGACGGCCTTGGCCGAAGCGCCTCGCTTCGACGCCTACATCCTCGACGGCCGTCCGCACTCATCCCAGCAAACGCTGGACATCGCCAAGGCAGCTGATCTGGTCGTCATCCCGACAGGACAGACGAAAGATGATTTGCGGCCTGCCGTGAAACTCGCACACGGCCTTGCGGATGCAGGGATCAGCCCTGGCAAGATCGCGTTCGCTCTTGTGAAGACGACGAACAGCGATGCTGAGATGAATGCTGCGCGGACATACCTTGAGCAGACCGACTACACGACGCTTGACGGGTTTGTGCCTGTCTCGACCGCGTATGGCATCGCGCACGATGCTGGAAAGGTCATCACGGAGACGCCGCACCGAACGCTAAACGAGAAGGCCGAAAGGCTGGCGCAGTCGATCATCGACCGCTTGGCCGCACTGACCGCGGCGAAGGAGGTTGCGTAATGGCCAACACATCACTCTTGAAAAAGGGCGCTCCGCCGTCGCGTGAGAAAGCGCCAAGCGTCATCGAGGCCGATCCGCGCCCTGCAGAGGGCAAGAAGAAGCCGCTCCAGGTCATGGTACCACCGGAGGTCTTCGACGCATTCAGTGCAAGGGCAGGGGAGGAGTTCGGCTTCTCAAAGGGCGCGAAGTCTCAGTTCTTCATGGCGATGTGGGAAGCTTACAGATCCATGAAACGCTGATTTCATGATACCATAGATCTATCTTGGAAGCGCTATCAGACGCGGGGGCTTGCGGCCTAACGCTGATTCGGGTCTACGAGGAACTGCGCAACCGCGGCTATACCGTTATAGCGGGCGGATTGATGGTTCAGGATTCGGATTTGCGGAGATGGGGATTTGACGCTTGACGTACAGCGTCAAATCCCTTATACTGATAGTAATATGATCCTGAGTTATCGAGACAAAAAGACGGAAGCGTTCGCCAGCGGTGAGTTCGTCAAGGCGTTTCAGGGTTTTGAGAGCCAGGCCGCGCGGCGGCTGGCGATCCTGAATGCCGCCCCGTCCCTCGATACCCTGCGGGCCTTACCGGGCAACCGGCTTGAGGCCCTGAAAGGCGACAGGGCAGGGCAGTACTCGATCCGGATCAACCAGCAGTGGCGCATATGCTTCGATTGGCCGCACGGGCAGCCCGGACCAGGCAATGTTGAGATCGTGGACTACCACCGATGAAAGGAGGCCATGCCATGTTTATGAGAGCCGTACATCCCGGCGAAATCTTGAAGGACGAGCTGGACGAGCTGGGCGTCACGCCGACCGAGTTCGCCCGCCAGATCGACGTGCCGCCAAACCGTGTCAGCCAGATCATCACCGGCAAGCGCAGTATCACCGGCGACACTGCCCTACGTTTCGGGCACTGGTTCGGCACCGACCCGCAGTTCTGGCTGAACCTGCAGGCGCAACACGAGCTGGTTCTGGCCGACCGTGAAACGGGCGACTCCATCCGGCACCTGCCGACGAGAGCCAGCCTGCCGCCACAGAACGAACAGCCCCGCCTCGTCTGATCGCTCCCGTAAAGCGCCGGTTTTTCCGGCGCTGACAACGAAATCTTGAGGCACACCGGTTGAGAACTTACCGTGAACATGGCAGGTTGACAGAACGCCGAATCGCCCATAAATGCGGAAATTGCTCGCTATGGATTACACACGCCTGACGCGCGAACAGCTTATCGCGCATCTGGAAGAACGGGATGAAAGCGAGCGCGGCGGAATCCGTCTGACCTACAAGGGGCAGACGCCGCCTTGGCGGATCGCCCGCCGTGTCCGGCCGCGCCGTCAGAAGATCGAGGCGGAACTTTGCGTCGGTGACGAAGCCGATCAGGATTGCAATCTCATCGTCGAAGGCGAGAACCTGCAGGCGATGGTCAGCCTCTACAAATATCGCGGCCAGGTCGATTTTGTGCTGACCGATCCGCCCTACAACACCGGGCGCGATTTCCGGTACAACGACAAATGGGACGAAGACCCGAACGACCCCGATCTTGGCAAGCTCGTGGCCGAGGAAGACGGCTCCAAGCACAGCAAATGGCTGCGTTTCATCGAGCCGCGCATCTGGATGATGCGCGAAATGCTGCGGCCGAGCGGTGTCCTCGCCATCTGCATCGACCAGCGGGAGCTGTTTCGCCTCGGCCTGCTGCTGGACGGCATTTTCGGCGAGGAAAACCGTCTCGCTGTCCTAAACTGGCAGAAGTCCTACTCACCGCGCAATGATCGGGGCCACGTCTCGACCGCCACCGAATATGTGCTGGTCTATGCCAAGAACGAGCCGCAGTCGCAGACCAACCCTCTGCCGCGCACCGACGAAATGAACGCCCGATACAGATCACCGGACGGCGATCCGCGGCTGTGGAAGCCAGGCGACCTGACAGCACCAGGATCGACGACGCACAAGGGCATGATCTATGCCGTGCAAAGCCCGTTCACTGGTGAGCTGCACTATCCGACACCCGGACGGCATTGGAGTTCGGAGCGCAAGAACATCAAGTCCTGGCTGGCGGCCTGGGGATCGAAGTATGTCGAGCGCGACCTGAAAGACGGCAACCCGCCCGCCCTGGTCATTAAAGATGCGCCCCTGCCAGGCGAAGCAAAGTTCTCCCCGGATAATAAGGTTCTCGCAGCGGCCCGCACGGAGGCCGAACGGATACGCGACAAAGGATGCTGGCCTGCCGCGCACTGGCGCGACGGCGGGCAGGGCACCTTTGGCATGAAAAAGTATCTTGAGGACGTGCGGCAGGGGAAAGTCCCGACGACCTTCTGGGCGCTACCTCACGGAAACGACCGGAATCGATCCCGCCGAGATCGCCGTCTACTGCGACCTCAAGTTCGACAAGAAGTACCCCCGCCCCGACGACTTCGCGCTGTTTAGCGGCGGAGATGAAGACTACGCCCTCTTCAAGGAGGGCAACTACCGGCACATCATCTTCAACCTGACCCTGCAGGAAGGCTGGGACGATCCGGAGTGCGGCTTTGCCTACATCGACAAGAGCATGGGGTCGAACGTCCAGATCGAACAGGTGATCGGGCGCGTGCTGCGCCAGCCTGGTGCGCAGCACTACGGCGACCCTGACCTAAACACGGCCGAGTTTTTCGTCCGCATGGACGACCGGCAGGCCTTCACCGAAATCCTCAAGCTGGTTCAGGCGAAGCTCGCCGCCGACGCTCCTGAAACCAAGCTCACCACCTATGTCGGCAAGGGCGGCCGTTCGAGTACACGCTTGGAGCCGAAGAAGGCGAAGACGCTTCCTTCGGTTCATGCGGATTCCGAAGATGCCATCGAGCCGATCGCCTCGGCGATCGGCGCCCTGCGCGACTATCGCAGCGACCGCGTTTACACAGTGGGGGAGGGGAGGCACGTCCGCGCCATCCAGGCCATAGGTTCAGGTTTGGCACCTGTCATCGAGGAAGAGACAACCGCGCACTCCAATCCTGTCCTGGCGCGCTTCGTTCTCCGGCGCGCGCTGCAGGCACAGCACCCCAAGACGGCCAACGTCATCAACTGGGCCGATCAGAAGTTTGACGCACAGATTGAAATCAACAGCCTGGCCGCGGAGGAGCTTCGGCGAGCGGCTGACGAGCTGGTCGGCCTCTATCTCGATCATACGCGGCTGGTCTGCGAAGAGGACAACCCGCACGAGGTTGGGCCGGTGCTTGTCCGCACCGAGAAGCTGGTTCACTTCAACAACGCGATCCACGACGGCTACAGCGACCTTAATCCGGACGAGGAAGCCGTCGCCCATGCTCTCGACAAGACCGGGCATGACTGGGCGCGGAATCCCTCACCGGGCGGCTTCTCGATCCCGCTTCTCGACCGTGGAAAGACCCGAAACTTCTATCCGGATTTTCTCGTCTGGAAGAACGACACGGTGTTTGCCATCGACCCGAAGGGCGAACCCTACCTTGCGACGGATGCAGGCCGGAAACTGCTGGCGATACGCGACGACAGCGGCCGGAAGATCATGATCGTGCGCCTCATCACAGCCGGACGCTGGAACAACGACACGCTCAAGAAGATCGCTGATGACGGCTATACGGCATGGACGCTCACCAACACCGGTAAGATCAGATCGCGCTTCAAGACGAGCGTGGAAGAGATCGTCGAGGTTTGCCTAGACGACCGCTTCTAACCCTTACTCAGTGACTGACGATATGGCCTATACAGTTGATGATCTTGAAAAGGCCCGGGAATCTGCCTCTGAACGATGTAAACTACCGCCGGAGCATGCTGGCACTGGCGGTCGCCGGGGTGATCCAGATATTCGTGTAAGGGGCCGGCCTCTGGATCGAGGCCGGCTTTAACACTATTATCCATAGTGTTAAGCCCGCAATCCGCCGGCCCCGCGCCAGGGCCGGGCAGGGCGCGTCTTTCCGCTTCCCGGCTTAACACTTCGCCCGTAAACTGTTTCCCATGAGCGAGATGCGCCTCCATGACCCGGCCGGGAACCGGCTCTATCTGAACGCTGAGGAACGCGCCGCCTTCCTGGCCGCGGCCCGGCGCCAGCCGGCGCGCGACCGTACGCTCTGCGAGACGCTGCACTTCACCGGCTGCCGGCCCTCCGAGCTGATCGAGATCACGCCCGCCCGCGTGGATCTCTCCGGCGGCGCGATTGCGATCCGATCCCTGAAGAAGCGCCGGGACGCTTCCGGCCGCGCCAAACTGGTCTACCGGACGGTCCCGGTCCCGCCGGATTACCTGGACACGCTCAACACCGCGCATGGCATCCGCGAGGCCCAGAGATCCCGAAAACAGGCCCAGGCCTCCATCTGGCCTCTGAGCCGGGTGCGGGTCTGGCAGATCGTCACGCGGATCATGATCGAGGCCGGCATCCCCGACGCCCCGCAGCGCAGCCCGAAGGGATTGCGGCACGGGTTCGGCATCAACGCCGCCGTCAACGGCATCCCGCTGCACATGCTCCAGAAATGGCTGGGGCACGCCCAGCTCAGCACCACCGCGATCTATGCCGATGCCACCGGCAAGGAAGAACAGGACATCGCCGCCAGGATGTGGGGGTAGGCGCCTCACTGATCCGTCCTGACCTGCCACCTATCCTCGACCGCAACTAAACCACTACCGGCGGCCGATCAGGCCAGAAACGGCCATTTTCTTCCTTTGTTGACTCAGTGCAAGAACCAACAAGAATGATACTCACTTCCCGAAGCATCTGTCTTCCATCCGCACTTGACGTGCTCGGCCGCTTCGGAGGTCATTCAGAATCAAGTCTCGCCCCAGTACCAGACGGAGCATCTTTGAGATCATAGATTTCTTGGTATCTCGGATCGGCGGCGACCTCAGGCGGTGGCGGCACGTCAGGTCGATCATGGGGTCGCGTCCGCCCGACCATCATAGCATCTCCGATTTGGTCGGAGTTCAAATCGGGCAGGCTGCTCCAGCCACCGGCGTCCCGGCGAAACTGCATGACGTCGCAGCCCAGTCCGTAGGTGCAGGGCTCGGTGTAAGGATACCAGTCACACTCGACGAGGCCGAGGCGCACGCCCACGACATCTGTAAGCGGTGAGAAGATGGCATGTCCGGGTATGCTGGCCTGGCTACCGCGGCAGTTGGGGAGAATCCGGGCGCTGATATCATCCCAGAGCGCGGCTGGGATCTCCTCCGCCTGCGTCGCAGCAATCGCGTCACGGTAGGCGAAATAGGCAATCGCTCCCACGGTTCCAGCCTGCCATGAGGCCTCCACCATCACTCCTCCAGCGGCCGTCCGCACATAGGCTGACATTCCGGTCTTCGAGAGCTTACTTGCTGACTGTTCCAAGCCCTTATCGACCATGATGCCGGCGACCAAGTCAACGAGGCCCTCAGCGGCGCGCAGGAAAACCGTCTCGGCATCGGTCAGGTCGGGATTGTCCAGCATAACCCGACGCCCTTCCTGAAGTGTCGGAAGCAGGACTTCTAGATCCTTGCTGCCCTGAATGAAACTGCGCAGCTGCCGCGGACCGACTTCGCCGAGGCCGTTGATAACAGCGCTCATCAATGTGAATGCGGCGACATCCTCGGCATGCGTTGCCATGATCCTATAGTGCTCGGTCAGACGCAGTCGAAACGCATCCGTCCATGCCTCCTGGAAAGACGGCTTTGCCATCATGCCAACATCACCGATGATGACAAGCTGTGGTTCCGGAGACGCGGCCTGCGACGCTGGCGTTGGTTTTCGCGTCGGAATTGGCGGCCCGTCAAGGACCGGCTTCTGCGATGGAAGCGGAGCAGAGAGTGGTTGCTCTGGATGAACTGCTTCCCACAGAGGGTCAGGGCAGTTTCGTGACTCCGGGTCAGTCATGTCCTCGCATGGCGCATCGAGATCCGGCATCCCGACGACCGGGTACTGACTGCCATCGGGCAGGTATCCCATCCAGACGAACCCGTGGATGCGACAGTCGGAGTTTTCGCCGCATCCCTGCTTGGCAACGCCGGTCATGCAGGTTTCGAAATCCCTGATCAGAGCAAATAGCGGCGGGTAGTAAGCCCTCACGAACTCCGGCGAAAAATCCTTGATCTTTTGCACAGCGTCGAAGTCAAAGGGGCTGTCTCCGTTCAAATCCGGCCCTTTCGACATTGATGCGAATGCGTCGGCCGGCTCCCCGCGCATCATTTGCCCGTAAAGGCGCTCGATCAGGCCGACATGCTTGCGTGCGGATCTTCTGTAGCAAGCGACTTCAGGCCGTTTGGCATCATCCCGCCCAACTTCAAAACCTGCCCAGTCCATCGGAACGGAAAAGTTAAATGGCATGCAACCAAGGATAGGACGGGAATCGGGAGTTTCGAAACAGGCTGCCGCCGCTCCCGGAAAAATCACCACCGTCAGGACGAACGCAGCCTTTTTGAGATATGTCATTCAGTAGGTTCTTTCTCTGCCGCGTGTCGCAATGGATCAGGCAAACTCAGAATACTGGTCTGGGTTCAGGAATAGCAGCTTGCCATCGGACGTCCGCTGAACCAACCACTCCTCGCCGAACACCGATTGGGTTCCGAGCGTCATACGGAACTCTTTTCCACCGCCGAAGCACTGAGCCACGAGTGCGCTCCTATGCGGCAGGACATGGACCTGACCCCGATCGGTACCGCTCGAGACGTTGCGTCCCTTGAAGTCCGCTATCCGGGGGAGTTCGAGGAAGTAGTTCTTTGGGAAAGGGCCTCCAGAAGACACGATAGGCCGCGCGAGGCGCTCATACGCTGGAATGATTTGAGGTGCATAGCCAAGAATGATCTCCGGCAGGGTGCCTGTCTCCGAGTCCTGATGCTCCTTGAAGATGACCACCGCAGGCGTAGCATTAAGTTCGCTTCCGTAGATCGTCTTGTTCCAGAGGCTGGCTGACTGAAGCTCCATGTCCGTAATGTTCACCATGGTCTGAAGTGCAGCGGGATTTGCGGGGGTCAATGTCGTGGGGCGGCGGTCATGGAAGGCTCCGATTGCCTCGTCTCCCTCATGAACAACAAGGTCCCAGATTTTCTGCCGGTCAGACGGCGAGCGTGCATAGGCCGGAATCAGTCTCAAGTTAACCGGGAGCTGACCCGCCTCCGCGGCGAGGATCAACTCGCGACACCTCGGGCACCAAGGTGCAACGAAGCCGTAGGCCGTTGCGCCTCGATCTTGCGGACCTACGGGTCTCCAGAGGGACATCTCGAGTCCTGTCTGGAGATCTCCAAATCGGATGACCTTGCAGTCGTAGAACGCCATGGCAGACCTCGGAAGGGTGGCGCCAGCCAAGCCGGAAAGAATGAGATTGCGACGGTTAAACATCAAGATGGTCCCTCTGATCAAATAGCAGCTCGTGGCCTGCTCTCGAGTCTTAGTTACGCTGGGGTCAAAATGAATCGAGAGCTTCGTGAAGTCGGAAGTTTTCGTTGGCTTTGACTTTCAGCGTGAATATAGGTCCGACTTCTTTGCCCAGACCATCGCGCTTCCACTTGTGAAAGCCTGCGCCGCGAGCCACTCCTCTCCGCCGAAAGTCAACGCCCCGGACATACTGTATCCTTCCCGAGCGGCAAGCCTCTCCACAATTGCGGAACTCAACATCGGCGCTGTGAAGATCGGCGTGTCTGCCTCCGTGGAAAAGTAATTCCTGCGGTCCGAACGCAATTGCGGGGCCGAACGAATTATTTCCGCGAAGCGTGAGGTATCCGGTGAATCAGATGCAAGATCCCCATTGGTTTGCACGATGGCATCAAGGTGCAACCAAGCACCAAGAATAGCGGCAATCTGTCCCTGCTGATCTTTCTGAACTACGGTCGGGTATGCAAAGCCAGCACTTGACCCACTGCCTGCGTTGGTTCCAACGAAGAGGCCCCGGAAATCCCGAGCCATCCTGTGCCCTGCCACTAGGTTGATGTTCCCAAACCAATCCGCAGAGCCAGATCCAAGTGCTGGGTTTCGGGCCATTCTATCGGAATAGAATAATCCAACTTGGTCTTCCACATTGGAAAAAAACGCATTGACAACGGCGTTTCCAGATTGGCGAAAGCTCATGAAAACGTATCGAAAATCGATATCATGCGCCATCTGAGTTTGTGCTTTGTAAAGCTGCTCGCAAAATGGGCACCAAGGCGCCGCAACGACATAAACAGCTCGTTGTGCAGAGCGGTTTGTTGATAGCCAAACAGATTTCTTCAGGTTCTGCAGAATCAATGTTGGAGAAAAGGACATCTCCGCTTGAGCCGAGATCGGTGAGAGCAGCGCCGCACTGGTGCCAAATAAAATTGCATTACGCCGTGTAATCACAGGATCACCGCTTTAGCTGCTGTAAAAATGTTTCCGAACCCGACTGTCGCGCCAACGGGCCGACGTCGCAAGTGTTGCTTTCCAGTTTGCGCAGGCAGGTTGCCCCACACCGGTGGGGCAACCATCAGTCTAACGCGTTCATCACTTCTTCGGCTTGTAGGCTTCCGCTATCTTCTTCTGCCGGTCGGCTTCCGCCTGAGCACGACCCTGATTGTGGTCGTGAACCTGTTGCTGGGTGGCGTTGCTCGGCAACTGATGGCCTTGATAGCCACCTTTCCAAGTCGGATTGTTGGTCTGCCAGGACATGCTGTGCTCCTTCTAATCTGGCTACGATGCATGATTTCTAACTGGCGTTTGATGAAAGGTTGTTGCGACCCACAAAGGGATGTGTTCACTTGGCTGAACAAATTCTGAACGGTCTTACAATGAAAGTCGATGAAGCAACTCTGGTCTACATTGGCACCAAGGCTCAGCGCGAGGATCTGGCGGATGCCGTTCGCCTCATTCGAGACAGTCCAGGGATGTCCTACCGCACTGCGTGTGATGCTTGCATAGAATGGTGGCTATCAGTTGGACCTGACACCAGCGCAGACAGATTCAGTATCTCGGTCGGAACGCTTTCGAAAATGGCCAACGAGGGCCACATACCATCGTGGGAGAAAGCGCGAGTCCTCTACGCATTCTTCTCATTTGGATGGGACAAAGGGCCATTGATTACAACGCGGGGCTTAGGCGGTGTTCCACGCAACTCCGGGGAACGCTTCGCTGATAGTCTCCTAAGGCATTTCAATGAAATTTTGTTCAGGCCGTATGAAAGTCTTGCTGGCTTAGCCGGTGATAATTGGGAAGCGTATCGACCGTCTTGGCGAACGGGCGGAGATGGTTATATAATTAGGAGCCATGTCGAAATCAGACGCAAGGGTAACGCTTACTGGCTCCGCGAGCACCAAAAATTTGAATTTCGCGGATATCCCGTTGATGAAGTCGATGAAGGGGTACTTTTTCCGTTTGCTCAGTCCATCGCTTGCCTATCAAAAGACCTCGGAAATGTGTGCATGAAGTGCTACTCTTTTACAATGAGAGAACCGGAACCGAGTCAACATACTTCAACTGAAATTATGTCCGGGTCGGTTATGGCGATCTCAAATCAAGGCCCGCATTGGTCTGGTCCAATTTTTCTCAGGAGAGTACAAGGACCAAGAGGCCCCCTTGCCCATGTACATATATCCGCACTCGAGAATGATCCAAATCTTGCTGATGTTCTGGATGATCTGAGAGCACGCGAGTTGAAAGGTCACTTGCCTTCCAAGCAGAATAAGTGAGTTGAGGTAGAAGACTGTCTTTTACCTGACAGTCGGTGCAGCAGGCCATTCTTCCTGGTCTAGTGCCGCGAGCGCATTCTTCAGTTCGGTCCGGTCGGACTTGGCCCCGCTCATCGTCTCCCGTAAGATCGGAACGCAGTCTTGCGCGTGGAGCTGGTCGAGCTGCGCATCGAGGGTCTGGCCGGAAGTGGGAACGCGGGCATGGCCGATGGATTTCATGCCCTTATTATGCACGCGAGTTTTGCACAGGCCAAGTCGCTAAAATCGCTTATCCACAGGTTCCGTGCGTAATTCTTATTCTCTGAATTCCGTTGATACATGTACAAGAGCACGGTACGCTGGCCCATCGCTTGCAAGTGAAACGACATCACTGACTGTAAATTCAGAAAAGTAAGCTTGGCTCCAGAAACCATCTTTATCTACAATCCACCAGAAGCCTCCTGCAATTACGTGGGACCCAAAGTCCTCCTCTTCCTTCACCGGAAGGTTCCTGACAAATCCATCATAGTCAGTTGAATTTACAACATTATCAAGAGATGCAATGACGCACATCACGTTAGACACTTTATCTGCCGAAGAACCCTCGCGCGTCCGTTGTCCAAAAATCAGAACCTCTTCGACCTCTTCGAAAACAAACGCTCTAAAGGAAAAGGCCTTCAAATATCTGTCTGCATAATCTTCATATCTCGAAATATCAACCACTTCAGCTTCCAGTTCTTCACGGCTCATTTCATATAAGAGGAACTGGCTTAATACGCGCTTTACGAGACTTGGATCTTCTGAAGGTAACCACCCTGATTTTAAAAGTACCCCCTCCCTATCGCCAATATTAGGACTCGTACACGCCCCAATTGCCGATGCTGAATTACTGTCCTGCGCCATGGCAATACTTGGAAATAGCAGCACTGAAATCATTTTCATAATGAATATATTTTTCATTTCGCAAAATCCCCCTTATCTCCAAAACATCACTAAAGCTTAAGACAAGCAGAATAGCAAGCGTGCATAATTTTTGATTTTTGCACGTCTGATGGGCGTTGATGATGTGACCGCCCCCCGACGGCATCGATGTGCCATATGTGGACGGCCTCCTCCCCGCAAGAACACTCTGACGATTTTGATCAGATCGCTTGCGTTCATATGTCCGGCCTGTTGGTGCGCTCGCACATGAACGCTGGCCAAGATGGATTCCGCGACATGGGTTCCAAACAAGGTGACGGCCACATCGGGCCATTGGCACATACGGGGTGTCCCACATCTTGGATCGATCGATCACACCATCTTCAGGTTTCCTGCAAGTTCACGCATCAGCTCAGCACGGCAACGTCTTTCTCTTGCTCACCGTAACTGACCGATCGGATCACGCCGCGCTGGCCATAACTGGTCGCGCAGCGGTGTTTTTGTAGGCTTCGCCCGACATCATCATTGTCCACGCAATCCTGGCGATCTTGTTGGCAAGTGCCACGGCCACAAGTTTTGGCGGCTTGCGCTGAAGCAGGGAGATGAGCCAGGGCGAGGCGTTCCTGCCTCTGCCCGCTCTGTAACCGTCCGGCCTGACCGCTCTGCCGAGGGTGCTGCGTAGAGGATAGTGTCCACTATCGGATAATGGACACTATCGGGGTGGCTTGTGACGAAGCGGCGGAAGCGTCGGGTCTGGTCTGACGACGAGAAGCGGATGATCTGCGGGCAGACGCGTGTGCCCGGCGTCTCGGTGAGCCAAGTTGCCCGCCGGTATGACGTGAACGCCAATCTGGTGTTTTCCTGGCTGCGCGATGCCCGGTTTGCTGATGCCGACGCGGCCGATATCGCGCGCTTTCTGCCGGTGGAGATCGTCGCGGAGGCGAAGGCACCAGTGGCAGCGCCTGCGGCCGACAGCCGCATCGAGATTGAGTTGGCCGGCGGGCATCGGATGCGCATCAGCGGCAGCTACGATCCCGAGGCGTTGGCGCGGCTGATCCGGGGTCTGTCGGTTTGATCCCGGTCCCGGCCAACACGCGGGTCTGGCTGGCGGCGGGCGTCACCGACATGCGCAAGGGCTTTGCGGCCTTGGCTGCGCAGGCTGAGGCTGTGCTGAAGCAGGACCCGTTCGCCGGGCATCTCTTCGTGTTCAGGGGCCGCCGGGGCGATCTGGTCAAGGTCATCTGGTGGGACGGGCAAGGCGCCTGCATGTTCATGAAACGGCTGGAGCGGGGGCGGTTCGTCTGGCCCTCGGCGAAGGAGGGGAAGGTGGCGCTGTCCCCCGCGCAACTGTCGATGCTTCTGGAAGGGATCGACTGGCGAGCCCCGGAACGGACCTGGCGGCCTCTGGCGGCGGGATAATCTGCAGGGCCAATGATCGAAGGATTCCCACAAGGAATCCAATAAGATAAACTCTCGACATGCTCACTCAGACCCTGACCTTGCCGGAAGACCCCGAGGAGTTGCGCAGCTTTACCGCGCGGCTTCTGGCCGAGGTGAAGGCACAGGCGATCCTGATCGAGAAGCTGCGGCACCAGCTGGCCGGACACCGGGCGCATCGGTTCGGGGCCTCGTCGGAGACGGCGGAGCAGCTTCAGCTTGCCCTTGAGACCAGCGAGATCGCCGCCGCCGCGATGACCGCGCGGATGCGCCTGCCGGACATCGAAGAGAAGGACAAACCCAAGCGTCGCCCGATCCCGGACCACATCCCCCGGATGGAGGTTGAACTCAGCCCCGGTGCCGAGGCTTGCGCCGATTGCGGCGGCCGCCTGCGCCGGATCGGCGAGGATGTGACCGAGGAACTGGAGTATGTCCCCGGGCGCTTCATCGTGAAGCGGATCGTGCGGCCCCGGCTGACCTGCGCCTGCTGCGAACGCTTCGTCCAAGTCCCACTGCCGTCGCGCCCGATCGAACGCGGCCGCCCGGGGCCGGGCCTCCTGGCTCATGTGCTGGTCAGCAAATACGCCGACCATCTCCCCCTCTATCGCCAGAGCCAGATCTTCGACCGTGAAGGGCTGGACCTTGATCGCTCAACGCTGGCTGACTGGGTCGGCAAGACCACGGCACTGCTGGACCCCCTGGCTGACGCCATCGGGCGCCATGTCCTGTCGGCCGAGGCGATCTTCGCCGATGACACGCCGGTGCAGATGCTCGCTCCCGGCACCGGCAAGACCCAGACGGCTCGGCTCTGGACCTATGCCCGCGACGAGCGCCCCTGGGGCGGGGATGCTCCACCCGCGGCTTGGTATCGCTTCTCGGGCGACCGAAGGGGCCAACATCCCAAGGACCATCTCGCCCGCTTCCGTGGCTGGATGCACGCCGATGGCTATGCCGGGTTCGAGGATCTCTATCGATCAGGCACCATCCGCGAAGTTGCCTGCATGGCCCATGTCCGGCGCAAGTTCGTCGACATCCACCGGTCGCAGAGCTCCCCCATCGCCGAAGAGGCTATCGGCAGGATCGCCCGGCTCTACGCCGTCGAGAAGGAGGCCCGAGGGTCCCCGCCAGATCGCCGTGCCGAACTGCGAAGAGACCACGCTGCCCCGATCTTCGACGACCTGGAGCGATGGCTGGCCATGCAACTCACCACGATCTCAGGAAAATCCCCGCTCGCGGCCGCCATACGCTATGCGCTCGCCCGAATGGAACGCCTGCGCCCCTACCTCGACAACGGAATCCTTGAGTTGGATAACAACGCCGCCGAACGCAGCATGCGCGCCATCGCGCTCGGGCGAAAGAACTACCTCTTCATCGGCTCCGAAGCGGGCGGCAAGGCCGCCGCCATCGCCTACACCCTGATCGAAACGGCCAAACTGAACGCCGTGGATCCACACGCCTGGCTCGCCGATACCCTCGCCCGCATCCCGGACTACAAGATCACCAAGGTCGACGACCTGCTGCCATGGCGCTGGAACGGATAGCGGTCAGACCGGACGGTTACCCCGCTCTCACCTGTCGAAGCAATGAAGTCGCGCCCACGACGAGTGTTTTGCGCAAAACCTCATCGCCTGCTCGCGTGATGACACCTGGTCTGACTTTACCGGCAGTCGAGTGATCCCGGGGCGTCAGCCCCATCCAGGCCGCAAACTGCCTTCCAGATGTAAACTGCTCCGGTGCGGGCGCTTTCATCACCAACAAAACCGCACCGATCGGCCCGACACCGGGGATCGTTGCGAGGCGACGACAGCACTCGTCGCTTCGGTACCAGGTCATTAGTTTCGCCTCTATCTCCTTAAGGCGTTCCTTCATCTGCGCGAACTCTGCCGCCAGTTCCGCAAACAGATCGCGCGCAAGGGCAGGAATGGTCTCATCAGCCATGATCCGGTCCAGCAGGCGCGGAATATGACAGAGGCCTTTGGCTGCGGTAGTTCCGAATTCAGCAGCATAGCCGCGGATCGTATTGGCCAGCTGCGTTCGGTCGGCGACCGCACGTTCACGCAAGCCGACCAGCATCAATGCCGCTTGTTGCTCGGCGCTCTTCACAGGCACGAACCGCATTGTCGGGCGGCTCATCGCCTCGCATAGCGCCTCGGCGTCGGCCGCATCATTCTTGCCGCGCTTGACGTAGGGCTTCGCAAGCTGCGGCGCAATTAGCTTGACCTCATGACCGAACCCTCCAAGCAGCCGCGCCCAATAATGCGAGGCACCACACGCTTCGATTGCGATGATGGTCGGCGGGCACTTCGCAAAGAAATCCACCATTTCCTTGCGGCGCATCTTCCTGCGCAGAACCGGTTGTTCGGCGGCGTTCACACCGTGCAGTTGGAAGACGTGCTTTGACGTATCCATGCCATAACGAATAATCTTGTCCACGGACGGCTCCTTCGTTTGAGTTCTTCGACGACTCAATCTGGCACATTTCGATGCCATTCGGGGGCCGTCCACTCCAACAAGGTGGGTCTGCGATGATCCACATAGGAGGACGGTCATGTCGGGGGGCGGTCACATCATCAACGCCGGGTGGGTGGCATAACTTCCGATTCTTCGGATACTTGCATCAAGCGTGATTGCGCCTGATCACGCTGTAATAATTTTTCCACTGGTCCCGCCTTTATGATTCTCGACGCCCGCCAAGACCTTGTAAATCTCAATCGTTCGGCTGACCTGGTCATCGTCGGATCCGGGCATGTTGGCATGCGGCTGGCCGAAGAACTAGCCGATGCTGCAAACATCCTGATCGTGGAATCGGGCGGCTTTGGCGCGGACGACGACACCGAGGCGCTCAACGCGGGGGACGTCATCGGCCTTCCCTACCCTCTCACATCCACGCGGACGCGCCAGTTCGGAGGCTCGAGCCACCTCTGGGCCGGCTACTGCGCGCCCTTCGACCGGCAGGACTTCGAGCCCCGCTCATGGGTGCCGTTCAGCGGCTGGCCCTTCCCGGCCAGCGAGCTGGACCCCTTCGTAGAAAGGGCTGCCCTCAGGCTGAACCTTAGCCGCCCCGCGTTCGGCGCCCGTGAGGTGGCAACCGAAGAAGGCGTCGCCTTGCCACGGGAGATCCTCGAGCGTGCCTCTCTCTGGCGCTTCGGTGCGCCGACCATGAGGATTGACCAATCGGTCCAGGCACTCGTCATGCATGAGAACGTCTCGGTTCTGATCAATGCCACCGCAGCCGAAATAGCCGTCGATGCGACGGGAAGCGAGGCACGTCGGCTTGTGATCCGCACACTCAACGGCCGGCAGGGATCGATCACGGCCAAGCAGATCGTGCTCGCCTGTGGTGGCATCGAGACCGCTCGTCTTCTGCTCAATTCCGATGCCCAGATGGCAGGAGGTCTCGGCAACCGCCACGACATCGTCGGACGCTTCTTCATGGAACACCCCCATCAGCAAGTCGCGTCCTTTTCCCTCGACGCGGAGAAGGATCTGGCCGGATGGATCACGCGACTTCGGAGCGGCTGGGGCGATGAGATCATGTTCAACCTCGGTATCTCGTCGAAAGAGCAGGAGGACCACCGCATTCTCAATGCGCGCGCTCACATCTACCGGACGCCCGCCATGAGCGACGAGGAATCGCCACTACTTGGCTTGTTTGCCGAACAGGCACCAAATCCCGCCAGCAGAGTCATCCTGATCGATTGCCGCGACGCACTAGGTATGCGGCGTATCGCGCTCGACTGGCGATTGACAGACCTGGATTGGCGAACCTTCGAGGAAACCGGCACGGTTTTAGGCGCAGCGCTCGAAGCGGCGCGGTTCGGCCGTCGCCGCCAACTGAGATCGCTGCGACGCGACAATACCTCCATCCTACATTCGAACCATCACTTGGGAACGACCCGCATGGCTGCAAATCCAGAGCTTGGCGTCGTCGACGCAAACGCTCGTCTGCATGGGCTCGAAAATCTTTACATCATGAGCGGTGGCATCTTTCCTACGGTGAGTTGGGCGAACCCGACGCTCACACTGTTGGCTCTAACGCTGCGACTTGCCGAGCACCTGAAAACCAAGTTTGCGTCGTCCCAACCGAAAGCAGGGAGTAACACTTGATGGCCGGATACTCGCACGTGGGTCTAGGAACCCACGACATGGAAAAGACAATCTGGTTCTACCGTGACGTCCTCGGCTTCGCAATCGTCGCCGAACAAAACGCGACCGTCGCCGAAGGCGGCATCGTACGTCTCGTCTATTTCGACGTGGGAGAGGGTGGCTTCATCGTCTTCATGCAAGGGACCAATGTTCCACAGTTGCCGGTCGATTTCGACACCGGAATCAATGGCCAGCTCGGTGTGCCACCGGGCATGTACCATTACGCCTTCAAGGAATCCTCGCTCGAAGGCCTGTCGGCACGCCGGGACCAGCTGGAGAATGCCGGTGTACAGGTCTCGGATCTCGTCGACCATGGCTATGCGCAGGCCATCTATGTTATGGACCCCAACGGGCTTCAACTGGAGTTCTGCTGGCAGGTCCGCCATTTTGGCCCGCAAGACCTGAGCCAGTCTTCGGTCGTCACGGTCGCCGATCCCGAACCGCCTCGAAAGCCCTAATCCATGTCCTCAGTACCTGCATGGGGTCGGCGCGTAACTCGGCTCCAAGGAAAGCTTCTCCTTTCCCGTAGTCCTCGGACGACGCCCCAATTTGGAGATGCCGCGGGCCGTCGCCGAGTCACTGAAATCAGTTCAAAAACTCACACGACGCCGCCTGCCTGTATCCGGGTTAGGTTTTCGTTGACCACACCGTCGCCGGACAGGCAGCGGACGTAGTCTATGACATTGCCACGGCGATCACGCACCCCGGCCATTAGGCCCAGAAAGTAATTTAGAAACCGCCAGCTCCTGTCCAAGGAGCAAAAAGCATTTCACAGGATCACTTGAAAACATGGCTTGTTGTTTTTCGCAATTGTGTCATCGTGACTGTCGTTAGTCCATAAAAGCGAGGTTCAGACACATGCAGCAATCCAACGCCACCGTTTCCAATCGCATCGCCGATGCTGCGACCGCACGTCGGGATGGTGCCCTCGCGGATCACGTGATCGTGGAATGTGCCGAGAAGAATGACGGCACGCTCTCCAACAGCTGGGGTCCGGCGATGCGCCGCTAGGCGCCAGTTTACAAGAGGGAGGCGTGGTCAGATTTCGGCGCCTCTCCGTCCTTCTTGACCAAGGCGCAGGTTTGGCCGTACCGCGATTTTCATTCTCAAGACCGGAGACGCCCGTGTCCTCCGAGTATCGGATTGACTTGGTAGTGCTTCAAGGCACCCCCTTCTGCAACCTCAACTGCACCTATTGCGACCTGAGCCGCGAGAGCCGCCGGACGCGGATCCTCATGGCGCCGGAGCTGATTGAGCGAAGCTTTCGCGAGATCTTCGAGAGCCCATTCCTCGGCGACACGTTGACGGTGATCTGGCACTCTGGCGAGCCACTGACGCTCCCGATCGCTTACTACGACGACGCGATCGGCCTCATCTTGGCGATCCGCACGGCTTGCGGGCGCGATGACATTGACGTGCGCTTCGATATCCAGACGAACGGTGTACTAATCGACGAGGCATGGTGCGCATTCTTTGTGCGACACGCCGCCCATCTCGACCTTGGGATGAGCTGCGACGGCCCCGCCGGGATGCACGATGCTTTTCGTAGGAACTGGAGCGGGCGAGCGAGCCATGCCGCGGTCGTCCGTGCGTTCGACCTTCTGGCGGCACACGGGATCGCGCCGAAAGTCATTGCCGTCGTCACGGACCGGACACTCGACGATCCTGACGCCTTCTTCGAGTTTTTCTGGGAGCGCCGCGCCCAGATCCGAGGTTTCCATTTCAACGCGCTGGCAGATGGTGGCGCCGCTGCGGACCCCGCACTGAATTACGATACGTCCGATCGTGAGCGGTACCGCAGCTTCTACAGACGGCTCATCCATTTGGCGACGTCGCACGCGGGGCACGACGATGCCTTCGAGATCGGCAACCTGACGCATGGACTGCGCCGCATTCTTGCTGCCGGCGACGCCGACGAGCCCGAAGCTCAGGCCACCGCGCCGCTACAGTCACTCAACATCGACGCGAACGGGTTCGTGACGAGCTTCTACGCCGGCCTCGCACCGGATGCGTTCCCTGAGCGCTACGAAGGTGGAGTGACGCTCGGCAATATTCTCGATACCACTCTTCAAGAAATCGCTGGCTCGCCAAAGCTCTCCTCCATCGCACGCGACTTTGAGCGGAGTCGCGCGGCCTGCGCCGCAGCCTGCCCCTACTTCGGAGTTTGCCCCGGCGGGTTTGAGCTGACGAAGCTCGCGCGCCACGGTGATTTCGACGGATCCGAGACGCCGGAATGTGCCATCCATGTTAAGGCGTTGACCGACGCGCTGCTCGACGACCTAGAGTCGCATGCCGCGGATTCGGCGCGTCACCGGGTATCGGCGTGAGCGAGGCGGTGCTTGCACCGGTCGACCACGAGGCCGTGGCCCTGAGCATCGCCCACTACGGCTTTGCGGCCCTTCCGGGAGCCGTTGCCGCGCCAGCCCTATCGGCGATGCGGGCTGAGGCGCGTGCACAGCTTGTCGATGCCATGCTCGCCGAAAATACCGCGGGCACCTTGAGATACCGTGCGCATCTGACGTCCTTAGGACCGCATGCGCTCAGTTTTCTACGGAGCCCAACTCTCATCGACCTGCTCGCTCGCCACTTTGGTAGCCGCTATTCCCTGTCGGAAGAGATCAGTTGCCTGACGCGTTACGACGCCGGCTCTCACTTGGGCGCGCATCTCGACACGCCACGTGATCGCTGCGCAGCCACGGTCCTCGTCTATCTAGAGGCGGAAGGGCCCGACCCGAAAGGTCGGGAGACGGGGCTCGTCCTCCACGTCTACGGCGAGGAGCCCGATAGCGTCGCCAGCCCGCGATTGACGATTCCCACCGTGGCCGGCTCGATCGTTCTTGGTCGCGGCTCCAGGATCTGGCACGAAAGACCTGCGCTAGCGCCGGAAGAGAGCGTGGTAGCAATTACCGGATGTTATGGATTTCAAAGACCGTGATTTAAAAATCGGGGGCGAATTTGACAAATGGCTTACTTATCGGTTTTCTAGCTGGGCTACCGGTGGCCATAATTCAACTTGCCATCGCTTATCTTTACATAGATAAGCGGCTTAAAAAGCTTAACGAGATTAAGAAAACGGAAGATTGGTCCGCAAGTCAACGCGAGTTCTATGCACACTGCCTCTCGATCAGCTTGAGCGTGACTCGAGCTCTTAGATACTATATTCCCGAACGCGATGGAAGAGCGCACATACGACAAAATTTCGAAAAAGCGCTCGATGAGATCGTGGAAAAGAATGCGATTTTTGATGTTGCCGCCCGATTTTCATTAAGCGGCCTATCTGACGATGTGCAATCGCAAGTATCTCTTATTTCTGTAAAGTTATCTCAAGCTTCTAGCGCAGCACAAATTACAGGAAGAAAACTGAAGCGGCTCTCAAACAACCTGCCGCACCTCAGTGAGGTTTCAGATAGCGGCATGATCGCATATACAATTGAAGCATCTGGAAATTCAGGGATATTTTCTGATAAGTATTATAGAGACTTGTATGTTATATCAACAAGTATTTCTGAATTGATCGAACATGTGCGCGAGGCCGCCGACGGGTTGAGCATACTTGTCGAGAAGCATTCAAGCAACAAATTCCTCAACGAAAGCAAGGTATACTTCAATCTTCGCCATTCAAATGCCACGCCAGAGTCGGATAAATTAAATATAAAAGAATTTTCAGATTACCTCAGGAAAATAGCTGATCTTATTCGCCATCCTGGGATTTGCTTTGCTCTAGTGGATGAGTTTGAAGAGATGCCAAGCGCAGCCAGTGTGAACTAGTTGGATTTTAAACACAAGACATATGCGCATCTTGCGCCGGAGTTCGTTCTGCATTCTGCGGAAAGTTACGAACGGCATGTCGCAATGCCGACCCCTGTAGGTCAAATTCCCGCTGAGTGGAGCTTCGTCATCAACAGTATGCCCAAGTCCGGTACGTTGTGGGTTGCGGCGATGCTGTCGGCGGCGCTACCGGAGAATGCCCAGACTCGGGTCAACTTCTCCCATGCCTGTGATGGACCAAGTGAGTTGACCGCCCACGGTATACGCTGCGTCGTTCTCGTGAGGGACCTCAGAGACATTGTCGTCTCATGGTTCCACGAGACACGTCGCAACGACCTACGGGCGGGTTACGATGTCCCGCGCTTTGCAAGCGTCGAAACGTTCTACTTCGAGCATCTGCTCGGACTCTTACGCACCAGTCCCCGTTTCGGTCAGGGAAATCTGGAGCCTTGGCTCGACTTCGTCTCAGCGCGGGCCTTCCCAATCCTACGTTTCGAAGATCTCCTAGCCCGCCCCGAGAAGAGCCTGGCGAAGGTAATGACCTTCTGGAAGATTAGGATACCCTCAGAGAAGATCGTGAAAATCGCCAAGGCGCATCATTTTGAAACGATGGCGCGCGCACGAGGCGGAGGAAGCGTTCCGGTGGAGCGGTGGATCTCTGAGGGGCACCTGCACCGAGGGCGGTGCGGAGATTGGCGCAGCGAGATGTCGGGGCGTGTTGAGCGCGACATCTCGGCGCGCTTCGCCATCTACCAAGAACGGCTCGGCTACGCCTGACCAGAATGGACGGGTGGGGACATGTGGCGCATCAGTACGACGAGGCGCGCACTCCGGCCGGCGACATCAGCGGAGATGTGCGGCGTACCGAGGCGACGATCCACCTGACCATCAGGCCCGATCATCCCGTCATACAGAAGGACGTCACCGGTGCCGGGTACGAGGACCGGCGCGCCCGCGGCGACGGCGTCGAGTTCGTCGAGCCCCACTGGCCCCGCGCAACCGAGATCGCTCATCCGCAGCGTGGGAAGAAACATGGCACCACCCCACGGACTCCAGCCACGCTCCAACAGCGCCGCGATGGCCGTCTCACGTCGACCATAGTACTCGTCGGCATGCAGTCGGGGGGTGAGCGTCGCCAAGGGCGCAGAGGCGTCTTTGGCAAGGACGATAGTGATCTGCTCCACAAGAAGCGAGCCTCCCGCATCGGCTGTCGCGGTCTGGAGCCCTCGGATCGCGTCGAGTAGCGCCCGCGTGACGGGCCTCAGACCCTCGCCTCCCTCGGCGATCCGGTCGAAGAATTTCGCGTCGCCGTTCGACGACGTGCGCCGGTTGTAAGGTCGGATCCACCAAGTGCAGCGGACGTTGCCCCGCGCGGGCGCCTCCAGCCCCGCGGCGGCCCGCAACGCGCCAAGGCCGGTCTCATCCAAGGGCGGATCGTGTCCGGTGGGATCCTGGCTGTCCGATCGAGCGAACATCCAATGGTGACCCTTCGGCAGGGGAAGCGTCTCGACCAAGTCGATCGACCACGCGGGCGTGGCAAAGGCGGCCGCGAGAGACGGGCTCCATAGCCCCTTTTCAAGGATGAGGAGATCGGGACGGGCACCTGAGGCCGCGGCATCGGCAGAGTAAAGCGCGCCAATATCCCGGTCGATCCGCACCTGACCTGGAAAATCTTTTGCAACGCTATGTGCGGATCGACGCATGGGGACTGGCTTGCAGGTTCGTGCGATGATTATCCTTTTTAGGAAAGCTTAACAATTCGGCGCGAGCCTGCCAAAGGAAAATCGATGCCCTCTCCTATTTCGCATGTTACGAGCGCGCCGCTGCGCTGCCAGCCACTTCCGCGGGACACTTGCGGGTTTCCTGGCACGCACCGGGCGCTACTTCCGGCGGTGACAAACTCGGCTCATCGTTTGTCGAGCGACGGGCGCTCTCTCTGGATCGACGGTCAGGACGTTTCCCATCATGCCGCCGACCCGCGCGCGGCCAACGTCGCGGCCTCTCTGGGTCTCATTGACGGGCCCGCCCAGAGTTCGGGCGGGGACGTGTCCTCTCCTTTACTCATCTGCTTGGAAGACAGTTGGTCAGGACATGCGCTGGCGTGGATGCTGCGGGGCACCCCCCCGGGCACACCTGTAACTCTGTTGCATCTCGACGACCACCTAGATCTTGGGCCCACGCTACTCGCATGGACACCCTCGGGGGCTCTCGTGGATCCGATGCGCCGCTGCTTATTCGACGCGGCCGATCCGAAGGACTGGATCGGCGCGATAGGCAGCGGGGCTGTGAACATCGGGAATTGGCTAACCGCGGTGCTTCTGGGCCTTATGGCTCGCCCCGGGGCAGGACCCGTCGAAGTGCATCATCTTGTGCCGCCTGGGAACGGGCATATACCGCTTGGTCAGTCTGCGATCCTCCCAGTCCCATTGGGCTATAGCTTCCTCCCAGACCACACCTTCGCGGGTGTAGAGCGCCAAGGCGCAGATGCGGGGCTGCATCGATACCTCGCCACTCAGGACGTCGACGCTGTCTTCAGCACGCAATCCGAGGGGATTGTCATCCTTCATATTGACCTAGACGTCTTCGCCAACGATTTTAACGGCGGATCTACGGCGTGCCCGCCCTACCGGCTCAGTAGCGCCGCTTGGCAGAGCACTGTGCTGAGTGCTATCGGCCGTGTCCGCGGACTCCTGTCTGGCATCGTAGTGGCGACGTCCCCGGGCTTCTGCGCGGCTTGGCGTTGGCGCGGGCTTCTCGCCTCCATCCAAAGCGCGCTAGGGGATCCTGTATCGAGGGCGCGTTGAGCCGCCTGACGTGGCATGGCCTGTCCGTCGGGCCCCCGCCAGCCCGCATAGCGCTCCTGCATGTGCTCTCGCAGCTCTACCATCGCATCCCCTCTTATAGATGCGACAGGTCCAGTCTGCGTCAGCTGCGTCAACAGGTTTGGTGCGATATTGAACGTATGGCGCTATAGCTCAAACCCATCATCGAGTCCGATATCCCGTTCCCTGTTTCGTCCCCTGTCGCGTTCCTCGCCAACATCCGGCACCTCCCGCTCTTTTCCGAGCAGATCGGCCAGCCGCTCATTGACCCCCTTCTGTGATTGCGCGCGCCCATCCCGTGCACCTTTCCCGATGATCTCCGCCAGCCTGTCGCGCAAGTCGCCGGCATCGCTACCCTCCCCCAGCTCCTCACCGACCCCGTCCTTCCCCACGGCGGCCCTGAGCGCGGCCAGCCCGGCACTGACCCGCCCCTCGCCCTGCTCACGGGCGATCCCGTAGGCGTCGCGCGCGATCTCCAACCGCTCCCGCATTTCGGCGAAGAGCGCCCGCGCCTGGCGGGCGGCGTGCACCTTCGCCCCCCGTTCCGTCACCGGCACGTAATCCCGGCCCTCGGCCGCGGCCGCGCGCATCTCGCGGCGCTCCATCGCGTTGGCCGCCGGCCCCAGCTTCACTTCTGGCGCCCGGTCCAGTGTCTCGGCCGCCAGCGCATCGCCCTGCTCCAGCGCCACGGCGCGCTGCGCCTCCAGCGAGCGATGATCGACCCGCTCTCCCACGCCGGCGCGCTCCAACGCCCGGTTCTGCAGTTGGCCCCAGAGCGCCCGCATTTCCTCGATCTCCGCGCCGCCAGTCTGCGCGGCATCGAGAATGCGGGTCTTGGCGCCCAGCCCCCCGGCGCCAAGCGCCCGCGTGGTGGTCAGCACATGGGCATGGTGGTTGCGCTGGTCGCCCTCGCGATGCGGCGCATGGATCGCCACATCGGCCGCCACGCCGTAGCGATCGACCAGGGCCTGCGCGAAGTCGCGGGCGATCGCCGAGCGGTCGGCATCGGATATCTCGACCGGCAGGGCCAGCTCCCATTCGCGGGCGGTGACGGAATTGCGGCGGGTCTCGCGCGCCTCGGCGGCATTCCACAGCGCGGCCCGGTCCTGCGCCCAGACCGGCGAATCCTCCGGCACGACGATGAAGGTCTCCGCCACGCCGCCCTTGGCGGAATAGTCATGCACGCGCCCCTCCCGGTGGCAGACAATGACAGAGCCGGAGCGATAGGCCGCGGCCGCTGTCGCCGAGCGGCCGGCCGACCGCTTCACGGTCTTTACCGAGAGATGGTAGCTGGCCATGCCGCGCCCTCCTCCGGTGACGACCGTCGGCGTTCCCCTGCCGTCCATCTGCCCGCCAAAATGCGCGGCAGAGGATGATCGGGGACGCCGATCTTTTCCGTTCCCTGCCGCCCCCCGGAAGGCTGGGCAGGGAGCGGAAAAGATAGCCCGGCCGAGACGGTCAGCAGGACCGTCGAGTGCCAGGCTCTCCTGTACCGCGCCACCGCCTGCCCTGCCCCATAACTGGCGGCAGGCCGGCGCATGGCACAGGCGGCGCGCAGCTTGCGTGCCTGGCGCGGATCGGGGCCACCATGGCCCCACGAGATCCGTGGCATCCGGCGCGCCGACTCTGACGCCAGACCGCCCGCAAAGGGCCAGTCGAGGCGGAAGAGGCCCTGCGCGCCGGCGGGCAATCCAACAGCCCATGTTGGCCCGGGATGGTTTGGAAGGGGCGGCGCGCCGTTCCATCTCGATGCGCGTCGCATCGACGGGGTTCGCCATCGGCCGGGGCTTTGCCCCGGGGAGATCGCACGCAAATCTCGAAACCTCAGGTTGAGAGTTTGCATAAGTGCGCCCTTGTCCTTTAGAGGCCTACGGGTACGCGCTACCGGTTGTGCTGGCAAGCACCGTTTCAACTTGGCTCATTTTATCACGGAGATCATTCCCATGGCGGAAACCGAGCTCGAACGCGCCGAGAAGCGTTATGCCCAGGCCAAGGCAAGGTTGCAGGCGCTGAAGAACCGGGAATCCGCAAAACAGCGCAAGCTCGATACCCGCCGCAAGGTCATCCTCGGCGGGGCGCTGATCGATCTCGCGGGGCGCGACGATGCCGCCGCCCGGATGCTCGACCGGCTGATCCGCAACCTGCCCCGCGACCAGGACCGGAAAGCCTTCGAAGGCTGGAGCGCGGAACGCGATGCGGCAGGATCGGGTGAGGAGAACGCGGAGGGCTCTGCCTCCCCTGCCCCGGCTGTCGGGGATGCTGACGCGGGTACGACCGGATGAGCCGGGTCATTGGCCGGCTGTTCCGGTTCCTCGCCGGGTCGGCCGCGATGGCGATCGCGGTGCCCTGGCTGCTCTTCCAGCTGGCGGTCCTGCTGCTGCTGGCCTCGGGCGCGGCGATCGTCACCTTCATGCTGGTCCGGGCCCTGATCCTCGGGGAAGCGGTGGTGACCGATCCGACCTCCGCGGTGGGTCGGCTGGGATTCCTCGTCGTGCAGCTGGCCTTCTGGGCGCTGGCGGTACGTTTCTGGGCCTATCTCCACGGCTTCGATCACCTCTTCGCCCGGCGCGGCAACAGCCACGGCTCGGCCCGCTTCAGCTCGAAGGCGGAACGCGCCGGCAAGGCCGAGCGCGAGGCTGCCTCTGTCATGTCGAACGCGCAGCGCCATACCCGTTTCCTCGACAGCCCGCGCATCATCGCGGCACTGTCCCGGACGGAGGTGGATTTTGCCGATCTGCGCCGGGGCGTGACCTCGATCTTCCTCGTCCTGCCGCCGAACCGGCTCGATGCCTATAGCCGCTGGCTGCACCTGATGGTGTCCCAGGCCCTCCAGGACATCGCCCGGGCCGCGGAACGCCCCGCAGACGCCCTGAACGGCCCTGGGAGCGCCACAGAGGCGCTGGAGGCCCCCGAGGAAGCTCAGGAGCGCGGAAAGTCGCCAGACCGGCGCACAACCGCCCCGCTCGCCCGCGACCTGCTGACGCCCGACGAGATCATGCAGATGCCGGCCCATCTCCAGCTGCTGCGCGTGCAGGGCCAGCCTGTCATGCTGGCCGAAAAGCTGCGCTATTACGCCGATCCCAGGTTCAGGGATCTCTTTACGCCGCAACCCGCCTGACAGGAGGCCCTGTACCCATGCCCGATCAATATCCCGGCACCCGCGCCCTTTCCGACGCGGCCCTGCGCGAAACCCTCGATCTCCTGGGCCAGGTCGTGGCCAGCATGTCGGCGCGCATCGACACGCAGGGCGAGAAGATCGATGAACAGGAACGGCTCATCGTGATGATGATGGAGGCACTGGCCGACACACGCGATGCGGCCCGCCGCGCCGCGAAGCAGACCGACGCGAAAACCTATGCCGGGCAGATGGTCGAGGCGCTGGACGCCAATCTCGATCCGCTGTTCCAGAAGCTCGAAAACGCCATCGAGGGGATCAACCGACAGCATCGGGAAACCACGGACAGGCTCAAGCAGTTGGAACAGGCGGAAAACGCTGGTCTCGACAAGCTGCGCCAGGAGCTCACGGACGCCAGCGCGTGGCGGCGAAAGGTGCCCGTCATCTGGGCCAGTGCTGCCGGTCTGGTCATCGTGCTGACGCTCGGTCTGACCCTGCTCTTCTCAGCATGATAACGGGGCAAGAAGCGCTGCCGGTTTTTTCTCGAGGTTATCTTGTTGGCGGTCCGCTGGTACTGTCGCTATCGGACTGTTCTATCAGTGGTAAACGGTGATGTGCTGATGGGATGTATTCAATTGTGGTAATGTGGTTTTGTGTGCAGCGAGGTTTCAGCCTCAGGGAGTTAAACTAGAGTTATATAGAGTTACACTTTGGATTGTTCCGATTAAGTGACTGTTAAATATAAAAAAATAAGAATGCTCGGTGTGTGAAATGACGAATCTCGGTGTGTAGAATGACGAATCTAAGTGTGTGAAATGACGAGTCTTGACGAGGAGTGTGTGAAATGACGATAGTACCCTATGGTGTGTGAAATGACGAACCTTGAACTTGTTTTGCGGTGTGTGAAATGACGAATTCACGCTCCCCGCTACTGCCGAACCGCCATCCGCAAAAAGACCTGTTCGTGTGCGATATCGTGGATGCCGTACCGAAGGGCGATATGGCCTCGATGGAACACCCGGTCTTCACCCTTTCAACGAAGCCGGATATGAAGCCTCGGCGGTATCAGAATGGCGAGAACTTCATCGAAGTGTCGCCGTCCCGGAACGGGCTGGCCACCGTGCATGACCGCGATGTGCTGATTTACTGCATCAGCCAGTGCATGGCAGCACTCAATGAAGGTCGAACGGTAAGCCGGACGCTGCGGTTCAAGGCGCATGAGCTACTCGTGGCGACAAATAGGCAGGCGTCAGGTCAAGGCTACAAGCTGCTCAAGGACGCACTTCGGCGGCTGCAAGGGACGCAGATCGAAACGAACATCCGCCAGGGGGGCAAGGAATATTTCAGGGTCTTCGGCCTCATCGAGTCTGCGGAAATTGTAAGGGAAACCCGCGACGGGCGGATGCAAGATGTCGAGATTACCCTGTCTGACTGGGTTTTCGACGCCATAGAGAACAACCATGTTCTGACGCTGAACAAAGAATACTTCTTCCTTCGCAAGCCCCTCGAACGGAGGCTTTACGAGCTGGCGCGAAAGCATTGCGGGTCTCAGCCAAAATGGAAATGCGGCATTGAGCTCTTGCGAGACAAGTGTGGGTCGGGTTCGACCACCAAGGAATTCCGCCGCCTGCTCGGCAAAATTATCGAGGATGATGCGGTGCACGACCACATGCCCGATTACCTTATGAGCATCGAGGGCGATAACGTTGTTTTTCGGCCCAAGGCGGCTGAGGCGGTGGTCGCCCTGCCCTTCCAAGCTTTGCGCTTCAAGAATCTTGAAACCCACGACGAAGCGCGGCGTCTTGCGCCTGGCTGGGATGTCTATGCGCTCGAAAGCGAATGGCGGTCTTGGGTCCACGACAAGGCTATCGACGTGAAGGACGCAGATAAGCACTTCTTGGCGTTCTGCAAGAAACGCGGCGCATACAGGTATTAAAAAGCACATATGTGGGTTTGTGCCTTTACGTGTTCCCGCCAATGTGGTTAGGTTGTTTCATGATAATATCTTTCCTGAACCAAAAAGGCGGTGTCGGCAAAACCACCCTATCGGTGAACGTGGCAGGCTGTCTGGCACGTCAAGGACATAGGGTGTTGCTGATTGATGCAGACAAGCAGGGTTCGGCCACGACTTGGGCGAGCTTGCGAGAAGACGCGCCGTTCCAAGTCGTAAGCATGGCGCGAGCGAACATGGCACGGGACGCGCTCAAACTGGCGCAGGATTACGACCACACAATCATCGACGGGCCACCCCACGCCGAAGAGATTGCCCGGTCCTGTATCGTTGCCTCTGACTTCGTGGCGCTCCCGATTGAACCCTCGGGGCTTTCGACCTGGGCCTCCGACCTGACGGTGCGCCAAGTGAAGGAAGCACAAGAATTCAAGCCATCCCTAAAATGTGGTTTTGTGGTTTCCCGCAAAATAGGGAAAACCGTGATTGGCCGGGATATCCGCAACATGGCCGCAGAAGCGGGCTTGCCGATTTTGGAAAGCGAAATCGAGCAGCGAGTCGCCTTCGCGGAAGGCATGACCATGGGGCAAACAATTTTCGAGTGGGCAGGTGATAGCAACGCAGCCCGTGAGATTGAGCGCCTTACGAAAGAGATTGAGCAGTATGTCAAAGAAGACGTTTTCAGGGGCTCCGAAGCCAAAGCAGCCCACGGATGACCAAATCCTCGCGTTCGAGCAGGGCGGTGCAGGACATGACACGACACGGACATCGACGCCGGTGGCGAAAGCTATGGCGACGAACGAACCAACAAAGCGCCTGAGCCTCGATCTTCCGGCCAGCCTGCACACGCGGTTTAAGACCGCTTGTAGTGCGACCGACCGAAAGATGGTCGGTGAGCTGCAAGCATACATCGAGGTGCGGACCAAAGAACTCGAAGATGAGGCAGGAATAACCCGCAAATGAACAAATACACAAAAGTGGGTTTGTGTAAAGCATGGTGCCAAACCATATTTATGATTTAAAAACAGAGGGGAGGGCGGTGATGCAAAAGGCTTCGCTCGAACAAAAACACACGCAGAGTTAAGAACGAGAGAAGCCCTTGGGCCACTTGGACCGGTCGAAGAGAAGAACGCACCGGACATGTTGTACACGGCGGGTGAGGCAATCTCGGCTGAGGCCGAGAAACTCGGCATCAGCCAGGGCCAACTGATTGAACAGATGTGGGATGTTTACAATTCCCGATAGTCGCTTGCGAAAAATCCCTCTATCATAAGCATGGATATGCTTGCATTTTTTGCTAGCAATTGCAATATAGCTTGATGAACAGCAAACACCGCAAGACCTTGGCAATCGTCTTCACAGACCCGGTGTCCGGCACCGTCGAATGGTCGGCAATCGAGCGCTTGCTTGTCGCCGCTGGCGCACAGGTAATCGAAGGGCGCGGCTCGCGTGTGCGGTTTGAGAAGGATGGGGAGGTCGAGACGTTTCACCGCCCGCACCCTGCCAAGGAAGCCAAACGCTACCAGGTACGCGCCGCCCGTGCGTTTCTGGAACGGATCGGAGTGACGCCATGACCAATTCCATGACCTACAAAGGCTACTCGGCCCGCATCGAGTATGATGATGACGATGGGATCTTCACCGGACGCCTCGCCGGTATCCGTGATGGTGTCGGCTTTCATGCAGACACGGTTGAAGGATTGCGCGATGCCTTTCATGAGGCGGTAGAAGATTACATCGAAACCTGTGTAAAGATCGGCAAGGAACCGCAAAAGACTTTCTCGGGGCAGGTGATGTTCCGTGTTGATCCCGAAGTGCACCGTAAAGCGGCACTGGCGGCCGAGCTGTCAGGTAAGAGCCTGAATCAATGGGCAGAAGAGGTTCTGGATCGCGCGGCAGGGTAGGGCGCCTTCAAATTGGATGCGGGTATGGCCGCAGAAAAATACTCTGCCCGCGCGGCGGTCTGAACCTGAAGCAGTTGATCATGCTGTCGTGAACTCATCCGGATTCCGACCATCCTCATTGCGCTCCTTGGCTCATGAGGCGATGGCTTAGCGATTGAACTCTACTCTCAAAACGGCAATAGGACGCAGTGATGAAATAAGTTGATGGAATAACGATTATGTCAGTGATCGACCTGGAAAAACTTGACTTGCCGCAATTGAAGGCGCTGCAGCACGATATCGAGAAGCGTATTTCTGACTATGCAGATCGCCAGCGCCGCGAGGCCTATGAGGCCGCGAACGCCGCGGCCCGCCAACACGGGTTTTCGCTGTCGGAACTGGTGACAACGACCAAGGCCGGCAAGGTCAAGGCCCCGGTTGCGCCCAAATACGCCAATCCCGAGAACCCGTCACAAACCTGGTCAGGGCGTGGCCGTCAGCCGAAATGGCTTTCCGAGGCGATCGCCTCCGGGAAGACGGTAGAGGATTTCGCGATCGACAAGGGGTAGGGGCGCTGCCTTCCCGAAGCAGGTGTGTTGCTTGCGGTGTTCTCGGTTATGGGCCCGAAAACCGGGAAGACAGCATCTTTCGATAGCACGCGCTTCTGCTGTGGAGAACAGAAAATCGGGGCGCGATCGGCCGCTACGTCAACAGTCATGATAAGTGCACCTTATCACGAGTAATTGGCAAAGGAAATGTGTGCTTCTGTAATCCGCAGAATTGCGATAATCTGCGGATCCTATGGTTCAGAACCCTTTATCCGATGTCGATGACGACCCGTCGCGGATCATGGATCCCGGGGATCGCGATATGAATGGAACGTGAACTGGATATATCTGCAAAAACTCGTCCTTAGAGTTCATTATCGTTTCATCGTCGTCCCAATTCATTAGATGCCGGGACTGAGTAACTAATGCCTTGAGTAGCAATGTATTACTTGTCAGAAGGCCAGTCTGAGCTTCTTGCGTTGACAAATAGCTCGTTCTGGATGTCATTGGAGAAGAGATAATGTGCGGCATCATCGGCATTCTGGGAAAGCACGAGGTCTCGCCGCAGTTGGTCGATGCGCTGCGGCGGCTGGAATATCGCGGCTATGACAGCGCCGGCGTCGCGACCGTGGACGCGGGCGGCCGGCTGGACCGCCGCCGCGCGGTCGGCAAGCTGATCAACCTGTCCGACCGACTGGTGCACGAGCCGCTGCGCGGTCACGCCGGGATCGGCCACACGCGATGGGCCACCCATGGTGCCGCGACCGAAGCGAACGCGCATCCGCACCGGCACGGGCCGGTCGCGGTCGTCCATAACGGCATCATCGAGAATTTCCGCGAATTGCGGGACGAGCTGATCGCCGCCGGCATTCAGCCGCAATCGCAGACCGATACCGAGACCGTGGCCCTGATGACCGGCCGGCACATGGAACAGGGCCTGTCCCCGGTCGAGGCCGCACGCGCGACGCTGGCCAGGCTGCGCGGCGCCTTCGCGCTGGCCTTCCTGTTCCAGGGCGAGACCGACCTGATGGTCGTCGCCCGCAAGGGCAGCCCGCTGGCCATCGGCCATGGCGCGGGCGAGATGTTCGTCGGCTCGGACGCGGTGGCGCTGGCCCCCTTTACCGACCGCATCACCTATCTTGAGGACGGCGACCACGCCGTGCTGACCCGCGCCGGGGCGCAGGTGTTCGACGGCGACGGCAGCCCGGTCGCCCGCCGCGAGACCCGCATCGACGTGGGCGCGACCGCGATCGACAAGGGCGGCTACCGCCATTTCATGGCTAAGGAGATCGCCGAGCAGCCGGTGGTGATCGGCGATGTGTTGAACCACTATGTCAAGGGCGACCGGATCGTGCTGCCCGACGGGCTTGATTTCGCGGGCGTCGACCGTATCGCGCTGGTCGGCTGCGGCACCGCGCATCTGGCCGGACATGTGGCGCGATACTGGTTCGAGCAGCTGGCCGGACTGCCCTGCGACATCGACGTGGCGTCCGAGTTCCGCTATCGCGAGCCGCCCTTGTCGGCGCAAAGCTGGTTCGTCGCGATCAGCCAGTCGGGCGAGACCGCCGACACGCTGGCCGCGCTGCATTACGCGCGCGACCATGTCGCGCGGACGGTCGGGCTGGTGAATGTCGGCACCTCGGCGATCGCCCGCGACAGCGATATCGCGCTGCCGACGCTGGCCGGGATCGAGGTCAGCGTCGCGTCGTCGAAGGCGTTTACCTGCCAGTTGACGGTTCTGGCGATCCTGGCGCTGAAGGCCGCCCATGACCGGGGCCGGATCGGCGATGCGGACCTGGCCCGGCACCTGGCCGACCTGCGCCGCATCCCCGGCCTTATGCAACAGGCGCTGGACCTGTCGGATGATTGCCGGGTGCTGTCCGAATGGCTGTCCCAGGCACAGGACGTGCTGTATCTGGGACGCGGCGCCCTGTTCCCGGTGGCGCTGGAAGGCGCGCTGAAGCTGAAGGAGCTAAGCTATATCCACGCCGAGGGCTATGCCTCGGGCGAGCTGAAGCACGGCCCCATCGCGCTGATCGACCGCGACGTGCCGGTGATCGTGCTGGCCCCGCATGACGCGCTGTTCGAAAAGACCGTCTCGAACATGCAGGAGGTGATGGCCCGGCATGGCCAGATCCTGCTGCTGTCGGACCGCGCCGGGATCGCAGCTGCGGGTGACGGCCCCCACGCGACGCTGTGCCTGCCCGAAGGCGGCGGGATCTTTCAGCCGATCCTGTATGCCATCCCGATGCAGTATCTGGCCTATCACAGCGCCGTCGCGAGGGGCACCGACGTCGATCAACCCAGAAACCTTGCAAAATCCGTGACGGTCGAATAGGTCTAAATTAATTTGGAGTAATATGAATGACCAGCAAGAAAAAAGATAGTGACGAAATGATGGCGGAACATTTCTTCGGTAGCTTTGAAGATGATCAGGGAAGGGAAATTAAAGACAATCCCGGGAGTAATACGCCCAGTTCAGCTATCGGAGATCGAAAAATGGCCTTAAAAAAGAAGCTTAATGCAAGTACGCCAGTTACAACAAAGATCTGATGCACGCCTCTGGGAGTTTAATGGCGCTGTTGGATAAATCAGCTGGCGAGCGCAATCCCCCTTTCCCCGGGCACACTTATCCTGCGGCCACGGTCATCGGGATGCCGAGTGCCGTGAAGCGGTTGAGGACCGCCACCCGGATCTGGACCTCCGCCACCTGGCGGTCAAATTCCCGGGACATCAGCCGCTGGCCGAGCAGCTTCACGCAGTTCATTTTCGTCTCGACCCTGCTGCGCCGGTGGTACCCGCTCCAGTTCCGCCAGAGTGCCCGGCCCAGGTGCTTCGATGCTCGCAGGATGAGAACGGCGGTGAGAAAGTCGACCACGGTAGCGGCGGGATGAGCCCGCTGCGGGCGGCGTAAAAGTCGTCCACCTTTACCCTTTCTGGCGACAGGGAGGGCGAGAGGATTTTCACCGTGGATTTGTATCGGAAGGTTCGCCTGGCTTGTTCAGAAGGCATGAGCCAGCGCGAGGCTGCGCGTCAGAGGCCCGACACCAGGCATGGTCTGGAGGCGGCGCGCCTGGTCCGACTGCGTGGCCAGCGTCGAAAGTTTCTTGGTCCGTTCTGTGATACGCGTCGTTTTCTCTGCAATCTGCGCCAGAAGGTCGAGGCACTCTTCCCGGATCAACGCCGGCAAGTCAGAGGACGCATCCTCCACAACGGTTGCTATGCGATTGAGATGGCGTATTCCCGCTGGGAATACATGGCCGTGTTCATAGAGGAGCGCCCGCAACGCGTTTACATCTGCGGTCCGCTGATGAACCAGACGCTCCCGGCCACGGAAAATCGCTGCGCGGGATTGCTGCTGAACTGTCTTGGGTTCAACAAAACGCATCTCGGGTTGACGGGCTGCGATTACGATCGCCTCGGCATCGGCCGCATCATTTTTCTGACGTTTCACAAAGGGGCGCACGTATTGCGGGGCGATCAGCTCTGCGTCGTGTCCACAGGATTCCATCTCGCGAGCCCAATAGTGCGCGCTGCCGCAAGCTTCAAAAACGACCAGGCTCGGCTCCTGCTTGGCCATAAACCCTAAAAACTGTGGTCGCGTCAGCTTCTTGCGAAACTGGACCTCACCCGTTCGCAGGGCACCATGAACCTGGAAAACATTCTTTGCCAGATCGACCCCAATCATCATATCTTTCATACTGCCGTCCTCTCCGTTGTGTGGCTTTCAACACCACGACCTTGGCACATTGCGATGCCGTATGGGGAGGGCGGCAACCACTCCATCTGTAGTACTAAAGGCGAAAGGCTTTAAATCATCCCCTGTTCCGACTTGAACGACGCAATTTGCCAATCCGACGCCGGGCCTTGTGACGGGCGACACGCTTGCGTAGAAAGATATAGCTGCATGTGTAAAGAAATGCACAGAATACAAGAGCTAGTGCCGCGAAAGTCCCATTTCTGGCCAAGACTGCTCCAAGGCAGGTCGGCACGATAATGGCCGGCAGCAGGCAGACCGTTGTCATGGCATTGGCGAATGATCGCTTTTGGCGGCCTTCAGTCGCTATCTCGATGCCGCGGCGGACGATCTGATGGAAATGCAGCCGGTCCGGTTTCCCCAGTGGAGTTCCGCTGATCAGGCGCCGCAGAATGGTGGTTGTCAGTTCCGCCACGGGCCAGAACATGATCAGGATAATCGACGCGATATTGACTTCCGGTACGGCCCTGGCAAGCAGAACGGCGCTCCAAAACAAGACATGACCAATAAAATAGGCCCCACCGTCGCCCAAAAAAATCCGGCTTCTAGGCCAGTTTAAAAGGGCAAAGCCACAGATAGCGGCGGCTAAGAGAATCATTGTCGCGCTGATCGAGGATTGCCCATTCTGATGAGCGGTCCAAGCTAGCGCCAGAGAGCTGGAAATTCCCACGGTGGCAGACAGTCCGTTCATCCCGTCGATCAGGTTGAAGGCGTGTGTATAGGCGGCTGAAAGCAGGATCGTCAGGCAGACCGCGATCGCAGGAACCGCAACTAGCAGAAAATCGATCGTCGGTAGATCCAGGCGGGTGATCATAGCGCCCGACATGTACATGGCGGCTGCGGCGGCAACCATCGATGCGATCAAACGCCGTTGCGCACTGACATCGCCCGATATATCCTCCCAGATGCCCACAACGAAGACAATCAAACCCGACCCCATTAGCATAACCTCTTGGCTCATGGTGCCTTTGGACAGCATCGCGGTCATGAACCCAGAAAAGATCGCTAGTCCTCCAAGGCGCGGCACATCAAAAATATGCGATGCCTGGACCGCGCGCAGGTCACTGGTTCGGCCTTTGCGGGTAAGTGGGTGATGTCTTGTCCCTGCGCAAATATAGGACAACAGCCCGGAAATGAGAAAGGACGTGGTGAGTTGACCAATCAAGACGGTGTTCCAGTCTACAGCCATGTTGGAGGCTCAAAGTTTTGAAGCTGAGTCGAGTATGGCGTGACCCAATGACCCAGCGTGGCGCTGCTAGCAACCTCTGTCTGCAGAAAAGTCTTGCTGGTCGTGTCGCAGATGCTGTGGAAATTGCCCGAGGGCGTGCTCCGGGATGTATAGGTTCGGCTGCTCGAGCGTCTAGCAACTGCCCTGCCTACCGTTTTGGACCGCCGGATGCTGGAGTTTTCCCGCTTGGTCATGGCGACGGGCTGGTTGCGCCGCCGTGGCATCCTGATCAAACCCTGACCTTTCCGAAGGTCGCCCCTCATATACCCTGTCTTGGGACGCTGTCCGCCAGCACTCACCACGACATTCGGATGAGGAAGCGCTTTGGTCGAGTCAACCGGCCTGTCGCTTCATTATCGGGGTGTTAGGTATTGAACCATTCCTATATGACCCGCCAGAAGCAGAACGAGGATACGTGATCCATGCGCAGATCCCCCATCCTGAGACGCCTGATGGCGACGTCCCTGCCGGTGGCCCTGGTGCTGGGGTCCGCCGGCACGACCGCTGTCGCGGAACCGATGTATGCGCGGAACATGTCCACCTATGGCCTGGGGGGCGGCATCGACACGCCCACGGCGGAAACGCTGCCTGACGGCACGCT
This sequence comes from Paracoccus maritimus, assembly GCF_025195095.1. Taxonomy (GTDB): domain Bacteria; phylum Pseudomonadota; class Alphaproteobacteria; order Rhodobacterales; family Rhodobacteraceae; genus Paracoccus; species Paracoccus maritimus. The sequence continues at coordinate 3,622 of NZ_JANAVZ010000011.1, read as the reverse complement.
GGGGGCCACGGTGTCCTGGTCCGACTATGGCCGGCGCAGCAGCGTCGTCTTCCAGGCTCTGCCGGGGCTGACAACGGTGCTGCGCTATTCGCGGGTCGAGGGTATCAACGACTATCGCAACGACGGCTATATTTCGGACCGATCGCTGGATCTTCGCTATCAGGTGCTTGACGAACAGGGATGGCGGCCTGCCGTCGCGGTGGGCTTGCAGGACTTTCTGGGCACCGGCGTCTATTCAGGGGAATACATCGTCGCCACCAAGACCGTCACCCCTTCTGTGCGGGTGTCCGCAGGTCTGGGCTGGGGCGTCCTGGCGGGCAAGCCGCGTATTATCGATAACAGCGGCCAAGGTGGGGAGCCGAATGTTGATGACTGGTTCCGCAGCGGCGCCAAGCCCTTCGCGTCGGTCAGCTGGCAGGTCAATGACCGCCTGAACCTGGTCGCGGAATATTCCAATGAGGAATATGTTGCAAAATACCGAAGCGGGAGTGCCTTCCAGCAAGGCGATGAGCCCGACAACGGTTTGAACCTAGGTGCCTATTACAGCTTCGGCGACAGCTATCAGGTCGGCGTCTATTCCATCGGCGGCAATACCTTTGGCGCGCAGTTCTCGATCCTGCTGAACCCGCGCCAGGCGCCTTATCCTTCCGGGCTGGAGAAGGCCCCAGCCCCGGTGCGCCCGCGCCCTGCGCCCGCTGCCGATCCTGATGGCTGGTCAGGGGTCTGGGCGCAGGATCCGACCGCGCAGCCCGCGATCCAGACCGCGCTTGGCGATGCCATGGCCAAGGAAGGGCAGATCCTGGAAAGCATGGCGCTGTCGTCCAACCGGGCCGAGGTGCGGCTGCGCAACAACCGCTATATCAACCAGGCCGAGGCCATCGGCCACACCGCGCGCCTGATGACCCGCGCCCTGCCCCCTTCGGTGGAAACCTTCGTCATCACCTCGACCACGCAGGGCGTGCCCACGTCCTCCGTCACTCTGCGCCGTTCGGACGTAGAGCGGCTGGAAAACACCGAAGCCGGGCAGATCGCCGACGCGTCCATCCTGTCCGACGCTGCTGCGGGCGCCCCTGGGCTGGTCCGCAGCGAGGGCGTCTATCCGCGGTTCCGCTGGTCCATCAAGCCCTATGTCGATCTGGGCATCTTCAGCGCCGAGGACGGGTTGACCCACGAGGTCGGGGCCGAGGCGCGTGCAAGCTATGAAATCGCGCCCGGCCTGATCCTGACCGGCGCCCTGCGCCAGCGGGCCTTCGGCAATATCGATCAGCGTGGGCCAGGCCGCCGCGATCCTCAAACTGGGCAGCCTATCAGAGGCGAACATTACACGCCCGAGGAATACGAGGCCAACCCTGCCCTTGAAACCACGCCCGAAGGCGTGCCGCGGGTGCGTTCGGACACGCGCATGTACACGGGCAACAAAAGCCCGGTGATCCCGGAACTGACGCTGGCCTGGTATGCCAAGCCCACGCCGACCGTCTATACCCGCGTGACCGCCGGCCTGCTGGAACGCGCCTATGGCGGCGTCTCGACCGAGGTGCTGTGGAAGCCCGCGAATTCCCCCCTGGCCTTCGGGGCCGAGGTGAACCGCGTGAAGAAGCGCGACTTCGACCAGTTGTTCGATTTCCGCGATTACGAGGTCACGATGGGCCATGTCTCGGCCTATTACGAATTCACGCAAGGCTTCACGGCGCAACTGGATGTCGGCAAGTATCTGGCGGGGGACAAGGGCGCGACCCTGACCCTGACGCGCGAATTTGCCAATGGCTGGCGCATCGGGGCCTATGCCACCAAGACCGATCTCTCGGCCGAGGAATTCGGCGAGGGCAGCTTCGACAAGGGCATCACCCTGTCGATCCCGCTTGGCTGGGCGACCGGCCAACCCTCGCGCGAGCGTGTGGATGCCAACCTGCGGTCGCTGTCGCGCGACGGTGGCGCGCAACTGAATGTCCGCGACCGCCTGTATGACCGCGTCCGGGACAGTCATTCCGTCAAACTCTATGAAGGCTGGGGGAGGTTCTGGCGATGAACGGCGCGTTGAAGATCACGCTGGCGGCCGCGTTGCTGGCCGGCCTTGCAGGGTGCGGAAACGACAGCGAAGGCACCGGACCCTTCGGCATCCTGGCCCAGACGGCGGGCCAGGTCGTCGCGCAGCGCAGCGCCGCCGAACAGCCTGCCGCACCGGCTAGATCGCCCGAGGACGCCGCGGCCGAGGCTCTGCGCGTCAATCCCGGTCCGCTTATCCAGGCCGGGTTCGAGAACCTGGGCCGCACGACCGTCATGGCCATGACCGGCCAGAACGGCGCCATGCGCACCTACATGACCCCGGCCGAGGAAGCGCTGATCCTGCGCGACGGGATGCTGGTCGGCACGCGCGGGCTGGGCAATGACCTGTCGGTGGCCGAGCCGGGAACCGAATCCCTGATCCGTGCGGGCGCCGCCGGGACCGGCACCCGGATCATGCGCTATTTCGCGGGCGATGGCGTGGAACGGCCCTTGCAGTTTACCTGCACCGTCGGCGCGGGACCCGCCCCTGGCGTCACGGTGGAGACCTGCGAAGGCCATGGCGCGCGTTTCCAGAACAGCTACATGGTCCAGGGCGGCCAGATCGCCGTGTCGCGCCAATGGATCGGACCCGTGCTTGGCTTTGTGACGATCCAGACGTTGCGGCCCTGACAGGATGGCCGGCCAGCAATTGTTACAAGGGAATATCTAGACCCCATGATCGCGTTGCAAGGTGATTAGGTCGGCGGTCTCTCCCACGGCATTCTGCATGCGAGGGTTGCTCCGGATGACCCAGGAGATATGCTCGAAAGTTGGTGACGCTTGATCAGGCGGCAGCTTGAATGTGGCGGACGCCGTCGCGGAACTCAACCCCGCTGATGACCTCTGGCAGGCGGTTCCGGCCGTCGAGCCTCCGCCATTTCTTCTGCGCCGACATCATCAGCCGGAAGGCCATGGCGAGCCCGGTCTTTCGGCTCAGGCAGCCCTTGGTTCGCCGGGTGCGGTGCCGGACGGTGGCGAAGGTGCTCTCGATCGGATTTGACGTCCGGATATGTTTCCAGTGCTCGGCCGGATAGTCGTAGAGGGTCAGCAGCGCGTCCCGGTCCTTGACCAGCTTGGCCACCGCCTTGTCCCATTTCACGCCGTAGGTTTCGACGAAGAAGTTGAAGGCGACGTTGGCTTCGGCCTTTGTCCCGGCCTGCCAGATGTCGTGCAGGTGTCCTTTGGCCCTGGCCTGCGCCGATTTCGGCAGCGCGTTCAGCACGTTCATGGTCTTGTGCAGCCAGCACCGCTGCTCCTGCGTCGTGGGGAAGACTTCGCGCAGGGCCGTCCAGAAGCCGAGGGCACCGTCGCCGATCGCGAGCTTGGGATCCTGCGTGAGGCCGCGCCGCTTGAGATCGAGCAGCACCTCGCGCCAGCTCTGGGTGCTCTCGCGGAAGCCGTCGGTCATGGCCAGCAGTTCCTTCCGGCCGTATTCATCCGCCCCGACGACCTCAGCCTTCTTGACCCAGTCGTTCAGCGTGTTCGCCGAGCAGCCGATCTTTGCTGCGATCGACGTGATCGCCTGCCAGCGAGATCCGTGCTGCCCCTCGTTGTCGAGAACCATCCGCACGGCGCGCTC
>NZ_JANAVZ010000010.1 GCF_025195095.1 Paracoccus maritimus | reverse complement strand
CAGACCTGGAAAGAAACGGAAACTCTCTGAAACGATGACAAAAGCACCGCAGATCACCGCGATGCAATTGGCGCGGGGTAGAGCAGCCCGGTAGCTCGTCAGGCTCATAACCTGAAGGTCGCAGGTTCAAATCCTGCCCCCGCAACCAAACTTTCCTGCAAGATATCAAACGCTTAGGCCGCCCTCGGGGCGGCTTTTTCGTGCCGCATCCTGTTCCAAGCCCGTCCCGACCGCTCCCCAAAGATTCCAAAGGCTTACGATCAGTCCCGATTCCTCCGTGCAACACGGATGCGACACGGGATGGCACCGATGTTCCGCAGATGTTCTGGCTTACAGTCCCTTCGACGACGCGATGCGGACGACCGAGATGCGGTCGGTCGCCCCTGCGATCTGCCGGTTGAGGTCCGCGAGCGCGGCGGCCATCTCGCCGTCGCTCGCGTAGGTGACGCGCTTGCCGTCGTATTCGACGGTGCGGACGCCCCGGTAGCGTGCGGCCATCAGGGCGTCCCGCCAGGCGGTGAGTTGGGCGAGGTCGGCCATGCTCACGCGCCCGCATTCATGAACCAGCCGCGGTGGTCGATGAAGCCCGCGCCGAAGTCCAAGATCACCCGGATCTCCACGCCATCGACATCCCAGCCAGAGCGGCTCTCGACCTGCGGGCCTTCCGCGCCCGAGAGATAGGCGAACTCCAGCCCGTCGATCTCGCCGGGGTCGGCGGTGACGTACCAGCGCGTGGCCGAGGACAGGCGTGGCTCGACCACAAGAGAGAGCGAGCCCGAGAACGGGTTCACGTCGGCCGCCGTCGCGGGCGCGATGCTCGCCAGCCACTTCTCGGCAGTGGTCTCCAGCGCGGGCGGCACCAGCAGGTTGCGGGGCGTCACGCGGATCGTGCGATCCTCGATGCCCTTCTGGGTGCGCAGCGCCAGCCGGGCGGCCGAGAGCGTGGCGTCCGAGATCACCGCGCCAGTGCCCGCCTTGTTGCCATGGTCGGCATGGAACAACGTCTTGCCGTCCGACATCGTGGGTCCGTTCCCGCTGCCCGCCTCGAGGAGGGTCACGAGGATCCGCGCCTCCGTCTCGGCCGCGGCCTGGCCCATGCGGCGGGCGAGGTCCGCGAAGGTGCCGAGATCGTCGTTGACCAGCACCTGCCGGGTGACTCCGATCTTCCGCGCCCAGGTCTCGACCTTGTAGGCCTCGCGCGCCTCGGCCATCGTGCCGGCCTTGATCTCGCCGTGCTCGTTCAGTTTCTCCAGCAGCGGCGCCTCGCCCAGCATGATCTTGTTCACCGCGCGAAAGTCCCGCGCCGTCGTCTGGCGGCCGAGGCGGCGGACGCCAGAGGGCGCGGCCTGATAGGCGTCGCGCAGCACGCGGCCAACCGTGTCCCCGAGGATGATCGGGAAGTCGGAGGTGGTGTGCAGGGCCCGCGTCACGAGACTCGCGGGCGACAGCGCCATGGTGGACTCGCCGCGCAGCGTTAACAGTTCCTTCGCCATGTCCACGGGCGTGGAATAGGCGTAGCGCCGGGCGGGCTCGCTCAGATCGTGACGCGGGTTGATCCGGGCATAGAGCGCCTCGCCCATCTGCCGGGCGCGCAGGGCCGGGTCGTCCTGGCTCTCGCCCATCTCGACGCGAACCTGTTCGGTGCGGATCGACGGCGCGCTGCGGCTTGCGAGCGCCTCGAAGGCCGCACGGCGGGCGGTGTCGGGATCTGCGCCTTCGTCGATCTGCCCGTCGATCCAGGACTGGTCCAGCCCGGCGATGCGGGCGATGGATCGGATCTCGGCGTTCGCCTCGGCGCGGGTCTCGGTAGACGGCGCCTCGGGCGAGGCCGGGGTGGTGGTCGTAGCTGTCATCTCTGTCTCCATGCGAATATGGGCGCCGGGGTCGGCGGGCGTCGGCACCAGGGAAATCTCGTGGGGCGTCCAGCGGACGGCGGTCAGCACGCGCGCGCCGTTCTCGGCGGTCTCGGCCCAGTCCTCGACGGAATAGCCGACCGAGACGTGGCGCAGGATGCCCGCCAGCACGTCCTGCCAGACCGGCTCCACCTCGGGCCGGGCCGAAAACTGGATCAGCGCCGTGCCGCGCTTGCCGTCTACGGCAGCGCTGCGGACGGAGCCGAGCACGTCGCGGACGGCGGTCTGGCGATGTGCATCGAGCACGCTGGCGCCTTCGAGGCGCGACAGGTCGACGGCCTCGGGCGCGAGGCTGAGCCGCTCGATGTACTGGCCCGCCATGTCGCGGCGGCGCACCGGTGCGCCGGTGGACCAGACCACCTCGACGGTGCGGGCTTCCGGATCGACCGTCGCGGGCGCGAGCGTCGCGCGGCGGGTGAGCAGTTCCACGGTGTCAGCCATCGGCGGCCTCCTTCTGCTGGGGCGACGCCATCTGGCCGAAGGCGAGCCCCAGCCCCTCCGCGCGCTCACGGTCGGCGGCGATCTCGGCGTCCACCTGCTCGGCGTCGTAGCCGCGCTCGGAGATCGCCTGGGACCGGCTCTTGAGCCCCGCGCCGATCGCCATGATCTCAGCCTGCACGTCCTTCATCGGATCGACGTAGTCGAACTTCGGCGGCAGCCATTCGCAGCCGAGGTAGGCCTCCGGGTTCCTGTCGAAGTCGCGCGCGGGCAGATCGCCGGTCAGCACCGCGAGGCGCACGAACCGCTCCCAGACCGGGCGGCAGAACAGATGCACCACCACGTTGTGCTGCAGCTGCTCGACGCGGCGGCGAAACTCGATCAGCCCGGCCCGTATCGAGGAATAGGTGACGCCCTCCAGGTCGCCCGAGACCAGCTCGTAGGGCAGACCGAGCCCCGCCGCGACGGCGCGGAGGTGGTTCTTCACGAAGGGCGCATAGGCGTCGTGCTCCGTCGGGTTCGAGAAGCGGATGTCGGTGCCGGGCGGCAGTGGGATCAGACTGCCGGGCTCCATGCCGACGGTCAGCGCGCCGCCGGTGTTGGTGCCAGAGAGCCCGCCCGCCGTGCCTTCGGGATCTGTGATGAAGCCGGTGAAGAGCGCCGCCACCTTGGCCTTCACCAGCGCGGCATCCTCGAACTGGTCGAGCTCGTGCAACCGCAGCAGCACCGGCGCGAGCCAGGTGATCCCGCGCAGCTGGCCCGCGGCGAGCGGCTTGAACAGGTGCAGGCAATCGGCGGCGGGGACGCGGAGCGGGTCCATGCGGAGAGACCCCAGCGGATCGCCCGGGCGGGAGGACAAGACCCGGTAGGCGACCCGGCGACCGAAGGCATCGAACTCGATGCCCGCGCGGATCCGCGCCCCGCCGCCGATCTCGCGGTGCAGGTCCATGGGAACCTGTTCGCGATCCAGAAGCTCGAGGTGGAGGGGGATGCTGGCGGCGTCGCTGGCCACCCGCAGCCGGGCGAAGCTCTCGCCGCTCTCGACCATCGCGCGCACGGCCATGGCCTGCAGCCCGTAGAAGTCGGCCAGTCCGTCCGGGGCGGCGTGATCGGTCCAGCGCAGCCAGAGCGCCTGCAGCCGCTCACGCACCGCGCGGTCTGGATGGGTGGATTGCGGTTTGATCCCGGCGCCGACGACATTGCCGACGAGGCTCTCGACCGCCGCCGCGACCCACGGGTTGTTGCGCGCATACCACCCGGCCCGCCGCGCCGCCGTGGTCGCGCCCGCCAGGATCGCCGCGTTCAGCCCGTCGACCGTCCGCGCCCCCTCCCAACGCCGCCCGCCACCCGCGGCGTCGAAGCCGCGAGCGCGCGCGAGGTCGAGGAGGCGATGGAGGAATGTCCGCATGGGCGCGAGTCTCGCGCCAGCGGATCGATTAAGCTATTGGTAATGTTTTGCAAAATCCGGTATCCGGCGGCGTGGACCGGGATGGCCGTCGCCCGGAATCCTTGACCTGGCCCTCGGCACATGCCATATATGCATCATCGGACTGGGGGTTGTTCCCGGTCGGCGACTGGCTCTGGGGTCTCCCGGGGCCTTTTGCTTTTCAGGGGAATACCTTCAGTCCCCACCCTCTCACCGCACCGGCCGGGCTGCGCCGCAGCTTCGGTTCGATGATCTCCCAGGCGCGGTTCGGCTGCGCAGGGTCGAGAACGTGTCGACCGATGGGGCGCGCCGTCAGGTCTGCGAGCTGCAGCCCGGCCGAATTGGTTTTCTTGTCGGCGAAGATGATTTCGAAACCCGGCATCTCGCCCACGTAGTTCGCGCCGTCGCGGATGCGGCGGAAGGCGAGCTCCAGCTCGTCGTCCTCCCGCTTGCCGCGACGCTCCACGACGATGTGCGTGGTCATATTGTGTTGCCCGCGATCCCGCAGGAATGCATGGGCCCGCTCCATGCAGAACGTCAGCGCCATCTCGTAGGGGTTGCCGGGCGCGGCGTATCGCTGGGTCAGCCGCTCCTTGTGGATTGCGGCGGCCACGATGGTGAAGTCCGCCTGCTCGATGAGCCGGTTCAGCCCGTCCATGAAGGCATCGCGCTTGTCGCGGCTTTTCAGGAACACGAAGGGCGGCTTCTGCTTCCGGATCTCGTGCTCGTGCAGGACGACGATGTCGTGGCCGAAATGGGCGAACTTGAACGCCTGCACCTGCGGGGCGACGACGTTGGCGTAGCTGTCCTTCCGGAAGATGCAGAAATCCAGCACGAACACGGGATAATCCCGGTCGATGGCGGTCAGGGTGTGGTCGCCGCTCTCGTCGACGTAGATCACGTAGTCGCTGTAGGTCATGAGGCGATTCGTCAGCTAACGTTGACCTTTCCGATCATCTGAGCCCGCATGTCCCTGCCGTCGATGGTCTTCTCGACCACGACGAACAAGCCCTTTCCGCCGCTCTTCAACTCCCAGAGTTGTCCGATTGTCCGCTTCTCGTCCGTGTCTGCACCCTCGGCCGTCAATCCGCCCTTGTACTCCACGACGAGCAGTCGGCCGTCCTCCAACTGAGCCACGAAATCCGGATAGAACTTGTCCGTGGCCGTCGGCAACCAGAACGAGTTGGGGTGGCGTGCCACGTTGCGGATCCAGAACTTCAGGCCCGGCAAACTGTCGATGGCTTGCGCGCATTGGAATTCTTCACCGTTCTCGGCCCCGTCGAAAGCAGGTACATGGTCCGGCCCAAGGAAATGCTTGCGAGGTTTCCAGCGCCCACGATACCGGCGCTGATCCCAGTACATCCCGTCCTTGAACGAAAAAGCCTGGTCGAAGGACACGTCGACGTTGGCCTCCGGGGCGAAAAGATACCGCTGGTAGACGCCATCGCGTTCCTGCTGACGGATGGCGGCGAGCTTCTCGCGGACCTTGCGGGCGAGCATGAACTTGCACCGCATCAGCGCCGCAATGTGCATGCCGCGTGTGGCGATCAGGTGGCCGACCAGGTCGCGCAGCCAGCGGAGCAGTTCGCTCTGATGGATGTCCGGCTGCCGCACCTGCCGGTCGAGCCAGAGCACCAGCGCCTCCGGTGTCCACCCTTCGACATCGACGTCGAGCGCCAGTTGTTCTTCTTCGTCCGCGAACTGGTAGGTGATGCGGTTGCCGTCGAGGTCGATCTCGAAGCTGCGCGCCGTCTCGCGGATCGCGAACTCGCCTTCGCCCAGTTTCGACGAGTGGTCGAGCAGCGACCAGTCGTGAAACTCCATGAACACGTCAGTGTCGGCGAACTCGAACTCGCCCTGGATCTCGGAGACCAGGCGGGGGACCTCGAACGCCTCGCCCTGTTCTGCAGGCGATAGCTGGTCCTTCACCTCGACGCGATACTTGGTGACGGCCGCCGAGAACCCCGTTCGTTCGGTCTCGGGGAGAGCCTCGACGATCGCCTTTTCGAGGCCGCCGTCAACACGCCCCGTCACGGCGATCTCGACCTTCCCATCGTCGGTTTCGCGAACGCTCACCCCTTCGCGCTTCTTCAGTTCGGCAACCACCTCGGGCGTCGCCGTCACCGTGTGCTTGAAGGTCGGCTTCGGCTTGTCGCGCGGGCCGAACAGGCCGGTATCGGCATCGAGCGAGGTCTGCGCCGGTTCGATGTTGTCGAGCGCCTCATCCTCCTCGAAACCCATGGCCACCAGCTTGTCGGCCAGCGACCGAGCCGCCTCGCCGAACGACGGTTCCGACAGGAACGCGTAGGCGCGGTTCAGATCCTCGGCCTTGCGGCGTTTGGCATAAGGCATCCGCAGGACGCGTCCCAGCAACTGCTCGACGTCCACCGCGCTCTGGATCCGCGAGACCGAGCAGAACGCATAGGCGAAGGAACAATCCCAGCCCTCCTTCAGCGCCTCCACGGTGATGACGTATTCGATCGGGCATTTCGGATCGAACAGGTTGATGCCATCCAGTTCGCGCTGATCGCCTGTGGCCACGGCGATCTTGTGCTCGGGGATCTGCTCGACCTCGATCAGGTGCTTCTTCAGCACCTCGACCGTCACCTCCTGGTTCTTCGGCTGCGCCTGGAACAGGACGATCGGCCGGATGTAGTCGGTGTCCTTGTCAGCCTCCTCTGCCAGCGACGCCCGCGACGCGATCGCCCCGTTCACGGCGTTCTGCCAGGTGTCGTGCTCGGACAGCATGATCGGCAGCTTGATCATCTCCTCGAGCTTCAGCTCCTGCGCCGTCACGCTGTGCAGGATGTTCGAGTTGAGCCGCGGCGTCGCAGTGAACTCGATGATCGCGGACGGATTGACGCGTGCCTGCATTTCGCGCGTCAGGCCGGTGACCGCGTTGTGCGCTTCGTCCACGATCATCAACGGCCGGTGGATATGCATCAGATTGGCGAAGGAGAATTTCACGCCGCCGCCCTCCAGCTTTTCCAGCCCCGGCAGGCTTTTGGGCAGCGCCGTGAAGTGCGGCTCCATGTTCTCGTTGTGGGAATAGACCTTCCGGCCCTCGGTGTTCGACACGCGCAGGGTCTGGATCGTGCCGACGACGATGCAGCAATGGTCGCGGATGTCGTGCGGGCGGATGTGGGTGAAATCGGCGATGTCGAACACGCGAACCCGGCCGTCGAAGGCCTCGTCCAGCGCCTGCCGATAGGGGTGGCGGGCGTTCTTCAGCGCCTCGGCCGTCTGAAGTCGGATCGTATTCGACGGCACCAGCCACAGGACCATCGGATAGTCCTTCTCCACCCAGGCGTCGCGCGCAATGCCGATGGAGTGGGCGCCGAGGATCGTCTTGCCGCCCCCGGTGGGCAGGCGCAGGCAGACATAGGGAACGGCCGGCAGCTCGGCGAGCGGCGTGTAGGTGCCGCCGTACCGGCCGAGCCGCTTGGCCTGATCCGGTTCCCTGGTGATCGCCTCGTACGCGCCCTTCGGGCCCGCCACGCGCGCCTCTTCGAAGAAGCGGCGGAGAACGGAGAGAGTATCGGTCTGGTATTGCTTCAGTTTCATCAGATGCCCCCTCAGGCCCGCGCTTTGACGTCGTAGGGCGTCTGCTTGAAGGTGATGCGCTCGCGATCGAGCGTCGCGGGCGTCAGGCGGGATTGTTCGCCATAGACGGTCAGCGGGCCGTCGAAGCCCGGCGCCAGCTTGGCGATATCCGCACGGATCAGGGCGAGGGTCGCGCGGGTCAGCACGTTGCCGCCGCCCGGCCTCTTGTCGCCAAGGATGCCGTTGTAGAGCAGCGCATGGGCGCGGCCGTCCTCGATACCGAGCAGCGGACTGTCGCCACTGCCGTCCCAAGGTCGGTCGGTCTCCGAGAACCAGACATGCGCGGCCAGCACCGGGAAGCGGATGTCCTGCCGGATGTGGCCGCCCTCGTCGAAGACGGGCGGGCCGAGCCGGTAGAAGCGGAAACCGCCGCCGCCCTGCCAATCCACGGCCTTCGAGATTCCACCCTGTTCGCCCTCGATGACCTTGTTCAGGCGCGGCGCACAGTGGGTATGGGCGTGGTCCCCCAGTTCGATGCCGATGTAGCGTCGTCCCATTTTGTGCGCCACGGCGGCTGTCGTGCCTGAGCCGAGGAATGAGTCGAGCACCAAATCGCCCGGGTTTGTGGCAATGTGCACGATGCGCTGGATCAATCGCTCGGGCTTCGGGGTATCAAAAACCGTCGAGCCGAAAAGCTTCACGGTCTCTTTCTTCGCCTCGTCGTTCGTGCCCACGTCAGCCGCCAGCCAAAGGGTATTCGGGGTCAGACCGGCTTTGGCCTCGGACAAGAACTTCTTTTCTCGCGGCGCATTATTTCCCGTTGCACCAAACCAAATCCGGTTGTTTGCGATTTTTTCCTGCATCACAGGCCAAGTGTAAAGCCAACAGCGCCCGGCTGGGAGGGTGTGAACCTTTCCATTTGGCGCCGTGAAATCGTAGAACTGGCTCGGAGTTCCATGTCCTCCCTGTGCGTTTACCGATACTGATTGCCATGGGCCCCGAGGGTCATTGTCAGGATTCTTGTAGCGGCCCCTTACCGTGTCGGAGAGTTCAAGATCATTCCGCACGGCCCCGAACTTTGCGGGCTCTCGACAGTAGATCACAACTCGTTCGCAATCCTCCGAGAACACTTTGCGGTTTTCCCGGGTTGTTCGTTGCTGCCATGTGCAGGACGTGACGAAGTTCCGCCGCCCGAACACCTCGTCCATGATGACCTTCAGGTAATGCCCCTCGTTGTCGTCGATGGACACCCAGATCGAGCCATCCTCGGCCAGAAGATCGCGGAGCAGTTCCAGACGGGGCCACATCATGGCCAGCCACTGCGTGTGCTCGAGGTTGTCGTCGTAGTGCTCGAAGGCGGAGCGTGTGTTGTAGGGCGGGTCGATATAGATGCATTTCACCCGGCCGGCATAGAAGGGCAGCAGGGCCTTCAGCGCTTCCAGGTTGTCGCCCTGGATCAGCATGTTGCCCGCGCCACCGTCGCCAGCCGACAAATCCGGGACTTCCTCCAGCAGGCGATAGGGCACGCGCTGCGCCGTGCGGATGTCCTCGTCCCGTGTCAGCCAGTTCAGTATCGGCATGCGCTACCGCTCGTCCTCTCGTTTCTTGCCGGAGGGTTCCACGGTCCGTCCGGTCAGCCGCTGGTACTCCTCGACCGCAAGGACGACGACCACCGGACGGCCATGCTTTTCGACGACCACCGGCTCGGCCCGCGCCTCGTCGATCAACTGGCCGAAGTGATGCTTGGCCTCACGGGCAGACACGGCCTTCATGGGCCCCTCCCTGATTTGTGGTCAGAATGGTCACAATAGGTCCTCATGGTCAATCCTCGATCACCCCATCCACGCCGACCGGATCACCCTCGCAGCATCCGCATCCGTCCGCGTCGGCGAGGCCGCAACCCCCTCCACCTCCTCGTTCAGCCTGAGACCCATGCTGATGAGGCCGTGCAGGGCGGCGTGGGCGTAGACGAAGGTGTCGAGCGCCTCGTTGCGCTCGCCGTCGCGCTTGGGTTGCCAGGAGCGGATCGGGCGTCCGCGCTCGAAGCGGGTGACGACGCGCTCGGCGGTCAGCTGGCGGAAGTAGTCGGCGTCGAGACGGCGGGGGAAATGGATGGCGCCGGGGCCGGGCTCGGTGAGGCGCAGGCGGGCGTAAACGGCGTCCTTCACCGCGTCCACGCCGACGATGAAGAGCGGAATCCTGCCCTTGTTGGTCCGCGTCGGGCGGCGCGGCCAGACGGGGATGCCGGGCCCGCCGCGGCCCTTGATCGCCCAGATGCGGCGGGCGAGGCGGGTGCGGCAGAACTCGTAGGCCATCTTGGTGTGGTGGCCGCCGGTGTCGATGGCGGCGGCGCGTACGGGCAGGTCGAGCCCCGCAGGATGCGGGAAGGTCGCTTGCAGCACCATGTCGAGATCGGACCAGAGTCGCGGCCCGGAGGGGTCGCCCCAGAGCACGCGGTAGTCGATGACCCACGCCTCCTCGTCGCGGCCCCAGCCGAGGATCTGCACTTCGATGCGGTCGCCCTGAACGTCGACGCCCGCGGTGAGCACCGCGACGGAGGCGGGCAGCGCCTCGCCCCATTCTTCGCGCCGGGCCATCAGCGGGTCGGCAGGAACGGTGTCGCCCGCCTGATCCTCCCACGACTCGCCCAGCTTGGTGTTGACCCAGACCTGCAGGCGCGCGGGGTCCTTGCGGACGCGGCCATGTTCGGCGGCGATCTCGGCCCATGTCTCCCATGGCGAATAGAGTGCGGAGAGGTGGAATCCAGCTGTGCGGCCGTCGCCCTCGGCCGTCGCTCGCCATTCCCCGGCCGCCAGCAGGCGGGGCTTCTCGTGCTCGTGGTGGATGCCGCCGCAGGCCCCGCAAACCAGATGCGCCTGGTCGCGCCGCCTCTCAGGCCAGTGGATGCGCGCCCAGGTGATCGGCGCCATGTCGCCGCAGTGCTGACAAGGCACATGGAAATACCGCTGGTCGCTGTCGAGATAGGCCGCCTCGATGCGGGAGTGGCCCTTCAAGGTGGGCGTCGAGACCATGTAGATCTTGCGCCGCCCCCGGAAGGTCGCGGTGCGCTGGATGGCAAGATCGACCGGATCGCCCTCGCCATCGGCGTCGCCGGGATAGCCGTCCACCTCGTCGAGGAACAAGTAGCGGACGGGCGTGGAGCGAAGCCCCACCGCGCTGTTCGCCCCGGTCATCACCAGCTGGCCGCCGGGGAAGGACTTGCGGAACAGGCTGTTCCCGGCGTCGCGCGAGCGGGGCGCGGCGACCAGTTCGCGGAGCGCAGGTGTGGCCTCGATCAGCGGGTCGATGCGAACGGTGGTGTTCCGCCGCACCATGTCGAGGGAGGGCATGACCAGCATGGCGATGCCGGGGGCATTCTGGATGATATAGCCGAGCCAGTTCAGCCCGGCCTCGGAGCCGCCGGTCTGTGCACCCTTCATCAGTACGACGCGCTCCCAGGGACTGGAGGTGGACAGCGCATCCATCACGTCGCGCAGGTAGGGCGTGCGATCCGTGCGCCAGCGGCCCGGTTCGGCCGATGTCGGCGGCAGGATGCGATGCCGGTCGGCCCAGTCCGAGACCGGGATCGGTGGTTCCGGGCGGATGCCGCGCCGCCACGCGAGGTCGATGTCAGGCACCATCACCGAAGCTCCCCAGCGGCAGGTCGGCCAGCTGTTCGAGATGTTCGCGCATCATCCGGTCGAGGGCGGCGAAGGTGGCGCGCGGATCGGCCCCAAGCTCGGCCGCCAGCAGCGGAGCGGTGCGCTGCACCCATGCCATGTGCGCGTCGCGTTCGGCACGCGCGCGGGCGAACACGGTGCGCGTGGCGGCGGCGGTTTCCACCAGCAGGCCCTGCTCCTTCTCGAACGCCAGCTTCGCACGCTGGACTTTCACGATCTCATGCAGCCGCTTGGCCTCGGCGAGTGTGGTCGAGACGCGGGTAGGGGCGCTGGTGGCACCACCCTTGTTGCGGCGGGCCGGGTCAAGGTTGTCCTCGATCCAGGCGAGGCCCACCGCCACGTCGATCTGCCCGTCCGCGCGCACCGGCAGCCCCTCGGCCACCAGCTGCGAGATGCGGCCCTTGGTCAGCCCGACGCGGGCGGCGAAGGCGGTCTTGGTCTCGGCGCTGTCGAGTTTAGTCATTTCCGCCCCCTGACGCTGGCGGGCCAATGCGCTGCGCGTCCCCACATACGGATCGGCGCAGGAGGAACCGCCCGGCGGCCCGCGATCCGGTGGTCCCGGCCGCTAACGACGGTTCTAAAGTTGTCACGGGGCGAGCCCGGCCGTCCCGCCGGTTGACGATCTGTCTGGTGGGGATGGTGGAGATTGGTGGGGTGATCCGGCCCGCCCCTGTAAACTGTCATGTTTTCATGCATGGTGGCATGATGCATGGCGTCACGTGTCGCGACGTCCCACGTCGCTGACACTTCGGGCGACAAACACAGATTTGGGCCGGGACAAGTCCACCAAACCCACCAAACCCACCAGACGGATCGGGAATGAGCGTCACGCATCGGCATTGCTCCGGAGAACTTCAGAACCGTTGTTGATCGGCGCCGTCCCGGTTTCCGCGATCTCCAGCTGCCACCGCGCGCGCCCTGCCGACACGCCCGCCGAGATCAGGCGCAGCCCGTTCACGATGCGGTTCTGCTGCCCGCCGATCCACTTGCCGAGCCGCCCGCCGTTGATTGCGCCGCCTTCGCCCGCCACGCGCAGCAGGGCCTCGCGGAACTCGGGGTGGGTGAACTCCGACCGCCCGTATAGCTGCGAGCGCTGTTCCGTCGCGCGTTCGATGATCTCGCGAACGCTGACTCGGTCCATGCCGATCACCTCACGCCATTGCTCCAGCACGGTGGTCAGGGCTTCCAGCTTCGGGTCGGCCCCGCGCATGCCCTCCATCGTGATGCAGGGATCGGCCTCGCCGAGCCAGATCAGCGCGTCGCGCACCCAGCGCGACCAGTCGGTGAAGGAGCCGAGCGGCGCTCGCATCTGGGGCCGACCCGCGATGTGGAAGGCACGCAGCACCGTCAGCCCGGCCGCGACGTAGTCGCCGCGCTGCGCCGTCACCATGGCGAGGGGATCTCGGTCGAAGGCGCGCAACTCGGGCCGCTCGACGCCCGCGTCCAGCGTCGCCCGGATGGCGCGGCGGGTCATGTCGCCCTCGAGGGTCAGGTTGTTGCCGGTGGCGAAGACGGCGGCGTTGCTAGGCACTTCGGCGTTGACGGACTTGCCGAGGATGCGGACCTTGAGGCTGGTCTGGGTGAGGGTCTGGCACAGAAGCTCGCCACCCAGCGGTTCCTCGCAGTTGTCGATGGCGATCAGCACGTCGCCCGCGATGAGCGCCGCGCCCAGCCGCTTCTCCATCTCCTCCTCGGACTTGCCCTGCGCGATCACCGGCGCGGGGCGGGCGGTGGCGATCTGGCTTGCCAGGTCGACCAGCATGGATTTACCCGTCCCGGCCGTCGGCGCGTTGAACCCGTGTAGCGGAGCCGTGGGTAGCGACCGGCGGATCAGCGCGGTGAGGATCCCGGAGAGCGCGACCGAGCGGTCCGCGTCGGTGACGAACGGGAAGGTCGAGATCAGGTCCTTGAGGAAGCCGAGCGCGCGCAGTGCGGTCGCCTGGTCGGGATCGCGCGGCAGGGCGGGGAAGCGCACGTCCTGCGGGTCGAACAGCAGGCCGGTCTGTGGATCATAGCCGGGCAGATCGAGGATCGAGCCGTCGGGCCGCAGCGTCGGGCAGTTGATGATGCCGGTCAGTACCGGCAGGCGCCACTGGCCCTCACGCGCTAGAAAGGTCTCCGCGATCCGATGGGGGCAATCGGAATTCACCCATTCCTCGGCGCGCTTGTCGAACCGCTTGAAGGAGACGACGCGGGTGAAGGCCTCAGCCATGTGATGAGCCTTGACGTCCACGAGCCGCGGCGCGTCGATCTTGCGGCCGTCCGAGATTGCTACTGGCACCATCGCCGGGCGCACCACCATGCTGCCGCGCTGATAGTAGCCCAGCTCTGCGTGCAGCAGCGCCCCCTCTGCCATGTCGATGATCGTGGGCATCTGTCCTGCAAAGAGATAGATGATCGGCCGCCCGGCATCGTCGTGCGTGGGCAACTCGTCGTTGTCAGGCGCGCCGTCGTGCTCGACTTGCTCACCAGCGCGCAAGCGGTGCGGCTTCGCGGCCCGCCAGCCGTTCTGCCGCGCCAGCCAGAACAGCGTGCCGACGGTGACGCTGCGCACGCTGGCGAAGCTCTCCCATTTCTCGGCGGTGACGGCGGGATCGTTCTTGGCCGCCTCGGCCGACCAGGTCTCCCACAGGTCGCGGCCATCGGGACCGAGCGCGGCGTAAAGGGCGAGGCCGACCTTTATCCACTCGTCATAGGGAAGGTCGTTGTTGGGGATGCAGGCGACGGCCTCCTCGACCAGCTGGCGCGATGGGGTCTGGTTCCGCTTAAGCCCCGCGACCTTGCGCCCCTCGCGGTCGATGTCCCGGCGATCGGCGGCGGTCTGGCCGCCCGCGGCGCGTAGATAGCGGTCGGCGGCATCGACAAAGCGGCGCGCGCGGTCCTGGTCGAGCAGGGGCAGGTCCGACATCGGTACATCAAGGGGAGAAGCCTCCGGCCAGACATAGGGTGCGCGGGTGTCGGGGTGGACGCCAAACCCCACGAACTGCTGGCCGGTCGCAAGGATCTCGATCCGCGCTACCGTGCCGTCGAGCATCTGGAATTCCGGTGTCTGCACCTTGTCGAACGCCGCCTCGGTGCGGAAGGCGAGCAGGCATTTTGGGGCCTTGCCGATACGCAGGAGCGGTGTGGGGCCGAGGATGTCGAGAGCTATCTCCTGTAGTCGTCGCGCATGATCCGGATCGAGAACGTCGATGTCGACGCCGATCAGAGCGCCGCAGAGCAGGCCCGTGTTGGTGCAGTTGCGCTGCGCCTTCGTCCAGCGCGCGATCTCGGCCTCGTCGGCGCTGGCGCAGACGGTCTCCCAGCCCTTCATCATCGGCCGCTTGCCTGCGGCCTTCATGGCGACATGCGCGCCCAGCACCGGAACCGGGCGATAGCCGTGGCGATGGAGCTGCAGGCGCAGTTCGGTCGGATCTTCAGGCGCTCTGGAGGGATGCGCCACGGCGGAAGCATCCGCCACCGAATCGGCGCCAGCCTGGTCGTCGGTCACGCGGACGGCGTCCTCCATGGCTCAGTACCCCACGTCCCAGCTCGCGAATGCGTCGCGCGAACGGTCCTCCCGGGCGAGCCGCTTCCAGGAAAAGGTGCTTTGACCGGAGTAGACCGACGTCCTCAGGTGCCGCGGATCCTGCCGTGGCGGCACCATTCCGTGGAGATGGATCTCCAGTTCGGTCCGCAGGCGGTCGAGCTCGACCAGGCACTTCCGGGCCTGCGCATGATGGATCGTGTCGGAGATCGCCTTCTCGACCAGGTCCAGCATCTCGGCCCGGCAATGACGGATCGCGTTGCCATAGCGAACGTGGTCGTCGGGCGTGATGAGGAGGGGTGCCACTCTCATTGCGCAGCCTCCTGCTGCTCGATCCAGTCCAGAAGCCGGGATTTCCGCGCGCAGATCACGTTGCCCATCCTGAAGGTGGGCATCCGCACCTTGGCCTCGCCAGCATAGTAGTAGACCTTCCGCCGCGCCTTCGCGTCGCCGAAGACGAAGATCGCAATGGCGTCTGCGCCGCGCAGCAGATCGTCGGCCAGCGTCGGGCAAACCTCTCCCGTGGCGGGTCCAGCCCGCAAATGCTCCTGCATGATGTCCTCCGAAGTTTCTGGTGGGGTCAGGCGACGCCGAGGGAGGCCTGCACCCGGTGTTCGAGTTGCTCGAGGTTCACCACCGCGAAGGCGCGAACCTTCGGATCGGCGACGATGCCGGCGATCTCGGCGGTCGGGACGATGCTGCCCGAGGTGATATCGATCTCGCCCTCGATGTCGGGGTTGGCCTCGGTGGCGCTGACCTGCCGGAAGACCGTGCTGATCACGAACAGCGCCCCACGCCCGTCGCGGAACCGCAGCTGCGCCGTGTGCATCGAGACGACCGCAGGCGAGAGCCCGAGTCGGCTGAACTCGGCAACCGCGCCGACAACGATGGCATCCTCGTAGGTGAACTTCCGGGCTTTGCCGGTCTCGACCGGGTTTTCCGGCTTGAAGTGGCCGCGCGAGATCCATGCCTCGACCTGATAGCGGGTCAGCTGCGCCGCATCCGCGAGCTGCTGGATGGTGAATTCCTGGTTCATGGCGATAACCTTTGACAGTTCGTCTGAGCTATGGATAGATGACCTCCGACACACTGTCAATGGCATTCGTCCGCCTCGGAAATTCGGGCCTTGCTTGTCCCGAGAACCTGAGCGTGATGAAGCGTTGGAGGACGCGCATGGCCACGATCCGGAAGAGAACATTGCCCTCGGGCCTGGTGCGCTGGCAGGTGGATTTCACCGACCAGGCCGGCAAGCGCCGCTCGAAGCTGTTCCCGCGCCGGAAGGACGCCGACGTCTATCTGGTGAAGGTCCGCTCGCTGGTCGCCAACAACACCTATCTGGCCGACAGCGAGAGCATCACCGTGGCCGACGCCGCCAAGGCGTGGCTCGACCATTGCGAGGTCCGGTGCAAGACGGGGCGGCGGATGGAGCGGTCCACCCTCCGCGGCTACAGCGACTACGTGCGCCTGCACGTCACGGATCCCGAAATCGGGATCGGGGACAAGCTGATCGTCCAGCTGACCCGCCGCCATGTGAACGAGTTCCGCGACCGGCTGCTGCTGAACGGCCGATCCGAGCATCTGACCCGCCGCGCGCTCTCGGTGCTGAAGCTGCTGCTCGACCACGCCATCGACAACGGCCAGCTGTTCACCAACGCCGCGCAGGGCGTGCGGGTGATCAAGTCGAGCCGGATCGACTACAAGGCGCCGGTGCCCTCGAAGGAGACGATCCGCGCGCTGATCGAGGCGGCCGAGGAGGACTTCAAGCCGCACCTAATCGTGTCGGCTCTTGGAGGCCTGCGCGCCTCCGAACTGCGGGGCCTGCGGTGGCAGGACGTGGATTTCGACAAGGGCTTCATCCACATCCGCCAGCGCGCCGACGCCTACAACCAGATGGGCGAGCCGAAATCGCGCGCGGGCTATCGCGACATCCCCGCCGGGCCGATGGTGCTGAACGCCCTGCGCCGCTGGAAACTGCGCTGCCCGAAGAGCGATCTCGGGCTGGTCTTCCCCGCGCCGCGCGGTGGCGTCCTCCAGCACACCAACACGCAGTCCCGGTTCCGCACGCTGCAGGAGCAGGTCGGCGTGAAGCTGCGCTGGCACGACCTGCGCCATTTCGCGGTGTCGCTCTGGATCGAGCAGGGCTTCTCGATCAAGGAAGTGATGACCTTCGCAGGTCATTCCTCGATTCAGATGACCATGGAGCGCTACGGCCACCTGTTCCCGTCGCCCGACCACCAGAACGCCATGGCCGAGGTCGAGGCCAAGCTGCTCGGGTGACCGATTCTGAGTGGCGGGAGCAGAATGCTTCGCTTGCCTCTCCCCGGATGCCGGGGATGCACTCTCGCCCAAGCCCCTGTGCTAGGGCCCTGAACGGCTTTATCGAAACGGATCAGGCTCATAGGCAGCTTTGGCCACCACCTTGCTGGCATCCCCACGGGATCGATAGCGGCCGATCATGTCGCCGCTGGCGGTGTCATCGACCTCCTGCACCCGATAGAGCGTCAGGCTCTTGTCGCTGTTGGGCTTGAGTTGGAAGACCCGGCTGTTCTTGCGGCAATAGAAATACTTCGAGCCCTTGATCTGGGTCCACGGACAATCGGCATAGGACAGGAGGCGCCGCTCCCGCTCCAGGCGCGCCGCTTCCGACCGCCGCTCCGCCTCCGCACGCTCC
Organism: Paracoccus maritimus; assembly: GCF_025195095.1. Lineage (GTDB taxonomy): Bacteria > Pseudomonadota > Alphaproteobacteria > Rhodobacterales > Rhodobacteraceae > Paracoccus > Paracoccus maritimus. The sequence goes on along the minus strand of NZ_JANAVZ010000010.1, from coordinate 83,947 downwards.
TCGTCGCGCAGGCGCTGCCACTGCGCGCCCACATAATCGGCCAGCCGCCCGATGATGGCGGGCATTTCCGTGCCAGCCTCTTTCTCGGCCTGGTAGATGGCCAGACATTCGGCCTCGAGCTTCGGTTCCGGATCTCCGAGGTATTCCTCCTCGATCATGGCCTTCATGCGCTGCTCGAGATCGGTCATCGTCAGGGCAGGGCCAGGCAGGCCATTCAGGAAGGCGAGCATGTCGTCCTTCGGGATCCAGCACTCTATCGCTGAGGCCAAGACCTTGTCCCGCGGGCCTTCCCATTTCTTCCAGATGGAACTGTCCTGATCCAGTCTCGTGACGATCTCGAGGGCCAGCTTGGCCACGGAGCGCTGCTCTCGCATATGACGCAGGGAAGGACTGCGCACATAGTCGGCCAATAGACTGTAAACTACCGAGGTTCGCTGATTCATGAACATGCGGGGTTTTCCCGTTTATTCCCAATGGTTTGCGTCTGCTCCGTGCGACACGACGCCGACGTCGCCTACCCAAAATCTCTCTAAATATTTGCTTTTGAAAGACTATTCCGGCCCCGTCGGGTTGCCTCATAACCTGAAGGTCGTAGGTTCAAATCCTACCCCCGCAACCAAAATATTACACAAAATCAAACGCTTGGATGCCGACTAAAGCAGTCAGGCACCACAAGCGCGCATCCACATCAACGCCACATCAACGTTGAAGGAGGAGTCAGGAAAATGTGCGTTCTTCGAATAGCCACTTCAAAAATGTTTCCCTCATGCGCATAACGTATTGTCTGCGTGCTGGAACTCCGGAGATTACGAGATAGTAGCCAAACTCTTCCAGAACAGTAACGTCAGACAGTTTGATCAATCGACCATCGACAAGATCCGGTTCGATCATGGCAACTGAGCAAAGCGCGATACCCTGCCCGGACAGGGCGCCGATGCGCAGCAGATTGAAGTCTTCGAAGATGGGTCCGGGAAGCTGTCCCTCTGACACAGGGTGCCCGACCTTTGCCAGCCAGGTTTTCCAGCCGCTGTCATCCGTATCGTGAAGCAGGTCCAAACCCAGCAATTCAGCCGCGCCGATGCCTTGTGCGCGCTCACTCGACAGCAATGAGGGGCTGCACACGGGCACGCTTTTTCCGGACAGGAAAAGCTTGGCAGTGAAATCCTGCCCGCTTGGTTCACCCTTCGAAAATACGAATGCAAGATCTACATCACTGAAATCTATGTCGTCGCCGTGATGCGCATAGACGATCCTGAGCGATATCTCAGGATATTGCTTGCGGAAGCGTGGCAGCCTTGGGATCAGCCAGCAGGTTGCGATCGATGGGATGGCCGCGATTACAAGTGTGTTGTCCCTTTTCTGCGGACGCATGCGGTCGCAGGCGGAATCGATACGGTCAAAGGCAAAGGCAAGCTCGCGCGAGAGGGCCTCACCTCTCTGGTTCAGGATCGGCACCCTGCCGCTTCTGTCGAACAAGGGCGCTCCCAGCCACTCTTCAAGATGTTTGACCTGATGGCTGATCGCCGGCTGGGTCACGAACAGCAGTTCTGCGGCAGCGCGGAAGCTGCCTGATCGCGCGACGGCGTCAAAGGCGCGCAGGGCGTTGAGCGGCGATAGAGTCATGACAGTCACATTATAATAACTAATCAGACGATTATATATCGTCTTTTGACGCTGGGTAAAGAGAGGCGCAGAATGAGGGAGATTTAATCAGGAGGAGCGACATGACAACTCGGGACCGAATTCAAAGCTTCGCCGGGAACGGCAAGAAGGTGGCGCCGACATTCTCGGCGGCCGAGATGCAGCGCCGGCTGGACGCTGTTCGTGGCTACATGGCCAAGAACGGTATAGATTCGGCGCTTTTCACGTCCTATCACAACATTAACTACTATTCGGACTTCCTGTATTGCCAGTTCGGCCGTCGCTATGGCTTCCTTGTCGATCATGACAAGGCGACATCAATCAGCGCTGGCATCGATGGCGGCCAGCCCTGGCGTCGGACCTTCGGTGAGAATGTCACCTATACCGATTGGCAGAAGGATAATTATTTCCATGCCATCCGTCAGATTGTCGGCGCGGCCAAGCGGATCGGGATCGAGTTCGATCACGTCAATATCGACCTGTTGAACCTGCTGAAGGCCGAATTTCCCGGTGTCGAATTCGTCGACATCGCCGCGCCGGCCATGCGGTTGCGCATGGTCAAATCGGCAGAGGAAATCGCGCATATCACCGAAATGGCGCGCATTGCCGATGTTGGCGGCGCGGCCTGCGTCGAAGCGACGGCGGTGGGTGTGCCGGAACACGAAGTCGCGCTGCATTCGACGGCCACGATGGTCCGCGAAATCGCCAAAACCTGGCCGCATGCCGAGTTACTGGATACCTGGACCTGGTTCCAGTCGGGTGTAAACACCGACGGCGCGCATAACCCGGTGACCAGCCGCAAGATCGAACGTGGCGACATCCTGTCGCTGAACTGCTTCCCGATGGTTGCGGGCTACTATGTCGCGCTGGAACGGACGCTGTTCGCGGAAGATGCCAGCGACGAACATATCCGTCTGTGGGAGTTCAACTGCAAGGTCCATGATCGCGGCAAGGAACTGCTGGTTCCGGGCAAGAAATGTTCCGAAATCGCGGCCGAGCTGAACGAGATGTATGCCGCCGAAAACCTGCTGCAATATCGCAGCTTCGGCTATGGCCACAGCTTTGGCGTTCTCTGCCATTACTACGGCCGCGAGGCGGGGTTGGAACTGCGCGAAGATTGCGAAACGGTTCTGGAACCCGGGATGGTCGTATCGATGGAGCCGATGATCACCATTCCCGAAGGCCAGCCCGGCGCGGGCGGCTATCGCGAACACGACATTCTGGTGATCGAAGAAGCCGGCAATCGCAATATCACCGGCTTCCCCTACGGTCCCGAGCATCTGATCGTGAAGGGCAAGGCCAAGGCGGCTTGAGCGAAACATGGGCTTCCGCCGCTTTGGCGGGGGCCCTTTTCAATGCGAAGAAGGGGAATGACCGATGCTCAATTCTTGGGTTCTGGACTGGTTCATCATTCTTAATGTCGCGACGCTTGCCGTCGGCGCATTGGGACTTCTGATCGGAGCGATCCGTCAATCCTGACCGGTCGTATCGGGCGCGGGAGGCGCCCGGTCATTGGTCTGACAGCAGGTGGGGAGGACTGCCATGCAAGAATATCTTTGGCTTAACTGGCTGATCATGCTGGGCTCGATTGCCGGGCTTCTTTGGCTGGGCTGGAAATCCAGCGCGACGGTGCATGCGGACGGCGATGACGAAAGCGGATTTCTGATTGCCGGGCGTTCGCTTGGCCCGTTTGTCGGGGCGGCGACGATTGTGGCGACGGGGTATTCCGGCTGGGGCTTCATGGGCTCACCCGGCGTCGCCTATCAGTTTGGCGCGATCGAGCTTCTGGGCAATTTCATGTTTGCGCCGGCGATGGTCATCGCGGTGTTGTTTTTCGCACGCTTTCTGTCGAAACGTGCAGAAGAGATGCATAGCTGCACGATCCCGGAATACGCGGCGCGCACCCATGCAGACGGGATGCTGGGCCGTTGGGTTCAGGGTGTCGCGGCAATCATGACGATCGTGCTGCTGCTGGTGTTTCTGACCAGCCAGATCAAGGCGGTGGGCATTCTGGCGGCTGGCTGGCTGGACCTGCCCGAAGCCTGGGGTGCGACGCTGATGATCGCGATCATTATCATCTATACCGTGGCGGGCGGTCTGTTGGCCGTGGCCTGGACCGATGCGCTGATGCTGGTGGGCATGATGATTGCAGCGGTCATTATCTGCATTCAGATCTTCGGCGATATCGGCCCGTTGCAACTAGTCGCGGCCCTGAATGATATCCAGCCGGATCTGGTCAATCCATCCACCGCGCAGCCCTATGGCACGACGCCGACGGCGGTGTTCATGGTTCTGCCCTATGCGTTCATGTTCTCGGCGGTGCTGCCTTATATGGCGGTACGCTTTCTGGCGTTCCGGCCGGATGTGAAGTTCACCACCGTCGCGGCCTACGTGGCGCCGTTTGCCTGTATCCTGTCGCTGATCCCAATTGTGGGACTTTACATGCGGGTGCAGATGCCGGATCTGGCCGAGGCCGACAAGGCGATGCCGGTCTATCTGGAAACATTCCTGCATCCCGCGCTTGGTGGTTTCATCACCCTGTGCATCCTGTTCGCCATGCAATCGACGGCAAATTCGCTGTTGCACACCGTGGCTTCGGCCGCCTCGCATGATATGCGTCTGGCGTTGTTTCCGCGGCACAAGAATCCGGCGACGGTCCTGTTCATCAACCGTGCCGCGGTGGTCGTCCTGGGTCTGGCGGGTCTGCTGATGATGCTGTTCGCGCCGCCGTTCCTTCTGTCATGGCTGGGCATTCTTGGCACCGGGACGCTGTTGGCCGCGCTTGTCGGGCCGATTTTTGTAGCGTCCTTCTGGCGCGGCAACGGCTGGGGCGCGCTGGCAAGCATGATCAGCGGCTTTACCGTATCGGGCAGCATGTTGCTGTGGACGCAGGCAGGTTGGGTCGTAGGGCCACTTACGGGCTGCCTTGTCGCGACGGTTTTCTACGTCGTGGTCAGCCTGGTAACGGGCGGGCGGTTTGTACCAAGTCCAAGCACCGCCTGAAGCAGTTGAACCGCAGGTCAAGGCGTCGGGCGTTTCCGGCGCCTTGACTGTTCCGTTGCAGTGCCGCCGATTGTGATCGCAACACGCAGGCTATCACCTTTCCACTCTGCGATGCTTGGCCATGGCCACGAAATTTGTGACGGCCCGCCCGTGATTGGTTCGTTTCCAGACCATGACCGTTTTTATTCTGAACAGGCTGTGGTGCAGAGGGCGCACTTCGACATTGTTGCCCAGATAACCAATCAGGCTTTCGGGATAGACGGTGATGCCAAGCCCCGCCGCCACCAGACCGATCAGGGCAAGCGTGTTGCTGGCCTCAAGGTCGGGCTTCAGGGTAATGCCGAGTTGTCCGAACATGTCTTCCAGCCGGTATCGGTATTCGCCCCATTCGGACATGTCCCCAAGGATTACCGAATAATTCGCGATGTCGACAGGTTCGAGCGTGCGCGCCCGCTGGATGGGGTGACCCTTGGGCGTCACGACATAAAGCATGTCATCGGACAAGGTGACGTTATGACAGTCAGGATTGTCGTAAGGCCCAATCAGGAAGCCGACGTCGATCTCGTCATTGGCGATCGCGATTTTCTGCGCCTGCGTGTGGATATAGCGCATCTCGACAGACACATCGGGGTGCTCTGACTTGAAGCGCGATACGGCCCTTGGCATCAGTTCGGTCGCCGCAAAGGCCATATATCCGATGCGAACCCGGCCCGTCAGCCCTGCGGCGACCCGGCGCGCCTCGTCAATCGACCGCATGCAATCGTCCAGATTGCGCGATATGCCGCGATAAAGACTGACCCCGGCGGTTGTCATCGTGACCTCTCGGGTCGAGCGTTCGAACAAGGCGTAGCCCAACTCGACCTCCAGCTTCTGGATGCGGCGGCTTAGGGCCGATTGGTCCAGCGCAAGTCGATCCGCTGCCCGGCGAAAGCTGAGTTCCTGCGCGACGACAAGAAAGGACCGCAGCAGCGCGGTCTCGGGGATGGCCTGCATAACGCGGTCTCCAATTAATGCTTCTGGTGCATTAACATCTGGTGAAATGACAATTCAGCGCGATCCGATTCTGCGTCATCGTATTCATGAAGGCAATGGAGCAGCGACCTCTGACTGCCTCTCTGATCGACAACTGCGCCGAAAGAAAAGGCAAATCAATGATGGAGAATCTGGATGAGTGATATCGACAACCGCGAACTTGATCGCATGCTACAGGCTGCGTTCGATGCATCGACCAAGCTATATCAAGAACGCGGATTTCAGCGTCGCGTGGGCTTCGGCAAGCGCCCGGCGCTTGTCAGCGTCGATCTTGCGAATGCTTGGACCCGCCCCGGCAATCCGTTCACCTGTGATCAGGAGAAGATGGACAATGAGATCATTCCCGGCATGCAGCGTCTTCTGAAGGCGTTTCGCGCCCAGAACCTGCCCGTAGTTCACGTCACGACGGCCTATGAGATCACCGACCGTAATGCCCCCTTCACCGACATGGGCCTGTGGCACGACAAGATCCCGGTTGATGTCGTGGATCTGGCCGACAAGGATCTGTGGGCGATCGACAGCCGGATCGCGCCGGTCAAGGGTGAATACACCCTGCTGAAAAAGCGCGCATCGTCCTTCCACGGAACCGAACTTGCAGGAATCCTGCGTGCAAATAACGTCGATACAATCCTTGTGACCGGGGTAACCGCCTGCGCTTGCGTGCGTCAGACGATCTGCGACGGCATCGCCGACGGCTTCCGCCCGATCGCCGTGCGCGAATGCATCGGCGACCGTGTGCCCGGCGCGGTGGCCTGGAACCTCTTCGATATCGACGCCAAGTTCGGCGACGTCAAATCCGTCGATGAATGTGTCGACTATATCGACGGTCTCGCCGCGCTGAACACCGCGGCCGAGTGATCCCGCCGCCCCGCCCGAGCATCGGGCGGGGCGATTTTCTTGAACGGCACCGAAAAACCAACAACGCCGTCATCGACAGGAGAGACACAATGAAATCGATCCTTGCCATCACCGCAGCCCTCAGCGCGGTCTGCGCACTTCCCGCCGTCGCCGAGATCACCCCCCACGACTTCAAGGTCATCGGCACTTGGGGCAACCTAGAATCTTGGCAGTCGCTGGAGAAGCCTTTCTGGGCAGAATCCCTGCCCGAGGCGACACGCGGCGCGCTGACTGCAGAGGCGATCCCGATCACCGAGGCAGGGCTGAAGGGCACCGAGGTGATGCGCCTGGTCAAACAAGGCGTTTTCGAGGTCGCCCACGGTCTCGGCAGCTATGTCGCCTCGGAAAACCCGGCGATCGAAGGTGTCGATCTGTCCAGCATCGCGCCGGATTTCGCGACCATGCATGCCATCGCCGACGCCTACAAGCCCGAGATGGACAGGATCTTTCAGGAAACCTACGGCGCCCGCATCCTGTCCCTGCATCCTTGGCCGGCCTCGATGATCTATTGCCGCGGTCCGGTGTCTGGCATCTCGGATCTCGCCGGAAAGAAAATCCGCGTGCACTCTGCCACGCTGGGTGATTTCGTCGAGGGGGCCGGCGGCGTCACCGTGACATTGCCCTTTGCCGAGGTGGTTCCCGCGCTGGAAAAAGGCGTGGCCGATTGCGCCATCACCGATCCCGTATCGGCTTACAAAGCAAGCTGGCAGGAGGTGGTCGATTATGTCTTCGCGCTGCCCGTCGGATACTCGATCACCTTCACGGCCATCAACAACAGCGTCTGGGACAAGCTGGACGAGGAATCGCGGACGGCCTTGTCCGATGCGCTGGCAGAGATGGAATCGAAGGGCTGGCAGCAGGCCGAAGCGAACCAGGCCATCGGGGTCGCCTGCCTGACGGGTGAGGGAGAATGTCCGTGGGGCGAGCCGGGAAAAGCCGCGTTGACCACACCATCCAGCGAGGATGAGGCGGCGCGCCAGAAGATCCTGAGCGAGTTCGTTCTGAAAAGATGGGGTGAACGCTGTGGCGCAGACTGCGCCGACACATGGAACGCGACAGCGGGCAAGGCGGCAGGGCTGAGCGTTCCGAAGCCCTGATCGCGCCTGCGCGGATGCCCGGCGCATCCGGGCATCCGCAGGTTCATAACGGTCAACAGGAAAGTTGTTGCAGATGTATGATCAACTGCATGCCTTCGCGACCCGTCTATCCCGCTACGCGGCCTGGCTGGGAGGGGCGATGATGCTTTTCGCCGCCCTCATGGTCAGCGCCGATGTCCTTGCCCGGCGGCTGTTTGGGCTGACCATGGGCGGGTCGGACGAGATCTCGGGCTATCTTTTCGCGATAGCGACCTCGCTTGCCTTCCCATACGCCCTGCTGACGCGGTCCAATGTCAGGATCGACGCCGCCTACGCCCTGTTGCACCCGCATGTGCGCGCCGCGCTGGACCTTCTCGCCATCATCTGCATGGCGCTGTTCTCGGCGCTGGTGACGTGGCGGGCGGTGCTTGCCGTCGGCGAAACCTGGAACAGCGGCGCGCGCGCGATCACCCCCCTGCAAACCCCTCTAATTTTTCCGCAAAGCCTGTGGCTGACTGGCTGGATCGCCCTGTGCCTTTGCGCGCTGCTCGTGCTGTGGGGCGTAGCGGCGGCGCTGCTGCGCGGCGACCTTCGCCGTGCCAGCGAACTCGCTGGCGCGATGACCCAGGAAGAGGAAATCGCGGCAGAGACCGGGACCATCACCATCGCAGAGCGGAAGGAGGCCTGACATGCTTGGCGTCACGACCGGAATATTGTTCGGGATGATCGGTCTTTCGGTGCCGATCGCTGCAGTTCTTGGGCTTCTAGCCTTGATCCTCGCGCAGATCTATTCGCCCATGCCGCTGTATCGCGCGATGGGTGACCTGTTCTGGACGAACAGCATTGACTTCATCCTGATTGCCGTGCCGCTATTCATCCTGATGGGTGAGATCCTGTTGCGGTCAGGTATCGCCAGCCGGATGTATCGCGCCCTGGCGCAGTGGCTCAGCTGGTTACCCGGCGGTCTCATGCATTCGAATATCGGTGCCAGCACGCTGTTTGCCGCCACCTCGGGTTCGTCGATCGCAACTGCGGCGACAATCGGGACGGTGGCCCTGCCCGAGGCTAGGCGCGACGGCTATCACGAACCGCTTTTCATGGGCACGCTGGCCGCCGGCGGCACCTTGGGCATCCTGATCCCGCCGTCGATCAACATGATCATCTATGGGCTGCTGACCAATAGTTCGGTTCCCAAGCTCTATCTTGCGGGGTTTGTCCCCGGTCTGCTGCTTGCAGGACTGTTTGGCCTGACCGTCCTTCTTGCCTGTCTCGCCCGTCCGGGGTGGGGCGGGCGCGAGGTGAAGACAAGCTGGAAGGGTCGCATCGCCGCGCTGCCTGACCTTCTGCCGCCTCTGGGCATCTTTCTTGTGGTCGTCGGATCGATCTATGCGGGTCTTGCGACGCCGACAGAGGCCGCCTCGCTTGGCGTCGTCGCCGCGCTTCTGCTGGCCGCCGGAAACCGCACCCTGACCTTGGCGATGCTGATTGCCGCCATCGAAGGTACGATGCGGACGACCGCCATGGTCATGCTGATCGTGCTGGCGGCAATGTTTCTGAACTTCGTCCTTTCGGTGATCGGGCTGACCGCGCTTCTTGCCAATGCAATCGAGGGGCTGGGCCTGTCGCCGATGCAGACCATGCTGGTGATCGTCGCCGGATTCCTGGTGCTGGGCTGCTTCATGGAGGCGATGTCGTTGCTGCTGATCGCGACACCCCTCGTCGCGCCGATCGTGGCCGGGTTGGGCTATGATCTCGTCTGGTTCGGCATCCTGATGATGCTGCTTCTGGAAACGGCGCTGATCACTCCGCCGATTGGGGTCAATCTCTATGTCATTCAGGGCGTGCGCGGGACGGGTTCGATGAACGACGTGATCCGGGGCGCCGTGCCATTCGTGATCGCGCTTCTCGTGATGATCGGCCTTCTGCTGGCATTTCCGCAGATCGCGCTCTGGATGCCACAGAAATTCGGATGAACGAACAACAGGAAGGGAAATGGACATGGCAAGGATAGGCGTGGACGTCGGAGGTACCAACACGGATCTGGTGCTTGAGACAGATGGCGGGGTCTTCTACCATAAGGTTCCGACGACCCTGAAAAATCAGTCAATCGGCGTTGTGGAAGGCGTTCGCGGGATCTGCGAACTGGCCGGGATCGACACCTCTGCGGTCGAGACCATCGTGCATGGCACGACGACCGCGACCAACATCACCATCGAACATAATGGCAGCGAATGCGGGATGCTGACCACGCAGGGGTTCCGCGACATTCTGCACATCGGGCGCCACAAGCGGCCGCATAATTTCAGCCTGCATTTTGACGTGCCCTGGCAAAGTCAGCCACTGGTCAAGCGCCGCAATCGGATCGCCATTGCAGAGCGCATTCTGCCACCGACCGGCGAAATCGAAACCCCGCTGGACGAGGATGCGGTGCGCCAGGCCTGCGCCCTGTTTCGCAAGCGTGGCATCGATTCCATCGTCATCGGTTTCATGTTCGCCTTTCTGAACGACAGCCATGAACGCCGCGCCCGCGAGATCGTCCTTGAGGAAATCCCGCACGCCTATGTGACGCTTTCCTCCGAGGTCGCCAACGTGCTGCGCGAATACGAACGCTTCTCGACAGCGGCGATGAACAGCTATGTCGGGCCGAAAACCGCCTATTATCTGCGGGATCTGGAGGCGCGGCTGCGCGATTCCGGCGTCGGGGCCAAGCTGCGGATCATCCAGTCGAATGGCGGCGTCTCGACGGTCGATGCCTGCGCCAGACGGCCGGTGCGGATTCTGATGTCGGGGCCGGCGGGTGGTGTCATCGGCGGCGCGTCCGAGGGTGAGTTGGTCGGCACCGGCAATATCATCACCGTCGATATCGGCGGCACCTCGGCCGATATCAGCACCATTCCCGATCATCAGATCAAGATCATGAACCCGCGCGATACCTATGTGTCGGGTCACCCGGTTCTGACACCGATGATCGACCTTGTCACGATCGGCGCCGGTGGTGGATCGGTAGCCTTTATCGACGATGCAGGCGGCTTCAACGTCGGGCCGCGATCGGCCGGGTCAGAACCGGGTCCGGCATGCTATGGCCGGGGCGGCACCGAGCCCACCGTGACGGATGCGCAGATCGTGCTGGGCCGGCTGGACCCGGACATGGCGCTTGGCGGCGATCTGCAACTGGATGCCGATCTGGCCCGCAAGGCGGTTGAGGAAAAGATCGCAAAGCCGCTTGGGCTGACGGTCAGGGACGCGGCGCTTGGGATCATCAAGATCATCAATTCCAACATGGCGCTGGCGATCCGGTCGAACTCGGTCGCGCGCGGTGTTGATCCGCGCGAATTTTCGATCATGCCCTTCGGCGGCGCCGGACCGCTGCATGGCACCGCGTTGGCCGAGGCGGTGTCGGCCAAGGATGTGATCGTGCCGGTCGCGCCCGGCATCACCGCCGCCGTCGGCCTTTTGAAGACCGATCTGCAATATGAACATACCGCGCCGGTCATCATCGAACTTACCAAGGCCGGTGACGCAGAACTGACTGGCATCAATCAGGCGGTCGCGGAGTTGAAGGCCGATATCGGGGCGGAGCTTGATGCTGATGATATTCCGGCAGATGCAAGGCATATCGAGTTGGTGGCCGAGTGCCGCTATCACGGGCAGGGGTTCGAATTGCGGGCGCAAATGCCCGAAGGCGAGGTAACGGCCGAAAATCTTTCGACCATCATCGACAGTTTCCATGATCAGCACGAACTGGATTACGGCTATGCCTATCGCGACGCCGGGGTAGAGCTGATCACCCTGCGCGCCATCGGATCGGCGGCTGCGCGCAAGATCACCATCCCCGAGGTACCCGACACCGACGGATCCAGCACTGATCGCGCATTGATGTTCGTGCGCCCGACCACCTTCGATGACGGCAGCACGCTGGAAACGCCGCGCTATGACCGGGGCAAGCTGTACGCGGGCGATGTCATTCAGGGGCCTGCCATTCTGATCCAGCACAATTCAACGACGCTGGTGCCGCCCGGCTACGTCGCCGAAACGCTGAAACATGGCAACACACGCGTTCGCCTGGCCGGCGTCGAGTGAGAGAGGACAAGATGATGAACATCATGACGAAAACCGATGCCAGCGTCGAGGTCGACCCCATCACTTTGCAGGTCATCCGCGGCAGCTTTGAGACCATCGCCGAAGAGATGGGGCATGTGCTGTACCGCATGTCATTCTCGTCGATCATCCGGGAAAGTCAGGATCTGGGTGCGGGGTTGTTCGACACGGATTACAACACATTGTGCGAGTCGGAATCGACGCCGATGCATATCGGATCGATCCCCGGTTATCTGAGGGGGATCGAGGAAACCCTGGAGGATGGCGAATGGTACGAGGGCGACGTGGTCGTCCACAACCACCCGTATCACGGTGCCTCGCATACGCCTGACCTGGCGGTGGTCGTTCCGGTTTTCTATCAGGGGCGGCTGGTCGGCTTTGCAGGCAATACTGCGCATCATGTCGATATTGGCGCTGCGACGCCGGGTTTGATAATCGACGTGCCGGACGTCTTTGCCGAAGGGATGCTGCTGGCGGGGGTCAAGCTTTATCGCAAGGGCAAACCCAACAATGCGATATGGAACTTCATCCGCATGAACAGCCGCGCGGCGCAGCAACTGGTCAGCGATATCGAGGCGCAGGTCGCCTCGGCCCGGCTGGGCGCCAAGCGCTTTGTCGAACTGATCGAAAAATATGGCGAGGGCACGGTGTTTGCCGCCGCCAATCAGCTGATGGATTATTCCGAGCGGATGATGCGTAAGCGGATCGCCGAAATTCCCGATGGCGAATACACCTCGGAAGGGTGGCTGGACGATGACGGGCGCAACCGCGAACAGCGCCTGAAGGTCAAGGTGACGCTGCGGGTGACGGGCGATGAGGTCGAGGTGGATCTGACCGGCTCGGCCGATCAGACGCCGACCGCCTATAACGTGCCCTTCGAGGGCTCGACCAAGGTTGCCGCCTTTGCCGCATTCCGCAAATTGCTGCTGGACACGGCGGTATCGGATACACGCGTGCCTTCGAACGAAGGTTCCTTCAGGCCGATCAAGGTGACAGCGCCCCTAGGTTCGATTTTCAACCCACGTGCGCCCGCCTCGGCCGAAGCGCGCTTTACCCAATGCAATCGCATGATCGACCTGATCATCCGCGCCTTGGCGCCGGTAATGCCGGACAAGGTGATCGCCGGGTCTTCGGCCTCGATCAGCTTTGCGGCATATTCCGGCGTGCGCCCGTCGGGCGATTACTGGGTCTTTCTGGAGGTGAACGAGGGGGCCTATGGCGGTCGCCCGCGCAGCGACGGGCCAGACAGCATCGACAATCTGATGGCCAATACCCGCAACAATCCGCTGGAAGATCTGGCGATGCACATTCCGATGATCTGCGACCGGTACGAGTTGCGCGACGACGCACCTCCGGGGGCTGGTCAGTTTCGGGGCGGCATCGGCGTGGTCAAGGCACAGCGGGTGCTGACGCCGGCCTTCATCACGCATGAATCCGAACGCCACACCGATGCGCCCTGGGGTGCGTTTGGCGGGCGCGAGGGCACGGTCGGGAAATGCCTGATCTACAATTCGGACAATCCCGATGAGTTGCGCGAGATGCCGTCGAAATTCTCTGGGCTGGAAGTCGGCGCCAATGATGTGATGGCCTATTACAGCCCGAATGGTGGCGGCTATGGCGACCCGCTGAAACGAACGCCGGCAAAGGTATTGGAGGACGTTCTGGACGGTTTCTGTTCGCTGGAAGATGCCCGCGATGTCTATGGCGTGGTGATCGACCTTGAGGACGAAAGTCTTGATGTCGAGGCCACAGGCGCATTGCGAAAGAAGATGTCGGCGTAAGCACGCCCCCCGTCCCGGCGCAGAAATCGCGCCGGGATATGCAATAAAACAAACTGCGACAGGGAACGAACATCATGGAAATCTCGGAAACGCTTGAGGGTGACAGGCGCGGTGACGACGCGCTGATCGAGGAAGCGATCCTGCCCACCAATTTGAGTCAACGCCCCATCGGGATGCTGGGCTATGCATGGATCTGGGTCGGGATCGCGGTCATCATCGCGACCTATTCGCTGGGAGCTGGTGGTGTCGAAGGCGGCATCCCGCTGGCTCAGGTCATCGGCATCATTGCGTTGGCCAATCTGGCCATCGGTGCCTTCATGTTGCTGACAGCCGATATCGGCACCGAACATGGACTGTCCTTCGCGGTCTATCTGCGCGCGCCATTCGGGGTGCGCGGCACCCATATACCGGCACTGTCGCGCGGCGTTGTCGCGGCAGCGTGGTTCGGTATCCAGACCTATCTGGGGGCGCTGGCCCTGAACGGCATCGGACAGTATTTCCTGGGATTCGATTCATGGTTCCTGTGGTATCTGGTCTTCGCGGCGCTTCAGGTCGCCAATACCGCCATGGGCATCAAATCGGTTGAACGACTTGCCTCGCTTGCCGCACCGGCGATCATCGCGATCTCGATCTGGATGTATTTCACGCTTGAGGGTGTCGCCCAGACCGAGGGCATCAATATCTGGACCTGGCAAGGTGCCGAACAGATGAGCATCGCGATCCTGTTCATCTCGAACATGGCGTTCTGGTCGACCATGGCCATCGACATCCCGAACCTGACCCGCTTTCTTGCGGTCGAGCCGGGAACGCGCAAATTCACTCGCCGCAACCGCAATGTCTTCTGGGCGCAGCTTGTGGCGCTGCCTATCACGCAGGCATTGATCGCGGGGATCGGGGCGGTCAGCTTTATCGCCACCGGGAACTGGAACCCGGTCGAGGTGATCCAGGGGCAGGGGCAGGGTTTGTCGCTGATCCTGTTGCTGGCACTGGTGGTGTTGGCGCAGTGGTCGACCAACAACTCTGCCAACCTGATCCCGTCTGCGCTGACCTTCATCAACTTCGCGCCGCGGGTCATCAACTACAAGATGGCGGTGGTTATCGCAGGCGTGGTTGGCACGCTATGTATGCCCTGGCAACTGCTGGACAACCTGTTCGTGTTCCTAGGGTATTATGGCGCCTTCCTGTCGGCCATCGGCGGGATCATGATCGCCGATTACTATCTGCTGAGGCGCCGCCGCCTGAATGTGCCAGAGCTTTACCAGATGGAGGGCCAGTTCAGCTATGCGGGCGGGTTCAACCCGGCGGGCCTGATCGCCTGGGTCATCGCCGGTGGGCTGGCGGCTTGGTATTCGCAATATGCGATCCTGATCGGCTTTCCGTTGGGCCTGATCCTCTATCTGCTGCTGATGAAAGCCTTTGTCCTGTCCCGCTATCCGCAGATCGAAATGGATCAGCCATCGGGCGATGCTTTTCTTGCCACCTCGGTCGGGGTCAGCTGGACCTATGATGAGGGCAAGGGCTTCAGCCGTCGTAGCCTTGCGGAAACCTCGGCCTCGGGCGCGCGTCGCGAAGATTTGTAGGCTGCGTCAGCGCCGTATCGGCCCGCCTTGGCAACCTGCTGAGGCGGGCTTTTCAGTCGTTGGCGCTTGTCCCATGGCGCCAGGCTTCGGGCGTTGTGCCCGTGCGTTCACGGAAAACCCTGATCAGGTGCGAGGCGTCGCAAAACCCGGCCTCGGCGGCGATCTGACTGATGCTTTGCCGGGACCGGGTCAGCAGCATGCGAACATGCGACAGCCGCACTTTCAGGAACGCTTCTGCAGGTGGCAGGGACAGCGATGCCGTGAAATGCCGTTCCAGCTTGCGGCGGCTGACGCCAAGCCGCGACGCAACCGTGGCGACATCGGGCGGTGCCTCCAGATTCTGCTGCACCATCAGCAAGGCACGACGCACGATCGGATCAGTGGATTTCAGTTCCAGCGGCAGACCGGGCTGGGGATTTTCGGCCGCCATGGCCTGATCGATGATCATGATATGCAGGCTTTTCTGCGCGGCGGCCTTGCCGATATGGCGATCAACCAGAAACGCCGCCAGATGCGCGGAACTGGCCCCTCCTGAACAGGTCAGCCGGTCCCGATCCACGACATAGATCTGATCTGAAACCGGATGCAGCCCGTCGAACTGTTCCAGAAAATCGTCATGGTGAAACCAGCTGACGCAGCAGCGATATCCTTGCATCAGCCCGGCGCGATGCAGAATGAATGCCCCCGTGCAGACACCGACAAGAGGAACGCCCGATTCCTCTGCGCGGTGAAGGAATGCGGTGGACTCGGGGGTTAGCCGGTCCATCTCATCGATCAGCCCGCCGACAACGACGATGTAGTCGAAGCGCCCTGGATCACCCAGCCGTTCGTCGGGCGTTACCGCAATGCCGCAGCTGGACCGAATGGGGTCGGACGAGGTTGAAAGAACCCGCCAGCTGCAATGGATCGGGCGGGACCGATCGCCCTCATCCGCAGCAAGGCGCAGTACGTCGACGAAATTCGAAAACGCCGACAGCGTAAAGCGGCGGGCCAGAACGAACCCGATGCGAAGGCGTGGTGAGGGTATCTCGGATATCTGCGCCATGGCGCAAATATAACATCGTACTGGCGGAAAAATACAGTCATCTCCGACAAGAATCGGGCATTCCTGCTGATGAGTTTCCACCGCCCGCAAGGACAGGTTCGATGACACATTTCTCTGCGATGTCGCTGCTGAAGAACGCGCTGACGGGTCACAAGAACTGGCGCGCGCAATGGCCCGACAGTCAGCCCAAAGCCGAATATGACGTGGTGATCGTGGGGGCGGGGGGGCACGGGCTGGGCGCGGCCTATTATCTGGCGAAGGAACATGGCATCACCAATGTCGCGGTCATCGACAAGGGCTGGCTGGGCGGTGGCAATACCGGGCGGAACACGACGATCATCCGGTCGAACTATCTCTATGACGAAAGCGCGCGGCTGTACGATCACGCGCTGGATCTGTGGGAAAACCTGTCGCAGGATCTGAATTACAACGTCATGTATTCCAAGCGCGGCGTGATGATGCTGGCGCATAGCGTCCATGACGTGCAGTCGTTTCAGCGCCACATTCACGCCAACCGCCTGAACGGTGTCGACAACCGCTGGCTGACACCGGCCGAGGCCAAGAAATTCTGCCCGCCGCTGAATATATCGCCCGATGCCCGCTACCCGGTGATGGGCGCGGCGTTGCAGATGCGGGCCGGAACCGCGCGGCACGACGCCGTGGCCTGGGGCTATGCCCGCGCGGCGGCGGCGCGGGGGGTCGATATCATCCAGAACTGCCCGGTCATCGCGATCCGGCGCGGCGCGGATGGCGCGGTCGAGGGGGTCGATACCGCCAAGGGCTTTATCAGGGCCAAGAAGGTCGCCGTATCGGCAGCGGGCAATACCAGCGTCGTCATGGAAAGCGCGGGTGTGCGGATGCCGCTTGAAAGCTATCCGTTGCAGGCGCTGGTCAGCGAACCGGTCAAGCCGATCTTTCCCTGTGTCGTCATGTCGAACACCGTCCACGCCTATATCAGCCAGTCCGACAAGGGCGAATTGGTGATCGGGTCGGGAACCGACCAGTATACCAGCTATAGCCAGCGGGGCGGCCTGCCCCTGATCGAACATACCGTCGCCGCGATCTGCGAGGTGTTTCCGATCTTCAACCGCATGCGGATGCTGCGCAAATGGGGCGGTATCGTGGATGTCACGCCCGACCGCAGCGCCATTCTGGGCAAGACGCCGGTGCCGGGGCTATACGTCAATTGCGGCTGGGGCACGGGCGGGTTCAAGGCCACGCCGGGCGCGGCCCACACATTGGCCTGGACCGTGGCCAAGGACGAACCGCATCCGATCAACGCCCCCTTCACGCTGGAACGTTTCACCACCGGCCGGCTGATCGACGAAGCTGCCGCCGCCGCCGTCGCACATTAAGGAGCACCGACATGCTGCTGATCAATTGCCCCTATTGCGAAGAAACCCTGCCGGAACTGGAATTCGCCTATGCGGGCGAGGCGCATATCGATCGCCCCGCCGATCCCTCGGCCCTGACGGATGAGGAATGGCGCGACTTCCTGTTCATCCGCACCAACGCACGCGGCACGCATTTCGAGCGCTGGCGCCATATCGGCTGCGGGCGGTTCTTCAATGCCGCGCGCGACACGGTAAGCGACCGGTTCCTGACCACCTACAAGGCGGGACAACCCCGCCCCGACCTCAAGGAGGCCGCAGAATGAACCGCTATCGCATCCCCGGACGCGGCCGCGTCGATCACGATGCCCCGGTCAGCTTTACCTTCGATGGCAAATCCTATCAGGGACTGCGCGGGGACACCGTCGCCTCGGCCCTGCTGGCCAATGGCGTTCACCTGATGGGACGATCGTTCAAATACCACCGTCCGCGTGGTGCCGTCACCGCCGGGTCCGAGGAACCGAATGCCCTGATCGGCACCTCGCGCGGGCCGGGCCGGTTTGAACCCAACACCCGCGCCACCATGCAGGAACTGCGCCAAGGGCTGGTCACCGAAAGCCAGAACAAATGGCCGCGCCTGTCCTTCGACATCGGGGCCGTGAACGATCGCGCCTATATGCTGTTCTCGGCCGGTTTCTATTACAAGACCTTCATGTGGCCACGCAGCTTCTGGGACAAGGTCTATGAGCCTTTCATCCGTGCTGCCGCGGGTCTGGGCAAATCCCCCAGCGAGGAAGATCCCGACACCTATGCCTCGCGTTACCTGCACACGGATGTGCTGGTGGTTGGCGCCGGACCGGCGGGGATCGCTGCGGCCCACAGCGCCGCCCTGGCGGGTGCGCGGGTCGTGCTGGTGGACGAGAATTCCGAAATGGGTGGCTCGATCCTGTCCGATCCATCGGTGCGGGTTGATAAGGCCGGATCCTGGACATGGCTGGCATCGCGGCTGGCGGAACTGCGCGCGCTTGGCGTCCGCATGATGACCCGCACGACCGCCATCGGCTATTACCATCAGAACATGGTCGCGCTGTGCGAAAGACTGACCGATCATCTGGACGATCTGCCGCAGGATGCCCCGCGCGAACGGATGTGGCGGGTCCGCGCGCAGCAGGTGATCCTTGCACAGGGCGCGCTGGAAAAGCCTCTGGTCTTTGACGGCAACGATCGCCCCGGCGTGATGCTGGCGGGTGCGGCGCAGACCTATCTGAACCGCTATGGCGTCCGCGTCGGTGACAACGTCGCCGTGCTGACCAGCCATGACAGCGCCTGGTACGCTGCCTTCGATCTGGCCGATGCCGGCAGCAGGATCGCGGCCATCATTGACACCCGCGATGATCTGCGCGCCGATCTGGCCAATGCAGCCGCGACGCGCGGCATCCGCGTGCTGAAGGGCCATACCGCCACCGGCACCAAAGGCCGGTTGCGCATTGCCTCGGTGCGGGTGAACCCTGTCGCGGGCGGCCGCGTCGGCAAGCCCGCCAAGATCGCCTGCGACGCGCTGCTGATGTCGGGCGGCTGGACGCCGTCCCTGCACCTGTTCTCGCACACCAAGGGGTCGCTCGCCTGGGATGCGGACAGCAAGACCTTCCTGCCCGATCACAAGACCGAGGCCTGCCAGATCGCCGGTGCGGGCCGCGGGCTTTGGGGATACGAGGCCGCCCTTGTCGACGGCAATGCGGCCGGAATGGCGGCGGTGAAGGCGATGGGGCTCACCATCTCGGAAGGTCGCTTCGAGGTCGAGGGCGACCGCCCCGGCACCGGCAGCAGCCAGAAGGAACTGCCCACCGACCGTAGCGCCGGCAAGGCCAAGGCCTTCGTCGATTTCCAGAACGACGTGACCGCCAAGGATCTGCGGCTTGCCGTGCGCGAGGGCATGCGCTCGATCGAGCATGTCAAACGTTACACGACGAACGGGATGGCCACCGATCAGGGCAAGATGTCGAATATCAACGGCCTGATGATCGCCGCCGACGCGCTTGGCAAGGAACCGCCGCAGGTCGGTCTGACGACCTTCCGACCCCCCTATACGCCGACCAGCTTCGGCGCCTTCGCGGGCTATATGCGGGGCGAGACCTTCCAACTGACCCGCAAGACGCCCATCGATGGCTGGGCCGAGGCGCATGGCGCCGCCTTCGAGCCCGTCGCGCAATGGCGTCGCGCCTGGTATTTCCCGCAGCCGGGCGAGGACATGCATGCCGCCGTGGCACGTGAATGTCGCGCGACCCGCGCATCAGTGGGAATCTTCGATGCCTCGACCCTTGGCAAGATCGAGGTCGCGGGGCCGGATGCGGTCGAGTTCATGAACCGCATGTATACCAACCCCTGGACCAAGCTGGGCATTGGCCGCTGCCGCTATGGCCTGCTGCTGGGCGAGGATGGTTTCATTCGCGATGACG
Organism: Paracoccus maritimus; assembly: GCF_025195095.1. Taxonomy (GTDB): domain Bacteria; phylum Pseudomonadota; class Alphaproteobacteria; order Rhodobacterales; family Rhodobacteraceae; genus Paracoccus; species Paracoccus maritimus. The sequence continues at coordinate 64,007 of NZ_JANAVZ010000010.1, read as the reverse complement.
GTGTGATCGGCCGCATGTCACCCGATCTGTTCCACGTCACCACCACCACCGGGGGTGCCGCGCGGGTTCTGAACATGATGGAGGATTACCTTCAGACCGAATGGCCCGATCTGAATGTCTGGCTGACCTCGACGACGGAACAATGGGCCACCATCGCCCTGAACGGCCCCAATGCCCGCAAGGTTCTGGAACCGCTGGTCGATGGGCTGGACCTGTCGGGCGCCGCCTTCCCGCATATGTCGGTCGCCGAATGCAGCGTCGCGGGCCTGCCAGCCCGGCTGTTCCGCCTGTCCTTCACCGGCGAGCTGGGTTTTGAAATCAACGTCCCCGCGCGCCACGGCCTGACGCTGTGGAACGCCTTGATGGAAAGCGGCAAGGCCTATGACATCTGCCCCTATGGCACCGAGACGATGCACGTCCTGCGTGCCGAGAAGGGCTATATCATCGTCGGTCAGGATACGGACGGCACGGTTACGCCGCAGGATGCGGGCCTGACCTGGGCCATCGGCAAGAAGAAGCCCGACTTCGTCGGCAAGCGTTCGCTGGAACGTCCTGATCTGGTGACGTCGGGCCGCAAGCAACTGGTCGGTCTGCTGACCGAAGATGGCAGCAAGCTGGAAGAGGGCGCGCAGATCGTGCTGGACCCGAACCAGCCCAAGCCGATGAAGATGGTCGGGCATGTCACCTCGTCCTATGACTGCGGCACGCTGGGCTATCCGATTGCCATGGCGGTGATCGAAGGCGGGCATGATCGCATGGGCGAGACGGTGCATATCCCGATGCCGGGCGGGATCCAGCGGGCGAAGATCACCTCGACCGTTTTCTATGACCCGGACGGCGAGCGGCTGAAAGCCTGAGGAGGATGTGATGAACATGCAGGAACACGATTTTGCCACTGCACCTGTGCAGATAAAGGAACTGGCCGATCTGGTGCGTTTCTCGCTTCGTGTCCGGCCGGAGCATCGCGCTGACATGGCAGCGGCGCTGGCGATGGAATTGCCCCAGAAGGTCGGCGACCGGGCGGGCTTTGCCACGGGCGAGACGCTGTGCCTTGGCCCTGACGAATGGCTTATCCTGACGACGGAGCCCGCGGCGTTGGTCGATGCCGCGCGAGAGGCCTATGCACGGCTGCCCCACAGCCTGACCGAAATCAGCGACCGGGAGATCACGTTGCGGCTGACCGGGCCGCAGGTTCTTGATCTTCTGGCAACGGGCTGCCCGCGCGATATCGAGGCGCTGGCCGAGGGGCGCGCCGTCCGCACCGTGTTCGACAGCGCCACGGTGGTGCTGTGGCGCGATGGCCCGGCCGAATTCCGCATGGATATCTGGCGCAGCTTTGCCCCGCATGTCCGCAGTCTCCTGGCGCAGGCCGAGGCCGAGCTGATCGCCGGTCTCTGATCGCGCCCGCATGTCGGCACGTCAAAATTCTTCGCCGAGATCCGGTTTGACCCTAGGGAGGGAACCCAATGCTTGATACCAAGACGACAACCCTGTCAGACGAAGCCGTTGCCGCCGCGATTGGCCGCGAATTGGGGCGTCAGCAGGACCAGATCGAACTGATCGCATCCGAAAACATCGTCAGCCGTGATGTGCTGGTGGCACAGGGCTCGGTCCTGACCAACAAATATGCTGAAGGCTATCCCGGCAAACGCTATTATGGCGGCTGCGAATTCGTTGACGAGGTCGAGGATATCGCCCGCGACCGCCTGAAAGAACTGTTCGGCGCGGAATTCGTGAACGTCCAGCCGCATTCCGGCGCGCAGGCCAACCAGGCGGTGTTCCTGGCGCTGCTCAATCCCGGCGACAAGATAATGGGCCTGTCGCTGGCCCATGGCGGCCACCTGACCCATGGCTCGCCCGTCACCATGTCGGGCAAGTGGTTCGATGTCGTATCCTATGAGGTCGAACCCGACAGCCATCTGATCGAAATGGACAAGGTGCGTGAAAAGGCGTTGGCTGAACGGCCGAAGCTGATCGTCGCGGGTGCCTCGGCCTATCCGCGCAAGATCGACTTTGCCGCCTTCCGCGCCATCGCGGATGAGGTCGGTGCCTGGCTGATGGTGGATATGGCGCATTATGCGGGTCTGATCGCGGCGGGTCTCTATCCCGATCCGCTGCCCCATGCTCATGTCGTCACCTCGACCACCCACAAGACCCTGCGCGGTCCGCGCGGGGGGATCATCCTGACCAATGACGAAGCGCTGGCGAAAAAGCTGAATTCGGCCGTGTTTCCCGGAAATCAGGGCGGCCCGCTGATGCATGTCATCGCCGCCAAAGCCGTGGCCTTCGGCGAGGCACTGCGCCCCGAATTTCGCGACTATGCGCGGCATGTCGTCGCCAACGCCCGCGTGCTGGCCGATACGCTGATGGCCGGTGGGTTGGGGATCGTCTCGGGCGGGACCGACAGCCATATGGTGCTGGTCGATCTGCGGCCCAAGGGCGTCACCGGCAAGGCAGCCGAGATCGCGCTGGAACGTGCCGGGCTGACCTGCAACAAGAACGCCATCCCGAACGATCCCGAAAAGCCGTTCGTGACCTCGGGCATCCGGCTTGGCACTTCTGCGGGAACGACGCGCGGCTTTGGCGAGGCCGAGTTCGAACAGATCGGAAATCTGATCCTGCGGGTGATCGACGGACTTGCCGGAAATCCCGATGGCGACCGCGATGTCGAGGCGGCCGTTCGCGCCGAGGTTCAAACGTTGTGCAAGGCGCACCCGATCTATCAACCGGGCGTATGAATGTTTCTTTCTGTTTTCGACATCTTCAAGATCGGCATCGGCCCGTCATCGTCGCACACGATGGGGCCGATGGTCGCTGCCGGACGGTTTCTGGACGATCTGCGCGGTGGTGTTGAACGGATACCGGGGGCGGGTGAGTTGTACCGGCTGGGTGTAAGCCTCCACGGCTCCTTGGCCTTTACGGGCAAGGGGCATGCGACGGATCGCGCGGTGGCGCTGGGCTTTTGTGGTCTGTTGCCCGCGACGCTGGACCCTGATCGCGCCGAGACGATCGAGGCAGAACTGCGCAAAAATTGCGTTGTCCACCCCGAAGAACTTGGCGAACTGCGTTTCGACCCGTCGAAAGATCTGGTCTTTGATTATGGGCCACCGCTTGACGGGCACCCGAATGGATTGATTCTGAGTGCCTATGACAGGGACGGACATACCTGCTACCGGCAGACCTACTATTCGGTGGGGGGCGGCTTTGTCCTGACTGCTGCCGAATTGGAACGGCAGCGGTCAGCCACTGCGCCGATGCATGATGGCAGAGCTGGCCCGGACTTTCCCTATCCGTTTGAAACTGCCGCCGAAATGCTGGCGATGGGCAAGGCTTCCGGGTCCAGCGTCGTGGCCATGAAACGCGCGAACGAGGCCTTGCTGCAAGGAGACGCGCTTGACCAGAAAATCGATCATATCCTCAAGGCGATGGATGATTGCGTCGCGCGCGGACTGTCGCAGGAAGGCGTCCTGCCGGGCGGGCTGAATGTTCGGCGACGGGCGAAAAAGATCCACGATCAGCTTCTCTCCGAAAAAGGTCGCAACCTCGCCCAACCGCATCATGCTAATGACTGGATGAGCGTCTACGCGATGGCGGTGAACGAAGAAAACGCGGCCGGCGGTCGTGTTGTCACCTCGCCCACGAATGGCGCTGCCGGGGTCGTGCCCGCCGTTCTGCGCTATTACCGGGGCCATTGCGTCGGTTCGACCGAAGAAGGCTGTCGCGACCTGCTGCTGGTTGCCGCTGCAATCGGCGGCATCATCAAGCACAACGCCTCGATCTCGGGTGCCGAGGTTGGCTGTCAGGGCGAGGTGGGATCGGCATCCGCAATGGCGGCGGGCGGGCTGTGCGCGGCGCTTGGCGGCAGCAACGAGCAGGTGGAAAACGCCGCTGAGATCGCGCTTGAGCATCATCTGGGCATGACCTGCGATCCTGCGGCGGGGCTGGTGCAGGTTCCCTGTATCGAACGAAACGCGCTGGGCGCGATCAAGGCGGTTTCGGCAGCGTCTCTGGCGCTGCGCGGGGATGGGCAGCACGTCATGCCGCTGGATAACTGCATTCGGGTGATGCTTCAGACCGGCCGCGACATGGACCTGAAATACAAGGAAACCTCGACCGGCGGGATTGCCGTCAACCTGCCTGAATGCTGAGAACCGGAAAGGATTGCTGGGAATGTCTCACCTCATCATGACGGTCTCGTCCTCGGTCCGGACGGGAATCGTGGCAAGGATAGCGGACTATCTGGCTCGGCAAGGCTGCAACATCCTGGACAGTTCGCAATTCTCCGATGTCGTGAATGACCGCTTTTTCATGCGATTGATGTTTTCGGTACAATCCGAGCAGACTCCGGAGTCACTCAGCCAAGCCTTCGCGCCGATCGCTGACGAAACCGGAATGGAGTTTGCCTTTCACGATCCCGCCCGGAAGTCGAAGGTCATCATCATGGTTTCGCGCTTCGGACATTGCCTGAATGATTTGCTGTATCGCTGGCGTATCGGGGCGCTGCCGGTCGATATCGTGGGCGTGATCTCGAATCATATGGATTATCAGAAGATTGTCGTGAATCACGATATCCCGTTCCACTTCATAAAGGTCACCAAGGACAGCAAACAGCAGGCGGAAGCCGAACAGATGCGAATCGTTCGCGATACCGGCGCGGATCTGATCGTGCTGGCACGCTACATGCAGGTGCTGTCCGATCAGATGTGTCAGGAAATGTCCGGGCGGATCATCAATATCCACCACTCGTTCCTGCCCTCATTCAAAGGTGCCAATCCCTATAAACAAGCGTTTGATCGCGGTGTGAAGCTGATCGGCGCGACGTCCCATTACGTGACCGCAGATCTGGACGAGGGACCGATCATCGAGCAGGACATCATCCGCGTCACCCATGCCCAGAACGCTTCGGATTATGTAAGCTTGGGACGCGACGTCGAAAATCAGGTTCTGGCCCGTGCCATCCATGCTCATATTCACCGACGCGTCTTTCTGAACGCCGACAAGACAGTGGTGTTCCCTGCCAGCCCAGGCGAGTTCGCGTCCGAGCGGATGGGCTGAACTGCCGCTGTCAGATCATGAAAAATGCCACAGTCATGACGGCGCCGACCAGAACGATGAACACGCGCAAAAGGTCTGTTCGCACGATTCGACGGCTGAGGCGCGCACCTGCGTAGCCGCCCAATGTGGCGCTAACAGCCATCAGCAGTGCCGGTTGCCACGCAATCAGCCCTGCAGCCACGAAGGTCGCCGCCGAAATCAGCGACAGCACCGCAGACAGCAGGTTCTTCAAGCCATTCATGCCATGCATGTCGGTATGGCCGAGCAGTCCGAAGACCGCCAGCAACATTATCCCGACACCGCCATTGAAATATCCGCCATAGATTGCCACCGCAAGGATGGCCGCGCAGGATATGGCAGGGCCGGCAAGCCCGGTTCCATGCTGTCGCAACAGTTTCAGAAGGGACCGGGTGGCGGCAAACATCACGGTGGCCAGCAACAAGAGCCACGGCACGACCCCCATGAAGGTGTCGCCCGGTGTGATGATCAGCAGGATCGCCCCGAGGATGCTGCCCAACGCTGCGATGCCGATGATCGCTTTCAGGCCAAGTGCGCCTTCCGCGCGCATGTCCTCGCGGAATCCCCATGCGCTGCTGAGATAACCAGGCAGCGCCGTCAAAGTCGCCGTTGCATTGGCGCTGACTGGGGGCAGGCCAGCATAGAGAAGGGCAGGAAGGCTGAGAAATGTCCCGCCACCAGCAACGGCATTCAGCAGGCCCGCCGCAAAACCGGCAATAGAAAGAAAAAGCAGTTCAAGCAACATGTGTTGGATCCGTTCGGTGCGTGTGTCTATGTCACTTGCGCCTTTCCATATTGGTCTGCAAATTGGTCCGTGGAAGGGGGCTGCAGATGAGACGCAAAACAGCCGAACTGCGGTCAGCACTAGTCGGACTGCTGGAAGATCTGGAACCCGGAGCGCGATTGCCCGCCGAACGGGATCTGTCGCGCCAACTTGGTTGCAGTCGGCAGACACTCAGAACATGCCTGTCGGCGCTTGAGAAGGACGGTGCCATCTGGCGCCATGTCGGACAGGGCACCTTTCGCGGACCCAGGCCCCGGTATCTGCCGCTCCGTGACCTGTTATTGATCGAGGGTGCCACGCCACCCGACGTGATGCGGGCAAGGATGCTGTTGGAGCCGATGGTGGCGTCCGAAGCTGCGCGACATGCCGTTGCCAATGACATCGCCCTGTTGCGGCAGAAAGTCAGGCAGGGCCGTCAGGCCCCCGACCGCGCCGCATGCGAACAGGCGGACGACGCATTCCATCAAGCGTTGGCCAACATCTCGCGCAATCCGGTGCTTGTAGGCTTTCTCGGCTATCTGTCCGGCGTACGTCGTCGCGTTGCCTGGCAACGAGCGTGGGAAAGGACATATCGTCGCATCGGGGTGGAGGCGTTCAGAACCATCCACAGCGACCAGCATGACCGGATCGTCGATGCCGTCGAGCGTCATGATACCAGTGGCGCATCGGCGGCGATGGCGATTCATCTCGAAACGGTCAGCCTGGACATGGGTGCGACCGGCAATTCGGCCTCATGAGGTCTGTCAGGCCACCCCGTATTTGTCGAATGGCACATTCGTGTGGCATGATTCTTTCGAGGAGTCGCGAGGAAAGAGGAGGACCTCATGCCAGATCACCTGGAAGATCGGGACAGCGATATTCATTCAGTCAGTGACCGGAGAACTCTGGACTGCGGCACGGACAATCCTGACACCGGGCGCCGCGCGCTTTTGCGCGGGGGGGGCCTCGGCCTTGGGGGCGGCCTTGGGGATGACCATCCCGTTCGAACGGAATCTGCCCATGGGGCTGATCCCGGTGGCGCTGGCGCAGGATACCGGACAGGAGCATCTGGGCGACAAGGATGGGCTTTCGGTGCTGAGCGACCGGCCGCTGAACGCCGAGGTGCCGGCCTATTTGCTGGATGACGACCTCACGCCCTATGAGCATCTTTTCATCCGCATGAACGGGCTTGTCCCGCAGACCGCGCTGGACGGCGACGCGGCTGGCTGGACGGTGACGATCGACGGTGAAGTCGACACGCCGCTGGAACTGAGCATCGAGGATCTGAAATCGGGGTTCGAGAATGTCACCAGCGCGCTGGTGCTGGAATGCGGCGGCAACGGGCGGGCGTTCTTCAACCCCGGCGCCTCGGGCAACCAGTGGACCACGGGCGCCGTCGGTTGCCCGGAATGGACCGGTGCGGCTCAAGGACGTGCTGGCCAAGGCCGGGGTCAAGGACAGCGCAGTCTATACCGCGCATTACGGCAATGACGTGCATCTTTCCGGCGATTCCGAGAAGGAGGTGATTTCGCGCGGGGTGCCGATTGACAACGCGATGGCCGAGGACGGGATCATCGCATGGGACATGAACGGGCAGGACATCCCGGCGCTGCATGGGTTTCCTTTGCGGCTGGTCATTCCGGGCTATCCGGGTTCGGCCTGCCAGAAATACCTGACCAAGATCACCATTCGGGATCAGGAACATGACGGGGCCAAGATGACCGGCTATTCCTATCGTCTCCCGGCCTATCCCGTCTCGCCGGGCACAGAGGTTCCTGAACAGGATATGGTGGTGATGACCGAAATGCCGGTCAAATCGCTGGTCACCTTCCCGCGCACCGGGACCGAGGTGGCGTCGGGCACGGCCAGCGAGGTGCGCGGTCATGCCTGGGCCGGCAATGGTGACGTGGCAGCCATGCATGTCTCGATCGATTTCGGCCAGACCTGGCAGGAGGCCAAGCTTGACCCGCCGCCGAACCGATTTGCCTGGCAGCGCTGGCGTGCGGATGTGACACTGCCTCAGGCTGGCTACTATGAGGTCTGGGCGCGGGCGACCGACAAGAACGGGCTTAGCCAGCCGGTCACGACACCGGGCTGGAACCCGCGCGGTTACGGCAACAACATGGTGCATCGCATCGCCCTGATCGCGACATGAGGAGAGAGCGGATGCGTGCCCTGATTTCCGCAGCGGTCGCCGTTGCCCTGTTAGGCATCCCTGCCGCGACAATGGCGCAGAGCCGTCCCGATCCGATGCGTGCTGCGGCTTCGGCGGCAGGAACACCGTCAGCCGACGATCCGATGGCGGCGCTGCGCGCACCGGCGCAGGATCCCGAGGCGGAGATTTCCGCCAATGAAGAGCTTGGCGGACTGCCCGATGCGCGGGGTGCCGAGGATACGTTTTATCAGTGCACCGCCTGTCACTCCACCGAGATCATCAAACAACAACGGATCACCGATGCCCGTTGGGACGATCTGTGGCAGTGGATGGTCGACGAACAGGGCATGTTCGAGCCCGAACCCGAGACGAAGACCGTGATCCTCGACTATCTCAAGGCCCACTTCTCGTCCGAGCGGTAGCTGCCGCCCGGACGAGACGTAAGGTCGGGGTCAACGTGCATCGCGCGGCCTCGTATCGCGGGCCTCACGATGTTGAGCGGTGGTAGACTGGTGCCGCGGCGGCCGACCGATGATATCAGTTGCCTTCGAGATAGGCTTTCAGTGCCACAGCGTTGTTATGCGCCTCATCCTTGGCGGCGAAGACCAGCGTCACGCGCCCCTTGTCGAGCCTTTGCTTCAGCGGCGCGACGGCGTCGCCGTTCTTGTCCAGTTCCTTTGCATATCGCGTTTGGAATTCCTTCCACTTGGCCGGGTCGTGACCGAACCAGTCGCGCAGCGCGTCGCTGGGCGCGATTTCCTTCATCCAGTCGTCGAGGTGCAATTCTTCCTTCGAGACGCCGCGCGGCCACAGGCGGTCGACGAGGATGCGCTGCCCATCCGACGGCGCCGGGGCCTCATACGCGCGCTTGAGCCAGATCTGTGTCATCGCATTTGCTCCGTTCCGGATTCAGGCATCGTCTCTCGACCCGTGGCCGTGACGATGGCAAAGATGGCGGCTGCGATCGGCATTTCGGCCCAAGGCTCGCCGGATGTGCGCGCCAGTGCCGCCGCCACGCCCGCGACCGCCCGAGCCACGGCTGTGTCGAGATCGACCCCGAGGGCCAGCCGTGCCACTGTCAGGCCCGCCAGCAGATCGCCGGTGCCGGCCGGCCGGACCGGCAGCCTAGGCATCTTGATGATGCTGCGGCCGGCGTCGCTGACCGTCACCGTGCCAAGCCGGTCTGGCCAGCCCTCGACCGGCACCGATGTCGCGACCACGGCAGGCGTGCCCAGAACGGCGCGGGCGGCGGCAACGGCATCCGGGCCGTCGATGGCGACGCCGGAAAGCGCTTCCAGTTCGAACGCGTTCGGCAGGATCAGATCGGCCAGCGGCACGAGATCTTCGGCGAAAGCCCTGCGTAGCGCCGCATCGGCGAAAAAGCCCAGATCGGCGTCGCCAATCACCGGATCGCAGGCGTAAAGCAGATCCGGGTTCGCGTCCTTGGCTTGCCGCACAAACGCGGCCACCACCGAGGCAGTCCCGGCCTGGCCCATGAAGCCCGACAGAATGGCCGTTGCGCGCTGGTGGATCCCGCGCTCGGCAAGGCCCGACAGGATCTCGTCGACCAGATCCGGGTCCAGCAGGCGGCCGCGCATCGAGGGATAGTGCGGATGGTTCGACAGTAGCGCAGTCGGCACTTCGATCACTTCGACCCCGCAGGCACGCATCGGCCAGGCAGCGGCGGAATTGCCGACATGGCCCCATGCGATCTGGCTCTGAATCGAGATGACGATGGGCAAGGGTCGGCCGGGGCGCTCCTCGGGTTCTGCACTCATGCCGGCGTTTCCAGCCGGCGCGTCCAATCCTCGGTGCGCCCATTGGCCAGCCGCGCTTCGGCCATGTTCCGCCACCGTTCGGGCAGGCCGGGCAGTGCGGCGAAGGCGGTCAATGCCGTGCGGTTGTTTCGGTCCCGATAAAGAAGGGTCCAGACCCGATCGAGGCTCCATTCCGGATGCGGTCGTTCGACCAGCCGCGCCGTCTGCCCCGGCGCGATGTGCCCGGGTTTGAGAACACGGAAATACCAGCCAGTGCGCCCGGATTCCTGCACGCGACGTGCCATGTCGTGCCGCTGGAAGCGCAGGTTCAGCCGCCAACAGGGTTGGCGCGCTTGACTCACCTCCAGCAATGCCTCGCCAAGCGTCGACTGATCGCCCAGACAGATATCGGCCTCGACTGCGCCGTGGACGACAAGATTTTCCCCGAAGGCACCGGGTTGAAATTCTGCCGCAAGCTCAGGAAGATCGTTGCGCCAGGCTGGATAATGGGCGGCGGCATAGGCGTGGATGGCCTTGTCGGGGCCTCCATGATTGCGCCGGTCGCCCTGCTCATCACCATCCAGTCCACAGACTGCCGCGGCAATCGGTCCTGCGACACTGTACTTGCGGATGCCACTCGGAATGGCTTCGGCACGGAGCGGCTTCACGCGACCGACACGCACCTGAGAGACAAGAAATTCAGGCATGACGAACCCCCCTGCATTCATTGGACCATCATGAAGGTTGAGACAAGTCATGTGCCGGCATCAGAAGGTGAGGCGTTCAGAGTGATCGGGTGAGTCATAGAGTGCGCAATACGGCTTCGGCCCTGCGCTCTGCCTGAACACGTTCGCTTATACCCTGCGTCACGGCTCACGCGCTCGGCCTTAAGGCAATGAAATTGACAGATATTCTTTTACGTTTATGCCCGTCAGAGCGATCCTGATGGTGCTGAACGGAAGTAAGGCGAAGGCCCGAAACAACCGCTATGCTCCGCGCGGTGGGATCCAACTCCGTAGAAGCCGACCGTAACCTGCGGCGGCGGCAAACAGAGCCAGTCATGACGAAACTTTCCGACACCCGGAGATTAATCCTGCCCAGGTCGTGCACCCGTGTGGGCAATCTCGCCCCACCATTGCCGAAGGGACTGCGCGGGCGCGGCGGCAAATATATCGGTCGGGAGGCTGTTCAAGCTCGGGCATGGGTTTCCAGCACCCTCTGCAGCACCCCGGTGCCGATGCTCACGGATTCCCCGGTGGTTTTTTCCATCTCGGCCGACAATTCCACCGCCATGATCGCAGCGACGCGGGCGGGCCATGTCACCCAGGCATCACGTTCCTGCCGGGCGAGGCGAAAGACCAGCGTCTCGGCCCGTGCACGGTCGACCAGCACGCCCTTCTTCTTCTGGATGGCGATCTGGCGTTCCTGCGCCTGATAGACCGTCAGCGCCGTCCGGGCCTTCAGATAGGAGGAACTGTCGCTCGGACCGGAGATCGACGGGGCGGAGAGGTTCTCCGCGGGGCGCGACGTCCGTTTCGGTGCCGATATTTGTCGCGCGGTGCCGCCTTTCGACCGGTTCTGCTGATCGGGATCGGTGGTTGCCGCGCGCCGGGCATCAGACGCCGCCGCATCGATGAACCATCGGCAAACAGCACCAGCCGCCCTCTTTCGCGCGCCTTCTGGATTGCCCCGCGCGACAGCCCGACATGGGCCGCATAGGCGCGTTCGCTCATGCCCTGCATCGCGGCTCTCCCTGTTGATTATAAAGCAATGATATTACTGAGAATTATCTACACTTCAGGCCGCGCCAGAGCGATGCTGCATCAACGAAACGATGCACCCGGAGACCGGAATGACCCGCAAACCCGCCCGCAGCAATGAAGCCGCCCTGACCGCCTTCATCGCCAAGAAAGTCGAAATCGACGCCATGCTGGCCCGGGTTGCAGGCCTTCAGTGACGATCATTTCGGCGCCGATCCCGAGCGGGTGAGTTGGGCCAATGTCGGCAGCCTCGAACATCAGGCGAACCTGCTGAAGCAGATCAGCGATTTTGCCTTCGGCGAGGGCGAACACGCCGCCTGATTGGTCGGCCAGAAACGACTGTTATGCCCCGCGCAGCGGGGTCCGGTTCCGTAGAAGCCGACCGCAGCACGCGGCGGCAATGCACGGAGCCATCCATGACTAAACTCACCGACACCCAGACCCTGATCCTGACGCGCGCCAGCGCCCGGACCGGCAATCTCGCACTGCCGCTGCCCGAGGGGCTGCATGGGGCTGCAGCGAAGATGACCATCGGCCGGATGATCAAGCTTGGCTTCCTCGAAGAGGTCGATGCCAATCTTCGGCGTAACGAACCGCTCTGGCGTGAAACCGGCGACGGGCATGGCACCACGCTGATCGCCACGCCCGAAGGCCTTGCGGCCGTCGGCATCGACCCGGTCGTGGTGAAAACCATGGCGGGCTTGCGCGATGCCAAGCCCGAGGCCATCGCCGCCGCCCAGCGCCCCGGCACCAAACAGGCCCAGCTGATCGCCATGCTTCAGGCGCCGGAGGGCGCAAGTATTGCCGAGATCGCCGAAGCGACGAATTGGCAACACCATAGCATCAGGGGCGCCATTTCCGGTTCGCTGAAGAAGAAGCTGGGGCTGGATGTGACCTCCGAAAAACTCCCCGAAAGGGGCCGGGTCTATAAGCTGAGCTCGGCCTGATCTGGTGCCGCATCATCCCTCCTTCTGCAGCTGATACGCCAAGGTTCGGAGCGCATACGCTGCAACCAGGGGACCACGCCATTGCCACAGAGGCGGAGCCTGTCCACCCTGTTGGCCAGCCCATCAGCGCCTCGACGAATGGCGGGTTCAGCGTCCGGCGCTGATCTGAGATATCGCTTCCAGCCGTTGGCATCGTGGGGACTTGGCGGCCAAGCAGGCCGTTGACAGGGGTGTTCTCCAGCGTCGTTGCCCCATCCTTGTGATCCCGCGCCGTCGGCGTCATCCACATCTGGCTCGCATGGGTCAGATCGGCCGATTTGCGGTTGCCTGCGCTCGGTTTGTTGCCGTCCGCCGCCAGCGGCGTCGGCCATTGCGTGGCCGTGGTCGCGAGGTTCATCCCGTGCTTGCCCGCCGCCTGCGACGGCGTCGGTCTGGTCTGCCGGTTTTCGTTGGCGCTGGCCCGGGGCGTCGGCCAGAGGCGCAGGTTCTCGCTGCGATTGTCGCCGCTCGACCGGGTGCCGGAGCAGGCGCGCGGGGTCGGCCAGTTCGTCGCTTTTCCGGATGGCGAGGATGAACAGCCGTTCCCGGCGGTGGGGCGCGCCGACTTCCGGCGCCGTAAACAATCCTGCCGCAAGCCTGTAGCCCATGCCAATCAGTCCTTCTGCGACTTCGGGGAAGCCGCGCCGAAGCGGGCCATGCTGGCGGCGATGCGCGGCACCTGATCTGGCCCGTGCATCTTCGCGTTCCGGGCATAGGGGCGCAGGCGCTCGATCGGCCAGAACTCGATCTGGCGCGGCGCGAAGGTGAGGTCCATGGGGCAGGTTGGTCCTGTGGTTTTGGGTGGCTTTGGGGCGGGTGGCTCCCGGTGGCTTCTGCCTCGATGGATTCCGCCTGGATTCCCCGAAGTGGATTCCGAAGGTGGCTTCCTGGATTCCGCCGGAATCCAGAAGGAATCCACCCTCGCCTGGTGATCAAAGCCTTGTTTTATTGGTCGAAACGGCTCTCAAACTGGATAGGTGGATTCCATCTGGATTCCCCGGTGAAATCGCCTGACGCTGGCAAACTTCTGCGCTGCGCCCCCCCGAATGCGGACGCGGCCCAGGAGGAACCATGGCAAGGGGGTAGGGATGGAGGGTCTGACCGGAAGAGCGCCTGTTCTCCGGGCGCTCGTCTTCGATGTTTGGGTTATGAGTCAACAGGGGCACGAATGTCAAACTGTTTTGTTGCCGATCTGTTCGCGGCTCGACGGGCTCGCCCATGGCTCGCGCCTCGGCATTACCTCCGTCACCTCGATGCTCCGCAGCATGCCGCCCGCGATCAGCCCGTCACGCACCCAGCCCAGCGCCAGCCACCAATGTTCGTAGTGGCGACGTGCGGCGGCGATCTGGTCCGGATGCGGCGAGAAGGTCACCGGGCAGGCGCGGAGTTCGACCGTCCGCCACTTGCCGCGCGACAGCACACGGGTCGTGCCCACCGGGATGGTGATCGCGCGTTCGCCGTGCTGATTGCGCTTCATCTCGATTGGGACGCAGCGTGGTACAGCGCCGGGCATCCAATCCGGTGTCATGCCGGCCCGGGCCAGTTCGGCGATGCGGATCGCCATGCGCAAGCCACCGAGTGAGGTTGGCAGTCCGGCGACACAAGCCGCGATGACTTCGGCGTCCTGGTGGGTGGAACTGTCTGGCTTGTACCTTCCGCCATCGATGCGGCAGCCCAGCGCGGCGCGTTGCATCAGCACGTATTCGAGGCCGAAGCCAAAACCTTCGCCGCGTTCGGGGTCGGGCGGCCCGGGCAGTTCCAGCCGGGCCTTCTCCATGCGAAAGGCCCATTCCAGCACCTGCTGGACGCCCAGCGCGCGTTTGGTTCGGGTGCCTGTGGTGCTGCGGTTCGGGAAGCGGGAATGGATGCTCATGCCACGCCCCGTTCTCGCAGCCGCTCGGTCGTGACCAGGCCGCGTTCCAGCATGGCATTGCGCACGGTGTTCGAGATGGCATTGGAGGGCAGATAGCCATCCCCGTTCACCAGCCCGGCATAGAAATCCGCGATCTCGTCCATGCTGGCACGTGGCGCGTCGGCAGGCTTGTTGCCGCGCTTGCTCCGCTTGTCGCCGTCAGCGGGCTTCCTCGCCTCGGCGCTCCGTGCCGCCCGTTCCATGGCCCTGTCCAGTGCTCTCGGGCCGTCCGGCGGATTGGGATGCGTGCTGCGGCTGTCGCGGGCCACCGCGACGATCCGGTCCTCGGTCAGGCCGAGATCGGTAATCCAGCGACGGACATGTTCGCGGGGTGGCCATCCCTGCCACCAGCCGGGAAGCCCCGCATCGGTGTCCAAACCCAGCGCGTCGATCAGCCTTTCAAAAAACTCTTCAAATCGATCATCGCGCGCTCGCGCGCCCTCCTCCTCCTTTACTGGTTCCCTTAATGGTTCTCTTACAGGGTTAGTCTCCGAATTTCGGAGATGGAAACCGGCCAAATTCGGAGATGGCTTTGGCGATTTTTCGGAGATGGCTCCATCTCCGGAATCCGGACATGGACCGTCGCTGTCATCGCCATCTGGAAACCGATCTTCGAAGCCGAGGATGTAGCGCGTCGCCTGGCGTCGATGCGTCTGCGGATCGTTACAGCGAACCCGGTGGATCAGCCGCGCTTCTTCCAGCGCCCGGAGATGGTCGTTCAGGGATGACACCGACATCTCGCAATCGGCCGCCAGCCGCGCCTGCGTCGGAAAGCAGCCAAAATCCGGATTGTGGCGGTCGCAGAGATGCCAGAGCACGATCTTGGTGGCGGGCTTCAGCCCACGCTGCAGGATGGCCCAGTTGGTCGCATAGTGGCTCATGCGCAGGCCCTCCGTCGCGGGTTTAGCGCTTGGGCGCGCGTCGTGATGCCGTGATCGGCGAGCGCGCCCAGCGCGTCCTCGACGGAGCGGACCAGCGCCCAGCCGAACCCTTGGGCCTTCACCATGTCGCGGAACGCTCTCTGGGCCGGACTGAGGCGGCCGGACGGGCTTTTGACCTCCAGAAACAACACCTGCCCGCCAGTCAGGACGACCAGATCGGCAAAGCCCGGAAACACGCCCATGCCGGTCAGGATCGCCTGGCGCTGCCGTGCGGCCTTGCCACCCGACCCGACCTCATTGGCGGAATGGTGGATGATGGCATCGCGGGGCAGGACGATCCGCAATGTGTGGACAATGGCGCGCTGGATATCGGCCTCGGGTGTACGGCGGGTCACGAGTCACCGCCTTTCGGTTTGCGGGTCGACAGGGCGATCAGCAGCCTGGCGAGGGCCAGGGCTTCGCGGCGTTCCTGTTCCTCGGGGCTATGCGCCGCGATGGCGCGACAGGCGAGGATGATCAGGCTGTCCGGGTGATGGACGAAATCGGCGACAATGCCCCGGGCCTCAGAGAGGCGCTGGGCGGGCCAGTCCGGCGGGCAGGCAGTATCGGTCGTAGAGCTATGATCGATAGCGGCATCGGGAATCTGGGACATAGCGTTCATTTCCGCCCCCGCGCCTTGCCGGGTTTCGCGTCGGTGACCCGCGGCATCTCCTGCGACTGCAGCCAGTCCTGCACCACGCTCATCCGGTAAAAGATCTTGCGACCGGCGCGGACACAGGCCGGACCCTTCCGCCGCCGCTCCCAGCGCCCCAGCGTATCGACCGTGAGGCCAAGCTCCTGCGCCAGATCGTAGCGGCTGATCCAGCCGCGCAGCAGGCGCGGTTCAACCTTCGGTTCCGCACTCATGGGTTGTGTCATGCTCTTGCCTCCATCTTGCATCGCCCGGACCGGGCCGCTGACGGGGAGAAGAACAATCACATAAAAAGGCCCGGCAGGGAGGCGGAAGGTGGCGTAACCTCCCGGAGGTTATGCCACCCCATGTTTTGCTGGGTTTGGCGATGCGCATGCACTGCGAGACAGGCTGTCAAGAGGCAAAATCCGGCGACCGGCAGAACCGGTTCTGCCGGTCGCCGGTGTCAGATTCAGCCTTTGTTGGGGCTGGAACATGTCAAGAACAAAGAGTCGGTTGTCCCCAGTGAAATCGTCTGGACAAGTCTCGTTCTGGTGGTGAAGAAGTCGGCCAATCACGCCGGATGCGGTCGAGCGACGCGAGCCTTTGCAAGGCCCGTGATCGGGAAAGCTGTGTCTGCGCGCGAGAGGATTGAGGCAAGGCGCTTTGGGATCGGAAGAAGGGCAGCCCAGCGCCTACGAGCAGGGAGACGAAAGAAGATGGGATTGCCGCAACGCACGTTTTTCACGGTTCAGGAAGTTGCGATCAGATGGGATTGCAGCCTCGACGATCTGGCGGGTTGGGCCATCAACGGAAAGCCCGAGGTCGTCATGGCGATCGAGCCGATCCAGCAGAACGGGACGATTCTGTCAGGGCTGGTCGTGGTGCCCGTGGTCGATATCCTCAGCATGTTCCGGCGCTGGGCCAGCGGGCCGCAACGCCGCGTGATCCGGCGGGTTCGACCAATTGGCCAGAAGGACTGGGTGATGATCGCGGATCCCGAAAATCACATCACCGTCGAACCCTCCGACCTGCTGATCCTCGCGAGTGAGGTTTACGAGTTCGAGATTGCCCACGGTCTCGCCAAGCGCGCGGCAGATCCGGGCGGTGCGCCATCCCGCTATGACTGGGAAGGTCTTTATATCTCGCAGATGGTCCGTCTGCACGAGGATGGCCTGCCTGCAACGCAGGGTGAATGGGTTGCGGAAGTTCAGGACTGGTTCGCAAAGACCTCTCCGGGTCGCGAGATACCTGATGAGAGTACGATCCGAAGGCGACTGACCCCGATCTGGCGGGCGCTGCGGGAAACCCCATAGCGCCCGTTGCGAGAGGCCGACGTTTGGTCAGGCGCTTTTGCGCGCCTGATCATCTTGCGCCCCGGCATCATGCACCAGCACCGGCTTTGGCCGGAAGGCGCTGGCCACGGCATCGACCCCGGCGCGCAGCGGCGAGTCCATCAGATGGGCATAGCGCGCAGTGGTCTGCGTCTGGCTGTGACCCAAGAGCTTTCCGATCATTTCCAGTGACGCACCGCCACTGACCAGTAGCGAGGCGAAGGTGTGGCGCAAGTCGTGAATGCGGACATCGGGAATGTTCACCTGCTTCTGGATCTGATGCCAGAAGCGGCGGATTTCCTTCACAGGCTGGCCGGGCACATCGCCCGGAAACAGGTATGAGCAGCCGCGCGGCACCAGCAGTTGCCTTTGGCGAACAATGGCTGCGGCTTCGTCCGAGATCGGCAGCCGGTGAATCCTGCGCTGCTTGGTCATGCTGGCGGGCTTTGACCAGCTCAGATGTTCAAGGTTGAAATGCTCGAACCGCGCCTGCCGGACCTCGCCGACCCGCGCGCCGGTCAGCATACAGAGCCGGATGATATCCGCTGCGCGCCGATCCTCGGCCGCGTCCAGCGCGGTAGCAAGCTTCCGGATTTCGTCCTGCGACAGAAACCGCTCGCGCGGATTCTCGATCCGGCGGCGGAAGCCAGAGGCCGGGTTATCCTCCCGCCAGCCCCAGCCCTGCGCATAGGTGAACATCTTTCGAAGCACCTCACCGACGCGGTTGGCGCGCACCGGCGTCGGCTTTGCGCCCTGCAGCTTCCTTGCCCGGTTGTTCGGCTTTGCCTTATGGGGACGACACCGGCCCTCGGCGATCCGGTTCAGCAGCTTTTCGACATCATAGGGCGTGATTTCCGTGATGAGCCTGTTGTTCCAGTCCGGCCCGACCAGCTTGGTCAGCATGGAGCGCTGATCGGACGCATTGGTCTTCGCCAGATTGGGCAGATGCACCTCGGTATAGCGGTCAACCAGATCCTTGAACCGGGGCGCCTCACGCCCGTCCTTCTTCGCGCCCAGCGGATCGCCCCCGGCATCGATATCGCGGCGCAACTCCTTGGCCCGTTCCCGCGCGGCAGCCGTCGACCATTCCGGCCAGCGCCCCAACGTCATCCGCCGCTGGCGTCCGGCATGGCGGTAATCCAGCGTGAAGGCCCGGTTGCCGGAACGGTAGATGCAGATGGCAAACCCCCGCACCTCGCTGTCAAAAATCTGATAGTCCCGGCCCGGTTCCGGTGCCGCCTCCCGCACCGTTTTTTCGTTTAACCTCAATCGCTTCACCATGCCCAGCGCCTCCTTCTTGCATCCCACATGAGGCTCAGCCTCGCGCGTATGGCAAGTCATACATCAGCGCCAGGACCGGCAGGGAGGCGGAAGGTGGCAGAACCTAGGGGGAGGGCTGCCGGTCAATGGCTCAGAAGGGAAAAACCTACACCCTCTGTTGATTACTCCTTGAATTGCAACGAGAGCCTGTCCTGCTTATTGTCAAGCTAGTTTCATAGGTTCCAACTCAACCACATGATGTGCCGCGCGATATGTTCTGTGCTTGTTGTTCTGCTCGTGTTGGCGGGCACGACGGAGCATGGGCAAAGTGCTGGCCCAGCCGGACTGCCAACCGATCACGTTGTCGCTTCGATCAGCCATCCCGGCGATACAACCGGGCATGAGCACGGTTATTCAGGAGAGCCTTCTCGGCACGATATGACCGATGCCTGTGCGATTGTATGTGTCGGCACACCTACGCCCTGGCTTGCTGCCGCGCAACTTGCGCCTGTTGAGACCGAGCATTCGCTGAAATGGCACTCTATAGCAGTGACACGTGAGGGCCGTCTGGTCGGCCCCGGATACCGCCCTCCGAAATCCATCTGAACACTTGCTTGCCGCACCTTTGAAGGTGCCGAACATGGTTCGCCCTACGGGATCTGATGGATTATTCATATGACTTGCACACTGAATCGCCGCGGCTTTCTGACCGCATCCGCTGCCATGGCCGCAGCTTTTGTCATCCCGCGCGCGGGCTTTGCGCAGCCAGCCGCGCTGGCATTGCAGGCAACGACGCGCACGCTTGACATCGATGGCCGCGCCGCCACTGTTTTCGGGCTGATCAACGGCAACGGAACGCCCGGGCTGATTCTGGACCCCGGCCAGCGTTTCCTTCTGGACCTGACCAACGATCTGACCGAGCCGACGATCATTCATTGGCATGGACAGATCCCGCCGAACGCGCAGGACGGCGTTCCCGATATGCCGATGCCGCTGCTGCAGCCAGGAGAGACGCGTGGCTATGATTTTGAGGCCGCAGCAGGCACGCACTGGATGCACAGCCATGTGCCCATTCAGGAGATGCAGTTACTGGCCGCACCCCTGATCGTCCGCCGCCCCGGGGATCGGCGAGCTGATCGGCAAGAGGTCACCATGTTCCTGCATGACTTTTCATTCCGCTCGCCGGAAGAGGTGCTGGACGAAATTCGCTCGGGAAAGGGGCATGAAGAGGCCGCCGAAGCCGAAATGTCGCAACCAGCCGATCCTCATGCCGGTCATGACATGGGCGATGGTATGGCCATGAACGGGATGTCGGAAATGGGCGGCATGTCCATGTCCGGTATGGCCGGGATGCAGATGGACCTCAACGATTTCGATTTCGACGCTTATCTGGCGAATGACCGCACCCTGGGCGACCCCGAGGTCGTGCAGGTGGAAAAGGGTGGCCACATCCTTTTGCGGGTCATCAATGGGGCTGCTGCCACGGTGTTCTGGATCGACAGCGGCGAGGTACCAGGCCGGCTTGTCGCGGTGGATGGCCAGCCGGTGCAGCCCTTGCCGGGAACACGCTTCGGTCTGGCCATGGGTCAGCGCCTGGATATCGAACTTGACCTGCCCGCCGGAGGCGGCGCCTGGCCGATCCTTGCTCTGCGCGAAGGCGCGCATGAGCGCACCGGCCTTATCCTTGCCACTTCTGGCGCCAACGTGCCGGTCATTCTCGGAATGGCCGACGATGCGGCACCTGCATTCGATATCGACCTTGCGCAGGAAGCCGCCTTGCGGGCCGTTGCTCCGCTGACGGAACGTGCTGCCGATGCCTCACCCATGGTGATGCTGGGCGGGCAGATGCAGCCCTATCGCTGGACCATCAATGACCGTGTGTTCGAGGACCGAATTCCGGTTGCGGCCAAATCGGGTCAGCGGGTCGAGATCATGTTTCACAACATGTCGATGATGGGCCATCCGATGCATCTGCACGGCCATCATTTTCAGGTCGTCGCCCTCAATGGCAAGCGGTTCGCCGGTGCTTTGCGCGACACGGTCTATGTGCCGCCCATGTCAATGGTCACGGTGGCGCTGGATGCGGGCGAGGCGGCGGAGTGGATGCTGCATTGTCACCACATGCCGCATCTTGCCAGCGGCATGATGACGACTTTCTCGGTCTCGGCGTGAGGGGGGAAGCACCATGTATCAGCGACGCATGATCCTGACCCTGGCACTCGCGGCTCCGACGATGGCCATTGCTCCTCGTCTGGCGTGGGCCGGGCATTCGCTGCCACCCCAATTCCGCAGGCAGCTTGAACATGACGCGAATGCGCCGATCTTTGGCAATCCTGAGGGCAATGCGACACTGATCGAGTTCTTCGATTACAACTGCCAATTCTGCCGCGCGATGATGCCGGTGGTGGATGCTGTGTTAGGAGCCGATTCCGGCTTGCGAATGGTGATGCGGGAATGGCCGGTTTTTGGCGAGGGTTCGGTTTTCGCGGCCCGCGCGGCGCTGGCGTCACGCAAGCAGGGCCGCTACGCCGACTTTCATCGCGTCCTGTTGAGTCAGAAACCCCGGGCCGAAAGGGCCAGCGTCCTGCGTGTCGCGCGATCCATGGGTTTAGACACTCAGCAGTTGCAGCGCGATATGGGCGGCCTGGAGATTGCCCAACATATCCAGAAGTCCAATGCGCTGGCCGAGGCGATGGGGCTTGTCGGCACACCCACCTTCATCGCCGGATCGGATTCGCGCTTTGGCGCCATTTCGTCAGCGAAACTGGCCGAACTTGTCGCCGCCGCGCGGCGCAACTGACATATTTCACGAAAGGACAACGTCATGGATCATTCTGATCAACACAACAGCCACGGAAGCCTGAGCGGCGGAAGCTATGGCCGTTTTGCGGCGATGATCGTCACCTCGACGGTCATCATGTTCGGGTTGATGTATCTGAACAGCTGGGCGATCGATCACGTCTTTTTCAGCCAGACCCGGATGTGGATGGCGCTCTACATGGGCGGTGCCATGGCGCTGATCATGTTGGCCTTCATGCTGGGGATGTATCGCAGTCCGCGTGCCAATTTGATCGTCGCGGGCGTTTCGATTCTGGCATTTGCGCTTGGCCTGTTTCTGGTCCGCAGTCAGGCAACGGTCGATGATACCGCCTGGATGAAGGCGATGATTCCGCATCATTCCATTGCGATCCTGACATCCACCCGTGCGGATATCTCGGATCCTCGCGTCCGGGCGCTGGCGGACAGCATCATCGAGGCGCAGACTCTGGAAATCGCGGAGATGAAGGCGCTGATCGCCGATCTGGAAGGCGGGCCAGCGGCGACGCCAGAGGTCGATGGGCGCTGAAGATTCGGCACGGCAATCGCAGAAGTCGCTGCGCTTGCCGCTTCCATCTGAAGATACAAGGAAAGGACAAGGAGCAATCACATGCTGACACGCAGACATTTCATCCGCACGACGACGGCGCTGTTTTCGGCGGCCGCCGCCACGCCGGTCATGGCCTCAACCTGGCCCGACACGGCGCAAAAGGCCGCTTGGGATGCCGAGGTCGAGGCCGGTGGTCCCAATCCCTGGGGACTGCACGCGCGTTACCTGCCGCAGCGAGTCACTGCGAACGCAGGGCTGGTGCCGGGCGACATTCATGTCGATGCGGTGGCCCGATACCTTTATCACATCGAAGAGGGCGGCACGGCGATGCGTTACGGCGTGGCCATCGGCAGGGGCGATCTTTACGAGCCGGGCACCTATACGATCAAACGCAAGGCCGAATGGCCGCATTGGACCCCGACGCGCAACATGATCGAGCGCGAACCCGAGGTCTATGCGCAATATGAGGACGGCATGGAACCCGGCCCTCGGAACGCTCTGGGTTCGCGTGCGCTGTATCTCTATCTCGGCGACCGCGATACCTATCTGCGCATTCACGGCACGCCGTTTCCAACCTCGATCGGCAGCCGCGCCAGTTCCGGCTGCGTCCGCATGGTCATGGCCCACATCAACGAACTGTATCCGCGGGTCCAGATCGGCGCGACCGCATATCTCTATTCGCCGGTAGGCAGCGTGTCGGCCGTCAGCTAGTCGCGTGCCTTCCGGTAATGCCTGGCGTCAGGACGCGCGCACGTTGCAGATCTGGTTGCCGTTCGCGGCGCGCAGCGGCACCAGCGTCGTTTCGACCGGCCCGGCGTGATAATACCAGTAGCAATCGTCCGCCGGGTCAAGCCGTGCCGTCGTCAGGTCCTGATTGGGGCCGGCGACGGCGACGACTTCGTCCGGGATCGGATAGGGGGACGCGGCCTCGGCTGCGACGTCGGGCGCCTGAGCCGCGCATCCGGCGAGGACCAGAAGCGTCAAGGATATGGCGGCGGTTCTTTTCTGCATGGGAAACTCCTTGGCTATCTTGGTGACACGCCGGGTTGTCAAGGCGCGCTGTTGCTGGTCATGCGGCTCTGGATTGCGCGCTCCCGTTCGGGCCAGGTCGATTTGATATAGGCCAGAACTGCGGCGATTTCGGCGTCACTCATGACATCGCCGAAACCGGGCATGTCGCTTTCATACCCATCGCCGACCACGGCGGCCGTGCCGTCGCGAATGATCCGTTCCAGCAGCGGGTCGGCGTGATGCCATGTGTGGCCGGTCTCGTCATGCGGGGGCGCCGGATAGCGGCCATTTTCCAGCGGGGTCTGCCAGTCCGGCTGGCCTTCCAGATCGGCGCCGTGGCAACTGGCGCAGTTTTCGGCGTAGAGCCGCTGGCCAAGCGCGATCACGGCCTGATCCTGCGCGGCTGTCTCAGTCGCCGCGCTGCCGCGCCAGAGGATCAGGATCGCAGCGGCCAGCCCGACCGCTGCGATGAGGATGAGTGCGTTGCGCGTCATCTGCTACCCGTCCAGCGGAAAGGCGCGCCCATCGCCGGCAATGCCGCCCCAGGCGATGACCTCGGCGGTGGCCTCGACCCCGCCGCCCATTCCCGGCGATCCGGCGGGCATCCCCGGCACGGCGATCCCGGTGATGTCGGGGCGCTTTTCCAGAAGCTGCCTTATGGCCGCGAAGGGCACATGGCCCTCGACGATATAGCCGCTGATCCGGGTCGTGTGGCAGGACCACAGGTTTTCGGGCACAGCGGCGTCGCGCTTCATGCCGACATAATCGCTGGTTTCGGTCGTCTCGACCTCGAACCCCGCCTCGATGGCCAGATCGGCCCAGGCGCCGCAGCAGCCGCAGCCGGGGTCCTTGGTGATGCTCAGCAGGTTCGGCTTTTCGTCCGAACCGATGGTGGCAAAGGCAAGTGTAGAGGTTGTCGACAGCATCGCTGCGACCGCAAGGATCGCCCCGCGACGCGAGAAATTGGGATTGCTCATTTCTGATGTCCTTCAGGATATTACGCGCCGTAGGGTCATTCGCCCCTCTCGTCGCGCAGTTGATCGGCTTGTGGCCCCTCGGGCCATGTGGCGTCAGAGAGCAGCGGATCGCGGAGGGGGCCGCGGCAAGCGCGGCCTGGCGGTTTTCATATCTTGCAGCGGGGGAAAGTGTCGGATTCGGCGTGACAAGCGGGCCGCGTTGGACGTGATTTCGGCATTGCCGATGTCGGCACAGGCCGCACAGTCGCCATGTGGAGAATCCGGCTGCGTGGTGCAGCATTCATGCGCGACTGGCGACGCGGATGTTTCGGCCGTCGAGGCCATCGACGATGCCTCCGCCGAGGCGGCGCCGGTCAGGGCCAGTGGCATCGTCACCGCCAGCATGACGACAAGCAGCGCCGACAGCAGGAACCGCATCAGTCGCGCACCTTTTCCATCAGTTCGACGACCTCGCGGAACATCACCCGCTGACGGTCCTGATCGCCGGATTGGATCGCGTCTTCCATGCAGCTTCGCGCGTGATCCTCGATCAGCAAGCGTTCGACGCCGCGCAGGGCAGACCGGATGGCGGCGGTCTGGTTCAGGATGTCGACGCAATAGCGCCCATCCTCGACCATGCGCGAGACGCCCTGCACCTGACCGTTCAGGCGGGAAAGCCGCTTCAGGATCGCGTCTCGGTTCTGCTTGTCATGCGCCAAGGAGGGCTCCGATCTTCAACATCCGCGGCTTGTGCTATACCCTCAAGGGGTATAGAGCAAGCCTGATATACCCCCTATAGGTATCTGCCGGGAGAGAGTCATGGACCACAAGCACGATCATTCGCATGGGCATCACGATCACGGGACACACGGTGGCGCACAGGCACAGGCTGATTCCGGCAAGGCCATCGATCCGGTTTGCGGGATGCAGGTGAAGATAAAGCCCGAGGCCCGGCACCGCGACTATGAGGGACAGACCTTCTATTTCTGCTCGGACGGGTGCCAGTCTAAATTCGACGGCGATCCGTGGTTCTACGCCTCGGGCGCGGCGGCCAAGGTCGAAAAAACCGCCCCGGCGGGCACGCAATGGACCTGCCCGATGCATCCCGAGATCGTCCGCGACGAACCCGGCGCCTGCCCGATCTGCGGCATGGCCTTGGAGCCGATGATTCCCTCGGACGAACCCAGCCATGAACTGACCGATTTCACCCGGCGGCTCTGGGTCAGCGTGGCCGCTGCGGTGCCGTTGTTGATCCTGACGATGGGCGAGATGGTGGGCATTCCGGTCCGCGACTGGATCGGGCACCGCACCGCCGTCTGGCTGGAGTTCCTGCTGGCCACGCCCATCGTGCTCTGGGCGGCGCGGCCCTTCTTTCAGCGCGGGTTGGATTCCTTCAAAAATCGCTCGCCGAACATGTGGACGTTGATCTCGCTGGGTGTCGGCGCGGCCTATCTCTATTCGCTCTCCGCCACCTTCCTGCCGGGAATCTTTCCCGAGGAATACCGAATGGGCGAGGTCGTCGGCACCTATTACGAAGCAGCCGTGGTCATTGTGGCGCTGGTCTTCGTCGGGCAGGTCCTGGAACTGCGGGCTCGGGAACGCACCGGCGATGCGATCCGGGCGCTGCTGGATCTGGCGCCCAAGACTGCCCGACGTATCCTGCCCGATGGTACGGAATACGATGCACCGCTGGAAAACATCATGGCGGGCGACATGCTGCGCGTGCGGCCTGGCGACAGCGTGCCGGTCGATGGCGAGGTGGTCGAGGGCCGCTCTTCCGTCGATGAAAGCATGATCACCGGCGAGCCGGTGCCGGTCGAGAAGACCGAGGGCGACCGCGTGACCGGCGGCACGATTAATAAGAACGGCACGCTGGCGATCCGCGCCACCGATGTCGGCGCCGACACGGTCCTGTCGCAGATCGTCCAGATGGTCGCCGGCGCGCGACGTTCCAAAGCGCCGATTCAGGGGCTGGCCGACCGGGTTTCGGCGATTTTTGTGCCGGCGGTGGTGGTGATCGGCATTCTGGCCTTTGTCGTCTGGCTGATCTTTGGCCCCAGCCCGTCCTATGTATTCGCCATTGCCTCGGCGGTTTCGGTGCTGATCATCGCTTGTCCCTGTGCGCTTGGGCTGGCGACGCCGATTTCCATCACCACGGCGGCGGGGCGCGGCGCGCAGGCCGGCGTGCTCGTCAAGAATGCCGAGGCGCTGGAACTGATGGCAGATGTGGACACGCTGATCGTCGACAAGACCGGCACGCTGACCGAAGGCAAGCCGGCCCTGACCGATGTGACCAGCTTCGGCGACGTGCCCGAGGATGAGTTGCTGGCTGCTGCCGCTGCGCTGGAACGCGCCTCCGAACACCCGCTGGCTGAGGCGATTGTCGAAGGCGCGAAATCGCGTGGGTTGAGCCTTGGCAATGGCGAGGAGTTCGAGGCCATCACCGGCAAGGGGGTGATCGGCAAGGTCGATGGCCGGGATGTGGCGCTTGGCAATAATGCGCTGATGACATCGCTCGGCATCGACTGCGACACGGGCGAGAAGACCGCCGATCGCCTGCGCGGCGAGGGCAAGACCGCCATGTTCGTGGCGCTGGATGGCGGGCTGGCCGGTCTGGTCGCCGTGGCCGACCCGATCAAATCCACCGCCGAGGCGGCAATACGTGACCTGCACGATCTGGGCATCAAGGTGATCATGGCAACCGGCGACAATGAGCGCACGGCGCTGGCCGTGGCAAGCCGCTTGGGCATCCACGAGGTCCGCGCCGGGATGTTGCCCGAGGGAAAGAAGGATCTGATCGACGGGCTGCGCGGTAAGGGGAACAAGGTCGCCATGGCGGGGGACGGGGTAAACGACGCACCAGCGCTGGCTGCGGCGGATGTCGGTATCGCCATGGGCACCGGCGCCGATGTGGCGGTCGATAGCGCAGGGCTGACCCTGCTGGGCGGCGACCTGACCGGCATTGTCCGCGCCCGCAAGCTCGCCGTGGCCACCATGCGCAATATCCGACAGAACCTGTTCTTCGCCTTCATCTACAATGCCGCCGGCATCCCGGTTGCGGCGGGGCTGCTCTATCCGATCTTTGGCCTGCTGCTGTCGCCGATGATCGCTGCAGCGGCCATGTCGCTGTCCTCGGTTTCTGTCATCGCCAATGCGCTGCGGCTGAAACGGGTCGAGCTGTGATCCGTCCGGACATTCGCAAGTGGCATAATTGATCGTGTGATTCAGGTAATTGGTCGAGAAGAGATTATGGTAGCCCGATCCAGCGCGGAACAGATGCCGCGTATGCGTCATACTCTGCCCCCAGGGCTTGCCGAAGGACGTCCTCCTCGGACCGGACCTGCGCCGTGGCCGACCACAGAAACAGCAGCGGCGCGAGAAGTGTCGGCAGCGAAGGAATGGCAAGGGCTGTGCCAAGAAGCAGGATGAACTGCCCGAAAAAGGCCGGGTTGCGGCTGAACCGATAGAGCCCGCCCGAGACAAGCGCACCCGTGGCACCTTCAGCGACACCCACCCGCCATGAAGCGCCCATCGACATCTGCGCAGCAAAGGCAACCATCGCGCCGATGCCGGCCAGAAACACACCGACCCCGCCAAGCGCCAGCGCCTGTCCTTCGGTCCAGAAGGGGTCAAGGTTATGCAGCGTGGGAAAGGCACCCCACAGCAGTGGCCCCAGAAGCGCCAAAGCGAAGGCCGCCCGAAAGCCCAGCGCCGCCCACCAGTCGCGCCGTTTCGCCCGCGAGAACAGCCAGACCGGCCGCCCGGCGGCTCGCGCCGCCATGGCATTGCCGAAAAAGAAAAGCATGAGGTAAGCGGCAAGCAGGGCAAGCACCGCCCAACCGAAAGCGGAAATCACGGCGTCATGCCTCGCGTTCAGGATTGAAGCGCAACAGCCGTAGCGCGTTCAGCGTAACCAGAACCGTCGCCCCGGTATCGGCCATGATCGCGATCCACAGCCCGGTGATCCCCAGAACCGAGGTCACAAGAAACACCGCCTTAAGCCCCAGCGCGATGGTGATGTTCTGGCGGATATTTCCCATGGCCGTGCGGGCAAGCCGGATCTGCGCGGGGATGTCCGTGACCCGGTCGCGAAGGATCGCGGCATCTGCGGTTTCCAGCGCCACATCCGTGCCTGATCCCATGGCCACGCCGATGCTTGCCTGTTTCAGTGCCGGCGCGTCGTTGATGCCGTCCCCGATCATCATCACGCCGCCTTGCTCGCCCATTTCACGGATCGCGGTTAGCTTGTCTTCAGGCATCATGTCGGCCCGAAACTCCATGCCCAGCCCGCCGGCGATCGCGGCCGCCGTGCGCGGATTGTCCCCGGTCAGGATGACGGAGGTCACGCCCATCTCTGTCAGTTGACGAATCGCTTCGGCTGCGTCCTGTCTTGGCTCATCGCGCATGGCGATCAGGCCGAGCGGGGTCTTTTCGCGGAAGACGGCGACAGCGGTCTTGCCATCTTCCTCAAATGCCGTGGCAAGCTGCAGGTCAGACTGGTCGATCCCGCCATTTTCCAGCGCATACCGCGGCGAGGTGACCCAAGCGGAGGCGTCGCCAACCGTGGCGATCACCCCTTTGCCCAACAGTGCTTTCGCATCGCGTGACGGCAGCGCTTCGATGCCCGCCTCATCGGCCTTGGTCAGGATGGCGACGGCCAGCGGGTGGCTGGAGCCGGTTTCGACCCCCGCCGCCACTGCCAGCAACTCGGCCTCGGTCGTCGCGCCGAAAGCGACAACATCCGTCACCACCGGACGCCCATGAGTCAGGGTGCCGGTCTTGTCGAAGGCGACACGGGATACATTGGCCGCCGCCTCGATCACCGCACCGCCCTTCATCAGCATCCCGCGCCGTGCGCCCGTGGACAGCGCCGAGGCGATTGAGGCCGGAACCGAGATGACCAGCGCGCAGGGGCAGCCGATCAGCAGCAGCGCCAGACCGCGATAGATCCAAGTGTCCCAAGGTTGGCCAAATGCCAGCGGCGGCACCAGAACAACCAGCGCCGCGACAGTAACGATAGCGGGCATGTACCAGCGGCTGAAGCGGTCGATGAAGCGTTCAGTCGGCGCGCGCGCGACCTCAGCCTCTTCCACCAGCCGGATGATGCGGGCGATTGTGTTATCCTCTGCAGCTTTGGTGACGGTCACGCGTAGCGCGGCCTCGGTATTGATCGAGCCGGCGAAGACCGGGTCGCCCGGCCCCTTGGTGACAGGAACACTTTCGCCGGTAACGGGGCTGTCATCTACGCCCGAGGTGCCCTCGGCAATCTCGCCATCTGCGGGGATGCGGTCGCCCGGACGGACAAGCACCATTTGCCCGACAGCAAGGCTTGATGCCGGGACTTCCTGCGTTGTCCCGTTTGCCAACAGCAGCGCTGTCTTGGGAACCAGATCGGCAAGCGCGCGGATGCCATCGCGCGCCTTGCCGGCTGCCACACCCTCCAGCACTTCGCCAACCGCGAACAGGAACACTACCAATGCCGCCTCTTCCGCAGCATCGATGAACAAGGCGCCAATGGCCGCGACCGTCATCAGGCTTTCGATTGTAAAGGGCTGACCCAGACGCAGAGCTGCAAAGGCGCGTTTCGCAACCGGCGCCACGCCGATCAGACAGGCCGCGACGAAAGCCCATTTGCCGACCTGCGGCGCCAGCAATTCGATGATCCAGGCGACACCCAGAAGGATCGCGGTAAAGATTACCAGCTTGCCCTTGCGGGTCTGATACCATCGCTTGCCGCGGTCGGCAGGGTCGTCATGCACATGGCCAGGGCTGCCATGACCGCTGTCGTCACGCGCCGCTGCGGCGGCATCATTCCGATCATGGTCATGGTCATGGTCATGGCCATCTGCCGGCGCATCGCTCATGGCGGGCATGACAAAGTCCTTCTTCGCCCCTGCCGCGCGCGGCGCGATTCCATAACCAAGCAATTTCACCACCTTTTCGACCTTGTCGCGATCGGTCTGTGTTTCGTCCAGCGTCAGGCGAAGCCGTTCCGTCATGATGCCAATTTCAACGCCGCTGACGCCCGGCAGGCGTGTCACGGCATCCTTGATCTTGGTCGCACAGGATCCACAATCCATGCCCGAGACTGTCCAGTCGCAGGCTGTTCCGCTGTTGGGATCTGTAGTTGTCATGTCGTTATCCTCGCCCCGGATCCGGAAGTTGCCTTCATCGATTCGAGAACCTAATGTCTCTAGTAACTAGAGCTTCAAGGGGAATCTCATGCTGACGATTGGAAAGTTGGGTGCGTCTGCCGGTGTGAAGGTGCCGACGATCCGTTATTACGAGCAGATCGGTCTTTTGCCCGAGGCTGAACGCAGTGCGGGAAACCAGCGGCTTTACAGTCAAAAGGCGCTGGAACGGCTGGCCTTCATCCGCCACGCGCGCGATCTGGGTTTCACGCTGGAGGCGATCCGTGACCTGCTCAGCCTGTCGGACCAGCCTGACCAGCCCTGCGCGGCGGCCGACGCCATCGTCATCGCGCAACTGGCCGAGGTTGAAAGTCGTCTTGCGCGGCTGGGCGCGCTCAAGGTCGAACTGCAACGTATTCTGACGCAATGCGCGGGAGGCAAAATAGCGAACTGCCGCGTCATCGAAGCATTGGGCGACCATTCGCTTTGCGCGACCGATCATCGTTACCCTGGCCTCGGGGCGACAATCTGATCTTAGCCAAATCGATGGAGAGCCGGACGAAATTTTGTCAAGTCAAACTTGCACTTTCGTCGCTGCGTTCGTGCGGGATCACGTTCTGCGTGATCATATAGCGAAATGGATGGTACTGAAAATTGCTCACCTCAACGCCACATCAACCTTTGGCTGCAGTTTTCGTGCAGGTTGTGCTGTCAAAAGCCGCTCAATGCGGTCGAACGCCGGAATGGAAATCGCGAAAAATCAAACGGTTACTTTGTAAGATGCTGAATTCGTTAGGTTTCCGATTTTCCCTTCTGATCGGCTCATAACCTGAAGGTCGTAGGTTCAAATCCTACCCCCGCAACCAAAAAATCAAGCAAGATCAAATACTTGTATGCTGACGGAAACAGTCAGACATCCACATCCCCAGTTTACATCAACGCCACATCAACGCTGGATGAGACGGGTACCGCTTGTCTTCAGAAGATGCAGTCATTCATTGGTCGGCTTATAATAGATGGCGTCAAGCATGGCGACGCGGGCGTCCCAAAGCTCGGTGTCACGCCCGGCTGGCCGCTCGACTGTATACCAAGGTGCTTGCCTAATAGGCTCGATCACGCGGTCCCAATAGTTTTCGAGCTTGATCGTTGTCGGCGCGAAGTTGAGCGCCTTGGCGAGGCCCGACCTGTTGCCGCCGTTTACACAAACGAAAACATCAGGGCGCTTCATGGCGAGCAACCGGGTTGCCGGTGCCAGCCGCGCCACCCGTGAGGAATTCGAAAATGCGGCTGTGAAGGCCACGATATAGTCGTTGAATTGGATCTCGGTGACGTTACCACGGCGGGGTATCGCATCTAGCGCGGCAGCAAGAGCGCCGTCTTTGATGCCGATCAGTTTAGCAAATGTACCGGCTCCTCCCATCGAGCCGAACCAGCCCCAATCAAGATTGGTCAAGCCCTCTGCCTCGGCTTCATTTTTGCCGAGCACACCCGCGATACCCTTGGCCTCAGCAGCCGACACATTCGCGAAGGAGGGAGTGCGCGATAAGATCTGTTGAATGGAGCGTATGAGGAGCATGCGCTTCTTGAAGTCATGATACTCATCGCGACGGGCGAACTTAACGAACTCAGACCATTCCATTGTAGCGAGCGGCGAGTTAACCCGCGTCCACCCTTTTCGATCATCCGGCAGGATGGGGTTCTTCGGCCTCGACTTGCCTGCAGCTGCCTTGGCCTGACGACGATAGCTATCGGCAAGCACGGACGTAATGGTGAGGCGAAGCGGCGCGTAGGCGTTGATTTGGTTGCGTACCTGTACGAAAAAGGGATTGTCTCTCGCCCCCTTCGCGTGGACGCCAACCTCGAAATTCGGACCCAACCCGCCCCTCGTGAAATTGGCACTGCCGACGATTGCTTCAGCCTTTTGCCCCGTCTCAAAGTAAAATATCTTAGGATGGAAGCAGCCCGGTCGATTCCTTGCGACAAAGGCGTTAGGAACATCGACGAGGCGATCGATGAGCGCGGCCTCCGTTGCAGAGAAGTCGACACCCAGAAGAACTGACTCAAACTTGTCGCTATGGGCGAGGAGTTCCTCTGCGACGGCCGTGATACCGCCCCAAGCAACCGCGACCGAAATTTTGTCATGCTTGCGGATGAGCGCTGAAAGTTTGCGCGCCGTCGACGTTGAGTTTACCAGAGATATCTGCATGCTTCGCTTCGGTTCCATATTTCACTTGAGGCTAAGCGGATGGCGATGAAGTCTTGGGCTCTTGTAAGCTCACACTGCTGCTGCCGACCTCACCCTGATCCTAAGATTCGTTGCTAAAGTGGGCGCGACCACCTCTTTGCGCACGGCAGAGCTCATAACCTCTTCATTGGCTGCCAAAGCGGAAAGAAGCTCGGTTGTGGCTTCAGCTTGATGAAATCATTAGCCTTGATTTGCCCCGCTGCTCGCCGTTTTCCCCCTCGCGGGGTGATCACCTCAAGGTCGGGGTTTTCTACCAAGGCATAGTTCACGTCATCTGAGTGAGCGGGCGTCTCATTGTAGATTCCTTCCCTGAATAACTGAACAGGCAGTATATCCCCGAACAGAGAAACGCGGCCCGGAATATCCAGCAACAGTTGATTGCGCGCATCTTCCCGGCCATCTTCGGTGAATAAATAGAGCTTACCTTCATGCTCAGGATTGTATGTCAGCATCTTCAAGCCGGAACGCCCGAAATGCGCTTGTGCGGTGCTGTTTGCATGCAGGACGTTATTATAGGCTTCGCGTGCCCTATGAGAGTTAGCGAAATGGATCAGCCAGTACTCCCAGCCCTCTGGATTGTTGATCGAGAATGGGCTGACGTAGGGCGCACAGGCCTGATAGGTCTGGAAAACGATTCTCTCGGCTGTTCCTAACCATTCACGCTTCGACTTGAGCCCGCCCAAATCTCCTATATCCGCCCTGCTTAAACCAAGCGGTCGAAGTTGCCGCAGAAGCCGTTCCTCGTCCTGTTTCTGCAAAAAAGCGATCAGCGAACTGATCATAAAGGTGAAGAAGATCTCGGCAGATGCGAAAGAGCGCATGATGTCGACAATGGTCGACTGATAGACATGGCTGGTCCCACACTGGTCGAGATTGAAAATGACGTTCTGATACGGACTGTTGGCCAGCTGTTGCCGGATGATCGGATAGGCCTTGGCAAATTTATGATTGAGATACTCAATACGAACGTGGAGGCGCGGCGACGTGCTTTTGATATCAGCTTCAAGTGGAGCAACATTTGTCTTGAGCATTTCAACGACATCCCGCTTGGCATCGTTGAAAATCAAGAGACAATCCAGATCCAGCGCCTTGAGACCGTTGGCCGCGCGCTCTATGTTGAAAGCATGAACGGCCTCCTTCAGCACCTCAAGAAAGATGATGGGCGATCCCGGCTCACCGTCCTTGTACCTGCCGCCCCCTGAAAAGCCGTCAACGACGGCCAGCCTAAATACGCTTTGCTGGGGGTGCTGGCAGCGGATCCGGAGGTAGTCCGAAAAATACTCGCGAATTACCTTGTGCTTGCGCCTTGTGTGGTTGTCGAGTTCAGCTCCGGTTAGCCAGGCATAAGGCTTCTCGGCCATGACTATTCCCGAGACTCAAGCTGGTGCAGAGGCAGGCATTTCGTCCCAGGTGCGTCCTCTGTATTCCCTGCCGTTGGCTTTCTTGGATCTCTTCTTGTTGTCCGCACCCCACGTGCCCCACTGCTTGAAGAAAAAGGCTGTATCATACTTTGCACACTGATCGTGAATATCATCAATCCATTCTTCGCGCAGCGGGCGTGCGGCGCGGCCACTTTCGCCACCGACGATGGCCCAATGGATACCATTGAGATTAACTTCGCCCACGGGGCCAATGAGAGGTTCGAAGGAAATAAACCGAATAGCTGCAGGGATTTTTTTAAGATCATCGATACGGTGCCGTACGGACGCAGACTCAACACTCGTCCCCAGCCAGACGTTGGGCAAAACTACCTCAATTAACGAAGATACGACCGCGAGCATCCGGTCCGGGCGTTTTGTCAGAATCTGATAGTGATGGTGCGGCGTCCGACGCATGACCTCCCAAACCGCCAGGATAAAGTCGTCGCTTACAGCGTCATGGAACAGATCGCTCATGGAGTTGACGAAAACCTTGCGTGGCTTGCGCCAACGCAAGGGAATTTCCAAGGCGGCACGATCCTCACGGACGACGCCATTCCAGATGACGCGCTTGCCGCTCCGGCGCGTCAGACCTTGGTATTTCTCGACGCCCATCGCCTCCAAGCGGCGCGCCATCTCCATCGCATAGCAGTTTTTGCATCCTTCGCTGAGGATGTTGCACCCTGCGACGGGATTCCAAGTTGCATCGGTCCATTCGATCTGTGTTTCGGCCATATCGGAACCTGCGGGTCAGTCTGCTTCAGAAGATACACGGTGACACCGCCAAAGCCAGACGGTTGGCGGCTTTGATGTGCGGCAGTCAATCGGGCGGGAAAATGCGGCGTGCGATGAACATGCCGACAATCGGTGTTCCTGGAAATCGGTGGGCAAGCGTGTTTTTCATGGCTCGAAAATGTACGCCAGCAGTCAGGACATCATCAAAAATTGCGATGCTATCTGGGGCAGGGTGCGCGAGATTTTCGTCTATCTGATAGAGATCCAGCAGTTCATCAACAGTCACGCGTGGTCCGCCATCCGCTTCATGTGACGCGACAGTTGATTCACGCTGCACGACCAGATTTCGAACGTCCAGCCCGGCTCTAATCCCCATGCAAACTTGCTCCATCCTGTCGTCGTAATCAGGGTGGTCTTTTGCTTTCGAGCCGGGAATTGGCACGAGAGTAGCCTTTTGAAGCCATTGAGGATTCAGAGCGCCTCGGAACTCATTTGATGCTGCCCGAATTACTTCAAGCTTGTACTTGTAGTCTGGCCGATTACGATTGCTGGGCTTCTTCTTCAGGTTGGATATGGCATTGTTTGCCTTTGAAAATTTGTAATCCCGGCCAGAAGTATATTCGAGGAAATAGTAGCATTCATCATCTTCTGTCAGATGATGATGAACAGACCTGCTCGCGTCGTCGATACGGGAAAGGCGCATTTAATCAAGCGCCTTCCAGATATCGTCGGGGCTTTTGACGCGAACGGCGCCTTGCTCTTCGAACCGGGCAGGCCAAGTAATCGCAGAGTTCTGAAAACAGCTTTCCAGAATGAAGAGCTTGCGCCCTTGGTAAAGTGCAGCTCGTGCTTGCGTCAACGTGCCTGAGGTCTCGCCGGCTTCAACGATGATTGTACCCTCGGTCAGCGCGCTCATAGTAGCATTTCGCTCCGGGAAATAGTGCCGCTTCTGTTGGAAGGGCTGAACCTGGTAACGCAGGACCGGTATCTGTGAGATCAGTAGATGTTCCCTGGAAATAAGATCCTGCAGCTCACGGTTTTCCTTGGGGTAGTAGTCGCCCAAAGGGGTGCCAATGACGCCGATCGTTACACCGCCGGCATCTATCGCAGCTGTATGTGCGGCTGCATCGATCCCTGTGGCCAGCCCTGACGCGACAGCAAATCCACGACTGACAAGTTCGCGCGCCAAGCGACCAGCTCGAAGCACACCGTCTTCACTGGGATTCCGGCTTCCGACAACGGCGAGGCTGCGCATCTCGCTGAGCTCCCAAGTCCCTTGATAGTACAGAAGCTCGACAGGATATTTCGCATGGCGCAGTTTTTCCGGATAATCGCCAGCTTTATTGATGCGGATGCCGAACTGCTCGACGCCAGCTTTGTGAAGCGTCTCGAACACCTTCTGCGCGGCTTGCTCGGCTCTCGCCGGTTCAACAAAATCTGATGGCAGGGCATCAGGATCGGCCGCGAAGCGCTCGGCCAACGTCTTGAAGGTTGCGCCCTGTTCCAAGAACAGGGCCTCATAGGCGCCCATCTCTTTGCGGGGAGAGATCGGCGCAATCGCAGGGCCGTAGCTGTTTGAAAACGCCAAGCTACCCACGGCGTGATGACGCCATAGTATGGTTCATTTGCGTCCTCCTTGTATTTGCTTCCAGCGGAAGCACTTTCACAGATTGCCCAGTATTCCCAGATACCGCAAGCGTCTCGCGCGACCGGCAGAACCCAGTCTGGGCGACCTTCTGCCGAGCAATCTAACGAGGCCGACCGGATCGCTCAAATCAAATGTTCGCTAAATGTTCTGTATTTTTGTTCATCTTGAGGTGCACAATTGTGCCCATTTCCCGACGAGACAGCCCGGTTACATCTGTGCGACGATCCCCGCACAGCGAATCCCTGCCGCTTTTTGACATCGTTAAATCATGGGTCGCACCGGGAGGATCAGAAGCCGTCAGGCCGACGTTCATCCCGCCTCGCAGACCCGCGCCTGCGCCCGCATGACGGCATAATCCGCCATCATCCCGACCAGCACGGCATCCTCGGGCATGGCCTCCAGCTCCGCAGCCGCCCGCTCCTGCACCGGCTGATCGTACGCTACGACCGGCGGACAGACCGCGCTGGCCGGATCAGAACCGCCCGT
Source organism: Paracoccus maritimus (assembly GCF_025195095.1). GTDB lineage: Bacteria > Pseudomonadota > Alphaproteobacteria > Rhodobacterales > Rhodobacteraceae > Paracoccus > Paracoccus maritimus. The sequence goes on along the minus strand of NZ_JANAVZ010000010.1, from coordinate 27,459 downwards.
CGCGCAGGCGGTCAGCGAGATCGTCGCGATTACGAGGGCGGGTGCTGGACGCCTCCAGCATGCGGCGTTGGATGTCATTCTGGCGCTCCATCTGGTTCAGGCGTTCGGCGTGGCGACCGGCGGTTTCACCGGCCCGCCGCAGGTTGACGAGGAAAAGCAGGACCGCGCCGATCAGCGCGATCCCGATGGCCAGACGCCGCGCCCAGCGCGACGCCAGCAGCGCAGCGAGGGCGCCCATCACCGCCGCCCCCGGTTCCAGTCGTCGAGCCGGGCCCAGACGGTGAGGCCAATCCCGGCAAGGGCCAGGGCGATGAAGGCCCAGCGCAGGCTGTCGAGATACGGGATCAGCGGCTGGATCGCGGTTTGCGCATCGCCGAGCGTGTCTTGCGCGATTTCGATGCCTGCTGCACCGACGGTGGCCAGTCCTGCCGCGCCGCTGCCCTTCATCGTCCGGCTGTCCGCCAGATGTTCCCGCGCAGGCGGTTGGTCTTCGGCGAAGGGGATGGCGCGGGCCGGAAAAGGCTCGCCCCAGCGCCGGGCAGGGCCGAGATCGATATGCATGAAGCCGGATCGGGGATAGGTGCCGCAGCCCAGAAACCCTTCCGCCCGCGCCGCTTTCTCGAAGACCGACGGATCGTGGTTGGCCATGGAGATGTCGAAGGCTGTGCCTTGCAGATGCTTGGAGCGTTTTGCACCACGCACCCGGGCATTGTGCTCGGGGCTGCGATAGGCCGAGTTCACGATCAGCGGCTTGCCGAGGCGGGTGCGCAGCGCCTGCAGCCGGTCGAGGGCCGCCTCGTGGATCAGGATCGATCCGGTGCCCCGGCAGGCGATCTCGGCTGGCGAGAAGTTCGGCCAGCGCCAGCTGTCATTTGGCACATCGCGCCAATGGCGATAGAAACGGGTGGTCATCATGATCCTCCGGATATGAAAAAGCCCGCCGGGATGGCGGACGATGGGGTGAATGGGTCTGCGAGGGGTGAGGCGGCTATTACCGTCCAGCGGCTCAGCCGCCGTCGCCGAAGAGTTTCAGCTTCAAGGCAATCCCTGCCAGCAGTGTCAGGATCAGCCCGGCGGTCAGCATGCGGATGATGGTCTGGGCAGCGGTGCGGCGCATCAGGCGGATGCCTTCCAGCAGCGCGCGCAGATCGCGGATATCGAGGGCCGCTTCCCTGCCATCGAGACCCGCGTCCACAAGCGCCCTGCGTGCGCCTTCCTGCGCGGCGCGCGCCAGCAGTTCCTCGAATTCGCTCTCGCTCATCTGCAACATGTCATCGAGACGTTTCGGTGTCATCCGATCTTCGCTCCCCAGAATGTGGTGTGGTCGGCCGCGAAATACCCATCCGCCGCCCGGAACGTGCCCTGCAGTGCGACGGTATCGCTCGCATCCAGCGGGACCATGGTCTGCAGCCAGAGGGTGGTGGCCTCGGACACATGCGCGCTGGATATCTCGCCGAACGAGCCCCGGATTTCCGTCGACCCGTTCAGCACCAGCCGTCCGCGCATCCGGGCATTGCTGCTGGCATTGATCTTGAAGAGAAGCGACGCGCCGAAAAGATACGTCCCCGCGACCGGCGCGACGAAGCGATTGGTGCCCGCGTCAAAGCAGCCCTGGTCATTGTATTCGGCCACATTGATCCCGAGCGTCGTCCAGCTGTCGGTGGCGACATAGTTGTCGTAATTCGTCCAGGCCTTGAAACGCGGCAGGTCCGGTTGGTCCACGATGCCCGTCGCCGGATCGACGCCCAGCGCATCGCGGAAACTCGACCCATCTGGCGAGACCGCAATGCGCAGCTGATCCGATCCGAAGAGGCCGATCAGCGCCCGGGTGGAAAACCCGGTCTGCAGGATCAGCCCGGTATCGTCACTGCCCGTTTCCCGGTTCAGGGTCTGGGTCAGATCGCCGCTGCCGCCATCGGCGGCATAGAGGGCTGTCCAAAGGGCGCTGTTCAGCTTGGCCGAAAAGGGCGAACCAGCGCTGGCCGCCATGCCGATGCCGAGCCGGGTCATATCGTCGAGGGTAGTCGGGATCACCGGTTCCCAGCCTGCGCCAGTCCGGACCAGCAGAACCACCTCGTCTTCCACCCATGCCCGCCAGCCGTCACGCGGCGGCATGCGCAGCCAGGCGCCATCGGTCCAGAGGGCCACGTTCAGATCCCAGCCCGCCCAGCCGCCCGTCGCGCCGGGGGCAACGATGTAACGGTCGCCGTCGGCCGGACTTGCCGGTGGCGCGGCCAGAACCCGGCTTTTGACCGTGAGCTGCACCAGCCCGTCGAGCAGACGCAGGGCCTCGTTATGGGTGACGTGTTTCTGGGCCTGCGCCGCCATCAGATATGGCAGCAGCAGGTTTGTCGTGCTGTCGGACATTTTTGGTGATCTTCCGAGTTCGCTTACAGATAAAGGGTGGTGGTGACGGCGGTGCCACGCCCGATACGGGCCGAGAGCTGGCAGATGCGGATGGTCAGGCTGTCGCCCGGCGCCAGTTCTGTGCCCCAATCGGCGATCTGCTGTGCGGCGGTGTATAGGACCGAGGGCGCATTACTGGTCAGGGTCCGCTGCACAGTGCTGCCGTCCATGATCCGGACCTCATAGCTTTCCTGTTCTTCGCCCAGGGGCACCTCGATCCCCTGCCAGCTGTCGGCGGCCAAGTCGCGGGACCGGCGTTTCCAGCGGATCGTCAGATCGCCAGGGCTATGTGGTTGTCGCCATGGCTGGGTGACATGCACTGGCGCAAACGGTCGCAGCCCAGCGCCCTCGGGTGCGAAGGTAAGGGCGGCGAAGGTGTCGCTGCTGACCGGATGGCGGGCGGGACCGATGCGCCAGTTGAACGGAATGCCGAGATCGGCTTCCGGGATCGGCAGCGGGGTCAGGGCCTCGTTCAGCAGAACCACCCGCGCCCCGGCCGGGGCGGGATGGCCCATGGCATGTTCCGTGCCGCGCTGGCCGCGCAGCAGCCGGGTCAGGCGGTATCGCCCCGGCGCGATCAACTCGGCATGGCCCGCCTGGACGATCTCCCAGCGCCCCGGCACGCTTTCCACCGCCAGCGCATTGGCGCCGCCGAGCAGCGCCAGATCGCTGACGCTCTCCAACTGCCCGCTTGCGAGATCGAGGATGAGGACATTGCCCATGTCGAAGCGGGAAGTGGGACCGGCCCAGAGGTCCGAGGCAAGCCGCCCGAGATTGGCCCGGCGGCGCACCGTCGTCAGCAATTCGAACCCGTCGTCGCCGGGGCTGCGATAGACGGCCAGCGCGCCGGGCCATGGTTTTGCGGTGGCCGCAATCAGGGGCTGATGCGCGGGAACATCGTCCCGAAGCTGCGGAAGATCGAGCAGGATGACTTCCGGCGGTCCGAATGTGACGGCGCGGGGCAGGGTCGCCGGTCGCTCGGCGCCGGGCGGCAGATCATAGGCCTCCCGATCCTGGCGCACAGCCTCGATGCCACGCGCTTCGGCATCGGCCACTGCCGTCAGGCGGAACTGCTGCTGGCGTCCGTCGTGGGTCAGGGCGATGACATCGGCCGGGTCAAGCGACAGCTTTGAGGGCGGCAATCGAAACACCGCGCTTTCCCGACCCGCCCAGGCTTCCTGCAATGCCCGACGGCAGCGGCGTTCGGCCTCTTCGGGCGGCACGGCCATCGGAAAGCTCTCAGAGGCGATGCGGCTGGTGTCGACGGTAATGCGGGACGTCTCGACAAGCGCCGCGTCATAATCCTCATCGGCCCGGGCCACCTGCCATTTGAGCGCCTGCGGCAGCTCGGTCTCCTGCGCCCAGGTCAGTTCGATCGCCTCGCCGTCCGTGTTGCCCGCGACCAGATTGTCATGGGCGATGGTATTGACCGGTGCCCGGCCGCGCATGACAAAACGGATGACACCCTCGCTCTCGACCGCATCGAAGCCGAAATGTCGTGCCAGTGTGGTGATCGAGGCGCGGGGGCTTTCCAGCGCGGTGATGGCATAGCCCTCGGCGGCGCCCCAGAGTCCTGAGACGTCGATGCGGGCTTCCGGCAGTCCCGCGAGGAGGCAGAGATGGCGGACGAGAGCCGCCAATGACACCGCACCCAGCCGTCCGGTCAGCCAATGGCCGAGGCGCCAGTTCGCGCCATCTGTCCAGACATCGCTGAGAGCGGGAAAGAAGGGATAGGGCCGGGCATCCCAGGTCCAGGCGGCGCATTCGGAAACGTCGACCATGCGGCCCGCATATTGCGTCGAGACCGGATTGTTCGAGGCCTTACCCCAGAACAGATATGTCGCCTCAAGATAGGCGCGCTGAATCGCGTCATCCCGCCAGCCGCGCGAATGGTACGGCACGAAGCTTTCGGATGACTTCGGGTCGTAGAAGACATTGGGCTGGTTGGTGCCGCGGTCAATGGCCGGGCAGCCGAGTTCGGTGAAACGGATCGGCTTCGATTGCGGCAGCCATGGCGTCGGTGTCGTAATCTCGACGCCGCCCGGCCGGTCGTAATGCCGGTTCGACCACCAAGAGCGCAGATCCTTCGACCGGAAGACCCATGGCTTGTTATAGGCACCGTCCGTGATCGGGGTCCGGACCTGTGCCGCGCGGTCCGTGCTCGAAGCATAGAACCAGTCATAGCCCTCGCCACGGGCAATGTTCGACTGCAGATAGGCCCGGTCATGGATCGCGGGCCAGCCCTCTTGCGCATCCAGGTGATCGAATCCGTCGCGCCAGTCCGAGAGCGGCAGGTAGTTGTCAATGCCGATGAAATCGATGGCCGGGTCCGCCCAGAGCGGATCGAGATGGAAGACCACATCACCGCTGCCATCGGATGGCTGATGCCCGAAATACTCCGACCAGTCGGCGGCATAGCTGATCTTCCTGGCGGGTCCGAGGATGGCGCGCACATCGGCGGCCAGCGCCCGAAACGCCGCGACGGCCGGATAACTGTTGCCGCTGGATCGGATCGTGGTCAGTCCGCGCATCTCCGATCCGATCAGGAAGGCATCGACCCCGCCGACTGTCGCGCAGAGATGGGCGTAATGCAGCACCATGCGCCGCAGCCCGTGGTCGCCCGGATCGCCGGTCCAGCGCACCTCGGCGCCGCTAATGGTGAAATCGCCCACACTGGCGCTGCCGAAGAACGCTGCCACCTGATCCCCGGCTGTCGCTGTCTTGTCGACGCTTCCGGCCTGACCGGCGGCGGGCGAACAGGTGATCCGTCCACGCCAGGGGAAGGCGGGCTGGCCCATCCCGGCGGCATGGTCCGAATAGGGGTCCGGCAGCGCGTTGCCCGGTGGGACATCCATCAGAATGAAGGGATAGAAGGTGACGCGCAACCCGCGCGCCTTCATCTCCCGGATCGCCTGCACCACCGCGAAATCGGCGGGCGTGCCGCCATAGATGGGACGATCTTCGGCGTCACGGCTGACCAGATGCGCCTGATCGCGAGCGATGCCATTCACGGACCATGTCTTCGGACTGCTTGCCTTCTCGGCCACCTCGACGCCGGGCCGAATGGTGCAATGCCCGCAACGCAGATCATTGCCGAACCAAGCCACGACGAGGCTGACGCTTTCGACCTTCGGGGCCATGGCCTGCAACCTGTCCAGCGCCACGATCATGTCCGGGCTGCCCGGCGTCGCATTCAGGTTCTCGGCCGAGGTGGTGCCTCCGCCTCCCTTTCGCACCGGTTCCGCTGCGTAGGTGAACTCGCCCGAGGCCGGGACCAGGGTTACGGCGCGGGTCAGGCCTTCGGCCGTGTCAGGATCGGCCAGCGGCCGGAAGACCTCGAAGCTCAGCTGCGGCAGGCGATTGCCATAGTCGTTGAGCGGCAGATCTTCGAAGATGACATAGGCGGTGCCGCGATAGGCCGGCGTCGCATCAGTCCCCATCGTGGCGACGATGAAGGGGTCCGGCTCCTGCGTCTCTGACCCCGGATACCAGCGCCAGGTGAGGCCGGATGTGTCCAAAGGCTTGCCATCGGCCCAGATGCGGCCGATGCCGGTGATCTCGCCCTCGGCCAGTGCCACGGCGAAAGACGCATAATAGAGATATTCGGTGGTCTCGGCCTTCGGCCCGCCACCTTTGCCGCCGCCCTGACGGCTGGTGCGGGTCTCCTCGCGGAAATCGGTGGCCCAGACGATGTTCCCACCCATGCGCATGCGGCCGAAGACGCGTGGGATGACCGCTCCTTCGGTCGAGGCGGTGATGCGCAGATTGTCGAGCCGTGCCCCTTCGATGCGCTGGGCCGGGGCGAGGGAGGAGATGATCCAGCTGTCCACGGCCGCGCCGATGGTCGATCCGATCATGCCGCCGATGGCAGCGCCGGAAAAACCGAGGATCGCGCCGCCAAAGCCGCCGCCAATCGTGGCGCCAACCGAGGCGAGAACTAAAGTTGCCATGGAAAAGTCTCAGATGCTGGGGAAGAGGAAGGCGAAACCGATGCGGCGGCGCCAGGCTGGTGTCTGGGGTTCTTCGATGACGCCCAGCCGCTCATAGGCGTGAATGAAGCGGTCAGGCGGGGTCAGGATGCCAACGTGTTTGGCGATGGCGCCGGGGCGCATCCGGAACAGGACGAGGGCACCGGGTATGGCGTCGCGCGGATCGATCTCGATCATCATCCGTCGCGCACCCTCGGCCAAAACCTCGGTGCATCCCGTCTCGCCCCAGTCGCGGCTATAGGGTGGGATCGGGAATGGTTCGTCGCCCACCACGTCCCGCCAGACGCCGCGCGCCAGCCCGAGGCAGTCGCAGCCGACGCCCTTCAGGCTGGCCTGATCGTGATAGGGCGTGCCCAGCCAGCTGCGCGCGGCGGCGATGATGCGGTCGGGATCGGCGGCGTTTTGCGGCCGGGTCACAGCACACCTCCGTTATGACCACCGTCCTGCGAGGCATAGCGCAGGATGGTGTCCTGGCCGGGGATGTGCGGAAAGCCCCGGAAGTTGACGACGTTCCCGAATTTCCGGGCGCAGGTGGTGACGCGCTTGTCGCAACCGGCGTGGATGGTGAAGCTGTCACCAGCGCCAAACGCCCGGATCGGCGCTTCCAGCAGTGTCAGGACGGCAATGCCATCGCTGCGGTCATGACCCAGAACCTCGGCCCGCCGTCCGGCATTGGGGCCGGTGGTCCAGTCCAGCATGCCGAAGCGGAACCAGCCGGGGGCAAAGCCACCGAGCCCGGAGGCGGCAAAGGCCCGGTCGCGCAACCCGTCGATCACGGTGCCCGCGCCCCGATAGGCCGGATCCTCCAGATCGACGCCGCAGCGGGCATCGCCCAGCGCCGCGTCGCAGCTGGCCTGAAATGTCCGCCCGACGGTCTGGCCGAGGATATGGGACATCGACCGGATCTCGGCCACGAAGGCATGTCGTCCGCGCCTTATCTGACCGATGGCGCCACGCCGCATCAGCACCCGTTGGCCCGGCGCTTGCCAGTTGACCCGCCAGAGCTCGACCCCGGCATTGTCCCAGCGTCCATCCAGAATATCGGCCTCAGAAATCCGGTCGGAGCGCAGCGCGCCTGCCGCGTCCTGCGCATCGACCGAGAGATCGGCGCCGGACCGGATCTCGCTCGCTGTCAGCCCGCTTTCCGGTTCGAATTCTGTGCCATCGAACACCAGCGCCCGGTCGTGATCGGTGAAACCAAAAGCCAGACCATCGGCGCGGGCGATGCGCCAGCACCAGGCGAGCGTCGTGGTGCCGCTGTCGAGATGGGTCTGCAATGCGGGCGGGATTGTCTTCATCGCCGGATCTCCAGCAGGGGAATGGAGGTGATGGAGCCCAGTCGTTCGATATCCAGCGTCACATCCAGCGCGTCGCTGTCGAAGCGGACCGGCACGTCGAATTCGAACCCGGCGGTGATGAGGATGCCAGAGGACGGCGCGATGTCGAAGCTGACGAGGCCGGTTTGATGATCGACCGACCACCCGCCGGGCTGCGGGACGCCATTCAGGGCGATCTGGACGGTGCCCGCGACCGGCTTGGTGATCGCCCGGGTCCAGGACTGCCCGCCCGAGGCATAGCGTTTGACCAGCTGGAAATTGGTCGTGACACCATCGCCTGTGCCGATCTGCTGATCGGTCGGTGACGGGGTCCGGGAAGGCAGACATGACCGATGATCCGCCCAGTCCTTGAACCGAAAGCCATAAAGCCTGCCGTTCCGTGCCTCGAAAAAGGCCACCACCGCCGCCAGATCGTCGGCGCGGCGGATGCCATAGCTGACATCATAGCGCCGCCGACTGTTGGCCCAACTGGCGTTGCGCTCCTCGTCGCCGCTCGCCAGTTCGACGATCTGGGTGCGCCGCTCCGGCCCGCCACGCGCGCTGCGGCTGATAGTGTCCGGAAACCGGACCTCGTGGAATGCCATCTTGCGCGTTTCTTTCGTGGTGGATGTGTCAGAGGCTACGCCGACCGAGCGAGACGGCACGGGCGATATCGGCCGCGATCTGGGTGCGGGACTGCCGGAAGCTTTCCGCGTCGCGGGTGTTGATGTTCACCGTGACGCCATTGCCGTAATCCTGCGCCTCGCGGCGGGACAGCACCCTCTCCCCACGCTGCAGGATGGCCGGTACCTCGTCATGTCTGAGGCCGACCATGCCACCAGCATGCATGCGCGGTGCCCCGGCAAAGGGCAGTGCCGGGACCATGCGGCCGGGACCTGCCGCACCGACCATGCCGCCCGTGTGCATGATGCTGGCAAAAATCCCGCCTGCGCCGCCCAGCGCGCCCGAAAGCGCATTGGCAATCGGACCCAGAAGAAAGCGCCTTGCGGCCAGCTTCGAGAGATCAGCCAGCAGCGAGGTCACCAGATCGCGAAAATCGAGCTTCCCGGTCTTCACGAATTCCCCGACCGCGTTCTCGGCGCTCTGAAAGGCGCTGACCAGTGCCTGACCGATATCGGCACCGACGTCCTTTGCTTTCTTCGCATAATCCGACAGGGCCTCGGTGACGGCCTTCCAGCCGGTGGCCGTGGCCTCGGTCGCAGGTTTTGCCTCTTCTGCCGCTGCCTTGCTCGCGGCTCCGGCTTCCTCGGCAGCAGCGCCCGCGCCGATGGCGGCGGTTTCCACCTCGCCCAGCGCATCCTCGTAACGCCCGGCGGCTTCGGTCGCCACCTCCAGCGCCGCGCCACCGGCATCATCCTCGCCGCCTGCCATCGCGGCGCGCAACGCGTCCATGGCCGGGCCGACGCCATTGAAGGCCGAGGCACGGCTGGAACTGGCGCGGTTGCGATAGCGGCCGGCCATATGGGCGGAGTTACTGGCCGAATGCTCCAGAATCGATGCCCGGCCCAGCGCTTCAAAAACATCGATCCGCGTGTCCGAGCCGATCTCTTCGGCGACCTTATTGAAGGTCGGCGCGATCATTCCCAGAAAATCCGCCCATTTCCCGGCGAGGAAGGCCATCAGCCGCGTCCAGATCGCCTCGATCTCCGATTGCATGGCGCGGAAATCGTCAGCGAAGGACATGGCAGTTACCTTGATGCCGTCCCAGACGGCCCTGGCCACATCGCCCATCAGCGTCATGGCGTTGCCGAAACCGCCGGCGCCTTTGACCAATCTCGTGAACTGATAGACCAGCTCGCCCGCCCCGACGATCAGTGCGCCGATGCCGGTGCGGATCAGCGCCCCGCGCAGCAAAACAAGTGCGGTGGCGAGACCGCGAACGGAGAGTGCCGCCGCAGCCAGCCCGGCCACCCAGCGTCCCGCCATCAAACCGGCGAAGCTAGCGGCATAGGTGGAGAGCCTGCCGATCTGGTTGAAGAGGCCAGAGATCGCCATCCCCAGCGTCCCGGTGCGTCTGGCCAGCGCTGCCATGGCATCGGCGACGGCTTCGAGGGCAGGTGCGGCAGCCACCGCCAGCTGGTTCGACAGACCCCGCCAGACGAGAGCCAGCCGGGAGATCGCGTCGTTCGTCCGCTCGATCCGGTCGGCATCCTGTTCCGAGACCACGACCCCGAAGGCTCGGACATCTTCCGTCGCCTGCCGCAAGGTCGCGGTGTCGATGCGCGCCATGGCAATGGAACCCTCTTCACCGAAGAGCTGGCCCGCGACGGCCGCACGCTCGGCCACCTGCACGAAGGCTTCGATGGCGGTATTGATCGCGCCGACGCGCTGGTCGAGCGGCAGGGCCAGCAGATCGTTCGCGGTCAGCCCCAGCCGTTCCAGCGCATCGGCGGCCGGGCCGCCGCCCGCCGCTGCCTGGCTCAGACGCCGCGTCAGATCCTTGGTCGCCTGTTCGATGCCGGACATCGACACGCCGGCCAGTTCGCCGGCGCGCTCCAGCGTCTGGATCGAGGCCACAGTCGTTCCGAGCGACTGAGCCAGCTTCGCCTGCGCGTCCACGGTCTGGAGCCCGGACCGGACCATGGCGATGCCGGCGGCCGTAGCAGCGGCGACGGCTGCGGCAGCCGCGACACCGACCTTCCGCGTGAACCCGGCCATGCGGGCATTCGCCGCCTCCATCTCGCGCGACAGGCGCCCGAAGCCGCGCGATCCGGCCTCGCCCACACCTTCCAGCTCGGCGCGCACCTGCCGTCCGCCCACCGCCGCGAGGCGGACGCTCACACGTTTCTCTGCCATTTCATCGTTTCATCTGTTCGTTCATCTTCCGGACCATCACCGCCTCGACGATGGGCAGCAGTTCGGCGGCGGCTGGGGCTGGAATGCTCAGCGCCGCCGCCAGCCCCAGCGCGGCATTCAGATCCCAGCCGATCACCGCGCCCGGCAGCACCCGCAGCTGGCCGCCAAGTCGGCCGGCCAGATCCCAGATCTGCCAGCCCTCGAAGGTCAGCGGCTCGTTTGCGCGGCCTGGGCAGTCGTCGCAGCTTTGCGTGCAGGCCGCGCAGTAGCTCTCGCCCCCACCGAAGGACCAGTCGGCGAGGGCGCGGAGACGTTTTTTTCCTGTTCCAGTAGCAGGCCTTTCGAGACATAGACCAGCTGGAACGCCTCGAAGATCGGCCAGATGTCCAGGAGCGCATCGATGGCCTCAGGGCGCGGGTCGATCACGTCGCCACTCGCATCGCCAACGCCTTCCCAGGCCAGCACCGCGCGTCGCGCCAGCGCCTTGGCGAAGATCAGCGCCCGTTCCTCATCGCTGATCGCGTCCGGCGCTGCCTCGACATCCGGATCGCTGCGGGTGGCGACCATTAGTGCGGTGGTCAGCGGGCGCAGCTGCACCCGGACGCCGGGGGCTAGATCGTGCCAGCGGGGTTCGTTGGTCAGGTCCAGTGTCAGCATTAGTATTCCTCACGGTCGTTGATCAGGGTGGCGGTGCACATGCGGCCCAGTGTGCTGTCGCGCGCGGCCTGCCAGTCGAAGGTTGCCTGCACGCCCTGCGGTCCAGAGATCTCGATCCGGGGGCGCGGCAGATAGACGGCATGCACGGTAAAGGTGAAGCTCTCTCCCGAGGGCAGGGCATAGGAAAATTCCAGCGCGCAGGGATCGCCATCAAGGGCCTGCGTCACCAGCGTGCTGTCAGCGAACCGGACCTCGATGGAGCCGGTCAGCGCGGCGATCGAGGGATCGGCGCCATCGATGCGGCCATCGGCGCGAATGGTCTCGATCCGGTCGAGATTGTTGGCATAGCTGATCTGGGCCGAGACGACATTGCCCAGCGCCGCGCCATTGCGGGTGATCGCGCCGTTGAAATGGCCGAAGCGCTTCAGATCGATGGGGGCGGGCGTGCCTGCGCCGCTGACGGTCCCGACCGTCTCCCCCTGCGCGACCAGCCGGGCGGTCGCTGTCAGCAGCCCGGAGCGCTGCATCTGCCAGCTGAGCTGGTCCAGCACGCAGCCGGAATAGATGGCGAAGCGCGGCACCTCGGGCATGCCGGTCTCGATCGAGAGGCTGGGCAACGACCAGGCGCCGGACCGGAACTCGTGCGTCCATGGCCCGGTGCCGGTGGTGACCGGGTCTCCGAAGGCTGCCTTTAGCCAGAAGCCAAACGCCTCCGCATCAATAGGAACGACGACATCGCCATCGGCCGTCACTGCATCCTTGATCGGCGCCAGCGGGTCGCGGCCATAGCCCAGAAGTTCGGAGTTCAGCAGCGGCTGTTCCGCCCCGAGCGTGGTGCTGGCAAAGGGCATCTTCGTGAAGCCGCCCGCAGGCGGCGTGCCATAGACGGTCTCGAACGCCAGCGCCATCTGCGCCCGCGCCCCCTGGGCTCGTGCCATGAAAGATCCTTTCGGTAGGTGTCATGTTCAGAGGTTTGCGGCGCGCGGTTGCGGGTCCGGGCGCTGCGCCGCAGAATGGGTCGGAGTCTGGATAATGGTCGTGAGGAGCGGGATGGTAGGGTTGGGATTGCGGCGAGCGGCGGATTGGCTGTCCGGAGGGCGGGCGACCATCGCGGTCATAGCGGCTATGGTTTTGACAGGATGCGTGCCGACGGAGGTTGCGGCACCCGCGACGCCATCACGGTTCGATTTTGCCGGTCAGGTGACGCGGGTTGTCGATGGCGACACGTTCTGGATCAACTCCCAAAGCAGCCGTGTCAGGGTCTGGGGGCTGGATGCGCCGGAGATCGGACGGGCCGGTGGATCGGCCGCGACGGCGCAATTGGCTGGGCTGGTCTCCGGGCGGTCTGTCCAGTGCCGCATCCGCGATGTCGACCGCTACGGACGCATCGTCGGGCAATGCTGGCTGCCGGACGGTCGCGACATCGGGGCCGCGATGATCGCCAGTGGCTCCGCGCGCGAATATTGCCGCTTCTCGGGCAATTATTACGGCACCTGCTGAGAGCCGCTTATGCCAGCGGGTCTGCGGTGGTGTAATGCAAAATGACCGGAATCCCCGCCGCCTTCAGGCTGGCCGCGCCCTCGACAGGCAGATCGACCGGGCGCGGCGCTTCCGCTTCGACCCAGACGCAGAGACCTCCGAGGGTGCGGTCGGCGGCGATTGCCGTTCCGATGCTGGCGCAGAGGGCGTCGAAGGTAATGTCACGGTCGGTGCCCTGAACCACCGCCTCGATCTCAGCGCGGTGCTGGTAGTGATAGCTCAGAGGGGACAGCGTCACCTCGGGCTCGCCAGGTTCGCCATCGCGTAGGATGAGCAGGCCATCAGGTGGCAAACGTTCGGGCAGTACGTCGCTGCGTAGGGCCGTGGCGGGCAGCGTTGAAAGACGCGCGTGCAGCGCAGTAAGGATTGTCTCGCGGGTGGAGGGCATGATATCTCGAATTTTAATAGCGCCGTGCGTGCTCTATTTGCGCAAGTTCTGCTCAATGCAAATATTGTATCCGTCAGGGTCGTAAAAATACAGCTGCCTCCTGCCAAAATTCGTAAGTGTTGGCGGAGCTGATATATGCACACCTGCAGAGACCAGTTTATCATATTCAAGCATCACGTCTGGTGTCGAAAAGTGTATTATGACACCTGCACCTCGAAACTTAGCATTTCGAAAGCCGGATAGCGAAACCGGAACAGGCTCGGGTTCTCGGTGAAGAATTAGTTCAAACCCATCTATCGCATAAATCACTGGACCGTCTTCAACGAAACGTGGCGGAGTGGTAAGAAAGGTGCTGTAGAATTTGGCTGATTCTTCAATAGATGAAACGTAGAGCAAAATAGAGGAGAGAAACATCGTGTGTGATCCCTACTCAATTCACGGAGCAAACATTATCTCTAGGCTTGATGTCCTTGGCAAGGGCACTTTGAACAGTACCGACATCCCATTTTCTCCCGCTGCTTGGTCGGTTACGTAAATGCTTTCTCCATCAGATGAAAATTGTACGCCCATTGGTTGCTGGAAAGGATTGCCGGACCATAGAACCGCCGGTATTCCGCCCATGGACGGGAAGATAAATACTGAGCGGCTGGTCCCGTCTGCGCTTGCGCTCAAGCTCCGTTCCACGCCTGAGAATTGAACGACCCGCGCCCCAGCGTGTTTGTTGTCTTGTGGTACAGCGCCGAAAAGTTGACCTTTTGGGATGGAGACAGTCAAGATGCGATTCGATGCTGTTTCTGGGTCCTTATATTCGATTATGAGGTCTACTCTCTCAAGCGAGTTTGGACTGCGTACAGTCTTGATTAGTTCGCTCGTATTGCTTTGTGACTGGTCGTCGATGCGCCCAAGCACCCGGGCCGGTGTTGATGACGACACCGATTGGATCTCGCTCCCATCGACAACAAATTCTCGAAGATCTATGGGGGTATCTTCGAGCATCACGGCCTCCGTCAAAGGGCCAAGTAAAAGCGGATCTTCACTCAGAACTTCTGCAATAAAGTACTTCACAGTTCCAGATCTTGGGAACGTCGGGTCAATCCCTTGAATTCTTCCGCCGTCAATATCGATTATTCTTAGGTATCTCTTGCCATCTGCATCAAAAAATTGGCATGCTCCGATGACCGTCACCCACTTATGTTCCTCGAACAATTTTGTTGGCTCTCCGCCATTAAGCGGAAGCTTGAATACCGCACCCTGATTGAATTCATCATCAGGGGCCTCCGGGCGTGTCGTCAATGAACCCGCAGCCCAGTCAGAGACAATAACTGTTTCGCCTATGACCGTTACGCCTTCTGGGCTTCGAAAGGGTGGTCCTTCGAAGAGAATAGTCGGCTCTCCTGCTAACCCTTGACCAACAATCGGGATTGAAATAATTTTTGCACCTCTCCCTGTTCCCGGAGCTCTCGGTATAGGTTCTTCTCCCAAGTCTGACACGATAAGAAGGTCCGGACTACCTTCGCGACTATGATAGAAAATCCACTTTGGATTTATTAAATCGGAGGACTCGAAGAACTTCACGATATCGTTGGTTCGAGGGTCAAATCTCCATATTCTACCAGATTCATTGCGCAGCGAGTCCTTGCCAGTGTCCGTAATGTAGAAAAATTCGCGACCGGGGAAAATCCCCTTTGTCTGAATCATGTCGCCTTCGGCAACTATTACCGGGGCAAACTCTGAAGCATTGATTTTCGAGGGAATATCGCTGTCAAAAGGCATCGCGCTAAACAGTCCCGAATCTTCATTTCCTTTATTCTGGATGCCCATGTTCGTTGTGTGGATTTGTAGCTCGTCGATCCTCTCGCCAAACATTCTGGGTAAAGATTGAAACGGCGTGTCAGTGGTGATGTCTTGTGACGTCGCGGCAGTTGGAGGGCAAAGAGCTGCGATCAAGACAAGTGGCATCAACTTGTACATCCAATGCTCCATGGGCTGGCTTTGATTTTCGTCGCGTGGCAGTCAGTCTGCCACGATCTCAGCTGTTTGCTATGATTCTTGTGATCTTGGCCACTGAAGAGTTGATGTCGTTCAGTAGGTACAACCGTTTGTGTAACGTCACTTGCCGCACTAGCAGGAAGATCGGAACAGTGGTCCGCCCGCGCCCTGTCTTCGACCGTGACGCCACAACGCGGCCCTTGGTGTTCAACCGCCCTTCGGCGACCAACAGGCTTGGCCCGCGCCTGCGATAGACGAAGCGGAGCCGCAGCCCGGTGCGCCTCTCCCATTCGCCCGGTGTGATACGCCCGCCGCGCAGGGATTTTCCGGCGGCCTCCGTGGGGATCGCCAGCCAGAAGCCGTCACGCGAGCGGATCAGCGGCCCGGCGTTATGGGCGCCGATGATCACCGGGGCCTTGGACCAGACCAGCGCGGTGGCGTTCAAGCTCTCGCCCGCTTTCGGATAGGTGGCATTCCGGATCGAATTCGCCAGCCTGCGCCCCAGCCCGGCCCCGGTGATCTGGCCGCGCCATGCGGTTTTCAGGCCCGCGCCTGCCTCGCGCATGGCGCCGGTCACGGCCTTTTCGCCTGCCTTGATTTCGGCCTGCATCATGGCGACGAGATCGGGATCGATATCGAGTCGCAGCTTCACGCAGGCACCAGCTCCACGGTCCAGATCAGCCGGTCGCGGTCGCGGATCGGTTCGCCCTGGATGGCGAAGCTCTCAGTGCCGATGACGATCAGATCGCCGGGCCGGGGATCGGGGAGATCGCTGATCCGGATATCGGCGGTCAGCGTCTCGGACAGGATGCGCGCCGATCCGAATTCGTTGATCCGGTCCGGCGCGCGGCGGATGAGGCGAATCTGGCGTTCCTCGCTGGTCCCGCCCGCGATCCAGACCGCCGTGACGCCCATATCGGGATGGCCGAAGATCCGGTCCATGGCCGCGGCAAAAGCGTTCATCAGTTCGATGTGTGCAGCCGGATCGCGAGGCGCGGGCGCTTGTTGACCGGCAGGATCGAGGCCTCGGTCATCAGATCGATCCAGCGACCCTTGGGATCGAGATGCTGACGGGCATAGAGCGGCAGGCCGATGGTGTTTGCCGTTTCCAGCAGGTTCGCAGGCCCGCCATAGGTGGTGAAGGTGTCCATGGTGCCGGTCGGGAAGGCGATGCCTTCGTTCGCCGGAACCAGCCGTTCGCTGGCCTTGGTCGAGAGTGTCACCGCGCCCGCATATTCCTCGAAGAGGATGCCCGCGAAGGGGAAGTTGCGCCGGACATCCTGCCTGAGCGGCTGGGCGCCGGTCGCGGCGTAGAACTTGTAGGCCTCCTCTGTCTTCGGGTGCGATATCAGCTTGTCGAAGAATTCGCGGCTGACCAGCGCGTGGACCCCCGACATGCTTTCGCCCAGCAGATTGTCTTCGACCGCTCGCAACACCTCGCGGACCTTGCCCTGAATGTTTGTGCCAGCGGTGCCGAGAACAAAATCGACGCTGATCTGCGCGATGCCGAATTCGGTGAAATAGTTGTAGAGGGTCGTCCCGGCGCCGTCCTTCACGATGCCGCGCAGCGCGTTCATCTCCATATATTCCCGGGTCTGGGCATGTTTGCGGCGCATCAAAGTGAGCTTCCGCGTCATCACCGCGACCAGCGGATCGGCCTCGTCAATTGCGCCGATGGCCGGAACCCCCTGAATATCGGCGGGCAGAATGACATCGTCATGCGGGATCCAGGGCAGCGCGAAACTGCGCATGGCGCGGCCTTCGCGCGAACCGACACTGGCGGGACCGCCGAGCGGCACCGAGGGCAGCAGGTTCAGCACGCCCTCGATCTGTTCGATTATGACGCTGCGCTGGGAGACACCCTCGAAGCGGAAGAGGCCCAGTTCGCCGAGGCGGGTATAGAGGTTCGGCAGGATATTGATGGCCTGCGTCATCTCGGCCAGCGAATAGCCGCCGGCATCGAAGGGATTGCGGATGATGGTCATGGTGAAGCCTTGTCGGAAGGAAGGATAAGAAAGAGAGTGTCGCAGCCGCCGGTCAGGCGCTGTCGCGGATGACGATGCCCAGCGCGGTCAGTTCTGCATGTTTGGTTGCGATCTTGGCCGCGTCATCGACGCTGCCATCGTAGAAGAGCGCGTCGCGGGACAGGATCGCCGGGCCCCGGACCAGAAGGATGCCGGTGGCCTCAGACAGGCGGGTATCGACCGGATAGAGCAGGATGCCTGCGGCCGTTTCTGCACCATCGCTGCCGCCATGGTTGGCGAAGGTGTAGTGGCCGCCAACGGTGACGCGGCCCAGAACCGCACCGGCCGGGTATTCGGTGCCTGCGGCCAGCGTCACGGTCTCGCGGGTATAATTGGGGTTCAGCTCATATTTGAGGGCATCGCCCATGGAGGGCGGCTGGGTCAGGACGGGCATCTTGGTCTCCGGAAGAGGTCAGGCGATCAGCGCTGGGCGCTGTCGGCGGATTTGCGGGCCGCAGCCACGAGCGGGCTCGGCTTGTTTGTCGGCGCGGGCGCGGTGGCCAGAATGCCGCTGGCGTCGCTCTTGGCCGCGAGGCTGTCGAGGATCTGGCCGCGCAGGGCGTCGGGGCTTATGCCGCGCCGCACCGCGTCGGCCGCGTCCAGGGTGACGCCCAGCTTTGCCGCCTGCGCGCAGATCGAGGCCACTTCGGCGGCTTCGGCGCGGATGGCGTCAGCATCGGTCGGGGCCCCAGCAGCTGCGGTGCCGGGCGCGGGCGGCACTGCCGCCGGTTCCTGTGCCGTCGGCGCGGCCTCTGCGCCGGGGGCGGCGGCGTTCGGCGCTTGTTGGTCCGGTGTTCGGGCATCTTCATCCGTCTGATCACTCATGATCATCTCCTGTTGAGGGTGAGGGTTAGAAAGGGTCTGGGTGGCTGGTGTCCGCCCGATCTGCACAGCCGGGCGGTTCACGCTTTCAGTGAAGGCGCGAAAGGCGGCACGGGGATCGGCCACGGCATCGGCGAGGCCGGCCTCGACGGCAGCCGCGCCGCGAAACACAGCCGCTTCGGTGGCCAGCGCCGCATCTTTGCTGAGTTTTGTGCCACGTCCTGCCGCCACCGTCTCGGCGAAGAGGATGCGCAGATCCTCCAATTCGGCCTGCAGCCTCTCGCGAATGCCCTCGGGCAGGGCGGCATAAGGATTGCCATCGGCTTTCCGCGCGCCGGCATGGATCAGCGTCACCGCGACGCCCTTCTGCGCCAGCACCCCGGACATGTCGGTGTGCATGGTGATCACCCCGATGCTGCCCGCCGCCCCGGTGCGGGGGAGGGTGATGCGATCTGCCTGCGATGCCAGTGCGTAGCCCGCCGAGAGCGCATGTTCGGCCAGAAAGGCATGGACAGGCTTCGTATTCCGTGCGGCGCGGATGCGATCGGCGAGATCGAAGGCCCCGGCCACCTCGCCGCCAAAACTGTCGATCTCCAGCGCGATGCCGCGAATGGCGGAGTCATGAACCGCCGCGTCGATCTGGGCGGCGAGGCCTTCATAGGAGGTGAGGCCGGAACTCTGGCCGATCCAGGCGCCGCGATGGACCAGAGTTCCGGCGATGGCGATCATCGCCACACCGTCGATGACCGGGAAGGGCGCATCAGCATCATCGCCATACCGCCCGACCAGATCGCCGCCGATCAGCGAGGGGCGGGCAGCTTGCCGCGCGGCCGACAGATCGGGTTCAGGCGCGGTCACACCTTCAAAGCTGATCTTCTGCCCTGTGATGCGGGATCCGAGGCCGGAGAGAAAGGCAAGCGCCTTGGCGGGTGCGATCATCAGCGGCGTATCGAAGGCGCGCTGGGCGATCTGGGCATGATGCATCAGCGGTCCTCCTTGGCATCATCATCGTCGGTGGTGTCGGCGTCATCCTGATCGTCGTCGCGGTCATCCTTGGTCCCAGCATCGCCATCAGCCTCGCCCTTCGGGCCCTGCGCGGGCGATCCGGGGCGGCGGAAATCGAGGCCCAGCGCCGCTTCGCGCTTGCGTTCCGCCGCGATTTCTCGGTCGACCTGTTCGGCGTCGTAGCCGCGTTCGGAGATGGCCTGACTGCGGGATTTGAGACCCGCTTCGATCTGCAGGATCTCGGCCGAGGCGTCCTTCATCGGATCGACCCAGTCCCAGCGCGTCGGCAGCCAACTGACGGACTGGTAAGCGCGCCGGTCGCGGTCATAGCCCGGCAGATCGACGGCGCCGGACAGAACGGCCAGATCCAGCCAGCGCTGCCAGACCGGGCGGCAGAACTGGTGAACGATCACGCTGTGCTGAATCGCCGAGACCCGGCGGCGGAAATCCAGCAGCGCCACGCGGGTATTGGAAAAGTTCCCGCGCGCGGCATCGCCGGTCAGGTAGGGATAGGGAATGCCCAGCGCGGCGGCGATCTGCAGCATTGTCCGGTATTGAAACGGCTCATAGGTCGAGCCGGAATCCGGTGTCGCGGGTGTCGAGACATCCTCGCCCGGATCGAGGCGGACGACCTGACCGGGCTCGACCTCCAGATCCTCCTCCGCCGGTTCCAGCAGTGTTTCCGGGGCGGGCGAGGTGATGAACATCGCGAACATCGCCGCCGTCTTCTTTCGCTCCAGCTCCGCATCGTCATAGAGGTCCAGCGTGAAGAGTTTCACGATGGCAGGCGCGAAACGGGAAACGCCGCGCAGTTGCCCGGCTTCGACCGGGTCCAGCACATGGACGATCTCGGGCGCGGGGACGCGCACCGTTTCGCCCACAAGCCCAGGATCGGTCATATCGCCCGGATGGCGCCGCAGCAGGTGATAGGCCACGCGGCGCCCGATGCCGTCGAATTCGATGCCCTGACGGATGGTCCCACCGCCGGGCAATTCCCGGTTCAGGTCCATCGGCAGCATCTCCGAGGGCAGCATCTGCAGCTGCAGCGGCACCGACAGACCGTCCTCCGGGCGTCGCGGGCGCAGCCGCAGGAAGACCTCGCCCGCAAGAAACAGTTCCCGCGCGGCGCGGCGCTGGAGACCATAAAAGTCCGTCAGACCCTCGGCATCGGCCTCGTCGGTCCAGGCGAGCCACAGCTTCTGCAGCGCCTCCTTCTGCGCCGCATTCGCAATCGACGATGACGGTTTGATCCCGTCACCGACGACATTGCTGGCGAAAGCTTCCACGGCGCCGCTGGCATAGCCATTGTTGCGCGCCAGCCAACGGGCGCGTGCCGTGATGGTCTCGCCCGCGCCCGCGATCAGCGTGTTGACATGCGCGCGGCTGGCCCTGAAGCCCCGCAACCGACGATGGGACTGCGCCGCGTCGAACCCGCCGATGATCGCGCCGAGGCGCTGGCGGATGCCGTCGAATGCCATGGCTCAGAGCCCCTTCGTCGCGACAATGCCCCAGCGCCGACGGCGGGTCGCACCAGACGCCCGCGCGATCCGGGATTCCAGATCGCTGATCGCGGCTGCCAGTTCCATGTCCGATCCATAGGTCAGGGTCTTGCCGTCATAGCTGACGCTGCGCAGCCCGCTGAACCGGGCCTCCTGCAGCGCCGTCAAAAGCGCCCGCATCCGGTCGATGTCCATCTCTCACCTCATGAAACGCGGTGTGTAACTCTGCCGCTTGCGGCGTGGCGTGGTTGGCGGGGCGCCCGCCTGCCGCGCGGGCGGGTCAGGCGTCGGTGCTTGTGCACCTGCGGCGTTGGCACCGCCGCCGCCGACATCCGGAACTGCCGTCACCACCCCGGCCTGGTCCTCCAACTGCCGCCACATGCGCTCGTCCCAGCGGTCGGCGCCCATGATCCAGGCGGCGGCGCGGGCATAGACGCGGGTGTCGAGCGCCTCGTTGCGCTCGCGCAGCTTCTGCCATTCCTGACGGGCGTAGCCGCGCTTGTTGCGGACCGTAACCAGCTGCTCGGCCACCAGCTGCTTCAGCCATTCGCTGTCGGCCCAGTCCGGCAGATGGATCATGCTCGGTGGATCGGGCTGGCCCGCCGCCCGTTCTTCATCCGTCGGCCGTTCCAGCCGCAGGAAACGATAGGTCTCGATCTTGAAGGTGGCCGTGGCCACCGACCAGAGCCGGGCGCCGCGACGCAACCGCTTGCCGCCCACGGTCGCATCGACGAAGGTCGGCCCCGAGACCGGCGTGGCCCGGTTGAAACCTTCGAGGCCCTTGACCGGCACGACCTGATCGAAGCCTTGGGCCCGGGCCCAGGCATAGACCGCTGCTGCCTCATAGCCGGTATCGATGGCCAGCTTCGCAATCGGCATCACCGCGCCATTGGCGTGCTGCCATGTGCGCGACAGCAGCCTCGTCAGCTCTGCCCATGCCGCCGGGCTGTCCGGCCCGCCGGGGATGACGACGTGATCGACCAGCCAGCTTTGCAGCCCGCGCCCCCAGGCCCAGATATCGACCTCGATCCGGTCCTTCTGGATATCGGCCCCGGCGGTCAGGAACAGTCCGCCTTCGGGGATCTGCGCCGCAAACACCTCGCGCCGATCCGCCAACCGCTGCCATTCCGGCGCCTCGCCGCGTTCCACCCAGGTCTCGCCCAGAAGCGTGTTCCGCGCCGCGCGCAGCATCTCGTCATTGCCCTGCGCCGCCAACCATTCCCTCGCGATCTGTTCCCAGCTCTTCCAGCCGATGGGCGAATAGAGCGCCGAGAGGTGATAGCCGACATGATGCGGATCGGCGGCAACAGCCGTTGCGCGCCACTCGCCCGCCTCCAGCATCGCCGTTTTGTGATGCTCAGCGATCAGCTGATCGCAGGCGTTGCAGGCATAGGCGGCGGTCTCGGGGCGGCCCTTGTCCCAGCGCAGGCGCTCGAATTCCAGCCATTGCATCGCGCCGCAATGCGGGCAGGGCACGAAATAGCGCCGCTGATCGGAGGCCTCGAACTCCTGCTCGATCCGGCTCAGCCCCCGGATGGTCGGCGTCGAGACCAGAAACACCTTGCGGCGATGGGCGAAGGTGGTGCTGCGGGCCTCGGCCAGCGTGACCGGATCGCCCTCTTCGTCGGCCGAGGGCGGATAGGCGTCGATCTCGTCCAGAAACAGATAGCGCGCGGGCATGGACCGCAGGCCTGTCGCGCTGTTGGCCCCGGTCAGCACCAGAATGCCGCCCGGGAATTCCTTGGACAGCATCGAATTCCCGGCATCGCGGGACCGCGCCGGGCTGACCCTCTCTCGCAAGGCCGGGCTGTCAGAAATCAGCGGATCGAGCCGCCCGCGCGAGGCGCGCTTGGCCATCTCGACCGTCGGCAGCACCGCCAGCATCGGGCCGGGCGCATGGTGGATGACGAAGCCGATCCAGTTGTTGCCGGCTTCGGTCGCGCCAACCTGCGCGGCCTTCATGAAGCTGATCCGCTGTGCCGGATGGCCGGGCGAGAGCGTATCCATGATCTCGCGCAGATAGGGCGTGCGCGCCGTGCGGTAGCGGCCGGGCTCGGCTGCCGCCCGCGAGGACAGCCAGCGGTGTTTGTCCGCCCATTCGGACACTGTCAGATCGGGATCGGGCCGGATGCCGCGCGACCAGGCGCGTAACATGTCCTCGGCGCCGTCGAAACTCAGATCGGGTGCGATATCCTCATCATCGGTCCCATCGCTATGGGTCAAGCGCGACCTTGAGATCGGCGAGGGCGGCAAGCTGGTCTCGGACATGGGCTTCCAGCACCCTCTGCAGCACCCCGGTGCCGATGCTGATCGCTTCCCCGGTGGTCTTTTCCATCTCGGCCGAGAGCTCCGCCGCCATGATCGCGGCCACGCGGGCGGGCCAGGTCACCCAGGCATCGCGTTCCTGCCGGGCGAGGCGGAAGACCAGCGTCTCGGCCCGCGCCCGGTCGACCAGCACGCCCTTCTTCTTCTGGATGGCGATCTGGCGTTCCTGCGCCTGATAGACCGTCAGCGCCGTCCGCGCCTTCAGATAGGAGGAACTGTCGGCGGGGCCGGAGATTGAGGGCGCGGCGAGGCTGTCGGCGGGGCGCGAGGCCCGTTCCGGTGTCGTCATCTGCCGCGCGGTGCCGCCCTTCGCCCGGTTCTGCTGATCCGGGTCCGTCGTGGCCGCGCGCCTTGCATCGGACGCCGCTGCGTCGATGGACCCGTCGGCGAACAAGACCAGCCTGCCGCTCTTGCGCGCCTTCTGGATCGCCCCGCGCGACAGGCCCGCATGACCCGCATAGGCGCGCTCACTCATGCCCTGCATGGGACGCTCCGGATATGATGGTGATCGCAATCAGAAGGCAATGTTATTGCTCCGAATTATCTACACTTCACGGCGCGGCAGAGCGATGCTGCATCAACGAAACGATGCACCCGGAGACCGGAATGACCCGCCAGACCGCCCACACCAACGACGCCGCCCTCGCTGCCTTCATCGCGAAGAAGGCCGAGATCGATGCCATGCTCTCCCGGCTGCAGGCTTTCAGCGCGGATCATTTCGGCGCCGATCCCGAGCGGGTGAACTGGAGCCACGTCGGCAGCCTCGAATATCAGGCCCACCTGCTGAAGCAGATCAGCGATTTTGCCTTCGGCGAGGGCGAACACGCCGCCTGACCGGCAGGCAACTGACACCCACCAAGCCCCGCGCAGCGGGGCCCGGCTCCGTAGAAGCCGACCGCGATTTGCGGCGGCGATGCACGGAGCCAACGATGTTGAAACTTACCGAAACACAGACACTGATCCTGACCCGCGCCAGCGCACGGCCCGGCAATCTCGCCCTGCCGATGCCCGAGGGCCTGCATGGTGCCGCCGCGAAAATGGCCATCGGCCGGATGATCAAGCTCGGCTGGATCGAAGAGGTCGAGGCCAATCTCCCGCGCTACGAACCGATCTGGCGCGAGACCGGCGATGGGCATGGCACCACGCTGATCGCGACGCCCGAGGGCCTTGCGGCCGTCGGGATCGACCCGGTCGTGGTCAAGACCATGGCGGGGCTGCGGGACGCCAAGCCCGAGGCCATCGCAGCCGCCCAGCGCCCCGGCACGAAACAGGCCCAGCTGATCGCCATGCTGCAGGCGCCAGAGGGCGCGAGTATCGCCGAGATCGCCGAACCGACTATTCATTTGTCAGCGGTATCCGGTTTTGATTGTGTGCATATCAGAGGTCACGTTGGGACGAGGGCAAGACCATAGCTGCCGAGCATAACAAGCATGACTTCCAGGAGGACATCGATGCAATCAGTCGCAGCAGCACGGTGCCAACACTCCTTGAAACGGTCATACTGGCGACGGGAATGGGCTTTGCGGCCATTGCGCGGGTGACCCCATCCCGCTGGGTCACATGCCGCGCTGTCGATCAAATCTCATTCGGCCTTAAACCGGGTGACGAGCTGGACGTGGAAAGTACACTTTGCCACGAGGTCAGGAAATTGGACCACGAGATCTTCATCGACGACGTCCACGATGACCCTGTCTATGTCAGTCACCATTGCCCGGCCCGGTACGGATTCAGAAGCTATGTGTCGGTTCCGATCCGCAAGGCGGACGGGTCATTTTTCGGGACCCTCTGCGCCATCGATCCGGAGCCACGGCAACTGAAGAACGAACGTGTATTTGGGATGTTTCGGCTCTTCGCCAAGATGATCGGCGAAATACTGGATGTCGATGAGGAGCTTTCACAAAGCAAGGACAGCTTGGCACAGGAGCGCAGACTCTCGGGCGTCCAGGAACAATTCATCGCCATCCTGGCGCATGATCTGCGCAATCCGGTAAGCGCACTAACCTCAGGGCTGCGCATGTTAGAGCGTGGGGTCGGCGGCAGTGCAGATCAGGAGCTGGTGAGTCTCATGCGCGCTTCCGTCAATCGCATGGGACTTCTGATCGAAAATCTGCTGGATCAGGCTCGCAAGCGGACTGGTGCAGGAATAGTCATCGAGCGTAACTGGACCACCGAGCTTGGAGCTTCGCTGCGCCAGATCGGTGCCGAGCTTCAGGCCGTCGCATGGGACCAGCGAATCGAGTTTGAGATCGACTTGGGAGTTCCGGTCAATTGCGATCCACCCCGCGTGTCACAGTTGTTGTCGAACCTGCTTGCGAACGCGGTGACGCATGGTGCGCCGGGCGCGCCAATCCATGTGACAGCGCAAGCCACCGAGAAGGAATTCGTCCTCTCTGTCGCAAACTCCGGGAAGAAGATCGCGGAAGAGATGCTGCCGACACTCTTCCTTCCGTTCGAGCGAGGCGATGACAGGCCCAGCCGAGAAGGGCTAGGTCTTGGACTTTTTATCTCGTCGGAGATCGCGCAGGGCCACGGGGGCACACTGAATGTCGTATCTGACGACGCCAAGACGGTATTCACATTCAGGATGCCGAACGTTGCGGAAGCTGCGACTTTGAAGGGGTAAAAGTATCACCGCACTGCAGTATCTCTGTGGAAGGGCTCGCGCGGACTCGCGACAGTGCGGCGGTTGGGGTTGGTAACTTAGGCACTCCCGGCGACTTTATTGGTCCGGGTCCGCGGACGGCTAGGGACTGCGCGATAGGCATATACAGAAAGCCATCTATTCGCTCGATAGGCCTCTGGTAGAACTCGCTGAGTGTGTTTCACCAGTAGGAGGTTCCAATGTTGGACAGTCAACGGAAAGGCTTGCGCGCTTCGGTCTCCGGAGAGGATCTGCGGCTCATTCTTCGTGCGATCGAAGCCTATAGCCACAATGCCGATTATCGCGAGGTGATCGTGCGCCTGCAACACCAGGCCGCGGCGCTCGGCGTCTCGCCAAAGCGCGCAACTGTCACGGCGCACTGAAAACGGGATCAACGGATGAGAGCGCAAGCGGCCCACTGCCGACATTCAGCCTCGGATCAGAATGCTGCAGCGCGGACCACCAAAGCAGTCGTTCGCCGCACTTGCTAACCCCGGCGGGGTCCGAAGGCCCGCAGTGCGGGACCTTCCCGCCTTTCGCCGCGCGTGCTCAATTTACGCTGCATTGGCGAAGTCACCCGGAAGGTGGGCGGCAAGCGGCCGCTCGCTGCGCCATGCACCAGCGGCAGCAATAGTGCAGCCTACGACAATCCAAACTCATGCAACCTACCGAGCTAACAGATTGAACACGAAATTGATGTCCAGCAAATACAGGCTCAAAGTTTGATTTTCCTGGGCGGGAGAAGCGTCTCGTCCACGCCACGAAGCTGATCCTCTGGGCCAAGCGGTTCTGGCCCCAAGCAGCACTTCAAGCAGAGTCTCCCGATGCACCGGCCCGATGAGAATCCGATCCCCATCACAATAGATCTTCTCCGGGTCCACCGGCATGTTGAAGCCTGCCGAAGTGCGGACGGGTTGGCTCTCATTGTTGCGGAAGAGCTTGGCTTCACGAAGCTGTGAAACAGGCAGCGGTTGCGGCAAGTTCGTTGCTCAAGGTGGCGTGTATATCCGAATTATATACACTGCGGAGTTGGGATACTCAGGCTGAGCACCGCCAGCACCTTCCGAACGTTTTTTTGTCGAGGGCGAGATGGAGCTGAAATGAGGCTAATAGGTGTCGCGAACTCTCCGCCTCACTCAGGTGGGCGGGATTTCATTTCTCGGCATCTTTTCGCCGAATCCAGTTTCTTCGGATCATTGCGTCTCGCTGACCTTCAGCCGCAGATGATCTGGGGAATGGCTTCGTGCATGCCGCTGTGCAAGACATGTGCCAAAGGAATAGCGGACGTCATATGGATTTCATGAACCTTCTCCGCTCAGCGGAACTGTTGCTGTATGAGGTGGTATCGTGGTTGGTCTTTTATCCCTTAACATTATGGCGCTGCATCAGGCATCCGATGTCCATGATTACATATGCGGAACAGCAATTGACGCGCCCACCCGAAGACCAATTCACAGACGCCCTTAGCCCGCCGATCTTTCTGTTTCTGACGCTGATTATCGCCCACATGATCCAGAGCGGCATATTCCACAATGAGGTTGCGTTTGAGGGCGTGTTGGCGGATCGGTCCCGCAGTCCGAAGTAGAGATGCTGGCTCATCGTCCCCGCTTCGAAGCCTAGCCGGGTTACCAGATTGGTGAACCTCGCCAAGGCATCGGCGATCGCTTCGACCTCACAGGGAAGCTCCCGCTCGAGGCGGACAGTCCCCTTCTCGTCGATGATGCACAGCGCGCAGCTCCGCAACGAAACGTCCAGTCCAGCATAGTATTCCATGGTTCACTCCCTTCATCCGGATCATTCGATCCTAACAGGAGCTCGACCTTGTCGGTTAGGCAGCCCAATTACCGATGCTATGGGCCGCCCCTACCGAAGCCTTCGTTCTGCGACTGCGAAATGATGCCCTAGCCTTCCGAAGTAGTTTGGGCTTAGGCTGTGTGGAAACGTCAGCGCATGTCGGCATCCAAAGGCATTAAGCGCGAGGATTTAGGTCGCGTTTGCTGAATTGCAGACAGATCACAAGGAGCGGCGCCTTTCAGGCCTCT